>CAWEQL010000011.1:0-303507 GCA_963811245.1 uncultured Acidimicrobiaceae bacterium
GCGGCGTGGTCCGAGCTCGATGCCAGAGCCGGCGACGAGAGCGAGTCGGTTGGCGAGTTCGGAGTCAGCGGGAATCGCTCGTTGACGTCATATGGTCCGTGGTCGAACTGTCGTGGTGAAGGGGCGTGTGGTGGCATCGGATCGAGTTCTCGGGCACGAGGTCGCGGATCTCCTCGGGGTGTTGATCCGCAACCGATGCGTGAGCACGTTCGAAGGCATCTCGTCGCTGGGCAACGAGTCTGTCAACGCCGCCACCTTGCGGGCCGTCGTCGAGGGACCGGGTGTCGAAGTCGACTGGCACGAGGCGATCGACGGTCGAGCGTCGCTCGTCGCGCGTATCGCAGGCTCGGACCCCGGCGCTCCATCGCTGGGGTTCATGGGTCACACCGATGTCGTTCCAGCCGACGAGGCCGACAGTTGGACCGCGATCCATTCGGCGGCGAACTCGTGGACGGCGAGGTGTGGGGCCGGGGCGCGGTCGACATGTTGAACCAGACCGCGGCGATGGCCCTCACCGTTCGGCGTCTCGCAGACGAAGGGTTCAGACCCGCGGAGATCTGGTCTTCTGGGCGGTCCCTGACGAGGAGAACGGCGGGTACCAGGGTGCGAAGCAGGTGATCGAGACCAATCACGATCTGGTTCGAACCGATTTCGCCTTGACTGAAGTCGGCGGCGCTGCTCGGCGCACCCGAACGGGCTCGTTGTGGACGCATCCGTCAGCGACAAGGGGATGGGAGGCATCCACATCGCGTTCAAGGGCCGGCAATCGCATGCCTCTCTTCCCCACGGAGCAGAGAACCCACTCTTCAAGGCCGCCGAGGCCGTGCGTCGGATCGAGGCATGGCGACCCGACGTCCGCATCTCGGACCCCTGGCGCCGGTGGGTCGACGCGCAAGGCTTCGACGCCGAACTCGCCGCCGCCTTGGTCGATCCGAACCGCATCGACGACGTCCTCGAGATGCTCCCTCCAGGGATGGCCGCTCATGCCCATGCCTGCACGCGATGCACGGCCGTGCCGACCATCATCAAGGGTGGGGACAAGATCAACACGATCCCGCAGACGGTCGATCTCGCAGTCAACTTCCGCCCAGCGCTAGGCGATACTGCGGAGACGATGGCCCAGGAGTTCCGGGAGCTCCTCACCGATCTGATCGAGGACGACGGCATCTTCGCCATCCACCAGGACGCAACCGCGTCACCCATCGGCACGCCCCTGTGGGACGTCCTCGCATCGGTGACGGACCGCGCCCACGAAGGCGCCACACTCGTCCCTGCGATGTTGGCTGCCTGGACGGACGCGAGCTGGCTGCGTCCGGCCGGCACCACGACCTATGGCTTCGGCCTCCTCAGCGAGCAACTCTCTCCAGACGAGTACTGGGCGCGATTCCACGGGGTCGACGAACGTATCGACATCGAGTCCCTCGAGCTGTCCGCCACCGGCTGGTACGAGGTCGCCAAACAGTTCCTCAACTGACGCCGGGAGGTCGCGACAGCGCCCCCCGAAGGTGCCGGTGGTGGCGAGGCACCCGAGCTGTCCGGAAACGTCGTCCCCGACCGGAGCGATATCTGACGTGCGTCGGCCGCCGCGATCCGGCAGTTGGAGCGCCGCTGAGACCGTTTCCTCGGAACATTGTCCCTGCAGGACCGCATGTGAACGTGCAGGGACGAAGGTGCGAAGCACACGCCGAGGTGCCGCTATCCGCGATGGCAAACCCCGGATAACGCTCACCTCCGAGATTCGGGGCGGGGAGTCCGCTGACGAGGTCCGCGGGCGCGAGACTTCGATGGTGCGTAGGACGCTGATCGGCAAGTGGCGCATCGTGCACATGGAGCTCTGGGACTCCGATGCCATCGATCTGCTCGGGCCGGGGTTCCTCGAGTTCCGGCCGGATGACGATGGCGAGTTCCGGTTCATTGCCGTCCACGGGTTCATCGACGTGCGGTACGGAGAGGTCGACGGCCTGCTCCGAGCCGAGTTCTCGTGGGAGGGAGACGACGATGGAAGTCCCACGAGCGGCCGGGGATGGGCGACCCTCGTTGCCGACGGCACGATCGAGGGAAGGATCTTCTTTCACATGGGTGACGACTCGAGCTTCCGAGCGATCCCGATGGACTCGTAGTGGGCGACGCCGCCGGTCGCTGCGATGTTTGGAAAATGTATGGAGAATTTTCACGAAGAGGTGGACGAGACCGGCCTCAGTGAACTCAACCGGAGCTGAAACCCCTGGTCAGCGGACTGCAGCCCGACGGTAACGAGTGCAGGTCAGAGCCGGTCCGATGGGCCGGCTCTTCTGTTTCCTGGCCGGGCGTCGTCGATCTGGGGTCGGTGCGTTGCGCATGTGCGACTCAGCGACCAGAGAACGGACGATCAGGCCCACCCCTCCAGCGCAGCCTTGAGGGCGTCGAGGTCCTCGGCGCCGAAGACGACACGCGTCCGCGTGGCCAGGTAGAGCAGGTCGAGGTTCACCCCGGCCTTGGCCACCTTGCGGGCCAGATCGGCCAGCTCGCCAGGGTTGTCGTGGGCCTCGATCACCACCACCTCGCGCTCGCGGGTCACGGCCTGGTTGGTGATGGCGAGGGCGTGACGGACCGCTTCGGCGTGGGGCACGAGGATGTGGAGCTCGGCGGTCGCGCCCGGCCCTGTGTAGGTGGCCGCGGAGAGGTTGACGCCCGCGTCGCTGATCGCCTGCGCCACGCGGGCCAGGGCCCCCGGCTCGTTCTCCACCTCGATCGTCAGATCCATCATCGGCACGTCCCCCTGGGCGTCAGTCGTACGGTCCGCCGAGTCTCTCAGAGCCCCGCCACCCCGTGCTCGGGAACCAGCGGTGCGCCGTGACCGTCGAGAACACGGCCGTCGGGCAGCCCGCCCTCATCGAGGGAGTCGAGTTCACGGTGGGCGGCCGGTACCTGGTCACCGCCACGGACGGGGTCGTCGGCGGCTGTGGCCTGAGCGGGGCCTACTCGCCGGAGCTCGAGTCCCTCTTCGTCGCAGCGTTCCCCGGCTGAGCTCGTTCTCCGTCCACCCGTTCGTGAGGTGGCGTACGCTCGCGGCATGCAGGCGGAGGGGGCTCGGTTCCGGATGGGACGGCTGGACCACGTCCACATCCGCGTGCCCGATCGCGCCGAGGCCGCCCGGTGGTACGCCGAGCACCTCGGCTTCGAGTCGGTCGAGGCCTTCGAGTTCTGGGCCCGTGGCTTCGACGGCGGCCCGCTGCAGATCTCGGCCGACGGGGGCGCCACCACCCTGGCCTTGTTCGAAGCCACCGAGGCCCATCCCATGGACCCGCAGCGCACGGGGGTGGCGTTCAGCGTCGATGCCGACACGTTCATCGCCTTCGCTCGTTCCCTGCCGTGCGGGATCGACAACCCCCGGGGCGCGCCGTTGGTCGTCACCGATCTCGTGGACTTCGACCTGTGCTGGGCCTTCGACCTGGTCGACCCGTGGGGCAATCAGTACGAGTTGAACTGCTACGACCACGACCGGGTGCGCACGGAGTTCGTCGAGGCCGACGGCGTCGAGGTCGAACGGTACTGGCCGGCCGATCTGTACCCGGCGTACCGGGACGAATCGGGCTGATCGGCAGGGTTTCTCGACACCGAGCCGTGGATCGGGTAGCACTCCCGGTACCAATCGATTGCTCGGGGGAGCTCCTTGACCACCACCACGTCGCCGCAGGCGGGATCCGACCACGTCGCCGATGGCGTGCTCGACCTCACCGACGGCGACTACGCGCCAGCGCGCGTCGTCCACTGGCTGCGGAGCTCCGCGGGCACGATCCACGAACGCATGATGAAGTGCGTCGCCGCCGACCTGATCGAGTCGGCGATGCTCGAAGAGGACGACTGATCGCCGAGCCGGTCGTGATCCCGACCCGGCACCGGTGACGAGGGGCACACTGCCGGGATGGAGCCGCATCACGCCACCGTGTTCGAGGCCGTCGCCGACGTCGTCGGCGACGCGCCGCGCTCGTGCAGGGAACCGTCCGACGGACGTGGACCGAGTTCGACGACCGCGCCGCACGCTTCGCCGCCGCGCTGAAGGCGGCGGGCCTCGCACCGCAGGATGCGGTGGCGCAGTTCCTGTTCAACGGCCCCGAGTACCTCGAGACCTGGTACGGCGCCCTGAAGGCACGGGCCGTGCCGGTCAACGTCAACTACCGGTACGTCGACGACGAGCTGGCGTACCTGCTCGACAACGCCGAGGCCAAGGCACTGGTCTTCCATGCCAGCCTCGCCGATCGCGTCGCCCGGGTCGTCGAGCGACTCGGTGGGCTCCGCCTGCTGGTGGAGGTCGACGACACCGGGCTGGTGCCCGAGGCGACCACCGGCACGGTGCCGGGCGCCGTGGCGATGGAGGACCTCCTCGCCGGCCACGACCCCGCACCCCGGATCACCCGTGACCCCCGGGACATCACCATGACCTACACCGGCGGCACCACCGGCTTGCCGAAGGGCGTCATGTCGGTGATCGGCTCGGCCGTGGAGGGCCTCCTCGTCTCGGTCCCCCCGGCGCTGGGGCGAGCAGCGCTGTCGGACATCGACGCGGTCCCCGGGGTGGCCGCCGAGATGTACGCCGACGGCAACCAGTACGCCTCGTTGCCGGCGTGTCCCCTGATGCACGCCACCGGACTGGGCATCGGGGCCATCCCGACCATCCTGTTCGGCGGGCGCATCGTCCTGCTCGAACAGCGGGGGTTCCACGCCGACGAGTTGTGGTCGACCGTGGCGCGCGAGGCGGTCAACGGCATCGCCGTCGTCGGTGACGCGTTTGCCCGACCGATGCTGGCGGCCCTGGACGCTGAACCCGGCCGCTACGACCTGTCGTCCATGCGCTTGATGCTCTCCTCGGGGGCCATGTTCTCGGCCGAGACCAAGGAGGGGCTCTTCCGTCACATCCCGCAGCTGGTGATCATCGACTACATCGCGGCCACCGAGGGGATGATGGGCGCCGCCCTGTCGATGGCGGGGACGCCGGTGCAGACCGGGCGGTTCCGTCCCGCCGCCAATGTGGTGGTGCTCGCCGAGGACGACACCGTCGTCGAGCCAGGATCCGATCGGACGGGCGTCGTGGCCATCGGCGGGACCACCCTGCTCGGCTACTACAAGGACGAGGAGAAGACGGCGCGGACCTTCCGTACCATCGACGGCGTCCGCTACTCGATCCCGGGCGACTGGGCCCGCGTCGACGCCGACGGCTCGATCCAGCTGCTCGGTCGCGGGAGCCAGTGCATCAACACCGGTGGAGAGAAGGTGTACCCGGAGGAGGTCGAGGAGGCCATCAAGCGCCAGCCCGGCATCGCCGACTGCCTGGTCTTCGGTGAACCGGACGAACGCTTCGGCCAGCGCGTGGTGGGGGTCGCATCCACGGACGGCTCCGTCCCGGACCTCTCGCCGGAGGTGGTCCTGGACGGCGTCCGGGGATCGTTGTCGTCGTACAAGCTGCCCCGTCGCTTGGTGCTGGTCGACGACGTGCCCCGCGCACCCAACGGCAAGGCCGACTACCCCGGCGCCCGGGAGCTGTTCCGCCGCATCACCTGAGTGCCGTCGGTATCGCCGCGCTCTCCATTTCGTATACTGTTCTGTATGACGACCCCGGTGCCGACCCGCTTCTCCGACGAAGAACTCGCGTCATCGACGAGCTCGTCGACGAAGGTGTCGGATCAGCCGGTCCGCGGTGATCCGCCAGGGTGTCCACCGCCTCGCCGGTGAGGTGCGCCGGGCCAAGGTCGGCGCCGCCATCGCCCGGTCATACCGAGACACCCCGCAGACGGGCGAAGACGACGATCTCGCAATGGCGAATGCGACCGCGATCACCGAGGCCGAGCCGTGGTAGCCCAAGCCGAGCTCTGGCTGATGGAGACGCCGAACCAGAAGCGGCGACCCGTGCTCGTCGTCTCACGAGACGACGTGATCCCGGTCCTGAACAACGTGGTGGTCGCTCCGGTGACGAGCACCATCCGCAGTATCCCGACCTGCATCCTGGTCGGCGCCGCCGAGGGCATCGATCACGACAGTGTCGCCACCTTCGACGACCTTGCCGCCGTGCCCAAGTCGGTACTCACCACGAGGCTCGGTTCGCTCGGGGTCGATGGACGACTCCGGAACTGTCGTGCGCTCGAAGCGATGGCGAACTGCTGAGGCGCGACCGGCAGCCCATTCGAAGACTCGCCCACGGCATGACCGTCGACTCGTCCACGGTTCCGATCGAGCTGGCGCCTCGCAGCGACGCGACCTAGGTGAGGCTGAACCGGACGCCGGCGTGGCGGAGGCGGTCCAGCACCCCAGACCCAGCGCAGTGGCCGGGGTGAGGAACCCGGCACCGTCGGGGAGGTCGGCGTCGGGATCGGCCATGGCGAGCGCCGCCTCACCGATCATCGTGGCGGTCGACTTGTAGCCAGGGTGTCCATCCGCCTCCACGACGGCGTCCTGGTGGCCGCCCCGGGCGTCGGTGGCCCGGATGTCGAGCCGGTAGCGCCAGGCGTCGAGGTCCTCGGGCTCGCGGTCCGGAGCCGGCCTTGGGGCCGACGTGGAGCAGCCAGTCGGCCATCGGCTCCCGGAGGCGCGCGGGAATCCGTCCGAGGGCGCCGAATCCGACGGTGAACAGCGACAGCGACACCGCCACCGGTGCGGCGGCCGGCTTCGGCACGGTGGCCTCGGTGACCGTGCCCTCCCGGAACCGGAAGCCGGTACCGAACATCTCGTCGCCGGCGTCGCGCAGCAGGGACGCGCTCCGATGCACCACGACGGGGTTCAGGAACGGCGACGGGAACATCGGTGACATCCACTGCCCCGTGGCCGAGTGCTTCCGGGGGCGCAGGTCGTAGCGACCCGACGCGCCGTCGACCCGGCGGTGTCGAGCAGGTACGGGTCGGAGAAACCGGTCGACTGGCCCCGCTTCACCGCTTCCATCCCGCTGATGAACGTGCCGCCGGAGACGGCATCGGTGATCGACGACATCGACGTCGACGACGAGATCGACACGGCCACGTCGACGTCGACCACCGGGACACCGGTGCGCTCGTGGAGGGCGTGGGCGGCGAACAGCGCGCCCAGATCGAACGGCAGCGCCTCGAACCCGGCGGTGGGCACGATCCGGGCGCCGGACTCGGTCGCGGCGTCGTCGTAGGTGTCGATCATCCCTCGTACCCAGTCGGTCTCCCCGGTGAGGTCGAGCTCGGCCACGCCCTGTTCGGCGCAGGCCCGGTACACCGGCTCGCCGTACCGCGCGTAGGGTCCGACGAGGTTCGCGACCACGCTCGCGGAGGACACCATGGCGTCGATCGACCCCTGGTCCGAGACGTCCGCGGTCAGGACTGCATCTGGGCGTGACGGGAGATCCTCGAGCACCACCGCCATCCGTTCGGCGCTCCGGCCGGCCACGCCCCAGCGCAGGCCGAGCTCGGGGGCCCGACGGGCGAGATGACGGGCGACCTCGCGGCCGGTGACGCCCGTGGGGCCGAACAGGACGACGTCGAGATCTGGCATGGGAGAAGGGTGACAGGCCGGCCCCGGCCGCCGCTACCGTCGGTCCGATGTGCGGTCGTTTCGTGTCGTCCTCGCCACCCGACGAGCTGGCGGCGTACTTCGGGGCTCAGCCCGTGGCCGAGACGGCGCTGGAGCCGAACTTCAACGTGGCTCCCACCCAGGACATCTACGCGGTCGTCGAAGACGAGGGCGCTCGTCACCTCGACGCCTTCTTCTGGGGCCTGGTGCCGTCGTGGGCGAAGGACGTCAAGATCGGTGCGCGCATGATCAACGCCCGGGCGGAGACGCTCGCCGACAAGAGCGCCTTCAAGCCCTCGTTCGCCCGCCGGCGCTGCCTGGTGCCCGCTGACGGTTTCTACGAGTGGAAGAAGCTCGGAACGGGTGCGAAGCCCAAGAAGCAGCCGATGTTCATCCGACGCGCCGACGGCGCACCCATCGCGTTCGCCGGCCTGTGGTCGGTGTGGCGGGGGCCCGACAAGGACCAGCCGCCGCTGCGATCCGTCACCATCGTCACCACCACGCCCAACGGCACCATGGCGCCGATCCACGATCGCATGCCGGTGATCCTCCCGGAGGACGTGTGGTCGACGTGGCTCGATCGCGACAACGAGGACATCGACTCGCTCGCCCGTCTGCTGGTACCCGTGGCCGACGACGCCATCACGGTGACTCCGGTGTCCACCGAGGTGAACAACGTGCGCAACAACGGCCCCCAGCTCATCGAACCGGCACCGGAGATGGTGCCGGACTGACGGCGGAGCGTCAGACGCCGGGATCGAGGCCGGCGTCGCGCAACTCCTCGACGATGGCCTCCCGGGCGGCGTCCAGGCCGGCGGGGTCGGGATCGGTGGAGGCGTTGGCGAAGTCCAGGTCGTGCACGCCGTCGATGGGGACGACGTGCAGGTGGACGTGCGGAACCTCCAGGCCCGCGACCATCAGGCCGATGCGGGTGGGGGAGAAGGCCCGCATCTGTGCCTTGCCGATGTCCTGGCCGACCCGCATCAGATGGGCGTTGAGCTCGGGGTCGAGGTCGAGCCAGTGGTCGACCTCCTCGATCGGCACCACGAGGGCGTGGCCCTGCCGGAGCGGGTTGATCGACAGGAACGCCACGCAGCGCTCGTCCCGCCACACGAACCGTCCGGGCAGCTCGCCCTCGATGATCTTGGTGAACACGCTCGCCATGGCCCCAGTGTGGCACCCGTCCCGTGCGGTGCCGGCGCCCGTAGTCTCCTCCCATGGTCGACCCCATCGAAGAGGCCACGACCGTCGACCTCGACGCCTTCGACGAGTCCCGGATCCTCACGCTGCCGAACGCCATCACCGTCATGCGCCTGTGCACCCTGCCGGTGTTCGTCTACCTGCATCTTCGGCGCCGAGGCCCGCTTCGCCGCGGGTTGGGTCCTGTTCGCCATCGGGTGACCGACTGGGTCGACGGCTACCTGGCCCGCCGGCTGCACCAGGTCACCACCCTCGGCAAGATCCTCGATCCCGTGGCCGATCGCCTGCTGTTCTTCGTGGGTGGCGGTTCGATCCTCATCGACGGTTCGGTGCCCTGGTGGCTGGCCGTCGCCGTGCTCGTCCGTGAGATCGCCGTGGCCCTCGGCACGCTCGTCGCTGGCCGCGATGGGCGCCCGACGCATCGACGTGACCTGGTACGGCAAGGCGGCGACCTTCCTCCTCATGGGTGCCTTCCCCGCCTTCCTCGTCAGCCACAGCGACGCCTCGACGGCCGATGCGTACGGGATCCTGGCCTGGATCGTGGCCATCCCCGGTCTGGTGCTGTCGTACTACTCGGCCGCCCTCTACATCCCGTTGGGTCGCAAGCGCTGGCCGAGGGCCGGGCCGACCGGGCCGCGCCCTGAGCCTCAGGTCGACGTCGAGACACGTGGTACCCGGCTCCGGGCGATCCGGTAACCTCCGCGTCCATGCACGTGCCCGACGATCTCCGATACTCGTCTGACCACGAGTGGGTTCGCACCGACGGCGCCCGCATCCGGGTCGGCATCACCGACTACGCGCAGGATGCCCTCGGTGACGTCGTGTTCGTCGACCTCCCCGACGGTCGGCGCCACCGTGGCGGCCGGTGACTCCGTCGCCGAGGTCGAGTCCACCAAGTCGGTGTCCGACATCTACGCGCCGGTCAGCGGCACCATCGTCGAGGTCAACGCCGATCTCGCCGACAGCCCCGAGCGCCTCAACGAGGACCCGTACGGCGAGGGCTGGATGTTCGTGATCGAGGTCAGCGACGACTCCGACCCGCTCCTCGACGCTGCGGCCTACCGGGCCCTGATCGACGGCTGAGGCCCGGTGGCTGACCACATCTATCTGCACCAAGTGCGGCCACGGCAACCCGCTGGGGTCGAATTTCTGTTCCTCGTGCGGCGCCGGACTCGAGCACCGCAAGGGTGAGGACAGCACGATCTCGTTCCACCCCGACACCGCGCTCGAGGGTTCGGAGGACGTCGGGGTCGACCTCCACGAGATGCCCGAGGGCGTGGGAGCGTTGATCGTGCGTCGGGGTCGCAACGCCGGCAGCCGCTACGTCCTCGACGCCGACGTCACCACGGCCGGTCGCCATCCCGAGAGCGACATCTTCCTCGACGACGTCACCGTCTCACGCCGCCACGTCGAGATCCGCCGCAATGGCAGCGATTACACCGCCACCGACGTCGGCTCCCTCAACGGGACCTACGTCAACCGCGAACGGGTCGACGAGAGCCCGCTGCGCGACGGCGACGAGCTGCAGATCGGATCGTTCAAGCTGGTGTTCGTCCACGGTGGGGGCTGACGCCACGATGGCCGATCGCGCCCACCTGTCGATCGGAGAGGTCCTCTCGCTCGTACAGGAGGACTTCCCCGACGTCACCATCTCGAAGATCCGCTTCCTCGAGTCGCAGGGCCTGCTCGATCCCGAACGGACCCCGTCGGGGTATCGCAAGTTCTACGACTGCGACATCGAGCGCCTCCAGTGGATCCTGACCCAGCAGCGGGACAACTTCCTGCCGCTCAAGGTGATCCGCGATCGGCTCGACGAGTGGGACGCGACCGGTACGGCGCCCACGCTCGAGCGCAGCGAGGAAGACACCCGCCACGCGGCAGCGTCGTTTGCGGCGACGTCGGCGGTGGAGGTCATGGCCCGCCCCGACGAGCCCGCGCCCGTCAGCGAGGCAGCCATGGACGCCGGCTCCCGCCAGGTGGCCGACGGCCGCCCGGCCCCCGAGCGTTCGTCCCACTCGGCGTCCGGCACGCCCGCCGAGTTCCACGTGGGACCCTCCTCCACATCGCTCACCGCCGAGGAGCTGGCCAAGAAGGTCGGGGTCCCGGCGTCGGTGATCTCCGAACTCGAGAGCTACTCGCTCATCGAGTCGAAGCGGATCGGCGCCGAGTCCTACTTCGATCCAGCCGCCGTCCCCGTTGCCGAGGCGTGTCGAGCGTTCCTCGGCCACGGCGTCGAGGTCCGCCACCTGCGGATGTACAAGATCGCCGCCGAGCGCGAGGCCGGCATGTTCGAACAGCTGGTGATGCCGCTGCTCAAGCAGCGCAATCCCGAGGCCCGGGCCCGGGCGGTGGCGACCGTGAAGGAGTTGGCCGACGCCGGCGGCGCACTCCACGCCGCCCTGTTGCGCAACGCCCTCGGCGACACCCTGCCCTGATCGATCTCTCGCGTTCGCGCCGGAACGGGACCTCGGGACCGGCGGTAGGGTGATCCGCGATGACGGTTGAGATGGAGCTCGTCGGGGTGCGCGTCGACATGCCCTCCAACACCCCGGTGCTGTTGCTCCGGGAGCAGGAGGGCGATCGACGTCTGCTGTCGATCATGATCGGTGGTCCGGAGGCGCAGGCGATCGCGTTCGCGCTCGACGGGGTGGAGACCCGCCGGCCGATGACCCACGACCTGATCACGATGCTGATCGACGAGCTCGGGGCCCGCATCGACCGCATCGTCATCTCTGCCCTGCGCGACGACATCTTCTACGCCGACATCGTCCTCGAGTCCGAAGACGACACCCACGTCGTCTCGGCCCGTCCCAGCGACGCCATGGCCATCGCCGTACGGGTCGGCACTCCGGTCTACGCCGAGGAAGCCGTGCTGGCCGAGGTCGGCTACGTCGAGGTCGACGAAGACGACGAGGCCCGTGACGCGGAAGAGGTCGTCGAGGAGTTCCGCGAGTTCATCGACCAGGTGAACCCCGAAGACTTCGCCTCCTGATCGATCGTCGACGGACCTGATGCTGCCGTCGAGATCCGTGGGCGGACGGGGTCGCAGCCGTCCCGACGTCGCCCTCAGCTCCCGGCGGGTCCAGCGGGGGCTGATGCTGCTGCTCAGCGTCACCTGCATCGGGATCCTCGGCTACACACTGCTCGGGCTCGGTCCGCTCGACGCGGTGTACCAGACGGTGATCACGATCTCGACGGTCGGCTACGTCGAGGTCGGCTACGACGGCAGCGACACCGCATACCGCGCCTTCACCGTCTTCATGATCCTCGCCGGCGTCGGAACGGCGTTCTACACCCTCGGTGTGCTGCTGGAGACCCTCGTCGAGGGCAGCCTCACCGACCAACTCTGGAGACGACGCATGGAACGATCCATCGCCGCCATGTCCGACCACGTCATCGTCTGCGGGTGGGGGAGGGTCGGCCGCACCATCGCCCGTGACCTCGCGTCGAGCGGGCGTGACGTCGTGGTCATCGACATCGATCCAGAGCGGACTGCCGAGATCGACCTGCCGTTCGTCGAGGGCGACGCCACCGACGATGCCGTCCTGTCCGCGGCGTCCATCGAGACGGCCGGCGCCCTGGTGGCGGCGATCGACACGGACGCCGCCAACCTGTACGTCACCCTCTCGGGCCGTTCGGCCCGGCCCGATCTGTTCATCGTGGCCCGCGCCCGGGTGGAGTCGGCGGAGGCGAAGCTCACCCAGGCCGGCGCCAATCGCGTCGTGAATCCGCAACAGATCGGCGGCGAACGCATCTCCGCGCTGGTGCTGCAACCGTCGGTCGCCGACTTCCTCGACGTCGTCATGCACGACCGCAACCTCGAGTTCCGTCTGGCCGAGGTCGAGGTGTCGAGCGGTTCGCCCCTCGCCGGCCTCAGCCTCCGGGATGCCCACCTGCGGGATCACACAGGTGCCCTCGTGCTGGCCATGCGCAACACGGCCGGCGTGTTCCTGACCAATCCGTCCCCCGACACCTTGATCCAGGCGGGGGAGATCCTCATCGCCATCGGCACCGCCGCCCAGTTGGCGTCGCTGCGCTCCGAGGTCGGGGTGCACTGAGCCCCGTTGACGCCCGTGGCGCGACGGTCGTACGCTGCGGCACACGACACCAGCGTAATTTCGTGGGTGTCGTGTCGACGGGCCAACCGGGGGCCGTCCGGACGAGGAGCAGACACATGGGATCGACGGAGACCGAGGGGTTCTCGGGCAAGCGGGCCGCGGAGATCGTGGGGATCACCTACCGCCAGCTCGACTACTGGGCCCGCACCGACCTGATCCGACCGTCGGTCGCCGACGCCAGCGGCTCCGGTACCCGCCGCCGCTACAGCTACAAGGACCTGCTCGAGCTGAAGGTCATCAAGCGGCTCCTCGACGCCGGCATCAAGCTCGAGTCGATCCGCGATGCCTTCGACTACCTGCGCGAGCGCCTCGGCGAGGACGTCGCCTCGGCGCACCTCGTCATCAGCGGCACCAGCGCGCTGCTGGTCCGCGAGGGCGAGCTGGTCGACGTCGTGAACCGGTACCAGGGCCAGGGCGTGCTGAACCTGTTGCCGATGGACGGTGTGCTCCAGGAGCTCGACGCGGCCGTGGCCCAGATCAGCCCGGGCGCCGCCCCGCCCGCGACCCCCGCCGTCGCCGAGGGCTGACCGCCGGGCGTGGCCTCGTCTGCCATGCTCGCCCCATGAGGCACTCCCCACTCGAAGCCGAGCATCGGGCGCTCGGCGCCAAGCTCGTCCCCTTCGGGGGATGGGACATGCCGCTGTCGTACCCGGACGGGACGATCGCCGAACACCGGGCCTGTCGGTCCGGCGCCGTCGTGTTCGACGTCTCGCACCTCGGAACGGTTCGGGTGACCGGCCACGATGCCCTCGAGCGGCTGCAGACCACGTTCACCAACGACCTCCACCGGATCGGGCCCGGCCGCGCCCAGTACACGCACCTGCTCGACGCCGACGATGCCTCCGTGGTCGACGACATCATCGTGTGGTGGGTCGACGACGAGCGCTTCGATGTCATGCCCAACGCCTCGAACACCGACGGGGTCAGGGCGGCCATCGGGGGAGCGGACGTGACCGAGACCCGGGCGGTCCTGGCGCTCCAGGGGCCTCAGGCCCGGGATCGTCTGGCAGCCATCGCCCCGGATGCCGCCGGTGTGGCCCGCTTCGGCGTCGCCCGGTTCGACTGGGACGATGTGCCGTGCACGGTCGCGGGGACCGGGTACACGGGCGAGGACGGCGTCGAGATCGCCGTGCCGGCCGAGGCCGCGCCCGCGCTGTGGCGCACCGTCCTCGACGCAGGGTTCGTCCCGGCTGGCCTCGGCGCTCGCGACACGCTCCGCCTGGAGGCCGGCCTGCCGTTGCACGGCCACGAGCTGGGCCCGGGTATCACGCCGCTGCAGGCCGGGCTCGGATGGGTGGTGCGCTGGGACACCGACTTCCGGGGCAAGGCTGCCCTCGAGGGTGAACGGGCCGGCGGTCCGTCACGCCTGCTGCGCGGGCTGGTGTGCGAAGGCCGGCGGCCGCCGCGAGACGGGAACGACGTGGTCATCGCCGGCCGGGTCGCCGGCACGGTCACCAGCGGGAACTTCTCGCCGATGCTCGAGCGCGGCATCGCTCTCGCGTTCCTGCCGCCGGACACCGCCGAGGGCGCAGACGTCACGATCGATGTCAGGGGCACCGAACTGGCGGCCACGGTGACGAAGCCACCGTTCTGGTCCCACTAGGGTCGAGGACCAGATGGAGGGCGGATGACGCGATTCGTCACCGCGGTGAGCCCGACCATCACCATCCGTCCAGCACGATCCGCAAGGAGAGCGTCTCATGACGAAACGATTGATCGGCCCACTGTCGCTGGTGGTGGCCATGGTGTTCCTGCTCGGGGCCTGTGGCGACGACGATGCGTCGAACGCCGCCGGCGACGCCACCACGACCACGACGGCCGCCGCAGACTCGACCACGACGACCGCCGGTGGGGGCTCCACCCCCGATCTGAGCGGCGACTGCGCCTTCCTCGGCACGTTCGGTGATGCCGGCCTCGAAGGCGCCGTCGACCCGAGCGCCATGCTCGGCGGCAACGGCCCGGTCGACTTCGCCGAGGTGTACGGCCCGCTGGCCGACCAGTTCGCCCGCGTCGCCGACAACGCCCCGGACGAGATCCAGTCCTCGTTCCAGACGCTCGCCGACGGGTTCCGGGAGGTCGCCGACAAGCTCGACGGCGTCACGATCGACCCGTCCGATCCGTCGTCGATGGACGCCGAGACGATGGCCAAGCTGCAGGAGCTGAGCTCGACCTTCGACGCCGACTTCCAGGCTGCGGCCACCGACGTCGAAGCGTGGATCAACGCCAACTGCACCGTGACCAACAACTGATGAGCACCCCCGCCGCCGGTGGCTGATCTCTGGCCCGGACGGGCTTACCCTCTCGGGGCCACCTACGACGGCGCCGGCACGAACTTCAGCCTGTTCTCCGAGGTCGCCGAACGGGTCGAACTGTGCCTCTTCGTCGACGGCGTCGAGACGCGCCACGAGGTGACCGAGGTCGACGCCCACTGCTGGCACGCCTACCTCCCGGGCATCGTTCCCGGCCAGTGCTACGGGTGGCGGGTGCACGGCCCGTGGGATCCGGCCGCGGGTCACCGCTGCAACCCGGCGAAGTTGCTCCTCGATCCCTACGCGAAGGCGATCACCGGCGTGGTCGACTGGGACGAGGCCTGCTTCTCGCACCAGATCGACGACCCCGTGCTGGCGAGCATGACCGACAGTGCGCCCCACGTGCCGAAGGCGGTGGTGGTCAACCCCTTCTTCGACTGGGGCAACGACCACGCACCCGGGGTGGCGCTCGAGGACACGATCATCTACGAGGTCCACGTCAAGGGCTTCACCCAGACGCTGCCTGGCGTGCCCGACGAGATCCGGGGTACCTACGCCGGCTTGGCCCACCCGGCGGCCATCGGCCACCTGCGCAAGCTGGGCGTCACCGCGGTCGAGCTGTTGCCCACGCACCAGTTCATCCACGACCACTGGCTGGTCGAGAAGGGCCTCACCAACTACTGGGGCTACAACTCGATCGGCTTCCTCGCCCCGCACAACGGCTACGCCGCATGGGGCGACACCGGCGAGCAGGTGCAGGAGTTCCGCCAGCTCGTCAAGGCCATGCACGACGCCGGGATCGAGGTCATCCTCGACGTCGTCTACAACCACACCGCCGAGGGCGACCACCACGGCCCGACCCTCAGCTTCAAGGGCATCGACAACGCGGCGTACTACCGCCTCGAGGAAGGCGACCTTTCCCACTACCGCGACTACACGGGTACCGGGAACTCGATGAACATGCGGCACCCGCACGTGCTGCAGCTGATCATGGACTCGCTGCGCTACTGGGTGACCGAGATGCACGTGGACGGCTTCCGCTTCGACCTGGCGGCCACGCTGGCCCGCGAGCTCCACGAGGTCGACCGCCTGTCGGCGTTCTTCGACCTCATCCAGCAGGATCCCGTGGTCTCGCAGGTGAAGCTGATCGCCGAACCGTGGGACGTGGGGGAGGGCGGCTACCAGGTCGGCAACTTCCCGCCGCTCTGGTCGGAATGGAACGGCCTCTACCGCGACACCGTCCGCGACTACTGGCTCCTGCAACACACCACGGCGCTGCGCGACTTCGGGTACCGGTTCACCGGGTCGTCGGACCTGTACGAGGCCTCGTCTCGCCGGCCGTCCGCCTCCGTCAACTTCGTCACGGCGCATGACGGGTTCACGCTGCGCGACCTCGTCTCCTACGACCGCAAGCACAACGACGACAACGGCGAGGACAACACCGACGGATCCGACGACAACCGGTCCTGGAGCCATGGCGTGGAGGGCCCCACCACCATCCCCGAGATCCAGGTGCTCCGGCGACGCCAGCAGAAGAACCTCCTCGTCACGCTGTTCACCGCACAAGGTGTCCCGATGCTCCTCGGCGGTGACGAGATCGGACGCACGCAGCACGGGAACAACAACGCCTACTGCCAGGACAACGAGATCTCGTGGTACCGGTGGAGTGACGTCGACGCCGACCTGCTGGCCTTCACCCGCCAGCTCATCGACCTGCGGCGCGAGCACCCCGTCTTCCGGCGGCGCCGCTGGTTCCAGGGCCGGTCCATCCACGGTTCGGACGCGCTCGACATCAGCTGGTTGCGTCCCGATGGCTCACCGATGATCCACGAGGACTGGCTGGAGGAGGACGCCGCCGCGATCGGCATCTTCCTCAACGGCGACGCCATGCCGTCGGTCGACCACCGGGGCGAGCCGATCACCGACGACAGCTTCCTCCTGCTGTTCAACCCCACGGCCGACGCCATCGATTGGGCACTCCCCGGCGAGCCGATGGGGGATCGGTGGTTGCTCGAGCTGTGCTCCGACGAGTCCCGCCCCGGCGGTGACGACGTCGTCTCCGATCGAGTCAAGGTGACGGCACGGTCGGCGATGGTGCTGCGCCGCCTGGACCGAGGAGACGATGGGACATAAGATGCTGATGTGTCCCACTCCCCGCAAGAGGAAGTGCTGAAGCGCAGCGCCGGCTCGTCCGATGCCGCCAGACCGCCCGGTGCCCCGCTCGGGCCCGACTCGCTCCTGTGGCGGATCGCCTCCGACTGGCGCTCGGGTCTCAGCGGGCTGAGCGCGGGGATCCTCCAGCTCATGGATCCGCATCTCGGCCGCGGCGTCGAGGAGCACTCCGCGTTCTTCCAGGAGCCGTGGGACCGCATCCACCGCTCCGTGCCCCAGATCTGGGCCACGATCTTCGCCGACGACGCCGACCAACGGGGGACCACCATCCGCGACCTGCATCGCGAGATCCGGGGCGCCGACGACCACGGCGAGCGGTACCACGCCCTGGATCCCGACACCTTCTGGTGGGCGCACGCCACCTTCACGTGGGAGATGTTCGAGGCCTGTGATCGCTGGGATCGCCGGACGCTCTCCTGTCAGGGCCGCGAGCAGCTGTACCAGGAGACCGTCACCTGGTATCGCCGCTACGGCGTGAGCGATCGCCCGGTACCCGCCGATCACGCCGCCTTCGCCTCCCGCTTCGACGATCTGTGCGATCACCGCCTGGAGATGACCCCGACCGCAGCCCGGGCGATCGACATGGCGCTCCACGACCGCGTGTCCCCGCCCGGAATGCCCGAGGCCATGCGGGTGGTGCTCACGCCCGTGATGCGCACGATCGCCATCGGCGGCCTGCCCCCGCGGGTGCGTCACCGCTTCTCCATCCCGTGGTCCACCGCCGACGACATCGCCCTCCGGGGCATCCGCACCACGGTGCGCAACGCCGGCCAGCTCATCCCGCACAGGCTCACCCGGGGCCCGTACCTGCGCTCCATCCGTCGCATGCGTCACCAGGCCGCCCCCCGACCGGCGGCCTGACCCGTGCCGAAGGAGATCACCCGGGTCGACAGCCGCGCTCCTGTTGGCGCAGCTTTCGGGGTCCGAGGTGGGCGACGGCACCGACGAACGCATCCTCGGGGTGGCCGCTGATCTCCTGCGGGTCCACGGGCTGACCGGTCTGGAGGTCGACGAGGTGGCCGCCCGCGCCGGTGTGGGTCGCAGCACCGTCTACCGACGCTTCGGAGACCGCAACGGCCTCATCACCGCCACGCTGGCCCACGATGGTCGCCGGCTCCTGCGCGCCCTCGCCGACGCCGTGTCGGGCGGGGCGGGCGCCGACACCATCGACCTGGTCGACGAGGTCACCGCCGCCTTCTGTGCCGGGCTGCGCCTTGCTCGCGACGGTGGCCTCAGCGACCTGGTCCGACGGGACCCGCTGCTCCTCCGGCTCCTCACCATCGAGGGCGGCCCGGTGCTCGCCGCGGCGCGAGACGAGCTCGCGTCCCTGGCCTGTCGCCGCATCCCCGGCCTGGAGCCGGCGGTCGCACGCAGCACCGCCGAGGTGCTGGTGCGCCTCGGGATCTCGTTCGTCGTCGCCCCCGACTCCGTCCTCGACCCTGATCGGCCCGAGGACGAAGCGCTCATCCGCCGGACGGTCGGCGCCCTCGTCCGCACCCCACCCACCGCTCGTTCTGGACCCACACCGACCGGTCCCTGACCGGACATCGTGGTCCCCGAACGGTGGTGGGGGAGGGGGTCAGGCGGTCGTCGGTCCCGACTCGGACTCGGTGCCGAGGCTGGTGTTGGCCCCCACGTCGTAGATGGAGCCCGCCCCGTCGGGTGCGGCCACCTCCACCACGGGTTCGTCCCGATCGTCGTATTCGACCCTGAGCGCCCGGCTCATCGTGGCGTGCATCTCGTACATGCAGGTGATGTAGGTCAGCTCGAGGATCTCCTCGTCGTCGAGGTGCCGGCGCAACGCCTCGAACACGCCGTCGGCCACGCGCCCGCCGTCGTAGACCAGCGCATCGGTGTAGGCGAGTACGGCCCGCTCGACGGGGGAGAAGCAGTCGGCCGTCGACCAGGCGGGGATGGCTGCGATCCGGTCCTCGTCGAGGCCGACGGCCCGGCACGACTTGCAGTGCTGCGAGAACACGAACTGGCTCCCGCGGGCCCAACCGGCCCGGGTCTGGCCCAGCTCGCGGAGCTTCGGGTCCAGCCGTCGCTTCGGGTTCTGGTACAGGCCGAAGCCGGCGACGGCGTGTTCGAAGACGTCCGGGCTGTTGGCGAAGACCGTCCACCAGTCCCCGGGCGTGCCGGTGGCCGTGCCCGGCTCGGCGACCGGGTCACGGTCGCCGAACAGCAGCCCGTAGAGCGGCTCGACCTTGGTGGGATGGGCATCGGCACGGGGGACTCTCGCAGGCGGGGCATGGCGCCATCCTGCCCCAGCGCCAGCGGTGGGCGGGTCAGGCCAGCTGACGGGCGATGGTGCCGGCGTCGTAGTACAGCCGCTGGTTGACGAGCTGGTCGCCGTCGAACTCGAAGATGGCGGCCATGCGGGCCTTGAACCGCCGGCCGGTGGGCTCGACGCCCTGGAGGTCGCCCAGGTGCGTGCCGGTCATCCAGTGCTCGGACACGACCGCGCCATCGCTGTGGTGGTGGCAGATCACCTCGAAGTGCTGGTCGGGGAAGGACCGCCGGCGTTCTGCGAGGTAGGCGCGGACGGCGTCGGCGCCCTCGAGGACGCGACCCGAGGCGATGAGCTCGATACGGGGCCGGGCGAAGGTGGCGAGCACACCCTCGACGTCGCCGGCGTTGTGCGCGGCGAGGTGCGCGCTGGAGCAGCTGCCTCGCGAGCCTCGCGGAGCTTGTCGCTGATGGGGATGACGTCGGCCACCGATCGAGGCTCAGTCGAGCAGGTCGGGCTGGTCGTGCGACGATCTTGTCGTAGAGGGGCTGGAAGCTGAACCAGCCGGCGAAGTTGGACCCGACCTGGCTGTGCGCCTGCTGGGCCCCCTCCTCGTCGATGAGGACCGGCGTGCCGGCGGCCTCGGCCATGAGCTGGACCTCGCAGGAGCGCTCCATGGTGATGAACCACCAGGCGGCCTCGTCGACCGAGCCGCCGACCGTGAGCAGGCCGTGGTTGCGCAGGATGGCCGCCTTGTTGTCGCCGAGGGCGTGGGCGATGCGCTTGCCCTCCTCGACGTCGAGGACCACGCCGGTGTAGTCGTCGAAGAGGGCGTGGTCGTTGTAGAACGCGCACACGTCCTGGGTGATCGGGTCGAAGCGTGCGGGCCAGCGTGGACCACGCCCGGCCGTACTTGGAGTGGGTGTGGGCGGCGGCGACGACGTCGGGCCGGGCCTGGTGGATCTGGGAGTGGATGGCGAACGCGGCCTGGTTGACCGGCCAGTCGCCCTCGACCACGGCGCCGTTGTGGTCGACGAGGATGAGGTCGGAGACCCGGATCAGGTCGAAGCTGAGGCCGAACGGGTTGACCCAGAACAGCTCGGGGTGCTCGGGGTCGCGGGCGGTGACGTGGCCGGCGACGCCCTCGTTGAAGCCGAAGCGCCCGAAGAGGCGGAACGTGGCAGCGAGGCGCTGCTTGCGGTGGAGCCGCTCGTCCTCGACCGAGTCGAACTCGGGCAGCGTGTGCGGGGTGGGACGGGGACGGTGGCGGTCACGTGCGGCTCCTCGGCGTGGGTGCGACGCTCCGCAGTGTAGGGAGCGGGCCCGGCGACGGCCGCGGTGCCGTGATGGGGCGGCATCAGCCCGCCTGGGACCGGCGTCGGCGCCATGCCCTGAAGCCCCGCCACAGCAGGTCGGCGAGGTAGGTGGTCAGCGCGGCACGCGACATGGTCCGGGTGCGGATCCACCAGTCGCCGGCGTGGTGGACCATGCCCGACGATCCCGAACGCCATCGGCTCGGCCCCGCCGGCGTCGAGGCCGTTGGCCCGCAGCTGGTCGCCGATGACGATGGCCACCTGCTGGCCGACCACGTCGATGAGCGCGCCCATGGACTCGCGGCGGCGTCGGCCCGGCCGCGACTGGCGCATGAGGAAGGTGTAGAGCTCGGGGTCGTCCTCGAGGAACGCGAGGTAGCCGTCGACGGTCGCGCTGCAGGAGCTCCCGGGCGCGTCGCCGTCGAGGGTCTGGCCGAGTCGCTCGATCAGGGCGGTTGGCGTAGCGCTCGCCGATGGCCGCCACCAGGCCGTCGCGGTCGCCGAAGTGGCGGTACAGGATCGGCTTGGTCACCCCGCCCTGGGCGGCGATCTGCTCCATCGACGCGCTGGCCCCGACGTCGCGGATGGCGTCGACGGCAGCGTCGAGCAGCTGCTGTCGCCGTTCCTCCCGGCTCGGCCTGGTCCGTTCTGCCCGTCTGGTGCCTGCCACGTCCGACGATCGTACCGACCGTACGGTCGGCACCGGCGCATGAGGGCCCGGTACGATCGGGCCCCTCGATGACCGCCATCCGCCTCGCCGATCGGCTGCGCCGCCCGCTCGCCGGCGTCATCGCCGCCCTGCTGTCGCTGGGCGGCATCAGCGCGGCGACCTACGAGCCGTCGGGGCGCCGGGATCGACGCCACCCGGCCGGCGGTGACGGGCGACGGGGAGCGGCCCCCGGTCCCGGCTCGGTCCCGACGGACGATCCGAACGCTGCGGTCGGCGCTGTGCCCGGCGACGAGCGACCCGGCGACCACGTCACGCCGGCGCCGGTGCCTCTGGGGCCGGCCGCGGTACCGGCCCCGGGACGCGGCGGTACGCCATGACGACGACCGCCGCCGGGAAGACCACGACGCAGGTGGAGGAGCGGGAGGTCCAGGTGCGGTCCGGGGACCGCACCGCTGGGGTGGTGCAGATCTCGGCACGTCTGGTGGAGAGACGCAGGTGTCGGTGCTCGACTGGTCAGGCGGCCGGCGCCTTCGTGCGGTCGACGCGGCATCGAGGGCGGCGGCGGGATCAGCCGGGACTGCGTCTGGGCTCCTCCGTTCGCCGAGTTCGGTCCGCTGGGCGAGCGGCGCCGAGTGGTCGCTCGACTCGTCGTGTCGACCTAGGTCGCGGGCATCCACACCGACTTCACGCATCGCCGGCACGGGTCGGGTGGTCGGCGAGACGACGATCGAGCGGGCCCGGGACGCGGTGCCGGTGTGGCAGGTCGAGCGGGACCGCACCACGACGATCGAGGCGGCCACGGGTCCGGCACCGTGCCGCCAGGCAGGCCCGGGAGCAGGGGACCCTGTTCGTTCGATCCCGTCCAGGGCTCGTGATGCGCTCGGAGTGACCGTGACGCCCACCGGTCCACAGGCGGGGGTCACCCGCCGGGTGTCGGTACTCGAGAGCTGACCGGCGGCAGGCTGACGACTCGCCGCGAGCGCGGGGTCAGAGCCGGCGGGACGCCCGCAGGGCCGCGGCGCCGATCCGAGCCAGCCGGGCGTCGCCGAAGGGCGTGGTGGCGGAGCGCATGTCGTTCGTGACGAAGCCGATGCGGTCTGGGTCTGCGGGATCGGCCCAGCCGCCGGAGCCGCCGAGGCCGAAGTGGCCGAATCCGAGACGGGGTTGGCGGCGTGGTGGCGAACGCCCGGTGGTAGCCGAGCCGCCACCTCATGTCGACGTGGAGGCAGTAGTCGCGCCCCGACCACTGCTGGGTGCCGAGCTGTGCCACCCGACCGGGGGAGAGGAGGCGGACGCCGTCGTGCTCGCCGTCGTTGGCCAGCACGGCGTACACCGGGCCAGGCACCGAGCGGTGAACGTGCCGTTGGCGGCGCCGATCTCGGCATCGAGGACCCGCAGCGACGTGTCTCGGAACAGTTCCATCATGCCGGGTACGGCCGAGGTCTCGACCAGGCGCCGGGTCGGCCCGAAGGCGAGGAGGAAGCCGGTGACGCGTCGGCCACCTCGGCGTTGGGTGCCTGGAACGGAGGCATGAGGGGAGCGACCCGATGGCGGAGGTCCTCGGGAAGGCCGATGGCGAGCCCGTCGAGGTGCAGGGGGGCGGCGATCTCGTCGCGGACGAAGGTGCCGAGGCTCTTCCCCGACACCCGGCGTACGACCTCACCGACCAGCCAGCCGTAGGTCAGGGCGTGGTAGCCCGGACCGGGTGCCGGCGGGGGGATCCGACGGCTGGGCGGCCAGGACCTCGACCATGTGATCCCAGTCGAGCATCTCGTCGGCGTGCTCGATGACGCCGGTCAGGCGGTGCAAGCCGGCTTGATGGCACAGGAGGTTTCGTACCGTGACGAATTCCTTGCCCGCCTGGGCGAACTCGGGCCAGTAGGTGCAGACCGGCGCGTCGTAGTCGACCAGGCCCCGGTCGGCGAGGATGTGCAGGGCGAGCGACGTCAGGCCCTTGGTCGTCGACCACGAGATCGACATCGTGTCCTCGTCCCAGGTGGCGCCCGAAGGGTCCCGGCGGCCGCCCCACGCATCGACGACCTTCTCGCCGTCGACGAACACGGCGACGGCGCCGCCGTACGCGTCACGCCGGGACACGTAGCGGTCGAGCAGGTCGGTGACGGCGCCGAAGGCCGGATGGACGTACCCGTCGATCATCGGACCACGTTGCCATCCCTCGGGGCGCCGATGCGACGCACCGACCATCACGCCTGGTTCTGTCACGGTGACGAAACGCGAGCGTCGGCGACCTCGAAGGCAACGCCGAGAATCCACGTTCTGTAAAGTCAATAGTTCTGTTGTCCTCGGGCTTCCCGGGACGGCGGCGGTCGTGCGCCGTCGGTATGATCCCGCACGTCACCGGCGAGGGTTCCGACCGACAGGCTCGTATCCCCCAGCGCGGTTCTCGATGCACCACAGCACACCATTGCTTCCATCCAGTTCGAAGAGCCACGGCCTGCTCGTCGGGGGGCGCCGATGACCACCATCGATCTCGGCAAGAGCCTGTTTGCGTCGATGGTGGCGACCGTCGTCGACCGATCCGGCGTGGGCGTCGTCGTGTTCGACCGCGATCTGCGCTTCGTCTACGCCAACGATGTGGCGTCGCAGGTCAACGGCCGTTCCCCCGCCGACCACCTCGGCCGCCTCCTCAGCGATGTGCTCCCGGACGTCGGCCCGGAGCTGTCGCCCGTCCTGCACGACCTGCTCGAGACGAACACCCCGCTGCTCAACGCAGAGGTCTCCGGGGAGACGCCCGCCGCCCCCGGCGAGCTCCACTACTGGATGGCCAGCTTCGTCCCCTTCGTCACCGAGGACCGACCCGAAGCCAGCTACCTGGCGGCGGTGTTCGTGGACATCAGCGAGACCCGCCGGGCCGAGCATCGCCTCACGCAGGTCATGGACGGTCTGTTCACCTTCGTCGGGTTGTGCCTGCCGGATGGGACCGTCCTCGAGGCGAACGAGACGGCGCTGGACTCCGGGGGCCTCGGGCGTCAGGACGTCGTCGGCAAGCCCTTCTGGGACACGTACTGGTGGAACTACTCCCCCGCCGTGCAGGAACGGCTCCGGGCGGCGTTCGTCGAAGCTCGGGACGGTGCGCTGTCGCGCTTCGACGTCCAGATCCGCGTCGCCGGCGGCCGACTGATCACCATCGACTTCCAACTCGTCCCGGTCTTCGAGGCCGGCAAGGTCGTGGCCGTGGTGCCTTCGGGTCTCGACATCACCGAACGCGTGGCGAACCGCACCCGCATCGAAGCCCTGGCCCTGCTCTCGCAGCAGCTCAATGCGACCATCGAGCGCGGCCGATGTGGTGCAGCTGTCCGTCGAGCACGGTCCGTCCGCCATCGGTGCGCAGTACGTCAACGTGGCGCTCGTCGACCGGGAAGCCCGCACCTTCGTCCTGGCCCAGCCGTCGCGTGATGCTGATGTGGAGCGACGCTGGGCGACCATCCCGCTGGACGATCTGCGGACGCCTTTCCATGAGGTGCTCGAGCGCCGCGAGCTCGTCTTCGTCGACCGCGACCGCCGCCAGCGTGACTTCGCCCACATGGTGGGCGACACCGACATGATCGGTCTCGACACCACCGCGGCGCTTCCGTTGTTCGACGACGACGGGACCGTGTTCGGCGTCATCGGCGTGGGGTGGGAGGAACGGACCCCCGCCACGGAGCAGAACGTGGCCCGCCTCAAACTGCTGGCCGACATGTGCGGCCAAGCCCTGCTCCGCAGTCGGCGCGGCGAGGCCCGGGCC
The DNA here is from genome assembly GCA_963811245.1 of uncultured Acidimicrobiaceae bacterium. GTDB lineage: Bacteria > Actinomycetota > Acidimicrobiia > Acidimicrobiales > Salinilacustritrichaceae > Salinilacustrithrix. Next base: position 25,204 of record CAWEQL010000011.1, read on the forward strand.
AACCTCATCCACGACCTCCAGGGCGAGGTGCTCGGCGCCCACGACGTGCCCGGCGGCCTCGACGTCGCCGTGGCCTACCGGCCGGCCAACACCGAGCTCGGCTTCGGCGGCGACTGGTACGACGTCATCACCGTGGACGACGAGCGGGCGGTGTTCGTGGTCGGCGACGTCGCCGGGCACGGGACCTTCGCCGCCGCTCGCATGACCGCCACGAAGGCCACCATCCGGGCGTTCCTGACGGCCCATTCCCTCGAGGACGTGGTCCCCCGTTCCACGCAGGCGCTGTCGCACCTCCAGTCGGGCTACATCGCCACCGTCGCCCTGGCCGCCGTCGACCGGACCCAGCAACGGTTGCGGTGGTGCCTCGCTGGCCACCCCCCGCCGGTGCTGCGAACGACGGACGGCGTCACCCGCCTGCTCGACGGCGCCCACCATCCGCCGATCGGCATGCCCACGACGACGAAGCCGCTGCCCGAAGCGGACTTCCCGCCCGGCTCGTTGCTGGTGCTCTACACCGACGGCCTGGTCGAACGTCGTGATGCTGACATCGACGAGCGGCTCGAGGTCCTGCGGACCACGATCGCGGAGCTGCCGGACGACCTGGACGCCGCGGCGGTGCGCGACGAGCTGCTCGGCCGGCTCGCCGACGGGGCCGGTCGCGCCGACGACATCGCGGTCGTCGTCATCCGCGACCCTGGTTGAACCCGCTCAGCGGCGGACCGCGCCCACCAGGCGCAGCACGTACCAGAACAGCAGCATCACGGAGGCGAACAGCTGCACCGCGGCGCCGACGTGGGCCTCGGACGGGTACCGAGCCATGATCGCCTGCGTCTGGTAGAGGATCGAGGCCCCGGCCAGGCCGATCATCGCCACGCTGAACCAGATGCCGAGGCTCAGGCCGAACACCACGGCGGCCACGATGAGGACCAGGGCACCGACGCCGCCCCACAGCAGCAGCGGGCGCAGCAGGGACAGGTCCTTGCGGGTGGTGAAGGCCACCGCGGAGAGCCCGGCGAAGCCGATGGCGGTGATGATGGCGGCCGCCGCCACCGTGGTGCCGCCGTTGTCGGTCTCGTTGAAGACGAGGTAGAGGAACGGGGCGAACAACAGCGACTCGGCCGCCGCCATGCCGAACAGCCCGGCGTACTGCAGGTTGCTGTTGCCGAGGTCGTGGGCCGCCGAGGTGGCCATCCACTGCACGATCATGAATCCGCCGAGCACGAGCAGCCAGGCGCCGCTCCCCCCGCCGAAGACGAGGTCGTAGATGCTGCGGGCGATGCCGGTCTGGAACAGGATCGTCTCGAAGCCGACGAAGGCGAGCACGGCGAGGGCGAGGTGCTGGTACACCTTGATGACGAACTCGCCGCGCCGCTCGGCATCGAGCGTGGCGACGGGGAGAGACGGGGCGAACGATTCCATGGGCCCCATTCTGCCGCCCGGACCCCCATCTGCGGTGGTCAGGCAACCGAACGCTCAGACGGACTCCTCCCAGGCGGTGCGGAGTGGACGAGCCGCGGCGAGGAGCCACTCGACCGCGTCCCGGTACTCCGCTTCGCCCGGTGAACCGGCCAGATCGCGTTCGACGTCCTCGATGGCGGCCTCGAGGACGTAGAGGCGGTCCCGGAGCTCGTCGATGGCCTGGCGGGTCATGACCAGCTCGTCCTCGGACAGGCCCACCTCAGCGGCGCGCTGGCGTGCCTCGTAGTCGCGCTGGCGACACGACCGTCGACAGAACTCCCGGGGACGGCCCGGGCCGTGGCGGACCGGGAACGGCCGGGCGCACCATCGACACCGACGGACCTCGGGCGACGGGTCGGTTGCAGCCACGCCGACCATGCTACGGAGCTGCTCCGGGGCACCCGATGACCCCCTCCCCTGTGCACGGTGCGGTGGAAAACGTGTCGACAACCGCCGCCTTCTGGGGACAGCTCGAGAAATGTGGTGGATAACCACTGCGTTTGGAAAATAGTTGTTGACCTGGGGTTTTCCCCGTGGTCATCATTGCTCCACGCCAGCCGGAACGGCGGCTCGGAACCACGGGAAGGGCACGGAGGCGGCAACGCCGAAGGGCCCGGAACGCAGGCCGGCCATCAGGAAGCGTTGGTGAGGAATGAGATGCCACGGCCACCTGCCGTGTCGGTTCGGCCTCGGTCGGAGCGGCGCAGTCTTGGAGCCGTGGCCCGGTGACACTGCTCGCAGTTGTGACCGGTGCCGCCCACGTCAGGTGAGAACCCCCGGTTCGCATCAGGCGTGGCGCCTGGAGGCCGAGGGGCAACCCGGAGCCGACGGACGAAAAACGGACTCGCCCGCCAGACCGGGAGTCAAATCCCAGCCCGACGGGCGAGTAGGAACATCGAGTCCGGACGGTACTCCCGAACGATTCGATGGTGGTGGATCTCAAACCGACCGACGCCCCGCCGGGCGGTCGGGCTCACGCCCGGCCCGCCAGCGGGGCGTCAACATTTTCGCCCTCCCGGTCGGGCCGCGCGGGCGCCGGTCCATCGCTACGGTGCCGGCCATGCCAGCGACCGACCCATCGGGAACCAACGTCGTCGAGACCGTCCACGGGCCGGTGCGAGGCGATCGCAAGCGGGGCGTCCTGCGGGTCCGGGGCATCCCGTTCGCCGCTCCCCCGGTCAACGACCTGCGCTTCGCGCCACCCGTGCCGCCGGCGCCGTGGAGCGAGGTGCTCGACGGTGTCGGGCGGTTCCCGATCGCGCCCCAGCCCATCGGTGGCATGGAGGCGGCCGCTGGTGGCGCCGGTGGCGCCGAGCAGTCGGAGGCGGCGTGCCTCACCCTCAACGTGTGGACCCCGGAGCCCGATGCGCAGGCCCGACCGGTCCTGTTCTGGATCCACGGCGGCGGCTTCATGACCGGCGCCGGCACCGTCCCGTGGTACGACGGGACGAACCTCGCCTCCCGAGACGCGGTGGTGGTCTCGTGCAACTACCGCCTCGGTGCGCTCGGCTTCCTCCACCTCGACCTCATCGGCGGCGAGGGGTTCGCCGGTTCGGGCAACGTGGGCCTCCTCGACCAGGTGGCAGCGCTGGAGTGGGTCCGCGACAACATCGAGGCCTTCGGCGGTGACCCCACCAACGTCACGATCTTCGGCGAATCCGCGGGCGGAATGAGCGTGGGGACGTTGCTCGGGACACCCGCGGCACGCGGCCTGTTCCACAGGGCCATCGCCCAGTCCGGTGCGGCCGGCAACGCCAGCACCGCCGACCGGGCCGCCACCGTGGCGCAGCGGGTGGTGGACCGCCTCGGGGTCGACAGCGTCGACGCGCTCCGAGCGTTGCCCGCCGAGGCCATCGTGGCCGCCCAGTCCGGTGCGGGCGACGACTTCGGAACCGGCGGCGGACTTCCGTTCCAGCCCGTGGTGGACGGCGTGGTGCTCCCCCGGCCTCCGATCGATGCGGTACGCGACGGCATGAGCGGCGAGGTCCCCGTGATGGCGGGATGGAACGCCCACGAGATGCGCCTGTTCACCATGCTCGATCCGCGGCTCCAGGTCACCGACCGCGCCGTCGTGGTGGCCCGGCTGGAGCGCCTGGCCCCGGGTCGCGGCGAGGCGCTCACCGCGGCGTACGAGGCCCTGGCCGGGCCGGAGCCGTCCCGGGTCATGGAGGCGGCGATGACCGACATGGTGTTCCGGCTGCCGGCCATCGCGCTCCTCGATGCGCAACACGAACACTGCGCCGACACGTTCGCCTACGAGTTCCGGTTCGAGTCCACTGCGTTCGGCGGCGCCCTGGGCGCGGCCCACGCCGTGGAGATCCCCTTCGCCTTCGACAACCTCGACGCCTCCGGCGCCTCCTTCTTCACCGGCGAGCCCACCGAGCCGATGCGTGGCCTCGCCACGGCGATGGCCGACGCCTGGGTTGCGTTCGCCCGGGACGGCCGACCGGCCGCCGATCGGCTCCCCGAGTGGCCCCGTCACGCTCCGGCCGACCGAGCGACGATGGTCCTCGACATCGAGCCCGAGGTCGTCGCCGACCCGGCGGGGCCGCTCCTCGAGGCGTGGGACGGGTCGATCAGCGCCGGCTGATCAGCGCCGGATGATCAGCGAGAACGTCTCGTCCACGGTGTCGGCCCACCGGCGCTTGTAGGGCATGTCCATCCCCAGGTCGTAGCGGTGGACACCCTCCCCCACCAGGCGTTCGAGCTGCTCGGCTTGGAGCACGTGTCCGAGGCCGAAGGCGCCGTGGTCACGGTGGAACGACAGCTGCAACCCCCGGTAGCCGTCGCCCCGGATGCCGCCGAGGACGAAGCCGAGGTCGTGGCCGTCGAGGTGGGCGATCAAGACGCGGAGGTGGTCTCGGGCGGCGAGGCGGACGGTCATCTGTCGGTAGAAGCCGGCGAGCTCGGTGGAGGCCAGACCCGTGCCCTCGTGGCCCTTCCAGCTGGTGGCCTCGATGGCCAGGATCCGGTCGAACACCTCGTCGGGCGGGGCCGCGGACGACGTCCACGATGTCGATTCCCCGCTCGGCGGCGTCGCGCCGGAGGCGCCGGAGTCGCTGGCGAAAGCGCGGGGACCGTCGACCGAACCAGGCATCGAAGCCGTCCCGCAGGTCGATGCGCAGCCGCTGCTCGACCGGACCCCGATACAGCTGGGCGTCGCCGAGGACGTGGGCGATCCCGTGGGTCAGGGGGAGGTCCTCCCGTTGCCCGGCCACGACCGCGACGCGCTCGGGGCCCATCCGCAGCCGGGCGGCGAGCATCCGCGCCGCATCGAGGGGTGGACCGACGGCGGGAGTGGCGAAACCCCAGACGGGATCGAGGCCGACCAGCACACCGACGCCGTCCTCGGTGCTGGTGGACCGCAGGCCGCAGAACGCCCGGCCGTCGCCGGCCACCACGGGCGGTGCGGCCGCGTTGAAGGACGTGGCTGCCGAGAACGACCAGATGGTGGACGAGCAGAACTCGTCGAGTCCGGCACTGGCATCGACGGCGTCATCCCAGTGGGAGGCGATCCGGGACAGGTCGTCGACCTCGAAGCGCTGTGCCTCCACCGCGGCCGACGCTAGCGGTGTCCCCGGACTACAACCCCCCGCCGATCCCGCCGGCGAGCAGACCGGTCAGCAGGCCGGCGGTCCCGGTGAAGGAGCGGCCCTGGACCAACTGCACGTTCGGGAAGCCGTGGGCCTGCATGTAGGTGAGCGCCTTGCCCAGATCGCTCACGTTGTTCGACGCCGGGATGGGCGCGATGGCCAGCGTCGAGAGGATCCCCAAGGCGTTGCCCTGCGCATCGAGGAAGGCGGAGCCGGAGTCGCCGGGGATCCCGGGGGTCACGGTGTAGACGGGATGAGACCACCCGCTCGGGGTGGATCCGAGGCTGATGCCGGTCTTCGGCGACAGGGGGGCGAGGCCCTGGCGGAGGCTGGAGTTGCCGTACGAGTAGACCGTCTCGCCGGCCGCCGTCGGGCCGCCGATGCCGACCGGGCCACCCCAGACGGGGATCGACGGGTCGACGGCATCCCGGTCGCCGGGGGCGAGGCGCAGCAGGGCGAAGTCGTTGAAGGCACAGGTGTCGGCGTCGGCCTCGTGCACCGACTGCATCGTCGCCCAGGAGTTGTAGACCATCGTCGCCGGTGCCTCGGCGCCGTCGACTTCGACTTCGGTCCCGACGGGCAACGTCCCTGCGGTGCAACCGTTGGTGTCGGTGGACGCCCCCGTGCCGCTGCAGTGTGCGGCCTGACCGATGAAGACGTCATGGGTGACGGTGTCGGTGAAGACGAAGTTGGCGGTGCACTGCGCGCCGGCCGTGAACGTCATCACCCCGGGGTGGATGGTGGCCGTGACCGGAGTAGCCGTGTCGGCCGTTGCGGGGACGAACGCCCCGGCAGCGAGTAGGACGGCGGCGATGGCGCCGGCGCCGAGGATCCTGATGCGGTTCATCTGACGTTGCCTCCGGTGATCGGCGGTGGCCGGCCGGCCCTCGCGGCCCGTACGGGCGTTTTCCGACATTCCACCCATAGTGCCACCACCAGAGGGTTCTCCGGGCCCCAGGCCTCGGGTAGGGGTGATCCACGTCACAGATCGGAGCCCACCCATGACCAGCACCACCACCGCGTCGCCCCGTGCCCACACCTCCGACACGTCACCGGGAACCGGTGACTGGAAGGAGACCCTCGGACGAGTCGGCCTCGTCGGCAAGGGCGTCCTGTTCGCCGTCATCGGCTTCATCGCCGTGCAGCTCGCCGCCGGCGACGCCAGCACCACCACATCGAAGGGCGGCGCCATCGGTTGGGTCGCCGATCAACCCCTCGGAAAGTTCCTCCTCGTCCTGCTGACGGTGTCGTTGTTCGCACTGGCCGCATGGCGACTCCTCGACGCCGCCCTCGGTGATCCGGTCGAGGGCGACGAGGCCTCTGACCGCGCCAAGTTCGCCATCAAGGGCCTGCTGTACCTGTCACTCGCCGTCGGTGCCCTCAGCGCCACGATCGCCAACTGGAGCGGGGGCGGCTCCTCCTCCGGAGGTTCGAGCGGCTCCGGTGCGAGCAGCAACACGAAGGCCACCGCCACGGTGCTGCACTGGCCGGGCGGACGGTGGATCGTCATCGCCGTCGGACTCGCCGTCGCCGCCTACGCCCTTTACATCTTCAAGAAGCACACCCTCGACGAAGGCTTCCTCGAGCGCATGGCCATCGGCTCCGACAGCTGGATCGCCTCGCTCGGCCGCTTCGGCTACGCCGCCCGCTCGGTCGTCTACCTCATCGTCGGTTACTTCCTCGTCCAGGCCGGCATCACCTACGAGCCCCAGAAGAGCAAGGGTCTCAGCGGTGCGCTCCAGTCGCTGTCCGGTGAGACCTGGGGGCGCGCGGTGCTGTGGGCCGTTGCCGTCGGCCTCATCGCCTACGGCCTGTTCACCCTGGCCGAGTCCAAGTACCGCCACGCCGCCTGACCGCCGATCGGGGGTCGGTTCCCGCTCGCCCGGCGGCAGCTAGGCTCGACCTGCTGTCGACCCCTGACGGGAGAGTCCTCGCCCCACCGCCAGTGGGGAAGGCGCCGAAGGAGCAACCGCCCCGGAACCTCTCAGGCCACCGGACCGTCGGGACGAGGCACCTCTGGAGAGCAGGGCCGATCCGTCGACCCTCACCGAAGGAGCAAGCGCCCACCGGTCCCCGGACATCGGGCGTGAATCTCTCAGGTCGTGGAACAGAAGGGGCGCAGACCCGTCGCCGCTGCGTCCCCGGAGAGCTCCATGCCTGCCACCCGCCCCTTCGCCACCCGGCACATCGGCCCCGACGCCGACGACGTCACCGAGCTCTTGCGCCGCGTCGGTGTCGGATCCCTCGAGGAGCTGATCGACCAGGCCGTCCCTCGGTCGATCCGGTTGGCCGAGCCGCTCCGGTTGCCCGAGGCGCGGACCGAGGACCAGATGGTGGCCGAGCTGCGCTTGATCGCCGCCGCCAACGTGGTGCGCGTGCCGATGATCGGGCTCGGTTACCACGGGACCCACACGCCGGCGGTCATCCGGCGCAACATCCTCGAGAACCCCGCCTGGTACACCGCGTACACCCCGTACCAACCGGAGATCTCGCAGGGCCGGCTCGAGGCGCTCCTCAACTTCCAGACCGTGATCACCGACCTCACCGGCACCGAGCTGGCCAACTCGTCGTTGCTCGACGAGGCCACGGCCGCCGCCGAGGCCATGGCCATGTGCCATCGCCTGGCCAAGGACGGGCGGTCCCGCTTCGTGGTCCACACCGACACGTTCCCGCAGACGATCGCCGTGATCGAGACGCGCGCTCGCGCGGTCGGGATCCACGTCGACGTGGTCGACGATCCCCTGGAGGCCGATCTCTCCGAGGTCTGTGGCGTCCTCGTGCAGTACCCGGCCTGCAGCGGCGAGCTCCGGGAGCCGTCACGCCTCATCGCCGCCGCACACGACGCCGGCGCGCTCGTCGTGGTCGCCACCGACCTGCTGGCGTGCACCGTCCTCACGCCGCCCGGTGAGCTGGGGGCCGACATCGTGGTCGGCTCCTCGCAACGCTTCGGGGTACCCCTCGGCTTCGGCGGCCCCCACGCCGGCTTCCTCGGATGCCGGGAGGACTACAAGCGCACGTTGCCGGGCCGCCTCGTCGGGGTGTCCGTCGACACCGCCGGCCGGCCGGCCACCCGGCTCGCGCTGCAGACCCGAGAGCAGCACATCCGCCGCGAGAAGGCCACATCGAACATCTGCACCGCGCAGGTGCTGCTGGCCGTGATCGCCTCCATGTACGCCGTGTACCACGGGCCGGACGGCCTCCGGGCCATCGGCCACCGCGTCCACTCCCTGACCGATCGCTTCGCATCCATGCTCGGCGCCGGCGGTGTGTCCGTCGTGAACCAGCGGTGGTTCGACACGCTGACCGTCGATGTCCCCGGCCGAGCGCCCCATGTGGTGGGCCGGGCGGCCGATCTCGGGATCGACCTCCGCCTCGAAGGGCCCGACCGGGTCGCGCTGAGCTTCGACGAGACCAGCACCGCCGCGACGCTGGCCCTGTTGGCCGACGCCTTCGAGCTCGACCCGCACAGTCTCCCTCCCGCCGCCGACGAGGCGCCGACCGCCGAGCTGCACCCGGCGCTGGCCCGGGCCTCCGACTTCCTCACGCACCCGACGTTCCACGCCTACCGGTCCGAGACCGAGATGCTGCGCTACCTGCGGCGCCTCGCCGACCGCGACATCGCTCTCGACCGGGCCATGATCCCGCTCGGCTCGTGCACCATGAAGCTGAACGCCGCCGCCGAGATGGAACCGATCTCGTGGCCCGGTTTCGCCGACATCCATCCCTTCGCTCCCTCCGAGAGCACCGCCGGGTATCGCCGTCTCGTCGACGAGCTCGAGGCCGCCCTCGTCGAGATCACCGGGTACGACGCCGTCTCGTTCCAGCCCAACGCCGGCTCGCAGGGCGAGTTCGCCGGCCTGCTCGCCATCCGCTCGTTTCACGACGCCAACGGCGACACCGACCGGCGGGTGTGCCTGATCCCCAGCTCTGCGCACGGCACCAACGCAGCGTCGGCCGTGATGGCCGGCATGCGGGTCGTGGTCGTGGCCTGCGACGACCAGGGCAACGTCGACGTCGACGACCTGCGGGCCAAGCTCGCCCAGCACCGCGACCAGCTGGCCGCATTGATGATCACCTACCCGTCGACGCACGGGGTGTTCGAGACCCGCATCGGCGAGATCTGCGAGCTGGTCCACGACCACGGGGGGCAGGTGTACCTCGACGGCGCCAACCTGAACGCCCTGGTCGGGGTGGCCAGGCCCGGCTCGTTCGGCGCCGACGTGAGCCACCTCAACCTGCACAAGACCTTCTGCATCCCCCATGGTGGCGGCGGCCCCGGCGTCGGACCGGTGGCGGTGCGGTCCCACCTCGCGCCGTTCCTGCCCAACCACCCGCTCGACGACGAGTGCGGTCCCGCAACCGGCCCGGGCCCCGTGTCCGCGGCGCCGTATGGTTCGGCCGGGATCCTCCCGATCTCGTGGGCGTACGTGCGGATGATGGGTCCAGCCGGCCTCACCCGCGCCACCGAGATGGCGATCCTCAACGCCAACTACATCGCCGCCCGCCTCGGCGAACACTTCCCGGTCCTGTACGCCGGTGAGCACGGCCGGGTCGCGCACGAGTGCATCATCGACGTGCGGGGCATCACGGCGCGCACCGGCGTCACCGTCGACGACGTCGCCAAGCGCCTCGTCGACTACGGCTTCCACGCCCCCACGATGTCGTTCCCGGTGGCGGGGACGTTGATGATCGAGCCCACCGAGTCCGAGTCGCTGGCCGAGATGGACCGCTTCTGCGACGCCATGATCGCCATCGCCGGCGAGATCGCCGAGATCGAGTCCGGTGCCGTCGCCCACGACGACTCGGCCCTCGCCCACGCGCCGCACACCGCCGAGGACTTGTTGGTCACCGATTGGGACCGCCCCTACACGCGCGAGCAGGCCGCTTATCCGGTGGCGGGGCTGCGAACCGACAAGTACTGGCCGCCGGTCAGCCGGATCGACGGCGCCGCCGGCGATCGGAATCTCGTCTGCGCCTGTCCCCCGCCCGACGCCTTCGAGGACTGAGCGCTCCCCCGGGCGTGCGCCGCTGGATCAGACGATGCTGCGGCCCGACCGGATCCGGCGGCGGGTGTCCCACAGGCAGAGATCGAACGGGAATGCACGCACGGGTCCGGGGAGCCGGCGATGCACCGCAGCAGCCGTGCCGACCAACGAGTCGAAGGCCCGCTGGCGCGCCGGGCTCCAGGGCAGACCGAGCTCGTCGCGGAACCGCGGCGCCAGGAAGCCCATCGTCAGAAGCTCGTTGACCGGCCCGATCGACCACCGCAGCGGCGCCGCCACGAAGTCGGCGCGGGCGATGCCCTGGAGGTAGCGCCGGGTGACGTCGTCCATCTCGATGCGTCGCACGCCGTCGTCCCAGTAGCGCTGGAATGCCTCGCGGTCGGCGGGCCAGCGATCCTCGCTCACCTGCAGCGTGGTCCCGAGCCGGGCGGCATGGCGGTACATCACGTCGCGCTCGGCGTCGTCGAGCGGTCCGAACAGGATGCGGTGGACGTCCTCGAGACCCGTGTACAGGCAAGCGGAGACCCACAGTTGCAGCTCCGGATCGAAGGCGTCGTAGGCCACCGGATCGCCGGGGCGCGAACGCACGTGACGGTGCTGGCGGTCCACTGCGCGGCGCATGGCGGCCCGGTCCTCTCGCTGCCCAAGAGGGCGACGGCCAGGTACGACAGCGTGGTGCGCGTCCGCTTGACGGGGTGCAGGTCGACTCGTCCGTCGTCGACCCGGCTCTCGGCCACACCGTGCCCGACCGGCAGCAGGGAGAGCTGCATGACGACGTTGGCGCCGGCGGCGGCGAGGCCGAGGCCGCTGATCGAGCGCCGGATCACCTCGGGGACCTCGACCTGCTCCGGCGTCCCTTTGGTAACACTTGTTGCCATATGTCCATGGTAGTCAGCTCGCTCCGATCACCTTCGCCGCCGCCCCCTCGCCGACCGACCCGGGCCACGTCGTAGGGTCCGGACATGAAGCTCGGACTGCAACTGGGGTACTGGGGCCGTGGCCCGGCGCCCGACACCCTCGACACCGTCCTGCGGGCGGAAGCCATGGGCTTCGACTCGCTGTGGACGGCCGAGGCATGGGGCTCGGACGCCCTCACCCCCCTGGCCTGGTACGGGTCCCGCACCACGACGATGAAGCTGGGTCAGGGCATCACGCAGCTGTCGGCTCGCACGCCGACCGCCACGGCCATGGCCATGAACACCCTGCAGCACCTCTCCGACGGGCGGGTCATCTGCGGTCTCGGTGTGAGCGGTCCGCAGGTGGTCGAGGGGTGGTACGGCCAGCCCTTCGCCAAGCCGCTGGCCCGTACTCGCGAATACATCGACATCATGAAGCAGGTGTGGGCCCGAGACGAGCCGGTCACCAGCGCCGGCCCCCACTACCCGCTCCCCTACCCGAGCGACGCTCCGGGTTCGGTGGGCAAGGGCAAGGCGTTGAAGTCGATCACCCACCCGCATCCCACACCCATCCCCGTGTACCTGGCCGCCGAGGGTCCCAAGAACCTCGAGCTCGCCGGCGAGATGGCCGACGGGTGGCTGCCGATCTGGATGAGCCCCGACGAGTCGGACTGGTACCGCGACCGCATCCAGGCGGGCATGGACCGGGTGCCGGGCAAGTCCTTCGACGAATTCGGCGTCGCCGCCGTCGTCCCCACGTTCGTGCACGACGACGTCGACGAGGCCATCGACGCGCTGCGCCCCCAGTACGCCCTCTACATCGGCGGGATGGGCGCCCGCGACGAGAACTACCACTACGAGGTCTTCGCTCGGATGCTCGACGGCCGCTACGAGGCCGACTGCGCCAAGATCCAGGACCTGTACCTGGACGGCCGCAAGGGCGAGGCCACGGCCGCCGTCCCGGCCGAGCTGATCGACGACGTCGCCCTCGTCGGTTCCCCCGAGCGCATCCGGGACCGCGCCCAGCGCTGGGAGGACTCGATCGTCGACACGCTCCTGCTCGGCGGACCCTGGGAGATCATCGAGCCCGCCGCCCGCGCCCTCATGACCTGACGACCTTGCGACCGCCGCAGGCCCTGCAGACCACGGCCGCCGTCGGGAGCGCCAGCGAGCAGGCGGCACGACTGCGGCGGAGCCGCAGGCCCTGAACACGGCCAAAATTGGAACGTGTTCTAGTGTGAGGCCATGACGCTTCCCGACGTCGGCGTGATCGACACCATGATCAACATCCCGCACGGTTCCAAGAAGGATTGGTACAAGTTCCTCCAGCCCCAGCTGCACGACAAGCAGTCCAAGGAGGACTTCGAGATCCCCGTCGAGTACATGTTCAAGGACATCCCCGACGACATCCCGGCCGACATGGATCCCACCCAGGCGGTCCTGGCCGAGATGGACCGGTACGGCATCGACATCGGCCTCGTCGGGATCGCCTCGGTCGGGACGAGTCCGTCAAGGCCATCGCCGACAACCCCGACCGGTTCCGCGCCGTGTACGAGATCGACCCGAACCTGGCGATGGACGCCGTGCGCGACATCGAGCGTGCAGTGCGCGAGTACGGGTGCATCGCGGCGTCCTGCTTCCCGGCGGGGAAGATCCCGCAGGTGCCGATCAACGACAAGAAGGTGTACCCGTTCTACGCCAAGTGCGTCGAGCTCGACATCCCCATCTTCGTCTGTGCCGGGGTGCCCGGTCCGCGGGTGCCGGCGGCCTGCCAGGAGGTCGAGCTCATCGACGAGGTGTGCTGGTTCTTCCCCGAGCTGAAGTTCGTGATGCGGCACGGCTGCGAGCCGTGGAACGACCTGGCGGTGAAGCTGATGCTCAAGTGGCCGAACCTGTACTACTCGACCTCGGCCTTCGCCCCGAAGCACTACCCGCAGGCGATCATCGACTACGCCAACACCCGCGGCGCCGACAAGGTCATCTACGCCGGCTACTTCCCCATGGGGCTGTCGCTCGAACGCATCTTCTCCGAGCTGCCCGACGTGGGCTTCAACGACGACGTGTGGCCCAAGTTCCTGCGCGACAACGCCGCCCGTGTGCTCGGCATCGAGGACCGCTGACATGTCGGCCCCGGCGGACCAACGCACCTACCCCTTCCCGGTCCCGTTCGGATGGTTCTGCGTCGCCCACCCCGCCGACCTCGCCGACGGTCACGCCATCGCCCGGTACTACTTCGGCCGCCACCTCGTGATCTGGCGGGGCGACGACGGCGTCCACGTGCAGGACGCCTTCTGCCCCCATCTCGGCGCCCACCTCGGCCATGGAGGCACGGTGGAGACCGACGAGGACGGCACCAGTTGCATCACCTGCCCCTTCCACGGCTGGCAGTTCGACGGCGACGGGACGAACACCACCATCCCGTACTCGACACGCACCAACCGGAAGGCCACGCTGCGGACGTACCCGACGGTCGAGCGCAACGGCCTGATCATGGCCTGGTACCACCCGGACGGGGTCGGCGCCCATGTGGGAGGTGCCCGTCATCGACGCCTTCGACGGGGAGGCCACCGAGTACTCCACGATGATCACCACCGACCACGTGATCGATGCCTGCTGGCAGGAGATGGCGGAGAACGGCGTCGATTCGGCCCACTTCCGCTATGTGCACAACACGGCCGAGGTCCCCGAGCTCATCCACTACGAGACCGGCTTCCCCGACAGCGACATGCAATCCTCGCAGAAGTTCCCGACGCCCCGCGGCGTCATGGAGGGCCGCATCGACTCCCACAGCTACGGACCCGGCATGTCGCTGGTGAGCTTCTCGGGCATCATCGACACCCTGAACCTGGCCTGCAACACCCCCATCGACGCCGGCCGCTGCGAGATGTGGTTCCACTTCCGGTTCAAGACGATGGGCGACGAGGAGACCACCCGCAACGTGGGCAACGCCTTCGTCCGAGAGGTCGACAAGCAGGTCCTCGAGGACAAGCCGATCTGGGAGCACAAGGCCCACCTGGTCCGTCCGGCCCTGGCGGCCGAGGACGGGCCGTTCGTCAAGTTCCGCAAGTGGGCGGCGCAGTTCTATGCCGAGGGCGTCGCCCCCGAACGCGACGTCTACGAGCCGCCGTTCTGGCCCGACCGCCTCGATGAGGCGCCGGCCAAGGCCACCGCCTCCGTGCGCCAGGGCGCCGGACCGCCCGGCCCCGTTCTGGTCCCTCGACGTGCGGTCACGGGCCGCACATTGTGGTGCCAGAACGACGGGGGGTCAGGCGGGCGGTTCGCGCTGACGACCCACATGGAATAGAACTGGGCGCCGCCGCCGTAGGCGTGGCCGAGGGCGGTGGTGGCGCCCTCGATCTGGTGCTCGCCCGCCGTCCCCCGCACCTGCATGGCGGCCTCGGCGAAGCGCAGCATGCCCGATGCCCCGATCGGGTTGCTCGACAGCACGCCGCCGGACGGGTTGACGGGCAGGTCGCCGGTCATCTCCGTGACGCCGGCCTCGGTGAGCTTCCAGCCCTCGCCCTCGCCCGCGAAGCCCAGGTTCTCGAGCCACATCGGCTCGTACCAGGAGAACGGCACGTACATCTCGACGACGTCGATCTGTTGGCGCGGGTTCGTGATTCCGGCCTGGGCGAACACGTCGGCGGCGCAGTCGCGTCCGGCCTGGGGCAGGACCTGGTCGCGACCGGCGAACATCGTCGGCTCCGACCGCATGGCGGTGCCGTGGATCCACGCCGGGTTGTCGTAGGCCGACGCCGTGTCGGCGCCGGAGATGACCATGGCACAGGCTCCGTCGGAGCTGGGACAGGTCTCGCTGTAGCGGATGGGGTCCCACAGCATCATGGAGTCCTTCACCGAGTCGAAGGTGATGTCGGGCTCGTGGAGGTGGGCGTACGGGTTCTTCAGCGCGTTGAGGCGGTCCTTGAGCGCCACGAGGATCCCGATGTGGTCGGGCGCGCCCGAACGGCGCATGTAGGCCCGGATGTGGGGAGCGAAGTAGCCGCCGGCGCCGGCGACCAGCGGAGCTTGGAACGGGATCGGCAGCGAGAGGGCCCACATGGCCTCGGACTCGGACTGCTTCTCGAACGCCACCGTCAGCACCCGCTCGTGGATGCCGGCGTTCACCAGGCTGCTGGCCACGATGGCCGTGGACCCGCCCACCGAACCCGCCGTGTGCACCCGGAGCAGCGGCTTCCCCACGGCGCCCAGGGCATCGGCCAGGTACAGCTCGGGCATCATGACGCCCTCGAAGAAGTCGGGGGCCTTGCCCACCACGACGGCGTCGATGTCGGCCCAGCCCATGCCGGCGTCGTCGAGCGCCCGCTGCGCGGCCTCACGGACCAGGCCGGCCATCGAGACGTCGCCCCGGGTGGCCATGTGCTTGGTCTGGCCGATGCCGACCACGGCAGCGACTGCTCCGGCGGTACCCATCACGCGATGCTCCTGTGATCGTCGCCTGCCGGCTCCGCATCCAGGACGCAGACGATGTTCTGTTGCAGGCACGCCCCTGACGTGGCGTGGGCGACCGCCCGGTCGGCGTCGCCGGCGCTCACCCGGGTCGCCGCCTCTCCGAAGCGGATCAGGCCCGCCGTCATCATGGCGTTGGCTGCCAGGGCCCCGCCCGAGGGGTTGACGTCGACGTCGGCGCCGAGACCCATGGCCGTCCGAAGGATCTGCTCCTGGTGGGCGAACGGTGCATGGATCTCGGCCACGTCGACCCGCCCTCGCCCACGCCGGCCCGTTCGGCGGCGATGGTGGTGGATGGCGAGACGGTCAGGTCGCGGATGCCGAGCGCCTGGGGATCGATGCGGTGGTCGAGGCCGCGGATCCACGCCGGTCGGTCGGACATCTCGCGGGCGGTGTCGCCGGCGGCCAGCACGATGGCGGCGGCGCCGTCGGTGATCGGTGGACAGGCGTGTCGTCGCAAGGGAGCCACCACGAAGTCGTCGTCGAGGAGTTCGTCGGCGTCGGCAGAGCCGCGCAGTTGCGCGTGGGGGTTGCTCGAGGCGGCATTGCGGCTCCGTGCCGCCACCTCGGCCCAGTCGCGCTCGGTGGCGAGGCCGGAGTCGAGGACGGCTCGCGCCTGGAGGGCAGCGAGCCCGACGGAGTCGGCCCACAACGGGGCCACGTAGTACGGGTCCATCTGCCGGCTGAGCACGGCCCGCAGGTCGCCCGGGGAGGATTTCCCGTAGGCGTAGACGAGGGCGGTGTCGATGGCGCCGGTCTGGATCTTCACCCATGCCTCGTACAACGCCCACGCGCCGTCCATCTCCACGTGGCTCTCGCTGATGGGCGGCCACGGACCGACGGAGTCGAGGGTCATCACGAAGCTGAACGCCTGGCCGGCGAGGTAGTCGGTGGAGCCCGAACACGTGAACCCGAAGTCGGACGCCGTCATGCCCGTGGTGGCGTAGATCTCCTGGATGACCGGGCTGAGCAGCTCGACCTCGTTGCGGTCCTCGATGCGGCGCTCCTGGTCGGACTGGGCGAACGCGACGATGGCGACATCTCTCATCTGCAGGTTCCCCTCGGCGTCACAGGTGGTGCTTGTACGAGTCGTAGTCGGCGTCGGGCTCGCCGGTGGGTTCCCAGTACTCGATCGACTCGAGCGACTTGGTGGGGTGGTCCGCCCACTTGGCCCGGACCCGCATGCCCATGCGGACCTCGCCGGCCGGGACCCCGGACACCATCCCGAACAGGCCCATGTCGGCGCCGTCGAGGACGACGGTGGCGCACACGTACGGGATGTCGATGCCCTGGCCGTAGAACTGGACGTTCACCACGCAGAAGGTGGTGACGACCCCGGAGTCGGGGACGACGACCCGCTCGGGCATCGGGACGGCGTCGGTGGGACACACCCCGCGGATCGGCACGTACACCTTGTGGCACTCGGGGCAGCGCTGAGCCGATCAGGCGGCCCTCCTCCACCCCCTCGAGGAACTCGGTGACCGCCGTGCTGGCCGTGAACGTGTAGTCGAGGCGGGCCGGCGCCCGGATCGACCGCACGGGCTCGACGCCGTGCAACGACGCGGGCAGGACGATGTCGGTCACGGTGCCCCCTCCTCGTCCGCCGCCAGTTCGAAGCAGGCGATGTCGGTGATGGCACCTTCCCGCTCCTCGGCCCAACGGATCCGGACCCGGGCGCCGGTGCTCAGGTCGTCCATGGAGTCGGCGTCGACCACGTGGAGCATCGAGGTGTCGGCGCCGTCGAGCCGGACGAGCGCCCACGCGAACGGTCGGTCCCGCGGATGCCGTTCGTCGGGGGCTGGCTCCCAGGCCCACGAGGTGATCGTCCCCGTGTCGGCCACCTCGACCAATTCGGTCAGCTCCTCGGCGGTGGCGGGGTCGTACTCCACCGGCGGTACCAGGACGGAGCCGTCAGGCCTGCGGATGCCCACCACGACCCGCTCCCGGAGCCCGGTCAGGAAGGCCGACTGCACGGGTCCGACGGTACGGGTGAACGGGTACTCGATGGTCAGCGGGGCCCGGAGTGGAGTGGTGTCGCTCACGAATCTGACGTTGTATCAGATTCCGCGACGCCGCATCGGTCCACGGCCGCCGCGACCGGACGTGGCATCGCCCCCGGTACCGGACGCACGGAGCAGGATGGACCCGTGGCCGGCACCGACGACACCTACACCCATGGTCACCACGAGTCCGTCCTGCGCTCGCACCGGTGGCGGACGGTCGAGAACTCGGCGGCCCACCTCCTCCCCCACCTCCGACCCGGTCTCGACGTGCTCGACGTGGGCTGCGGGCCCGGCACCATCACCGCCGAGCTGGCCACGACGGTGGCGCCCGGACGGACCACGGGCCTCGATCGGTCGGCCGACATCGTGGGTGCGGCCGCCGCCGAGTTCGGCGCCGTGGCGACCTTCGCCGTGGGCGACGTGTACGCCCTCGACTTCCCTGACGACGCCTTCGACGTGGTCCACGCCCACCAGGTCCTCCAGCACCTGTCCGATCCCGTGGCGGCGCTGGTCGAGATGCGGCGGGTGTGCCGGCCGGGAGGCATCGTCGCCGTCCGTGATGCCGACTACTCCGGGTTCACCTGGAGCCCGTTCGACCATCGCCTGCGCCGGTGGCTGGAGATCTACCTGGCGGTCGCCCGCAGCAACGGCGCCGAACCCGACGCCGGCCGGCACCTGCTGGGATGGGCGCAGCGGGCCGGGTTCGACACCATCGTGCCGAGCGCGTCGGTGTGGTGCTTCGCCACGCCCGAGGACCGCGCCTGGTGGGGCGGGCTGTGGGCCGACCGGATGCGGTACTCCGACGTCGCCGGTCAGGCCGTCGAGCGCGAGATCGCCACCGAGGACGAGTTGGAGGACATCGCCCAGGCCTTCGAGCGGTGGGCCGACCAGCCGGCTGGGTGGTTCGCCGTCCTCCACGGCGAGGTCGTCGCCACCGCCTGAGCGGCGCCCACCCCATCTGACGCGGTGTCAGATTCCGCTACGGTGCCCGCCCATGACCGACACCGGATTCTGGCGCCTGGCCGAGGCCGACGGCTCGTGGACCGCACTGATCGACACGGACGGGACGGCGGTCAGCGCCGGCGAACTGGTGGGACGGGCGAACCAACTGGCCAACGGCCTCGCGGCGCTCGGACTCCAGTCCGGGGACACGGTGGCCGTCGTGCTGCCGAACTGCCGCGAGTTCATCGAGCTGTACCTCGCCGCCCTCCAGATCGGCCTGGTCTTCACCCCGATCAACCACCATCTCGTGGGCCCGGAGATCGCCTACATCGTCGACGACTCCGACGCCGCCGTGCTCATCGGCCACGAGCAGTTCGCCCCGGCCCTCGCCGCCGCCGCCAACGAACTCGAGCTGTCGAAGGACCGCTGGTTCGCCATCGGCGACGTCGCCGGGTTCCGTCCGCTCGACGATCTGGCCGCCGACCAGCCCACCAGCGCGCCCCCGGGCCGGACCGCCGGCATGGTGATGCACTACACGTCGGGGACGACGGGCCGCCCGAAGGGTGTCCGGCGCACGATGATCGACATGGACCCATCCGAGCTGGGCGCGCTCTACTCGATGTTCCTCATGCTGTTCGGGGTCGAGGCCTTCGACGACAATGTCCACCTCACGGGCTCGCCGCTCTACCACACGGCCGTCCTGCTCTGGACGAGCAACTCCCTGCACCTCGGCCACACCGTGGTGCTGATGGAGAAGTGGACGCCCGAGGACTGCCTGCGCCTCATCGACCGGTATCGCGTCACCACCAGCCACATGGTGCCCACCCAGTTCCACCGCATGCTGGCGCTCCCCGACGAGGTGAAGGCCCGCTACGACGTGTCGTCCACCCGTTGCATGGTCCATGCCGCCGCACCGTGCCCGCCGGAGGTCAAGCGCCGGATGATCGAGTGGTGGGGCGATTCGATCGTCGAGTACTACGCCGCCACCGAGGGCGGCGGCACGATCATCACTGCCGAGGAGTGGCTGCGGAAGCCGGGGTCGGTCGGCAAGGCATGGGCCGGTGCCGACGTGCGCATCTACGACGACGACGGCACGCGTCTCGGCCCCGACGAGATCGGCACCATCTACATGGGCCTCACCCAGGCCGACTTCGAGTACAAGGGCGACGAGACCAAGACGAAGGCGAACCGGATCTACGACGAGGACGGCGCCTTCTTCACGGTCGGCGACGTCGGCGAGCTGGACGAGGACGGGTACCTGTTCCTGCGCGACCGCAAGATCGACATGATCATCAGCGGCGGCGTCAACATCTACCCGTCGGAGATCGAGAGCGCGTTCCTCACCAACCCGGCGGTGGGCGACGTGGCGGTGTTCGGCATCCCGAACGACGACTGGGGCGAAGAGGTCAAGGCGGTGATCGAGCCGGCCGCCGGCCACGTCGCCGACGACGCGTACGAGGCCGAGCTCCGGGCGTGGGCGGAGACCAACCTGGCGTCGTACAAGCGGCCCCGCAGCTACGACTTCACCACCGCCATGCCGCGTGAGGCCACCGGCAAGTTGTTCAAGCGCAAGCTGCGGGACCCCTACTGGGAAGGCCGCGCCGCCCAGATCTGAGCCGCACGCCCTCCCCGGCAGCCCCCTCCCCACCCCCCTCCCCACCCCGTTCTGGCACCACGTTCGTCGCTCGTGGACCGGACGTTGTGGGTCCAGAACGGGGTGGTCAGGGGGCGAGGAGGAGGCGGGCGGCGGTGTCGACCTCGCTGCGGACCCGGTCGATGTCGCCCACGCCCGAGGTCCACGACACCAGGCACGAAAACCACACGTGGCCCAGGACGCGGATGGTGTCGTGGGTGCGGACCGAGTCGGGGTCGTCGGGCAGGGCGGCGGCCATGATCCGGTACATCACGTCGGTGACTTCCTGGGTGGCCTGGGCCGCGGCGCCGTCGTCGGACGTCTGCGCCGTCACCACGGCGGCGGCCAGCGCCGGCTCCCGCTCCATCGAGCGCAGGGCTCGATGCAACACGTCGAGGACACGGTCGTGGTCGGTGGCACCCGCCGGCGGCCGGCGGGTCACCGTGCGCTCGAGGTCGAGCATCCATTCGAGCATCGCCGACACCAGCAGGTGGTCCTTCGACGAGAAGTAGCGGTAGATCGTCCCGAGCGCCACACCGGCCTCGGTGCTGACGTCGCGCATCTGCACGGCCTCGTAGCCACCACGTGCCGCGAGGTCGAGGGCGGCCCGGATCACGCCGGATCCGGCGCTCGCGCTGGGCCTCGGTCAGCCCCTTCGTCGACTCGACGACCATCCGGGGAACCTATCCGGGCCCACGGGCAGCGCTCGGCGCCGGCCCGGTTCGCTCGGCGACCGGTTCGGCGGGGAGGCCCAGCACCTTCTCGCCCACGATGTTGCGTTGGATCTCGTCGCTGCCGCCGGCGATGTGCAGCGACGGGCTGTGCAGGAACCGCTTGGACCACATGCCGTCGGCCGGCAGCAGGTCCCCGGCAAGGGTGGCCAACGGCCCCTGGACCGACAGCGCCGCCGCGGTCAGGGCGCTGAGGTGCTCGGCGTAGGCCAGCTTCATGACCGACGCCTCCGCGCCGGGCTGCGTGCCTTGGCTGAGCGCGGTCAGGGTCCGGTAGCGGAGGAACCGCAGCACCTCCTGGCGCACGTGGGCCCGGGCCAGAGCCTGGCGGACCAGGGAGTCGCCGGTCCGTCCCCGCTCCCGGGCGAGGGCGATCAGGGCGGCGGCATCGACGCCCGTGGAGCCGCCGGCGATGGCGCCCCGCTCGGCGGTGAGCGTGGTGCGGGCCGCCGTCCAACCCTCGTGCACCTCCCCCACCACGTTGGCAGCCGGGATCCTGACCCCATCGAGGAACACCTCGGCGAAGTGGGCGTCGCCGGTCATCTGGCGGAGGGGCCGGGGGTCGATGCCGGCACTGGACATGTCGACGACGAAGTACGTGATGCCGTGGCGCTTCGGCGCGTTGGCGTCGGTGCGGGCGAGGAGGATGCCCCACGACGCCCGCGTCACCGCCGAGGTCCACACCTTCTGCCCGGTGACCACGAAGTCGTCACCGTCGCGCTCGGCCCGGGTGCTGAGCGACGCCAGATCGGAGCCGGCGCCCGGCTCGGAGAAGAGTTGGCACCACAGGTCGTCGCCCCGGAGCATCGCGGGCAGGTACTGCGCCTGTTGTGCCGCCGTGCCGTGTCGTAGGAGGGTCGGTCCCACCATCCCGAGAGCGATCACGAACGGGCCGGTGGTGACGCCGAACGCGGCCTGCTCCTGGTTGAAGATGGCCTGGAAGATGGGCGCACGACCCTGGCCGCCGGCGCTCCGGGGCCAGGTCAGCGCCGCCCAACCGCCGTCGTGGAGGCGCCGCTGCCAGGCGCGAGCCGCGGCGATGTACCGGTCCTCGTCGAGGTCCCCGAAGGCGCCGATCGAGAAGTCGTCGGGATGTCCCTTGGGGACGGCGTTCGCCTCGAGCCAGGCCCGGGCCTGCGCTCGGAAGTCCGCCTCCTCGAGGGTGTCGCCGATGTGCACCGACCTACACTAGAACGGTTCCGTCCGGGCCCGGAGCCAGGTCGTCGGGTGGCCGGTGTGGAACGATCGCCGGTCTGCGGTCCGCGCAGCCTCCCGCCACCCGAGGATGACCATGGAACGCCTCTCCGGTCTCGACACCGCTTTCTTGACCTTCGAGACCCCGTCGGTGCACATGCACGTGGCGCAGACCGCGGTGTTCGACCCGTCGACCATGCCGGGCGGGTACGACTTCGCGACCATCAAGGCCCACATCGAGAGCCGCCTCCACCTCGTCCCGCCGTTCCGCCGGCGGCTGGTCGAGGTGCCTTTCGACCTCCACCACCCGCTGTGGGTCGAGGATCCCGACTTCGACATCGACTACCACGTCCGACGGGTCGGCGTGCCGGCGCCGGGAACGCTCGCGCGACCTGTCCGAGCTGGCGGGCCGTATCGCCTCCCGGCCGCTGGACCGCAGCCGGCCGCTGTGGGAGTCGTACGTGTGCGAGGGCTGGAGGGCGGCCGCTTCGGCGTCATCACCAAGATGCACCACTGCGCCATGGACGGCGTGTCGGGGACGGATCTGATGGCGTCGCTGTTCGACCTGTCACCGGATGCGCCACCGCCGGTGCCCCCCGCCGACCGCGGAACCCGATCGTGTGCCGTCGGAGCTGGAGCTGGTGGGGTTCGCCCTGTCCAGCCGGCTCCGGCGCAGCGTCGAACTGCTCCCGCTGCTCGGTCGGACGGTGTCGTCGGCGACCAGCCTCGTACAGCGCCACCGCGACCCCGACACCATCGTGGGCGCCGTCCCGCTGACCGCTCCCCGCACCCCGTGGAACGCGGCCATCACCCCGCATCGTCAAGGTGGCGTTCGGCAAGGTCGACCTCGCCGAGGTCAAGGCCGTGAAGGATCACTTCGGCGTCACCGTGAACGACGTGGTCCTCGCCCTCATGGGGGGGACGCTGCGTCGTACCTCGATGCCAAGGCGCGCCCCCCGACGAACCGCTGATCGCCGTGTGTCCGATCTCCGTGCGCGTCGAGGGCGACGCCGGCGAATCGGGCAACAAGGTGTCGGCCATGTTCACGACCCTCGCCACCCATCTGGCCGACCCCGAGGAACGTCTGCGGCGCATCCACGAGACGACGAAGGGCGCCAAGGACGACCACAGCGCCATCGGCGCGTCGATTCCTCACCGACTGGGCGGAGTACGCCGCCCCGAACATGTTCGCGCTGGCATCGCGCTCTACAGCCAGCTCAACCTGGCCGACCGCCACCGACCGATCCACAACGTCGTGATCTCCAACGTCCCCGGCCCGCCCGTGCCGCTGTACTACGGCGGAGCCGAGCTGGTGTCGGCCTACCCCATGGGCCCGATCATGGAGGGCGCCGGTCTCAACATCACCGTCATGTCATACCGCGACGGGGTCGACATCGGCTTCATGGCCTGCCGCGAGCTGGTCCCGGACCTCTGGGACCTTCCCGACCACGTCGACGGGGCCATGGCCGAGCTGCTGGCCGCGATGGCTGAGCTCGACCGTCGGTACCCAGATCTGACACCGCGTCAGATCTAGTACGATCGGGAGATGGCCTTCCAGCTCGCCGACCTGTTCGAGCATGCGGTCGACGCCGTCCCGGAGCGCCTGGCGCTCGTCTGCGGCGACGAGCGCCGCACCTATGCCGAGCTGGAGGCTCGGGCGAACCGGGCCGCTCACCTGCTGGCGGCATCCGGGGTGGCAGCCGGCGACTTCGTGGGCCTGTACGCCACGAACTCGGCCGCCCACGTCGAGGTCATGTTGGCCTGCTACAAGCTCCGCGCGACGCCGGTGAACATCAACTACCGCTACGTCGAGGACGAGCTGCGGTACCTCTGCGCCGACGCCAGCCCTGCCGTCATCGTCCACGACGCCTCCCTCGGCGACCGGGTGGTGAGCGCCACGACCGACCTCCCGCTCGCGCAGCCGCGGTCTCCCTCGGTGGCTCCTTCGACGGCTCGGTCGACTACGCCGCCACGCTCGAGCAGCACTCCGCCGATCGCGACTTCGACCCCCGCAGCGGCGACGACCTGTACATCTGTTACACGGGCGGCACCACGGGGATGCCCAAGGGCGTGGTGTGGCGCCACGAGGACGTCTTCTTCGCCCTCGGCGGCGGCTACGACGCCTACACCAACGAGCCCGTGCCCCACGACCGCTTCCTCGCCGAGCGGGCGGCCTCGGGCGAGGGCATCCAGCTCCGGAGCCTCACGTTGCCGCCACTCATGCACGGCGCCGGCCAGTGGGGCAGCCTGCGCTTCTTCTTCGAGGGCAACCTCGTGGTCTTCCAGGAGCGCTTCGATCCCCGAGAGGCGTGGGAGCTCATCGAGCGCGAGCAGCTCACCAACATCATGATGACCGGGGACGCCATGGCGCGACCCCTGATCGAGGCGTTGCGCGACCTCGAGCGCGAGCGGGCCGTCGACCTGTCGTCGCTTTTCGTGATCGCCTCCTCGGCCGTGGTGTTCTCC
Organism: uncultured Acidimicrobiaceae bacterium; assembly: GCA_963811245.1. Lineage (GTDB taxonomy): Bacteria > Actinomycetota > Acidimicrobiia > Acidimicrobiales > Salinilacustritrichaceae > Salinilacustrithrix. The sequence continues at coordinate 49,590 of CAWEQL010000011.1, forward strand.
CAGTCGGTGAAGAACGAGTTCCTCGAACGGTTCCCGAACGTCATGATCTTCGACTCCATCGGATCCACCGAGACCGGCCAGAACGGGATGACCGCCGTCACCCGCGACGGTGCGATGAGCGCCGGCGGGCCCACCGTCACCGCCTCGCCCGAGGCCGTGGTCCTCGACGACCACCACGTTCCTGTCGGGCCGGGATCGGGCGTCGTGGGCCGCCTGGCCCGCACCGGCCACATCCCCCTCCGCTACCACAACGATCCCGACAAGTCGGCGGCCACCTTCGTCACCGGCGGCGACGGTAAGCGCTACGCGGTCGCCGGCGACAACGTGGTCCTCGAGGCCGACGGCACCATCACGCTGCTCGGCCGCGACTCGGTGTGCATCAACTCCGGTGGCGAGAAGATCTTCACCGAGGAGGTCGAGGCCGTCGTGCGGTCGCATCCTGACGTGTACGACGCCATCATCGTGGGCGTGCCCGACGACCGGTGGGGCCAGCGGGTCGCCGCGGTCGTCCAGGCCCGGCCCGGACGGCGCAGCCGACGCTCGAGTCGCTCGATGCCCACTGCCGCCACGTCCTCGCCGGCTACAAGGTTCCCCGCCAGCTGCATCTCGTCGATGCGATCGTCGCTCCGAGGCCGGCAAGCCCGACTACCGGTGGGCGGCCACGGTGGCGACGGCCAGTCGCTGAGGCGCGACCGGGCGGTGTCGACGCGCCCCTTGCCCCGGTGGCAGGCTCCGGAGCCTCACCCCACGAGCAAGGAGCAGGTGCCATGAGCCGCCGATGGAGAGATCGAACATGACCACACCGGAGTTCCTCGACGTGCTCGAGGAGATCATCGCCTCCGTGGTGGAACCGGCCGCGGCCGACGTCGACACCACCGGATCCTTCCCCAGCGCCGGCATCGCCGCCCTGGGTGACCACGGCCTCCTCGGCCTGCTGAGCGCCACCGAGGTCGGCGGGATGGGCGGATCGCTCGCCGACGCCTCGCACGTGGTCGACGTCTGGCGGCGTCGTGCGGCACCACGGCCATGGTCGTGTGCATGCACTACTGCGCCACGGCGGTCATCGAGAGCCCACGGCCCCGCGACGTGCGCCGGGCGATCGCCGCCGGCCGCCACCTCTCCACCCTCGCCTTCTCCGAGGCCGGTTCGCGCAGCCACTTCTGGGCCCCGCTCGGCACGGCCCGCGCCGACGGCGACGAGATCGTCCTCGATGCCGACAAGAGCTGGGTCACCTCGTCGCCGGCGAGGCCGACTCCTACGTGTGGACCAGCCGGCCCGGTCGCCGGCGAGGGCGGCGCAGCACGCTCTGGCTCGTGCCCGCCGACACCGAGGGCCTCAAGGTCGGCGCGCCATTCGACGGTCTGGGCCTGCGGGGCAACGACTCGCGCCCGGTGTCAGCGCCATCGGCGCCCGATCCCGACGTCGGCCCGCCTGGGCGACGACGGCGGCGGGCTCGACCTCGCGCTGGGCATCGTGTTGCCGACGTTCCAGGTGCTCAACGCTTCGGGCAGCCTCGGGATGATGGACGGCGCCATCGCCAAGACGCATCGCCCACGCTCACCAGTGCCCGGCTCGAGCACCTCGACCAGATGCCTGGCCGACCAGCCGGTCGTACGCCAGCACCTCGCCGACATGCGGAACCGGGCCGATGTCGGCCGGCGCACTCGTCGACCGACGCCGTCGCCGCCCTCGCCGACGGTCGCCGACGACGCGCCGCTGCGCATGCTGCAGTCCAAGGCGCGGCCGGTGAGGCCGCCCTCGACGTGGTCGACATCGCCATGCGCGTCGGCGGCGGCGCGGCGTTCCGCAAGGACGTCGGCGTCGAGCGCCACTTCCGCGATGCCCGCGCCGCGGCAGTGATGGCCCCGACCACCGACGCGCCTGCGCGACTTCGTCGGCGCGGCCAGTGCGGCATGGACGCTGTTCGGATGAGCGTGCCGGCCCTTCATCCTCGGCGCCGTGGCGTACGACCCGAAGGTCGTGACCATCTGGGAGGGCTTCACCGCATGGTTCGCCGAGCACGGCTTCGCCTTCGACTACGTGCTCTACTCCAACTACGAGCGCCAGGTCGAGGCGCCACCTCGCCGGCCAGGTCGACGTGGCCTGGAACTCGCCGCTGGCCTGGGTGCGGGCCCGGCGCCTGGCCGAGGCGGCAGGACGCACGGCCCGAGCGGTCGCCATGCGCGACACCGACCAGGACCTGACGTCGGTGGTCGCTCGTGCGCGCCGACAGCGACATCACCGACGCTCGGCGACCTCGCCGGCCGCACGCGTCGCCGTGGGCGCCGTCGACTCGCCCCAGGCGAGCCTGATCCCACTCGCCCACCTCGCCGGCCTGGGCCTCGACCCCGGGACCGTCGTTCGACGTCCGGCGCTTCGACGTGATGGTCGGCAAGCACGGCGACCACGTCGGCGGCGAGCGCGACGCCGTCGGGGCGCTGCTGGCCGGCGAGGTCGACGCGGCCTGCATGATCGACGGCAACCAGCTGGCCTTCGCCAAGGAGGGCACGCATCCCGTCCGACGCGGTGCGGATCCTGACCCGGACCGAACCCTTCGACCACTGCACGATGACGGTGCTCGACGACGTCGACGACGCGGCCGTGGACCGGTTCGTGCGAGCTGCTGCTGTCGATGTCCTACGACGACCCTGACGTGCGACCCCTGCTCCAACTCGAGGGGCTGCGGCGGTGGTGCCCGGGCCGGACCAGCGGGCTACGCGCCGCTCGAAGCCGCTGTCGACCGGCTCGGCTTCTACGCAGCCGACGGGACGATCCTGCAGCCCGGCTACCCCCGGTGACGGCGCCGGGAGCCGACGTCGTCGACCTCGGCGGCCTCGGTTTCGATGCCGGCGCCCACATCCTGGTGAGTCTGGGTCTGAGCGATCGCGCCCGGGGCGAGCGGCTCGGTGTGCGGGGGACGCATCCGGAGCTGGCCCACCACCTGGCCGTGTGGTGCCGCCAGCGCGGCCACCGGTGGCGACCGGCCGTCGACGGGACCGCTGCCGCCGACGAGGAGGTGGGCACCGTGGAGGCCGGGACGACGACGTCGGCGCCGTTCGTCGGCGCCGAACGGGCCGGCGCTCCCGACCCCGCCGCCCCCGAGGCGCTCGTCGATCGTCCACCGGCGGCGTGGGGCCTCGCCGCCCGGGGATCGTTCGTGGAACCTGGCGGTCCCACCCCTCGGTTCTCGCTCGACCAGCGCGACCAGCTGTGGACCGACCGCGCCCCCGACCCTCTACCGGCAGGCGGCGGCGGCCCAGTGGGATCCGGAGACCGCCATCGACTGGTCCGCGCCGGCCGACCACGGCGACGCCGTCGAGCGAGCGGTCGTGCAGGTGATGACCTTCCTGGTGGAGAACGAGGAAGCTGCCCTCGTGGTGCCGTCCCGGTTCCTCGGCCAGGTGCACCCGCACTTCCGGGAGATCCAACAGGTTCTCGCGGTCACCGCTGCGGACGAGGCCCGCCACATCGAGGTCTTCTCCCGCCGGGCCACGCTGCACGGCCACGACCTCGCGCTCTCCAGCGTGGGCGGCCGGATGTCCCTGCAGACGCTGCTCGACGAGCCCGACTTCGCCATTGCCTCGTTCCTGTTGTCGGTGATGGGCGAGGGAACGTTCGTGTCGCTGCTGTCGTTCCTCGAGCACCACGCCCCTGATCCGGTCACCCGGCGCATCGCCCACCTCACCCGCAACGACGAGGCTCGACACGTGGCGTTCGCCATGGCCCACCTCGAACGCCATGCCGAGATCGAACCGGCCATCCGCGGCCGGCTGGCCGCCGCCGTCGAGCGCCGTCACGGGTCGCTGCAGCACACTGCGGGGCTCAATGACGAGGTGTTCGACGCCCTCGTGCTGCTGGCCGCCGGCGCTGCCACCCCGGAGCGGATCCGGTCCGGGTGGGACGCCGTCCAGGACCTCCAGCGCGACATGGCCGACGCCCGCCAGGGTCGGCTGGCGCGGCTGGGATTCACACCCGGGGAGGCCGAGCACATCGCCGAGCTCCACACCCGCAACTTCATGTGACGCTCAGGTACCGGTGTAGCGCGGCGGTCGCTTCTCCTCGAAGGCGCGGGGCCCTTCCCGGGCGTCGTTGGTGGCGTACACCGGCATGCCGATCTCGAGCTCCCGGGCCAAGCCCTCGGTCTCGGGGAGCTCACGCGTCTCGCGCAGGGAGCGCAGCACGGCCTGCACCGCGAGCGGGGCGTTGGCCGCCACCATGTCGGCCAACTGGCGGGCGTGGTCCAACGCGGTGCCGTCGGGGACCACGTGGCCGATCAGACCGGCCGCCTTCGCCTCCTGGGCGCTCACCATGCGTCCGGTGAGGAGCATCTCGGCCGCCACCGTGTACGGGATCTGGCGCGACAGGCGCACCGTGGAGCCCCCCAGGGGGAAGATGCCCCGCCGGACCTCGGCCACCCCGAAGGTGGCCGACTCCCCCGCCACCCGGATGTCCATGGCCTGGAGGATCTCCGTCCCCCCGCCACGCAGTAGCCCTCCACCGCGGCGACGATCGGTTTGGCGGGCTTGCCGTGCCGCAGCAACGCCTTCCAGTGCAGGTCGGGGTCGTCGCGGAACCGCTGTGTCCACGCCGTCTCGCCGTACCCACCGGCCATCTCCTTGAGGTCGGCGCCGGCGCAGAAGTCGCCGCCTGCTCCCGTGACGATCACGACGCGGATGTCGGGGTTGGCGTCGACCTCGGCCCATGCGTCGGCCATGCGCACGAGCATCTCGCCGGACAAGGCGTTCTTCGCCCTGGGTCGGTCGAGGGTGAGGACCGCCACGTGTTCGTCGACCTCGAAACGGGCGTGCGGTGCGGCGTCTCCGGGCATCGCCGCTCAGGAGCCCAGGTACGCGGCTTCGAGGTCGTCCACGATGTCGGCCGGCTCACCCACGGCGGTGATCCGTCCGTGGAGCATGATGGCGGCGTAGTCGGCGACCCCGAGGACGGTCCGGGCGAACTGCTCGACGACCAGGATCGACACGCCCCCGCGGGCGATCTCGGCGACGATGCCGTACAGCTCCTCCACGATGAGCGGGGCGAGCCCCATCGACAGCTCGTCGAGGAACAACAGGCTGGGATCGACGGCGAGGCCCCGGGCCATGGCGAGCATCTGCTGCTCGCCGCCGGAGAGCGTCCCGGCCAGCTGGGTCCGCCGCTCGGCCAGGCGCGGGAAGGTCGTGTAGGCGCGTTCCTCGACTTGGTCGAGGTCGGCGCCGGCGAAGGTGACCATGCGGAGGTTCTCGGCCACGGTGAGGTTCGGGAAGACGCCGCGGCCCTCGGGGATGGTGCAGATCCCCAGGCGGGCCAGGGCGTCCGGACTGGCTCCGTTGACGTGCCGGCCGGCCACGTGGACGCAGCCGGACGTGGCCGGGAGCTGCCCCGAGGCGACCTTCAGCGTGGTGGTCTTCCCGCCGCCGTTGGGCCCCAGCAGGGCCACCACCGCACCCTCGGGCACCACGAGGTCGACGCCGTGGAGCACCTCGATGCGTCCGTACGCGGCGTGCACGTCCTTGAGCTCGAGGACCGGTGTCACGAGTCGGTGCTCGTCCCGAGGTAGGCGTCGAGGACCAGCTGGTTCTGCTGGATCTCGGCTGGTGTACCCACGGCGAGGACGGCGCCGAAGTCCAGCACGTGGACGGTGCGGCACACCTGCATGACCATCTGCACGTCGTGCTCGACGAGGAGGACGGCCATCCCTTCGTCGGCCAGTTCTCGCAGCAGCCCGGCGAAGGCATCGGACTCGGTGTCGTCCAGACCCGACGCTGGTTCGTCGAGGAGCAGCACCCGGGGTCGGGTGGCGAGGGCCCGGCCCAGCTCCACCAGGCGGGCCAGACCGGTGGGCATGGCGTCGACGCGTTCGTCGGCGACGGCTCCGATGCCGACGCGGTCGATCAGGCGCTCCGTGTCGGCGACGGGATCGACGCTGCGATCGTCGGACCAGGAGCGGCGGATCTCGGCGGCGGTCAGGATGTTGTCGCGGGCCGACAGCGAGCCGAACACCTCGAGGCGCTGGAAGGTGCGGGCGATGCCGAGCCGGGCCCGGACATGTGCCTTCTTGGTCGTGATGTCGACACCGTCGAGGAGCACCTGGCCCGACACGGTGTCCTGCAGGCCGGTGATGACGTTGAAGGTGGTCGTCTTCCCCGCGCCATTGGGGCCGATCAGACCGGTGACCGCACCGGCCTCCACGTCGAGGTCGAGGTCGCGCACCGCTCGGTGTCCGCCGAACTGCACGTTCACGTCGCGGACCTCGAGCAGCGCCATCAGCCGTCGGCTTCCCGACCGCGCTGTTGTTCGTAGAGGAGCCGCAGCATCCAGAACCGCAGGAACTCGGTGAGCGAGCCCCGGACGAAGACCGCGGCCCCGGCGATCACGAGGCCGAGTCCGACCATGGCGAGGATGCCGGCCGAGATGACGTCCCTCGAGTCGGACATCGTCGTGGACGTCAGGTAGGCGACGAGGGCGATCAGGATCCCCACGCCCATGGCCGCCGCGCCGGCGATGGCCAGGCGGCGGTCGTTCCTGCTGGTCCGGTGGCCGATGCGCTCCAGGTCCTCCTGGAACCGCTGCCGTCGGTCGTCGTCGGGCGCCACGGCAGGCTCCGCCGTGCGATCGATCGATGTGTCGGTCATGAGTGTGGTGATCCCCCTGCGGAAATGGTGCCACGGCCTGCGGGTCGAGCGCGGTTCGTACGGGCGGTGGCGGGTGGGTGGTGGCGGTCGGTCACGGGGTTGCCCTGGCACCGCTGCCCGACAGGTACGCCTCCTGGAGCTGCGCCGCCACGGTCGTCGGGTTGCCGGCCTCGCCGATCGTGCCGTGCACCATGATGGCGGCGCGGTCGGCGATGGCGAGGACCTCGTGGGCGAACTGCTCGACCACGAGGATGGTCAACCCGCTGGCCGCCAACCGGCCCACCTCGGCGTAGAGCTCGGCGACCACGATCGGCGCCAGCCCCATCGACAGCTCGTCGAGCACCAACATGGCCGGATCGGTGGCCAGCGCTCGGGCCATGGCCAACATCTGCTGCTCGCCCCCCGACAGCGTGCCGGCCACCTGTGAGCGGCGCTCGGCCAGGCGAGGGAACCGGTCGAAGGCGATCTCCTCCACCTCGGAGCGAGGAGTCCCGGTGTTGGTGAGGAGCCACAGGTTCTCGGCCACGGTGAGGTTGGCGAAGACGCCGCGGCCCTCCGGGATCGTGCACAGGCCGGCACGCGCCAGTGCGTCGGGCCCGGCACTGGTGACGTCGGTGCCGAGGATGCGGACGGTGCCGGCCGAGGGTGTGAGCAGCCCGCTGATCGCTTTCAGCACGGTGGTCTTCCCGGCGCCGTTCGCGCCGAGGAGGGCGAACACCTCACCGGATGCGACGGTCAGGTCGCCGCCGGTCACCACGTCGAACTCGCCGTAGCCGACGCACAGGTCGCGCACCTCGAGCATGGGCGACGCCGTCGGGTCGGCCGGAGCACGGGCGGGCGCGGTCACGGGTCGTCCGGTGCCCAGGTAGGCCTGCTGGACGAGCGGGTCGTGCCGCACCGACTCCGGCGTGCCGCTGGCGACGATCCGTCCGAAGTCGAGCACCGAGATCTGGGTGCACACCGACATCACGAGCGCCATGTCGTGCTCGACCAGCAAGACGCCGGGACCCTCCGCCGCCACCTGGCACAGCACCGAACCCAGCTCCTCGGTCTCGGTCTCGTCGAGACCGGACGAGGGCTCGTCGAGGAGCAGGATGCGGGGACGGGCTGCGAGGGCCCGGGCCAGCTCGACGATCCGGGCCCGCCCCGTGGGCAGGGTGTCGACCCGGTCGTCGGCCACGTCGCGCAGGCCGAGGCGGGTGATGAGCTCGTCGGCCACGGTGGCCGGGGACTCGACGCTGTCGGACCAGCGTCGGCGGAACTCCGCGCCGGCCAACACGTTGTCGCGGACCGAGAGCAGCGTGAACGTCTCGAGGCGCTGGAACGTGCGGGCCAGGCCGAGGCGGGCCCGGCGGTGGGGGGCCGACCGGGTGATGTCGCGGTCATCCAGCCGGACCCGGCCGTCGACAGGACGCTGCAATCCGCACAACACGTTGAACAACGTGGTCTTGCCGGCGCCGTTGGGCCCGATGAGCCCGGTCACGGTGCCGGGCGGCACCGTGAGGGCGACGTCATGCAGGGCCTCGTGGCCGCCGAAGCGCACGGTGATCCCGTCGGCCACCAGGGCGCCGGTCATCGGGGGGTCCCGGTGAGGTCGAGCCGCTCGTCGAGCCAGCGCCGGTCCTCCTCGTCGAATCGTTCGAAGCCGAGGGCTTCGAGCGTTGCGGGATCGCAGGGACGTCCCGCCGCCGGCGTCACGGCCGGTGTGGTCCGGCCCCGCAGCTGGTGCCGGATGCTGCGGACGGTCTCGTGAACCGCGCCGTTGGGGTTCCGGCCCAGACTCACGCCGGCCAGTGCCGGCCCGAGGAGCAGCAGCGTGCGGATGCTGGGAACCAGGTCGGGCAGGATCGTGAAGCTGGCGGTGAACGCCAGGCCGCCGAAGAGCGCACCGCCGGGCGAGCCGATGCCGCCGATGACCGCGAGCAGCACCACCGGCAACGACTGGAGGAACTGGAATGTGGGCGGGCTCACCGACCGGAGCTGGGCGCCGTACAGCGCGCCGCCGATGCCGGCGATGGCCGATGACAGGGCGAAGACCTCGAGCTTGGTGGCCGTCAGGTTGACGCCGAGGGTCGTGCAGGCCGCGGCGGACGACTTCATGGCCAGCAGTCGCCGTCCGAACTCGCCCCGTCGGATCAGCACGATCCCGGCGGCAACGGCGCAGAAGACGACGCCGAGCAGGATCAGGTGGGCGCGGTCGCCGTCGGTGGAGATCGGGCCGAGGTCCACCCGAGGAACCGAACGATTGCCGTTCGGCATGAACATGTCCTGGTTGAAGAACACGAGGTCCATGAACACCGCGAAGGCGGCCGTGGCGAGGGCCAGGTACAGCCCCTGGAGCCGGAGTGCCGGCAGCGCCACGATCACCCCGGCGAGGCCGGCGACGAGCCCGGCCGCCACCAGCCCCAGCGGGTTGCCCGCCCCTCCCCACGCGCCCATGGTCACCGCGCCGATGCCGGCGAAGGCCATCGGCGCCAGAGAGATCTGCCCGGCGTAGCCGATGAGCGGCACGAGGGACAGCATGACGATGCCCAGGGCGAGCCCCTGGCCCACCTGGAAGGTCCGCAGGCCGCTCCAGAGGGTGGCGACCGCCCAGCACGCCGCCACCATCGGGACGATGCCGACGACCCAGCGGGCCACCGGTGGGGAGGGGATCTCCTCGCGGGACTGCAGTTGTGCGCCCGCACGGACCCGTAGCGGCGGCATGAACAGCAGAACCACGAAGAGGGCGATGATCGGGATGGCGGGTCGGAACCCGCTGAGCGACAGCGCCGGGTCGAGGTGGAGGCCGGCGATCGAGCGCAGCGGTTCGTCGAGGTGCAGGTAGCCGATGCCGTACGCCTCGGCGAGGCCGATCACGACTGCGCCCACGAAGGTGAGCGGGAAGCTGCGGAGTCGCCCGAAGAGGGCGGCGGCGTAGGCGTTGACCACGAGCAAGGTGAGCGGGATGTGCGACAGCGAGCCCTGGCTGCCGGCCAGCAGGATGCCGGCGAGGCCGGCCAGACCGGCGCCGAGCGCCCAGGCCAGCATCGCCGAACGGTCGGGGCGGCCGCCCGTGAGCCGGCACAGGTCGGGGTCGTCGACGACGCTGCGCATGTTGACCCCGGCCCGAGTGTTGAACAGCAGCACTCGCAACAGCAGCGCCGTCCCGATGGCGGCCAGCACGGTGATGGCGTCGTGCCACGTGAGGTTCACCACGCCGAGATCGATGCTGCGGCCGTCGAAGAACCCGGGCATGCGACGACCCCGGGGCGGGAACAACGAGAGCGCCCCCTGGTAGACGCCGAACAGGAGGCTGACCGACACCACGAGCTGGATCACCTCGGGCGCGCCGCGTAGACCTCGCAGGATCACCCGCTCGACCAGGGCGCCGAACAACGGGGCCCCCACCACCAGGACGGCCACCAGCGCCACGGGCGCCGGCCATCCCCAGTCCTGGCGGAACTGCCAGTACGTGAAGGCGGCGAACATCCCGAACGCCCCGTGGGCGAAGTTGAAGATGCCCGAGGTCGTGTAGGTCACCACCAGTCCGGATGCCGCCACCGCGTAGAGCGCGGCGGTGACCAACCCGGTGATGGTGAAGGTGAGGAACTGCTGCACGAGCGACGAGGGCTAATCCGTCACCGACACCGCGACGACGTCGCTCGGGTCGCAGTGGTAGTCGCTGTCCGGCGCGTGCCGGGTGAACGTGCCGTCGACGACCTCGAGCACGATGACGCAGTTGGAGCCCTCGTTCGTGGCCGGGCTGGTCGGCGCATGGAGGCCGCCGCCGTCCCAGTCGGTGACCTTCGCCGCCCGATCGAGGACGCAGGTCCGGGTGAGGTCGTTGTCGAGATCACAGCTCTTGGCCGTCGTGGCGAACAGCAGCCAGGCGCTCATCGACTGCATGCCGAGCACCGCCACTTTGCCGTTGTCGGCCTGGAGCAGGTCGAGGTACCGCTGGGTGGCCGGGTTCTGGTCCGCCTCCTCGATGGGCCAGATGGCCGTGCGGATGAAGGTGCCCTCGGCGGCGTCGCCGGCGGCCTTGAGGTACTCCTGGTCGTAGAAGTTGGTGTCCATGAGCTGCACGTCCGGCCGCCAGCCGATCTCCGACATGGACCGCTGCAGCTTGGCCAGGTTCTCGCCCTCACCCACGTAGTTGAACGACGTGACCCCCGCATCGCGGAGCTTGACGGCGAAGGGCTGCCAGTTGGCCTCGCCCAGGATGTTGTACGCCATGTTCTCCACGACCTCGTGGCCGACCTTCTCCATCCCGGCCCTCGCCTTCTCGTAGGTGACCTTGAGGGTTTGGAGGTCCCCGTACACGAAGCCGGTGGCGTCGGCGGTCCCCGGGAACTCGGCGTCGAGGATCTTCACCGCACCGACGGGGAAGCGATCACCGGGGTTGGGGATGGCCTGCACGCTGCGCAGCGCGATGAGGTCCTGGCCGACCACACCAGCTTTCTGCGGCGTGACGGAGAAACCGGCGATGTCGATCAGGCCGCAGGCGGCGCCGACCTCGGGCCAGAGGTTGTCCTGCACCGCCCCGGCGCCCACGAGGGCGAAGTCGGTGCGGCAGGCGTCCTCGACCACCGGCTGGTACTGCGTGATGGCGGCGTCGTGGAGGTTGACCTCGAGCTGCTTGCCGTTGATGCCACCGGCCGCGTTGCACCACTTCACGAAGGCCGTGGCCGTGTCGAAGATCTCCTGGTTGAGACCCTGCCGGCCCGTGAACCCGGGGTCGGCGACCGTGCCGACGACGATCGTGTCGGACGAGATGCCCTGGGTGTCACCGCCGTCGCCGGCCGGTACCTCCCCACCTCCCTCGTTCGGTCCGCACACATCGGTGAGCGTGCCGAAGTCGCCGGGACCGGGTCCCGCGACGGTGGTGGAGCTGCCCGAGTCCGCACCGGTGGTCGAGGTGGTCGTCGCGTCGATCGTCGACGTGTCCTCGCCTCGGCCACCGCAGGCGGCGGCGAGGAGCGCGAACACGGTGATCAGCACGGCGAATCGGCTGGTGCGCATGACTGGAAGGTTCCCCCTGATGTGGTCGGCCGAGGCCGACGTGGCGTGACGGTGTGGTGTCATCCGATGGTGAGCGGCTCGGCGGCCAGCGCAGCGCCGAGGTCGCGGATGGACGCGCCGGCGCCACCGACCTGCAGCTCGAGCTCGGTGGCCCAGCGGAAGTAGCGGTGCACGGGGTAGTCGACGTCGACGCCGACGCCCCCGTGGACGTGTTGGGCGGCGTTCACGACGCGCGCCGAGCCCTCACAGGCCCAGATGGCGGCGCTGGCCGCGGCCTGGGTGGCCGGCAGCTCGCTGTCGGTGCGCCAGGCGGCCTGCCGGGTGGTGGTCTGCATGAGGTTGGTGTCGAGCCAGGCGTCGGCCAGCCGGTGACCGACGGCCTGGAAGGTGCCGATCGGGGCACCGAACTGCTCGCGCTGCTTGCAGTGCTGGGCGGCGAGGTCGAGCGCACCGGCCGCGACGCCGGCCAGGATGCCGCAGCGCAGGATCCGGAGCTCGTGGCGCAGGCGGGCCGAGGCCGCCACGCCGTCGTCGAGTTCGACGCGGCGGGCCGGACACCGATCGAGGTGAAGGCTCCGTAGGACCTGGCCCCGTGAGGTCCGGTTGTCGACGTGGTCGGTCACGGCATCGGCATCGACCACGAACAGCGCCACCGCACCGTCGACCGACGCCGACACGAGGTAGACGACGGCGCTCGTGGCTCCGGCCACCAACCGCTTGTCGCCGGTCAGCACCCACCCGTCGTCGACCGGCTCGGCGATCGTGGCCGGGTGTGCCGTCTCGACCGATTCCGGGCCCTCGCGTAGGGCGGGGACGACGACGGTGCCGGAAACCACCTGGGCGGCTGCAGGGTCACCGGCGTCCGCCAGCAGCCGGCCGGCGGCCACCGCCTCGGCGTAGGGGACGGGAGCCACGTGCCGACCGATCACCTCGGCCACCAGCGTGGCCTCGAGCAACCCGTAGCCGCCCCCGCCGGCCGACGTCGGCAGGCACAGGCCGAGCAGGTCGGCCTCGGCCAATGCCGCCCACAGCTGGTCGTCGTGGTCACGTCCGTCGCGCTCGAGCTCGCGCAGCCGGTCGACGCCGGTGTGGTCGGCCACGATGCGGGTGGCGAGGTCGATGATCGCCTGCTGGTCGTCGGATGGGGTGAGGTCCATGGTGGCGCGGTGCTCTCGTGGTGGTTCAGCTGCGGGGGACGCGGGGAAGGCCGAGGCCGAACAGGGCGACCAGGTCGCGCTGGATCTCGTTGGTGCCGCCACCGAAGGTGAGGATGAGGCAGCCCTGCCGGCCTCGTTCCAGCCGGCCGGCCAGCTCGGCCTCCGGGGAATCGCGCCGCAGCGATGCCGCCGGGCCGATGATGCCCATGAGCAGGCGGTACGCCTCGAGGTAGTACTCGGTGGCATAGAACTTGGTGGCCGATGCATCAGCCGGGTTGGCCCCGCCCGACGACGCCACCTTCCAGCTCATGAGGGTGAGGGCGTCCAGGCCGGCGACGACCCGGGCCAGATCGGCCTGCACCCACTCCTGGTCGATGACCCGACGACCGTCGGCCAGCTTGGTGGACTTGGCCCAGTCGACCACGGCTTCGACGGATGCGCTGATCATCCCGGGAGGGCCGAGCGACACCCGTTCGTAGTTCAGCTGGTTGGTGATCATGTTCCAGCCGCCGTTGAGCTCGCCGATGATGGCGTCGTCGCCCACCCGGACGTCGTCGTAGTAGGTGTTGAACGTCGACGCGTTCACCATGGTCTCGATCTTGGTGTAGCTGAATCCCGGGTCGGTGGTGGGGACGGCGAAGATGGTGATGCCGGCGTGTTTGGGCACGTCGGGATCGGTGCGGGCGGCCAGCCAGATGTAGTCGGCGTAGCTGGCGAGGCTGGTGTAGATCTTCTGGCCGTTGATGACCCACTCGTCGCCGTCCTTCACCGCCGTGGTGCGCAACGAGGCCAGATCGGTTCCGGCCGAGGGCTCGGTGTAGCCGATCGAGAAGTGCAGCTCACCGCCGAGGATGCGGGGCAGGAAGTAGGCCTTCTGGGCCTCCGTGCCGAACTCCATGATCGTGCGGCCGACCGTGTTGATCGACAGGAACGGGATGGGAGCCCCGGCCCGCCACGCCTCGTCGATGAAGATGAACTGGTCGACGTCGCCTCGCCCCTGGCCGCCGTACTCCTGGGGCCAACCCAGTCCGAGCCACCCGTCGCGCCCCATCTTCCGCACCGCCTCGAGGCACGCCGGCCCGCCGGTGTCCCCCGAGACGGCCTCTTCGAGGACCTCCGGTGTCATCAGGTCGGCGAAGTAGGCGCGCAGCTCCACACGGAGCGCTTCCTGCTCCTCGGTGTAGGCGATCTGCACGGCGGCCTCCCCGGACGGCGACGGACGGCGCAACCATATCTGACACCGCGTCAGATAGAGTGACGCCCGAGTCCGGGCCTCGCCGCCGACGCGACAGGACCGGGCCTGACGTCGCTGGGGCGTCAGGAGCTCGCAGGGGGTCGAACGACCGATGAGACGTATCGCCGTGTTGGTGCTGTGCGTGCTGGTGCTCGCCGCATGCGGGGCCCGGCTGTCCGACGACCAGCGCACCGCGCTCGCCACCTCCGATGGATCGGGTGCCGTGGGCGGCGTTCGCACCGGAACCGGAACCGGCCCCGGTGTCGACGACGGTTCCGCCGGTGCCACCACGGTGCCGAACGCAGTCACCGGTGACGTGAGCGCAGCGGACCCCGGTGCCGGCGCGAGCGACGGTGCCGGTGCGGCAGGCGATGCGGGCGGCAGTGGGACACCAGCCGGTCCCGGCGCGCCGGCACAGGGCGGTGCACCGGGAGATCAGGCGGCCGCCGGGTCGTCCTGCGGGGGTGGGGGCGCCGCCGATGTCGGCGTCACCCCCGACGAGATCCGCATCGGGAACGTCTCCACCATCTCGGGGCCGATCCCCGGCTTCGGCCAGACCGGTGTCAACGGCGTGAAGGCCTACGTGAACTTCGTCAACGCCACCGGCGGCGTGTGTGGGCGGGCCCTGAAGCTGTTGACCGCCGACGACCGGCTCCAGTCGGGCACGAACAAGTCCGAGACCGACAAGTTGAAGGCCCAGGTGCTCGGGTTCGTGGGCGGCACCAGCGTGGTCGACGACGGGGCTGCCCAGTCCCTCGCGGGCACCGACGTCGGCTACACCGGCCTGGCCATCTCCGATGCGATGATCCGCTCGCCGAACAATTTCCCGGTCAGCCCGATCGACCGGAACGACGGCGGCAACGGCGGCCTGGCCATCTTCAAGTACCTCCACCAGGTCGAGGGCGTGAGCCGGGGCGGCCTCGTGTGGCCGGCCCAGGCATCGGCCAAGGCCAGCATCGACGGGTACCGCAAGGACATGACGCGTGCGGGGATCGAGATCGTCCAGGAAGCCGAGGTCGCCGTCACCGAGACCAACTACTCCGGCGTGGCGGCCAACATCAAGAGCGCCCAGGTCGACGTGTTGGTCACCACCCTCGAGATCTCGGGGATGGCCAACCTGGCCAAGGCCCTGGCCCAGAACGGCTACTTCCCGAAGGTGCCCTTCTACGGTGCCCAGGCCTACGGCCGGAACTTCCTGCAGCAAGCGGGCGCCGCGGCGGCGCCCACCGAGCTGGGCCTGGCGTACAGCATCCTCGAGGACGCGGACGCGATCCCGGCGGTCAAGGACTTCGTCACGTGGTACCAGCGCACCAACCCCGGTGCCGACATCGACTTCTTCGCCATCGAGGCGTGGGTCGCCGCCGACCTGTACGTGTCGGCGCTGCGCAAGGTGAGCGGTCCCCCGACCCGCGGCAAGGTCCTCGCCAGCCTCCAATCCTTCACCGACTACGACGCCCACGGCTTCATCGCCCCGATCAACCCGGCGCAGAAGAAGAACGCCCAGTGCTTCCAGATCGCGAAGGTGCGCGACGGCCACTGGTACCGCGCCCATCCGAGCTCACCCGGCTTCGACTGCTCGTTCCGATGAGCACCCCACTCCAGGACCGGTTCCGCAGCCCCCGCCAGGTCGCGGTCCCGCTCGTCGGACTGGTGTTCGCGGCGTACGTCTTCACGCAGGCGTCGTCCACAGCGGACTTCGTGCAGTTCACGATGATCGGGATCGCCGTCGGGGCGGTGTACGCCATCAGCGCCGCCGGCCTGGTGCTCACCTACACCACCACGGGCGTGTTCAACTTCGCCCACGGCGCCGTCGGGATGTTCGCCGCATACCTCTACTTCCAGCTCCGGGTGGAGACCGGCCTGCCCACCCCGGTCGCCATGATCCTCGTGATCGCGGTGGTCGGCCCGCTGGTCGGCCTCGGCCTCGAGCGGGTCATGCGCAGCTTCGCCCATGCCGGTCCGGGCACGACCCTCACCGTCACCATCGCCTTGACGGTGATGCTCATCGGGGTCGTCCAGACCGCCTTCCCCGACGACCGCGCCGCCCGCCTGGTGCCGTCCTTCTTCGGTGACGACCGTATCGTCGAGGTCCTGGGCGCCCGGCTGAAGTGGGACCAGGTCTTCGTCATGGCCGTCGCCGTCGGCGTGGCCGTGGTGCTGCGCTGGCTGCTGTACGCGTCTCGGACCGGCGTCGCCATGCGCGCCGTCGTCGACGACCCGGGCCTGGCCGCGTTGAACGGCACCAACCCCGTGGTGATCGCCCGCTACTCGTGGGTGCTGGGCTCGGTGCTGGCCGCCCTGGCCGGCGTGTTGATCGCCCCGGGCCAGGGAGCACTGCAGGCCGCCGTCTTCGCCTTCGCCGTCATCACCGCGTACGGGGCCGCCGTGGTCGGCAAGCTGCGCAGCCTGCCCCTCACGTTCGCTGGGGCGCTGGGGCTGGGGGTCCTGCAGAACTGGGTGTCGGGCATCGTTCTCGCCAAACCCGACCGCCTGATCGGCGACAACTTCCTGACCGTTGTGCCGTGGAGCTCCATCAGCACGGCGCTGCCCGGCATCTTCCTGCTCGGTGCACTGCTGTTCCTGCCCGAGCAGAAGCTCAGCGTCGGCCGCCTCGTCGGCCGGGACGAGCCCCGGACCCCTTCGCTGGGCGGGTCCCTCGCCGGGGCCGCCGCCTTCGTCGCCGTCGTCGGTGTCGTGGCTGCGTCGATGCCCGCCGACTACCTCACCGATGCCGCCCGGGTGATGGTCTACGCGCTGCTTCTTCTGTCGCTCGTCGTGCTCACCGGCTACTCCGGCCAGATCTCCCTCGCCCAGTACGTGTTCCTCGGCCTCGGCGCCTGGGCGATGGGCAGCGTGGCCGGAGGCAACAGCATCCTCGGCCTGGTCGCCGCCGCGGCTGTCGCCGTCCCCCTCGGTGCGCTGGTCGCGTTGCCGTCGCTGCGGCTCACCGGCCTCTACCTCGCCCTGTCGACCTTCGCGATCGCGGTCGCCAGCCGCGAGCTCATCTTCCAGAACGACTCGGTCTTCGGGGTCCGCAACTCGGTGGTGGGCCGTCTCGAGCTGTTCGGTCTGGACTTCCGGGGCAACCGGGTCTTCATCGTGCTCTGCGCCGCCGTCTTCGCCGCCGTCGGCGTGGGCGTGCTCGCCATCCGGCGCTCGTCGTTCGGTCGCCGACTCTCGGCCATGCGCGACTCGCCGGCCGCCTGCGCCACCCTGGGACTCGACATCCGGCGCACCAAGCTGATCGTCTTCTGCGTGTCGTCGGCGATCGCCGGGCTGGCGGGCGGGTTGTTCGGGGGTGTGAACGCGTCCGTCGGGACGATCGACTTCGAGTCGGTGAACAACATCGTCCTGTTCCTGTTCGCGTTCGTGGGTGGCGTCACCACCATCACCGGGGCCTTCTTCGGCGGGTTCCTGTTCGCGCTGCTGCCCCTGGTCCAGTCCGAGTCGCCCTCGCTGGCCGGCCTCGTGTTCGCCGGGGTCGCGGTGGCGGCGGTGCTGCTCGGCAAGCAACCCAACGGGATCGCCGGCCTGGTCTACGAGCGCGTCGGTGCGTGGCGCCGATCGCTGCGGGCGGAGGCCCGACCCGTCGAACCGACCGCGGTCCGCCGCTCGGAGGTGCGCGGTGCGACGAGCTGACCGGACCCGACGCCTGGGGGCTCTCGTCGCCGTGGCGTTCGCGCTCGGCGTGGCGGCGACCCCGACGACCGCCGTCGCCGACGCAGCCGATCGGCCCGACGTCACGCAGTTCGGGGGGTTCATCGCGTCGTCCCGCAGCAACGGTCTCCAGTTGACGTATGACTCTCCCAACCTGTTGCCGACCGGGTCCCCCATCTTCCAGGTCTCGTTGCCCGAAGCGCTGGCGACGCTCAACTCGGGTCCGGTCGGGTACGCCCTGTCCAGCTTCCTCTTCCCAGGTCCGCTGGTGGCCGACCTGGGCGCTGCATTGGCCGCCAGTGGCACCGAGACCGGCATCCCGCCCTACCCCGTGCGCTCCGAGGCCTTCTACCCCTCCGGACCCACGGCGACGACCACGGGCCAACAGGGCACGGAGATGACGGCCGAGACCGACTACGCCGATTCCCGGGCGCACACGTCCTACGCCGGCCTCGCCGCCGACCCCGCGGTGCGCATCGGCGGCATCGAGACCGTCTCCCGCTCGGCCATCGACGGTGACCAACTGGTGGCCCGGACCAGGACCACCGCGTCCGACATCGCGATCCTGGGTGGCCTGATCTCGATCGAATCGGTCGTCACCGACCTCGTGGCCACGAGCAACGGCACCGAGTCGGCATCGGCGGGCCGCACCGTGGTCAGCGGCGCGTCGGTGCTCGGCCTGCCTGTCACGATCGGGCCCGACGGCGTGCGCTTCGACGAGCGACCCGACGCCCCGACGGGCACCGACCCCACCGGCGGCGCGCTCGACGGCGTGCTCGCCGGGGCGGGCCCGGTCCGCGACGCCCTCGGCAGCGCCGCCGGCCCGTTGAACGACCTGCTGGCCCAGGTGGGCGGCGCGCGCGACGACGCGCTCCAGCAACTGTTCGAGGCCTCGGGGATCGACCTCCGTGTCGGTGACGCCATCGAGACGATCGACGGCGGCAGCGCACAGCGCTCGGCCAGCGGTCTGTCGATCACCTTGAACTACGACGGTGCCAACACGCCCGTGCTCACCGATCTCCTCGCTCTCCTCCCCTCGGACGCCCTTCCCGCCGACAATCTCGGCCCGGTGCCGTTCTCCCCCCAAGCGCTCGTCAACCTGCTGAAGAAGACGCACATCGTCGGCGTCGCCCTGGCCCCCGCGAATGTCTCCGCCGTCGCCACGCCGGCATTCGAGTTCGCACCGACGGACGTCGACATCGACGGCTCCCCCTCCATGGATCCCCCACCCGGTGATCTCACCGTCGACGTCGCCGGTTCCACCGGCACGTCGGGCTCGGGCGGCTTCGAGACCGCCACGCCCGAGCTGCCTCCCCCCGCCGCCGCCAGCGTGGTCCCGGGGCTGCCGGCCTCATCGCAGCTCCCGTTCCCCTTGGGCGACGCCGTGCCCGCCCTCGCCGTCTTCGCCGTGCTGCTCGGCGCCCCGCTGTTCGCCGCCGGTTCGCGCCGCCTCGCCGACGCCACGCTCGCCCCCGGCACCGCATGGTGTCCCGACGGTCTCGATTCGCCACCGCAGGAGGACCTGCCATGACCACCGTGCGCCGTCGCCGGTCGCCGCTCCAGGCCGGGACCCGGTCACCGTCGGACTCCGCCCCGCCGGATTACGTCGAGGCGACGTTCGGCATCGGTCACGGTGCCGCCGGTCGCGTCACGGACCGAGGCCGACCGCACCCGGTTCCGTCGCGCCGTCGCCGCGCTGCGGACCGGCGGACGGTCGATCGACCTGGGGGAACGGACGCTGATGGTCATGGGCGGGGTGATCGCTCCCATCGGCCTGCTGTTCGTACTGCTCGGCTGGGTGGGCGCATCGCACACCACCAACCTGTTCGAACAGATCCCGTACCTGATCTCGGGCGGGTTGTTCGGCCTCGGCCTCGTCTTCCTCGGCGCGTTCTGCTACTTCGCCCATTGGGTCACCGAGCTGGTGAAGCAGAACCGGGCGCAGTCCGCGGCGCTCCTCGAGGCCATCGAACGCCTGCGGGAGGACATGGCCCCGCCGGTCGCGCCCGTCGCCTCCGGAGCCCGATCCCACGAGGCCGGCGATGCCCTCGTCGCCACGACCCGGGGTTCCATGGTGCACCGGCCCGACTGCGTGGTCGTCGCAGGAAAAGCCAACGTGTCACCGGTCGACGACATCGGCTCGCGCATCCCGTGCAAGCTCTGTGATCCGTTGACCAACAACTGAGCCTGCGTCGGAGAGACGCGCGTCGGTCACAGGCCGCACCATGAGCGAGGAACCGCCCGTACCGGAGACCAGAACACCCTGCACTGGCTCGAGAACCGCCGTGCGACGCCAGCCGTGGAGATCTCGGTCGACATCGTCACGCAGGACTGATCGCTCAGCGCGCGCCCCAGCGTTCCAGGATCGACGCCACCGGGATGGGAGCCCCGGCGGGCACAACGGGCGCCAGCGGCGTGGCCGAGAACCGGGGCGCAGGGGCGGGCTGGACGGCGCCGTCCACGGCCACGATCGTGTGGCGCGACCGCAGGTGCGGGTCGTCGGCCAGTTCCCCCATCGTCAGCACCGGGGCGACGCAGGCGTCGGTCTCGCGGAACACCTCGTCCCATTCGTCGCGACCCTTCGACGCGAACGAGACCGTCAGGATGGCCCGGAGCTCGTCCCACCGAGCGGTGTCGTGCTGGGCCGGCACCGACGCCGGGTCCAGTCCGAGGCCGTCGAGGAGGGCGGCGAAGAACGGGGCCTCGATGGCGCCGACCGCGACGTAGCGATCGTCGGCACACAGGTAGCAGTCGTAGAACGGTGCGCCGGAGTCGAGCAGGTTGGTCCCCCGCTCGTCGGACCAGAAGCCGCTCTCCCGGGCCCCGATGAGCGCGCCCATGAGCATCGCCACGCCGTCGACCATGGCCGCGTCGACCACCTGGCCCGCCCCGCCACCGCGGACGGACACCAGCGCGGCCAGCATCCCCATCGCCAGCAGCATGCCGCCGCCGCCGAAGTCGGCCACGAGGTTGAGCGGCGGAGTCGGTGGCTGCCCTCGCCGACCGATGTGGCCGATGGCGCCGCCGATCGCGGCGTAGGTGATGTCGTGGCCGGCGGTCGCCGAGCGCGGCCCGTCCTGGCCCCAGCCGGTCATACGGCCGTAGACCAGCGCCGGGTTCCGGGCCAGGCACACGTCGGGGCCGATGCCCAGCCGATCGCACACCCCGGGCCGGAAGCCCTCCACGAAGCCATCAGCCCGATCGACCAGGGCCAGGACGGCGTCGCGGCCGGCCCCGGACTTGAGGTCGAGCTCGATCGCCGGCCGGTTGCGGTTGAGCACGTCGAAGCGGCCCGCGGAGCCGTCCCCGACCTGCCCTGGTCGAGCGACGCGCACCACGTCGGCGCCGAGGTCGGCCAGCGCCATCGCGGCGAACGGGGCCGGGCCCAGCGCACCGATCTCGACGATGCGGACGCCGGCCAGCGGGCCGCCGGTCACGTCCGTGACGCGACGTCGTCGACGGCTGCCCGCACGGGTGCCCCGAAGCCGGGCCGGGCACAGGCGGTGTGTCCGTCGTCGATCCGGTGGATCGTGGAACCGGGGATGGCGAGGGCGAGGCGGGCCTGTTCGGGTGGGCGGATGGCGAGGTCGCGAGTGGTGATGACGCACGCCGTCGGGACGTCGATGTCGCCGACCCAGCGGCGGGCGTTGTAGTTGCCGATGGCCTGGCCCGCCTCGAGGATGGTGCGCGGGTTGTGGCGCCGCATCTCGGCCGCGGCCCATCGAGCCAGGGTGGGCGGGCGACCGGGACCGTCGGAGGGAATCCGGTCGCGGATGGCCCGGATCGGGAGCCGGGTGACCTGCTGGCCCATCCGGGTCCCACCTGCCGCCGCCGCCATCGCCGTGGTGAAGACGAACCGCTCGCGTGTGCCGACGACGAAGCTCGATGATGTGGCGATGAACACCAGCCCGGACACGAGGTGAGGGTGGCGTCGCCACAGGAGCTGCCCGACGGGGCCGCCCATCGAGTAGCCCACCACGATCACCGGTCCGCACTCCAGGTGCTCGACGAGGGCGGCCAGGTCGTCGGCACAATCGGCGAGGCGGAACCGCCGCCGGGACCGGATGCCGCGGCCGTGGCCCCGCAGATCGGGGGCCACCACCGCGTAGCGGTCCGGTAGGTGGTCGAAGGTCTGGAACCAGTTGAGACCGCCGCTGGCGAGCCAGCCGTGCACCAGCAGGACGGTGGGAGATCCGGGCGGGCCCTCGACCCGGCGCACGAACGTGGTGCCCCGCCCGTGCAGCTCGATGCGCTCACCCAGGGGCAGCGGCGGGCCCGCAACCGTGCGCTCACGTCGGGCCGTGCCGGGCATGGAGCGATTCTGACACAGTGTCAGGTCCCGGCCGGCGGATGGACGGCCGGGCGAGGCACGGGGTCAATCGTCCGGTCCGACAGGCGTCCGGTACGCTGATCGGCCGCTATGGCCACCAGGATCGAGATCGAGCTCACCAGCCGTCGGGACGACGACCAGACCTTCACCTGGCGGGCCGCCGGTGCTCGGGAACCCAAGGGCGTGGCCGATGCCGCCCTCTTCCCCGAGGGATCGTCGGTCGGCGAGCAGTTCAAGGTCGACGCCGACTTCGAGCTCGAGGGCATCACCATCGTCAACGTGCTCCCTCCGAAGGAGGGAGAAGAAGCCACGCGACCAGCTGCTCCAGTTGGTGAGCCGCGAGGACGAGCCGCTCGTGACCCAGCAACTGGCCGAGAAGGGCCGACGCGGTGGTGACCGTGAGCGCCGGGGGCGGGGCGATGGTCCCCGTGGCGAGCGCCCCGCGGCGATCGCGGTCCGCGCGAATCGGGCCGTGACGCCGGCCGCGACAAGCGGGGCGGCAACGAGCGCCCCCGCACCCCGGCCAAGCCGAAGCTTCCCCGAAGCCGAAGCCGCCGCGCCTCAAGGCCGGGCGTGCCCATCGCGACGAGCTGCTCGCCTCCCTCCCCGAGGAGCAGAAGCCGGTGGCACAGGAGCTCCTCCAGCGGCGGCCTGCAGGCCGTGCGCCAGGCGCTGGCCAAGCAGAACGAGCAGCAGAAGGCCGAGGGCGAGCCCGCCATCGACGAAGGGCCCATCCTGGCCCTCGCCGAGGAGCTGCTGACCAAGGTCCGCGCCGCCGAGTGGCAGGACCGCGCCGAGGCCGCCCTCGAGCAGGCCGACGTCGTCGACGTCCGCGACCTGCGCTCCGTCGTCACGGCGGCCGACGGGACGGCGAAAGACGACGAGACCCGGGCGCTCGGTGCCAGGCTCCGCACCGCCCTCAACGAGCGCCTCGACGCCGAGCAGCAGGCCTGGGTCAACGAGGTCATCGAGCTGCTCGACGACGACCGGGTCGTCCGCGCCCTGCACCTGTCGTCACGGCCGCCCAAGGCCGGTGCCCCGCTGCCCGCACCGGTGGCGTTGCGCCTGGTCGAGGGCGCCAATGCGTCCATGACCTCGGAGATCTCCCCCGATCGGTGGGGCTACATCCTCGAGGCGCTGGCCCACTCCCCCGTGCGCCGCCAGGTGGTACCCGCCTCGCTGCCGGCCACCGTCACCGACGACCTGAAGAAGATCATCGCCCGGTACGGCACGCAGCTCCCCGAGATCGCCTCGATCTTCGGCATCGAACCCGATCGGCGGGCCGGCCGCAGCGACACCCGCCGCCGGCCCAAGGGCTCGGGCAAGTCCAAGGGCGGGCGCAGCCACGCCTCCCGCCCCGAAGGACACCGACACCACGACCGACGCCGCGCCCACAGCGGCCGCTCCCGCCGAGCCGGCACCGACCGAGCCGGCACCGACCGAGACCGGCACCGACCGAGCAGGCACCGACCGAGCAGGCACCGACCGAGCAGGCCCCTGCTGACGCGCCGGCCGAGGCTGCGGCGCCCGAGTCAGGCCGAGTCCTAGCCCGACTGCGTCCGGCTCGTCCGGGCGTGGCTCTGGCGACCGAGGTACTGGCCGGTGGTGGTGTCCTCGTCCCACCGGGCGCCACACGAGGCGCAGATGCACGAATCGATGCGCAGGGACGCCAGGTAGAGGCGATCGATCTCGTACGCCTCGCAGTACGGGCACTGCAGGCGTCCCGCGTCACCCGTTCCGGCGCTCACCGGCGGCACCATACCGCTCGGCGCCCACCACGGTGGGACCCTGCTCGATGGTCGCGCCACACAGGCAATGGCCGTTGCCAGAACGACCGGAACTAGGGTCAGCGCCATGATCGACTACGAGAAGCGGGGCAACGTCGCCCTCATCACCATCAACCGGCCCGAGGCCCGAAACGCCGTCAACGGCGAGGTCGCCGAGGGCATCGAGGCGGCCATCGACAAGGCCGAGGCCGACGACGAGGTCTGGATCGGCATCCTCACCCACGAGGGTCCCGTCTTCTGCGCCGGCGCCGACCTCAAGGCCATCAACTCCGGCGACGCCGCCCGGCTGGCCACCCCCACGGGCGGCTTCGGCGGCATCACGTCCAAGGCCCGCACCAAGCCGATCATCGCCGCTCTCAACGGCCCGGCCTACGCCGGTGGCTGCGAGATCGTGCTGGCCTGCGACCTCGTCGTCGCCTCCACCGACGCCAAGTTCGGTGTCCCGGAGGTCAAGCGCAACCTCGTCGCCGCCGCCGGCGCCCTGTTCCGGCTGCCGAAGGCGATGCCGAACAACCTGGCCATGGAGATGCTCCTCACCGGCGACCCGATCGACGCCCAGCGGGCCTACGACGTCGGGTTCGTCAACCGCCTGACCGAACCCGGGCAGGCGGTCGAGGTGGCGATGGCGCTGGCCGCGCAGATCAGCGAGAACGCTCCCCTCGCCGTGCGCAAGAGCCGGCGAGATCGCGTTGGAGCGCTACGACACCGACGACGATGCCTTCCAGCGCCTCGGGCCAGGCGATGGCCGAGGTCATGGCCAGCGAGGACACCACCGAGGGCCTCAACGCCTTCATCGAGAAGCGCAAGCCGGAGTGGAAGGGCCGGTAGACGCCCGCGTTCCGAGGCTCGACACGCCCGCAGGGCCGTGAGGCCGAGGTAGCTAGGTGATCGTGTCGATGATGCCGTGGTCGTGGAGGAACTCGGCCAGGCCGTCGACCAGATGCCAGTCGGCGACCTCGTCGAGCGGCACCCAGGCCACCTCGCTGGCGTCGTCGCCGGCCTGAGGCGTCGCCGCCGGATCGAGCAGGGTGACCCGTCAGTCGAGGATCACGTGGTGTGCCCCCTCGTCGAAGCGCTCGACGACGCCGATCAGGCCGCCGCAGACGCCCTCGAGGCCCGTCTCCTCCCGGAGCTCGCGCACCGTCGCCTCGGCCAACAGCTCGCCGCGTTCCACCCGCCCGCCGGGGACCGACCACCGGCCGACGGCGACGCCTCGGCCGCGCCGGATCGAGCAGGATCCGGTCGTCGTGGACCACGACGGCACCCACGGCGACCTCGGGGCGCGTCGGTCACGGTTCGAGGCGGCGGTGGACGACGATGGCCCGCGCCACGAGCCCGAACGACTCGAAGAAGTTCTTGGTGTGGCGGTCGCCGGGCAGCGCCAGCGAGTCGACGCCGAAGCAGCCCGTGGTCGCCGGCCCAGCCGATCATGCGGTTCATCATCGCCTCGCCGACTCCCACCTCCCGGGCACCGGGAAGGGTGTACAGGTCGGAGATGACGCCGAGGACTCCCCCGTCGTCGAGGGTCTGCGCCCGGATCACGCCGTAGCCCACCGGGGTGCCGTCGATCTCGCCGACCACGACCGCACAGGCGGGATCGTCGAGGTCGTCGGCGAGCGAGGGAGCAGGCGGCAGCGGCCGAGCGGCCTGGCGCCGCCAGACGTCGCCGCCTCGGTTCGGGGCCAGCTCGTGGACGGCGGTGGCGGCCAGGTCCCCGAGGACGTCGAGGTCGGTGAGCGTCCCGGCGCGAGCCGTGACCTCCACGCCGTCAGCCCTTCTGGAGCTGCGTGATGCGGTTGAGGATGGTCTTGCGCGCCCGGGTGGCGGCCTCGTAGGCGCTGCACGTCGTCGAGGTCGCTGGTCGCCATGCCCCGGAGCCGCTTGACCACCTGGCTGGCCGACAGGCTGTCGTAGTCGGGGATCGCCGAGCGCGCGGCCGACGAGCACGGTGGTCGACGACCGCGCCGTCGCCTTCTTGGTGGCGGTGGTACGCGATCGGGCCGGCGCCGGCTTCGGTGCCGCGGCGACCGGTGCCGGCGTGGGGTCGGGGGTGGGAGCGGGCGCCGGCGTCCGGCGGGGGGCGACCCCGAAGGCCACGAGGACGTCGCGCAACGGACCGTCGGTGCGGGCGGCGGCCTTCTCGGCTTCCTTCTGGCCCATCTGGACCGCCATCTGGCCCATCATGCGAGCGACCTTGACCTGCGTCCGGCCCTTCTCGACGAGCTGCGGGAACAGGGCGGGACCGTCGAAGACCAGGCCGATCGGTGCGTACAGGAACGCATCCAGCGCCTGGTCGACGGCCTGCTCGATGGGGTTCTTGGTCGTCGCTCACAGGCTCGCATGATGGCCCACCACGACCGTGGTGCACCAGTTCGCCCGGATCGTCCCCTCCGGGGGATCAGTGGGTGTGGACCACCAGCACGTCGCATGGCGCGTGGTGCAACACGGCGCTGGCCACGCTCCCCAGGATGAAGCGGGAAGCCCCCGTGAGGCCGACCGACCCGACCACGATCAGGTCCGCCCCGAAGTCGTCGGCCGTCTCGATCAGCTTCTCGGCCGGGTCACCGTCGAGGGCCTGCACCACGACGTCGGAGACACCGCGGTCGTGTGCCAGGGACCGGGCCTCCCGGGCATGGCCCTCGGCCGTGTTGCGGTCGGTCAGCATCCAGCGCACATCGGAGGGGATCGACTCGTCGGCCTCGTCGTGATCGGTGGGCTCGAACGCCGTGACCACGACGAGCCGGGCCTCGTCGGCCGCCGCCAGCTCTGCCGAGTGCTCCACGGCCTCGGCGGCCGAGCTCGAGCCGTCGGTGCCGACGACGATGGTCCGGTAGGTCACGAGATGCTCCGCTCAGACGCAGTCGACGCAGAGGGCGTCCTCGCCCTCGGCCAGTTGGGCTCGTGGTTTGAGGATGAAGCAGGACTGGCAGAGGAACTCGTCGGAGCGGCGGGGCTGGATCTTGCCGGGTGTGTCGGAACGGCCGCTGGCGTCGACCTCTTCATCCTCTTCCTCGTCCTCGTCGTCGCCGGCCGCAATGCGGTCCTTGAGGATCTCGTCGAGGTCGGCCTCGACGTCGTCGGGATCGGCCTCTTCCTCGTCGTCGTCCTCGTCCTCGTCGCGCTTGGTCCGGCGGGGGGTCTCGGCGACCTCCTCGTCCTCTTCCTCGTCGTCTTCGACGACGGCGTCCTCGTCGAGTTCGTCGGCGAGCTCTTCGTCGTCGTCCACGAACTCGTCGTCGAGGTCGATGTCGGCGTCGTCGGCGTCCTCGTCGATCTCCTCGTCGACTTCGTCGTCGAGCGCAGCTTCTTCTTCGTCAGCCATGGGTCTCCAACCGATTCCGTCGGTCGCGGCGGATCATAGACACATCGTTCCGACCGTCGTGGCCGGGGCCGGGAACCTAGCGGGCGATCCGTACGATTCCACATCGAACGTCGCCGGTCATCCGCCCGCGGTCCCGGCCCCGCCGGCCGCGGTCGTACCGGGGCTGGCAGCCGTCGTCGACGGCGTCGCCGGACTGCCCCCGGCCCCGCCTGGTGACTGGGCGGAGGCGATGTCGATGACGTTGTCGACCAGCCACTCCCCGTCGACGTGGAGCATCGACAGCTGCATGTAGCGGTCCGTCTCGCTCCGGGTACCGGAGCTGCCCTTCAGGTCGCGGTCGTACACCACGACGGCGTCGACGGTGCCGTGATCGATCTGGCCCATGAAGATGTCGGTGACGCGGGCCGTCGCGTCGAGCTTCGCCTGGTCGATGAGGCGCCGCAGCCCCTCCTCGACGGTGTCGACCTCGCTCGAGAATCCGCCGGTCGACAGCGACAGGACGTCGGCTTTCCAGTCGTCGAGACCATCGTGGTCGGAACGTGAGGAAGCGCTCGCCGAAGCGTCCGGCCGCCAGCCGGGCCGCGGCCACGTCGGTGTTGCCCGGACCGCGGTCGACCGTGAGGGCGACGACGGCGAGGATGCCGAGGGCCGCCGCCACCATGATGGCGAGCACCAGTGCGCCGGCGGGGACCGACCGGGACCGCCGTCCTGTGCCCGCGGACGCGCTCGACCGGCTCATCCGTCGCGGGATCGCTCGGCGCGGGATCCGCGAGCGCGGCCGTGGATTCGACGCGGTCGGCGGGGTCGACGGTGGGCGTGGGGTCCGGGGTGGTCATGATCGCATCGAACGCCGTGCCGCCAGGCTGAACCCGGCACCGGCGAGCAGGACGGCGACCGCAGCGTAGGCCGGGTGGCCGCCGGTGGCCGGGAGACGGGCGCCGACGGACACCGGGGTGACCGTTCCGCCGCTGTCGAAGCTGGCGCCGCCGGAGGACAGGGTGGACACGCAGGCAGGGATCTCAGGCACGGCCGGGAGGCTGTGCGGGGGCACGTACTGCGTCGGCGGGTTCTCCGGGTTCACCAGCAGGTTGACCCGCACCCACAGCCCGCCGGGGCCGTCGTCGCGGGTCATGAAGACGTACCCGAGGCTGGTGGGCAGGTTGTCGAGGGTGTAGCGGAGGTTGTCCAGGTTGGCGTCGGTGGTCGTGACGTCGATGACGTCGTTCAGGTCCGACAACACGCAGTCGAGGTCGCCCTTGACGTCGTCGACGAGGTCGGCGGTCTGGCCCAGCAGCTCGGTGCCCCGGTCGAGGAGCACCTTGGTGTCGGGCTCGGCGGACCGCAGGCTCTCGGACAGGTCGGCGAGGTCGCTGACGGCGGAGGAGATCGAGTCGCGGTGCTCGGCGACGGTGTGCGTCAGGCGGGTGGCGTTGCTGCTCAACGAGTCGAGCAGCTCGGTGCGGTCGGCGAAGGTCTGGAGGAGGGCGTCGGAGCTGACCGTGAGGTCGCGCAAGGTCTGGCCGCGGCCGTTGAGCGCCAAGGCCAGCTCGTGGATGAGCGTGTGGGTCTTCTCGGGGCTGACCGCCTCCAGCACTCGGGACGCGGATCGGAGGAGCTCGGAGAACTCGAGCGGCACCTTGGTGCGTTCCATCGGCACCACGTCCCCCGGCTGCATGACCGGGTCGCCGGGCGCGAAGTCGTCGGGCGGGTCGAAGTCGATGTACGGCTCGCCGACCGCCGACTTGCGGAAGATCCGGGCCACCGAGCCGGCGGGGATCTCCTTGCCCCGATCGATCGCCATGTCGATGCGCACCCGGCCGTCCTCGGCCTCGACCGAGCGCACGGAGCCGTAGTGGACGCCGAGGTAGGCGACCTCGGAGTTCTCGGCCACGCCGGCGGTGGCGGCGAACTCGCCGCTGATCTCGTAGGGGTGTTCGAGGAAGTCGAACGTGATGATGTTGTTGACCGCCCACACGCACATCAGGACGAAGACGCCGAGGAAGGCGATCAGGTTGATCAGCACCCGGCGGTTCACGAGCCCGACCCCGTGGTCTCGATCAGGCCGTAGACCTGGGCGTAGTCGCCGGGGATTCCCTTGGGAACCACGTCGGCGAACTGCGCGATCCACTGCAACGTCGTGGCCACCTGCTGCTGATCCTGGTCGACGGAGCCCAGGATGGCGTCGAGCTGCTTGATCTGGCGGTCCACCGTGGAGAGGTAGGGCCCGAAGATGTTGTCGTTCTGGACCTTCGCGAGGCGGGTGAGCTCGCGGATGGCGTCGATGGCCTCGTCGCGGTTGTCGGCGAGGACCTTGGTGGTGTCGGCCAGGTTGACGAGCAGGCCGTCGATGTCCTCGGCGCCACCGGCCAGCGTGGCCGACGCTCCATCGAGGCCGTCGATGATCCGGATGAGCTCGTCGGTCTGGTCGGCGAGGGTGCCCGACACGGTGGAGAGGTCGTCGACCAGCGAGCGCAGCTCGGTGCCCCGGCCGCCGAAGCCCTCGGAGCCGGTCTCGACGAGGGTGGCGACGTCCCCGGCGACCACGGATCCCAGGATCTCGACGGCCCGCTCGGCGACGAACTCGAGCTCGGGGGCCTGGCTGGTCTGCTCGATGGTGGCGCCGTCGGCGATGTTCTCGCCCTGCGTGGGGTGTTCGGTGTCGAGCGGGCGCAGCTCGATGAACTTCTCCCCCAGCAGCGACGTGGTGCGCAGGATTGCCTGGGACTCGGCGGGGATGAACACGCCGTCCTCGAGCGACATCGTGACGAGCGCCTGGTAGTCGTCGGTGAGCTCGATGCCGGTCACGGATCCGACCCGGACGTCGGCGACTTGGACGCTGTGGCCCACGACGAGGTCACCCACGTCATCGAACCGGGCGGTGATCTCGCGGCTTCCCCGCACCGTGCCCGGGAGACTGCACGACGAGACCACGAGCGCCATGGTGAGGAGCAGGGGGAGCGGCAGGAACCGACGGAGCGACCTCACGAGCCCACCCCCAGGAACGTGCCGACGAAGCGGCCCCACAGCCCCGAACGGGCATCGGTGGACGGGACCGGGTCGGCCGCCGAGGTGGCGGCGGGGCTCGCCGGGGTCCCGAAGGCGGTGAGGATGTCGTCGACGGGCGTGCGCGGACGGTCGAGGCGGGCAGGAACCGCCTTGCCGCCGCCGTCGAGCGCACCCAGGCCTCCGGTGTCACAGATGACGTCCACGGGAACGCAGAGGAGCGGGACGCCGGCGGCGTCGAAGATCGGGTTCAGGGCCTCGCTCACCAGGGGGCTGAAGCTCGTCCGCAGGTTGAGGGCGTGCAGGTCGGGGTTGTACGAATCGAGGAACCCGGCGACGATGGCTCGCCCGCCGACGATGGCGTCCTGGATGCCGCCGAGGTTGGTGTCGATCGACTGCGACAGTCGGGTCACGATGTCGATGTCGGTCCGGAGGCGCACGGCGTGTTGGGAGACGAGGTCGAGGCCGTCGCCGGAGAGGTGGGCGAGGCTGTGGATCAGCCGCTCGATGTCGTCGCGTTCGTCGGCGAGCACGCCGGCCACCACCCCGAAGTCGTCCAGGGTCTCGCCCAGCTGGCTCTCGCGGGTGAGCAACGTCTTCGTGAAGTCGTCGAAGCGGTCGGCGATGGCGATGATCGACTGGTCGTTGTCCTCGATGTTCCCGACGAGGGTGGACAGTTCGTCGAGGGCCGAGCCGAGGTTGGCGCCCTGACCGTCGAGCGTCGTGGCGGCGTTGTCGATCAGTCGGCCCACACCGTTCGGGTCGAGACTGTCGAGGAACTCCTTCAGCGCGGCCAGCGCCTCGTCCGGCTCGACCGGCACCACGGTGTCCTCGGCGGGGATGTCGTAGCCGTCGGTGATCACCTGGTCGCCCTCCTGGTACGGGGGGAACAACTGGATGCGGCGCTCGCCGATGAGGGACTGCGGGACGATGGCCGCCTTGACCCCGACGGGGACGGGGATGTCGTCGTCGATGGCCATGGTGACCTTCACCTGGTCACCGACCACCTCGATGTCGGTCACCTTGCCCGCCGGGAGACCGAGGACCTGGACGGCGCCCTGTTCGTAGAGCGACACGGCCCGCGGGAACATGGCAGTGACCTGGTAACTGCCGCCGCCGCCGACCAGCGAGCAGCCCGACACCACCAGCGGCAGCGCCACGATGAGGGCCAGGGAGACGGCGACGGTGCGCATGCGCCACCTCATGGGTTCGTCCCCAGGATCGTGCCGTACACGTCGTCCAGCGCACCGAGGACGTCGGGCCCGACGCCTCGCACGAAGATGTCCTGCCACGGGCCCTGGCCTCCGCCGCGCGACTGCTGCAGCAGGCCCGGCCCGAGCCACGCCAGCGTGCGGTCGATGTCGTCCTGGTTGGCCGACACGACGTCGAGCACTGGACCGAGCGAGTCGAGGATGGAGTCGATGTGGGCCTTGTTGGCGCTGATGACACGGTCGAGCTCCTGGACCGCGTCCGCACTGTCGCCGAGAGCGATGGCGAGGTCGTTGCGCCGGGCCACGATGAGGTCGAGCACCTGCTTGGAGCTGTCGAGGAGCGAGACGATCTCGTCGTCCTTGTCGGCCAGCGTGGTGCTCAGCCGATCGGCCTGGTCGAGCAAGGACCGGAATTTGTCGTCGCGCTCGTTCACGGCGGCGCCCACCCGGGTGATGCCGTCGATGAGATCCTCGACCGTGGCGGCCTTGCCCTCCGTGATGTCGGCGAGATCGGTCAGCGTCTGGTTGAGGGCCTTCGTATCGAGCTCCTCGATGCCATGGGTGGCGACGCGGGTCAGCTCGAACACGTCGTAGGGCACGGCGGTGCGTTCGATCGGGACCACCCGCTGGTCGGCGGGCAGGTCCTCCATCATCTGCTCGCCGGCGGCGGCGTTGTTGATGCGGATGTGCTTGGCGCCGAGCAGTGACGACAGCGCGATCTCGGCGCCGGCGTCCTCGCCGATGTCGATGCCGTCGTCGACCACCCACGACACCCGGACGTTGCCACTGGACCGGTCGACCTCGATGTCGGTGACGCGCCCGACCTTGACCCCCGCCACCTTCACGTCGTCGCCCGTCTTCAGGCCCGAGGCGTCCGAGAACACCCCCTCCATGGAGTACGTGTGCTCGAGGAGGTGCAGCAGGCCGATCAGGAACGCGAAGCCGGTGGCCGCGCCGATGGCGAGCACCGACACGATGCCGACGACGTAGGGGTTGCGGTCACGGAACGACTTCATCCCTCGTCACCACCCAACAGGCTGAGGATGGCGGGGGCACCCGTACGGCTGC
Organism: uncultured Acidimicrobiaceae bacterium; assembly: GCA_963811245.1. Classification (GTDB taxonomy): domain Bacteria; phylum Actinomycetota; class Acidimicrobiia; order Acidimicrobiales; family Salinilacustritrichaceae; genus Salinilacustrithrix. The sequence continues at coordinate 81,995 of CAWEQL010000011.1, forward strand.
TGGGGACGTACGGCACGGCCCCCGATGCGGCCTGGTTGGGGAGCACGCCGTCGAGGCCGGGGATGACCGGGGTGGTGCACGGCGGGGGCGTGACGGTCAGGCACAGGATCGTCTGGTTCAGGAACGTGCCGTTGCGGGACGAGCGGTAGGTGGCGGCGCCGTTCTCGTCGAGGCGGTCGAGGGCCACGCCGAGCGGACCGAGCTGCTCCTGGAGGGTGTTGACCGTGTGATCGAGGCTGGCGAGGAGGCCGTCGATCTGCGACCGGTTGGCGGACAGGGTGGTGGACAGGTCCCGGTTGTAGGACCCGATCTCGGTGATGGCCGTCTGCAGCAGCGCGGTGTTGTCGCTGAAGGTCTGGGCCAGCGACGACAGGTTGTCGAGCATGGTCTGGATCTGCGTGTCGCGGTCGGCCACGGTGCGGGCCACGACCTCGATGTTGTCGATGAGCCGGCCGATGGCCTGGTCGCGCTCCCCCAGGCCCTTGACGACGAAGGCGAGGTCGTCGAGCGACTTGGAGATCTCGGCCTGGTTGCCGTCGAGGGCCGTGGTGATGGTGTCGAGGAAGTCGTTGACCTGGCTCGGGTCGATGGTGGCCACGATCGGTCCCAACCGGTTGAACAGCTCGCCGAGGTCGACCACGTTCGTCGTCTTCTCGATGGTGTCGCCGTCGCTCAGCGCGACGGGCGCGTCGCCCGGGAACAGGTAGACGTAGCGCTGGCCGATGAGGTTCCGCCAGCGCACCGCGGCGGTGCTGTCGACCGGCAACGTGCGATCGGCGTCGACCTCCATGGTGACGACCGCCTTGCCGGCGTCGACGTGGATGTCGGTCACCTTCCCGACGGCGACCCCTGAGATCTTGACGTTGTCGCCCACGAGCAGGCCGGTGACGTCGGTGAACGCGGCGTGCAACGTCGTCGTGTCGGGGCCGCGGCCGAACAAGCCGCCGAGGGTGGTGTTGCCGATGGTGATGGCCAGGTACAGCAGGAACACCGTGCACAGGGCCACGAAGAGGCCGAACTTGATCGCCGTGCGGGTCATCCGTCGGCCCCCGGGAACAGCAGGTCCAGCAGTGACCGGTCGTTGGTGCCCGACGACGTCGACCCGGACGATCCGGACGGCGCGGTGGGCGCGATCAGGCCCGGGAGCGGCGGCAGCGACGGCAGGGCGTCGAGCAGGGACGTGGGGTCCTGGTCGAGCGGGGTGGGTGGCGGCTCGAGGCCCTTCAGCACCTCCTGCACGCTGACCAGGTTCTTGACCGCGGCCATCAAGGTGCCGTCGCCGACATCGATGCGGATGGCCTGCGCGAGCGTCTGGGTGTACTGCTGGAGGCCGAGCAGGACCGGCTGGATCTGGTCACGGCGGTCGTAGAGCACCTGGAGCGCCTTCGAGCCGTTGGTCAGCGCGTTGGTGGTGAACGCCTCGTTGTTCTCCAGGAGGTCGGCGACACCGGACGCCAACCGCGCCGTCTGCACCAGCGCGGAGTTGAGTTCGTCGCCCCGCTGGTTCAGCGTCGGCAGGGCCACGTTCAGGTTCCGGGCCGTGGCGACGAGGTCGGGGGCCGACTGGTCGAGCTGCTCGGACAGCAGGGCGAGGTCGCCGAGGAACTGGCGGATCTCGCCGTCGTTGCTCGCCTGCAACGCCGCCAGCGTGGAGGCGTTCACGATGGACCGATTGATGTTCGGGCCGAGGCCCCGACCGGCGGTGGCGAGTTCGTCGAGGACGACGGCCAGCTCGGCGGGGTCGATGGCCTCGAGGACGGGGTAGGTGTCGGTGAGTACCTGTTCGAGCTCGAAACCACCGAGCGTGTCGGTGATCTCGTCGCCGTCGTGGAGGTACGGACCGTCGAGCTCGTGGTCGCCCGGGATGATGTCGACGAACTTCTCGCCGAAGAGCGTCTTCGGGTCGGATCACGGCCTGTGCGTCGGCGGGTATGTCGGTGCCGGGATCGATTCGCATGGTGATGCGAGCGCGGGTGTCGACCAGGTCGATGCCGGTGACCTCGCCGACGTTGACGCCGCGGATGTCGACGTCGCTCCCCTCGAGCAGACCCTGGCCGGCGGCGGCGAAGGTCCCGTGCACGTCGTAGCCGTCGTCGAAGGCCCCGAACGACGACTTGATGCCGAGCGTCACGGCCGCGGTCACGAGTACCAGGCCGATGGCGCCGGAGATGATGTTGCGGTTCCGTTCGGAGGCGAGGCGGCGCACGGCTCAGTACCCGGTGAGGCTCACGGTGTTGCCACCGCCCCAGAAGATCAGCGACAGGACCAGGTTGACGAGGACCACGGCGACGATCGAGAGCCGGATGGCCCGTCCGACCGCCACCCCCACACCGGCCGGTCCGCCGGATGCGTTGAACCCGTAGTAGCAGTGGATGAGGGCGACGAGGACGGCGAAGACCGCGGCCTTGATGCAGCTGTAGAGGATGTCGATGGGCGGCAGGTACAGCCGGAAGTAGTAGTCGTAGACGCCGGGCGAGAGGCCGAAGAACTCGGTCGTGACGAGCTTGGTGGCGAAGAAGCTGGCGAACAGCGAGATCAGGTAGAGCGGGATGATGGCGATGAGGGCGGCCAGGACCCGGGTGCCGACGAGGTAGGTCATCGGTCGGACCGACATCACCTCGAGGGCGTCGATCTCCTCGGAGATGCGCATGGCGCCGAGCTCGGCCGTGAACCCGGCGCCCACCTGGGCGGCGAAGGCCACGCCGGCGATGAGCGGGGTGACCTCACGGGTGTTGGCGAAGCTGCCGACCAGGCCCGTGAAGGCCTGGGCGCCGATCTGCTCGAGCCCGGAGTAGCCCTGCAGGCCGACGTTGGCGCCGGTGAAGAACGACATCGAGAAGATGACGAAGACCATGCCGGCGCCGACGATGAGCGCGCCGGCCCCGACGGTGATGTCGGAGACCAGGCTGAAGACCACGTTGCGGTACTTCAGCCGCAGGACGTTGAGCGTCAGCACCTCCCACAACACCCGGCCGTAGAACGACAGCTGGCGGCCGACGTCCTCGAGGGCGTCGCCGAACGAGCGTCCGGCGACGGTGATGGGTCTGGTGACCCGTCGCAACATGGTGACCGCAGCCATCGACTCCCCCGATCAGAACTTGGCCGGGACGAGCGCGAAGTACAGCGACGTCATGATGAGGTTGGTGAAGAACACGAGGATGAACGTGATGACGACGCCCTGGTTCACGGCGTCGCCCACCCCCTTGGGCCCTCCCTTGGCGTAGATGCCCTTGTAGCAGGACACGGTGGCGGCGATGAACCCGAAGACCACCGCTTTGGCCAGCGACGAGTACAGGTCGGGCAGCTGCACCAGCGACGTGAAGCCCTGGAAGTAGGCGCCCGGCGTCACGTGCTGGATCACGACGTTGAAGAAGTAGCCGCCGGAGATACCGGCCACCGACACCAGCGACACCATGAAGAGCGCCACGGTGGCGGCCGCGTACAGGCGGGGCGTGACGAGCCGGTGCACGGGGTTGATGGCCATGACCTCCATGGCGGCCAGCTCGTCGCGGATCTTGCGGGATCCGAGGTCGGCGGTCATGGCCGAACCGCCGGCGCCGGCGATCAGCAGCGCGGTGGCGACGGGAGCCGCCTCTCGGACGATCGAGAGCACCATGGCCGCGCCGGTGGTGGACTCGGCCCCGAGCTGGCGCGAGAACGAGCCCACGTGGAGGGCGATCACGGCGCCGAACGGGATCGAGATGAGCACCACCGGGATGGAGCACACCTTGGCGATGAACCAGCACTGCGAGAGGTACTCGCGCCACCACGTCTTGATGTCCCACGTGCGCCGGAACCCCTCGAGCGAGATGGCGAACATGTTTCCGGTCTCGCGCAGGACGAACTGGACCTTGCCGATCATCGTCGGCAACCCGGAGGAGGGGAGGTGGCCATCAGACCGTCATGACGCCGTAGTCGTCGACGTCCCGGCCGGCCGCCTCGAGGCGACGCCGTTCCCGCTCCATGAGCTCCTTCTCGACCTCGGTCCGCTCCTCGGCGAGCTCGTCCATGCCGATCGGGCCCATGGCCCGGCCGGCGAGGAACTGGCGGATGAGGGCGTTGTCGGAGGTGCGCATCTCCTCCTTGGCGGCGAACTTCACCAGTCCGGCCTGGTAGAGCACGGCGATGTAGTCGGAGGTGCGCATGACCGAGGCGATGTTGTGGGTGATGATCAAGAAGGTGGCGCCGGTCTCCTCCTGGATCTTCTTGACCAGCTCGTCGAGGTAGGACACGCGCACGGGGTCGAGCCCCGAATCGGGCTCGTCGAACAGGATGATCTCGGGGTCCATCGACAGGGCCCGGGCCAGACCGGCCCGCTTCTTCATCCCGCCGGAGACCTCACCCGGGTACTTCTTCATGTGGTCGAGGAGGCCCACGAGGCTGGCCTTCTCGAGGGTGATCTCACGGATCTCCTTCTCGGACTTCCTGGTGTGCTCCCGGAGGGGGAAGGCGATGTTGTCGAAGATGTTCATCGACCCGAACAGGGCGCCGTCCTGGAACAGCACGCCGAACTTGCGGCGGACCCGGTAGAGGTCCTTCTCGCCCATCCGGACCGTTTCCTCGCCGTCGACCCAGATCTCGCCGCTGTCGGGCCGCAGCAGGCCGATGACGTTCTTGAGCAACACGGACTTGCCGGTGCCCGACGGGCCCATGACGGCGCTGATCTTGCCCCGGGGGATGTCGAAGGAGATGTCCTTGAGGACGGTGTGGGACCCGAAGCTCTTCGACACGTTGCGAAGGGAGATCGCGGCGTCCATGGGTGGTCCTCGGGTCCGGCGTGTGGTGCGAGCGGTCAAGGGCCATGACATGACCATTGACACTGTGGCGGCCGTCACCGTAGGGCACGGTTCTCGGGCACGCCAAGGACCCTTCGACCCCGATGCTGCGGTCCCCTACCCAGCCGTTCGCCGGCCCGGGTTCACCCCCGGCAGGAGGCGAGCAGACCCGGGTACGGGTTCGCCGCGTTGGTGCGCGGGTGCACCTCGAAGTGCAGGTGCGTCGGCCCGCCGGCAGCGTTGCCCGTCGACCCGACGTATCCGATCACATCACCGGCGGCGACCGATCCGGTCTTGGCGAAGCGGTCGAGGTGGCTGCCGTACCACCGGGACCCGTCGGAGGCGGTGAGGCGGAACTGATGGCCGCCGATCGAGCCGGTGGCGATGTCGACGAACCCGCTGACCGGCGCGTGGACCGGGGTGCCACGCGGAGCGAAGATGTCGGTGCCGGCGTGGTACCGGTTGCCCTCCCGGGGGAACCCCCAGTCGTTCATGAACGAGCCGCCGGGGACCGGGCAGACCCAGCCCCCGCCTCCGGATCCGCCCGAGATGGTGAGGCGCTGGCCGACGCGGATGGCGTTCACGTCCGAGAGCCCCGACGAGGCGGCGATGGCTCGTGCCGTCGTCCCGAACCGGGCGGCGATGCCGCTCAGGGTCTCGCCGGCCGCGACCGTGTGCGTCGTGGGCGCCGAACCGCCGGAGGATCCCATGTGCGTCAGCGCCCCGGGGTCGTAGAGGAGCAGCCCGGCCGTGGCGTAGAGCTTGCCGTCGACCAGGCCGTTCCAGCGGGCGAAGTCGGCCTGGCGCAGGCCGTAGTGGGCGGCGATGCCCGAGATCGTCTCGCCGGAACGGACCACGTGGCGCTGCCCGACGAGCTGGGGGCCGTTCGACGGGGCGCCGGTCGGGGCGCTCGATCCCCCCGCCCCGCCGGATCCGCCGGCGGGCACCGTGAGCGCTGCCCCGGCCACGATCAGGTTCGGGTTGGCCAGGTGGTTGGCCGATGCGAGGGCCGACACGGTCGTGCCGAAGCGTGCGGCGATGCGGGCCAGGCTGTCGCCCACCTGGACCACGTACCTCGTCGACCCGGCCGATGCCGCTCCGCCGGTGGCGGCGGTGGCCGCGCTGGGAAGCGACAGGCGCTGGCCGGCCACGATCAGGTTCGGGTCGGCGATGCCGTTGGCCGCCACCAGGGCTCGGACCGACGTGCCGTTCCGGGCCGCGATCTGGCTCAGGGTCTCCCCGGAGCGGACGACGTAGGACCCGGATGCCGCCAACGCGAAGACGCTGGCGAGGGCGATCGCGATGAGATGTCGAGCATGACGAGGGGCGCGCATGGTTGATGCCTCCTGCGGCTCCGCCCGCTCGGTGCGGGGCGCACGCTACAACAGCACCACCGGCACCTCAACCCCCTCTTCCCACATCAGCCACATCAGCCCCACCCCGTTCCCGTTCTGGCCCCACGACGTCCGCGTCCCGACCACACGATGTGGTGCCAGAACGAGGGATGGGGGCGGGTCAGGCGCGGTCGACGGCGTTGCGGCGGGCCTCGGCGGCTCGCTCGGCGTCGAGCCGCTCGAGGGCGGGCTCGGCGGAGTGGTCCACGAATTGCATCGACTCGGCCACGGCATGGTGGCCCGCCTGCTCGGCGATGAGCCGGTGCATCTGCTGGGCCACCCGGCGGTAGGCGGGGTGGCCTTGCGGTCCGGACCGCAGCTCGAGCATGTGCATCGCGGAGCGGGCGTTGAGGTGCAGGTAGAAGCGCACCTTGTAGGCCAGCGACACCGCGTAGCTGGCCTGTTGCGGGAAGTCCTCGAGCAGGGTGTCGTGCAGGTCGGCCGAGCGGCCCATGGCCTCGTCGAACGCGTCGGTCTGGCCCGCGGCATCCACCGCCGGGGGGCGGTCGTAGCCGTGGCGGGTGGTCAGCTTCTGCCACTCGATCGTCAGCATGCGGTGACGCTGCAGGTCCCGGAAGGCGCCGTAGTCGGCCAGGACGTCGAAGCGGTAGGTGGGACGCTCGAGCGCCCGGCCCGGCTTGTGGCGGCGGTTCGTCCGGTCGCCGGCGTAGGCCCGGAACACCGAGATGCGGTCGTCGACCGACATCGCCCGCACTCGCGCCTCGATCTGCGTCTCGGGCAGGTCGGAGTGCGCGTAGAGCATCGACGCGACCGCCTTGACCTCGGCGTCGGGGTCGAAATCGACCAAGGTGACCTCGGGGGCGGGTTCGGGATCGGCGCCGCCCAGGAGCCGATCGGCGATCTCGGCCATGGCGGCCTCTCGCTCGGCGAAGTAGTCGCGCCACACGTCGCCGCGGTCGGGCAGGTCGACCCGGCGGAGGAACGACGGGATCACCTTGCGCAGCTCGGTCAACATGAGGTCCGCGTAGGCGCGCGCCTCGGGCAGCGGATGCGACCGCATCCGGTACAGGAGCATCTCGTAGCTCTGGCCGGTGCCGTAGATGCCGACGTTGGACAGCGACGAGGCCGGCAGGATGCCGCGGATGGCGTCGAGGGCCTTGGCCTTGATCGCCTGGCGGTACACGAAGTCGGAGTCGGCGTCGGTCTTGGGGAACTGCTCGCGGAAGAAGTCCTGCATGACCGGTACCAGGGACGCGTACGTGTCGAAGAGCCGGTCCATCTCGCCCACGTAACGCAGGCCGAGCGGGGACGACAGCACCTCGGGGTCGCGGTAGTAGCGGTAGCGGCCGCCGAGGCGGGCGTCGTAGGCGATGTAGCGGGTGGACTGTTCCAGGTAGGCGGCGAGGCGACCCCACTCGAGGATCTTGGTCAGGAGGTTGGAGGCCTGCTCGCAGGCGAGATGCACGCCGCCGAGCTGGGCGACGGAATCGTCGCCGTACTCGAGGAAGACCCGCTGGTACAGCTGCTCGGCCCGTTCGAGACCGACGGTGGCGTCGACCGACAGGTCGCCGGAGATGTCGAGGTCGCCGACGAACTCGTCGAGGAAGAGCCGCCGCAGCGACTTGGGCGAACGGGAGTACCGGGCGAACAACGCCCCCTTGACGACCTCGGGCAGGTTGACGAGGGCGAACACCGGACCGTCGAGGTTGGTGAAGTACCGACGGAGGATGTCCTGTTCGTCCTCCGTGAAGTCCTCTCCGATGTAGACGGTCACCCGGGAGATGGTACGGCGTCCGACCGGCCCGACCGGTGACCACGCAGCGTGCGGCGGTCAGCCGCCGATCTGGCGGTCGTGCTCGCCGCTGACAGCCTCGAGCAGGCCCGGACGCAGCCACAGGTCGGCGATGGTCCAGGCCATCGCCTTCGCCCCGTCGAGCACGGCCCGATCGCCGCCCGGTCCCCGGCGAACTCGGCGAACGCCGGGGTGTGGATCGCCACGCCCGTGTCGGCCACCTTGATCATGGGGTGGATCGACGGGACTTCATACGAGACGTCGCCCATGTCGGTGGACCCCACGACCGCGGAGTCGTCGGTCGACGCGTCGACGGTGCGACCCAACCGGGCCGGCGTTCTCGGCGTAGCAGTCGAGCAACGGGTCGATGTCGACCATGTCGGAGTACGGGGGGTCGACCCACTCGATGGCGACCTCGCACCCGGCGGCCGTGGCGCCGGCCTCGAGGCAAGCCGTGACGCGGGCCTTCAAGGCCGTCAGCCCGGCCGCCGTGCCCGAGCGGACGTACCAGGTGGACTCCGCCCGGGCCGGCACGATGTTCGGCTTGTCGCCCCCGTCGGTGATCACGCCGTGGATGCGCTCCGACGGGGCGATGTGCTGGCGCAGGGCGGCGACGTTCATGTAGCCGAGCACCGCCGCGTCGAGGGCGTTGCGGCCCCGCTCGGGAGCGGCGGCCGCGTGTGCGGCGACGCCCGTGTACGTGACGATGCACTGCTGGATGGCCAAGGTGTCCATGCCGCGGAGGTCGGCGTCGGCCGGGTGGACCATCAGCGCGGCGTCGATGCCGGTCGAACGCCCCGGAGCGGATCATGAAGATCTTCCCGCCGCCTCCCTCCTCGGCCGGTGTGCCCATGATGGACACCCGGCCGCCGGCGCGATCGGCGAGGGCGGCGGCGGCGATGCCGGCACCGAGGCCTGCGGCGGCGATGACGTTGTGGCCACAGGCGTGTCCGATGCCGGGGAGGGCGTCGTACTCGAGGCAGACGGCGACGTTGGGACCCGAGGTGCCGGCCCGGCCGATGAAGGCGGTGTCGAGCCCGCAGGCCCGCCGGTCGGTGGCGATCCCCTCCTCGTCGAGCGCATCGCAGAGCAGGTCGTGGGCGTAGTGCTCCTCGAAGTTGAGCTCGGGGTGGTCGTGGATGAGGTGCGAGACCTCGACCAGGCGGTCGGCCCGCCGGTCGATCTCCGCAGCCATCTGCGCCTTGACGGCTTCGAGGTCGGCGGCGTCATCCACGGCGGCAGCGTAGGGCGCCGAACTCCCTCGTCCCGTCCCGATCGGCTCGGTCACACTTCGGGACGTGTCCATCTCCGTCCACGAAGTGACGCCTGAACGCACCGGCCTCCTGGAGGCCGCCGCCGGGGTCCGCCACCTGACCGATCCCGAGATCGACCCGGATGATGCGCCCGTCTCGGTGCCCGAGCTGCAGACCGAGTTCTTCACCCGGACCACCGAGAAGTACCTCCGGACCTGGGTCGCCCTCCTCGACGACCGCCCCGCCGGTCTGTTGAGCTTCGAGCTCGAGGAGAACGACGAGAACCGCCACCTCGCCGGGAGCGATGGGTTCGCCGTGGTGCCGGCGCTGCGTCGCCGCGGCGTGGCCGACGCCCTGCTCCGCGTCGTGCGCTCCGTGCGCTGGCGGACGACGGCCGGACATCGTTGCTGCTGTGGGCACCGGCGGTCGAGCCCGACATCGGTGGCGCCTACGCGACCCGGCTGGGGCTGTCGGCGTGGCACGGAGGAGCGGTGCAGCCGGATGTCGATGGCGGCCCACGACGCCGCGCTCGGTGGAGCGCTGGCTCCGCGAGGGCCGGGACCGGACGGACGGCTACCGGATCGTGCAGTTCACCGATCGCTGCCCGGACGAGCACATGGAGGCGCAACTGGCCGCCACCAGGGCGATGGACGATGCCCCCACCGACGACCTCGACTGGTCGCCGTCAGCCAACCGATGCCGCGCTGGTCCGTTCTCGTGAGGAGATGTGGCGCCTGCGCCGCCTGCAGCCGGTTCGCAGCCTGGCCTTGACCCCCGATGGCACCGCGGCCGGCTACTCGCAGCTGTTCGTGAGCGGCTTCCGGCCCGACGCTCGCCCACCAGGGCGACACCGGCGTCCTCCCTGCCCATCGGGGCCGGGGCCTCGGCCGGTGGCTCAAGGCCGAGAACCTCCGCTTCGCCCAGACCGTCGCCCCCGGGTTCGAGGTCGTCCAGACCTACAACGCCGAGTCGAACCCGTGGATGCTCGACATCAACGTGGCCATGGGGTTCCGCCCGCACGTGATCTGGCGGGGGTTCCAGGGCGACCTCGCCACGGCGCTCGACGTCGTGTCCTGACCGTCACGACGGGTGCCGGAGGACGATCTTGCCGAGCTGCGATCCGTTGCGCAGCCGGTCCAGCGCCGCCGGGTAGTCGTCGACGTCGAACACCTCGTCGACGGCGACGGGCAGGCCCTGGCCGACCAACCGGGTGACCGCATCGAACTCGCTGTAGGAGCCCATCGTGGAACCGATGATCTCGATCTGTTTGAAGAACAGCTTGGGCAGGTCGATCTCGACCTTCTGGCCCGAGGTCCCCCCGCAGATCACGAGCCGTCCGCCCGGCACGAGCGACGACACCGACGCATCCCACGTGGCCGGCCCGACCGACTCGACCACGACGTCGGCCTTCACCGGCCACCGGTCGGCCGCCGAGTCGAACCCCGCTTCCGCCCCCAGCGCCAGCGCCTGGTCGATCTTGTCCTGCTCGCGACTGGTGACGTAGACCCGGCGCCCATGCGTCCGGGCCGAGGGCAAGGGCGGCCATCGACACGCCTCCGCCGATGCCGACGACGAGGACCGTCTCGCCGGCGGTCAGCCGTGCCCGGCGCAGCATCCGGTACGCCGTCAAGCGTGGCCAGCGGGTACGCGGCGCACTCCTCCCAGCTCCGCTCGGCGGGCTTCGGGCACGATGTTGCGCGCCGGCACCACGACGGCCTCGCCGTGACCGCCCCACCGCTGCTCGCCCAGGATCTGGAACCCACGGCCGAGCGGCGCATCGGTTCCGAGGTCGACGACGGCGTCGAGCGGCGCCACCGCCGGGTTGACCACGACCTCGGCGCCCACCTCGAGGTCGACCCCCTCGCCCACCGAGGCGACGACGCCGGCGACGTCGCAGCCCGGAACGTGGGGCAGCGCCGGCTTGGGCATGCCGCGGGTGAGCCACAGGTCCATGTGGTTCAGCGCCGAGGCCACCGGGCGAACGCAGACCTCGCCGGGTCCGGGCGCGGGGGTGTCGATCGTGCCGCGGCGGTACTGGCCAGGGGACTCGTCGAGGATCCATGCGTCCATCCGGCGATTCAACCACCTGGCTGCGGCGCCGCCTCAGACGACGACGCGGAGCGCGTCCGGTACGACCCGGATCGACAGCGCCCGGGCCGGGCCGATGCAGCTCCCCGTCGAGCCAGACCTTCGTGCCCGGGTCGAGATCGAGCTGCGCTGCCTTGACGCGCCGCTCGCCGATGGCGGGGTGAGGCAGGTGGGTCCCGGTCCGCAGCCGGCTCCGGGCCTTCATGCGGTCTCCCACGGGGAGGTCGGCGTCGAGCAGCATCAACCGTCCGTCGTTCGGGTGCGAGCGCGGGGCGACGTCCCAGGGTCCCAGGAACTGGGCGTTCATGGCGGCCACGATCGCGGCCCTCGCCACCACGACCGCCGGGCGACGAGGTGGGCGACGAAGAAGTGGAGCGAGCCGTCGACGAGGACCTCGCCGAGGTCGACGGGGAAGGTCTGGGCGTCGTCGCCGTGCATCCGGTCCTCATCTCCTGTTGCGCCGCAGGTGCGGGCCAGGTCACCGCCGAGGAGACCGAGCGTCGGGACGGGCTCGTGGGCACGGCGGGCACGCGGTGACGACGGCGCGGGCCTCGGCGTCGGAGCGAACGAGGACGCCCTCGGCAGGGAGCGCGCCCGGCTCGCCCCAGCTCTTCACCCTTGCGGATCGTCACCGGGTCCGTCGTCCTGCGGTCCGTCATCGTCCTCGTCGTCCGCGTCGAGGGACGCCGACGCCGAGACGACGCCTCGTTCGAGCGCCCCCGTGGCGCGCCGTGCCGTGGCCCGGGTCGCCGGTTCCGGGGCGAGCTGGGCGATCTGGCGCACGAGGTCGATCAGTTGGCGGATGGTCCGGACGAAGTCGCCGCCGGTGAGGTCGAGCGTGCCCTCGTCGAGGAGGGTGGCGAGGCCGGCGCCGGCGCACCACTCGTGGGCCATGCGGGTGAAGCCGTGGTCGCCGCCGCGGGTGGGAGGCAGCCCGGCGTGGTCCTCGTCGGCCTGCAGGCGCCGGACGATGTCGTCGATGTCGGCGGCGCGCTCGCGGACGCGGTGCGACGGGTAGCGGGCCGTCGGTGGCGGCCCCGGCGCCCGGTGTTCGTACACCATCACCGAGGCGACCGCCGCCAGTTCGGGGGCGTCGAGGCCGTCGAAGCAACCGGTGGCGATGGCCTCGGCCACCACCAGGTCGGCCTCGTGGTACACGCCGGCCAGGAGCTCACCGCGGGCGGTCACCGACCAGCCGTCCACGTAACCCCACGTCTCCAGCAGCGCGAGCACGTGCTCGAATTGCACGCCGATGGTGCCGGTCTGGGGCGCGATGCGGCGCTCGAGCTCCTCGATCTCGCGTTGGAGCCGCTCGGCCCGATCGAGGGCGCGGACGTGGGCCTCGGCGTCCGGACACCCGGCGACCGGGTGGTCGACGGGCTCGACGTCGTCGCCGGCTCGGTGGCGCTCGCCGACGCGCACCCGTGCCAGACGAGAGGCGACCTGGGCCCGGAAGTCGCTGTCGTCGGGCAGGTAGGGCTGGGGCAGCTCACCGCCCCGAGCACCGCGGGGGGCTGGTCGAAGTCGGGCATGCCCACCACGTCGACGTGACGTGACGGGGTCACGACCTTGACCCGGATGGCACCGCCCTTGCGGTAGGCGACCGACAGTACGGCGACCCGTGCCTCGTCCGGCGTGGCGATCACGTCGCCGGGTCGGAGCCGGGCGAGCGACTGCTCGAGGCGTTGGCGACGGACCCGACGGGGTGCCGCCGTGCGGGTCAGGTCGCGGTACTCGGCCACGTCGCCCCGCTCGCAACGGGAGTCGACCATGACCGAGTCGAGTGCCTGACGGCGCGTGCGCAGCCGCCGCTCGAGCACCACGACGGCGCGGTCGGCCTGGTACTGGGCGAGCGACTGGTTCAGCAGGCGACGGGCGATGTCGCGGTCGTGGCGACGGATGAGGTTGACGGCCATGTTGTACGTGGGCCGGAACGCCGAGCGCAGCACGAAGCTCCGGCTCCCGGCGAGGCCGGCGATCTGACCGAACGGGACGAACGGCGACCACAGCACGATGGCGGTGCCGTGGTCGTCGATGCCGCGGCGGCCGGCGCGACCGGTCAGCTGCGTGTACTCGGCCGGCGTCAGGAACTCGCGCCGTTCGCCGTTGAACTTGGTCATGCGCTCGATGACCACGGCCCGGGCCGGCATGTTGATGCCCAGGGCGAGGGTCTCGGTGGCGAAGACCACCTTCACCAGCCCGGCGGTGAAGCACGCTTCGACCGCTTCCTTGAACGGCGGCACATGACCGGCGTGGTGCGCAGCCAGTCCGGCTTCGAGTCCGGCCACCCAGCGGTCGGCGTGGAGGGCATCGAGGTCGGCGTCGCTGAGGGTGGTGAGGTGCTGCTCCGCGATGGTGCGGATCTCGGCCCGCTCCTCGGCGGTGGTGAGGCGTATGCCGGCATCGAGACAGGTCTTCACCGCGTCATCGCAGCCGGCCCGGCTGAAGATGAAGACGATGGCCGGGATGAGCTCGTCGTCGACCAGGACGTCGAGCACGTCGAGGCGGCTCGGCGTGAACCACCGCCGACGGGGACCGCTGCGGCCGTTGCGACGGCGTCCGTTCCGGTGGCGGTCGTCAGGCGGTCGACGTCGAACCGGTTGCCCTCCGGGTTGGGGCGGCCGTCGACGAGCGTGTCGATGAGGTGCAGGCGATCGCTGGACTTGTCGCCGACGAGGTAGGTGTCGGCCAGGCTCACGGGCCGGGTCTGCTCGATGACCACGTCGGTGGGGCCGCGCACCGTGCTCAGCCAATCGCCGATGTCGTGGGCGTTGGAGACCGTGGCCGACAGGCACACCAACTGCACGTGTTCGGGCAGGTGGACGATGACCTCCTCCCACACCGGACCCCGGAAGCTGTTCTGCAGGTAGTGGACCTCGTCGAGCACGACCACGCCGAGGTCGTCGAGCGGGCGCCCCGCGTAGATCATGTTGCGCAGCACCTCGGTGGTCATCACCACCGCGGGTGCATCGCCATCGATGGTGTTGTCGCCGGTGAGCAGCCCGACGCGACCGCTGCCGTAGGTGGCCCGCAGGTCGTTGAACTTCTGGTTCGACAGCGCCTTGATCGGGGTCGTGTAGAACGCCCGCAGGCCCCGGTCGAGCGCGTCGGCGACGGCGTACTCGGCGACGACGGTCTTGCCGGCACCCGTCGGTGCCGACACCAGCACCGACCGGCCGTCGTCGAGGGCCCGGACGGCGTCGCGCTGGAACTGGTCGAGGTCGAACCCGTAGCTGTCGAGGAGTGCCGTGACGTGGGGACCGCGGCGACACGGTCATCGGGTGTCGGCGGCGGCGGCCTTGCGCTTCTTGCGCGTCAGGAGCAGCCCGATGACGATCGACGCCTCGTAGAACAGGATCATCGGGATCGACAGGATCGCCAGGCTGTACGGGTCACCGGAGGGCGTGAGCACCGCGACGAGCACGGTCACCCCGACGATGGCGTACCGGCGGACGTTGCGGAGGCTCTGTGCGCTGACGATCCCTGCGAGCTGGAGGAACACCAGGACCACGGGGAACTCGAAGCCCACGCCGAAGGCCAGCATCATGTACGAGATCAGCTGGAAGTACGGCGCCGGCCGGAACTGCGTCGTCAGGTTCTTCCCGCCGATGTTGACGAGGAAGTCGAGCGCCTTCGGCAACGTGTAGTACGCCAGCGCCGCTCCCATGACGAACAGGACGAGGGCGCTGATGACGAACGGGATGGCGTACTTCCGCTCGTGCGAGTAGAGGCCCGGCGTGATGAAGCGCCAGATCTGCCAGAGGATGACCGGCATGGCGAGGGCGATGCCGACGTAGCCCGTCATCTTGAGGCGGACCGAGAAGCCTTCGAGCGGCTCGGTCTGCAACAGGGCGCACTGGCGGATCGAGGAGCCCTGGAGGTTGCAGTAGGGCTTGAGCAGGATGTCGAAGATCCAGGGGTAGAGGAACCACCCGATCACGGCGCCCAGTGCGACGGCGATGGCGATCTTGACGATCCGGTTCCGCAACTCGGCCAGGTGGGCGAGCAACGGCATCCGGCCGTCGGCCGGAGCGGCGTTCTTCTTCACCACGGCTCAGGACGTGCTTGACGATGGGCGGTCGCCGCCAGGTGAAGTCGGGTTCGTCGGGTCGTGGTCCACAACGGGGCGTTCGGCGCCGGCACCGTCGGCGGATGGCCCGGCCGGGTCCGGGGCGTCGTCCCGGGCCTTGGCTCCCTCGATGGCGGCCAGCTCGGCCTGGGCGACAGCCTGGGCGGCGCCGGGATCGTGGTTCTCGGGCGAGGGACCGGCGGCATCAGCCGAGCGGGCGGCGGTGGCGTCGCGTTCGGCTTCGGCCATGGCCCCGCGCAGATCGGTCTGGAAGCCGGCCGAGATGCGGCGCAGCTCGCCCACCACCTGGCCGAACTGACGGATGGCGCCGGGCAGCTTCTCGGGCCCCAGGACGACCAGCGCGACCAGGGCGATGACGAGCAGCTCCATGCCGCCGACGTTGAACATGGCCCGGAGTGTACCGCTGACGATTTCGGGTCCTCGTTCGCCGGAGCCCGATCCGGTGGCTCAGCCGAGGCCGTGCGCGGTGTCGGGATTGCCGTTGTCCGGCGCCGCCACCAGACGGTCGAACCAGTCGTCGCCCTCGAGCTCGGCGTGGAAGTCGAGGAGGTCGTCGTGAGTGAACACGGGTGCGGCGCCGTGGCGCTCGGTGAGCTCGGCCGGCAACGACCACGTCGTCATCTCGACCCCGGAGGCGAGGAGCAGGTCGATGACCCGTGGCTCGGCCTCCTTCACCACCGCCATGGCACAACTCGGGCACCGGAACACGTAGCTCCCGGCGTTGTCGTCGATGCACACACGTACCTGGACGTCATCGACCCGAAGTTCGACATCGCCGCAATCGGCACAGCTGGCCCTGATTCGTGTCGCCATGACGTCCTCCCGTTCTCCCTGCTCGAAGTGTGCTTCGTCACGTTCCGATCGCTCCTTGAGCGATTCCGGCCGGGTTCTCGTCGGTTGCCGGTGCTGCGTCGCCCGGTGCCAGGCTTGCGCCATGGCACGCGTGGCAGCGATGCGACAGCCCCCGATCGGGTTCGCCCACCGCGGCGCGCGCGCCCACGCCCCCGAGAACACCCTCGAGGCATTCGCGCTGGCCGTGCGCCTCGGGGCCACCGGCCTCGAGAGCGACGTGTGGGTCACGGCCGAGGGCGTCGCCGTGCTCGACCACGACGGGACGATCGGGCGGGTGCGGCGCCGTTCGATCGCCGAGATGGGACTCGCCGATCTGCCCGACCACATCCCCACCCTCGAGCAGCTCTACGACGAGGTCGGAGCCGGCCTGCCCCTCTCGCTCGACGTGAAGGACCCCGCCGCCTTCGAGCCCACCATGCGGGCCGCGGAGGCGGCCGGCGCCGTGGAGGCCCTCCACCTCTGTCATCCCGACTGGGAGCTGCTGGCCTCGTGGCGGAGTCGGGCCGACGGCGCCGTGCTGGTGGACTCGACCCGGATCCACAAGATCAAGGAAGGTCCCGAACGACGGGCCATGGATCTGCGCAACGCCGGCATCGAGTGCATCAACATGCACGAGAGCGACTGGTCGGCGGGGCTCACGACCCTCTTCCACCGGTTCCGGATCGAGTGCTTCGGCTGGGACGCCCAACTCCCCCGCGTGCTCGACGAGCTCCTCGCCAAAGGCGTGGATGCCGTCTACTCCGACCACGTGGACCGGATGGTCGACGCCATCAGCCGCCTGTCCTGACCGTCAGTACGCCAGGAGGTCGGGCAGCGGTTCGTCGTGGACGATCACCAGCCGCTGGGTCGGACGGGTCAACGCCACGAACAGCGCCCGGTGGCCGGCCGGCTCGGCGGCGACGATCTCGGCAGGTTCGACCACGACGACGACGTCGAACTCGAGGCCCTTGGCCAGGAGCGGATCGAGCACGGCGACGGATCCGGACCCGACGACCTCACTCCCCCAGTCCACGCCGAGCGCGGCAAGCCGAGCGCCGATCGCCGCGTGCCGCGCTCGCACGGCGATGACGGCCACCGTTCCCCGGCCGGGCACGGCGTCGGCGGCCCGGTCGGCGGCCGCCTGGGCCGGCTCGGTGACATGCTCGACGGTGGGGACGGCGTCGGACCGACGGATCGAACGGGCCGGCGACACGCCGGGGGCGGCCTCGGGCAGCAATCGGTTGGCCAGGTCGAGGATGGCGGCCGGCGTGCGGTAGCCGACCGTCAGCTCGGCCAACTGGCGCTCGGCCGTCGAGGCCAAGCGTGTCGGCGACCTCGTCCCAGGAGCGCACCGCCCAGGCCCGCGTTCCCTGCGCCAGGTCGCCCACCACCGTCATGGAACCGTTCGTGGCCCGGCGACGCAGCATCCGCAGCGCCATCGTGGACAGGTCCTGCGCTTCGTCGACGACGATGTGGCCGTAGGTCACCCGGGTGCCGTTGATCCGGTGGTCGGCCTCATCGATCAACGCGACATCGGCGGGACTCCACCGCTCGTCGGCCAGGCGTCGCGCGACCGGGCGGGCGAGCAGCTCCGCCTCGTCCCCGTCCAACACGCCGACCGTGGCGCGGCGGCGACCGGCACGGTTGCCGAACAGGCGCTGGACGAGTGCGGCGGGGGCGACGGTGGGCCAGGTGCGGTCGACGAAGCGGCGGAAGGCGGGGTCCTGGCGAGCAGCCGTCACGAAGTTGGCCTTGAGTGCCGGGACCTCGGCAATCCGCTCGTGAACGGCGTAGGCCCGTGCAGGAGCAGGTTGCGCAGGCTCTCCTTCCCGGTCGCGTGCGGAACCCCTCGGCCGAGGATGCTCTCGACCGCCCGGGCGACCACGTCGGGGGCCAGGCGCACCGTTCCCCAGGCGGTGGCGATGGCCGCCGGCTCCGTCGGGAGGCGGATCGCGTCACGCACGGCGGCATCGATCACCGAGGCCATGCGACCGTCGCCCTTCACCACGCCGACATGCGGGGCGTCCTCGGCCCCGAGGCGGACCGAGGCCGGTCGTAGTCCCTCGACCGTCGTCTGGCGGACCGCCGTCTCGCCCAGGCTGGGCAGCACATCGGCGACGTAGCGGAGGAAGACGGGGTTCGGGCCGATGACGAGGACGCCGGCGTCGATGCAGCTCGGTCCGGTGCTCGAACAGGAGGTAGGCGGCGCGGTGCAGGGCCACGGCGGTCTTCCCGGTGCCGGGGCCGCCCTGCACGATGAGCAGCCGATCGATCGGCGCCCGGATGACCTCGTCCTGCTCGGCCGGCGATGGTGGCGACGATGTCGCGCATCGTGCCCGTCCGCTCGCGGTCGAGTTCGGCCAGCAGCGGGTCGGGGATGCCACCGCAGACCGCCGGCCCGTCGGGATCGGAGAAGTCCTCCTCGATGATGTCGACGAGATCGGGACCCTCGATCAGGAACCGACGGCGGCGGTCGAGGCCGAGCGGGTCGTGGACGGTGGCGCGGTAGAAGGGATCGACACCGGCGCCCGCCAGTCGACGACGAGCGGCTCGCCGACCGTCATCCTCGACGTGCCGGCGGCCGACGTACCAGCGGTCGGAGCCGTGGTCGATGCGGCCGAACGCGAGGGCCGTCCCGGTCGGCGAGGGACTCCAGCCGGCGCCGGAGGTGGCAGCGGCGACCTCCGAATCCGCTTCCGGCCGGCGGAGTCGGCCGCGGCACAGCGGCGCCGGGCGCGTTCGGTCGTGCGCGCCGCCATGGCGGGCGGGTCGAAGTGCCTCCTGTCGGCGTCGCTCGGGATGCGCCGCTGCTCGTGCAGTGCGGCTCCCGGCCCGGCCGGGGTGATCCAGAGGCGTCGTCATCGGGGGACCCGACCGTGGCGGAGGACAGACCGTAGCCCGATGGTTCGCGCGAGCCGTGTTTCCCGGGTTCGTTCGATCCGCTCACCGTGGCCCACTTGGCGATCGCCGATGCGTCCACGAGGAGTGCGGACTCGACGGTCGTCGATCTGGTGATGTCGCAGGTGGCCCTCGCCAAGGAGGACCGTCGCCAGGCGCCGGCCGCCGAGCGGGCCGAGGCCATCGGCGTTCCGTCACCGGCCGCCCGTGGCTCGGCGCCCGGGTCACGGAGCCCAGCTGCTCGCCGACATCGCCGCCGGCTACGACGTGTTCGTGTCGGTGCGGACAAGTGGCAGCAGCTCGTCGACCCGGGTTCTACGACGGCTCGCCCGATGCCAGGGGGCTGCGCTCGACCGGCTCCCGCCGGTGGCGGTGGCGCCGCTCGGGGGTCGACCTGCCCACGAGTCGCCGGGCGTACGTGCTCGACATCCACCCGGCCCACCACGGCGTGAGCTCCGCCGCCGACTGCGGGCCGGACGGCGGGGCGGGCGGGCCTAGAGGGTGGCAGGTCGGAGAACGGCCAGATGATGACGAAGGCGCGGCCCACGATGGAGTCTCGGGGATCGACTTGAACCGCCGGGAGTCGTCGGAGGCGCCGCGGTTGTCGCCCATCACCCACACGTGTCCCGGACGGCACGGCCTCCGGCGCCGAAGACGGACGTCTCGACCCTGTCGGGCAGGTAGCTCCTCGTCGAGTGGCTTGCCGTCGACATAGACCTTGCTGTCGCGGCCCTCGACGGTCTCGCCCGGGAGGGCCACCACCCGCTTGATGAGGTCCTTGATGCCGTCGGCGCCCGGACCGCCGGGCCGGTCGAAGACGACGACGTCGCCCCGGCTGACGTCGCCGGACTCGTAGCTGAGCTTGTTGACGAGCACCCGGTCGCCGATCTCGAGGGTGGGGACCATCGACTCGGACGGGATGTAGAACGCCTGGATCAGGAAGGTCTTGACGACGAGGGCGACCACGAGGGCGCCGACGATGACGGCGACCCATTCGACGGCCGACCGGGTGGAGCGGGACATGGCCGCCGCCATCGGAGCTGGGCGTCGCTCGCGGCGGTTCGTCGTCGGCCCGGCACGGGAGCGCATTCCGTCACAGGCGGAGGAGCGTACCAGCTGCCCTCCCGACCGAAGAGACGCCGATGGTCAGTCGTCGTAACGGGCGAGCAGCCGGCGCGCGGCGGCCGCGGCCAGCGCCGACGAGGCTCAGGCGGACCGTCGACGACACGGGCATCGGCGCCGAGGCGCAGCAGCAGCCGTTCCAGCCACGGGCCGGCGCTGACGGCGAGGGTCACCCGGCGGCGCCCGTCACCGAGGTCCTCCACCGCCTCGTGCGGGTACTGCTCGACCACCCACGCCCCCGACGCCGGGAGCTCGACCGTGACTCGCGGGCAGCGCGGCATCGGCATGGAACGACACCATCCCTGCGGGAACCTCGGTGGCCTCGAAGTGCTCGTCGGTCGGCTCCACGCTGGTGATGCGGTCCACTCGGAAGACCCGATGCTCGCCCGATGACCGGCAGTGCGCGTCGAGGTACCAGGCGCCATCGGTGGCGAAGCGGCGCAGGGGCTCGATGGTCGCGTTCGGTGGACTGGTTGCGGGCGTGGCTGAAGTAGCCGATGTGCAGCACGCGACCGTCGGCCATCGCCTCGTCGAGCGTGGCGAGCAGCTCGGCCTCGTCGTCGGCCAGCACCACCCCGAGGTCCTCCTCGAGGTCGATGCCGAGCACGGCGGCGACCTTGGCGAACCCCGTGCCAGTGGCCCCTCGGGGTCGTGACCGGGCTGACCCTTCGATGCGACGCCGGCGGCCAGCAGCGCCAGCCCCTCGTCTCGGGAGAGGCGCAACGGCCGTTCGAAGAAGTTGGTGTAGTTGATCCACACCCGGTCGTCGTCGACGTCGACGTCGACCAGGCTCTCGGGCGTGTAGGGGTACAGCCCGACGACGAACACCACGTCGAGATCGGCCAACAGATCGTCGCGGGTGATGTCGAACCGGCGGCAGACCTCGGAGATGAGCGGCCCGTCCTGGCTGGCGATCCACGGCACCATCGACAGGATGCGGCCGAGTCGGTCGGTGGCGCTGGGGCGGGCCATCAGGGCACGCGTCCCGAGCCGGCGAGTTGCTCCAGCCACCGGCGCACGTCGTCGCGCAGCTCGGGCGGACCGAGGACCTCGGCGTGGTCGAGGAAGCCGAACACGAAGCTGCGGAAGCCGTCACGGCGGCGGACCGGGAACTCCAGCACCACACCACCGTCGTCCTCCCAGCGGGCGTCGACGTCGCCGCCGACGGTGCGCACGGCCAACGCCGCCTGGGGCGGGTCGACGCGCACACGGGCCGTCACCGGCTCGTCGTCGCCGATCGCCCATCCGTCGAGCTCCAGCGGGTGCTCTGCAGGATCGACCTCGACCTCCACGGTGCCGGGTGCGTCGGCGTCCATGTCGCCCTCGACCCGATCGAGGCGGAACGACCGGCTCTCCCCTGCACCGAGGTCGTGGCCCTGGAGGTACCAGTGGCCGCGCTGGTGGTGCGAGCGGAACGGGTCGATGACCCGATCCTTGCCCCGGTACCGGAACCGCAGGCGTCGGTGCTGGCCGACGGCGTCGAAGGCGAGCGCCAGGTTCGGCACGGACGGGAGCACGGCGATGCCGGCGGGTGTCGCCCTCGACCAGCACCGCACCGCCAGCTTGCGGATCCCGGAGGCGGCGTCGGCACCGTCGAGACGCACGGCGTTGACCGCGAGGTGGATGGCGGCGAGCTCGTCGGGGTCGAGGCCGGGGTCGCGGCAGGCAGTACTCGTCCTGGTCGATGCGGTAGCCCTCCTCCGGCGGCGTGCGTCCGGGGACGGCCTCGATGCGCAACGGGATGTCCATCTCCCGCAGGTCCTTCTTGTCGCGCTCGAAGGCCCGCTTGAACGAGTCCTTGTCCTCGGGGTAGCCGGGGATGCGGCGGTGGATCTCGTCGGCGGTGATCGGTCGTTCGGCGTGCAGGAGCGCGGCGACGAGGTCGAGCAGTCGTTCGAGCTTGGGGACCGCCATCGGGCCGGGAGGTTACCGACCGTCGCCGCCGGCCGAGGCGACCCCCGGTCGCGGCGCCTGGGCGGCGAGGGCGCCGGCGGCCGCGGCGGCGGCGAAGAACAGCGGGTCGTCGGCCGGACCGCGGCCCATCGAGCGGACGTGCAGCCCGCGGGCGTCGAGCAAGGCCGCCACGTCGGGGACCTCGAGGCTGCGGATGTCGTGGCGAGGGTCGTCGACGTCGGCGCCGGGGACGACCGCGGACCTCGACCCGCGACCGGGTCAGGTCGAGGACGGTCCGCACGTGGTGGCTGGCGCCGCGATGGCGAGGCCGGGCGTCGGCCTCGGAGGCGCGGACGCAGCAGATCGGTCGGCCACCGAGGGCGACGGTGGCATCGAGGACGGCCGCCGCCTCGACGGCGGTGGTCCCGAGCGCGCTGTCGGTGCCGACCACGCCGGGCCCCATGGCGACGACCACCAGGTCGGCTCGCTCGATGGCGGCGGCCAGCGACGAGCGCCGACGGCACGGAGACGGCCTCCCGGTCGCCTCCGAAGGCGTGGCCCGCGGTGACGGTGGCGTGGACGAGGCCGGCGGCCGCGCATCGACACGACGAGGTCCGACAGCGCCAGCGGGAGCGCATGCGCCGTCGGTCATGACGTAGACGATCCGGCCCTCGGGGACGGCGGTCGAGGAAGGCGGCGGCGACGAGGGGCACCTGGCTGTGCAGCGTGCCGCCACGACGGGGTGCCCTCGAGGTCGGTCCCGGGCGTCGTGGTCCTCCTCGGCTGGCGCCGGTGTCGATCTGCAGCGCTCGTGTACCGGACCTTCATGATGTGGCCGGGACCGGGTGACGACCAGCTCCGTCGCGCGACAGGTTCCAGTGCACGACGTGCCACCCGCCGGTGCCGAGCCCGAGGTCGACGGCGGTGGTGTTGAACACGACCTCGGTCGCCCACCGCCACCGGGCCGACCTGGGCGGGTGAGGACGTAGGCCCGCTCCCCGTCGACGTCGACGCGCTGGAGGCCGGGCCGTTCCTCGAGGACGTCGGTGACCGCCCCACTGCGATACGACGGCATGTCAGCAGCCGACACGACTGCGGCGGAGCCGCAGGCCCTGAGCGCGATACGGCGGCATCGACATCGCTAGAGGCTGGCGATGAGCCGCTCGACCCGGTCGTCCTGGAATTGAACGGGTCCTTGCACAGCACCGTGCGCTGGGCCTGGTCGTTGAGCTTCAGGTGCACCCAGTCGACCGTGTAGTCGCGCTTGCGCTCCTTGGCCCGGCGGATGAACTCGCCCCGCAGCTTGGCCCGGGTGGTCTGCGGCGGCGTCTCGATGGCCTCGTCGATGGCGTCGTCGTCGCAGATGCGCTCGACGAGATCGTGGGCCTGGAGCTTGTAGAACAGGCCCCGCTCGCGGTTGACGTCGTGGTACTGGAGGTCGATCAGGCCGACCTTCGGGGCGTTCAGCGGCAGGTCGTGCTTGGCGCGGTAGCGCTCGATGAGGTGGTACTTCGTCACCCAGTCGCACTCGCGGGACGAGGTCAACGGGTCGGTCGGCGAGGCCCGTTCATGACGTGCGGCCCACATGTCGAGGGCCCGCTGCTCCTGCTCGGGGAAGCCCCGCCGGGTGGCGTACGTCAGGGCCCGCTCGAGGTACTCCTGCTGGATCTGCAGGGCCGATAGCTCGCGGCCGTTGGCGAGGCGGACCGTGCGTGTGCAGGTGATGTCGTGGCTGATCTCGCGGATGGCCCGGATCGGGTTCTCGAGGGTCATGTCGCGCATGACCACGTTGGGGTCCTCGAGCATGCGCAGCAGGATCGCCATCGTCCCGAGCTTCAGGAACGTCGTGTACTCGTTCATGTTCGAGTCGCCGACGATGACGTGGAGCCGGCGGTACCGCTCGGCGTCGGCGTGCGGCTCGTCGCGGGTGTTGATGATCGGCGCGACTGCGGGTGGTGGCCGAGCTGACCCCTTCCCAGATGTGCTCGGCCCGCTGCGACAGGCAGTACATGGCGCCGCGAGCTGTCTGCAGCACCTTGCCGGCGCCGGCGTAGATCTGGCGGGTGACGAGGAACGGGATCAGGTGCTCGGAGTAGCGAGCCGAGGTCGTCGTGGCGGCTGGTGAGGTAGTTCTCGTGGCAGCCGTACGAGTTGCCGGCCGAGTCGGTGTTGTTCTTGAACAGGTAGATGACCCCGCGGATGCCCTCTTCTCGCAGCCGCTGCTCGGCGCTGGCGAGGAGCTGCTCGAGGATCCGCTCGCCGGCCTTGTCGTGGGTGACGAGGTCGACCAGCTGGTCGCACTCGGGTGTGGCGTACTCCGGATGCGAGCCGACGTCGAGGTAGAGCCGGGCACCGTTGGCCAGGAAGACGTTGGAGCTGCGCCCCCACGACACGACGCGGCGGAACAGGTAGCGCGCCACCTCGTCGGGGCTGAGCCGACGTTGGCCGCGCAGGGTGCACGTCACCCCGTACTCGTTCTCGAGCCCGTAGATCCGACGCTCCACGCCGGCAACCTATCGGCGGGCGCTCACTGCGCCGGCGCGCTCCACCCGTTGCCGTAGCCGTTCTCGACGAACGTGCGGGCCTGGAGGGCATCGGCGACGCTGGTGAAGACCGCGCATTCGGACGCGATGCCCCACCGGTCGAGGACCAACCGGCCCGAGAGGCGACCGGCCACGACGCACCGGGCGGGCCCTGCCGGTGACCGGTCCACGCACGCCAGCACGGCCTCGATGGCGCTGCGGTCGAGCAGGGTGACACGGTCCACGTCGACGATGACCGCCGAGGACGTCTCCACCGCCTCTTCGATGGCGGGGACGAGCCTCGCCACCAGGGCGTCGTCGAGGCCACCGTCGACCGCCACGATGGTGGCGCCTCGGCGCTGCGAGACGTGGAGATGGCCGCCGAGTAGGTCGACGGCGGGAACCGGGCCGGTGACCGGTCCGTCTTCGCTGGCGCCCGCTCGGGTTCCCAGCTGGGCGGCCTCTGAGGTCCGGGCGTCCGGGCTGAGCATGGTCATGGCGGGCTCCTGCGGCTACAACGTTGCGATCACGTTACAGCATGACACCCGATTGTCAAATTGGTTTCGACGCGTTCCGTGGCATCCCGATGCGTCCCCGCCATCGCGTCTCCTACGTCGCGTCGCCACCCAGCAACGCGGCGAGCTCGTCGCCCTCGATCCGGGCGAACTTGCGGCGCCCGTTGCCGCGGGCCAGCACAGCGACCTCGAGCTCGGCGCCGGAGATCTGGCGGTCGGGCCCTCCGAGGGCGGCGATGGCGGCGCCGAGCGCCTCAGCCAGCGTCATCGCCTCCCGGTAGGACTCCTCGAGCCGGGCGGCGATGGTCTCGGCCTCGCCACCCAGCACGGAATAACGGGTCTCGTCGACCACGGAGCCGTCGTAGAGGATGTGGAACAGCTCGTCGTCGTCGGGACCGTCGCCGATCTCGGCCACGAGGATCTCGACCTCCATGGGCTTCATCTCGTGCGTGAAGATCTGTCCCAGCATCTGCGCGTAGGCGTTGGCCAGGCTGCGGGCGTCGACGTCGTCGCGGGAGTACGCGTAGCCCTTCATGTCGGCGTGGCGGACACCCGCGACGCGGAGCTGGTCGAACTCGTTGTACTTGCCGACACCGGCGAACGCGATGCGGTCGTAGATCTCGGAGATCTTGCGCAGCGTCGACGACGAGTTCTCGGCGCAGATGAGGATGCCCTCGTCGTAGCTGACGGCGCACAGGCTGCGGCCCCGGGCGATGCCCTTGCGGGCGTAGTCGGCCCGGTCCTTCATGACCTGCTCGGGGGCGACGTAGAACGGTGAGGTCATGCCGGCGCTCCTCCCTGGTCGGTGGGGCGTTCGGTGGGGGTGTTGGTGGCCGAGAACGTGCCCATCAACCGTTCGAAGCGCTGCCGGATGTCGTCGTCGGTGAGCCGCGAGTACCCGGCGGCGTCGATGGTGGCAACGACCGGGAAGATGCCGCGCACGAGGTCGGGACCGCCCGTGGCGGAGTCGTCGTCGGCGGCCTCGAACAGCGCCCGGATGGCCAGATCCACGGCATCCGACGGATCCATGTCGTTGCGGTAGTTGATCTTGATGACCGTGCCTGCGTGCAGGGAACCGGAGCCGGTGGCGGCATGGTGCAGCTCCTCGTAGCGGCCGCCGGTGACGTCGAACTCGAAGAGGCGACCGACCCCCCGGATGCGGTCGTAGCCGGCGAAGAGCGGGATGACGGCCATCCCCTGCATGGCGGCGGGCAGGTGGCCACGGACCATGGCACTGAGCTGGTTGGCCTTGCCCTCGAGGCTCAGCGCGTGACCCTCGACCTTCTCGTAGTGCTCGAGCTGGAGCTGGAACAGCTTCACCATCTCCATGGCCGGGCCGGCCGCGCCGGCGATGGCCACGCCCGACCAGCGGTCGGCCGGGAACACCTTCTCCATCGACCGGTGGCTGATGAGGTTGCCCGAGGTGGCCCGCCGGTCGCCGGCCATCACCACGCCCCCGGAGGTCCGGATGGCGACGACGGTGGTGCCGTGGGTGATCGTGAGGGGGTGGGTGGCGGCGTCGGCCACCCGGGCGGCGGGGTCGTTGCCCTGGGCTCGCAGCAGTCCGGAGAAGTCCGGGCCGGGATCCGTCTGGGGGCTGAAGAACGGCAGCGTCACGAGGCGGACACTACCGGGCGTCCTACTCGCCACCCTTCTGGATGTAGGACTTCACGAAGTCCTCGGCGTTCTGCTCGAGCACGTCGTCGATCTCGTCGAGCAGATCGTCGAGCTCGGCCTTGATCTTCTCGCCGGACTCCGATGCCGCCGGCACGTCGTCGACGGTCTCTTCCTCACGTTGGGGGGCGGACTTCCGCTTCTGCTCCCGCTCTGCCATCACCGACTCCAGGGGGTGTTCGCGGCCATGACGGGTGTCACGACCCGAGACGGGCGAGCAACTCGCCGGCCGTCTCGCACTCATCGATCAATGTACCCACGTGGGCTGCGGTTCCACGCGACGGTTCCATCATGGGTACCCGCCGGAGGGGATCGCCACCCACGTCGAAGACCAGCGAGTCCCAGTTGGCGGCGACGATCGATTCGGGCCACTTCTGCAGGCAACGGCCCCGGAAGTAGGCCCGGGTCGACTCGGGCGGGTTGCTGACCGCCGCCGCCACCCGAGCGGGGTCGGTGATGGTCTCGAGCCCGGCCCGGGAGGCGAGGCACTTGTCGGGCCGCAGGTCGTGGTACTGCAGGCCCAGGGCGGCGAGACGGGTGTCGCCCCATTCCAATCCGTGCCGCTCCCGGTAGCCCTCGACCAGCCGACGCTTGGCGACCCAGTCGACGACGTCGGCGACGCTGTCGACGTCGGTCTCGAGACCGGTGAGCACCCGCTCCCAGCGGGCCAACACGTCGGCCCCCACGGCTTCCCCGACGCATTCGAGGCCCCGGGTCTCGGCGTACTTGCGAGCCCGCTCCAGGTACTCCCACTGCACCTCGAGCGCCGTCATGGTGCCGCCCCCGGCGAGGTCGAGCCGGACCGACAGGGACGGGTCGTGCGACACCGCCCGCAGCGCCGGCACCGGTGTGGCCAGCGCCAGGTCCAGGCCGAGCTCGTCGTCCTCGATCATGGCCAGCACGATCGCCGTGGTGCCGACCTTGAGGTAGGTGGCGACCTCGGACATGTTGGCGTCGCCGATGATGACGTGCAGGCGCCGGTACTTCTGGGCGTCGGCGTGGGGCTCGTCGCGGGTGTTGACGATGGGACGCTTGAGGGTGGTCTCGAGGCCGACCTCCTCCTCGAAGAAATCGGCCCGCTGGGAGAGTTGGTACGGCACGTCGGCCGCGCCGAGGCCGGGGACCTCGACGCCGATCTTGCCGGCACCGCAGAACAGCTGGCGGGTGACGAAGAACGGGGTGATCTCACGCACGATGCGACCGAACGGCGTGGCGCGGGCCAGCAGGTAGTTCTCGTGGCAGCCGTAGCTGTTGCCCTTGCCATCGGAGTTGTTCTTGTGGATGACGATCTCCTCGTCGGGGCGGAGCAGGGCGCGAGCCGCCTCCATCGACCGCCGCAGGATTTCCTCTGCGGCGCGGTCCCACGTCACGACCTCGAGGGCGTCGGCGCACTCGGGCGTCGAGCACTCGGGGTGGGCGTGGTCGACGTAGTACCGGGCGCCGTTGGTGAGGACCGCGTTCACGAGGTGCGTCTCGACCTCGGGCGGATACGCACCGGCCGGGGTGGTGCCCCGGGCGTCGTTGTGCGGCATCTCGTCCTCGAAGTCCCAGCTGACCCGGGCGCGGTGCGGGCGGCGTGACCGGTGCGGGCCAGCTCCTGCACGTAGGCGTTGATGAGCACCGACGAGGCGGTGATCGGGTTCGACTCCCCCCCGCCGCGTACGAAGATCCCGAACTCGGTCTCGATGCCGCAGATCTTGGGGACCGTCATGGAGGGAACCTACCCGCCGACCGGGCGCTCACCGGGGCCGGCGGAATGCGTTCAACAGGTCGGCGCCGGGGAGCTTCGCGAGCCCGGCGATGACGGCCTCGTTGACCTCGGCGGTGCGACGGATGACCTCGGTGGCGTCGGCGAGACCGGCGGCATCGAGGGCATCGGTGACCCGGCGCAGGGACGCCACCACCTCGGTCAGGTCCTCGCTGACCTGACGGATGTTGACGCTGGCCTCACGGAGCGAGGCCAGGGTCTCGGGGAGGTGCTCGACCTCCGTCTGCATCTTCCTGGCCCAGTCGGTGATGAGCATCGCTCCCCCTGCGTCCGGTGCCCGGCCCTACAGGTACTGGCCGGTGGTGACCCGTTCGATCGAACGGCCTCCCTCGGCCGCCTCGTCCTCGGCCCGTTGGATGAGCGTGCGGACATAGACGATCCGCTCGCCCTTCTTGCCCGAGATCTTGGCCCAGTCGTCGGGGTTGGTGGTGTTGGGCAGGTCCTCGTGCTCCTTGAACTCCTGCTTGATCGACGCCGACAGGTCCTCGGTCCGGATGCCCCGGGAGCCGCCGGCCAGCAGGCGCTTGATGGCGAGCTTCTTGGAACGGCGGACGATGTTCTCGATCATGGCGCCCGAGGAGAAGTCCTTGAAGAACATCGATTTCCTTGTCGCCGTTCTGGTAGGTGACCTCGAGGAAGCGGTTGCGGTCGTCGGTGGAGTACATCTCCTCGACGGTGCGCTCGACCATGGCGGCGATGGCCTTGTCGACGTCGCCACCGCCGAGGTCGCGGATCTCGTCGCCGTCGATGGGGATGTCGCTCGGTGAGGTACCGGGAGAAGATCTGGGCCGCCGAGGTCTCGTTCGGGCGTTCGATCTTGATCTTCACGTCGAGACGACCGGGCCGGAGGATGGCGGGATCGATCAGGTCCTCGCGGTTCGACGCGCCGATCACGATCACGTTCTTCAGCGACTCGACGCCGTCGATCTCGGCCAGCAACTGGGGGACGATCGTCGATTCCATGTCGGAGCTGATACCTGAACCACGGGTCCGGAACATGGAGTCCATCTCGTCGAAGAAGACGATGACGGGCCAGCCCTCTTCGCTCTTCTCCCGGGCCCGTTGGAAGACGAGGCGGATCTGGCGCTCGGTCTCGCCGACGTACTTGTTGAGCAGCTCGGGGCCCTTGATGTTGAGGAAGAAGCTGCGGGCCTCGTTGCCGGTGGACTCGGCGACCTTGTTGGCGAGGCTGTTGGCCACGGCCTTGGCGATCAGCGTCTTGCCGCAGCCGGGAGGGCCGTAGAGCAGGATGCCCTTCGGGGCCGGGAGCTCGAACTCGGCGAAGAGCTCCTGGTGCAGGAACGGCAGCTCGACCGCATCGGCGATCTGTTCGATCTGGTCGTCGAGGCCGCCGATGTCTTCGTAGCGGACGTCGGGGACCTCCTCCAGGACGAGGTCCTCGACCTCGGGCCGGGGCAGCTTCTCGAGCAGCAGACCCGAGCGCGGGTCCAACAGCATCGTGTCGCCGCTGCGGAGCCGGGCGTCGACCAACTCGTCGACCAGTTCGACGACGCGTTCCTCGTCGGCCCGGCCGACCACGAGCGCCCGCCGGCGATCGGCCAGCACCTCCTTAGCGTCACCACCTCGCCCTGGCCCTCCGGGGCGCGGGACAAGATGATGCTGAAGCTCTCGTTGAGGACGACCTCGGCGCCCTGCGTCAGCGCCTCGACGTCGTCGGCCAACTCCGGGTGGACGGCGACGCGCATCTTGCGCCCGCCGGCGTGGACGTCGGCCGTGCCGTCGTCGTTCATGCCGAGGATAGGTGCCGTAGGCCGACGGCGGCTGGGTCAGCTTGTCGACCTCTTCGCGCAGTGCCGCGATGTGCTCGCGAGCCTCGCGG
Source organism: uncultured Acidimicrobiaceae bacterium (assembly GCA_963811245.1). Lineage (GTDB taxonomy): Bacteria > Actinomycetota > Acidimicrobiia > Acidimicrobiales > Salinilacustritrichaceae > Salinilacustrithrix. The sequence goes on from CAWEQL010000011.1 coordinate 112,411, forward strand.
AGGGTGTAGGTCAGCTTCTCGTTCTGGGACACGGCCTGGGACAACTGGCCCTTGGTCTCGAGCAGCCGCTCCTCGAGGGTGCGGACCCGCTTCGGGGCGTCCTGCAGCCGCTTGCGCAGCGAGACGACCTCGTCCTCGAGGGCCTCGCAGCTGGCGCAAGAGCTCGGATGCATCGGCGGCGTCCCCCGGGGCCCCGGCACCTTCGTCGAGCTGCTCGGGGCGCTCCTCGGGGCCGTCGGATCCGTCGCTGGATGGCATCGGTGTGCTCCTGTCCTCGTTCGTCGCGGACCATACACCTGCCCCGTCTTGCTGCGGTGTCGATGCGTTGCCGTGACGAGAACGGAACGTTTCCGCGGGAGTTGCCGGTTCAATTCGGCGAGCCGGTAGGGTGAGCCACAGGCCGCATCGGCCACACGAACCGGAGAACACCCCCACCGCAGGAAGGGCGACACCGACATGAAGGTCTGGATCGATCAGGATCTCTGCACCGGCGACGGTCTGTGCGAGGAGATCGCCCCCGACGTCTTCGCGCTCCTCGACGATGGTCTCGCCTACGTCAAGGACGGCGACAAGATCCTCAGCGACCCCGGCGGCGCCGAGGGCGTCGCCCCGGTCCCCGCCGGCCAGGAGGAGGCCACGATCGAGTCCGCCGAGGAGTGCCCCGGCGAGTGCATCTTCATCGAGGTCTGACGACCCGCACGCCGGCCCCGCGCCGACGGAGCCGCAGCCCCCGCTCCGGCGGGGGCTGTCGTCGTTTTCGGCCCCGGGATCACCGCCCCGCGGTGCCGAGATCAGCGGCGGAGGCAGGGCCCGGTGTCGGCCGGGCTGCCGAGGCGGCCCGGGTCACCGGCGATCACCTCGTTCACCTCGCTGACCGACAGCGCGTAGGCCACGTTCGGGTCGTCGGGGGCGATGGCGAACGCCACCCCCACCACGGTGCCGCCGGCGTCGACGAGCGCGGCGCCGGAGTCGCCGGGGTGGAGCTGGGAGGCGAGGATCAAGACCTGGCGCTCGGTCCGGTGGGAGTCGTAGATGTCGCTGCCCACGGCGTTGACCTCGTCGCCGACCACGAACGGCGCCACCCGCAGCGGCGCCCCGCCGGGATGGCCGAAGATGCCGCCGGTCTGGCGCTCGGCGCTCTCGCCCAGCGGCAGCGGTGAACGGGCGAGGCCCGGGACCCGCAGGACGGCGAGGTCGCGGTCGGGGTCGAAGACCACGACGGTGGCGTCGAGCAGGGCCCCATCGTCTCGTTCGACCTGGGTGTGGGACTCGCCGGCGACGACGTGGGCATTGGTGACGACCACGTCGGTCCCCACCGTCACGAACCCGCTGCCTTCCTGGATGCGGTCGCACGCGATGCCGGAGATCTTCACCGTCGATGGCGTCACCCGGGCCACCATCCCGGGGCTCAGGCCGGCGGCGGTCGGGGGCGGGCCGATGTCGGGGGCCGGTGTGAGCGCCTCGAACACCTGCGGGAACTGGTCCTCCCCGACGAGGCGACGCAGGGCGACCAGCGTGTCGGGCGCATCGGGGAAGAGGCGCTCGATGTTGCGGGCCACCACCGAGTGACGGGTCTGCTCGGCGAAGAAGCCCGGCGCGTGGGCCATGGCCGGCAGCAAGAGCCACACGGCCACCGCGACGCCGAACAGGCCCGCGATCGCGCCGAAGACGTGGTCGGCCACGGCCCATTCCTGGCTCGGGAGGCGGATGCGGATCCGGCTACCGACCAGGAGGCCGACGGCCTGGCCGACGAGGGATCCGCCGAGCAGGAGGAGCCCGGCGAAGGCGAGCAGCTCGCCGGGCGAGGACCCGGAGAACTGCTCGAGCAGCCACGGCAGCAGGCGGGCGGCCAGCACGAGCCCGGCTGCCATGCCGAGCCACGATGCCGTGCGGGCCAGGAACCCGAGGCGGAACCCGCCGATGGCGGCGAGCACGGCGAGGCCGAGCAACGACAGGTCGAGCAGGTTCACCGTCGGGACCGGTGGTCAGTCCTCGGTCGCCAGCAGCCGGGCGCTGGTGAGGAACCCGGTGTGGGCCACCATCCGGTGGTCGGGCCGGACGGACTGGCCCTCGATGTGCCAGCTGCGTTGGAGGACCTCGAGCGTCTCGGCGAAGTCGAAGCGGGACTCGTCGAGCCGCTGGCGGAAGGTGGTGGCCTGTCCGATCGTGGGGGTGTAGGCGAGGATGATCCCGCCGGTCCGCAGCGCGCTCTCGGCGTGGGGCACGACCCGCCACGGTTCGGGCAGGTCGAGGACGATGCGGTCCAGGTGACGTTCGTCGATGCCCTCGTAGCAATCACGCAGCTCGACCCGGTACCGGCCGGCCAGGTCGGGGGTGAAGCGCTCGACGTTGGCGGTGGCCCGCGTCGGCGAAGTCGTCACGCAGCTCGTAGCCGACGATGTCGGCGCCGGCGCGCAGCATCGCCATGGAGAGCGCGCCGGAGCCCACCCCCGATTCGAGCACGCGCACGCCCGGCCGGATGTCGGCCATGATCATCATCGGGCCGAGGTCCTTGGGATAGATGACCTGGGCGCCGCGCGGCATCTTGAGGACGATGTCGTTGAGGGTCGGGCGCAGGGCGAGGATCCACGCCCCGTGGGTGGTCCGGTAGGTGGTGCCCTCGGGTGAACCGAGGAGCTGGTCGTGGGCGAGGACGCCGGTGTGGTTGTGGAACTCGCCGCCCTGCGTGAGGGTCACGAGGTAGCGGCGGCGCTTCCGGTCGATGAGGAGCACGTCGTCGCCGGGCGCGAACCGACGTTCCGGGTCGTGAGTGGTCACGAGCGGCCCCGTCGGGACGGCAGCAGGGTCACGGGTTCCGGCGCCCTGCGTGCGCTCGAGCAGCGTGCAGAAGGCACACACGTCGTTGGTGCTGGGCGAGCCGCACCGCTGGCAGCGAGCGGCGTGGGGGTCGTCGCCGTCGTCGAGGTCGTGGGAGAACCGGTCGGCCGCTTTCGCCAGGAACTCGTGGTAGAAGGCGTGCTTCGCCCCCGGCGATCTCGCCTCGACCGAGTTGAGCGCCTCCTTGTAGCCGAGGTGCTTGTTCCCGGCGGCCATCGGGCACTCCTCGACGATGTAGTCGATGCCCCGGATCACGCAGTACGCCGCCATCTCGCGCTCGCCGAGGCGGACGAGGGGCTTGACCTTGCGCGGGAAGCCGGGGCGAGCCGGCAGCACGGGCCGCTGGCGGGCCAGGTACTCGGTGTTCCAGCGCAGCGTGTTGCCGAACAGCACGGCGGCCTCGTCGTCGAGGTTGTGACCGGTGGCAACGGCGTCATAGCCGCCGTCGATGGCGGCTCGGTCGAACAGGTGGCGCTTCGACAACCCGCACGCCGAGCAGGGCACCCGCTTGGTGGCCTTCGCCGCGGTGGGGACGTCGATAGCCGTAGGTCGGCGCGCAGGTCGATCTCGACGAGGTGCAAGCCTCGGCCGCGAGCGAACGCCCGGGCGTGCTCGCTGGACGCGGTCGAGTACTCGCCGATCCCGAGCCCGATGACGAGGCCGTCGGCCCGTAGCCCAGGCCGAGCAGGATGTCCCACAGCGCCAGGGAGTCCTTGCCCCCCGAGACGGCGACGAGGATCCGGTCATCGGGCTGGACCATGTCGAAGCCGTGGATGGCCTTGGCCACCTGGCCGCGGCAGAACGTGACGAAGTGCTCGCCGCAGAAGTTGGCGTTGTGGGCCGGGAGGTCGATCACCGCCGGGCCCCGGCAGACGCGGCACTTCACGCCTGCCCCCCGGAGATCACGGGCCGGATCTCGATCTCGTCCGCGTCGGCGAGCACGGCATCGCCGGGGACGAGCTCGCGGTCGCGGATCACCAGCACCGACTCCCGGTTGAGGTCGAGGCGGGCGAGCAGTGCGCTCACCCGGAGCGGGCCGGGGAGCTCGACCTGGCGGGTGGGGTTCCTGAGGTGCACGAGCATGACGTCACCCATGATGGCAGCGGGGCGCGCGCCCGACCGCAGCGGCGACGCCCGCCGGGGGTGTCGGTCAGCCGGCGGGGACGGTCAGCTGGCGCGTGCCGTGGCGCGGCGCCGGGCCCGCCGTGATCGGCCGGCGGCGACGGGCGGCGGCGGTTCGGTGCCCTTGGCGAAGTGCGAGATCACGAGCTGCTGGCCGGGGCCGAGCACCTCGCGTACGACGACGGGCTCGGGCTGAGCCCACTTGCGAACGTGGCGGAACGACACCATCGCGACCCATACGGCGAGCCAGAACCCGGACGCCCCGCGCAGGCCCTTGTCGCGCCCGCTGGCCTCCGCCAGGGCGAACCAGCGGGCCAGTCGCTCCACCTCAGATCCGCCGGATCTCGACGACGGTGGACTTCTTGCGTCCCCGTCGACGGCCGGCGGCGAAGGCGATCACGAAGATGACGACGCCGACGGCGACGGCACCGGCGAGGGCATACGATTTCGCGGTGTCGACGGCGTCGTCGCCTTCGTCCTGCAGCTCGCGCATCTTGGCCTCGAGGTCAGCCGGGGTGATGCGGCCGTTCGTGGCGTGGTCGGTGCTCATCGCTTCTTCTTCCCCCAGGTGGTGATGCCGAAGAAGAACACGACCAGCACCACGGTGGCCGCCGCGAGCACGATGGCGTACGGCAGGAACGACAGGCTGCCGGTGAAGGCGGAACCAGTCTCGGTCTGCAAGGCGCGCAAGGCGCCGATGGCCAACAGCACCATGCCGAGACCGATCAGCAGCATCGACAGCGATCCCCACAACAGGTAGGCGCCGAGGCCCCGGACGGGGTCCTTGATCTCCTGCTTGGCGTAGTCGACGGTCATCGTCCACAGCTCGGACGCGACCTGCGGCACGCTCTTGTCCGTCTTGGTGGCGGTTGTCGACGGGGACGTCGGTCGTGTCGCTGCCACAGCTCTCCTCGGTACGGCTGGGGTTCGGTCTACTGGCTCCGGACGGGGGTGGGCAAGGATGCGCGCCGCGTCACGGCCCGTCCTCGAGGCCTCCTTGCCCGGCCAGGCGTAGGTCCAGCACCTCGTCGGCGTCGGCCAGCGCGTCGAGCAGCGACGCGTAGCGCAACCCCACGGTGGGTGCGGCGAGCAGCCGGTACTGGTCGTAGGTCGGGATGGGTGCGATGGCAGCGATCTGGTGGCTGGCGACGACCGGATCGTCGCTGAGCTCGACGGTGGCAGGTGCCGCGGGCTCTCCGAGCTCACTGCACTTGGCCAACACTCGCCGCAGCAGGTGGACGACGTCGTCGCGGCGGTCGGTCTCGGCCGGCTCCGGTGCGGGGTCCGGTAGCTCCGACACCTCGGCGCGCGGGTAGGGGTCGTCGGGAAGCCAGCGGTCGACGCTGATCCGTCGGGTACCGACGGCCACCACGGCCCACCGGCCGTCGGGCAGCTCGGCGGCCTCCTGCACGTGGGCCACCGTGCCCACGTCGAGGCGGACGTCGTCCCCACCGACCTCGGAGCCGCGCTCGATCAGGCACACACCGAACTCGGCGGATCCGGCGAGGACGTCGGTGACCAGGGCGCGATAGCGGGGCTCGAAGATGTGGAGGGGAAGCACGAGGCCGGGGAACAGCACCGAGCCGAGGGGGAACATGGGGAGCTCGGCCATGCCTCGCACCGTAGGGCTCAGCCGGGCGCGGGTCGGCCCGGGCCCACGGCGGACACGTCCGGGAGTGCCGGGTAGGCGTGCAGGACCTCGACCAGCCCTCGTTGGGCGGCGACGACGCCGGAGTCGATGGTCTCCGGTGGGGCGACGTTGGCGATGAGAGCGAAGGTCGCTTCAGTCCCGTCGGCCGTCTCGGCGAAGCCGGCGAGGCCGGTGACCTGGTTCAGCGTGCCCGTCTTGGCCCGGACGTTGCCGACCAGATCGGTGTCGCTCCACCGACGGGCCAGCGTGCCGCTCTCGCCTGCGACGGCCAGCGCGTCGTGGATGACGCCTTCGGTGGGATCGTGACCGAGGAGATCGGCGACGAGGTCGCACGTGACGGTGTCGTCCGACGAGAGTCCGGAGCCGTCGGTGACGTGGACGCCGGCGAGGTCGACGCCGGCATCGCCCAGGATCTGCATGACGGCGGCCGCCCCGGCCGCGAACGACCCGCCCCCTCCCTGGCGCACACCGAGCTCCTTGAGGAGCAGCTCCGCGGTGTTGTTGTCGGACTCGCGCAGCATCTCGGTCACGATCTGCGACAGCGGTGGCGAGCGGTGGGTGGCGAGCACGACCGCGTCGGCGGGCGTGGGGCCTGACACCGGCGGCCCACCGATGGTGACGCCGCGGGCGCGCAGGGCGCCGTCGACCATCGCGGCGGCGTAGGCGGCGGGGTCGGGGGCGGCGCCGAACGAGCCGGCATCGCCGGGGACGAAGGCGAAGCCGTCGTTCACCGACAGGGCCGACACCGGGCCCGCCTGGCGTCCGGCGAACCGCGACGGCCACGACGGGTTGTAGCGGACGCCGTCGTAGCGAGTGTCGTCGCCGACCACGGAGCCGGCGACGGTGGTCACGCCCGTGGCCACGATGGCGTCGGCGAGCTGGTCGACGTCGCTGAAGATCTGCGGTTGGTTGCGCTCACGGGCCACGTAGGCGGCGTTGGCGAGGATCGGATCCCCGCTCCCCCGGACGTAGAGGTTGCCGGGCACGACGCCGGCCATGGGCGGGGGTGCGAGGGCGTCGGTGTCGAAGGTGGCGTCCGGACCGATGGCGGTGAGCGCGGCCACCGCCGTCAGCAGCTTCTGCAGCGACGCCGGTGTCTGGGGATCGTCGGCACGGTGGTCGTAGTGGAGGTCGGCGACGCGGACGTCGAGGCACGTGTCGGCCGGCTGGCTGGCGAGGAACTCGTCGAGGCCGGCGAACAGCGCACGATCTGCGGCGGCTTGACGGAGCGGTGCGAGGTCGCGACGCAGCGAGAGCACCGGCGTAGGGGATGCCGTTCCCAGGCCCGGATCGTGGGACCTCGGGGTCCCGTCGTCGCGCACGACCACGGTGGTGGCGGCGAGGGCGACCACCGCCAGGAGCGCAGCAGGGAGCCAGCGGACAGCGGTACGGAGACGGGGGTGGCGCGGGCGGTCTTCAGTCGAGTCCACGGGCATCGCGCCACTGCCGGTAGCGCCAGAGGTGGTCGAGCGCGGCCACCGCCCGGTTGGCCGATGCATAGGCCAGGCGACCACGTTCGCGGACCGTGCGGGGTCCGGGGTTGTCGGGGTGGGTGACGGCCAGCTCCGAGGCGACCAGGACCGGTTTCCCGTAGTGCTCGCTGGCGTCGCAGGCGGCCTCGGCGTAGCGGGCGTCCTGGCGCTCGTGGAACGCGGCCATCCGCTCGATGCCGTGGTCGGGGAAGAAGCCGCCGGTGCGCAGCAGGGCCGCCTGGTTGGACTGGATGCCGATGCCGAGGTAGATCACGGCGTCGACGTCGGGGTGCGCGGTGACGAGGGAGATGATCTCCGGGATGGTGTCCGCGCGTCTCGCCGCCGGCCAGGTCGATGGGGTTGTTGCGGCTCCAGCGAGGGGGCAGGAGCGAGTCGATGGAGTCGTAGAGGTCGGCGGGGAGGTCGGCCAGCACGAGGTCCGTCCCGGCGATGGCGTCGGCGGCGGCGACGCCCCAGCCGCCCACGGTGGTGAGGACCACGACCCGGTTGCCCGCCGGTAACGGCTGGGTGGCGAAGGACGCCGCCGCCTCGAACGCTTCCTCCACGGTGGCGGCTCGGGTGATGCCGGCCTGGCGGGCCATGCCGTCGAAGACGCGGTCGTCGCTGGCCAGCGAGCCCGTGTGGCTGGCGGCGGCCTTCTGGCCGCCGGCGGTGGCACCGCCTTTGACCACGACCACCGGCTTGCGATCGGCGACCGATCGCATCGCCTCGGCGAAGCCCCGTCCGTCCTGCACGCCCTCGACGTAGGCGAGCCCGACCGACGTGGCGTCGTCGTCGGCGTAGAAGTCGAGGTAGTCCGGGACGGTGACGGCGATGGCGTTGCCGGCCGACACGCCCCGGCTCAGCCCCACGCCGGTCTGCACCGCGTAGTTCTCGAACGAACTGACGAAGTTGCCGGACTGGCTGGCGACGCCGATCGCCCCGGCCGGCGGGATGGGGGCCACGATCTGCGCGCACAGGCGCGCCGGGCTCGACACCACGCCCTGGCCGTTGGGGCCGGCCACGAGGATGCCCAGCTCGTCGGCCAGGGCGAGGAGCTCGTCCTGGGCGCGCTGGCCCTCCTCCCCGGCCTCGCCGTACCCCGCCGAGGTGATGAAGGCGGCCTTGACACCGATGGCGGCCGCATCGCGGAGGATCTGCGGGTTGGCCTTGGCCGGCGTGCACAGGAAGACGAGGTCGGCTTCGCCCGACGGCAGGTCGGCGATGCTCGGCACCGTGGGAACCCCGAGGACGTCCGTGCCCTCGAGGTTCGTGGCGAAGACCGCCCCCGAGTATCCGGCGGCGAGGAGGTTGTGCAGCGTCACGAACCCGAACTTGCCCGGGTGGGTCGATGCGCCGGCGATGATCACCCCGCGGGGCTCGAACAACGCCCGGAACTGCTCTGGCGTCGGCCGTGTGCGTGCGGTGATGGCGGCTGTGGTGTCGGTGTCCGTCTCGTCGGCGAGCTCGACGAGGGCGTCCACGGCCACCGGCGAGCCGTCGGCGGTGACGATGAGCGGGTTGCAGTCGGCGCCGACGATGCGGGGATCAGCCTCGGCGGCCGCCGACAGCGCCAGCAGGACGGCGGCCAGTTCGTCGCGATTCACCGCGGCCTCGCCGCGGAACGGTCCGAGCAGGGCCTGGGTCTGCAGGTCGGCGATCATCTCGTGGGCATCGGTGGGGGTGATGGGCACCAAACGGAAGCAGACGTCGGCGACGGCCTCGGCCAGGATCCCGCCCACGCCGAGCATGACGGTCATGCCGAACTGGGGATCGAGGTGCAGGCCGGCGATGAACTCGCGGTTGCCTCGCACCATCGGGGCCACCAGGAGGTGCACAGGCCCGTCGTCGGGCCGTGCGGCGGCGAGCAGCTCGGACGCTGCGGCGCGCACCGAGTCGTCGTCGGCGAGGCCGAGGCGAACCAGGCCCCGCTCGGTCTTGTGGGCGATGGCATCGCCGCCCAGCTTCACGACGACCGGATGACCCAGGTCGGCGGCGGCGGCGACGGCTTCGTCGGGCGTTCCGACCACCCGCTCGGCGGCGACGGGGAGTCCGTGGGATGCGAGCAGGGCCTTGGAGTCGGCCTCGGAGAGCGTGGGCACGACGGGGGACAGTAGTGGCGGTCCGCCGGTGCTCAGGGTTCGAGGGCGGCCCGGAAGAACTCCCGGATGTGGTCGCGGCGGCGCTCGAGCAATCGATCCGACAGTGGGTCCTCGCCGAGGAGGCCCTCGATGAACGGGAGGTCCGAGAAGTACGACAGGACGGCGCCGAGGCCGGAGATCACCATCTGCTCCGGGTCGTGGTGGCGGAAGGTGCCCTGCTTCATCTGGCTCTCGAGGAACCCGACGGCTTGTTCGAACAGCGGACGCAGCGTGGCGCCGAGGTCGACGCCGAAGTGGCTGCCGTCGAGGGCCTCGCGGCGCACCAGCCGAACGAGGTCGGGGTTCTCCGAGAAGAACTCGAACCCGGCCGTGAGGCCCCGGTCGAACTGGATCCATCCGTCCCACGGACCGTCGACCGCCTCCTCCACCTTCACGAACCACTCGGCGAGCAGCCGTTCGAACACCGCGGTGTAGAGCTCGTCCTTGTTGGAGAAGTGGTGCAGCACGCTGGCCTTGGCGATGCCCACGGCGCGCGCGATGTCGCCGATGGACGCTCCGTCGTAGCCCCGTTCGGCGAACGCGGTGCGGGCGGCATCGAGGATCGCCTCCCGAGTCGAGCCCGGGTCGCGACCGGGATCATGGGCGGACACCGCAGGCAGGGTACTTGCTGCCCGGTCCCGACCCGTGGGCCTTGTTACCGTCCGGGGATGGCTGCCTCCCACGCATCGACCGTGGTCGAGGGGTCGCAGGTGCACCTTCCCGACGGGGTTCGCGCCGCCTCGGTCCGGATCGAGGACGGCCGGATCGTCGAGATCGGAGCGGCGTCGGCGTCGCCACCGCCCCGTGTGGTCGCGCCGGGGTTCGTGGATCTGCAGGTGAACGGCGTCGACGACGTCGACTGCGCCACGGCCGACGGGGACGACTGGGCTCGCATCGGCGCCGTCCTCGCCGCCAGCGGCGTCACGGCGTGGCTCCCGACGCTCGTCTCCCAGCCGCTGCCCCGCTACGACGACGCGCTGCGCCGGATCGAGACCGCCCGGCACCGGAGCGACGGGCCCGTCGTGCTGGGCGCCCACCTCGAGGGTCCCTTCCTCGGCGGCCGTCCGGGCGCTCACCGGCGCGATGCGATCCTCGACGTCGATCTCGACTGGTTGCGGCAGCTGCCCGACACCGTGCGCCTGGTCACCCTCGCCCCAGAACAGCTCGACGCCGTCGCCGCCATCGCCCTGCTCGTGGAGCGGGGCGTCGTCGTGAGCCTGGGCCATTCGTCGGCCGACCTCGACACGACGTCGGCCGCCATCGACGCCGGCGCCTCCATGGTCACCCACCTCTTCAACGGGATGACGCCGCTCCACCACCGTACGCCGGGCATCGCAGGTGCCGGACTGGTCGACGACCGGGTCGTGGCCGGCCTCATCGCCGATCTGGTCCACGTCCACCCGGCAATGATCGCCACCGCCTTCCGGACCAAGACGGCCGATCGCATCGCCCTCGTCACGGATGCGATCGCGTGGCGAGCGGGCAGGCTGGGGCGCTCCGAGGTGGCGATCGTCGAGGGCGCACCCCGCTTGCCGGACGGCACGCTCGCCGGTTCGGCACTCACGATGGACCAGGCGATCCGCAACGTCGTGGACGCGGCCTCGGTGCCGCCGGTCGACGCGGTCCGCGCCGCCACCTCGACGCCGGCGCGTCTGCTCGGCGACGACCACCGGGGCCGCATCGCGGTCGGCGCCCGGGCCGACCTGGTCGTGCTCGACACCGACCTCGCCGTCCGCCGCACGATCGTGGCCGGTGTCACCGTGTTCGAACGGTGAGGACCAGCAGGACCCGCCGGTAGGTTCCCTCCATGGACATCGTCGCCGCGCTCTTCTTCGAGGACCTCGACACCAAGCAGGCGTTCGCCGGTGGTCCGACCTCGCTCGATCTCGGCGGGGTCCACTTCTCGGCCGCCGCCCCCGGCCCACTCCCCGTGACGATGGCGCCGCACATGATCGTCCTGGTCCGCTGTGCCGAGCACGACAAGGGGACCGGCGCCCTGGAGGTCCGGTTCCGACGAGGTGACGAGCAGATCGCCCGCAACGTCCAGCCCCTCCAGGTGGAGCCGGGCAAGTTCGCCTATCGGCTCGTCCGGGCCGAGCTCTCCTTCGACGACTTCGACACCGTGGAGGCCCACGTGCGCGTCGACGACGGTCCCGTCACGGTGGTCCCGTACACGTTGGTCCCCGGACCGGGCTGAGCACCGGGTATGCCGTTCGCCGCCGCCCTCTCCGAGCACCCGGTCGCGGCAGACGCCGTGGGCGAGGTGCTGGGTCGCATCGTCGAGTTGGGCGGTGTGGAGCCCGACCTGGTCGTGCTCTTCGCCAGCTCCGCCCACGTGGAGTTCATGGGCGAGATCTCCGCTGCGGTACGGGCCGTCCTGCGACCCGGCTGCCTGCTCGGGTCCGCGGCCAGCGCCGTCCTGGCGTGCGGCCGGGCGTCCGAGGACATCCCTGCGCTCGCGGTGTGGGCAGCATGGACCGCTCCGGTGACGCCGCTGCGGCTCCGGGCCCGGCACGACGACGGTTCGCTGGCACTCGACGGACTCCCCGACGACGTTCCCGAAGGCGCGAGCCTCCTGATCCTGGCCGACCCCTACTCGTTCCCGTCGGAGGCCCTGGTGGACCACCTCGCCGCCACCCGTCCCGACCTCACCATCGTCGGGGGCCTGGCCTCGGCCGCAGCTGCGCCGGGCGGGAACGCGTTGGTGCTCGACGGTGCCGTGCACCGTGACGGCGCGGTCGGAGCGATCATCCCCCGTGATCAGCTCATCGGTCCGATCGTGAGCCAGGGATGTCGTCCGGTGGGCGAGCCGATGGTGGTCACGGCGGCCGAGGGGCAGTTCCTGGTCGAGCTCGCCGGCCGACCGGCGCTCGAGCGGCTCACCGAGCTCGTCGGCGACCTCCCCCCGGACGATCGCGTGCTGCTGGCCAGCGGCGTGCACCTGGGCGTGGTCATCGACGAGACGCGCGACACCTTCGGCCCCGGTGACTTCGTGGTCCGGACCGTGCTGGGTGCCGACAAGGAGCACGGCGTCCTCGCCGTGGGCGACGAGGTGCCCGTCGGAACCACGGTCCAGTTCCACGTCCGCGACGCCGATTCCGCCGCGGCCGAGCTGCTCCACGTGCTGCGCGGGGTCCACGGCGACGCCGCCCTGGTGTTCACCTGCAACGGACGCGGCTCGTCGTTGTTCGGCGTACCCGACCACGACGCCGCCGCCGTGGCCGACCAGCTCGGTACCGAGGCCGTGGCCGGCATGTTCTGCGCCGGTGAGCTCGGGCCGGTGGCGGGACGCAGCTTCCTGCACGGCTTCACCGCCTCGATCCTCGTCTTCAGCGACGACTGAGGCCCGGAGGCGGCTCCGGTGGCACCGTCTAGGGTTGGAGACTCTTCCCCCATTCGCCGGTGCGCACCATCGCTGACAGGAGAGCAACCGTGACCGACCCGGAACTGGAGCAGCGGGCCATCGATGTCATCAGGGGCCTGGCCATGGACGCCCCGAACCGCGCCAAGAGCGGCCACCAGGGAACGGCCATGGCGCTCGCTCCGCTGGCCCACGTGCTGTGGACCCGAGTGATGTCCTACGACGCCGCCGACCCCGGCTGGCCCGACCGCGACCGCTTCGTCCTGTCGGCCGGCCACGCCAGCATCCTCCAGTACTCGATGCTCCACCTCACCGGCTTCGGGCTGACGATCGAGGACATCGAGCAGTTCCGTCAGATGGGTTCCCGCACACCCGGGCATCCCGAGGTGCACCACACGCGTGGTGTCGAGGTCACCACCGGGCCGCTCGGCCAAGGCTTCGCCAACGCCGTGGGCATGGCGCTGGCCGAACGCTGGCTCGCCGCCCGCTTCGGCGACGACCTGTTCGACCACTTCACGTTCGTGATCGCCGGCGACGGCGACCTCGAGGAGGGCCTGAGCCACGAAGCGGCGTCGTTCGCCGGGCACCAACAGCTCGGGAAACTGGTCGTCGTCTACGACGACAACCACATCACCATCGACGGACCCACCGAGCTGTCGCTGTCCGACGACGCCGCCGAGCGCTTCCGGGCCTACGGCTGGCACGTCGAGGAGCTCGGCGAGGTCGCCAACGACGTCGACGCGCTCGAAGCCGCCCTGAACCGGGCCAAGGCGGTCACCGACAAGCCGTCGTTCCTGCGGTTGCGCAGCCACATCGCCTACCCCTCCCCGACCCTCACCGACGACCCCGAGGCCCACGGCCTGGCCTTCGACGACGACACCATCCGGGAGGCGAAGGAGGTCATGGGCCTTCCCACCGATCAGGAGTTCTGGGTTCCTGACGACGTGCTGTCGTTCTATCGGAGCGCCGGCGAACGGGGCCGCACGCGCCGCGACGACTGGGAGAAGCGCCTGGCGGCGTTCAGCGGTGATCGGGCGGCCCTCGATGCCTGCCTCGACGGCCAGGGCATGCCGGGATGGGAGTCCGCCATCCCGACCTTCGACGTCGGCGCCCAGATCGCCACCCGCAAGGCGTCGGGCGCGGTCCTGCAAGCGCTGGTCGGTCCGGTTCCGGGCCTCGTCGGCGGTGGCGCCGACCTGACCGGGAACACCGGGACGAAGATCTCCGGCGAAGGGGTCATGACCCCGGAGGATCCCGGCGGCCGCCAGGTGCACTTCGGCGTCCGCGAGCACGGCATGGTGGCGATGATGACCGGCATGGCGCTCCATGGCGGCGTCCTGCCCATCGGCGGCACGTTCCTGGTCTTCTCCGATTACGCCCGCGGGGCCCTGCGCCTGGCGGCCATCTCGGCCGCCAAGGTCATCTACTCGTTCACGCACGACTCCGTGGGTGTCGGCGAGGACGGGCCCACGCACCAGCCCATCGAGCAGATCGCGTCGTTGCGGGCCCTCCCGGGCCTGACCGTGATCCGGCCGGCCGACGCCACCGAGACGGCGGCCGCCTGGAGGATCGCCATCGACAACGACATGCCCACCGCCCTGATCCTCTCCCGCCAGGACCTGCCGGTCCTCGAGGGGACCAACGTCGACGGCGCCATGCGGGGCGGCTACGCCGTGGTGGACGAGGACGACCCCGACGTCGTGCTCGTGTCCACGGGCTCGGAGGTCCACGTGTGCGTCGGCGCCGCCGAGCAACTGGGCGCCGACGGTGTCCGCGCCCGTGTCGTGTCCCTGCCGTCGTGGGACCGCTTCGAGGACCAGGACTCGACGTACCAGCGATCCGTGCTCCCCGACGAGGTCCCCACCCTTGCGGTGGAGGCGGGGACGCCGTTCGGCTGGGACCGCTACGCCGACGACGTCGTCGGCATCGACGGGTTCGGTGCGTCCGCACCGGGCGACGAGGTCCTCGCTCATTTCGGGTTCCGCCCCGACAACGTCGCCGACCGGGCCCGAACCCTCATCGACCAGCTCACGAAGGAGCGGTGACCCATGGGACGCCTCCAGGAACTGCACGAACGCGAGGGCCAGTCGCCCTGGCTCGACAACCTGCGCCGCGGCTTCCTGCACTCCGGCGAGCTGCAGGCCTACGTCGATCGCGGCATCAGAGGCATCACCTCGAACCCGTCGATCTTCCAGAAGGCCATCGCCGACAGCGCCGACTACGACGAACAGTTCGACGCCCTGCGGGCCGAGGGACGCTCGATCGAGGAGATCTACTGGACCATGGTGTCCGACGACATCTCCGCCGCCCTGGCCGTGCTGCGGCCGGTCCATGACGCATCGGGCGGCATCGACGGGTACGTCTCGGTCGAGGTCGATCCCGGACTCGCTCGCGACACCGACGGCACGATCGCGTCGGCCCGCGCCCTGCACGAACGGATCGACGAGCCCAACCTGTTCGTGAAGATCCCCGCCAGCGCAGAAGGCGTGCCGGCCATCCGCCAGATGATCAGCGAGGGTCGGAGCATCAACGTCACGTTGATCTTCTCGATCGACCGCTACCTCGACGTGATGGAGGCGTACGTGTCCGGGCTCGAGGCCTACCGCGACGCCGGCCACGACGACTTGTCCGGCGTGCGCAGCGTGGCCTCGTTCTTCATCTCCCGGGTCGACACCGAGGTCGACAACCGCCTCGGCGCGATCGGCACGCCGGAGGCCGAGGCGTTGAAGGGCCAGGCCGCCGTCGCGCAGGGCAAGCTTGCCTACCAGCGCTTCCTCGAGGTGTTCTCCGGTCCCCGCTGGGACGCCCTCGCCGCACGGGGCGCGACGGTGCAGCGGCCCTTGTGGGCGTCGACGTCGACGAAGAACGATGCATACCCCGACACGCTCTACGTCGACAGCCTGATCGGGCCCGACACGGTGAACACCCTCCCCGACGCCACCATCGAGGCGTTCGAGGACCACGGCACCGTTGCCCGCACCATCGACCGCGACGTCGACCGCGCCGAAGCACTGCTCGGGGACCTCGAGCAGGTGGGCGTCGACATGGACGACGTCGCCCGAGTCCTCGAGAGCGAGGGCGTGGCGGCCTTCGAGAAGTCCTTCGACGACCTGCTCGAGACGTTGCAGACCAAGGCTGACGACCGGGCGTGACCGAGGGAGTTGCGGGCAGTGCAGGGTGAGGTCCGGATCGTCGACGACGTCGCCGACGCGTTCTGCGAGGTGGTCGCCGACGCGTGGCGCGACCGGATCGGCGTCGGCTTCACCATCGCCCTGTCCGGCGGCGAGACCGCACGACGCTGCTACGAACGCCTCGCCGACTGGCCGTCCTCGCCCGTGGACTGGATGGCCACCGAGGTGTACTGGGGCGACGAACGCTGCGTGTCCCTTGACGATCCCGACTCCAACTACCGCCTGGCCAGCGAGGCCCTGCTGGCGAAGGTGGCGGGCGTCCACGCCCTGTTCCCCATGCGCTGCGACGACGGTGACGACGCCTACAACCTGCTGTGGTCGTCGCTCGGCTCCGTCGACGTCGTCCACCTCGGCCTCGGCCCGGATGGACACACCGCCAGCTTGTTCCCCCACTCCCCCGCCCTCCACGCCGACCCGGGTCGCCTGGTGGTCAGCAACGAGGACCCCAGCGGGCGCAACCCACACCGCCGCATGACCCTCACCTTCAGCGGCATCGCCCGGGCCCGCCACGCGGTGGTGACGGTGTCGGGCGAGGCCAAGCGCCAAGCCTTCCAGGCGGTGCGCGATGGCGCCGACCTGCCGGCTGGTCGCCTGTACGCCGACGACCTCGTCTGGCTCGTCGACCACGCCGCCGCGGGCGAATGAACCAGATCGAGGCCATGGCGCTGCGGCGAGCGGCGCGCGAGGTGCGCATGCGCCTGCTGTTCCGACTGTCGGCCCTGCACCTGCTCGGCGGCCTCATCGTGTTCAGCTACCTCCAGCAGGTGTATCCCGCCTCAGAAGCGTTCCGGACGCCGTGGCTCAACGACTTCGCCCTCCTGGTGGTGAGCGAGGTCGTGCTGGCACCGGTGGCGTGGCTGTGGGTGGGCTGGCACTTCCAACACACGGGCCGCTGGGCGCTGCAGGGACGGGCGCCAACGGCGGACGAGCGCCGAGCGATCCTCGAGGAGCCGTGGCGCATGGCGGCGAGGCCGTTCGTCCTGTGGTTGCTGGCCGCCGCCGTGATCAGTGCCGGAATCGCCATCCGCAGCACCTACAGCGTGGCCGAGATCGCCGACCTGGCCCAGATCGTGGTCATCGGCGGCCTGGCCGTGTCGTCGGTGTCGTACCTGGTCCTCGAACAGACCTACCGGCCGCTGTTCCGGTTCGCGCTCGCCGGTGAGGCGCCGCCCCGACCGGCGTCGCTCGGCGTCCGGCCCCGGTTGCTCCTGGCGTGGGCGGTGAGCTCGGGCATCCCGCTCCTCGGCATCACGCTGGCGCCGCTGCGCGAATCGGGCAAGACACCGGGCACCATGGCTGCGCTGGCGCTGATCGGCATCGTGGTCGGACTGTTCACCATGTCGATCGCCGCCGACTCGATCGCGGCACCGCTCGACGCCGTCCGCGCCGGTCTGGGCCGAGTGGGAGCCGGTGATCTCAGCGCCGATCTCGACGTCGACGACGGCGGCGAGGTGGGCCAGGTCCAGGCCGGATTCAACCGCATGGTGAGCGGACTCCGGGAACGAGCGACCCTGGCCGACCTGTTCAGCCGCCACGTCGGCCACGAGGTGGCGGCCCAAGCACTCGAGCGCGGGGTCGGCCTCGGCGGTGAGACCCGCAACGTCTCGGTGGTGTTCGCCGACCTCATCGGGTCCACCGCCATGGCCGAGGTGCTGCCGCCGGTCGAGGTGGTGGCCACCCTCAACGCCTTCTTCCAATCGGTGGTCGACACCGTGCACCCGGAGGGCGGCTGGGTGAACAAGTTCGAGGGCGACGGTGCGTTGTGCGTCTTCGGGGTGCCCGGGTTCCAGCCCGACCACGCCGAGCGTGCGTTGCGCGCCGCCCGCGCCCTGCGCCGACGACTCGACGAGTTGGCGGCCGAGCACCCCGGCCTCGACGCCGGTATCGGCGTGTCCTCCGGCACGGTCGTGGCCGGGAACGTCGGTACCGAGGAGCGCTTCGAGTACACGGTCATCGGCCGGGCGGTGAACGAGGCGTCCCGCCTGACCGACCTGGCCAAGGGCCGCCCGGGTCGAGTCCTGGCCTCCGGGGCGGCGGTGCGGTCGGCGGGTCCCGAGTCCGTGCACTGGGTCGACCGTGGACGGGTGGGACTCAAGGGCCAGCAGGCGCCGACCGTGATCTACGAGCCGACCACCACCGTCACAGCTCCTGCGTGAACACCTGGTGTGTCGTCTCCGGCGTCGTGCCGGCCGGCGCCCACGGCGCCACCACCCAGCGATAGCCGGCGTCGCCCGCTGCGGCCTGCAGTCTGGGAACCAGCAGCTCCGGGGGGCCGTCGCAGTGGACACACACAGCCACGTCGAAGCGGCGGTGCCGGGCCCGGCGCGCCACCTTCCACGCCGATCGCAGCGATGCGTCGGCGAGCACGCCGGACACATCGGGAACCGCGGCGATGCCATCGAGGACCAGGGCTGGATCGGCGTATCGGCCGGCGGGGGCCGCGACGGCCATGTCGGTGCGCGCCCGGGCCGTGGTCCGCGACGACTCGACGGGCGTTCCGGGCACCGTGGTGGCGAGCCGGTAGCTGTGCCGAGACTCGGCCTCGCGCAGTCCGGCGGCCCGCAGCTGTTCGCCATACCATGCCGGCTGCCAGCGACGCCCGGTGAGGCCCGGTTGATCGGCGCCGGCGACGGGGACGCCGAACTCCTCGTCGGGTGTCCAGGTGATGGGACCGGTCATGGTCGTGGCGCCCTCCTCGCCGAGCCACACCGCCGCCGCCCCCAAGAGCGCGCGCGTCACCTCGTCGTCGTCGGGCACGTCGAACAGGCCGAAGCGTCCGTCGGGGGTTCGGGGTCGGTCCCGGTGCGCCGCGATCCGCCCCACCGGCTGACCGCTCCGGCGGGCCAGGAAGTAGGCCGCGTCACCCTGCTCGAAGTACGGGTGCCGGCGGGCGTCGATCCGCCACGACTCGTAGGCCCGGACGCCGGGTGACCACCGGGGGTCGTGGCGATGGAGCAGGTACGGCACGTCGGCGAACCGGCGCAGCACGGTGCGCGACTCGACCGGCTCCACCGTGACCGGGCCGTTCCCCATCGGCGGCGAGGCTACGCCGGTGCCTAGGGTCGGCCCGCATGAGCGACGTCCCGACGCCCATCCACCACATCGCCGTCGCCGAGGAGTGGCAGGCCGCGCAGCGCGCCGGCGAGTACCGGCGTTCGACGCGGGACGAGTCGCTCGACGATGTCGGGTTCATCCACTGCTCCACCGAGGCGCAGTGGCCGGCGACCTTGGACCGCTTCTACCGGGACTGCCCCGACGACCTCCTGCTCCTCACGATCGACCCCGCCCTGGTGCCGGCCGAGATCCGGTTGGACGATGGCTTCCCTCACATCTACGGCCCGCTCCCCGTCACCGCCGTCACCGAGGTCAGACCGATCGGCTGAGGTCGACCGATAGGGTCTGGCCATGGTGGAACCACGTCCGGGACCGGCACTGCTCGACCTCCCCCTCGACGACTTGCAGGCCCGGGCCCGCGCCGTCCGCGACGCCACCACCGGGACACGGATCACCTACTCGCCGAAGGTGTTCATCCCCCTCACCATGCTGTGTCGCGACAAGTGCGGCTACTGCACGTTCGCCCAGCCACCGGCCCGGTTGGAGTCCCCGTACCTGACGCCGGACCAGGTCCTCGCCATCGCGCGGGCCGGTGCGGCCGCCGGATGCCACGAGGCCCTGTTCACCTTGGGCGAACGGCCGGAGCTGCGCTACCCCGCGGCAGCCGAATGGCTGGCGGCCAACGGGTACGGGTCCACGGTCGACTACCTCGCGGCCATGTGCCGGCTGGTGCTCGACGAGACAGGGCTGCTCCCCCACGCCAACGCCGGCGCCCTGTACCCCGACGAGCTGGCCCAGCTCCGTCCGGTCGCCCCGTCCCAGGGCATGATGCTCGAGACGCTCCGCGCCGACCTCGACTGCCACCGGGGCTCGCCCGACAAGGAGCCCACCCGCCGGCTCGCCACGCTCGAGACCGCCGGCGAGCTCGGCATCGCCTTCACCACCGGGATCCTGGTGGGCATCGGCGAGGACCCCGTCGATCGGGTGGAGGCCTTGGAAGCCATCGCGGCCAGCCATCGCCGGCACGGCCACGTGCAGGAGGTCATCGTCCAGAACTTCCTGCCCAAGGCGGGCACGGGCATGCACCGCGAGCCGCCCTGTCCCCACGACGACTTCATCCAGGCCATCGCGCTGGCCCGGCTGATCCTCCCGGCCGACGTGCACGTGCAGGCGCCGCCGAACCTGTCCGACGACTTCGGCGTTCTGCTCGACGCCGGCATCGACGACTGGGGCGGCGTCTCGCCGGTCACCGCCGACCACGTCAACCCCGAGCGGCCGTGGCCGGCGCTCGACCGGCTGCGCGAGGTCACCGAGGCGCGCGGCTTCACCCTGGCGCCTCGCCTGACCGTCTACCCGGAGCTCGCCCGACGTCATGGCGCCAGCGAGCAGCCGACACGACTCCGGCGGAGCCGGAGGCCCTGAGACGTCGGCGTGGCCAGCGAGCAGCCGCCACGACGGCGAGCCGGGGTCTGCGCTTCGCGGTGCTCGACCGTTCCGACGCCGAGGGCCTCGGCCGCGACGACCGCTGGTACTCGGGCCATGAGGATCCGCCGCCGCTGCTGGTGCCCGGCCGCCCCTCCGCCGGCGGCGCAGTGGCCGAGGTGCTCGCCGGCGCCCTGCTGGGCCAGGAGCTGGGCATCGACGAGATCACCACGCTGTTCGGCGCTCGCGGGCCCGAGGTGGCTGCCGTGGCCCAGGTGGCCGACGACATGCGCCGCGAGGTGGTCGGCGACGTCGTCACCTTCGTCCAGAACCGGAACATCAACTACACCAACGTGTGCACGTTCAAGTGCCGGTTCTGCGGCTTCTCGAAGGGCCCCCTGTCGCTCAACCTGCGGGGCAACCCGTACCTGCTCAGCCTCGACGAGATCGCCGGCCGGGTCCGCGAGGCCTGGGACATGGGCGCCACCGAGGTGTGCCTCCAGGGCGGCATCCACCCCGACTTCGACGGCGACTACTACATCGACGTGACACGGGCCGTGAAGGAGGCGGCGCCCGACATCCACGTCCACGGCTTCACCGCCCTCGAGGTCACCGAGGGCGCCAAGCGCCTCGGCGAGCCGCTGGCCGACTACCTGCGCCGGCTCATGGACGTGGGCCTCAAGACGCTGCCCGGCACCGCCGCCGAGATCCTCGACGACGACATGCGCGCCTTGCTCTGCCCCGACAAGATCGACACCGACGAGTGGCTCGACGCACACCGCACCGCCCACTCGGTGGGTCTGCGGTCGAACGTGACGATCATGTACGGCGCCATCGAGAACCCGGTCCACTGGGCCCGCCACATCGTGCGCACCCGCGACCTGCAGCGCGAGACCGGTGGCTTCACCGAGTTCGTCCCGCTGCCGTTCGTCCACATGGCTGCGCCGATGTACATCCAGCGCAAGGCCCGACGGGGCCCGACGTTCCGAGAGGCCCTCCTCATGCACGCCGTGGGCCGCATCGCCTATCGGGGCGCCATCGACAACATCCAGGTGTCGTGGGTGAAGATGGGCGCGTCCGGCGTCACCCAGTGCCTCCAGGCAGGCGTGAACGACCTGGGCGGCACCTTGATGGACGAGAACATCAGCCGAGCCGCCGGCGCCAACCACGGTCAGATGATGCAGGCCGAGGACTTCCGCACCATCGTCGAACCCCTGGGCCGGGCGCTCGAGCAGCGCACCACCCTCTACGGCCGGGTGGCCGCCGCCGGCTGAGCATCGGGGCGGCCGCGGCGGTCAGGCGTCCCACCACTGCTCGTCGAGCTTGCCCTCGATCGATCGGACGTTGGCGCGGGTGCAATCCCCGCACAGCGCCACCGGCGGACCCGTACCGTCAGCCGACGTCGACCACGTCAGCGGGATCGAGTCGTCGGCGCACTCCTGGGTGGCGCCGCAGCGGTGACAACGGCGGGTGGCGATGCCCCGATGGTAGGCCTGCCCCGTCCGCGGCCCGAGGCGTGCCATGCTCGGCACCATGTCCGACGTCCCCGTCAACCGGGCGCAGCTGGACGAGCTGCTCGACCTGGCCGGAGCCACCCGCAACCGCGACCTCCTCGTCGACATCCTCCGCACGGCCATCGGCCTCGCCGGCGACGATGTCGGCCGTCTCGACCTGAAGATCACCGCGTCGGCGCTGCGGGAGATGCGCACGGCGTTCGCCATGTTCCGGCCCTACCACGGCACGGCGAAGGTGACGATCTTCGGGTCGGCTCGCACCCGGCCCGACGATCCCCTCTACGACCAGGCCCGCCGGGTCGCCGCCGAGCTGGCCGACCGGGGCTGGATGGTGGTCACCGGCGCGGGCCCGGGGATCATGGCCGCCGGCATCGAGGGCGCGGGCCGGGAGAACTCCTTCGGCGTCACCATCCGTCTCCCGTTCGAGGAGGCGGCCAACGAGTTCATCGACGGCGACGACAAGTTGGTGGCGATGAAGTACTTCTTCACCCGCAAGCTGATGCTGGTGAAGGAGTCCGCCGGCTTCGTCGCCCTCCCGGGGGGCTTCGGCACACAGGACGAGACGTTCGAGCTGTTCACCCTCCAGCAGACCGGCAAGTCCGTCCCGGCGCCGGTGGTGCTGCTCGACACGCCCGGTGGCACCTACTGGCACGGCTGGCTCCGGTTCGTGGAGACCGAACTGGTGGCGAACGGGTTGGTCAGCCCGGGCGACCTCGACCTGTTCCTGGTCACCGACGACGTCGACGCCGCCTGCGAGGAGATCGCCGGCTTCTACCGCAACTACGACTCCATCCGGTGGGTGGGCGACACGCTGGTCATCCGTATGCACCAGGCGCCCACCCCCGAGCAGCTGGCCGCGCTCGGCGACGCCCACGCCGAGCTGCTCGTCGACGGCGCCATCGAGGTCATCGACCCGACGCCCGCCGAGCGGTCCAGCAACGACAGCCTCGACCTCGCCCGCATCGCCATGCGGTACGACAAGTGGCGCCAGAGCTCGATCCACCGCATCATCCGCGACATCAACAGCTGGGTGTCATGACCGCGTCCACGGTGGAGGAGCTGGGCCGCCGGGCCGATGCGCTGGCCTCCGAGACGGAGTCGTTGCGGCGCCTGCCCGACGAACTGGCCGAGGGCCTACGTGCCGCCGGCTTCCCCCGTGCGATGGTCCCGGCCGAGCTCGGCGGGGGTGAGCGGACCATCGCCGAGGCCGTGGATGCCATCGAGCGCCTCGCGTACTTCGACGGGGCCACGGCGTGGTGCGGGATGATCGCGGCGACGACCTCGTTGCTGTCGGGACACCTCAGCGAGTCGTGGGCCGAGACGATCTACGGCGATCCCGGCGCCCACACGGGCGGCTTCGCGGCACCCGTCGGCCGAGCCCGGGCCGTGGGTGACGGGCTCGAGGTCTCGGGGCGCTGGCAGTGGGGCTCGGGCACTCACCACTGCACCTGGATCGGCGGGGGCGCGCTCGTCGTCGACGACGAGGGCCGCCCGGCCCCGCTCGCCGACGGCACGGTCGCCCCGTTCGTGCTGTTCCCCGCCGAGGAGGTGACCTTCCACGACACCTGGCACGTCGCCGGCCTGAAGGGCACTGGCTCGGGCGACTACTCGGTGGAGGCCACCACCGTGCCGGCGGGGCGCTGGGTGCAGGTCGGAGGGACGCCGCGGATCCAGCGGCCCCTCTACCGGTTCAGCTTCTTCGGCGCGCTGGCCGTGGGCATCTCGGCCGTCGGGCTGGGCCTGGCCCGACGTGCCGTCGACGAGCTGGTCGACCTCGCCGGCGGCAAGCGACCCCAGGGCTCGTCGAAGACCCTGGCGGAGCGCCCGGTGGTCCAGGCCGACCTCGCCACCGCCGACGCCGGTCGCCGGGCGGCGCGCCACCTGCTCGATCATGCCGTGGACGACGCCTGGGCGCTGGCTGCGTCCGGCACGGGCGACGAGGCCGCGGTCCGGATCGGGCTGCGGCAGGCAGCCACGCACGCCATGACGGTGTCGGCCGCCGCGGTCGACGCCTGCTACACGGCCGCCGGCGGCGCGGCCGTATACGAGACGTCGCCGCTGCAACGCATCCTCCGTGACGTCCACGTGGCCACGCAGCACGCCATGGTCGCCCCCCGGACCATGGAGGTCGTCGGGCGGGCGGCGTTCGGACTGCCGACCGACCTCCGCCAGCTGTGACGTCCTCGTTGATCACGGATCGGGCCGCGGTGCGGGCCTGGCTCGAAGCCCATCCCGAGCCCTCCCCGTCCGAACTGGCCGACGCCGGGCTGGTCGCCCCCCACTACCCGCCCCCGTGGGGCCTCGGCGCTGACCCGACGCTGCAGCTCGCCGTCGACGAGGAGCTCGCACGCGCCGGAGTCTCGCTCCCCGACAACCCGATCGGGCTGGGCTGGGCCGGTCCCACGCTCGTGGCCGGGGGCACCGCCGACCAGCAGCAGCGGTGGTTGCCCGGCCTGCTGTCGGGCGAGGACTTCTGGTGTCAGCTGTTCTCCGAACCCGAAGCGGGCTCCGACCTGGCGTCGCTGCGGACCACCGCAGTACGCGACGGCGACCACTACGTCGTGAACGGCCAGAAGATCTGGTCGACGTGGGCGAACCGGTCGGCGTTCGGCATCCTGCTGGCCCGGACCGATCCGACGGTGCCGAAGCACCGCGGCATCAGCTACTTCGTGCTCGACATGGCGGCGCCGGGCGTCGAGGTCCGGCCCATCACCGAGATGACCGGACAGTCCCACTTCAACGAGGTCTTCTTCACCGACGTCTCGGTGCCCGTCGAGTGCCGCATCGGCGACGAGGGCGACGGTTGGCGCCTGGCCAAGGTCACCCTCGGCAACGAACGGGTGTCGCTGTCGGAGGGTGGGGTCTGCTGGGGCATGGGGCCCACCAGCACCGAGGCCTTCGACCTGCTGCGGTCGTCGGGCCCGCTCGTCGATCCGGTGCGCCGACAGGAGGCGGCGAGGTTGTGGACCCAGACCACGCTGCTCGAGCTCCTCGGCCAGCGCGTGGTCGATGCCGTGCAGCGGGGCGACGACCCCACCCCGGTGGCGTCGCTCAAGAAGCGCCTGGCCGACGTCCACGGCCAGGAGCTGCTCACCCTCGTCAAGGACCTCCGTGGCCCTCACGGGATGCTCGGCGTCCAGGACGAACACGCCGAGGAACACGACGTGTGGCACTGGGCGTACCTGTTCAGCCGGGCGCTGACGATCGGTGGCGGCACCACCGAGGTGCTCTCCAACATCATCGCCGAGCAGCTGCTCGGTCTCCCCCGTGAACCCCAGCCCGAGGTCCGCTCGTGACGCACCAGTTCTCCACCATCGACTTCGACCGTGACGACGACGTGCTCGTGGTGACCATCGACCACCCGTCGTCGCCGATCAACGCCGTCGACCACGCGCTGCACCGTGATCTCACCGCCCTGTTCCCCCGCCTCCAGGCCGAGCGAGAGGCGCGGGCCGTCCTGCTCACCGGACGCGGGAAGGCATTCTCCGCCGGCGGGGACTTCGCCTGGTTCCCCACCCTGCAGGACCCCGCGGCGCTGGGTGAGCTCCGCCTGGACGCGAAGGCGATGATCTGGGACCTGCTCGACGTGCACCTGCCGATCGTGACGGCGGTCAACGGTCATGCCATGGGTCTGGGGGCCTCGGTGGCGCTGCTGTCCGATGTGGTCTTCGTGGCCGAGTCGGCCCGGATCGGTGACCCCCACGTGTCGGTCGGACTGGTGGCCGGCGACGGCGGGACCATCGCCTGGCCCCTGGCGCTGGGGCCGATGCTGGCCAAACGCTTCCTGCTGACCGGCGACCCTGTGTCGGCGGCCGAAGCGGTGCGGCTGGGCCTGGCGTACCGAGCGGTCGCCGACGACGCTCTCCACGACGAGGCCCTGGCCTTCGCCCATCGGCTGGCACGGGGCGCCCCGCTGGCGGTGCAGTTCACCAAGCAGGCCGTCAACGCCTGGATCAAGGCCACCGCCGGCGGGCCCTTCGATCTGGCCCAGGCCCTGGAGATCACCACGTTCCGCTCCGACGACCATCGGGAGGCGCTCGCCGCCCTGGCCGAGAAGCGCCCGCCGCAATTCGAAGGACGATGACATGGAGCTGTTCGAGGCCATCATGACCGCCCGGTCCATGCGCCGGCTGTCCAACGATCCCCCGGTCACCGACGCCGAGATCGAGCACTGCCTCCGAGCGGCGGTCCAGGCGCCCAACGGGGGCAATGTCCAGCCGTGGCAGTTCGTGGTGCTCACGGATCCCGAGCAACGCCAGCGGGTGGCCGAGGTGATCCAGCGGGCCACGACCCGCTACATGGATGCGGTGGAGGCGGCCCGCCCGCCGTCCGACGACGAGGCCGCCGAGGAGTCGTGGCGCCGCGGCGCCGCCCTGACCCGGCGCCTTGCCGACCACCTCGCCGAGGTCCCGATCGTGCTCTTCGTGCTCACCCCGTATCCCAACATCCTCCGGGACGACGAGGGTCCCATCGAGATCGGCCGGCTCGAGGCCTCGATCTTCCCCGCCGTCCAGAACTTCCTGCTCGCCGCCCGCGACATCGGCTTGGGGACGACGCTGACGACGCTGGTCAAGGTGTACGAGGACGAGATCAAGGCCATCTGCGGCATCAAGGCGCACCACGACATCGTCGCCCTCGTGCCTGTGGGACGACCGCTGGGCCGGTTCGGGACCCCGCCGCGGCGCCCGGCCGAGACGGTCACGAGCTGGAACACCTACGGCAACCGCCGTCCCTTCCAGGACTGATGGCCGCCGTCCCAACCGGAGTGATCGAGGGCTTCTACGGTCCGCCCTGGTCGCACGCCGCGAGGCTGCGCTGCATCGAGCACCTCGCCGACTGGGGCATGAGCCGCTTCGTGTGGGCGGCGAAGCTCGAACCGCGTCATCGGGCGCAGTGGGCCGAGCCGTTCACCGACGAGGAGCTGGCGGGGTTCTCGGCGCTGGCGGCGCACCGGCCCGGCGTGGCACTCGGGGTCGCGCTGACCCCCGGGGCCGACGCCAGCGCGGAACAGGTGGTCGCCAAGCTGGCGCCGGCCGTGGACGCCGGCGCTTCGCTGCTGGTGGTGTCCTTCGACGACCTCGCCGAACTGTCCCACGGCGCCCGCCACGCCGAGATCAGCCGGGCGGTGCACGAGCGATCGGGCGTCGACGTGTGGGTGGTGCCCACGCACTACGCCGGCGGGGAGTCGTCGCCCTACCTCGATGCGTTGTGCGACGGTCTGCCCGAGGACGTGCTGGTCATGTGGACGGGGCCGACGGTCGTGGCCGACTCGATCACCGCCGACGATGCCCGCGCCCGCGCCGCGGCCGCCGGCGGTCGCCGGCCCGTGCTGTGGGACAACGTGCCGGTCAACGACGCCCTGATGGCGGACCGCCTCCACGTCGGACCCCTGACCGGGCGCGATCCGGCCCTGCTCGGCGAGGTGGCCGGGGTGCTGTGGAACCCGATGGAGCAGGCCGAGGCGTCGCTGCTGACCCTGCGATCGTGCGCTGCGTGGGTGGCGGGAGACGATCCGGTGGCGGCGTGGGAGGTCGACATCGATCGGCGAGGCCTGCGCCCGTTCGTGGAGGGCGTCCTCGGGCGCGTCCCTGAGGAGGACGCCGCGCTCCGGCCGTGGCTGGAGGCGGTGGCCGCCTGCGACGCCGGCGGCCTGGGCGACGAGGTCGCTCCCTGGGTCGACGCCGTGCGCGCCGAGGCGAGGCTCGGTCTGCGCGCCCTCGATCTGCTCGACCTGCTCGACCTGCTCGACGGTGGCGATCCCGATCCCGAAGCTGTGGCCGTGTCCGTGTTGGCCCTGGCGTCGTGGCGACGGGTGCGATCGGCGGATGTGTCGGTGTTCGGTGGCCGTCTCCTGACCACCCCGATCGCTGACCAGGACGACCACGGCCGGTTCCGGTTGTTGGCCGGCGCCATCACGGAGCGCTCGACGGCGGTCGACGACCTCGTCCGTCGTGCGCTCCAGGCGGCTGGCATCGCCACGACCGCACCTTCTGCACCTCCGCCCTGAGCAGATCGCCTCCCGTCTGGAGTCGATCGCACCGGTCGGATCCTGCGCGGTGGAGCGTCGAGCGGTCGACCTGCCGGGGCCTCGTCACCGGTGCCGTCTCGGTTCGGGACGCGCCGGTGACCCGACCGGGCGGCGGGTCGGGTCAGGGGGCGTCCTGGTGGGTGGGTCTTCGGGTCACCGGCGGGCCGGTCGGTCCAGCCGCCACCGGTCGTCCGGTCCAGCGGGTGCCGTGCCGGTCGAGGGCGACCCAGTGACCGGAGTCGTCGACGAGCAGGCGCCATCCGTACTCGTGCACCAGGCGGTGGTGGAACCGGCACAGGAGCGCACCGTTGTCGACTCGGGTCGGTCCGTCGTGTTCTCGGTGTTGGAGGTGGTGGGCGTCGCAGTGGCGGGGTTGTCGGGTGCAGCTGGGGAACACGCAGTGGCCTGTCTCGCGCCGCGATGGCTCGGCGTTGCGGGCGGGAGAACCGCTCGGCGGCCTCGTTGGCGTCGAGCACCTTCGTCTTGCCGTCGAACAGGGTGGCAACCAGCTGCGAGTCGCAGAGCATGCGCTCGGCTGCGCCTCGGGTGAGCCGCCACCCCTCGCCGCGGAACACGAGATCGTGGAGATCGTCGGTGGGTCCGACACCGGGAAGGAGGCGCAGGTCGATGTGGACGTTGACCAGGGCACCCGACCGGGGCCGGACCCGCCGCCGGGCTCGTCGACGACGGTGGTTCTCGGCCCGGCGCAACCGCCGGCGCAGCAGGACAAGCGGATCGACATCGTCGGGCCCGGCGACCCCGTCGGTGCCGAGAGCGGCGAGAGCCTCGTCGAGGTCGTCGCCGGCGTACGAACCGTCGAAGGTGTCCTGGGCGTGGAGCTCGTCCCAGTCCACGCCGTCGTCCCTCTGGTCATCTCGTCGTCGTGGTGGGTGAGGGCGAAGTGAGCCAGGTCGTCGAGGGCGTCGGCGCGCCGTTCCGACAGGGTCCGCACGCAGGGGGCGTCGGCCGGATCGGGGTCCTGGGTCCAGGCGTCGACCGCCGCTCGGACGGTGGCGAACGCCACCGGCGCGAGGTCGCCGTGGATCTGTCCGCCGCCGAAGAGCCGTTCGGCGAAGGTCAGCGAGTGGGGCTGCACCCGGCGAGGGGCAAGCTGCTCGTCGACGCGCTCGACCCAGAACCGCACCGCCGTGTCGAAGCTGTCGTCGGATCCCGCAGCGGCGCCGAGGCGCAGCAGCGCGGGCAGGGAGCCGGCCAGGAACCGCGCTCGCTCGGGCGTGACGGCCCGGCACAGCACGTCGGCGCGACGTAGCGGCAGCGTCCCCGACACGACGGCATCGGCAAGATCGGGCTGGGAGGCGCAGACGCCGGCGATGCGTTCGAGCCGGGCGGCGTCGCGGTAGGACAACGAGGTGTAGGCCATCAGCCAGCGCTTGGCTGACGATGCGCCCGCCGCCAGCCAGGCCGAGGTCGGCCACAGCCCGATCACCTCGCGCAGCGCCGACCGCTGCGCCGTCTCCAACCCGGCCACCGCCGCAGCCGCCCGGTCCAACTGCTCGCGCGCCGCGGCCGCCACGTCGGCGTCACGGGCGTAGGTGGCGGAACCGGTCATACACCCCATTCTCCTCAGGTGGTCTGACAGGAATGCCGGTGCCGCCCCAGCAGGCGAATGAACCGCGACGCATCCGCCGGCGACGGGTCTACGGTGCCGACATGATCGCCACCGCACCCTTCGGCCGTACCGGACACGACAGCACCCGGGTCATCTTCGGCGCGGCCGCCCTCGGCGGCATGAGCCAGGAGCGGGCCGACAGCACCATGGACCTGGTGGGACGTGCCGGCGTCAACCACATCGACACGGCGGCGAGCTACGGCGACTCCGAGCTGCGGCTCGCCCCGTGGCTCGAGGACCACCGCAGCGAGGTGTTCCTCGCCACCAAGACCGGCGAACGCACCGCCGATGCGGCACGCGCCGAGCTCGAACGCTCCCTCGAGCGCCTCGGCGTCGACCAGGTCGACCTCATCCAGCTCCACAACCTGGTCGAGGACGACGAGTGGCAGACCGCGTTCAGCCCCGACGGCGTGGTGCAGGCGATGGCGGCGGCGCGCGACGAGGGCCTGGTGCGGTTCATCGGCGTGACCGGCCACGGTCTGCGCATCGCCGGCATGCACCAACGCAGCCTCGACGAGTTCCCGTTCGACTCGGTCCTGCTCCCCTACAGCGCCATCCTCCTGCGGGACACGGGCTACCGGGACGACGTCGAGCGCCTGCGCGGCACCTGCCAGGTGCGGGGCATCGCCATGCAGACGATCAAGGCGATCGCCCGCCGTCGGTGGCGCGCCGACGACGAGAGCCGCCGCTTCTCCTGGTACGAGCCGATGCGCGACGACGGTGCCATCGAACGGGCCATGCGCTTCGTGCTCGCCGAACCGGAGCTGTTCCTCAACACCACCAGCGATGCCACCCTGCTCCCGACGGTCTTCGACATCGCCGACCGCCTGGAAGATCCGGTCACGGCTCCCACGGACGCCGACCTCGACGTCGACATCGAGGCGCTCCAGGTCGAGCCACTCTTCGACGGCGGTGACCTGGAACGGATCTGATCCGGACGGCAGCCACCAGGGTCACGATGCTTCGTCGAGGGCGCGCAGGATCCGGATCGCCTTGTCGATGGAACGCTGCGCCTTGGCCAACTCCTTCTCCTCCGGCGGGTGGGCGCGGGCGCCGGCCTCGATGGCGGCCCGGAGTGCCTCGATCGAGCGATCGGTGATCGCCTCCGCCACCGACTCCAGCTGGGCGCACAGGTCTTCGTAGTCAGCCATCAGCGTCGTCCCCGATCGCCCGATCGACGAGCACCACCGGGTGCACCACCTCGACGCCCGGCAGCCGTCCGTCGAGCTGGAGGATGCAACCGGGATTGGCCGAGGCCACGACCGGTGCGCCGGTCCACGCGATGGCCTCGACCTTGCGGTCCCTCGCCAGGCCGGACAGCTCCGGCTGCACCACCGAGTAGGCGCCGCCGGCCCCGCAGCACAGGCCGTCGTCGTCGAGCTCCACCAGCGTCGCGTAGGGCGCCAGCACCGTGCGGACGGCCCCCTCCGCTCGCTGCACGTGACGGAGGTGGCACGGATCCTGGACCGCGACCGTTCCGAGGTGGCGGCCAGGTGGGAGGCGGTCGGCCCGGGCGGCGAGGAAGGTGTGGATGTCGACGACACGGGCACTGAACGTCTCCGCCTCCGGCGTGCCGAGCAGGTGTCCGTACTCGCGCATGGCGGCACCGCAGCCGGCGGAGTCGACCACGATCGGGGCGTCACCGGGCATGGCGGCCATCGTTCTCTCGGCCAACCGGTGAGCGGGCTCGGCGAGGCCGGCATGGGTGTGCAACGCGCCGCAGCAGGCCGCACCGATGTCAGGCAACCGCGCCCCCACCCCGACGCGGCCCAGGACACGCACAGCGGCCCGGTGGACGTCGCGCTGCCAGGCATCCATCACGCAGCCGGTGTGGAACCACACGTCGTCGCCGGTCGCGCGCAACGGCACCGACCGCACGGGGAGCCGGTCGGGAACGGGCAGGCGGCCGGGCACGATGTGCATCCGCTGGGCGATCGCCAGCGCCGACGTGCCCGCGCGCAGCAGTCGGGGATGCGACAGGGTTGCCAGTGCGGCCCGCAGCCACCGAGGCACGGGCCGGTGGTCTCGGGCGACCACGGCCCGCGTCGACTCCATCAGCGCGCCGAACGGCACAGCCGAGGGGCAGGCCGGCTCGCAGCCACGGCACTGGATGCAGGAGTCGATGATCTCGCCGAAGCGCTGGTCGACGGGCGCGCCGGCCGTCTGCACCTGGCGCATGGCGGCGATGCGCCCACGGGGCGACAATGATTCCTCGCCGGTGACCCGCCAGGTGGGGCAGTGCGGGAGGCACAGCCCGCAGCTCACGCAGCGGGCCAGATCGTCGTCGTCGGCGAGCCAGGTCACGGCAGCACCGTCCGGCCGGGGGCGAGCCGGCCGGTGGGGTCGAACGCCGCCTTGATCCGAGCGTGGAGGGCACGCACGGCGGGGTCCACCGGTCGGGCCGGTTGCGGCTCGGGGTGGTGAACGACGCCGACCCCCCACTCGGCCACCCAACCGCCCGGTTGCAAGGACCCGAGCTCGGCGGGTGGCACCGACCAGCGGTGGGCGGGCAGCGCGGGCGGGTCACCCGGAGCCATCCCGATCTCGGCGGCGGCCACGGTCTGGGCCTCCACGTCGGCGCCGTGGCCAGTGAGCAGCACCCAGCTGGTGGCACCGTCCCAGAGCAGCGCCGTGGGCCGGTGCACGACCGCTTCGACGGTGGCGGGGGCCACGGGTCCGGCGAGCCAGCGCTGCACGTCCGGCACCGGTCGGGTCCGCAACACCACCTCGCCGATCACGGCCAGCGTGCCCCGGGACCCGACCAGGAGTCGGCAGAGGTCGAAGCCGCTCACGTTCTTCACCGTCGGACCGCCGGCGACGGCCACCTCGCCGGCCGCGGTGACCACGGTGGCCTCGAGCAGGCTGTCGCGCACGGGTCCCCACCCGAGTCGGCGCACGCCGCTGTGGCCCAGACCGAGGGCGCCGCCCACCGTGGCGCCGGGCCGGGCCGGCGCGGCCACGCACTGCCCGTCCTGGGCGAGCACATCGGCGAGAACAGCGAGGGGCGTCCCGGCCAGCACCCGGACGGTCATCTCCGCCGGGCGCCAGTCGACCACGCCCGACGGCGCTCGCACCGCCCGGGCCTCCGGGTCGACGAAACCACCGGACGGGCCCGCGGTACCCGCGCCGACGGCCACGACCGATCCCGTGTCGCCGATCTCCCGGGCCAGTGCCGCGACCGCCGCGGAGGGTGCGGTCACACCCACAGCCCCTCCGGGATGTCCTGGAGGTCGCCACAGCGGCTCCCCGCGGGCAGCACCTTGGTGGGGTTCGACCGCCCGGCCGGGTCGAAGGCGTCGCGCAGGCGGGCCTGGAGGTCGAGGCTGGCCGGGGAGAACATGGCGGGCATGTGATCGCGCTTCTCCAGTCCGATGCCGTGCTCCCCCGACAGCACACCGCCGGCGGCCAGCGACGCGGCGACGATCTCGTCGCCCGCGGCGTGGACCCGGTCGAGGACGCCGGGCTCGCGGGCGTCGAAGACCAGCAGCGGATGGAGGTTGCCGTCGCCGGCGTGGAACACGTTCATCACCAGCAGCTGGTGGCGATCGGCGATGGCGTACACCTGCTCGAGCACCTCCACCAGCCGGGTGCGGGGCACCACGGTGTCGTGCAGGTAGTAGTTGGGCGCCACCCGGGCCACGGCCCCGAAGGCGGTCTTGCGGCCCTTCCAAAGCAGCGCCCGCTCGGCCTCGTCGGCGGCGATGCGCACCGTCCGGGCGCCGCACCGCCGGCCGATCTCAGCCACCCGGTCGCGCTCCAGCTCCACGCCGGCCGCCAGCCCGTCGACCTCCACGAGCAACACCGCGGCGGCGTCGGTGGGGAAGCCGGCGTGCACGTAGTCCTCCACCGCAGCCGTGATGCGCGCATCCATCATCTCGATGGCGGCAGGCACGATCC
The DNA here is from genome assembly GCA_963811245.1 of uncultured Acidimicrobiaceae bacterium. GTDB lineage: Bacteria > Actinomycetota > Acidimicrobiia > Acidimicrobiales > Salinilacustritrichaceae > Salinilacustrithrix. The sequence continues at coordinate 145,732 of CAWEQL010000011.1, forward strand.
CCGCCGCGATGATGCCCGACACCGTCTCGGCGGCGTCGGTCACGGTGACGAAGTCGAGCAGCATGGTGGCCACGGCCGGCGGGTCGGGGGTCAACCGGACGGCGATGCGGGTGGCGATGCCGAACATGCCCTCGCTGCCGACGAAGGCGCCCCGGAGGTCGAGGCCCACCGGCTCGGGATCGAGGCCGCCGAGAAGGGTCACCGTGCCGTCCGGGAGAACCACCTCCATGGCCAGCACGTGCGCCGACGTGACGCCCTCGGCCAAGCAGTGCGGTCCGCCCGAGTTGTTGGCGACGTTGCCGCCGATCGAGCACGCCTGCTGGCTGGACGGGTCCGGTGCGAAGTGGAGGCCGTGGCGCGCCACGGCCCGGCTCAGGTCGAGGTTCACCACCCCTGGCTCCACCCAGGCCGTCCGTCGCTCGGCGTCGACCTCGAGGATGCGGTTCATCCTGGTGAGGCAGATGACCACCGCCCCGCCGACCGGTGTGGCGCCGCCGGCCAGTCCGGTCCCCGAGCCACGGGCCACGAACGGCACGTCGTGGTCGACCGCGGCGCGCACGCATGCCGCCACCTCGCCGGTGGTGGTCGGCCAGCAGAGCACCGACGCCTCCCCCTGGAGCATCGAGGCGTCCCTCCCGACCAGCGCCAGGTCGAGGGGATCGTCGCGCACCCGGTCGGGTCCGAGGGCCCGGCGGAGCGTGTCGACGAGGGCACCTGGCACGACCCCAGTGTGCCCGCCCGTCGCCGTCGTCACGATGCGGTCGCACTAGCCTCCGCAGACGCCCACGGCGAGAGCGAGCACATGGCACACACCACGACATCCGAGGGCACCCTCGAGGGCCGACCCGAGGACCTCCACGAGTACGTCTCGTTCGAGGACCCCGACGAATACCGGACGTGGGTCTTCGACGTCACGTTCCTCATGAGTGCGTGGACCTGCATCTACGGGCGGGGCTGTCCCGGCGTGCTGACCAGCGAGGCTCCGGAGCTCGAGCAGGGCTGTTGCAGCTATGGCGCCCACTTCGTCGACGACGACGACCACGCCACCACCCTCGGGTTCATCGAGCGGCTCACCGACGACCAGTGGCAGTTCCGGTCCAAGGCCGCCGCCAAGGGCGGCCCCACCCGACGCACGAAGTCGGGCCAATGGGTCACGCGGGTCCACAAGGGGGCCTGCATCATGCTCAACCGACCCGACTTCCCGGGAGGTGCCGGCTGCGCCCTGCACCGTGCCGCCCTCGATGCCGGCGAGCGGCCCCTCGACTGGAAGCCCGATGTGTGCTGGCAGCTCCCGCTGCGCCTCGAGGAGACGACCGACGACCACGGCTACGTCACCTCCACGCTGCGCGAGTGGAAGCGGCGTGACTGGGGCGACGGCGGCCGCGAGTTTCGCGTGGTGGTGCACCGACGACCCCGCCGCCTTCGTGGGTGCCACGCCCGTGTATCGAGGGCTGCGCGACGAGATCATCGAGCTGGTCGGGGATGCCCCGTACGACGCTGATCGCCGAGTTCCTCGACCGGCGCACCGGGTGGCAGCCCGTCCCCCATCCCGCTCTGCGCTCGGGCGCCGACCGATGAGCTTCACGTCCGCAGCGCTGACCGAGGCCGCCGAGCAGATCGGCATGCGCTTCCCGAAGCAGGTGATCGACCAGCTCGTGGCCGCCATCGACGCCGGGAAGCACGTGATCCTCACCGGGCCGCCGGGCACGGGCAAGACCACGTTGGCGTACCTCGCCGCCGAGGTCGCCGAGCACGCCATGCTGTGCACCGGCTACCTGCCCACGACCGCCACCACGGAGTGGACGACCTTCGAGACCATCGGCGGCTTCCAACCCACGCCCGAGGGCCTCATCTTCCGGCCGGGCATGTTCGTGGAAGCGCTGGAGAGCGGACGGTGGCTCGTCATCGACGAACTCAACCGGTCGAACTTCGACCGGGCCTTCGGTCAGCTCTTCACCGTGCTCTCCGGCCAGAGCACCGTCCTGCCGTACAAGCGGATCGGCCGTCGCGAACCGGTGGCTCTCGTCCCCGGCGGGGTCGAGGCGCCACCGGACACCGATGTCATCCGCGTGCCCGCGTCGTGGCGGATCATCGCCACCATGAACGTGTTCGACAAGAACCTGTTGTTCGAGATGTCGTACGCGCTGATGCGCCGCTTCGCCTTCGTCGAGGTCACCTCTCCCGCCGACGAGGTGTTCGAGGAGCTCCTGGCCGAGAGCCACCAGGTCGTGCGCGACCTGTTGCTCCTGCGCCGCTTCCGCGACTTCGGTCCCGCCCTCTACCTCGACGCCGCCCGGTTCGCGAACCGGCGGGCCCGCGACGACGTGACGCCGTCACGCTTGCTGTTCGAGACCTTCTACAGCTACTTCCTCCCCCAGCTCGAGGGCGCCGACGACTACGAGGCCACGTCCTTGTACCGGACCATCGCCCCGTACCTCGACGACGCCGAGCTCGCCGAGGCCCGCCGGACCATCGCCGACGTGCTCGGGGTGCGATTGGCGTTGTGACGCAGGCACCCCCGCTGGCCCGGCTGTGGGAGCGCGTCCGTCGCCCCGTCGACGTCCCCGCCGCGGTCGAAGCCCTCATCGGCATCCCGGCCTCGGTGGCCCACCAGCTGGTGAGCGTCACGGTCGCGGCGAGCGACGAGGCCACGGCGCTGCTCGAGGCCATGCCCGACCTCATCCGGAACCTGTCGATCTCGACGGTGTCGATCCCCGAACGCAGCGTCGGTGAGGTCCGCGGTCCGGTGCTGTGGTCGGAGACGATCACCGCCCGCAGCGCGAGCGCCGGTGACCAGAACGTCTGGGTGTGTGCCACGTCGGCCCGTGCCTACGACACCCCGGAGAACCGCATCCTCGCCGCCGCGTTGACGCTCGTCGCCCGCGGCGGCCAGCAGGTGGCGCGCATGGCCACGGCGGACGACGAGCCTCCGCAGGTACGGACGGCCCGCCGCAACGGTGAAGCGGCCCGCCGGTTCCTGGACCACCGGGCCATCGCCGGCATCCGCCACGATCGCATCTCCCGACGGGCGCTGGCCCGGTTGCGCCACGACCCCCGCAGACGTTCCTATCGACCGGTGACCGACATGCTCCGCCTCGCCGACGACCCGCTCACCCCGGAGACGCTCGACGGGTTCTGCGACACCCCCACGCGGTCCGAGCACGAACTGTTGCTGGCCGTCGTCGACCAACTCGAACGGCGCGGCATCCGGCTGCCGCCGTTCCTCGTCTCGGGTCAGGCGCTGGCGGCGGGACCGCTGCGGTACCGGCGGATCGCCGACGTGACCGATCCCGACCACGGGGTCCACATCGGGCCCGTCCGGGTCGTGCTCGGCTCCGACCTCGCCACCGACGACGCCGTCCCCGTGACGGGTCGGTCCAGCCTGGTCGCCGCCGTCGACCACGCCATCGTCACCGCCGGCCTCTAGCTCAGGAGCGGAACGACCGGAGCGTCGCCCAGAACTCGGGACGGCTGGTGCGGTAGTCGTAGATGCTGCCCCCGATGGCGTGCTGCTCGACGGCGGCCGCCACCATCTGCTGGAGGTCCTCGACCGTCGTCTTGTCGCCGATGCCGCCGATGGGGTGCACGGGGGCGTTCGGGTCCCCGATGCGTTGGCGCAGCCGGGCCATGTTGTCGGCGGTGTAGTCGTGGGCGGCCCGCCACGGCCCCCGGCGGTTCGTCCAGTAGCTCATCGGCATCCACACGTCGTAGTAGGGGCGGATCTCCGCCCACGGGAAGCTCGGCCAGTAGCCCGGGTTCACGTCCTCGAGCAGCACCGGTTCGAGGACGATGGCTCCGATGGCGCGGCCCGGGAGCGAGGCCCGGAGCTGGCGGGACAGCTCGATCAGACGCCGGTTCCGCTCGCCGACGTCGGCGACGTCGCGGGCCTCGATGTCGATCGCCACTCCCTCGATCCCCAGGCCGGCCACGGCGAGAATCCGGCGCAGATCGGCGCCGGGATCCTCGAGCGTGGGCAGGTACCAGGCCACGACTGCCATCCCCCGGGCGTGGGCCCGGTCGATCAGGGCCTGGAGGCGGTCGGGCTCGAGGACGTCGGTCGGGCTGTTCCACCGGCTGGCCTGGATGTACACGGTCTGCACGCCCTCATCGGCCATGTGGTCGATGTCGGCCGGCGTGACGACGTCCGGGGAACGGGTGAACTGCTGCGACCAGTCGTAGGCGTCGAGCCAGGCCCCGAAGCCCTCGTAGGCGTGCGACGTCCACGTCTGGCGGGCCAGCGCGGCGAACGGCGCCCCGCCGGTGACCGGACCGGGAGCGGCGGCTGGTGCGGCGACCTCGACCGCGGGTGCTGGAGCCGGCGGCGCGGTGGCGAGCGGGGCCGTAGCCGGGGTGGTCGGCGCGGCCTCGGGCACGGGTGTTGTGGTGGGTGGCGGCGACGGTGGCGCGGTCTCGGCGACCGTCACCGATGGGGCGATCGGGGCGCGCTGGACCGCCACGTCCCGACCCTCGCCGCTGCACGCCGCGACGAGCAACACGAGCACCATCCCCAGGGCGCATCTCCGCATGACGACGACACCCTACGCGGCGTGGGCGCGCAAACACCGTCACCGCACGAGAAGTTCTTCGATGACCGAACGGGCCGGAGCATCCGGTTCCCCTTCGGGAGCGGGATCAGTCGTCGAGGTCCTCGGCCATGCACCAGGAGGCGTGCGGGGCGCCGGGCTTGGCGCCGCACTCGTCACATGGCTGTGGCGGCTTCTCTTCGAAGATGTCCGAGATGTCGATGTTGGTGTCCGAGCGCTTCAGCGCTCGGGCTTCCTCGAAACGACGATGTCGACCCTTTTTCACGGGCGTGCTCCCGATTCGGTGGGGGCTGTTGAGCGAGTCAGTGTAGCGCCGCGAGCGCTGGCCACGGACGTTGACCGCGCAATGAGCGATCAGGTCCCGGTGGCCGGCCCCGCGTCACGGCGCAGGACCAGACCGACGCCCCGTTCGAACGACAGGGCGGATCGGCCGGCGAGGAGCGAACCGATGTCGTCGGCGAGGGCCTCGGCCCGCCACCCGTGGGCCAGGCGGCCGTCCTCGTCATCGCGCAGGAACGCCTCGAGGTCGCCCCGGGTGGCCAGAACGGCCGGGTCGAGCTCGAGCTCACGGGCCCGCTGGGTGACCCAGGACATGAGCAGCGGGACCGCCGCCCGCAATTCGGCGGGGACGGGCGCCGACTCCGGGTAGCGCACGAGGTCGAGGTCGAGATCGCGGCCACGCTCGATCGCCTCGAGCAGGTCCCCACGAATGGCCTTCGGCAGGCCCCGGTCACGCAGGCCACGAACGCTGGTGAGGGCGTCCTCGGTCCGGGGCGGCCGCTGCGCGATGCCCGCCAGCGCCAGGTCCGGCAGCACCGAACGCAACGGCCGGTCGCTCTCGCTGGCGTGCGCCTCCCGCCACTTGGCCACTTCCTGGGCCACGGCGGCGGCCCGGCCCCGCAGCCGACGGGCTTCCTTGACCCGCCACCACGCCGTGTCGGGATCGTTGTCGGTCACGGCCTTGTCGACCAGCGCCTCACACTCGCTGCGGACCCACCCGAGCCGACCGCGGGCTTCGAGGTCGGCGGTCAGGAGGTCGTGCAGCGTGAAGAGGTGCACCACGTCCGATTCGGCGTAGGTCTTGGCCGTCTCGGACAAGGGTCGGGCGAGCCAGTCGGTGAGCCGGTCGGCCTTGGGCAGGTCGGCGTCGAGGAGCTTGCCGACGAGGGGCGCCAGGCCGATCGAGCTCATCCCGAGGAACGAGGCGGCGATCTGGGTGTCGAAGAGGTCGTCGGGGACGGTCCCGACCGAGTGGCGGAAGACCTCGAGGTCCTGGCCGGCGGCGTGCATGACGATCGTGCGCCCGGTGAGCACGGCGCGAGGACCCGGATGTCGGCGGCGAGCGGATCGATCAGCGCCCGGCCATCGTCCCAGCCGATCTGGACGAGGGCGCAGACGGGCCAGTACGTGCGCTCGCGGTGGAACTCGGTGTCGATGGCCAGCCGGGGCTGGTCGGTCAGCGAGTCGACCAGGTCCGACAGCTCGGCCGTCGTGTCGATCCAGCGGGCGGTGCCCGACGCGTCGCCCTCAGGCACCGGTGTCGACCGGCTTGTCGGCCTCGATCCAGCCGAGCGTCCCGCCGGCCACGTTGACGGCGTCCACGCCGTTCGCCCGCAGGAACTGCACGGCCCGGGCGCTGCGACCACCGGAGCGGCAGATGACGTAGACGGTGTCGTCGGTGGGGAACTCGTGGAGCCGGTCGGGCACCTCGGCCAGCGGCACGAGCGTGACGCCGGGAACCCGGGCCTCGACGTACTCGTCGGGCTGGCGCACGTCGAACACGGGGGCGCCCTGCCGCGACGGCGGAGGAGAGCGTGTCGATGTCGATCTCGGGGATGTCCACGTCAGGATGGTACGCCGGGACGACCGGGCCTCCTCGCCCGCGGAGGTCGGCGGGTTCGTCGGCGTCGGCCGTGCGCCCGGGTTCTGCGATGTCGACGAACACCGTCCGCAGCTCCGCCGCAGCCGTCCGGAGCGACCGTTCGCCGGCGTCGAAGCGCTGGCGCAACGGAGTGGCGACGCGCCGGTGCCAGACGGCGTGGGCCCACTGCGGCCGCCCACCGGTGCGGGGCACCACGACGTCGGCGTCGGTGGCCGCCCGATGCCGCGACCAGCCCGGCGACGAGGTCGGCATCGGGGTCGAGGAGGTCGCAGGCCAGGACGACGACGACCGGTTCGGTGCCCACGTCGAGGAGCGCGGTGACCACTCCTCCCAGGGGACCGGCGCCGGGCCAGCGGTCGGCCACGCCGTGAAGGCCTGAGCGGAGGAGTCCCGAGAGGTCGCCTCCCACCGCCGCCACCGTGCTCGCTCCGGCTCGCTCCAGCGCCGCCGCCACCCGGCTGGCCATCGGCGAGCCGTCGACGTCGATCAGGGCCTTGTCGGTCCCCATCCGCCGGCTGTTCCCGCCGCAGAGCACGGCACCGGCGAACATCACGTCACGCGATGCCGCCGTAGGTGGCCTCGACGCCCCGGCTCTCGCCGTGCTCGGCCACGGCGTCACGCAGGTCGGCGAGGAATTGGTCGACCACGTTGGCGTGGTACGGCCACAGCATCAGGTGGAGGCCGCCCTGCTGGCGGTCGAGGTGCCAGCCGCGGTCGTCCATGACGTCGCCGATGGCGCCGATGTCAGGCCTCGTCGGCGGTGAACTCGAACAGCGACAGGTCGGGCTCGTGGGTGATGCGCAGGCCGTCGATGGCCGAGATGCCGTCACGGAAGGCGACGGACGGTGTCGCGGAGCACCCGTGGCCAAGCGGGTGTAGCCCGGTTCGCCGAGGTGACGCATGGTGGCCCACGCCGCGGCGATGGGCGCTGCGGCGCGCGTGCCGGCGGTGGTCGCCGAGCCGTAGAGGCCGCCGGGCCAGTCGTCGTAGAGGAAGAACTGCTTCGTCGAGCAGTTCCTTGTCCCGGTACAGGACCAGCGACGCGCCCTTGAACGTCCAGCCGTACTTGTGGATGTCAGCGGACATCGACGTGACGCCGTCGACCCGGAAGTCCCACGGCGGGCACGGGTTCGCCGAGCCGATCCCAGAACGGCAGCAGGAAGCCGCCGAGGCAGGCGTCGACGTGGCACAGGATGCCGGCCTCGGCCGCGGCCGCCGCGAGCGGTTCGATGGGGTCGATCACGCCGAACGGGTAGCACGGGGCTGGACCCGACGACCATGCCGGTGCGGTCGTCGATGGCGTCGGCCATGGCCGTCACGTCGGCGCGGCCGTCGTCGCGCACGGGGATCCGCACCTGCTCGACGTCGAGGTACTTGCACGCCTTGGCGAACGCCGGGTGCGCCGTCGTGGCGGTGAGGAGGACGGGCTCGGCGATGCCGCGCTCGTGGCGGGCGTGGTCCCGCATCGTCTGCACGGCGAGGAAGATCGACTCGGTGCCGCCGCTGGTCAGCCGGCCGTGGCCGGGCCCGTGGACGAGCGCCGAGCCCCACTCGACGACCTCGCCTTCCATCTCGGTGAGGCTCGGGAAGGCGAAGGGGTTGAGGGCGTTCTCGTGCAGGTACTCGAGGGCAACGGCTTCGTGGAGCCGGTCGAGCTCGGGGTCGTCGGGGTGGTAGACGAGGCTGAACGTCCGCCCGCCCTTCCAGTCGGCGTCGCGATCGCGCCGGGCCCGGATGGCGGCGAGCACGTCGTCGACGGCGAGCGAATCGGTCGGGAACTGTGGATCGGCCATGGGGCGATCGTAGGCCCGGTGGTCACCCGTTCCGGATGGCGGCGAGGTCGGCGAGATCGGCAGCGTCGAACTCGGTGGGCGGGCCGCCGCCGAGGATGCTGGCGACGAGGGTGGACTCCACGGCGTAGTACATCACCGAACCCGGGTTCGAGGAGTGCCCCGGGTGGTCGGGATCGGCCCGGCCGGTGGAGAGGAACAGGTCGACGAGCCCGAGCAGGTGCCCGGCCTCGTGGGTCGTGACGGCGTTCTCGATCGATCCGGCGTCGACGAAGAGCCCCGCCGCCCCATCGACCCGATCGGGGAAGACGGCTGCGACGTCGGACCGGACCGAGATGCCGAGGACCTGGTCGTTGCCGGCGTAGCCGCCGGAGAGGAAATACAGGTGCAGGACGGCGGCGCCGGTCGTGGTCGTGGAGGGCGCCAGGGCTCGGATGGCGTCCGCCGTCCACTGCCTGGTCCCACCGGGAAGTGCGGCGTTCGCGACGTCGACCGGCTTGCCCGAGATCCTCGCCAGCACGGACCGCAGGTGGTCGAGGGTGGCCGGTCGTGGTGCGACGCCGGCTTGGGAGCGCACGTCGACAGTGATGCGCGACGGTCCCGAGGGGCGCAGGTACCAGGGGGCGAAGGCCCCGACCGCCCCGGGCGCGGGCGCCGACGGTGCCGGCGGCGTGGACGGCGTTGCCCCACCAGATGCGGCTGTGGTCGTGGGGGGCGACGCGGTGCCACCGACCTCGATGGTGGAGACCCCGCCTCCCGATGACGCCACGGTGGTGGGCCCGGACCCGGCCGCTGGGTCGGTCACCCCGACCCCGTCGATCGTCGTCGGGTTCGTGGTCGTGCCGGTGCCACCGGCGTCGGGTGATGCGGACGAGCACGCCGCGACCGCCAGCACGCCGGCGGCGACGAGCGCGGCCGCCCGGTGGGCCAGAGCGGTCACGGCGGCGTCAGCGTGCGGTGCCCCGACCGGGGTCGAGCTGCGCCAGGAACTGCGCACACCGCTCGGCCTCGTCGTCCTCGCCGATCGTGGCTGCGGCGGCCCGCAGACCGTCGAGCGCCCGCAGGAACCCCTGGTTCTCGGGGTGAGCCCACCGCACGTACCCGGTCCCCCGCCAGCCGTTGGCCCGCAACCGGTCGAGGCCTCGGTGATAGCCGACGCGGAAGGCGGCGTACGCCTCCACGGGGTCGCGGGCCAGCTCGCCGAGGCGAGCCCACGCGTGCAGGCACCGGGGATGGTCGGCGACCACGCCGGAGACGGCGAGCCGGCGGGCCTCGCCCTCGAGCGCCTCTGCTGCCTCCAGCCGGGCCAGGGCGTCGGCCGGCTCGGTGTCGAGCACCGTCTCGGGTGGTCCGCTGGGCGACAGGTTCACGGGCTGGGACATGCGGCGGAGCCTAGGGCGGGCGGTCGGAGCGGGTGGGCAACGCGCCCGGAGCACGTTCCCCCATCGGTGCGAGGTGCTGGCGCTACTCTGCGCGGTCGTGGGACACGTGTTGGCGGCAGCGCCGTACGAGAACTTCGTTCGAGAGAACGCACCGGTCATGTTCGGCGTGATCTGCGCCATCCTCGGCCTGCTGGTCATCCGGCTGGTCGTGCGCACCATGACCCGTGTGGTGCTGCTCAGCCTGCTGCTGCTCGCCGCCCTGTTCATCGGGATCGAGCGCGAGAACATCAGCCAGTGCGCGCAGACCTGCGAGTGCCGCCTCGCCGGGTTCGACGTGACGGTCGCCTACTGCGAACCCCACCTCAAGACCTGACGGCGGGCACCCATCCGACCTCGGCGGCGACCCGGCCGACCATCGCCGCCATGGCGGCAGGGTCGGTGAGGTGGATGCCGTGGCCCGCACCGTCGACCACGATCAGCGCTGCGGCCGGGGCCTCCTCGGCCAGCACCTCGGCCGAACGGCCGTGGTGGGGAGCCCCCTCGGTGCCGTGTGCTGCGACGACCGGGACCGTGACCGCCGCGGGGTCGAACGACGGCGGGTGCGGGGGTCGGGTGTGGCCCATCTCGGCGACCAGGGTGGCGCCCTCGGCCCGCCGAGCCTCGCGCGTGGAGGGCGGGAGGCGTTCCCACCGCCGGTCGCCGATCATGCGACGCATGAACCGCTCGGCGGCCTCGGCCGGTCCCTCCGCGGACGCCACGGCGTTCGCGCCCGCGCTGTTCGTCGGCCACCACTCCCGCCACGGCATCGGCGCCTCGTAGGCGACCACGCCGACGACCGACGCCGGCGCCCGCTGCGCCGCCGCCAGGGCGATGGTCCCCCCGTACGAGTGGCCGGCGGCGATCGCCGGAGCATCGCCCACCACCTCGAGCAGGTCGTCCACCTGCTGGTCGAGATCTCGTGGCGGTCCCAGCACCACCGAGTGGCCGTATCCCCGGCGGTCGTACCGGGTGACCTCGTAGCCCTCGAGGTGACGGGCGACCCGGGCGAAGCTCGACGCCCGATCCATGGTGCCGTGCACGAGGACCACTCGCGGACCGTGGCCCTCGGTGATCCGCCAGCAACGACCGTCGTCGAGATCGGTGCGGCGGGCCGTCACTCGACCCGGACGACGCGCAGCACGTCGGTGGTGCCGGTGCCGCTGTCGGGGGCGCCGGCGAGGACGGCCACGAGATCGCCATGGGAGATGTAGCCGGCCTGCAACGACTTCTCGACCACGTGCCACACCATCTCGTCGGTGGTGGCGTACTCGTCCATCTTCAACGGATGCGTGCCCCACACCAGACTCAGCTGGCGCACCGTGGCCTCGAGGGGGCTGGCCCCGACGAGGACGCTGGGCGGCCGGTACCGGGAGATGGCGCGGGCGGTGTACCCCGAGTTGGTGCACGACAAGATGGCGTCGAGCTCGAGCTCGGTGGCGAGACGCCAGGCGGCATGGCTCATCCCGGCGGTGATCTTCGTACTGAGGTCGAGCTGCACCTGACCCTGGATGCGGCCGAGCTGCGAACCCCAGGTCTCGTAGTCGGCGGCAGCCTCGGCGCGCAGACACAGGTGCGACATGGTCTCGATGACCAGTACCGGGTCGTGACCGATGGCCGTCTCGGCGGAGAGCATCACTGCCGTCGTGCCGTCGAACACCGCGTTGGCCACATCGGTGGCCTCGGCGCGGGTGGGTGACGGCGAATGGATCATGGACTCGAGCATCTGCGTGGCGGTGATCACGGGCACCCCGAAGGCCACGCCGCGCTTGATGATCCGCTTCTGGAGGTGGGGCACCTCGGCGATGTCGCACTCGTTGCCGAGGTCGCCCCGGGCGACCATGACGGCGTCGGCCATGTTGACGATGTCGTCGAGAGCGTCGACGGCGGCCTTGGTCTCGATCTTGGCCACCACCGGCGTGTTGCCGGCCCGGGCCTTGACCGCCTTCACCTCGTCGGCCGACCGCACGAAGGAGGCCGCCACGAAGTCGAGCTCGGCGGACAGGGCGTCGATCAGCTCGATGTCCTGGGCCGTGGGCACGGCGACCCGCAACCGACCTGACGGCAGCGTCACCCCGGGCCGTCCTTGGATCCGGCCGCCGTGCTCGACCTCGACGACGAGGGTGTCGGCGGTCTTCTCCACCGCCACGAGACGCACGCTCCCATCGCCCAGCACCAACGTGTCGCCGACGTCGACGTCTTCGATGACGTGGTCGTAGTCGACGTGCAGCTGGGTGGACGTGGTGGGCGAGGTGCCGGGGCGGACCTCGAGCCGGTTCCCCTCGGTGAGGAACAGGCCGGCGTCGTCGAGCACCGGGCCCATGCGGATCTTGGGTCCGGGGAGGTCGCCGAGGATCGCGACCGGGCGGTCGAGCGAGTCGGCCACCTTCCGGATGCGACGGATCCGGGCCAGGTGCTCCTCGATGGTCCCGTGGGCGAGGCCCAGACGACACACGTCCACACCGGCCAGGATGAGCTCGGCCAGGATCTCCTCGGAATCGGACGCCGGTCCGATGGTGGCGACGATCTTTGTCCTGCGATCCACGGACGAACCCTACCGACGGATTTCGGAACCGTTCGCCGACGTTCACATCGAGGTCAGACCGCCTGGCGCCCCGAGAGCCCTGACACACTGGCGCCATGGCCGGCGACGACGACCTGGTGACCAGCAGGGGCTTGCGCATCCCTTCCGCCGCGCTGTCGTGGTGGGCCACCCGGTCGGGCGGGCCCGGCGGTCAGCACGCCAACACGTCGGACACCAGCGTGACCATCGAGCTCGATCTCGACCAGGCCGGTCTCCCCGACGCGGTCACCGATCGGCTGCGGACGGCGCACGGCGACACGGTCCGGGCCAACGCCGCGGACTCGCGCTCCCAGTTCCGCAACCGCCAGCTCGCCCGCAAGCGCCTCGGCGAGCTGGTCGACGGCGCCGCTCGGCCCCAGCGCCGGCGGCGCCCGACCAAACCGACCCGGGGGTCGCAGCGCCGGCGGCTCGACGCCAAGCGCCAGCAGGCCGAGAAGAAGCGCCGCCGGTCGTGGCGGCCGGGCCGCGACGTGTGAGCCGCCGACCCTGAGCACGCCGGCGTCGGGAGCGCCAGCGAGCAGCCGGCACGGCTGCGGCGGAGCCGCAGACCCTGAGCGCGCTGCGGCGAAGCCGCAGACCCTGAGCACAACTCAGTTCCGGGGGACCTCCGACCAGGACACGTCCTTGTCGGTGCGGATGTCGCCGGGGAGGCCGAGGACCCGTTCACCGAGGATGTTCTTCATGATCTCGGTGGTGCCGCCCTCGATGGAGTTGGCCCGCATCCGGAGGAACAGTTGCTGGGTCGGCACCCCGGCGAGGCCGGTGTGGCCGGTGCGCTCCATGTCGTAGGAGCCGTACAGCTGGCCCTCGGGGCCCATGCAGTCGACGGCGAACGAGTAGAGATCCTTGTTGAGCTCGGCGCTGGCGAGCTTGCCGACCGAACCCTCGGGTCCGGGGTTGCCGACCTTGCGGTTCTGGCTGGCCCGGATGTTGGTGAGCCGGGAGATCTCGGCGCGGATCCACAGCTTCATGAGCTCGTCCTTGCGGGCGGCGTCGCCGGCGGCGGCGTGCTGCTTCCAGACCTCGACCACGTTGCCGATGGCACCCGACCCACGGGGCGGGATCGAACCGCCGATGGACACCCGCTCGTTCATGAGCGTGGTGATGGCGACCCGCCAGCCCTCACCGACCTCGCCGAGGCGCTCGGAGTCGGGGATGCGGGCGTCGGTGAAGTACACCTCGTTGAACTCGGCGTCGCCGGTCATCTGGCGCAGCGGCCGGACCTCCACGCCCGGGGCGTGCATGTCGACCACGAAGTGGGTGAGGCCCTTGTGCTTGGGCTGCTCGGGATCGCTGCGGGCGACGAGAGTGCCGAAGCTGGCCACGTGGGCCAGCGTTGTCCACACCTTCTGGCCGTTGATCACCCACTCCTCGCCGTCCTTCACCGCCCGGGTCGACAGGCCGGCGACGTCCGATCCGGCGCCGGGCTCGGAGAAGAGCTGACACCAGATCTCCTCGCCCGTGAACAGCGGACGGAGGTAGCGGGCCTTCTGGGCGTCCGAGCCGTGCGTGTAGATCGTGGGTGCGGACATGCCGTGACCGATGGGGTTGCGGGCCATGGCGTTGGGCGCACCGGCCGCCTGGAGCCGCTCGTTGATCGTCTTCTGGTGCTTGGCGGCCAGGCCGAGACCACCGAAGCCCTCGTCGTAGTGGACCCAGGCCAGGCCGGCGTCGAACTGGGCGCCGAGGAAGGTCACGGTGTCGGTGTCCTTCGGGGGGTGCTCGTCGAGGAGGCGCTCGATGGCGGCCTCGACGCGTGCCTCGTCGGTGGTGGGTGCTGCTTCGGTGACGGCCATGGCGAGACTGTACCGACCAACTTGACCGACCGGTCAAGCAACGGTCCTGCCGTCCGCGTCAGGCGTCGTCGTCCAAGCGAGCGAGAAGGCGGTCGCGGACCGACTCCCCCGGAGCCCGCGCCTTGTCCCCCGCCACCCGCCACCCGTGCCGGGACGAGTACACGAGGGGGTCGTCGCCGATGCGACCCTCGCCGACCTCCGTCACGTCGGCCACGAAGATGTCGTGGTCGAGGCCGAGGTCGAGCCGGTCCCGCACCTCGCAGCGCATCCAGGCCAGGCTGTCCACGACGTAGGGCACCGCCGTGCCGTCGTCGAGCGTCGCCTCGGCCAGGTACTCGCCGAAGAGGTGCTGGAACTTGCGGCCGGGATAGGAGAAGTACTGGCCCTGCTCCACCTGGTCACCGGCCAGCACCGACACGCTGAACCACCCCGAGGCGACGATGAGCGGATGGGTGTCGTGCTTCGGACTGACCGATGCGAGGATCACCGGCTCGTCGAAACTGATCTGGCACACCCAGTGCGAGGTGTAGGCGCGGGTGACGCCGTCGTGAGTGGTGGCGACGACCTGGACACCCTTGGTCATCTGGCCCAGGCACTTCTTGATCGCACGGTCGATCATGGCGCGACCCTACGGGGAACGGCCCTCACCCCCAGTGCGCGAGCAGGTCGGCGAACACCACCTCCGGGTCGTCGGTGATCCCCCGTCGGGAGAACCACGAGGTCACGTTCAGGACGTCACGGTGGAGGAAGTCGATGCCACCGGGGTTGGCGGCGATGTCCACGGCCTGTGGGAAGTCGATGAACCAGAGGCCGTCGCGCCACCACAGCAGGTTGTAGGGCGAGAGATCGCCGTGGGCCCAGCCCGCCGCGGTCATGGTCTTCAGACCGTCGAGCAGTTGGTCCCAGGCGACCCGGATCTCGGCCGGCGTGAGCCGGGCCCGCGCCAGTTGGGGTGCGGCGCCGTCGCGGTCGCCCAGGTACTCCATGTCGAAGGTCTCCACACCGTCGGATGGTGTCGAGCTGATGGGATAGGGCACCGGGCAGCCCGCGGCGTGGAGCGCCGACATGACGTCGAACTCGTGGCCGGTCCAGCGGTCCTGGAGGAGGCGCTTGCCGTAGGTGGACATGGCCTCGACGGCACGCCGGTCGCGGCTCTTTCGGAACTGGCGACCCTCCCGGTACTGCACGTCGTTGCGGAAGGTCGAAGCGCGCTGGACGCCCATGGCCTCGAGCGTTCCCTTGGTGTCGACGGCTCGGGGCAGGTAGCGCTTGCGGGCAATGAGGCAGGTCCGGCCGTCGGGGCCGGTCCGTTCGATGACGTTGATCTGGGCTTCCTTGCCGGAGCGGAGGACACCCAGATCGATCTCGTCGTCGGCCTCGACGACGAGCCATGCGGGGATGGTGGACAACGTGACTCCTGGATCGTGGTGGTCGGGGTTGCTCCGACCGGTCCACGAGCGGGTCGCGGCGTCAGCCCCTCCGGGAGGCGCGGTCGAAGGACGGATCGACGGGTCGCACGGTCATGTCCTCATCGCCTCCTCGCTGGTCGCGGCTGCCGGCGGCACCGTAGCGATGCCCGCCGGAACGGCCAACGGATTTTCCGGCGGTCGAGCGGCGACCCCGGCGCCGATTCAGTTGAGCCGCGCCCGCAACCGTTGCGCTTCGGCCAGTTCCCGCTGCGGATCGGCGGCCTGGCCCTCGTCGACGATCGACTCGAGGACCTTGGCGGCACGGGCGAAGTCCCCGCACGCGGCGAGGGCGCCGCCGAAGATGCGGCGGTCGTCGGCATCGGAGCCGGGGATGAGGGTCCGGAGTTCGGTGGACCACCGCAGCCCGTCGCGGTCGCCTCGCCGGCGGTGCACGGCGACCAGGTTGCCGAGCACCCGGCGCACGATCTCCTGACCGGGCAGCGGGTGCAAGAACGGCCCGATGTCGATGCCGGGGGCACGCGCCGCGAACCGCTCGTCGAGGCCGGCACGGTCGAGGACCAGACCCCGGTCGAAGGCATCGACGAACCGGTACGGCTCGTCCGAGGTCCGGACGACGAAGTGCGCCGGCGTCCCGATGCCGTCGAGGGCGACGCCGACCCGCCGACCGACCTCCATCAGCACGACGGACAGCGTGATCGGCAGCCCCCGCCGGCGCCGCACCACGGCGTGGAGGTACGAGTTGCGGGGGTCGTAGTAGTCCTCCTCGTCGCCGGCGAAGCCGCAATCGGCGAAGAGCGTGAGCAGGAGCTGCTCGAGCGTCGGGCCCGGCACGAGCCCGGCCAGGTCGTCGAGTTGCTCCAGTACGGCGTCGACGTCGCAGTCGGCGTCCCCGTGGGCGCTGATGACGGCGCAGGCCTCGTCGAGAGGGAACGGTGCACGCCCGAACAGGTCGGCGAACCGCTCGGTGAGCTCCACGTCCGGTCACGGTAGCCCTCGTCCCGCGGACGTGCGCCTGGCCTTGCGTGGACGCCACTCTGTGAGCCATGTATCCCGGTGCCCACGCCCAGACCCGCCCCGACCACCCTGCCGTCATCATGGCCAGCGACGGACGGGTGACCACGTATCGCGAGCTCGACGACCACGCCAACCGGCTGAGCCAACTGTTCCGCTCGGTCGGGCTGGAGCCCGGGGACCACGTCGCGTTCTGCATGGAGAACCACCCCGACTTCCTCGCCGTCGCCTGGGGCTGCCACTACGCGGGCCTCTACTACACGGCCATGTCCTCGCGCCTGAACGACGAGGAGATGCAGTACA
This sequence comes from uncultured Acidimicrobiaceae bacterium, assembly GCA_963811245.1. Lineage (GTDB taxonomy): Bacteria > Actinomycetota > Acidimicrobiia > Acidimicrobiales > Salinilacustritrichaceae > Salinilacustrithrix. The sequence goes on from CAWEQL010000011.1 coordinate 162,490, forward strand.
TCCTCGACGACTGCGGGGCGAAGGCGTTCATCGCCTCGACCTACGTCCGAGACGCGGCCACGAAGGTCCGCGGCCGGGCACCCGGCGTCGACACCTGGCTGATGATCGGTGGCGTGGCCGAGGGCTACGAGTCCTACGAGGCCGCCGTCGACGCCCAGCCAGCCGAGCCGCTCCCGAACCGTGTCGCGGGCACCGACATGCTCTACAGCTCCGGTACGACCGGACGACCGAAGGGCGTGAAGACGCCCTTGCCGGAAACCCCCCTCGAGGAGTCCGCGTCGAGCGTCTATGGCCTCATGGCGATGCTCTTCGGGCTCACCGAGAACTCCGTCTACCTCTCCCCCGCACCGCTGTACCACGCTGCGCCGCTCCGCTTCTGCATGGGCGCCCACATGGGCGGCGCGACGGTCGTGGTCATGGAGCGGTTCGATCCGGAACAGGCCCTGCAGCTGATCGAGCGGTACCACGTGACCATCAGCCAGTGGGTGCCCACGATGTTCATCCGCATGCTCAAGCTCGACGAGGAGGTCCGCACCCGCTACGACGTCTCGTCGATGCAGGCTGCCGTGCACGCTGCGGCGCCGTGCCCCGTCGAGGTCAAGCGCCGGATGATCGAGTGGTGGGGCCCGGTCCTGCACGAGTACTACGCGGGCACCGAGGGCAACGGGTTCATCTACACCAACTCCGAGGACTGGCTCGCCCACCCCGGCACGGTCGGCAAGGCCCTGATCGGCACCGTCCACATCGTGGGCGACGACGGCGAGGAGCTCCCCGTCGGCGAACCGGGGACCATCTACTTCGAGGGCGAGGCCGCGGCCACGTTCCAGTACCACAACGACCCCGAGAAGACGGCCGGCTCACGGGACCCGAAGGGGCGGGGCTGGAGCACGCTCGGCGACGTGGGCCGCCTCGACGAGGACGGCTTCCTCTACCTCACCGACCGCAAGGCGTACATGATCATCTCGGGCGGCGTGAACATCTACCCGCAGGAGGCCGAGAACGTCCTGGCGATGCACCCCAAGGTGTACGACGTCGCCGTCTTCGGTGTTCCCAACGAGGACTTCGGCGAGGAGGTCAAGGCGGTCGTGCAGCCGGCCGAGGGCGTCGAGGCCGGACCGGAGCTGGCCCGGGAGCTGATCGCCTACTGCCGGGAGAAGCTGGCCGACGTGAAGTGCCCCCGCTCGATCGACTTCCGTGACGAGCTTCCCCGGCACCCCACGGGGAAGCTGTACAAGCGGCTCCTCAAGGACGAGTACTGGCAGGGACACGAGTCCGGGATCATCTGAGGCGGCGGTCGAGCTCGGTCCACTTCGGTTCGACGACGGGGCGGTGATCGCGGAGCCGGTCCACGAGTGCCGCCGGGTCCGTCTCGACGTGGAGCTGGTCGCGGGCCGAGGCGCGCGAGGAACCCGTCGGCGACGGCCCGGTCGAACCAGTCCAGGAGGGCGTCGAAGTAGCCGTTGACGTCGAGGAACCCGATGGCACGGTCGTGGATGCCGATCTGCGCCCACGTCGCCACCTCGCTGAACTCCTCGAGCGTTCCCATGCCGCCAGGCAGGACGATGAAGGCGTCGCCCAGGGCGTGGAAGCGCGCCTTGCGGGCGTGCATGTCGACCGCCTCCTCGAGGGCGAAGGTGCCGGCGTGGTGGTCCCGCAAGGGGCTGGCGGTCACGCCGTCCGGGAACAGGCCGGCGGGCAGGATCCCGATGACGTCACCGCCGGCGTCGAGGGCCGCGGTGGCCAGTGCCCCCATGAGGCCGGCCGAGCCACCGCCGTAGACGAGGCCGAGACCCTGTTCGGCGAGGACCCGGCCGGTGGCAGCCGCCGCCTCCCGGTACGCCGGATCGCGACCGGGCGATGACCCACAGAACACGCAGATGCGACGAAAGGGCCGCGCCGGTCGGTCGTCGGGACGGGCGGTGGCGTTCGGCGACACCGACCGACGCTACCGTCGGCGCGCGATGGCGTCGTTCCCCTTCCTCGACCACCCGGGACCGATCCCATTCGCCCATCGGGGCGGGGCATCGGAGGCGCCCGAGAACACGCTCCCCGCGTTCGAGCACGCCGTCACGCTCGGGTACCGGTACCTCGAGACCGACGTCCACGCCACCGCCGACGGCGTCCTGGTCGCCTTCCACGACGACCACCTCGACCGCGTCACCGACCGCTCGGGCGCCATCGCCGAGCTGAGCTGGGCCGAGGTGTCGCAGGCCCGGGTCGACGGGCGCGAGCCCATCCCGCTGCTCGAGGACGTCCTCGGCGCGTGGCCCGACGTGCGCGTGAACATCGACCCGAAGGCCGACGCCTCGGTGGGTCCGCTGGTCGAGGTCGTACGCCGCACCGGGAGCATCGACCGCGTGTGCGTCGGTTCGTTCTCCGACGCCCGCATCGACCGGATCCGTGACGCCCTCGGCCCGGCGCTGTGCACCGGGATGGGTCCGCAGGAGCTCATGGGGCTGCTGCGCGCCTTCGAGGGTGAGGACGTGGTGTTCCGGTCGCAGGCGGCGCAGATCCCGGCGGCCGGCCCCGACGGCCGGCCGCTCGCCACGCCGGAGCTGGTCGACGTGGCCCATCGCCACGGCCTGGTGGTCCACGTGTGGACCATCGACGAGGCCGACGAGATGGAACGCCTGCTCGACATGGGCGTCGACGGGATCATGACCGACCGTCCAGCGGTCCTGCGGGACATCTTCGAGCGCCGCGGGATCTGGTCCTAGGTGGAGCTGCCCCTCACCCCGCTCGACCTGCTCACCCGGGCCCGGCGGCTCTTCCCCGAACGCGTCGGCGTCATCGACGGGGACCGACGATGGACCTACGGCGAGTTCGCCGAGCGCTGCGATCGCCAGGCGCGGTTCCTCCGGGAGGAGCTGGAGGTCCGGCCCGGCCAGGTGGTGGCGTGGTTGTGTGGGAACACCCACGAACTGCTGGAGGCGTACTACGGGGTGCTGCTCGCCGGCGGTGTGTTGCTCCCGCTCAACATCCGACTGTCCGGTGCCGAGCTGCGCTCGATCCTCGACCAGGCCGGGGCGGTCGTGCTCTTCCGTCACCCCGACCAACCCGACCCTGGGTCGTCCGTGCCGACGGTGGTGCTCGGGGATGACTACGAGGCGGCCCTCGGTCGGCAGGCGGCGGGGCCGCTCGATCCCCCCGCCGTCGACGAACGCGCCCCCGCCGAGATCTTCTTCACCAGCGGCTCCACGGGTATGCCCAAGGGCGCGGTGCTCACCCACCGCAACCTGTACCTGCACGCGGTGCACAGCGCGCTCACCAACGCCATCACCGGCGACGACGTCATCCTCCACGTGGTCCCGTTGTTCCACGTCAACGGGTGGGGGACGCCGCACTACCTGACCGGCCTCGGCGGGACACACGTGATGCTGCCCCGCTTCGACGCCGGCGAAGTGCTGCGGTTGATGGAGGCGCACGGGGTGACCCGCCTGTTCGCCGTACCGGCCATGATCCGGATGCTCCTCGACCATCCCGACATCGCGACACGTGACCTGTCGTCGGTGGTGGGCACGTCCATCGGGGGTGCGCCCGTCTCGCCCGAGATGCTGGCCGAGGTCGAGACGGCGTTCGGGTGCACGGCCATCTGTGGCTATGGCATGACCGAGGCCTCGCCGACGCTGACACGGTCGCTCGACAAGCCGGGCGACGCGCCCTCGGCCGAGCGACGCGCCACCACGGGGCTGCCCATCCTCGGTGTCGACGCCAGGGTCCTCGGGCCCGACGACGTCGAGGTCCCCTGGGACGACACGACCATCGGCGAGGTCTGCGCCCGCTCCAACCACGTCATGGCGGGGTATCTCGACGCCCCCGAGGCCACCGCCGAGGTGTTGCGCGACGGATGGCTCCGTACGGGCGACCTCGCCGTGGTCCGGCCCGACGGGTACCTGCGCCTCGTGGACCGGAAGAAGGACCTCATCATCAGCGGCGGCGAGAACATCGCCAGCCCGGAGGTCGAGCACGCCCTGGCCGCCCATCCCGCCGTCCGGGAGGCCGCGGTCGTGGGGCGCCCCGACGACCGGTGGGGCGAGGTGCCGGTCGCCTTCGTGTCCCTCCACCCGGGCGCGCACGTCGCGGAAGCGGACCTCATCGCCCACGTGCGCGCCCGTCTGGCCCATTTCAAGGCACCCAAGGCCGTCACCATCGTCGACGATCTGCCCAAGGGCGGCACCGGCAAGATCGACAAGGTCGGCCTGCGGGATCGGTGGTGACCGGGACGACGACCCCCCGGTGCCTCGGCCTGCTCGGGGGCATGAGCTGGGAGTCGTCCGTCGAGTACGAGCGGATGATCAACACCGAGGTACGGCGGCGCCTGGGCGGCACCCACTCGGCCGACCTCGTCGTTCGCTCGTACGACTTCGCCGCCATCGAGTCGTTGCAGGCCGAGGGCCGTTGGGACGATGCCGGCGCCCTCCTGGCGCGAGACGCCGTCGCGCTGGTCGCCGCCGGCGCCGAGGCCATCGTGCTGTGCACCAACACCATGCACGCAGTGGCCGGCGTGATCGAAGCGGCCGTCGACGTCCCGTTCCTGCACCTGGCCGACGCCACGGCGGAGGCCGTCGTGGCGTCGGGGCTCGACACGATCGCCCTCCTCGGCACCCGGTACACGATGGAGCAGGCCTTCTACGTCGACCGATTGGCGACCCACGGCGTACGCGCGCTGGTTCCCGAGGAACCCGACCGGAGCCTCGTCCACGACGTCATCTACGACGAGCTCGTGCGAGGGGTGGTCGACGATGGCTCCCGACGCGCCTACCTCGCGGTGATCGACCGCCTGCTGGCTCGGGGGGCGCAGGGCGTGGTCGCCGGATGCACCGAGATCGAATTGTTGGTCACGCCGGGTGACGTGACGTGTCCCTACTTCCCCACCACGGCGTTGCACGCCATGGCCGCGGTCGACTGGGCGCTGGGCGGAGGCTGAACCGCCCGGCCACCGTCACCGGTCGGCGAGGGCCTCGGCCAGTTCCATCTTGCGCATCGTGGACCGGCCGTCGAGGTCGACCTCCCGGGCCCGTTCGTAGAGCTCGGCGCGGGTCATCGAGAGCAGGTCCTCCAGCTGATCCTCGCTCTCCCGGTCGAGCCGGTGCTGTTCGTGCTGCCAGTCGAGCAACGCGATGCCGAGTTCGTTCATCCGGGCGACGCCGAGCTCGTCCTCCATCGCAGGGAGCAGACGTTCCTCCTCGTCACGAGCGTGGTCCCGCATCGACGCGGCCAGCTCGGTCACGAGCGACCGCAGCTCGTCGCGATCGGAGGCGTGCCGCACACGGTCGATGAGATCACCCATCGAGTCGTGCTCGCGATCGTGCTCGGCGGCCGTGTCGGCGTCGACATCGGCGAGGACCGGTCGGAGCACCTCGTTCTCCATCGCACCGTGCCGCTCGATGGCGGAGCACAGGTCGAAGGCAGAGGAACGGTGTCCGGTGCGCTCGAACTCGGCGATGTGGTCGTCGATGTCCTGGTGCTCACGCTCGATCAGGTCCGTGGCGATGTTCATCTGCTCCTCTCGCCGCGACCGACCCGGTTCGGCGGGTCCGAACGGCCGCCGACCGCAAGCCCTTGTCCCTACCCACGATGCGGCCACCACAGACGTCCACGCGAAGCCGCCGCCTGAACACACCACACCTGCTCATCGCCGAAACGCAAGCCACCTGGGCTCCTCCTCACCGATCGCAACCGGGGCGACCACCACGCGCGCGCCCGGAGTTCCTGTCACACCCCTCGGAGAGAATGGGGTGTATGACCGGTTCCGCCGCCTACGCCCGTGACGCCGACGTCGCGGCCGCGGCGCGGACCGGTTGGACCATGCCGCCGAGCTCGCCGATGCAGCCGAGTCGGCCCAGCGCCGGCTGTTGGCCGAGCTGATCGAGCTGTGGCCCACCGCGGCGTGGTTGGCGGCGGGCGCATCGTCAGCGAAACGCTGGCTGGTCACCTACACCTCGTTGTCGTACCGCGACGCCGCTCGGCTCGAACGGATCGCCGGTCTGTGCGCCGCCCACCCCACCCTGGCCGACGCCGTCGTGTCGGGGACGCTGCCGGTGCGCCGGGCCGACGTCCTGGGTCGAGCGGCCACGCCCGAACGAGCCCCGTACCTGGCCGACTCGTTACCGGCCCTGTTGCGGTTGAACACCGACACGACCGACGACGACCACTTCACCACCGCCGTGCGCTACTGGGCCGAACGCGTCGACGAACACTGCGCCCCCCGCCGCGTCCAACCCCACTCGCTGACCTTCACCGAACGCCTCTTCGGCGGCGGCCAGATCCACGGCGACCTCGCCCCCGTCACCTTCGCCACCGTCCGCACCGCCGTCGACGCCTGGACCCAGAACCCCGACCCCACCGACGCCCCCCACACCCGCACCCTGTCCGAACGCCGCGCCGACGCCCTCGACGACCTCGCCCACTTCGCCCTCACCCACCACGACACCGACCACCACGACACCGACTACCACGACGGCCCCGCCGATGACGACGACGTCGACTGGGACGACCTCCACGCCCACGACACCTTCGACGGCTCCTACCCCGGCGACACCCTCGACGAAGCCCTCGCCACCCTCCACACCGCCCCGGACACCGGCCCGGACACCGACCCCGGCGACCTGGATCCGCTGGTCCTGCTGCGCCGCCGCCTACGCCGCGCCGAACAACACCACCGCCGACGCACCCGCCGCCGGGTCCGGGCCCGCTCCGGCGTCTGCGTCAACGTGCACATCGACCTGCGCACCCTCGCCGGCCTCCGCGACCACGACGACCTCGACGACCTGGTCCTGCGCGGCGAGGGATGGAACCTCACCCGCACCGCCGCCGAACACCTGCTCTGCGACTCCGCCCTCGTCGCCACCCTCTTCGACGGCACCACGAAGATCCTCGACGCCAACCACGCAGCCGAACAATTCTCCCACTCCCAACGACGAGCCATCGCCGCCCGAGACGGCCACTGCGTGTTCCCCAGCTGCACCCGACAACCCCGCCACTGCGACACCCACCACCTCCAACACCGAGAACACGACGGACCGACCCGAGTCGACAACGGCGCCCTCCTGTGCCGCTTCCACCACCGCCTCGTCCACGAACACGGCTGGCACCTCCTCATCGACCACACCGACCACTGGACCGCCATCGACCCCCACGGCACCCACTGGACCGGCCGACCGGTGGCGGCTCGACCGCCCGACCCACCGGTGACCCGAAGACCCACCCACCACAACGCCACCTGACCCGACCCGAGCCCCGGTCGGGTCACCGGCGCGCCGCGAACCGGACGGCACCGGTGACCGAGGGTCGGCCTGGGCCGGGTCAGACAGGCGGTGGGAACAACACGTTGGGGTTGCAGATCCCGTCGGGATCGAGGGCGTGCTTGATCGCTCGCATCGCGGCCACGTCGGCGTCGCCCCGGTCACGTCGCAGCCAGCCGCGCTTGGCGGCGCCGATCCCGTGCTCGGCGCTGATCGCTCCACCCCGGTCGATCACCGCCTCGAGCACCGCACGGTCGATGGCGTCATCGTCATCTGGCGATCCCCCGGTCACGTTCACGTGCATGTTGCCGTCGGCGACGTGGCCGAACAGCCAGGTGGCCGTGGCCGGCGCCACCGCGTCGACCCGAGACCGCACGGCATCGCAGAACTCCGCCAGCCGACCCGTGGGCAGGGTCACGTCGTACTTCCGCGGGATGCCGATGCGAGCGATCGACTCGGTGTGCGCCTCCCGGACGTACCACAGCCGCTCGGCCCGGACGGCGTCGGTGGCGACGGCGATGGCCGACACGTCGGGCCAGCGTCTCGATGGCCTCGGCCATCGTGGCCGTCGGATCAGGGGGACCGACCGCCTCGACCACGATCTGCACTGCGGGCACGGGATCGAGCACCGGCGCTACCCCGGTCTGGTCGGCCACCATCCGGGCGCCCTCGGCGAACACCACCTCGGCGGCTTCGACGCCGGGGACCGCCCGCCGGAGCTGGCCCACCGCGGTCACCGCCGCCGCCAGCGACGGGAACCCGAGCAGCGCGGTGACCGTCTCCCCGGCAGCGGGCACGAGGGCGAGCCGGACGCGGCACACCACGCCGAGCGTCCCCTCGCTGCCGCACAGCAGCCCGGCCAGGTCGTAGCCGGTGTTGTCCTTGACCAGACCGTGGAGCCGGCGCACCACTTCTCCCGTGCCGAGCACGGCCTCGACGCCGAGCAGCTGTCGCCGCGTCGAGCCGAAGCGCACCACCCGCAGGCCCCCGGCGTCGGTGGCCACCGTTCCGCCGATCGTGGCTGACTGCCGCGCCGCCAGATCGATCCCGTATCGCCAACCGGCCTGGACCGCCACCGCCTGCACGGCGTCGAGCGTCGCCCCGGCGCCGGCGGTGAGCTGGCCGGCGTCGCGGTCGACGTCGGTGATGCTCGCCAGCCGGGTGGTCGACAGCACGAGCTCACCGGCGAGCGGCACCGAACCGCCGACCAGCCCGGTGTTGCCTCCCTGCGGGACCAGTGCGGTGGCGGTCGAGCGGCAGATGCGGACGATGTCGGCGACCTCAGTGGTCGAGGCCGGGCGCACCACGGCGGAGCCGGTACCGACGAAGCGGCCGGTCCAGTCGGTGGTGTACGAGGAGACCACCTCGGGATCGGTGATGACGTGTGCGTCACCGACGACGGACCGCAGCGATCGGATCGTCGATGCGTCGAGCGCCATGGGCTCAGTGTGTCGCGGCGCCGACCTGGTGACCGGTGCCACGGCAACGTGGTGAACGTCAGCGGAAGACGGGGTCGCGCTTCTCGAACCCGGCCATGACCGCCTCGACCTGGTTCGGTGACCCGATCAGCTTGCCGATCTCGGCCCGCTCGGCGGCGAACTGCTCGGCCATGGGCACGGTGCCCGACGCGTTCAGCAGTCGCTTGGCGGCTCGCACCGACTCCGGACTCTTGCCGGCGATCTCCCGGGCCAACGCCGTGGCTGCGCCGTGGGGATCGTCCGCCACGCGGGTGGCGAGGCCGAGGGTCACTGCCTCGGCGCCGTCGACCATGCGGCCCGTGAAGGTGAGCTCCTTGGCCACGTCGAGGCCCACGAGCCGAGGGAGCATCCAGGTCCCGGTCATGTCGGGGATGAGGCCCCACTTGACCTCGAGGACGCTGAAGCGAGCATCGGGCGCGCAGATGCGGATGTCCGCCCCGAGGGCGATCTGGCACCCGCCTCCCAGTGCCACGCCGTGCACTGCGGCGATCACCGGGACGGGGACCTCCTGCCACACGTGAGCGACCTGCTGGCCGAGGTGCGTGATGCGCCCGCCGGTCTGTCCGATGGCCCCCATCGACTCGGTGCTGGTGGTTCGTCGCGGTCCCGGCCGCCCTCGGCCATGGCCTGGAAGCTGCCGAAATCCAGACCGCTGCAGAAGGCGCGGCCCTCGCCGGAGAGGACCACGGCCCGCACGGAGGCGTCGGCCTTGACCGTCTCGCCCGCCTCGGCGATGGCCAGGAACATGGCCTGATCGAGGGCGTTCATCTTGTCCGGGCGGCTCAGGCGGACGTCGGCGACCCCGTCTCGGATGTCGATGGTCACTCGGTCACTCATCGCGGTGCTCCTCGGCTCGGTGCGGAGCGCCCAGTGTGCTCGCTACGGCGCCGACAGCACCATGGCCCCGAAGAACGGCCGGAGGAGAAGGTCGCTGCTGGCGGAACGGACGCCGGTCACCACGGCGAGCGCCGCGTCGCCCGCGGCCCGGGCGAGACGCACCACGACCCGCCGGTCGGGCTCCCCCAGCCCGGCGGCAGCGCACGCCTCCAGCGCCGCCGTCATGGCCCGGTGTGCGGCCGCCCCTGCGAGGCGGCACTGGCCGCTGCGCCGCAAGACGCCCTCGACCTCGTGGGTGGCGCGGAGCCAGCCCAACGCGCCACCCGGTGTCTCCGCCGTCGAGTCGAGCGCACGGACCATCGCTTCGAGGTCATCACGGTCCCGGCCCTCCAACCAGCCCACGAACTCGTCGATGTCCATCGTCGGTCCCCTCCGATCGCTCGATTCCTCCTGGGCATCGGATCGGAGCAGGACCGGAGGAAGCAGAACAGTCCGAACGGCCCATGCCAGGGGTGACAGGCGCCACGCGACAGCGCCGTTCGTCCTCACGGTGCGTGGGGGTCTCACCACCAGGGGCTGGTCCGATGTCCGATTGGCCGGATTGGTGTCCGCCCCGGTCCGACCGGACGGTGCCGTTCAGCGAGGGTGCGCGGCGGCTCGCCGGAGCCCCGTCTAAGGTCGGCGCCTCAGCAGGCCGCCACGACGCACCCTCGGGTGATCCAGAGCGCCGTGGACCGACGTCCTGCTGCTATTGACACTCTGCCAACAAGCGACTTACCGTCTCCGCCGACGACGTGACCGTTGTCACCGGGCATTGTGCCCTGCCGCCGGGAGTGCCGGCGTCGTACAACCAAGGGGGAAATCCTTCGTGAGTAGTCAGACCTCGACGCGCCGGTGGCTCCGGTTGCTGGCGTTGCTCCTCGGGCTCGCCATCGTGGCTGCGGCCTGCGGTGACGACGACGGCAACGCTTCGCCGGACACCACCGCCGCACCCTCGGGTGACTCGAGCACCACCACGGCTGCCGAGAACACCACCATCACCCCAGGCGGCGAACTGACCTTCGGCACCGAGTCCGACGTCGCCAGCCTCGAGCCGGGCGTCGCCGCCCAGCCGTCGGACAAGGTGATCACCCTCGGCATCTTCGACCCGCTCGTCTCGTTCAACGCCGACAACGAGTTCGTGCCGTACCTGGCCGAGTCGATCGAGGCCAACGACGCCGCCGACGTCTGGACCATGAAGCTGCGCGACGGCATCGTGTTCCACGACGACACACCGCTCAACGCCGAGGCCGTGGTCAAGCACTTCCAGCGCCTCCAGGATCCCGCCACCGCCTGCCCGTGCGCCGATGCCGTCAAGGTCATCAAGAGCATGGACATGCCGTCCGGCCCCGAAGGTCTCGACGTGGTGTTCAACCTCGACGGACCCAACGTGGCCTTCGAGAACCTGATCGCCGGCTCCAGCGGCTACATCGAGTCGCCCACGGCCGTGGCCAAGGAGGGCGACGCTTTCAAGACCAAGCCCGTCGGCACCGGTCCGTTCGTGCTCTCGCAGTACACCCCGGGTGACCGGGTCGTGCTGACCAAGTTCGACAAGTACTGGAAGAAGGACGACAACGGCGTCCAGCTGCCGTACCTCGACAAGATCACGTTCATCCCGATCCCCGACACCGGCCAGCGCCTCGCCGCACTCAAGGCGGGCGACATCGACATCTTCCAGACCGCCGACAGCGGCACCGTCGCCCAGGCCGAGAAGGACGGGTACAAGACCGAGCGCATCTCGGGCTCGAGCTCGACCATCATCTTGATGAACGAGTCCAAGCCGCCGTTCGACGACCTCAAGGCCCGCCAGGCGCTGGCCAAGGTCATCAACCGCGACGTCATCAACGAGCGGGTCTACGGCGGCGTGCGCGTGCCGGCCCTGTCGGCCTTCGCCCTCGACTCGCCGTACTACAACCCTGCCGGCGACATCCCTGACTTCGACCTCGAAGGGGCGAAGAAGCTGGTGCAAGAGCTCGGCGGCCTCGAGTTCTCGCTGGTCTGCATCCCGACCCCGGAGGCCGACCAGGCCTTCCAGATCGTGAAACAGTTCGGCGAGCAAGCCGGCATGAAGATCACGCTCGAGAGCCAGGAGCAGGGCGCCTTCGTCAACCGCATCTTCGGCAAGGGCGGCGACTACGAGGCTGCCTGCTTCCGCGACAACCAGTTCGTCGAGCCGGACCAGATCCGGTCCGGGTTGAAGACCGATGACGCGGGCAACCTCGTCTTCTACTCCAACCCCACCGTCGACGACCTGCTCGAGCAGGGGCGCCGGGTCCAGGATCCCGCGGAACGCAAGAAGATCTACGACCAGATCCAGGAGACCGTCGGCAAGGAGATCCCCGTGATCCCGCTGCTGTACGACCTGTTCGGCAACGTCTACACCGATGCCGTGGGCACGCCCCCGCCCGGTGAGCCGAACTCGCTCGGTGCGATCAAGCCGGGCTACCTGTACCGCACCGACCAGTAGTTCCATCCTGGGGACCGAGCATCGATGAGAGCACTCCGAACCGTCCTGCAGCGCGTCGTCAAGCTGGCCGTCGTCGTCCTGATCATCTCGTTCATGACGTTCTGCTTGACCAAGCTGCTGCCGGGCGATCCGGTCAACACGATCCTCGGTCCCCAGGCATCGGACCCGGCTGCCCGGGCCGCGGTCATCCGTGACCTCGGCCTGGACAAGCCGTTCTTCACCCAGTACTTCGACTGGCTGGGTGGGGTCCTGTTCCACTTCGACTTCGGTCGGGCGTACTCGAGCGGCTTCCAGGTCAAAGAGCTGATCGCCAACCGCCTGCCCGTCACCATCGAGCTGATGCTGCTGGCCCAGGCCATCTCGCTCATCATCTCGGTGCCGCTCGCCGTGTGGAGCGCCTACCGGGCCAACCGCACGTCGGACAAGATCATCACCACGACGTCGTTCGGGCTCATCAGCTTCCCGAACTACGCGCTGGCCGTGTTCCTCGTGTACCTCTTCGCCGTCCAGTGGCAGTTCTTCCCGGCGGTGGGGTACACGAGGCTCACCGTCGACGTCGGCGAGAACCTCCGGTCCATCGCCCTGTCGGTCATGGTGCTCGTCGCCGGGCTGACGGCCGTGTACACGCGGCTGCTGCGCAGCGACATGATCGCCACGCTCCAGGAGGACTTCATCCTCATGGCGCGATCGAAGGGGCTTCCCACGTGGCACGTGCTCATCCGGCACGCCCTGCGCCCGTCGTCGTTCTCGCTGCTCACCGTGTTCGGCATCAACTTCGGCACGCTCATCGGCGGCTCGGTCATCCTCGAGTACTTCTTCTCGCTCCCCGGCATCGGCGGCCTCGCCGTGGAGTCGATCGTCAAGCGCGACTACCTGGCGGTGCAGGGCGTCGTGCTGGTGATCGCCGTCGCCTTCGTCCTCGTCAACTTCCTCGTCGACGTCCTCTACTCCGTCCTCGATCCGCGGGTCCGCCGAGCAGGAGCAGCATGAGCACCGAACACGACACCACCGCTGCGCCTCCGCCGGACGGCGAGCTCCCCGGCCCCGGCACCAGCGATGGTGCCGGCGGGTTCACCGCCGCTGCCACCACCACGACCCTGCCCGTCGCCGACGACGAAGCGGTCGTCCGCCGGGGACATCACGCCGGTAGCCGCAAGCCCCGCGGCGGCAAGCTCGGCGTCGGCGGCATCATCAGCGCGGTCTGGCTGACGCTCGTCTTCGTCAGCGCCGTCCTCGCTCCCTGGCTCCCGCTCAAGGATCCGTCGAGCGTTGACTTCGCCAACCTGAACCAGCTCCCGAACCAGCCCATCGGCACCCACGGGTTCATCCTCGGCACCGACCAGAACAGCTTCGACATCTTCTCCCGGCTCATCTGGGGCGGTCGGGTGTCGCTCATCGTCGCCCTCGGCGTGCTCGTCATCGGCCTCGTCGTCGGCGGCACCATCGGCATCATCGCCGGCTACTTCCGGGGCCGCACCGAGACCGTGCTGATGTCGATCGTCGACATGCTCCTCGCCTTCCCGGCGCTGGTCCTGCTGATCGCCATCGTCGCCTTCCTCGGCGCCAACCTCACCAACGTGGTGCTCGGGCATCTCGGTGGTCTCGATCCCCGCCTTCGCCCGCATGGTCCGGGCCACGACGCTGACCTTCTCCCGGACGGGAGTTCGTCCTCGCCGCCCGCGCCGCGGGCGCCAACGACCGGCGCATCATCGTCCGTGAGATCCTGCCCAACGTCATCCTCCCGGTGCTCGCCTTCGGCATCATCGTGGTGGCGGTCGCCATCGTGGCCGAGGGTGGCCTCGCCTTCCTCGGGCTCACCTCCCCCGAGACCATCACCTGGGGCGGCATGATCAACGGTGGCCGCAAGGCGCTGCAGACCGACCACGTGGCCCACGTGAGCCTCATCCCCGCCGGCGATGATGTTCCTCACGGTGCTGGCCATCAACTTCCTCGGTGACCGGTTCCGAGCCATCTTCGACATCAAGGACGGCGCGCTGTGAGCCCCAGCAGGCCCGATCGCGGCGGCCGTGTCATCGCCGGCGCGGCCCGCACACGACCGGCCCGCTCCTCGAGCTCGAGGACCTCAAGACCCACTTCCGCACCCCGCCGGGCGCAGTCCGCGCCGTCGACGGCGTCAGCCTGTCCCTCGAGCGGGGCAAGACCATCGGCATCGTGGGCGAGTCCGGCTCGGGCAAGACGGTGCTGTCCCGCTCGGTCATGGGCCTGCTCCCGCCTCCAACGTCGAGCGGATCGGGCACGGTCCGCTACGAGGGCCGCGACATCGTCGAGCATGGCGCCGGCGCGAGCTGCGGACGCTGTGGGGCGCCGAGATGGCGATGGTCTTCCAGGACCCGATGACCTCGCTGAACCCGGTCATGCGGATCGGTCGCCAGATCACCGAGTCACTGCGCCACCACCTCGACATGGCCAAGTCCGAGGCCCACGAGCAGGCCGTCGCCCTGCTGCGCTCGGTCGGCATCCCCGAGCCCGAGCGCCGGCGTCAACGAGTACCCGCACGAGCTGTCCGGCGGCATGCGCCAGCGCGTCACCATCGCCATCGCGCTGGCCTGCGGCCCGAAGCTGCTGTTCGCCGACGAGCCCACCACCGCCCTCGACGTGACCGTCCAGGCCCAGATCCTCGAACCTGCTGCAGGCCCAGCAGCGCGAGCGCTACATGGCCATGGTCCTCGTCACCCACGACCTCGGCGTCGTGGCCGGCCGCACCGACGAGATCGCGGTGATGTACGCCGGCCAGATCGTCGAGCAGGCTCCCACCCGCACCCTGTTCAGCCAGATGCGGATGCCCTACACCGAGGCCCTGCTCGAAGTCGATCCCCCGACTCGACCAGCCCAGCCACACCCGGCTCGAGATCATCGCCGGCCGACCGCCGGACCTGGTCAACCCGCCGCCGGGCTGCAGCTTCGCCCCCCGCTGCCCGTACGTCCAGCCGACAGTGCCACGACGGATCCGCCCGCCGCTGGTCGAGGCCGAGACGCCCGGCCACCGTCTACCGCTGCTGGTTCCCCGTGGGCACCGACAGGGGCGCGAGGCGCTGGAGCGGAACCTGGCCGCCCACGTGCCGGCGGCCGAAGCCGCCGTGCTCGGCGACACCGCGGCTGCCGAGGCCGTGGAGCGCCAGCAGCAGCCCTCGTCGATGCCGCTGCGAAGGATGCCCGCTGATGGCCGGCACCGGCACCGCCCACCTCCGGCCGACGACGACGTGCTGCTGCGCGTCGAGGACCTGCGTCGTCGAGTTCCCCGCCAGGGCGGCCGCAAGGTCCACGCCGTGTCCGACATCAGCTTCGACGTGCCGCGAGGGCGAGACCCTCGGCCTCGTCGGCGAGTCGGGCTGCGGCAAGTCCACCACCGGGCGCGCCATCATGCAGCTCCCGCCGCCCACCTCGGGATCGGTCCGCTTCGAGGGCACCGAGCTCACCGATCTGCAGCGGCGAGGAGCTGCGCGAGGTCCGCACCCGAGCTGCAGATGATCTTCCAGGACCCGATCTCGTCGCTGAACCCGCGCCGCAAGGTCGGGGACATCGTCGCCGAACCGCTCCAGATCTGGGACCGCGGCACCGAAGCCGAGCGCAAGGCGCTGGTGCGCGAGGTGCTCGAGGCCGTCGGCCTCGATCCCGACGTCGCCGCCGACAAGCGACCCCACCAGTTCTCCGGCGGCCAGTGCCAGCGCATCTCGATCGCCCGTTCGCTGGTGCTCGACCCGAAGCTGATCATCTGCGACGAGCCGGTGTCGGCGCTCGACGTGTCGGTGCAGGCCCAGATCCTGAACCTGCTCGAGGACATGAAGGCGCGCTACGGCCTGACGCTGGTCTTCATCGCCCACGACCTCGCGGTGGTGAAGAACGTCTAGCGACCGGGTCGCGGTGATGTACCTCGGCAAGCTGTGCGAGGTCGCCGTCGCCCGACGAGCTCTACTACCGCCCGGCCCACCCGTACACCGCGGCGCTGCTGGCGGCCATCCCGGTGCCCGACCCGACGGTCGTCGCCCGACCGCAACGAGCTCTCCGGCGAGCTGCCCTCGCCGCTCGAACCGCCGACCGGCTGCCGGTTCCGCACCCGCTGCCCGCGCGCCAGGAGCGCTGCGCCGTCGAGGAGCCGGTGATCCGCGCCGATCGGCGACGACCACTTCGTCGCCTGCCACTTCCCGCTGATCGGCGAGGTCGCACCCGAATCGTCCACACCGGTCGCGGTGAGCGCCGGCGACTAGGCCGGAATCCGGCCGACGGACGGGGGGACGGAGGGCCGCAGTGACAACACATCATCGATCCCGCACCCGGCTCGACCCGGCCGTGCGGCGCCAGCAGATCGCCGAGGCGGCGGCGCGCGTGTTCGCCGAGCACGATCCGTCCGAGGTGTCGTTCGAGGCCGTCGCCGACGCCGCCGGGGTGTCACGCAGCCTCGTGTACTCCTACTTCGGTGACCGCGGCAGCCTGTTCGCGGCCGCCTACACCTACGAACTCGCCCGGCTCGACAGCCAGATCGACGGCGCGCTGGAGTCGATGGGCTCGGACCGCGAGCGGCTGGCCAAGGCGGTGCGGGCCTACCTGGAGTTCGCCTGGCGCCACCGCAAGGAGTGGGAGCTGATCGCGTCGGCGAGCGCCTCGCGGCACCCGGCGGTGCGTGAGGCCGTCGTCGCCCGGACCGCCCAGATCGCCAGCTCGCTCGGCGGCACCCCGGAGGCCCGCCTGCTGGTGCGGGGCGTGATCGGGATGTTGGAGGCCGCCGCCGTCCACACCCTCGAACAGGACGAGGTCCCCCCGGAGGTGCTCGCTGAGCTGCTCACCCAGGTGATCTGGGCGGGCGTGTCGTCGCTCCGCAACGGCTGACGACGGGCCGGCGACCGGTCAGAGACCGAGTTCGGCGTCCTGTAGGCGGGCGATGTCGTCGTCGGGGCCCTCGTAGCGCACATCGGCCACGGCCTTGCGGCCGTTCAGCCACAGGAGCAGTTCGCCCGGACGACCCACGACCCGGGCGGGAGACGAGCCGCGCTGCGCCAGCACGCCGCCGTCGTGGTCGACGAGGGCGACGTCGACGTGTGCCCGGCGGAGCTGCAGTGCGGCCATGCGCCGGACGACCGGCCGGAGGGCGTCCTCGAGTTCCGGCCGGTCGAGCCGGGGACCCTCACCGTTGGCCCGACGCACGTCCTCGTGGTGCACGAAGTACTCGTTGAGGTTCAGCACCGACCCGATGACCGGGAGCCCCCACGGCACCAGCGGTGGCCCGGTGCGGACGCGGTCGACCACGGCGTCGTACCCCCGGCGGCGCTCCCGGTCCATGGCCCAGTCGGCGAGGCGTTCGAGTGGCCCTCCGAACACGATCCCCGGTCCGGCGAGGGGGTTGCGCTCTCGCACGACCAGGTGGGCGGCCAGGTCGGCCGTGGTCCAGGTGCCGCACAGGGTGGGTGCGGCCGGGCCGAGCTCGGAGAACCGAGCGCACAGCTCGGCCCGTTCCCGGACGTCGTGTCGGATCGTCATGGGCCGGAGCCTACGGTCGGAACCTCGCCGACGAGCCCCTAGGGTGCGGACATGGCCAACAAGCCCTACGACATGCAGATCGACCTCGACACCACCTACGAGGTGACCATCGCCACCGACAAGGGCGACATCACCGCCGAGCTCGACCCGCAGCTGGCGCCCAAGACCGTGAACGAGTTCGTGGCGAAGGTTCGTGACGGCTTCTACGACGGGCTCACGTTCCACCGCGTCGTGCCCGAGTTCGTGATCCAGGGCGGTGACCCCGAAGGCACGGGCCGCGGCGGGCCCGGCTACCGGTTCGAGGACGAACCGGTCAAGGGCGAGTACCGCCTCGGCGCCCTGGCCATGGCGAACGCCGGCCCCGACACCAACGGCAGCCAGTTCTTCATCTGCATCGACGACTGCACCCGCAAGCTCGACAAGCTCTACAACCTGTTCGGCTACGTCACCTCGGGCATCGAGACGGCGCAGTCCATCGAGGTCGGGGACACGATGACGTCGGTGACGGTGACGGAGAAGGCTGCCTCGTAGCGCCCATGACAGGCTGCGGGCCATGACAGCTGGTCCCGGCAACATCGCCTCCCTCCACGAGGCCATCGCCGACGCCGCTCCCGACCGGGAGTGCATCGTGTGGCGCGACCGGCGCCTCACGTGGGGCGACGTGACCGATCGGAGCCGACGGCTGGCGAACGCCTTGCTCGACGCCGGGATCGGCGGTCGACCTCGACCAGAGGTCGAGGCCTGGGAGAGCCCGCACGACCACGTCGCGCTCTACCTCACCAACGGCAACGAGTACCTCGAAGGGATGCTCGGCGCCTGGAAGGCGCGGGCCGCCGCCGTCAACGTCAACTATCGGTACACGGCCGAGGAGCTGGCGTTCCTGCTCGCGCGACAGCGGGGCGGTGGCCGTCGTCTACCACGCCCGGTTCGCCCCGGTCCTGGCCGACGCGCTCCGGTCCTGCCCGGCGGTGCGCCTCCTGGTGCGTGGTCGACGACGCCTCCGGTGTCGTCCCGCTCCCGGCGTCGCTCCACTACGAGGACCTCCTCGCCACCGCCAGCCCTGCCCGGCCGGCGCTGGAGTGGTCCCCCGACGACCGCTACGTCGTGTACACCGGCGGCACCACCGGCGACCCCAAGGGCGTCCTCTGGCGCCAGAGCGACTTCCTCGCCACCGCCCTGGGCGTGACCGCCTCGGTCGGCGAGCTGGTCGAGCCGGGCCCGAGCAGCCGACCGTCCCCGGGCCCTTCCCGCACCGCCGTTCATGCACGGCGCTGCCCATTGGAACGCCATCTCGTGCTGGCTGGCCGGCGGAACGGTCGTCATCCAGTCCGACACCGAGCGCCTCGACGCCGCCGACGTGCTCGACACGTGCGCCCGGGAGCGGGTCGGTTCGCTGCTGATCGTCGGCGATGCGTTCGCCCGCCCGCTGCTCGACGAGCTCGAACGGGCACCGCGTGACCTCGACGCCCTGCGCTTCCTCATGACCGGCGGCGCCGTCCTGTCACCGGCCATCAAGCGCGCGCTCGTGGACGCCGTCCCGGGCCTCCGGATCATCGACATCCTCGGTTCGTCCGAGACCGGCCGCCACGGCCTCAGCACGGCGTCGTCAGGCGACGGCGGCGAGCCCGGCGTGTTCGTGCCTTCCGACACCACCGTCGTCCTGGCCGAGGACCGCCGCTCGGTGCTTGCGCCCGGGAGCGACGAATCCGGCTGGCTGGCGCAACGGGGACGCGTACCGCTCGGCTACCTGGGCGACCGGACGAAGACCGAGGCCACGTTTCCCACCATCGACGGCGTGACCCATGCCGTTGCCGGCGACCGGGCCCGGGTGCGCGCCGACGGCCGAATCGAGCTGCTCGGCCGGGAGTCGGTGACGATCAACACCGGCGGCGAGAAGGTCCACGCCGAGGAGGTCGAGCAGGCGCTCAAGAGCCATCCGTCGGTCTACGACGCCCTGGTGGTGGGGCGGCCGAGCGAGCGGTGGGGCCAGGAGGTCGTCGCCGTCGTCGCCACCACCGGCGGGTTCGATCCGGCCGTCGTCACCGAGGCCGCCGGCCACCACCTGGCCCGGTACAAGCTCCCGAAGGACTACGTCGTCGTCGACGCCATCGAACGCAGCGCCAGCGGCAAACCCGACTACGGGTGGGCCCGTGCCGTGGCGGAGGGGACGGCGAGCTGATGCGGCGCGCCGTCGCCACGCGCCCGACCACGTACCTCCGCAAGCCGTCCGACGCCGACGGACCGGAGTTCGTGGAGCGCGCCCGGGGCAGCCGCGACCACCTCCAGCCCTGGGTGTACTGCGCCGAGGACCTCACCGCATACCGGGCGTGGGTGCTCAGGGGCGAGCGGCCCGACACCGAGCAGTACCTCGTGTGCCGGCGGGCCGACGACGCCATCGCCGGCTTCGTCAACCTCAACAACATCGTGCTCGGCTCCTTGCAGTCAGCCGCCATGGGCTGGGCCGCCTTCCTGCCCCACGCCGGCCGCGGCCACCTGCGCGACGGCGTGTCGATGGTGCTCGAGCTGGGCTTCACGCAGCTCCGGCTGCACCGGCTCGAGGCCAACATCCAGCCGGGCAACGACCGGTCCCGGCGGCTGGCGATCGCCTCCGGGATGGCGCTCGAAGGCCTCTCCCCCCGGTACCTGCGGATCGGTGGCGAGTGGCGGGACCACGAGCGGTGGGCGATCCTGGCCGATTCGTGGCGCACGGCTCGGCGCGAGCGCCGATGACCGAGCCGAGACGGCGGCGCCTCCGCCTCGACCGGCCGCTCGACCTGCGCCTCACCCTCGCCTCCACCCGCATGGGCCGCGGCGACCCGTGCACCCTGTTGCGCAGCACCCATGCGGTGCGGGCGACGCGGACCCCGGACGGGCCGGCCACGATGCTGCTCGAGGTGGCGGGCGACGAGCTGCACGCCGGGGCGTGGGGCGCGGGCGGCGCATGGGCGCTCGAACAGCTCCCCCGACTCGTCGGTGAATCCGACGTCGACGGCCTGGAGACCGACCATCCCTTGGTGAAGGACCTGCAGCGGCGGATGCCCGGGCTGCGCATCGGCGCAACGCAGCGCGTCCTGGAGGCGCTCCTGATCGGCGTGTGCGGCCAGAAGGCGTCCCGGTTCGAGGCCAAGCGCGCCCATCGCCAGCTGATGGAGTCGTTCGGCGAGCCCGCTCCCGGCCCGGCGCAGTTCGGACTGCTCGTCCCGCCGCACCCTCGCACGCTGGCGGCCGCCGGCTACCAGGAGTTCAACACGATCGGGCTGGAGCGGGCTCGCGCCGACATCATCCGGCGGGCGGCAGCCCGCGTGGCCAGCGTCGAGTCGGTGGTCGACGATCCACTCGACGCCGCCGACCAACGCCTGCGGTCCGTGGCCGGGGTCACGCTGTGGACCGCCGCCGTGGTGCGCGACGCCGCCCTCGGCGATCCCGACGCCGTGCCCGTCGGCGACCTCGAGCTCAAGCACCTGGTGGCCTGGGTGTTCACGGGTGAGCGCCGGGGCTCCGACGCCCAGATGCTCGAGCTGCTCGAACCGTTCCGGGGCCAGCGCGGTCGCGTGGTCCGGTTGCTGCGGGCCTCCGGGCTGGGGCCGCCGACGTGACGGTCTGTGGACGACCGGCCCCGTTCTCCCCAGGCAAGTCACAGGGTTGTCCCCCTTCCTCCGCACAGGTGTTCGGTCGTACCGTGCGGTCATGGCCACCTACGACGTGATCCTCCGGAACCAGGGCGTCGAGACCGTGCGGGCCGATGCGTACCAGCAGGAGGGCCCGATGACGACGTTCTTCGAGCTCGGCGCCGGCCGCGACGTGGTCGACTGCTGGTCGAGCCGCATCGCCAGCGTCCGGACGGCGGACATCGCCGTCATCCGCCGGGTCGACGAGGCCGCCTCCCTGCGCGCTCGTGGGCTGAGCCGGTGGGTACCCTCGCCGGCGCATGACCGGCGAGCCTTCCACTGGAACAAGGGCCCGACGGCTCGCACCGCTCACGATCGTCGCCGTCGCGCTCGTCTCGTTCCTCACGTCCGATCCGGGACAGGTGAGCGCCGACAGCCGCCAATACCTCTACCTCGATCCGGGCAGCTTCTTGCGCCGGGCGGTCAGCCTGTGGGACCCGACGATCGCCGCCGGGACCGTGCCCCACCAGCACCTCGGCTTCCTGTGGCCGATGGGCCCCTGGTTCTGGATCGCCGAGCGCCTCGGATCACCGGTGTGGTTCGCCCAGCGTCTCTGGCTCTCTGCACTCGCCGCGGTCGCCGGCTTGGGCCTGTACCACCTGTGCCGACGGGTCGGCCTTGCCCCGTTGGCCGCGCTCGTGGCCGCGCTCGATCTACCAGCTCAGCCCCTACCAGCTGGCGTTCACGGCCCGCCTTTCGGTGCTCCTGTTGCCGTGGGCGCTGCTCCCGTGGCTCGTCCTGTTCATGCTTCGTTCCGTGCGCGAGACGACCTGGCGAGCGCCGCTGCTGTTCGGCATCGTCGCCGCCACTGCCGGGTCGGTGAACGCGTCCTCGCTCATCCTGGTGCTCGTCGCACCGGCGTTGGTGGTGATCGACGCTGCCGTTCGTGGCCCGGTCCGTCCGGCGATCGCCGGCGCCGCTCGCGCCCTGGTGGCGACCATCGGAGCATCCGCGTGGTGGGTCGCCGGTCTGGTGGTCCAGGGTCGCTACGGCCTGCCCGTGCTCCAGCTGACGGAGAACGTCGACACCGTCGGAGCGGCGTCGGTGCCTGATGACATCGTGCGAGCGTCTCGGGCAACTGGATCTTCACCAGCACCGATGGCGCCACCACGGCGATCTCCAGGCGCCGCCTACTCCAACGACCTCGCGGTCCGGTTCGCCACGATCGCCCTGCCGGCCCTCGCCGTCTTCCTCCTCATCGTCGTGCGGAGTCGTTGGAGAGCCCTCCTCGCGATCCTCGTCGTCGCGGCGACGGTCATCGGTAGCGGTGTCGCCCCGCTCGACTCCACGAGCCTGTACGGAAGCGCGTGGCGCCGCCTTCTCGGAACGGACCTCGCTCGGGCTCGCACTGCGCAACACACCGCGGGTGGTGCCGGTGCTGGTGCTCGCCGTGGCCGTTGCCGTCGCGACTCGGGCTCGACCGCCTCGCGGGCCGACGTCAGATCGTCGCCGCCGTCGCCGTCCTGGGCCTGGTCACGATGGCGATCAGTCCGGCCATCGAGCACGGCTTCCTCAGCGCCGATTACGAGCGACCAGAACACGTCCCCGGCTACTGGACCGCACTCGCCGCCGATCTCGACGCCGCTGCGTCGAACGGGCGGGTGCTCGAGATCCCTGGGATCAACTTCGCGGCGTACGACTGGGGCAACACGGTCGAGCCGATCCTGCCCGGCCTGACGCACCGTCGCACGCATCGCCCGCGAGGTCCTCCCCGCCGGAGGGGCCGGGACCGTGAACCTGCTCGGGGCGCTCGACCGGCAGATCCAACAGGACCGGTTCGAGCCCGCCTCCCTCGCTCCCATCGCCCGCCTTCTCGGCGTCAGCGACATCGTGGTGCGAGGCGATCTCGACACGCAGCGGTTCGGCCTCCCGGATGCGGAGGCCCTCGTCCGGTCCCTGAACGACGACCCCCCCGACGGACTCCGCATCACCGGCCGCTACGGCGACGCGGGCGACGGTTCGCCGCTCCTCCTGCGTCTGTCCCTCGACTCAGCGGAATCGAGGCTGCGGACCGAACCCGCCACGCCGATCGTCCTCGCTGGCGACGGCGTGGGGCTCGTCGAGGCGGCGGCTGCCGGGATCATCGACGGACGCCGGCCGATCCTGTTTCCTGCCGCCGCCGACGACACGGCGATCGAAGACGCCCTCGTGCGAGGAGCGCCGGTCGTCGTAACGGATTCGAACCGCAAGCGGGCGACGACCTACTTCTACACGATCGCCCACGACGTCGGGGCCACCGAGTTGGCCGAGCGCCCGGATCCCGACCCGACGGGATACGACGTCCGCTTCGGTCCCCTGTCCACCGCTTCCACGGACCACCAGACGGTCGCGGTCGATCTCGTTGGTGTCGTCGGCGCCGTCGTTCGGAGGGGGCCCCGAACACCCGGAGGACCGGTCGGTACACGCCTTCGACGGGGATCCGGTCACGGCGTGGCGACCCGGTCCCTATCCCGTCGGCCAGTGGGTCGAGATCCACCTCGATCACCTGGTCCCGCTGCCCCGGATCCGCTTGCTCGCTGCGCCCGGTCCGAGCCAGATCACCTCCGTCCGTGTCATCGCCGGAAACACGAGCACCGACGCCGTCCTGGACGAGCGAGCGCGAACCGCTCCCGGTCAGGAGATCACGCTGCCGGGCGACGCCGTCACCGATGTGCGGATCATGATCACGGGCGTCGAGGGCGACGGCGTGCCGGGAATCGCCGAGGTCGACCTCGGCGGCCCGGTCGCCGACGAGGTGCTCCGCACCCCCGTCGACATCATGCGATATGCCGACCAGACCACCCACAACCCCGTCGTCGTGCTCCTCAGCCGGGCCCGAGGGGACCGCAGCCGTCCGCAGGCGCCAGAAGAAGTCGAGATCGACCGGCTCGTCGACATCCCGCGTGCCGGGACGTTCACCGTCACCGGCGACGTGCTCACCGATCCGGGAGCCTCGCCAGCGCGACGTGCTCCGATGCGGTGCTCGTCGTCGATGGCCGACGAGTGCCGATCCGCACGACGCGGGCGGCCGACGGGTCGACCCACTTCACCGGCTGCGGACCGCTCACCCTCACCGCCGGCGAACATCGGATCTCCACGACGCGGATCGGCGCCGGTCCGGTGGTGGTCGACCGACTCGTGCTCCGCACCGACCAGGTCGACACCGCCACCGGCCCTGCAGGCCCCGGACTCGACATCGAGACCGATGCTGACCGTCACCTCAGCGCCACCACCACGCTGGGCGAGCCGTTCTGGTTGGTGCTGGCCGAGAGCCAGAACGCCGGATGGCAGCTCTCCGTTCGCGGTGGGCGGTCGGTCGCACAGGCCATGGTCGACGGCTATGCCAACGGGTGGCTCGTCGTTCCCGACGGCTCCGGGCCGGTGCACGTCGACCTCTCCTGGACGCCTCAACGGCTGGTGTGGATCGGCTTCGCGATCACTGGGGTGACGATCCTGCTGGCCCTGTTCGTGTTCGCTCGGCGCCGTCGTGACGTGGCCGAGCTGGCCGACCTCGCCCGGTCGCCGCGCCCCATGCGGGACGGCTCACCCTCCCCGGCGGTCGCCGTCGCTGTGGGTCTCGGCTTGGCGGTCGCGGCCGTGGCCGTGGCCGACGTCGAAGTCGCCGGGCTGACCGTCGTGGCCCTCGCCGTGCGCCTGCGGTGGAGGCGCTCGACCTGGCCGCTGGCGACGGTTGCGGCGCTCAGCCTCGGCGCTGCGGAGCTCTTCTCACGACCATCGCTCGTGTACACCGGCCTCGGCATCCTGGTCGCCGCGCTCGCCGGCGACGGTCTGTGCCGTCAGCCGGTCGTCGTCACGTCCAACGAAGCCCCGGGGTAATCGGGCCGGGGGTACCACTTCTTGTCCGGACCGACCTGGAGCAGTGCGGTGAGCTGGGCGGGCACCATGCCGGTCACCTTCCCCTCCCGCACCTCGACCGGCACCTCCCAGCGCACGCGTGGGTCGGCGATGGCGGTCGAGCGCGAGGTCCCGGCACCGAAGCCGAGGCGCAGCGCAGAATCCCCTTCGGGAAGCGCGACCGCATCGGTTGTTCCGGCAGGTCCGAAGTCGAAGGCGACGGAGATCTCACCATCAGGACCGGTCTCGATGGTCGAGCCCTGGGAGATCCGGCCTCGGATGTCGAAGAAGGGCACGACGACCGGCGCTCCGTCGATCGGTCGATAGCGGACCTCGAGCCGCAGGCGCGAGCCCGTCAACATCTCGATCGGATGGAGTTCGACCCTGGGCCGTACCGGGTCCTCCTTGGGGATCAGCTCCTCGGCCGCCGCCGAGGCCACCTGGAGGTAAGGCGTTCGATCCGGGTAGGCCCGAACGGTGTCGAAGTTGCGGGCTCCGAGATCGGTTGCGTACAGCACCGTGCCGTCGAGGTGGGGCCCGTTCCGGCTGACCGGGTTCTTGAACAACAGGTACGGGCCGGATTCGGCCACGATCACCAGCGACGGCTCGTCGAGACCGCGCGACCGAGGCAGCCCACGGACGTTGGGCCTCGCTGATCCGACGATTGACCGTGATCCGGTTGACGAGCACCGGGACGGTCACCACCAGAGCAGCGACCGCGACCCAGCGCAGGACCGTCCGCCGCCGGATCTCGAGGGCACCCAGTACCCCGAGCGCGCACAGGGGGACCACCGACGGCACGAAGTAGATCGAGCCGACCAGCCTCGCCGTCAGACTCGACAGGTACGTGCCCCAGAAGAAGAAGTAGCCGACTGGGAAGGCGGCAGCCATGGCGGCCAACAGCCAGATCTCCCGGTCACGACGCCGGCGCCACAACACCCAGAGCGCCAGTGCTGCGGTCACGGCGTTGCCGGCGAGGAACACGCCGGTGAGCGCCATGTTCTTGAAGGTGCTGACGGTGGCCCGGCCGACCCCGTAGTCCACCGGTCCGAATCCCGGCATCAAACGACGAGTTCCCAGCCCGAAGGTGTCGAGGGGGTCCGTGGCGACGATGGGGAACGTGGTCGCCCCACCGGTGATGTGCTGGTTGTACGCCAACGCCATGATCGCGAACGGCACACCGGCCACGGCCACCGGCCACACGCGGAGCAGTCCGGCTCGGCCGTGCCTGATCGCGACGCCGACCAACAAGATGCCAGCCCACACGATGGCGTCGAACGGGCGGGTGAGCAACACGGCGCCGAGCAGTGCCCCCGCCACCGGCAACCTCCATCGTCGGCCGGTGCGACACCCCGACCACGCGAGTGCGAGGGCCAGGTTCCCCAGGCCCATCGTGAAGAGGTAGCCGAGGTAGACACCCGATTGGATGACCACCACCGGCGAGGCGAGGACGAGGACGCCCACCGCAATGGCCACTCGATCGCGTCCCACCACTTCGCGGGTGACCAACACCGCGCCGACCACGCCCAGCACGGCGCCGGCGATCACCGCGCCGGACGGCGTTCCGAGGACGACGTTCGACGCCAGGAGCACAAGCGGCCATCCGAGCGTGTACTGGGAGAAGTACCTCCCGTGCATGATCCCGCTCAGCCACGGGCGGAAGGCGGCCAGCGGCGACCCCCCCGGCGCCGTGAGCATGCGCGACCGCAGGACATCGGCATGCCACAGGTAGACGGGTTCATCCCGGTTCCAGGACAGCGCCGGGTGGATGAGCCACAAGGAGAGGGCCGAGACCGCGATCGCCGCAACGCCGAGCGCAAGGAGGGCGAGCGCGAACGGCGTCAGGGAGAACCATCGACGGACGACGGTGGGCAGGCGGAGCACCGGAACACAGTATTGATTCGACTGGCTCCCACTCAGCCATGCCGCGGATGCCGGAGGGAGAACGGCAGGGCCGGTACGATCGGCCGGTCCCGCCGCACCCCAAGAGCAGAACCTCATGTCGCACCAGAACCCGCAGTCCCCGTCCCCCGTCGATCCCGGGGACGTCGTCATCATCGGCGCCGGCCCGGCCGGCCTGACCGCCGCCTACCAGTTGGGCAAGGCCGGCCACACGGCCACGGTCCTCGAGTCCGACGACGTGGTGGGTGGCATCAGCCGCACCGTGGTGGCCGATGGGTACCGCTTCGACATCGGCGGTCACCGGTTCTTCACGAAGGTCGACGAGGTCGAGGCCCTGTGGCACGAGATCCTCCCCGACGAGGACTTCATGCTCCGGCCCCGGGCCAGCCGCATCTACTACCAGGGCAAGTTCTACGACTACCCGATCAAGCCGTTCAACGCCCTGCGCAACCTCGGCTTCGTGGAGGCCGTGCGGTGCGCGCTGTCGTTCCTGTGGGTCCGGGTCCGTCCCCCGAAGGACCAGTCCACCCTCGAGGGCTACGTCGTCGCCAACTACGGCTGGCGCCTCTACCAGCACTTCTTCAAGACCTACTCCGAGAAGGTGTGGGCGGTCCCACCGTCGAAGATCTCGGCCGACTGGGGCGCGCAGCGCATCAAGGGCATGACCTTGTGGAGCGCCGTGTGGGAGCCGGTCCGGGCCCGCCTCGGCGGCGGGCGGGACAAGTCCAAGCAGGTCACCAGCCTGATCGACCGCTTCCAGTACCCGAAGTTCGGGCCGGGCATGATGTGGGAGCGCTGCCACGAACTGGTCGAGGCCCAGGGCTCCAAGGTCGTCTTCCGGTCACGGGTCGAACGCATCGAACACGCCGACGGCCGGGCCACCGCGGTCACCGCCGCAGGCCCCGACGGCACCACCACCACCTACGCCGCCGACCACGTCATCTCGTCCATGCCGTTCCCCGGGTTGTTGCGGGCCATGGATCCGCCCGTCCCGGCCGAGGTGGTCGCCGCCGCCGACGGCCTCGCCTTCCGGGACTTCCTGTCGGTCGCCCTCGTGGTGCCGGAGGACAAGGTGTCCTGGACCGACAACTGGATCTACATCCACGATCCCGACGTCAAGACCATGCGGGTCCAGAACTTCGGATCGTGGTCACCGCACCTGGTCAAGGACGGCCGCAACGTGCTCGGCCTCGAGTACACCGTGGAAGAGGGCGACGAGTGGTGGAGCGCCACCGACGAAGAGCTCATCGCCACCGGCACCGCCGAGCTCGAGCGCATGGGTCTCATGGACGGCGCCGACGTCGAGGCCGGCTATGTGGTGCGGATGCCGAAGGCGTATCCGGTCTACGACGAGCAGTACCAGGCCAACGTCGGCGTGCTGCGGGGCTGGCTCGAGGCGCACACGCCCAACGTCCACCCGGTCGGCCGCAACGGGATGCACCGCTACAACAACCAGGACCACTCGATGTACACGGCCATGCTGACCGTCGAGAACATCCTGGGAGCGCACCACGACATCTGGTCGGTCAACGTCGAGGAGGAGTACCACGAGGAGGGTTCCACCTCGTCGGCGACGCCCACCGGTACCGGTCGCGACGCCCCGATCATCCCCCGCAGCGGCTGATCGGGGCATGGAGGGCCCCGCCGACCGCCGCGCCACCGCCGAACGGTGGTTCTGGCCGGCGCTCGTCACCCTGAGCGTCCTCGGCGCCGCCGGCTGGGTGCTGTACGCGCTCGCCGTCGACGTCCCCCGCCTCGCCTTCAGCGACGCCCGCAACTTCCATCTGCTCGCCAACGGCCTGGCCGACGGGTTCGGCTACGTGCGCGCCGTCGACCGTGTCGACTTCGGCATGCTCGTCAACACCGCCGAGTACCCACCGCTGTTCCCCGCCGTCCTCGCCATCGCCTCGGTCGTCGGCCTCGACAGCTTCACCGCCCACCAGGTCGTGGCCGCACTGGTCGCTGCCACGGCGGTGCCGCTGATCGGGCTCCTCGGACGACGGGTGGCCGGCCCGGCCGTCGGCCTGCTGGCCGCGACCGTCGCCGTGTTCCACCCGATGCTGTTCCAGACGGGCGCGGCGCTGATGTCGGAGGCCCTGTACCTGCCGTTGGTGGTCGCCGTGCTGCTCGCAGTCCTCGTGGCGCGGGACCGGCAGTCGTGGCGGTGGTGGGCGGGGGCCGGAGCGCTGGCCGGTCTGGCCGCGCTCGCCCGGGGCGAAGGCTTGCTCCTCGGAGGCATCGTGTTCGTCGTGGCCGTCGCCGACCACGTGCGGACCGACCGGGCTCGGGCCGTGCGCTGTGCCGCGGCCGTGGCCGTCGGAGTGGCGGTGATGATCGTCCCGTGGTCCATCGAGCGCTCGATCGCCACCGGCGGCCCCGTGCTGGTGTCGGCCAACCAACAGACCGTCCTCGCCGGCGCGAACTGCCCCGCCACCTACGACGGCGGGTTCCGGGGCTGGTGGGTGTTCAGCTGCTTCGCCGACGCCGGCCGACCCGGCGACACCGAGGCGGAGCGCTACCGCGAGCTCACCCCGACGGCCATCGACTTCGCGATGGATCGACCGGCGCGGCTGCCGGGCGTGGCCGCCATCCGCGTGCTGCGCGTCTGGGGGCTCCACGACATCGGCCGCCAGATCGACTGGGAGAGCACCGAAGGCCGGACGACGGGCGCCCAGCGGGCCGGGTGGGCGTACACGCTGGCCCTGATCCCGTTCGCCGTGGCGGGGGCGGTGTGGTTGCGCCGCCGGCACGGGCCGTGGGGACTCCTCACGTCGATGGTGGTCATGGTGACCTTCACGGCGGCGGTGACCTATGGCAACGAACGGTTCCGGATCGCCGCCGAGCCGGCGCTCGCCGTGCTGGCCGCGGTGGGGGCCATGGCGACGATCCGGGCGCTGGCCGATCGGCGACGGCCGCCACCACCGGTGGGCGTCCCCGGTGCCGATCCGACGCCGACGGAACGGGGCCGCCCCCGCAACGACCGCCTCGAAGGGCTCCGGGCCGTGGCTGCGCTGTCGGTCATGGGCACCCACCTCGGCTTCGCGTCGGGCGTCACGTTCCGCAGCTCGTTCGGCGCCTATTTCGCCCGCATGGACATCGGCGTGGCGATCTTCTTCGTGTTGTCCGGGTACCTGCTCTTCCGTCCCTTCGTGCGTGCGGACCTCGACGGTCGACCCTCGCCGCATTTGGGCGCCTACTTCTGGCGTCGGACACTGCGCATCGTGCCCGCCTACTGGTTGGCGCTCGCCGCCATCCCGCTCGTCCTCGGCATCTCCAAGCTCCACAGTCTCGCCGACGTCGTCATCTACGGGGGGTTCCTCCAGATCTACGACCAGGGCCGCGCGCTCGGCGGGATCACCCAGGCATGGAGCCTCTGCACCGAGCTGAGCTTCTACCTCGCCCTGCCCCTGTATGCCTGGGTGCTCCGGCGCTACGGACGGGGGCGCGTCTCCTGGCACCTGGCCGGACTGGCCGGCCTCTACCTCCTGTCCGTGCTGTTCCGCACCTGGCTGTACGCGGCTGAACCGTCGGTCGCGTCCATCGCCTGGGCGTGGCTGCCCGCCAACGCCGACCTGTTCGCGCTGGGCATGGCGGTGGCCCTGGTCGACACCGGGGCCGCGCACCACCGCACCCTGGCCAACGCCCGTGATCGCGTCCGGGCGCACGGCCGCTGGGGCATCCCCGCCGCCGTCGTCGTCTTCTGGGTCGTGGCGACGCGCATCGGTCTGCCGCGAGCCTTCGAGGACACCACCACTGCACAGGAGCTCGGTCGGCAGTTCCTCTACGGACTCGTCGGCCTGCTCGCCGTGGCACCGCTGGCGCTCGGCGCCACTCGCGACCGCATCGGAGCCGCGCTCGGGTGGCGGCCCGTGGTGTGGCTGGGCACGATCTCGTATGCGTTCTACGTGTGGCACCTCGACGTGATCGGGGCCGCGGTGCGCTGGCTGGGCGAGTCCATCGGAGCGGCGTCGATGATCGACCTCGTGAGCGTGGTCTTCCCGATCTCGGTCGCGGTGTCGGCGCTCAGTTGGTACCTCGTCGAACGCCCATTGCTCGGCTTTCGCGATGTCGTGGGGCCCCGGGCCGGCCAGCCCGTTCCGGCCCAGACCGCCCCTGCGGTCGACACCGAGGACCAGGAGGTCGCGCCGGTCGGCGGGGTGCCGTGGTGAACGGGATCACCGAGCTGCCACCGGGCGGCGTCGCCATCGTCCCCGCCTACGACGAGGAGGAGACGATCGTCGCCACCCTCGACCAGCTCGCCGCCAGCGCGCCCGGCGTCACGGTCGTCGTCGTCGACGACGGCTCGGCCGATCGCACCGGTGAACTGGCACGAGCTCACGGCGCGCTGGTCCTCACCATGCCGTTCAACGTGGGCATCGGCGGCGCGCTCCGAGCCGGGTTCCGGTGGGCCGACGAGCACGGCGCGGCGTGGGCGGTCCAGGTCGACGCCGACGGCCAGCACGATCCCGCCCAGTTGGCCCGCCTGATCGCCCCCCTCGCCACCGGCGCCGACCTCGTGATCGGCTCACGGTTCGCGGCCGAGGGGAGCCAGTACGAGGCCGGCCGCATCCGTCGGCGGGCCATGAGCCTGCTCACGTTGACGCTCCGCCTGCTCTCCGGCCGCAGCTTCGCCGACACGTCCAGCGGGTTCCGGGCCTTCTCGCCCCGCGCCCTGCACTACTTCGCCCGCAACTACCCGGCCGAGTACATGGAATCGGTCGAGGCGCTGCTGATGGCCTGCTACGCCGGCCTGCGGGTCGTCGAGGTGCCGGTCACCATGCACGCCCGCTCCGGCGGCACCGCCTCCACCCGCCGGCTCCGCCTCGTGTACCACTACCTGCGCATCTACGCGGTCCTGTTCTCGTCGGCGTCGCGCACCCGGCGCCCCGCCTTCGGGAAGGCCGAGTCGTGAGCGGGTCGGTGCAGGTCGTGCTCGCCGCGCTGGTGGTGGCCTCGCTCGGCCAGCTGGCGTTGCTGGTCCGCCACCGCCGGCTGCGCGCCAAGTACCTGCTGCTGTGGGGTGCCGCGTCGTTGCTCCTCGTTCCGGTCGTGGCCGCCCCCGCCGCCCTCGACCGCGCCGTCCGCCGCCTGGGCGTCGCCTACCCTCCCGCCGCCTACCTGGTCGTCGCCGCTGCCTTCCTGTACGGAGTCTGCATGCACTTCTCCTGGGAGTTGTCCCGCCTCGAGGAGCGTTCACGCGCCCTGGCCGAGGAGACGGCTCTGCTCCAGGCCCGGATCGAACGACTGGAAGCGGCCGCCGGCGAGCCACCCACCCCGACCTCATGACCGCCGTCACCCAGGGTCCCCTCGACGGTGGACCGGAGCCCGACGACGACACGCGCTCCGCCCGGGCGCCGGCCTGGTTCCGCACCGGGCTCGTCGCCATCGTCGTGATCGCCGCCGCCGTGCGCATCGTCTACGCGTTGCTCGTCGTGGCCGACGACCCGGTGGGCGGGGACGCGTACTTCTACCACCACAGCGCCGAGCTCCTGGCCCATGGCAAGGGCCTCATCGTCCCCTACGAGTACCTCCAGTACGGCGTGCGCACCCAGGCCGCCGACCACCCACCGGTCTTCATCGCCTACCTGACCCTGTGGTCGCTCGTCGGGCTCGGCACGGTGAAGGCCCATCTCGTGGCGGGCGCGCTGCTCGGTGCCGTCGCCGTCGGGCTCACCGGGATCCTGGGGCGGCGCCTCGCCGGACCAGCCGTCGGGCTGGTCGCCGCGGGCATCGCGGCGCTGTACCCCAACCTGTTCTCGTGGGACTCCATGCTGCTCTCCGAGCCCACCGCCACCATCGGCGTGTTGCTCGTGTGTCTGGCCGCCTACGCCTACCACGACGATCCACGTCCGAGGACGGTGGCCCTGCTCGGTGCCGCCACGGGCTTCGCCGCGCTCACCCGCGCCGAGCTCCTGCTGTTGTCGGTGCTCGTCGTCGTCCCCATCGTGATCGGTCGCCGCCGCCTGCCTCCCCTGACCCGGTTCCGCCAGCTGGTCGTCGCCGGTGTCGCCTGCGTCGCCGTGATCACGCCGTGGGTGGCGTACAACCTGAGCCGCTTCGAAGAACCGGTGTACCTGTCCACCGGGCTCGACGTGACCCTCGTCTACACCAACTGCGACTCCGTCTTCGCCGGCCCGCTCATCGGCTACTGGGACATCCGCTGCGCCGGCGTGGGCTTCGGCAGCAACGACCCGAACTATCTCAGCCTCGACCAGTCCCAACGCAACCACGGGTTCCGCACCGAGGCCCTCGACTACGCCCGCGACCACTCCGACCAGCTGGGCAAGGTCCTGCTCGCCCGCGTCGGCCGGGTCGCCGGCGTGTTCCGGCCGGCGCAGCAGATCGACCTCGACGTGATCATCGAGGGGAGGGACCGCTGGGTCGCCGTGTCGGGGATGTGGATGTTCTACGTCCTGGCGGTCCTGTCGGTCATCGGCTTCGTCTCGCTGGGCCGCCGCCGGGTACTGCGCTATCCGCTGGTGGGGCCCGTCGTGACCGTTGCGGTGGCTGCCGCGATGACCTTCGGCGCCACCCGCTACCGCGCCGCGGCCGAACCGATCCTGTGCCTCCTCGCGGCCGTGGCCATCGTCGCCCTCGCCCGGCGCCGGACCGACCTCGAGGCCGAGGCGCCGTGAGCCTGACCGTCGACGTCCCGAGGCGCACGACCGGGTACCGAGCGGCGCGCCGTCGCCATCTGCCCGGCCTCGACGGTCTGCGGGCCGTCGCCGTCCTCGGCGTGCTCGGCTACCACTCGGGCTGGACGTGGTTGCCCGGTGGGTTCCTCGGCGTGTCGTTGTTCTTCACGCTGTCCGGGTTCCTCATCACCCGACTGCTCATCATGGAACGGGGTGAGACCGGCCGGATCGACCTGCCCCGGTTCTGGTCGCGCCGGGCCCGCCGGCTCCTGCCGGCGGCGTTCGCCTCGGTCGGCCTGGCCATCGGCGTGACGCTGGCGGTCGGGACTGCGTCCCAGCGTCACGACCTCGAGGGCGACGTGGGCGCCGCATTGCTCTACGTGGCGAACTGGCGGTTCGTGCTCCAGGGCTCGTCGTACGCCGGGCTGTTCGCCGCCCCGTCCACCCTGCAACACATGTGGTCCCTCGCCGTCGAGGAGCAGATGTACCTGGTCGTGCCGCTGCTCGTCGGCGGGCTCCTGCTCGCGCGCGGCCGGCGGGTCGCCGCGTTGGTGGTGGGCATCCTGGCCGTTGCGGCCACCGTCGGATCGGCGCTGGCCGCGGGATCATCGGCCACCGAGACGCTGTACTACGGCTCGCACGTGCGGGGCGCAGAACTGCTGGTCGGCGTGATCCTCGCCCTGGCGGTGAGTGCGCCCGACCGGCCGCCGCCGCCGGTGGTGGCGCGCATCGCCGGGCCGCTGGCGCTCGTCGCTGTGCTCTGGTCCTGGACCACGGTCCACACCGGAGACCTCGCGCTGTTCCGCGGCGGCCTGGCCCTGCACGCGTTGCTGGTCGCCGTGGTGCTGTGGGCGGTCACCGGTGGCGCCGGTGCGCTCACACGCATCCTCGAGTGGCCGGCGCTGGTCTGGATCGGTCGCCGGTCGTACGGCATCTACCTGTACCACTGGCCGCTGTTCATCCTCGCCCAGCAGGCCGACGTGGGGCTGTCCCGTCCGGTCGCACTGGCGATGGCGTGGACCGGCTCGTTCGTCGTCGCCGCCGTGTCGTTCGCCGTGCTCGAGCAACCGATCCGGACCGGCGCGGTGATCCGAGACCCGGCACGCGCCCGCCTGCTGGTCGTGGCCGTCCCGCTGGTGGTCATCGTCGTCGCCACGGCCACGACCTGGAACGACGGGGCCGTCGCCGATCCCGTCGTCGCGGCGCGCCAGCTCGACGCCCTCACCGCGACGACCCGACCTGCCGCGGCGCCCGCCACGACGGCGCCCTCCACCGACCAGCCGACGGTGACCGTCCCCGTCGATCCCCCGACCTTCGCCCTGTTCGGGGACTCCATCGCCGCCACCGCCGGGCTGGGTCTGGTGCGGTGGGCACTCGACACCGGTTCGTTGCGCCCGGTGGCCGGCGTGACGGCCCCGGGCTGCACGTTGGTCGCCGAGGGGAGTCGCTGGAACGGCGACCAGGAGATCCCCATCTCCGACGGCTGCGACTGGCGCAAGTCCTGGCCGGCCGCCGTGGCGGCGACCAGACCCGACTACGCCGTGATCGCGATGGGCGGACTCGACGGTCTCCCGTGGACGCTGCCCGGCGTCGACGGCCGGGTGTGGGTCGGGGACGCGGTGGTCGACCAGCGGCTCCGCTCCGAGATCGACCAGGTGAACGACATGATGATCGCAGCCGGCGTGAAGCCGGTGTGGCTCACGCTCCCCGCTCCCGTGGGCGAGAACGGCACCGCCGAGCACCTGGCCCGGCTCAACCAGATCGTCGAGGACGCCGCCAGCGTGCACCCGGAGGTCCACGTCCTCGACCTGGCGCACCTCATCGACTCGTGGCCGTTCGAGCTCGACAAGGAGCGCCGATCCGACGGCGCCCACCTCGACCCCGACGCCGCCCGGATGGTGGCCGAGACCTGGCTCGGCCCCGCCCTCCTCGCCGTGATGACGCCGCCGGGCGTCAGCTGACGCCGGTCAGGACGATGCCGGTCAGGATCGGTGCCGCCCGATCCGGTCGGTGACCCCCCACCACGTCACGAGGCCCAGCGCCTCGAAGATGATGCGCCACGACATCTTCGACTTGCCCCGGGTCCGGTCGGTGAAGGCGATGGGGCACTCGGTGATCGTGCCGCCGGCGTGCGCCACCCGGCGCGTCATCTCGATCTGGAAGCCGTAGCCGTCGGCGCGCACGGTGGGCAGATCGATCCGAGCCAGCATCGACTCCCGGTAGGCGCGGTAGCCCGCCGTGGTGTCGGCGACGTCGAGGCGGAGCAGGGCGGCGGCATAGCGGTTCGCCCACCGGGACAATGCCTTGCGGTGCCAGGCCCAGTCCGGGATCGATCCGCCCGCCACGTAGCGCGACCCGATGACGAGGTCGGCACCGGCGTCGATCCCGGCCAGCAACGACGGCAGCGCGGCCGGGTCGTGCGAGAGGTCGGCGTCCATCTCGACCATCACCTCGAAGCCGGCCTCGGCCCCCCAGGCGAAGCCAGCCCGGTAGGCGGCGCCGAGGCCAGCCTTCCCGGGGCGGCGCAACACGTGCACGTGGTCGTCGCCGACGGCGATGGCGTCCACCAGCGCCGCCGTCCCGTCCGGGCTGTTGTCGTCGACCACGAGCACCGATGCGGTCGGGGCGGCGGCGCGGACACGCGCCACGGCCTCCCCGATGTTCTCGGCCTCGTTGTAGGTCGGGATGACGACGAGGGACCGCATCAGTACGGCCACGTCTCCTGGCGGTGACCGAGGAAGCGGGCGAAGCGCCCGAGGCCGGCCACGATCAGCACCTTCACCGCCACGTTGCGGACGAACCAACCCAGCTGCAGCAGCTGGGTGAACGCGTTGATCAGCCGGGACGCGAGCCCGACCGGCCCGCGGCGGTACTCGGCGAGCGACTCGGAGCGCCCGACGTAGCGCCATTCGGACGACCACACCAGCTCGACGAGGATGGCCAGGGTCACCCCGATGGAGCTGAACGAGTCGTGGATGAGCATCCGTCCGCCGGGACGCACCCGAGCACCCCAGTCACCGATGTCGGTGCGGGCCGGCGCGAAGCGGTGGGCGCCGTCGATGAACAAGACGTCGATCGGGTCTGCCACGACATCGTGCGCTGCGTCGGAGAACAGGCGGTGGTGGACCACGCGGTGGCGCACCCCTGCCTCACGCAGGTTGGCCTCGAAGACCTCGTTGTCGGTGGCCGCCTCGGCCTCGAAGCCTTCGATCTCCTGAGGGCCACGGTCGTTGCCGGCGTGGGGATCGATCGCCACCACCTCGACGTCGGGCGGGGCCGCCGAGGCCAGCACGATGGTCGACCGGCCCCGGAACGAGCCGATCTCGACGATGCGGCCTCCGGGTGGGCACGACGTGGCGGCGTCGTGCAAACGGGCCACCTGGGCGTCCGTCAGCCAGCCCTCGACGTCGGCGACGACCGTCCTGACCTCGGCCAACGGGCGCGGGAGGGAGGGCGAGCCGGGGGCGGCAGGCGAGTCTGGTTCGGTCACGGACGGATGCTAGATGCACGCCCCCATGCCGTTGTGGACCGTGACCGCTCGGTACAGTACGCAGGCTCTCGCCTCCCGGCTCCACACCACCGCTCTCGTGAACCACCCATCCCCCGACGCCGTCGCGAAGATCGGAGATCTCGCCGCCGAAGCCGGGATCCGTCGTGTCCACGTGGTGGCCTGGCGGGACCTCGACGACGTCGAGGCCGGCGGCTCCGAGATCCACGCCGCCCACGTCTGCCGCCTGTGGGCCGAAGCCGGCATCGACATCACGCTCCGCACCTCCTTCGCCCAGGGTCATCCGCCGGAGGTCGTCCGCGACGGCTACCGCGTGATCCGCCGCGCCGGGCGCTACCTCGTGTTCCCCCGGGCCGCGATGGCCGAGATCGCCGGCCGTACCGGGCCGCGAGACGCCCTGATCGAGATCTGGAACGGCATGCCGTTCTTCTCACCGCTGTGGGCCCGTGGGCCGCGGCTGACGTTCCTGCACCACGTCCACGGCGCCATGTGGAACATGGTGCTGCCCCCCAACCTGGCCTCGGTGGGCGACACCATCGAACGTCGCATCGCCCCGCTGGTGTACCGGCGCAGCCGGATCGTGACCCTGTCGGAGTCCTCCAAGCAGCAGATGCTCGATCAGCTCGGGTTCCGGCCCGAACGGGTCGCGGTCGTCCCTCCTGGCATCGACGACCGGTTCGTGCCCGGGACGTCGAAGTCGGCGACGCCGACGGTGGTGGCCGTCGGGCGCCTCATGCCGGCCAAGCGCTTCGACCACCTCATCCGCGCCGCCGCCGACGCCCGGCGATCGGTCCCCGATCTGCGCCTCGTGATCGTCGGCGACGGCTACGAACGGATCGAGCTCGAGCGCATCGCGTCCGAGCAGGGCGACGCCGGCCGGGTCGACTTCCGGGGCCGGTGCAGCGACACCGAGCTCGTCGAGCTGTACCAGCAGGCCTGGGTCCTCGCCTCGGCGTCGTCCCACGAGGGTTGGGGCATGTCGATCACCGAGGCCGCGGCCTGCGGCACACCGGCCGTCGTCACCGACATCGCCGGGCACCGCGATGCCGTCGATGACGGGGTCACCGGCATCCTGTGCCCCGACACCGCGTCCCTGGGCCCCGCCCTCGCCGACCTGCTGCGCGACGCCGACCGGCGCGACCGCATGTCGGCGGCCGCACTGGAACGGGCGCAACGGTTCACCTGGGGCGCCACCGCCACCGAGCTCATGCGCCTGCTCGCCGCAGAGGCACATCGGGGCACCGTCGTGCAGCGGCTGCTCCCCTCCCGCCACCCGTGACGCCCCGACCAGCCGAACCCTCGGCCTGGCACTGGTGGACGCCCGTGCTCGCGCTCGCCGCGGTCGTCTACACACCGCTGCTCCTCACTGCGCCGGGCACCGTCATCGCCGACACCAAGACCTACCTCTACCTCGACCCCGGGCAGCAGATCCGCCGCGCCCTGAGCATGTGGGATCCCCACATCGCCCTCGGCACGGTCCCGCACCAACAGATCGGCTACCTGTGGCCGATGGGCCCGTACTACTGGGTCATGGAGCAGGTCGGCATGCCCGACTGGGCGGCCCAACGCATCTGGCTCGGGTCGATCATGGTCGCCGCCGGCGGCGGCGTCCTGTTCCTGTGCCGGACGTGGCGGTGGCGGCCGACGGCGGCCACGGCCGCCGCCTTCGTCTACGCCCTGTCCCCCTACGTGCTCACGCTGGCCACCCGTCTGTCGGCCATCTTGTTGCCCTTCGCCGGCCTGCCATGGTTGCTCGCCCTCACCATCCGCTCCCTGCGGACCAAGGGGTGGCGACACCCCGCCCTGTTCGGCCTCACGGTGGCCACGATCGGATCCGTCAACGCCACGGCGCTGCTGCTCGTCGGCCTGGTCCCCGTGGGATGGATCTTCTATTCCGTCCTGGTCTCCCACGAGGTGGGCCGACCCCGGGCCGTGAGCACGATGGCCAAGATCGGCGTGGTCAGCATCGCCGTCAACCTGTGGTGGATCATCGGGCTTTCCGTCCAGGCCACCAACGGCATCAACGTCCTCCAGTACTCCGAGACGGCGAAGGTGGTCAGCACCACGTCCACCGCACCAGAAGTGCTGCGCGGGCTCGGCTACTGGTTCGCGTACGGCAGCGACCGGCTCTACCCGTGGGTCGAGCCGGCGATCGCGTACACGCAGAATCTCTGGCTCATCGCCGTCACCTTCGCCATCCCCGTCGTGGGCCTGCTCGGCCTGGGAATCTCCCGGTGGCGCCATCGCGCCTTCGTCGTCGGTCTCCTCGTGGTGGGCCTGGTCCTGGCCGTCGGCGCCTACCCCTTCGGCGCTCCCCCGCCGGTCGGCGCGGTGATCAAGCTGTTCCTCGAGACCGACACCGGCCTGGCCATGCGGAGCCTGGCACGGGCCGTGCCGCTCGTGGCGCTGGCGATGGCACTGGGCATCGGTTCCGTGGTCGGGGCCGTCGCCGAGCAGGTGCCCCGACGCGGCCTGCTCGCCGCCATCGGCGTCGCCGTCATCGCCTACGCCGCGCTGCCTCCCCTGTGGACCGGAGGGCTCGCCCCGGAGGGGCTGAGCCGACCCGAGGCGCTCCCGCAGTACTGGCAGGATGCGGCCGACTACCTCGACAGCCGCGACGACGGCACCCGGGTGCTCGAGATGCCCGGCATCGACTTCGCCTCCTACCGCTGGGGCACGACCATCGACCCGGTGACGCCCGGCCTGATGGAACGGCCCTACGTGGCCCGCGAGCTGGTGCCCTACGGCTCCCCCGCCTCCGCCGACGTCCTCCGCGCCCTCGACCTGCAGCTGCAGGAAGGGACCCTCGATCCGGCCGCCATCGCACCGATCGCCCGGCTGCTCGGCGTGGGCGACATCGTGCTGCGCAACGACCTCCAGTACGAGCGCCACTTCATCGCCCGTCCCCGATCGGTCATGAACCTGGTCGAGTCCGCCGTGGGGCTCGGCTCGCCGGTGGCGTTCGGGCCCAGCACGCCCAACGTCCCGTCGCCGAAGGCACCGCTCGTCGACGAGACCCACCTGGCGCGGGACGAGAACCTGCCGGACCCGCCGGCGGTGGCGGTGTTCCCCGTCCGCGACCCGGTGCCGATCGTCACCGCCCGCTCCGCCGACTCCACCGTGTTGCTGAGCGGCGACGGCGACGGCCTCGTCGACGCGGCCGGGGCCGGGGTGCTCTCCGGCGACGAGCTGATCCGGTACTCCTCCGAGGTCACCGACGACCCCGACTTCGTGCGCACCCAGCTCACCGGCGACCGACAGCTCGTGGTCACCGACACCAACCGCAAGCGAGGCGAGCGGTGGACGCAGCTGCGCTACATCGCCGGGTACACCGAGACGGTCGGTGGCGGGCTCCTCGCCGACGACCTCCTGGACAACCGGCTGCCCGTGCAGGACGACCGACCCGGGACCCAGACCGTCGCCGTGCAGCGGGGGCTGACGGTCCGAGCCACCAGCTACGGCACGCCGATCGGGTACTACACCGAGAGCCGGCCAGCGCTCGCCGCCGACGGTGACGAGACCACGGCGTGGCGCACCGCGGCGTTCGACGACGCGGTCGGCGAACGCATCGAGCTGACCACCCCGGAGCCGGTCCGGACCGATCACGTGACCCTGCTCCAACCGGCCGGCGAGGAGCTGAACCGGAGCATCACCGAGGTCGAGCTGCGTTTCGACGGCAACGACCCGATGAAGGTGGCCTTGGACCAGCGGTCGCGGCAGAGCCCCGGCCAGCGGATCGACATCGGCGACCGCACCTTCTCCACGCTCTCCGTGAAGATCCTGGCCGACACCGCCGGCCGGCGCCCGAACTACGGCGGTCTGACCGCCGAGGGATTCGCCGAGATCGACATCGCCGGTCACCACGTCGACGAGATCATCCAGATGCCCTCCGACCTCCTCGACGCCGCCGGCTACCGATCGGGCCGGTACCCGTTGTCGCTGCTCCAGACCCGCATCCGCCTCGCGGCCACCGACGCCGAGCGCAAGGACGAGGAGCAGTCCATCCGCCGGCTCGTCGACCTGCCGACCGCGCGGACGTTCAGGCTCACCGGCACCGCACGCCTGTCGCCCGACGCACCGGCCGCGCTGCTCGACCAGCTGATCGGCCGGACGGAGCCGACGGCGGGCCAGGCCACCGTCACTGCCGACAGCTACCTCCCCGGTGGGTTCATGCACATCCCGTCCAACGTCTTGGACGGCGACCCCACCACCTGGTGGACCACTCGCTTCGGCGTCCCCGAGCAGTCGGTCCTCCAGGTGACGGCCACGGCGCCGGTCACGACCGACCACCTCGGGTTGACCTGGGTCGACGATGCCGAGCACTCCGTCCCCGCCAGCGTCGACGTACTGGCCGACGGGACCCCCGTCGGCACGCTCCCGGTCGCGCCGGTGTCGTCCGACGGTGACCTGCGCTCGGCCACCCTGTCGCTGCCTGCGCCCGTCACGGCCACGACCTTCGAGATCCGCTTCTCCGGCGTGGCGAAGCGCGACACCGTGAACTGGTACGGCGGCCGCCCCCTCACCCTGCCGATGGCCATCGCCGAGGTCGACGTGGCCGGCCTGCAGGTGCCCGCCGTCGATCCCCAGATCGACACCGGGTGCCGGGACGACCTCCTCGCCGTCGACGGTGACGCCGTGCCCGTCCGCATCAGCGGGCCCACCTCGGTCGCCCTCGACGGACGCGGCCTCACCGTGCAGGGCTGCCAAACGGTGGAGCTGTCCGGCGGCACCCACGAGTTCGACGCCACCACGGGCGCCGCGACCGGCCTGGACCTCGACCAGCTGCTCTGGCGCAGTGACCCCGTCGCGACGAGCGTCGCCACCGCGACCGCCCGCCCGTCGGACACGGCGTCGGCCACGGCGCCGACGGTCGAGGTGGTCGACGACGGCGACACCCGCATCGATCTCACCGTTCGCGGCGCCCAGCCCGACCACCCGTTCTGGCTCGTGCTCGGCGAGAGCTACAACTCGGGGTGGCAACTCGTGTCCGACGACGCCGCCGACGCCGACGGTCCCCAGCTGGTCAACGGCTACGCCAACGGCTACCTCGTCGATCCCGCCGCCCGCGACTTCGACCTCAGCCTGCGCTTCGTCCCCCAGAACCGCGTCGACGTGGCGTTCCTCGT
The DNA here is from genome assembly GCA_963811245.1 of uncultured Acidimicrobiaceae bacterium. Taxonomy (GTDB): domain Bacteria; phylum Actinomycetota; class Acidimicrobiia; order Acidimicrobiales; family Salinilacustritrichaceae; genus Salinilacustrithrix. Next base: position 204,721 of record CAWEQL010000011.1, read on the forward strand.
GTCCATCGTCGGCGTGATCGGCGCCGTGCTCCTTGCCTTGTTCTCGACCGGTCGGTCACGGCCGGCGGAGATCCCCCGGCAGGAGCCGCTGCGTCGGATCCGTGCCCTCACCTACGAGGGAGCGCTGCCGGGCCGCCGTGAGGCCGTGGTCGTCGGCGCCATCGGCGGTGTCCTCGGCCTCGCCCTCGCCAACCCGCTCATCGCAGTGGCCCTCGCCGTGGTCGGCGGCTTCGCCACCCGACGCGAGGGCTGGCGGCCGCTGCTGACCGTCCTCCCCGCCGTCCTGCTCGCTGCCGTCGGCGGTTATGTCGTGTTGCTCCAGGGTCGACGGCACCTCCCGTCCGCCGACCTCGGATGGCCCGGCGAGACGGCGCGGCTCCACGTCGTCGCCATCGGCGCCGTGCTCCTGCTCGTCCTCGATGCCGTCATCCACGCCGTCTGGCGTCGCGGCAGCCATCTCGACTGATCGGCCAGACTCTCCCGCCATGACTCCCCCGGTGATGCTCGTCCACGGATTCGGCACGTCGTTCGCCCTGACGTGGGTGGCCAACGGGTGGGTCGACCTGCTCGCCGACGAGGGGCGCCAGGTCATCGGGGTCGACCTCCTCGGCCACGGGGATGCTCCCAAGCCGACGGACCCGGCGGCCTACGACGACCTCGGGGCCCGGGTGCGGGACGCCCTGCCCGACGACGGTCCGGTCGACGCCATCGGGTTCTCCCTCGGAGCCAAGACGTTGCTGAAGGTGGCGGCGGCCGAACCCCATCGGTTCCGTTCCCTCGTCGTCTCGGGCGTGGGCGCCAACCTGTTCCGTTCCACCGACCACTCGGCCATCGTCGAGGCCGTCCGCACCGGCGACGACGGCGGCAACCCGGGCCTGCGCTACTTCGCCGGGCTGGCCGAGCTGCCCGGCAACGACCGCGCCGCCCTGGCGGCGTGCATGGCCAACGGCGGTGGCGGCGTCACCGAGTCCGAGCTCGCCGCCGTCACGTGCCCGGTGCTCGTGGTGCTGGGCGACGCCGACTTCGCCGGACCGGCCGATCCCCTGGTCGCCGCCCTCCCCGACGCCACCTACGTCGAGCTCCCCCGCACCGACCACGCCAAGACCCCGAAGTCGTTCGCCTTCATCGACGCCGCGCTCGACTTCCTCCGCCGCACCGACGCCTGACGGGTCCGGGTTCCCCCATCAGGATCGCGGTGGCCCGGCCGCCGTGAATCGTGTGCCGGGGGGATCCTGCGCCCACGGTGCCGGCGAGGACCAGGCATCGTCGAACACCAGCTCGCCGACAGGGCGACGACGGACGGGACCGTGGTGGCCCTCGGGCCGCCCGAGCGGGATGGTGGCGGCGATCGCCACGTCGTGGGGGATGTCGAGCAGGTCGCGGAGTTCGGCCTCCACGGCCACGTGCCACATGGTGAGGACCCCGCCGTAGCCGAGGGCGCGGGCGGCCAAGAGGAGGTTCTGGCACGCCGGGTACACCGACGCCCCCTCGGTCGGGTGCGGGTCCCGGTACCGGCGCAGGCACGCCAGCACCACGACGGGCGTCCGCTCGAAGTGGTCGACGAAGTGCTGCATGGTCGCCGCCATCCGTGACTTCGGGGTGTCACTGTCGTCCCCGCGGTCATAGCCGTCGGCGGCCCGCTTGCGGGCCCACATCGCCCGGAAGCTCTCGCCGAGGACGGCCTTGGCCTTCGTGGCGCGAGGTCCGTCGCGCAGCACGAGGAACCGGAACGGCTGGCGGTTGCTCCCCGACGGCGCCCGCGTGGCGTGCCACAGGATGGCGGCGAGATCGTCGTCGGGTATGGGTTCGTCCCGGTACCGGCGGATGGCACGGGTGGTCGCCAGGCCGGTCAGCAGGTCGACGGTCGTGTCGGCGTCAGGGGACATGGCACCCAGTATCACCAGCCGATGCCAGACTCGCCGCCGTGCTGAACCCGATGGACGACTACCCGATCCACCAGACGAGCGCTCCCATCGTCCAACCCGCCTCGGGCGACCGGAACCACTACGACCGCTACTTCTTCAACGGCTACGACCGTGACGGCGAGGTCTTCTTCGCCGCTGCCATGGGCTTGTACCCCAACCGGTCGGTGATCGACGCCGCCTTCAGCGTCGTGACCGACGGGATGCAGCGCAACGTGCACGCGTCCGGGCGGATCCCGGTGGACCGCCGCGACACCAGCTGCGGACCCGTGCGCATCGAGATCGACGAGCCGCTGCGGACCATGCGGCTCGTGGTCGACGACTCCGTGCACGGCATCGGGTGCGACCTGCGGTGGCGGTCGCGGACGGTGGCCATCGAGGAGGATCACTTCCTCCGCCACAGCGGCAACCGGGTGGTGATGGACTACACGCGCCTGACGCAGTTCGGGACGTGGGAGGGCACCGTCGTCACCGGCGACGGCGAGATCACCGTGTCGCCGCGAGACCCATCTGGGTACCCGCGACCGCTCCTGGGGGGTTCGGGGGGTCGGCGAACCCGAGGCCGGCGCACCGGGCACCGACGCCCCGCAGTTCTTCTGGCTGTGGGCGCCGCTCAACTTCGACGACGGTGCGACCCATTTCGACCTGAACGAGACGGCCGACGGCGCCCGGTGGCACCAGGCGGGCTACGTCGCCCCCCTCGTCGGAGCCGGCGACCCGGTGCTCGATACGGGCGGCCTCGACGTGTCGGCACAGCCCATGCGATCGGTCGACTGGTCGATCGACTGGGCACCGGGCACGCGACGGTCGGCGGCGGCGACGTTGACGTTCACGCCGTGGAACGCCGAGCCGGAGCTCATCGAGCTGGAGCCGCTGCTCACGTTCCAGATGCTGGGCATCGGCTACTTCCACCCCGAGTGGTCCCACGGCGTCTGGAAGGGCGAGGCAGCCGATGCCAGCGACGAGTGGCGCCTCGCTGATCTCGATCCTGCCGCCCCCCAGCACACCCACGTCCAGCAGCTCGTCCGGGCCACGCACCACCGGGCCGGCGGGGCGCGAACGGGGGTCGGCGTGCTCGAGCAGCTCGCCATCGGCGAGCACCGGCCGAGCGGGCTCACCGGCCTGTTCGACGGCGCATGAACGCAACCTGACGCGACCGTCCGAGATCCGTGCGGCGGCGGCGAATCGCGGCCTACCGTGTTGCGCACCAACGGATACAGGGGGCGTCGCACCACGTGGCGGCCCGAGCAACAGGAGCAGGCAATGGCGACCGGTACGGTCAAGTTCTTCAACAACGAGAAGGGATACGGCTTCATCTCCCGTCCCGACGGCGACGATGTGTTCGTGCACTTCTCGAACATCGAGGGATCCGGTTTCAAGACCCTCGAAGAGGGCCAGAACGTCGAGTTCGACGTCGGTCCCGGTCGCAAGGGCGACGAGGCCCAGAACGTCCGGGTCGTCTGAACCGGACGAACGCAGATCGCAGGAACGGGGCCGGGGCCGCAGCGCCCCGGCCCCGTTCGTTTCCCGGACGCGTTGCGCCGATCGGTCAGAGCGTCGCGGTGGTGCCACCGGCATCGGCTGATCCGTAGACCGCCGCCACGATCTCGTGCGCACGCAGCGCCGTGGCCGCGCTCGGCATCGTGGGGCGCCCGTCGGTCACGGCCCGGAGGAACGCACCGTCCGGGTTGTGCAGCTCGATGCCTCGCTCGGCGCACAGGGCCAGCAGGTCGTCGCCGGCCACCTCGACCTGCTCGCCCTCACGGGTCCAGCGCACCGGGCCGAACCAGTCCTCCTCGACCTCGAAGTGCGCGGTCTCGCAGTGCACCTCCAGGTACCGCAGGCTGGGCCGAGCGTGAAGGTCGTGCCACACGGTGGTCAGCGATCCGACTCCGCCGTCGGCCAGATCGAAGGTCGCCACCACGAGGTCCTCGATGCCGTCGATGCTGTGGAACGACCGGCTCCGGCCGCTCACCGCCGTCACCGGACCGAAGAGCCGGTCGAGCAGGTCGACGTCGTGGATCGAGTGTTCGAGCAACACGCCCCGGCCCGCCTTGGCCGCGTCGCCCCGCCACGTCGAGTGGTACATCCCGCCGGTCGGCAGGTACTGGTCGTCACGGAACAGCACCGACATGACGCGCCCGTTCCGGTCGGACTCCTCCAGCAGCGACTCGAGCAGGGCGAACGCCGGTGAGTACCGCAGCACGAGGCCGACCTGGTGCACGACGCCGGCGGCGTCGAGCGTGTCGACGATCCGGCGGGAGGCATCGAGATCGACGCCGAGCGGCTTCTCGACGAAGACGGCCCGCCCCGCGGCAGCGGCCTTCGCCACCAGCCGGGGGTGTTCCGACGTCCACGTGCACACGTAGACGGCGTCGCAGGACTCGATGACCTCGTCCTCCGAGGCGGCCACGAAGCCACCGGCCCGGGCGACGAAGTCCTCGGCGCCGCGCCGGGTCGGGGTCGAACACGCCACCCCGGTCGTGGTCGACCCCGCTGGCCCGCAGCATCTTGGAGTGGAAGGTGGCGATCAGGCCCGCTCCGAGGAAGCCGACGCGGATGGTCTGGGTGGAGTTCACCCGGCGGACGCTAGGTCCGCCGGGTGGCTCCATGGCAGCCCAGTGTCAGCCCGGGGTCAGCCCACCCCAGCCGGGACCGGTTCCGACTCGAGCGCGAGGTCGAGGACCTCCCGGACGTCGCTGACGAGGTGCACCTCGACTTCGGCGAGGACCGCGGCGGGCACGTCGTCGAGATCCGGGCCGTTGCGGGCCGGCAGGACGACGTGGGCGATGCCCATCCGGTGGGCGGCGAGCACCTTCTGCTTGACCCCGCCGATCGGCAGGACCCGTCCGGACAGCGTGACCTCGCCGGTCATGGCCAGGTCGGAGCGGACCGGACGCCCGGTCAGCAGGCTGGCCAACGCGGTGGTCATCGTGACGCCGGCGCTCGGGCCGTCCTTCGGGATGGCCCCGGCGGGGAAGTGCACGTGGAAGCGTCGCGTGAGCGCCTCGGCGTCGAGTCCCAGCGCCTCACGGTTGGCCCGCAGGTACGACAGGGCGATGCTGCCCGACTCCTTCATCACGTCGCCGAGCTGACCGGTGAGGTGCAGACCCGGCTCTCCCTCCATCGACGTCGACTCCACGTAGAGCACGTCGCCGCCGGCGCCGGTCACGGCCAGGCCGGTGGCGACGCCGGGAACCCCGGTGCGGTCGGCATGGTCGTCTTCGAAGCGGGCCCGGCCGAGCAGCTCGCGCAGGCCGTCGGGCCCGACGGTGATCGGCCCGTCCGCGCCACCAGCGATGCGGGTCGCCGCCTTGCGCAGCAGCGTGCCGATCTGGCGTTCGAGACCGCGGACCCCGGCTTCCCGGGTGTAGCCGTTGACGACGGCCCGGAGGGCATCGTCGGTGATGACGACCTCGTCGTCGCGGAGGGCGTTGCGCTCGCGCTGGCGGGCGACGAGGTGGTCGCGCGCGATGGCGACCTTCTCGTCCTCGGTGTAGCCGTCGATGCGGATGAGCTCCATCCGGTCGAGCAGGGGCCCGGGGATGGTGTCGGCCACGTTCGCCGTGGCGATGAACAGCACGTCGGAGAGGTCGAGGTCGACCTCGAGGTAGTGGTCGCGGAACGTGTGGTTCTGCGCTGGGTCCAGCACCTCGAGCAGCGCCGAGCTGGGATCGCCCCGCCAGTCGCTGCCGACCTTGTCGATCTCGTCGAGCAGCACGACCGGGTTCATGGAGCCGGCCTCGCTGATGGCCCGCACCAACCGGCCGGGCTGGGCGCCGACGTAGGTCCGGCGGTGGCCCCGGATCTCGGCCTCGTCGCGCACGCCGCCGAGGGCGACGCGCGACGAACCGGCGGCCCGAGTGCCCGTGCGATCGACTCGCCGAGCGACGTCTTGCCGACGCCGGGCGGTCCGACGAGGCTGACGATGGCGCCCTCGCCCCGGCGGGTCCGCACCGACGACTGCGGAGCATCCGTCAACGAACCCGAAGGGTTCGCTCGGTCGACCCGCAGCTTGCGCACGGCGAGGAACTCGACGATGCGGTCCTTGACGTCGTCGAGGCCGGTGTGGTCGGCGTCGAGGACGGTCGCGCGCCGCGGCGAGGTCGAGGTCGTCGTCGGTGACGGTGCCCCACGGCAGCTCGGTGACGGTCTCCAGCCAGGTGCGGACCCAGCCGTACTCGGCGTTCTGCGGGCTCATCCGTTCGAGCCGGTCGATCTCGCGCTCGATGTGGGCGCGGGTCTCGTCGGTCAGGTGCAACTCGGCGACCGTGGCCCGGAACTGCGCGGCCAGGTCCTCCTCCTCGTCGCCTTCGCCGAGCTCCTTGCGGATGGCCGCGAGCTGCTGGCGCAGCAGGAACTCACGCTGGCGTTCCTCCATCCCCTCGTTCACCTCGCGGGAGATGGTCGAGGCGACCTCCGCTTCGGCGAGCGCGTCCTTGACCCAGCCGAGCACCAGCTCGACGCGGGCTTCGACGTCGACGGTCTCGAGCAGGTCGACCTTGCGCTCGAGGCTGAGATCCGGCCACCAACCGGCGAGGTCGGCCAGCGCCGAGGGTCCCTCGACGCCGTCGAGCACGGCGGTGAGACGACGGCCACCGATCTGTTCGAACAGGGCGGCGGTGGCCGCCCGCAGGTCGACGCCGAGCTCTTCGGCCCGTGCGGTCGGGGCCGGTTCCGTCGATGGGTTCGGCCTCGACCAGCAGGGCCCGGCCGGTGCCGACGACACCGACGCCGACCCGGGCCCGGCCGGTGGCCCGGACGATCAGGGCGGGGATGGCGCCGGGCAGCTCGCCGCGGGACTCCACGGTGGCGAGCACCCCGACCCGGCTGTAGCGGTCGCCGACGCGGGGCACGAGCAGCAGCTCGGCGGCGTCGGCGCTGCCCTCGGCAGGCAGGGCATCGGCGGCGGCACGCGCCTCGTCGGTCTCGAGGGCGATGGTCACCACCATCTGGGGCAGGACGGCGCCGGTGGTGAGGGGAAGGACGGGAAGGGTGCGGACGGTCGTGTCGGTGGACGGTTCAGCCACGGGGACTCCTCGGGAGCAGAGCCTCGCCCACCCGGGTTGGAGGGCGATTACAGGCTTACAACGCTACCGAGGTCGGCCCATTCCCACTCCTGGCACGAAGGTGGGAATCGGAGCCGGATCCGGGTCCCGATCAGTTGTTCTTGGTCGTGAACCCGCCGTCGACGACCAGGACGGCGCCGGTGCAGTACGACATGGCGGGCAGCGCCAGCGACAAGGTGGCGTGTGCCACCTCCTCGGGCTGGCCGTAGCGACGCAGCGGCACGTTGCGGTGGGCGAACGTGGTCTTTGCCGCCTCGTCGATGCCGGCGGTCATCCCGGTGTGGATCGGGCCGGGGCACACCACGTTGACGGTCACGCCGATCGGGCCCAGCTCGACCGCCAGCGACCGGGACAGCCCGATCACGCCGTGCTTCGATGCCGTGTAGGGGCTGATGTAGGCCGAGCCCCCGATGCCCTCGGTGGAGGCGATGTTCACGATGCGCCCCTCGCCGTGGCGGCGCAGATGGGGCAGGCAGGCCCGGATCATCGTGGTGTGCGCCGTCAGGTTGACCGCCAGCGTGGCGGCCCACTGCTCGTCGAAGTCCGGTCCGTCGATCGGCGCGGGCAACGACACGCCGGCGTTGTTCACCACGATGTCGGGCGGGCCGAGGCGCTCGACGATCTCCGCCACCGCCGACCGGACCTCATCGGCCTCGGTCACGTCGACCACCCACCCGGCGGCGGTGCCACCCGCATCGGTGATCTCGTCGACGACGGTGGCGACACCGTCGGCGGTGCGGTCGAGCACAGCCACGGCCGCGCCCTCGTCGGCGAAGAGGTGGGCCGTGGCCCGCCCCATGCCGCTGGCGGCCCCGGTGATCACGGCCACCCGTCCGGCCACCGAGCGGTTCCCCTGGGTCAGCCTCGTCATGAGCGGCGACCATACTGCCGGGGTGCTGACCGCCTCCCTCCTGGCTGCCTCCCTCGGGGCTGGGGTCGCCGGGGCGCCGGCGCCGGACCCGGTCGACTTCAGCGCCGGCTCGGTCCTGTGGGCACTGGTGCTCGCCTGCCTCGCCGCCATCCCGCTCGGCGTGTCGCTGTGGGCGCTCCTCGACGTGGCCCGCCGCCCCCGCTGGGCCTGGGCGCTCGCCGAGCGCCGTCAGGTGCTCTGGCTGGCGTTGATCATGCTCGGCGTGTTCTCGGTCGTCGGCGGCCTGGTCATCTCGGGCTGGTACCTGCTGCGGGTCCGCCCTGTGGTGGCGGCGGCCGAGGCCGGCCACTTCTGATCAGCCGGGCGTGAAGTCCGGTGGAGCCAGGACGAATCCGTCGAAACTGAACGCCGGCGACACCGTGCACGAGACCAGGGTCCACGCGCCGGTGGACTCGGCGGACTGCCACCAGTCGGTCGGCACGCGCAGCTGCGGGTGCTCGCCGGCGGCCAGGTGCACGCCGAGCACGGCCGTCGTGGGTGCGGTGGTGTCGTCGGGCGAACGGTGCAGCACCAGCGGTGCACCGGCGTGGAAGAACCAGTGCTCGTCGGCATCGACCCGGTGCCAGTGCGAGCGCTCACCGGCGGCGAGGAGGAACAGGATCGAGGACCCGACGCCCCGCCTCCCGTCCGGCGGCACGTCGCGCCACTCCTCCCGGTAGTGACCGCCTTCGGGGTGCGGCGCGAGTCCCAGGTGGGCGATGACCTCCTCGGCGTCCATGCGGCTCAGCCTGCCCCGGGTACGCCCTGAAGCGTCGCCGGCGGGGGTCCGGTGCGGTGCCGCAGGAAGTCCCCGAGGGCGAGGACCCGGGCACGCGTGTCGTGGTACGGGTTGCGGCCGCGTTCGGTGATGAGCTGCGAGCACGCCATGAGGAACCGGATGGTCGCTTTGTACCGGCCCGAGTGCTCGCGCACCAGCAGCAGCGTGTTGCGGACCATGAGGTAGTCGACCGCCGGCGACGCGGTGCTCATGTCGGGGTTGTGCACCATCGCACCCCGGACGAGGCCCACCTCCCAGCCGGCGGCGTGGGCCCGGAGCCCCAGGTCCGCCTCCTCGCAGTAGGCGAAGTAGCGCTCGTCGAAGAGGCCGACGTCCTCGAGGAAGTCCCGGCGGGCGAACAGGAGCGTCCCGTGGGGATACCCGGCAGGATCCCATCCCGCCGCCGTCGTGGCGGGGACCTGGATGCCACCGAAGTACGGATCGACGACCGGCGTGGTGCCGTCGCCGAAATCGCCGCAGGCCAACCCGGCCCGGGGTCGGATCGCCACGGCGGCGAGGATCCGTTCGACGGCGTCGGGGGCGGGCAGGGCGTCGTGTGGGCACACACCCACCCAGTCGCCGTCGTGGTCGGCGAGGAACCTTCGCCACCCCGCGTTGGCCGAGGGCCCGAACCCACCGTTGCGGCCCATCTGCACCACGTCGGAACCGGCCGGGAGCAGCGCCACGGCGGCCCGGTGCTGTTCCGGTGTCGATCCCGAGTCGACCAGCAGGAGCCGGACGGGGACCGTCTGGGCGGCCAAGGCCGCCACCGTCGCCGCCAACCGATCCACCCGGTTCCGGTGGATGACCACCACGGTCGTGGGGTTCGGACCCGGTGGCGGCACGCTCCCATCCTGTTGCAGCCGTGCGGGTGCCACCCAATGCGGCGTGGTAGATCACGTCCATGGAACCCGACCGCTCCGTGGCCGACGAGCTCTGCGCCTGGATCGACCGGTCGCCGTCGCCGTTCCACGCCGTGGACACCGCCGCGAGCATCCTGGCCGAGCACGGTGTCCGGACCCAGCAACTGGGCGACGCCGTCGACGGCACGGGACCACGCGCCGTACAGCGCGCCGGGTCGTTGGTGGCGTGGTACCAACCCGACCGGGTGCCGACGGCCTTCCGGATCATCGGCGCCCACACCGACAGCCCCAACCTGCGCATCAAGCCCCGCCCCGACCACGTCACCGCCCACTTCCGCCAGCTCGGGGTCGAGGTGTACGGAGGTGCCCTGCTGAACTCGTGGCTCGACCGCGATCTCGGGCTGTCGGGCCGGGTCATGACGCGAGGCGACCGCGGACCCACCGCCCACCTGTTCCGCATCGACGAACCGATCCTGCGGGTCCCCCAGCTCGCCATCCACCTCGACCGCGAGATCAACGACAAGGGTCTGAACCTCAACGCCCAAACGCACATGGCGCCGGTGTGGGACCTCGACACCGACACCGGCGACGCCGACACGTTCGTCGACACCGTCGCCGCGGCCTGCGGCGTCGACCCGGACGCCGTGCTGTCGTGGGACGCCATGGTGCACGACCTCACGCCGTCGCGGCGCACCGGTCGGGACGGCGTGTTCGTGAGCGCCCCGCGCCTCGACAACCTCTGCTCGTCGTTCACCGCCATCGCCGCGCTGGGCGAGGCTCTCGACGGCGACGACGACCCGACGGTGGTCCCCGTGGTGTGCCTGTACGACCACGAGGAGGTCGGCTCGACCTCCTCCACGGGCGCCGATTCCGCCCTGCTCGCCGGCGTCCTCGAGCGCATCGTCGTCGCAGCCGGCGGCGGCCGCAGCGAGCTGCTCGGCGCCCTCGCCCGGTCCGTGTGCCTCTCGGCCGACATGGCCCACGCCACCCACCCCAACTACGCCGACCGCCACGAGCCCGAGCACCACGTCACGCTGAACGCCGGCCCGGTGGTCAAGGTCAACGCCAACCAGCGCTACGCCAGCGACGCCGAGTCGGTCGCGGTGTTCCTCCAGGCCTGTGCCGACGCCGGCGTGCCCACGCAGCGCTTCGTCGGTCGCACCGACCTGCCCTGCGGGTCCACCATCGGCCCCGTCACGGCGGCCCGCCTCGGCGTGGCGACGGTCGACGTCGGCATCGCGCAGCTGGCCATGCACTCGGCGCGCGAGCTGTGCGGGGCCGACGATCCCAGCTGGTACCGAGCGGCGATGGCCGCCTTCCTCCGGGGCTGACCGCAGTGGACCTCGCCACGGCACGCGCGGTCCTCGGAGTATCGGCCTCGGACGACTGGAACGCCGTCCGCAGCGCCTACCGCGCCGTGGTGCGCACCACACACCCGGACGTCGCCGGAGCCAGTGGCATCGACCGGACCGTCCGGGCCAACGACGCCTACCGCACCCTCGCCATCGCCCGACGCGAGGGCCGCCTCGCCGCCGACGATGCGCCGGTCACCTCGGCCGGCCCGGCCCGGGGCCCCGGCCGCCGCCCACGACCCACCATCAGCTCGCAGATCGCAACCGACGTCCGCCTGCTCGACGCCGACACCCTCGTTCTGTCCAGCACGCCCGAGGAGTCGTTCCGCCGGCTGGTGGAGGCCACCCACGCCCTGGGAGAGATCTCCTACATCGACCGCAGCTCGGCCATCTTCGAGGCCATCCTCCACCTCCACGACGGGACCCATGCGTCGTTCGTGGTGTCGTTGCAGTGGCGGGCCCACGACGCCACGTGCGAGGCCTTCTGCACCCTCGAGGCCCTCGACCGCGCCGAATCGCTCGATGCCTCGGGCGTGCTCGAACAGCTGGCCCAGTACATCCCGGCCGATCGAGACGCCAGCTGATCGGCCGGGGTCCGGGCCTCGGCCGCATCCGCGCCGGATCCGCGACGAGGGCCGGGCGATCGGTCAGAGTGATGTCACGACGAAGTTGACATTTCGGGGACCGAAACCTACGGTCCCGACGCTCCCGATCGACTGCCGCCGCCGGCCCGGGCCTCGTGGGACGCCAGCCATGGACGCCATCTCCAAATCCGAGCGCGAGTTGCTGAAGGCGATCTACCGCCTCTCCCAGAGCTCCACCCCGACGGGCGAACGACCCGTGGAAGCCCACACGGGCGAGCTCGCCGATCGTCTGGGGCTGTCGCCGTCCACGGTCACCACCGCGGTGAAGCGGCTGGCCGATCGCGGCCTGGTCGACCACAAGCCGTACCGAGGAGTCGAGCTGACCGAGGTCGGCAGCCGCCTCGCCGTGGCCTCGATCCGCCGGCACCGCATCGTCGAACGCTTCCTCGCCGACATGTTGGGCTACGCCTGGAACGAGGCCGATCGCCTGGCCGCCGGTTTCGAACACGAGCTCCCGCAGGAGGTGGAGGACCGCCTCTTCGTCGCCCTCCACCGGCCGTCGACCTGCCCCCACGGCTTCCCGATCCCCGAACCCGAGGTCGGTGAGATCGCCGCGCTGCCCCCGCTCTACGCCCTCGAACCCGGCGACGTCGCCACCGTCGCCGTGCCCGGGTCCACCGACCCGGACGTCGTGGCCTTCCTCGACCAGCTCGGCGTCCGGCCGGGCGCCCGCGTCGAGGTGCGCGAGAAGCACCCCTTCGACGGCCCCCTCGTGCTCACCGTCGACAGCCCCGACGGCGCCATCGTGCGGACCCTCGGCGCCACCGTGGCGAACCAGGTGTTCGTCCAACGCCAAGCCAGCGAATCCTCGGCCTCCTCGGCCACCTGATCCCGTTCCCTAGCCACCCACGACAGGAGACAATCCCAGTGGAAGCCATCCCCTACCTCGCCCTGGTGAGTGCGCTGGCCGGTCTCGGCCTTGCGTTCTTCTACTTCGGCCTGGTCAAGAAGGAGGATCCGGGTACGCCCCGGATGGTCGAGCTGATGGAGGAGATCGCCCTCGGCGCTCGGGCCTTCATCAAGCAGGAGTACACCTACGTGGCCGTCTTCGTGGCGGTCATGGCCGTCCTCGTCGGCGTCCTGGTGACCCCCCTCGGTGCCCTGACCTACATCTTCGGCGCCGCGTTGTCCGCCGGCGCCGGCTACGTCGGCATGACGGTGGCCACCATGGCCAACGCCCGCACCGCCGCCGCCGCCCAGACCGGTGGCGCCGGCAAGGCCCTGCCGCTCGCCTTCCGGGGCGGCGCCGTCATGGGCTTCTCGGTCGCCGGCTTGGCGCTCACCGGCCTCACGATCGTCTACATCGTCTTCATCCAGATCCTCGAGCTCGACAAGGGCTTCGAGATCCTCACCGCCTTCGGGCTCGGCGCATCGTCGATCGCGCTGTTCTCCCGTGTCGGCGGCGGCATCTACACCAAGGCCGCCGACGTCGGCGCCGACCTCGTCGGCAAGGTCGAGGCCGGCATCCCCGAGGACGACCCCCGCAACCCGGCCACCATCGCCGACAACGTGGGCGACAACGTGGGCGACGTCGCCGGCATGGGCGCCGACCTGTTCGAGTCCTACGCCGGCTCGATCGTGGCGCCCATCGCCCTCGTGGCCTTCACCGCGTTCTCGGCGTCGGCCAACAGCGTCGAGGACACCGGGGCGTTGCTGGCGATCGACCCGACCCTGAAGCTGCTGCTGTTCCCGTTCGGTGTGGCCCTCATCGGCATGATCGGCTCGATCATCGGCTCGTTCTTCGTCAAGTCCGGCGATTCCACCGACGCCCACGCCCTGGCCCGGGCCCTGCACATGGGCACCAACGTCGCCATGGGCATCACCATCGTCGGGGTCTTCTTCCTCGGCCTCGCCATGTTCAACGGGGACGCCTTCGACAACGCCTGGGGCCTCCCCCTCTCCGTCATCGGCGGCCTGGTGGTCGGTTACTTCATCGGCAAGGTGGCCGAGCTGTGGACCTCCGATCAGTACGGACCGGTGAAGAAGATCGCCAAGGCGTCCGAGACCGGTCCTGCCACCACCATCCTGGGCGGCATCTCCGCCGGCATGACGTCGGTGGCGGCATCGGTGATCCTCATCGGCGCCGGCATCCTCGTCGCCTACTGGGGTGGCGAGTGGGCCGGCGACGGCCTCGGCATCTACGGCATCGCCGTGGCCGCCATCGGCATGCTGGCCACCACCGGCGTGGTGGTGTCGGTCGACGCCTACGGACCCATCGCCGACAACGCCGGCGGCATCGCCGAGATGGCCGAACTGGACCCCCACGTCCGCGAGGTCACCGACGCCCTCGACAGCTTGGGCAACACCACGGCCGCCGTGGCCAAGGGCTTCGCCGTCGGTTCGGCGGCGCTGACCGCCCTGGCGCTGTTCAAGAGCTTCCAGGTCGCCCTCGTGCAGGCCGCCGGCACCGGGTCGAGCTTCGTGGCCAAGGGCGGCCTCGACCTCAACGTCGGCCACGTCGACGTCTTCATCGGCCTGTTCCTCGGCGCCATGCTGCCGTTCCTGTTCGCCGCCCTCACCATCGATGCGGTGGGCCGGGCCGCCAACCAGATGATCGAGGAGGTGCGCCGCCAGTTCCGGGAGATCCCGGGCCTACGCGAAGGCAAGGAGGGTGTGCGCCCCGACTCCGCCCGCTGCGTGGCCATCTCCACCAAGGCCTCGCTCAAGGAGATGATCATCCCCGGCGCGCTCGCCGTGGTCGTGCCCCTGGTCCTCGGCTTCATCGACGTCGACACCCTGGGCGGCTTCCTCGCCGGGGCCCTCGTCACCGGCTTCTGCCTGGCCATCTTCATGGCCAACGCCGGCGGCGCCTGGGACAACGCCAAGAAGTACATCGAGGCCGGCGCCCACGGCGGCAAGGGCTCCGAGCCCCACAAGGCGGCCGTCGTCGGCGACACCGTCGGCGATCCGTTCAAGGACACCTCCGGTCCGGCCATGAACATCCTGATCAAGGTCATGACCATCGTGTCCCTGGTCTTCGCCAGCGCCTTCGTGTAGCCGGCACCCACCAGCTCCACGCACGCCATCCCGTTCTGGGCCCCGAATCACGCGCCACGGCGCGAGATCCGGGGCCCAGGACCGCGTTTTCGGGCGATCGGGATCAGCTCAGGCCGCGTTGGAGCGCTTGACCGCGTACATGGCGGCGTCGGCCCGGGCCAGGAGCGAGTCCACCGCCTCGCGGGCCAACGCGGTGGCCACACCGATGCTGACGCCGACCGACACGACGTCGCCGGCCAGGTCGATCGGCTCCGCCACGGCGTGGCGGATGCGGGACACGAGGGGCTCGACGTCGGTCGAGTCCATGAACTCGGCCACGACCACGAACTCGTCGCCGCCGAGCCGGGCCACGATGTCGCTGGCCCGGGCGTGGAACGTCAACCGCTCGGCGACGATCCGGAGGACCTCGTCGCCGGCGGCGTGCCCGTGCCGGTCGTTGATCGGCTTGAAGCCGTCGAGGTCGAGGTAGAGCACGCACACCATCTGCTTCCGACGCTCGGAACGGGCCAGGGCCGCCTCGATGCGGTCGGTGAGGTCCACCCGGTTGGCCAGTCCGGTGAGCGGATCGTGCATGGCGTGCTCGCGCATGCGCTCACGGTCGAGCGCGGCGCCGATCGCCCCCGAGACCGCATCGGCGAACAGCGCCAGGGTCTCGACGTCGCGCTCGTCGAAGGCATGCGGAGCGGCCGACATGACCTTGAGGACGCCGAGCGCACCGGTGCCCCGCCGCAGCGGCGCCACGACCATCGACCGGATGCCGATCCGCCGGCACGCCTCCGTGTCGACTCGGTCGTCGGTCTCGGCGTCGTCGCAGATCAACACGGTGGCCGTCCGCACGCACAACCCCGACAGGCTGGCGTGGAGCGAGAGACGCAGCCCCAGGTTCGAGGCGTCGCCTCCGGAGATGGCGGCGTAGACCATCTCGTCTCCCTCGGCCAGTTCGATGACCGCCTGCTCGGCGCCGGTGAGGGCGCCTGCGCTGTCGGTGGCCAGGGTCATCACCGCCCCGGGCGGGGACTCGGAGTTCGTCGCCAGCGCCGACTGCGCCTCGATGATGCGTCGGAAGCGGGTGGCGTCGTCGATGTCCATCAACGGGTCAGTATGCCCGAACCTCCCAAAGCGCTCAGGATGGACGGCGTGGCGGTGCAGCCCGTGCCAGGGCACGGCACACTGGCGCGCATGGCTGACACCGACTCCACCAGCACCGACTTCCAGCGTCCCGACGATGCCGACCTGCGCGCCCGTCTGACGCCCGAGCAGTACGAGGTCACCCAACGCGCCGGCACCGAGCGAGCCTTCACCGGCGTGTACTGGGACGAGAAGACCGCCGGCACCTACACGTGCGTGGTGTGCGGCCTCGAGCTGTTCGAATCGGACACCAAGTACGAGTCCGGTTCCGGGTGGCCGTCGTTCTGGAAGCCGATCGCCGAGGACCGCGTGAAGCTCGAGACCGACCGGTCGCTGGGCATGGTCCGCACCGAGGCTCGTTGCGCCCGATGCGACGCCCACCTCGGCCATGTCTTCCCGGACGGTCCCGCACCCACCGGCGACCGGTACTGCATGAACTCGGCGTCGCTCGACCTCGATCCCGCCTCCTGACCGCCGTCCCCGGTGGTGCCTGACAGCGAACAGTTGTTCGGGTACCGTGGGAACGCATGTTCGACGATCACCGGTTCGGCCATGAGCGGTTCGGCCATGAGCGGTTCGGCCATGACACGTTCGACGATGACACGGCGTCGCCGCTCCCCGACCTGACCAGCGAGCAGCGCGCCGCCGTCGAACACGCCGGCGGCCACCTGCTCGTGGTGGCCGGCGCCGGCACCGGCAAGACCACCACGCTGTCGGCCCGGCTCGCCCATCTCGTGGCGTCCGGGGTGCCGCCCGAGCGGATCATGCTGCTGACGTTCAGCCGTCGGGCCGCGGCCGAGCTCGTCGCCCGCTCCGACCGCTGGGTCGGCCACGATGCCCTCCGCGGCGCGTGGGCCGGGACGTTCCACGCCGTGGGAAACCGGGTGCTGCGCCGTCACGGACGCTCGGTGGGGATCGACCCCGACTTCACGCTGCTCGACCCGGCCGATGCCGCCGAGCTCCTCGCCCTCGTGCGCGACGAGCTCGCCGAGGAGGCAGCACCGTCACGGCGCCGGGCCCGCAAGGAGGTCCTCAACGGGGTGCTGAGCCGGGTCGTGAACACCCGCACCCCGCTCGACGAGGTGGTCCGGCGCCACTACCCGTGGTGCGCCGACCAGATCGACGACATGCGCCCCGTGTTCGCGTCGTACGTGGCCCGCAAGCGGGCGCGCCACCTCGTGGACTACGACGACCTGCTCTCGCTGTGGCGGGCGCTGCTCCAGCACCCCGACGCCGGTCCTGCCGTCGCCGGCCGCTTCGACCACGTCCTCGTCGACGAGTACCAGGACACCAACGTCGTCCAGGCCGACATCCTCGCCGCTTTCGCGGCCGGCGGCGCCACCGTCACCGCGGTGGGCGACGACGCCCAGGCCATCTACGGCTTCCGGGGCGGCACCGTCCGCAACATCCTCGACTTCCCCGTCCGCTTCGGCGCCGACGTCGTGACGCTCACCCGCAACCACCGCTCCACGCCCGAGATCATCGCCGTCACCAACCGGATCTGGGCCGAGGCCACCGAGCGCCACGACAAGGACCTGGTGGCGGTCAGGGCCGGTGGGCACCGGCCCGAGCTGGTGACGGCGGGCGACGAGCACGGCGAGGCACGGGCCGTGTGCGAGCGGCTCCTGGCCGCCGTCGAGGCCGGCGTCGCGCTGCGCCAGCAGGCGGTCCTGTTCCGCACCTCGCACCACGCCGACCTGCTCGAGATCGAGCTCACGGTCCGCCGGATCCCGTACGTGAAGTACGGGGGCCTCGCGTTCCTCGAAGCAGCGCACGTCAAGGACCTGCTCGCCCTGTGCCGCGTCACGGTCAACCCGCGCGACGACCTGGCCTGGTTCCGCATCCTCCAGCGCATCGAGGGCGTCGGCCCCGGCATCGCCCGGCGGGTCGTGTCCGCCCTCGACGCCGCCGACGGCGACCTCTCGTCGGTGGTGCACGCCGGCGTCGTCCCCGGCCCGGCCGGCGCGGGCATCGCCGACCTCGCCGACGTCGTGGCGGCGGCCGCGGCCGCAACCGACGCCGGCGGCCGAATCGACCGACTCGTCGGTTGGCTCGACCCGCACCTCGATCGCTTCGGCGACGGCGACGCCAGGCGGGCCGACCTGGCCCGCCTCGCCGAGCTGGCGGCCGGCGTCGCCACGCTCGAGCAGTTCCTGACCGAGCTGACCCTCGACCCACCGGCATCCACCAGCGACCTGGCCGGAGCGCCACACCTCGACGACGACGTGCTCACCCTGTCGACGATCCACTCGGCCAAGGGCGGCGAGTGGGACATCGTCCACGTCCTCCATGCCGCCGATGGCGCCATCCCCTCCGACATGGCGACGGGCGACGACGAGCAGATCGAAGAGGAGCGGCGGCTCCTCTACGTGGCGACCACCCGGGCCCGGGACCGGCTCCACGTCCACGTCCCGCTCCGCTTCCACCACCATCGCGGCCGCTTCGACGACGCCCACAGCATGGCCCAGCGCAGCCGGTTCCTCACGGCGCCGGTGGTCGACGCCATGGACGAGTTCCGGGCCGACCCGGCCACCGGCGACGGGGCCGGCGGGCCCGTGACGGTCGTGGGCGACGCCGTGGCGACGGCCGACGCCGAGCTGGCGGCGCTCCTCGGCGCCTGAGGGCGGTTCAGGCCCGGACGGCCGACCGGCTGGTCTCCCAGGTGCACGCGCACGAGGGACAGGTGAGATGCGCCTTCTGCGCCGGGGTGTCGACCATGTCGATCCGGCCGTCCGTGCCGCAGGCGGGACACGACAGGCCCAGCGCCGTCTGCCCTCGGCGCATCCGCGGGGGCGGGGCCAGGCCAACGGCGGCCTCCATGCCGAGCAGCTCGGTTCGCCGCTTCGCGGACCTACGACGGAACATCATCCTCAACTTCTCGTCGATCCAGCACCGACGATCGCAGGCTAAACCACACCGGCGGGGATGACCACCCTGGGCGGCCGACTGCTGCCAGACTGCGCGGTCCCCGCTCCTTCTCTCACCCTTTCGCACGCATGACCTCCACCGATCAGCGCCGGGTCCGGGTCGCCGCACCGCCCGAGGGCGGCCGGTCGACGCCGCCGCCGCGCCGCCCGCCTCACGTCGTCACCCCCACGGCGACTCCGCCGCGAGCCGAACCGTCGCTCCCGGCCGCGCCGCGCAGCGTCGTGGTGCCCGCCCCCACCTCCTCCGAGACCCCCATGCCCCGCCCCAGCGCCCCGCCCGCCGGCCGCCGTCCCTCCCCCGCCAACCGCCGGCCCTCCCCGGCCCGGCCGCCCACCCCGCCGCCCTCGCCGGGGTGGCGGCGCGTCGTGCCGTCACGGCGAGCCGTGCTCGGCACGCTGGTCGTGCTCCTGCTGCTGGGCGTGGGCACCCTCGCCTGGGCCCACGCCAAGTTCGCCAGCATCGAACGGATCGATCTCTCGAGCGTGCTGGCGTCGGGTGACGGCACCAACTACCTCATCGTCGGCTCCGACACCCGCGAGGGCGTCGACCCCAACGATCCCAACGCCGGCGCCATCCTCGGCGACGACAGCGTCGGGGGCCCGCAGCGCTCCGACACCATCCTCATCCTGCGCATCGACTCGCAGGGCGCCCGCACGCTGTCGGTCCCCCGGGACCTGTTCGTCACCATCAGCGAGACCGGGAAGCACTCGCGGATCAACTCGGCCTTCAACGGCGGCCCGTCCCGTCTGATCGCCACGCTCCGCGACCAGCTCCAGCTCCCGGTCCACCACTACCTCGAGGTCAACTTCGTCAGCTTCGCGTCGATGGTCGACTCCCTCGGCGGGATCACCATCGACTTCCCGCACCCGGCGTTCGACACCCACTCCGGGCTGTCCGTCACCGAGGCGGGACCGCAGACGCTCTCGGGCACGCAGGCCCTCGCCTTCGTCCGGTCCCGCTACTACACCGAGGTGATCGACGGGAAGAACTCGCCCGAGGGCACCGGCGACCTCGGTCGCGTGCAACGTCAGCAGCAGTTCCTGTCCGCGGTGATGGACAAGATCGGCGCCACCAAGAACCCGATCACCCTCGCCCGCGTGGCCGACACCTTGGCTGGCGGCATGCGGATCGACTCCGACCTCGGCTTCTGGGACGCCCTGAACCTGCTTCGCCGCATGCGGGGCCTCGATCCGGCCCCGAACTCGCTGCCCACGGTGCCGTTCACCACGTCGGCCGGCGCGCAGGTCCTGCGCCTCGACCAGCCCGGGTCCGACGCCGTGCTGGCCGGGTTCGGATCGCCGGGAGCCGCCGTCACCTGAGGACGATCAGTCGTCCTTCAGTGCCACCGCGTTCGGCGTGACGTTCATCTTGGGTTCGTAGGCCACCTCGGCGACCTCGGTGGCCTCGGCCTGGTACGCGCTGCGGAGCTCGGCGAGGCATCGCTCGCAGGGACCGTAGAACGGCTGCTCGACCGATCGCCCGCAGCGGGGGCAGTCCACGGCGAGCAGCGAGTCGAGATCGTCGAGGACACCCATGCCGCGACGCTACATCTGACCGCGACCGCCGAGGTCGACCACACTGTGCGCCATGCGCCGCCGCCTGGTCCTCGCCGCCACCGCCCTCGCCGCCGGAGGGTTCGCCGCCAAGCGAGCGGTCGATCACCGCATCGCCTCCTGGTCGACGAACCCCGACCGCTGCGACGGACCGCCGCTCGCCATGCCCGACGGGACCCCCGTCGAGGTCCGGGCATCCGACGGGGCGGTGCTGCGTGGCCTCGACTGCGGATCGGGCCCGACCGTGCTGCTGGTCCACGGCTGGATCGAGACCCACGCCTTCTGGGCGCCGGTCGCCCGCCGGCTCGTCGAGGCCGGCTTCCGAGTGGTGTCGATCGATCAGCGCGGCCACGGCGACTCCGAGCGCGGGACCGCGTCGTACCGCCCCGAGACCCTGGCCGACGATCTGCGCTGCTGGGTGGAGACCCTCGACGTGCGCGACGCCGTGCTCGCCGGGCACTCGATGGGCGGCTTGGCCGCCATGGCCTTCGCCATCGAACAGCACGAGCTCGCCCACGAACGTCTGCGGGGCCTGGTACTGGTGGCCACGCTCGCCGCCCCGCCCAAGGACCCTCGCCTCCCCGAGATCGAGTTCGACATGAGCCGCTTCCTGCCCACGCTGGACCGGTTCATGCGCCTGCCCGACTACGGCCTGCTCGGCTTGCTCCGCGTGTTCGGCACCAAGCCGGTGCGCCGCCACCTCGAGGTCACCCGGGACCACTTCCTCGGGACCGATCCGGTCACCCGAGCCGACGCCGCCCGGATGCTTACCGACTTCGACCTCCGCCCCGGACTGGCCACCATCGACATCCCGGCCGTCGTGATCGCCGGCACCCACGATCAACTGACGTTCCTGCACACCAACGAGGAGATCGCCGAGTCCATCCCCGGATGCCGGATGGAGGTCCTCCCCGGCCGGGGCCACATGCTCATGTTCGAGGCCCCCGACGAGGTCACCGACCAGATCGTGCAGGCCGCCAAGGGCTGAGCGCCGATGGGCGTCTCCGCTGCGGGCACGCCAGACTCTCGGGCCATGGCCGACACCACCGTCTCCGAGCTGTTCGACCCCGAAGCCTGGCGGGCGGTCGACGGGTTCGACCTGACCGACATCACGTACCACCGGGCCGTGGACGTCGGTGCGGTTCGGATCGCCTTCCACCGCCCGGAGATCCGGAACGCGTTCCGTCCCCACACGGTGGACGAGCTGTACCGGGTGCTCGACCACGCCCGCCAGAGCCCGGACGTGGGCTGCGTCCTGCTCACCGGGAACGGTCCCTCGCCGCGAGACGGGGGCTGGGCGTTCTGCTCGGGCGGTGACCAGCGCATCCGCGGCAAGGACGGCTACAAGTATTCGGAGTCGGAGACCGCCGAGGGGATCGATCCGGCCCGGGCCGGCCGCCTCCACATCCTCGAGTGCCAGCGCCTGATCCGGTTCATGCCCAAGCCCGTGATCGCCGTGGTGCCGGGGTGGGCGGCCGGTGGCGGCCATTCGCTCCACGTCGTCTGCGACCTGACGCTCGCCTCGCGCCAGCACGCCCGCTTCAAACAGACCGATCTCGACGTGGCCTCGGTCGACGGCGGCTTCGGGTCCGCCTACCTCGCCCGTCAGGTGGGTCAGAAGTTCGCCCGGGAGATCTTCCTGTTGGGCGAGGAGTACTCGGCCGACGACGCGCTGCGGATGGGGATGGTGAACCGGGTGGTCGACCACGCCGACCTCGAGGCCACCGCGCTGGACTGGGCCCGGACCATCTGCGGCAAGTCACCGACGGCGATGCGGATGTTCAAGTACGGGATGAACCTCGTCGACGACGGCCTCATCGGCCAACAGCTCTTCGCCGGCGAAGCCACCCGGCTCATCTACGGCACCGACGAGGCCCAGGAGGGACGCGACTCCTTCCTCGAGAAGCGCGACCCGGATTGGTCCGGGTTCCCGTACCACTACTGACGCGCCCTGGCGGCTCGAAGGTCAGAGCGAGAGGGCGTCGAACAGGTCGCCGAGCGCCGTCGCCGATGCCCGCAGGGACGCCTCCTCGGCGTCTTCCAGGGGCGGGGCGATCACGGCATCGACGCCGTCGCGACCCAGCCGGGCGGGCAGGCTCAACCATGGTCCGTCGAGGCCGTACTGGCCCCGAAGCGGCAGCGTCACCGGCACGATGGTGCGCTCGTCGCGCAGGATCGCCGCCACCAGCTCCCGGATCACCGAACCGATGGCCCAGTTGGTCCAGCCCTTGCGGGCGATGATCTCGTAGGCGGCCCGGCGCACCTGGTCCTCGAGGGCGTCCATGGCCTCGCCGTCCCACGCCACGCCGAGCACGTCCCGTTCTCGCAGCGTGGTCCCGCCCACCGACACCAGGCTCCACGGCACGAACTCGGTGTCGCCGTGCTCGCCGAGCACATAGCCGTGCACCGACTGCGGGTCGACGCGGTAGTGCTGGCCCAGCAATGCCCGGAGTCGAGCCGAATCGAGGGTGGTGCCGGTGCCGATGACCCGACCGCTGGGACGATCGGTCAGCGCATCGAACACCCTGGTCATGACGTCGACGGGGTTCGTGGCCACGAGCACGGCGGCGTCAGGGGCGTGGCGGTCGAGGTCGGTGGCGATGGTCTCGAACACGGCCACGTTGCGGCCCAGGAGGTCGATCCGGGTCTCCCCCGGACGTTGACCCACGCCGGCGCAGACCACCACGACGTCGGCTCCGGCCAGGTCGGACACCGTCCCGGCGCGCACGGCACACGGGCCGACCAGGGCCTGTCCGTGCATGAGGTCCATGGCCTCGCCCTCGGCCAGACGCTCGTCGGCGTCGACCAAGGTCAGCTGGGCGACGGTCTGGGCGTGGAAGAGGGCGGCGGCCGACGCCATCCCGACGTGACCGAGTCCGACGATGCCGACATGCGAGCTCTGCATGGCCCCAGGGTGACAGCGCCGTCGGCGTCGGCGCCCGCCATCGTTGGCAACCGGCGTTTCCATGTGGGACGATGCCGCGTCCGAGTCGCACCAGGGGGACCCATGCACGACCTCGTCATCCGCAACGGGCTGATCGTCGACGGCACCGGCGCCGAGCGCTTCGAGGGCGACGTGGCCGTCGACGCAGGCCGCATCACCGCGGTGGGCGAGGTGCCCGATCGTGGCCGTGAGGAACTGGATGCCGACGGCGACCTCGTCGCACCCGGGTGGGTCGACATCCACACCCACTACGACGGGCAGGTGACATGGGATCCGGAGATGGCACCGTCCAGCTGGCACGGCGCCACCACGGTGGTCATGGGCAACTGCGGGGTCGGCTTCGCCCCCGTGCGGCCGGGCGAGGAGGGCTTCCTCATCGAGCTGATGGAGGCGGTCGAGGACATCCCCGGCACGGCGTTGCACGAGGGCATCGACTGGCGCTGGGAATCGTTCGGCCAGTACCTCGACGCCCTCGAGGAGATGCCCCGCACCGTCGACGTCGCCGCCCAGGTCCCCCATGCCGCGTTGCGTGCCTACGTCCTCGGCGAGGACGCCCACACCGACGAGGTGTCCGGCGACGACCTGCACCGCATGGCCGACCTCACCGCCGACGCCATCCGCGCCGGCGCCCTCGGCTTCTCGACCAGCCGGACGATCCTGCACAGCTCGCGCCACGGCCTCATCCCCGGCACCACCGCCGTCCCCGACGAGCTCCTCGCCATCGGTCACGGTCTCTCGGCGGCGGGGCCGGCGGTGTTCCAGTTCGTGTCCGACGGCCTCGGCACCGAGTCGGTGGAGCGCCAGTGGATCCGCGACCTCGCGTCCCTCCCCGGGCTCACCGTCACCTACTCGCTGGCTCAGTCGCCGTTCGACCCGCAGGCCTACGTGGACGCGCTCGACGAAGCGCGGTCGCTCGGCGCCGAGGGCAAGCACGTCGTCCCCCAGGTGCCGAGCCGGCCGACCGGCATGCTCTTCGGCCTGCAGAGCTCGTTCCACCCGTTCATGGCCCACCCGAGCTACCGCCCGCTGTGGGACACCTCCCTCGACGAGCGGGTCCGCTTGCTACGCGACCCCGAGTTCCGCGCCACGCTCGTGACCGAGGAGCCCCAGACGCGGAACCCCACGGCGCTGTACCTGGCCACCAACTGGGAGCGGATCTTCCGCCTCGGTGCCGATTGCGACTACGAGCCCTCCCCCGACACCTCGGTGGCCGCCACCGCGCAGCGCGAAGGCCGCTCGCCCTGGGACGTCGTGCTGGACTGGCTGCTCGAGCAGGACGGCAAGGCCCTGCTGTTCAGCCCGCTCGGCAGCTACGTCGACGGCGACCACGAGGCCATCCGGACGATGATCTCCCATCCGGCGTCGGCGGTCGGACTGTCCGACGGCGGCGCCCACTGCGGCCTCATCTGCGATGCCTCCTTCCCCACCTACCTGCTGACGCACTGGACGCGGGATCGCACCCGCGGCGAGCGACTCCCGCTGGAGCTCGTCGTCCACAAGCAGACCCAGGCCACCGCCGCCGTGTACGGGCTCGGCGACCGTGGCGTCCTCGCCCCCGGTATGCGGGCCGACCTCAACGTCATCGACCTCGACGCCCTGCACCTCCACGTCCCCGAGATGGTCTTCGACCTCCCGGCCGGCGGCAAGCGGCTCGTGCAACCGGTCGACGGCTACCGGTGGACCGTGCAGTCGGGCGAGGTCACCTTCGTCGACGGCACGCCCACTGGTGCTCGGCCGGGCCGGGTCGTGCGCGGCCGGCGCTGACCGTCGTACTGCCTCGAAGGTCAGCGTGCCTCGAGGTCGACGGTGACGGGGAGGTGGTCGGAGAGGGCGCCGTAGCACTCGAACCCCGGATCGCCGTACGCCGGTACCGACGCATCGGTCACCCGCCACTGTGGCCCGACGAACACGTGGTCGAGGCGCTGCACCGGCGGGCCGTCCCGTGGCCCGGTGCGCCAGTTGGTGAGTCCGGGTTCGTCGCCCCGGACGGCGGCCCAGGCGTCGAGGAGGCCGACGGCGACGAAGGTGTCGAGCACCGTCGATCCCGGTCGGGCGTTCATGTCGCCGGCGACGACGTCGGCTCCCGATGCGGCCACGGTGGCGGCCTGCTGGGTGCGTTCGGCGTCGCCCACCCCGGCCCCGAGATGGACGTCGACGACATCGAGCGCCCCGCCCGGGGCCTGGACCCGTGCATGGATGGCGATCCGGCGGCGATGACTCCACCACGACCATCTCGCGGCCAGGACGGTCGTGCGGACATCGGCCACGGGATGCGACGACAGGACGGCGAGGCCCTCCGGTGGCACGATGACCGGCCAGTGCTTGAACCGCCACACGTGCGCGACGACGCCGAGCCGATCGGCGAGGGCGGCAGCCTGCCGGCGCTGCACCTCTTGGAGGACGACCACGTCAGCTGCCCCGGCGCGGAGCACGTCGCTCACCGCGTCGAGGTCCGGCCGCTCCCGGCCCTGCAGGTTCCAGGTCGTCAGCCGCACGGGCGAGCGCCCTCCGGAGTGGTCAGCAGCACCACGCCATGCTGGCACCGGGCCAACTTGACCCGCCGGTCAAGTTCGACTCGAATGGTCCCGATCGGGTCCGATCGCCGGCCCACCCACGACCGACTGAGGGGAAGACATGACGGACACCGCCGCCCGCACCGCAGACCGTTCCGAGGCCGAGATCCTCGAGGAGCTCGACCAGTGGCTCGACGAGAACTGGGATCCCGACATCACGGTCGAGGAGTGGTGGAACCGGCTCGGTCTGTCGGGTTGGGGTGCGCCGATGTGGCCCGAGGAGTGGTACGGCAAAGGCCTCAACCGGTCCGAGTCGGTCGCCATCCAGAACCGCATCGGTGAGTTCGGCGCCCTTCCCGCGCCGGGCGGCCTCGGCCTGTTGCTGGCCGGCCCGACCATCATCGACCACGGCACCGACGAGCAGAAGCGCACCCTGGTGAAGGACATCATCACCGGGCAGAAGGCCTGGTGCCAGCTGTTCTCCGAGCCCGGCGCCGGCTCCGACCTCGCCGGCCTCCAGGCCCGTGCCATCAAAGACGGCGAGGAATGGATCGTCAACGGCCAGAAGGTGTGGACCTCCGGCGGCCAGATCGCCGACATGGGCATGCTCATCGCCCGCACCGACGTCGATGTCCCCAAGCACCAGGGCATCACCTACTTCGGCGTCGACATGCACCAGGACGGCATGGACGTCCGTCCCCTGCGGGAGATGACCGGCCGGGCGCTGTTCAACGAGGTCTTCATGACCGACGTGCGCGTGCCCGACGAGTGGTGCATCGGCGGCCTCAACAACGGCTGGCGGGTCGCCAACACCACCCTGATGCACGAGCGCTCCGGCCTCGGCGCCGGCGGTGGCTCGGCCGCCGCATCGCTCGCCTCCCCCGGCACGGTGGCCGGCGACCTGCCCAAGCGCGCCGGCGACTTCGTCAAGGACCCGAGCGGCCGACGCTCCACCGGTGGCGGCGTCGCCGCCGCCCGCGGTGGCGCACGCGGCCTCATCGAGCTGGCCAAGGCCGCGGGCAAGATCGACGACAAGCCCATGCGTCAGGACCTCATGCGGCTCCACACCGCCCACGAGATCGCCCGCATGATGAACCTGCGGGCCAAGGCATCCCGGGCTGCGGGACAGTCGATCCCCGGCCTCCCCAACGTGATGAAGCTGTCGATGTCGCACATCCTGCGGCTCAACCGTGAGACGGGTCTGCGCATCCTCGGCCCCATGGGGACGCTGCACGCCTACGACAACGAGAGCCGGGCCAAGCTCGACGAGGCCACGGGCAACCCGTTCCTGACCATGGTCACCGAGGGCGCCCTGTTCTCCCCCGGACCGGCCATCTACGGCGGCACCGACCAGATCCAGAAGAACATCATCGGCGAGCGTGTCCTCGGCCTGCCCAAGGAGCCGAACCAGGACAAGGTGCTGCCGTTCAAGGATCTGCCGAAGAACGGCTGAGCCGGCGCTTCCCGGCCGACCTTCAGTCCTGGTCGCCGGGGAGCTCGATCTGCCAGACGCCATCGGGCCGGCGCAGCAGCGCCAACGTCCACGGACCGTCGCCGAGGTCCAGCGCCGACAACACGTAGACCGTCCGCCCCTTCCCGGCCGCGGCGCGCGCCGCCGCGGCGAGGAAGGCGTGGTGACCCCCGGTGGTGCCTCCCGGGGCGCACAGCACCATGGACGTGGCCCGGTAGCGCTCGAAGCGTTCCTGCTGGTCGTCGGGCAGCGACCACTTCAGCGAGGCGTCCGCCATCACCACCCGGTCCGGGACCACGGACGCGGCCGCCTCGACGACCTCGTCGAGCTGGTCGAGGTCGGGGTGCGCCCGCCGCCAGCCGGCGGCGAGGCCGGCGTCGATCAACAGGATGGGCGCGCCCAAGGTCTTGTTCTTCTCACGGCGGCGGGCCATCACCGACGAGTGTGACATTCCGGACCGCTGCGGGCCGTGATCGGCAGCCGTAGGCTCCGCCGCCGTGCCCCGACCCCTCCTCGCCCCCGGTCGCCTCGCCATCGGGATGCAGCTGCCCATCCAGTCCCAGAGCACGAACTACGCCCAGCCCTGGGAGGCCAACGCCGGGCCGGACGACCTGCGGGAGATCGTGCAGGCGGCCGACCGCTCGGGGTTCGACTACGTCGCCGTCTGCGATCACGTCGCCATCCCCGACGCCTCGGTCGGGACCATGCGGGCCACCTGGTACGACACCATCGCCACGTTGGCGTGGATCGCCGGGTTCACCGACCGGGTGCGGCTCCTCAGCCACGTGTACGTGGCCGCCTACCGGCATCCGGCGGCCGTGGTGAAGGCGTGGTCCACCCTCGACGCCGTCTCCGGTGGGCGGGCCATCCTCGGCGTGGGCGCCGGTCACGTCGAGGGCGAGTTCGATCTCCTCGGCGTGGACTTCTCGTCCCGTGGTCGCATCACCGACGAGGCGCTGCGGTCCATCGGCGACGCCTTCCGCACGGGCCGGATCGACGACGCCGCCATCTCGCCCCGGCCGGTCCAGGACGGTGGACCCCCGATCTGGATCGGCGGCTCGTCCCCGGCCGCGCTGCGGCGCGCCGCCCGCTTCGGCGACGGCTGGCTCCCCCAGGGCACGCCGTACCCCGACATGCCGGCTGCCGTCGAGCGCATCCACACCGAGCAGGAACGCATCCACGGCGAACGCCGGCCGATCGACGTGGGGATCATCACGTCGTTCCTCCACGTCGGCGACGGCGACCCCGGCTTCGACACGCCGGCGGGCACGTTCGCCGCACCGGCGGAGAAGCTGGCCCGAGGGCTGGGCCGGCTGGCCGAGCTCGGCGCCACCCAGCTGCAGGTCCGCTTCGCGGCCCGCTCGGCCACTGAGTACGCCGAACAGGTCGAGCGGTTCGGTACCGAGGTCGCTCCCCTCCTCCCGGCCGGCTGACCGGCGTCCCCCTGGACCCGCCTCCAACCCGTTCTGGTCGCCAGAGGTCAGGCGGGAGCGAGGGCCTCGAGGGCGTCCCAGTCGGGAATCCCCCGCACGTCGGCGTCGGGATTCAGGGGCTGGACGCAGACGTGGGTGGCGCCGGCATCGCGGTGGGCCCGGAGACGCGACTCGATCTGCGCCGCCGTGCCCCACGCCACCAGGCCGTCCACCAGGCGGTCGGAGCCGCCGTCGGCCAGGTCGTCCTCGGTGTAGCCGAGGCGGAACCAGTTCTTGAAGTAGTTGGGCAACCCCAGGTACGCGGCCAGCGCCTGGCGGGCGGCCGCACGGGCGACGGTGGGGTCGGTGCTGAGCACGACCTTCTGCTCGACGCAGAGCATCGCATCGGGACCCAGCACCTCGCTCGCCGTGGCGGTGTGCTCCGGCGTGGTCAGGTACGGGTGGGCGCCGTCGGCTGCAGTGGCGGCCAGCTCGAGCATCTTCGGGCCGAGCGCAGCCAGCACGGTCTTGGGTGGCTCCGACGGGGCCGGAGCGAGGTACATCGACTCCGCCATACCGGCCAGGTACTCACGCATGTGGGTGAGGGGCTTGGAGTAGTCGAGCTTGCGGACGCCGGCGACCATCGGCGCATGGGACACACCGATACCGAGGAGGAACCGGTTGCCGGACTGCTCGGCCAGGGTGTGCTGGGCCTGGCGCATGACGCCGGGGTGGCGGTGGAAGATGTTGGCGATGCCTGTGGCCAGCACGAGACGTTCGGTCCGGTCGAGCAGCAAGGCGATGTGGGCGAACGGATCGCGGCCCACGGTCTCGGGAAGCCATAGCGCTCCGTAGCCGAGGGACTCCACCCGCTGGGCGAACTCGACGGCCGTCGAGGCGTCCATGCCCTCGGTGAACCACCACACACCACGCGTGCCGATGCGATCATCGATGGAGGTGGCGGCGCTGGCGTCGTGGGGATCGGTCATCGGGTGATCCTGCCATCGACCTCCCCGGCGCGCGAACCTGCCCCCATGCCCGAGGTCTCCTACGCCGCACGCTTTCGATCCTTCGCCGACGACATCCCCGATCGACCCGCACTCACCGTCGTCGGAGCCCGGACACGCACCTGGCGGGAACTGGTCGACGACGCCACCCGCACGGCGCGGGTCCTCCTGGACCTCGGCGTCGGTGAGGGCGACATGGTCACCATCGCCTACCCGAACAACGAGGCCTTCGTACTCACGACGATGGCGTGCTGGTTCATCGGCGCCGTCCCGCAGCCCGTGTCGTCGAAGCTGCCGGGCCGCGAGCTCGACGAGATCGTCGAGCTGGCCGACAGCAGGGTCGTGGCCGGGGTGGCGCCCGATCGCGCCCCGGGGCGGGCCACGCTGCCACCTGACTTCGTGCCCGATCCGTCGATCGACGCCTCGCCCCTGCCCGATGCCGTGTCGCCGAGCTGGAAGGCGCCCACCTCGGGCGGCTCCACGGGCCGACCGAAGCTGATCCTCGCCGGCACCCCGTCGACCACCGACCCCGAGATCGACGGTCGCTTCAGCACCCCGGGCGGCACGATCGTGATGCCCGGGCCGCTGTACCACAACGGTCCGTTCGTCTGGGCCGTGGAACAGCTCCGCAGCGGTGGCCACCTCGTGCTGTTGCCCCGCTTCGATCCCGTCCACACGCTCCAGGCCATCGAGCACCACGCGGCCGAGACGCTGTACCTCGTCCCCACGATGATGCAGCGGATCTGGAAGTTGGAGGAGAAGGTGCGCAACGCCTTCGACCTGTCCTCGCTCAGCCGGATCTGGCACCTGGCGGCCCCGTGTCCGGCGTGGCTGAAGGAGGAGTGGATCCGGTGGATGGGCCCCGAGCGCATCATCGAGCTGTACGCCGGCACCGAGGCCCAGTCGGCCACCGTCATCACCGGAACCGAGTGGCTGGAGCGGCGCGGGTCGGTCGGCCGCCCCACCGCCGGCGAGATGAAGATCGTCCGCGCCGACGGCACCGACGCGGCCCCCGGCGAGCACGGCGAGCTGTTCATGCGCCCGCCGGCCGGCACCCGCACCTACCGCTACATCGGCGCCGAGCCCAACGCCACCGACGACGGCTGGGAGAGCCTGGGCGACATGGGATGGATGGACGAGGACGGCTACGTGTACCTCGGGGACCGCAAGAAGGACATGATCCTCTCCGGCGGGGCGAACATCTACCCGGCGGAGGTCGAAGCGGCCATCGACCGCCACCCGCCACGTGTCGTCGTGCGCGGTGGTCGGCATCCCCGACGACGACCTCGGCGAACGGATCCACGCCATCGTGCACGGGTCGCCGGAGCTGGACGTGGACGACCTCCGCCGCCACCTGGAGGGCGAGATCGTGCGGTACAAGATCCCTCGCACGTTCGAGCTGGTCGACCAGCCCGTGCGCGACGACGCCGGCAAGGTGCGCCGGTCGCTGCTGGCCGCCGAGCGCTCCTGAACCAGTTCAACGGCACCGGACGCACCGGCCCCGACCTGACCGTGGGACAGGTCCAATCCGGGCCGATTGGCTCTCGCCCCGGCCACCGTGGTTCCGGAGGCTGGGACCATGTCCGCCGATCCACTCCAGCTGCTGTCCACCCGAGCCCGCACCGGTCGCTCGTCGATCATCCGTGAGATCCTCGAGCTGACCGAGGCCGGCGGGGTGTTGTCGCTCGCCGGCGGCATGCCCAGCCCGCACACCTTCCCCGTCGACGAGCTGGCCGAGGCAGCCCGGGCCGCCGTCGCCGATCGGCCCGAGGTGACCCTCCAGTACGCCCGCACCGACGGGCTCACCGAGCTGCGCCTCGTGCTGGCCGCCATGGTCGGCGGCGCCCGGGGTCGGGCATGCGGAGCGGACGAGATCGTCGTGACCACCGGATCGCAGCAGGCGCTCGACCTCATCGGTCGAACGTTCCTCGATCCGGGGGACACGGTCGCCATCGAGTCCCCCGGCTACCTCGGCGCCATCCAGGCCCTCGGCGCCCAGCAGCCGTGCTGGCTGCCCGTCCCGGTCGACCACGACGGCCTCGACACCGACACCCTCGGCCGCGCCCTCGCCGCCGGCGCGCGCCCGAAGCTCGTGTACACGACCACGGACTTCCTCAACCCGACCGGCGCCGTGCTGCACCCCGGCCGCCGCGTGGCGCTGGCCGCGCTGGCCGAGCGGTACGGGTTCCTCGTCGTGGAGGACGACCCGTACGGCCGGCTGCGCTTCGGTGAGCCCGTCCATCCGCCGGTGGCCGCTCACACCGACCGGTGCATCACGCTCGGCACCACCTCCAAGACGATTGCCCCCGGCCTGCGGGTCGGATGGTTGTCGGCGCCGCCGACGGTCGCCGCGGCACTGGCCCGCACCAAGCAGTCCGTCGATCTGAACACCGCCGCCCTCACCCAGATGGTCGCCCTGGCGCTGCTTCGCCAGCCCGGGTGGCTCGACGAACGGGCGATCGCACTGCGCGACTTCTACCGGCCCCGGGCCGAGCACTTGCAGGCCGCGTTGACATCGGCCCTCCCGACGGCCGACGTGCCGATGGCCCGCGGCGGGCTGTTCCTGTGGGTCACGCTCCCCGGCACGGACACCACCGCCCTCCTGCCCCGTGCCATCGAGGAGGGCGTGGCCTTCGTTCCCGGCAGCGCGTTCAGCACGGACGGCGCCCCGTCGCCGCACCTCCGGGTGTCGTTCGCAACCCTCGCCGACGACGACCTCGGCGAGGCGGCGCGACGACTCGGCGCCGCGGCGCAGCACGTCGGCACGCCCGTCGTCCTGGGCCCTGGATCCCGCGCCTGAGAACGAGAACCAGGCACCAGAACTGGACTGCCGGCCTGGACCGGTTCAGCAGGCGGCGACGGCGGCTGCGAGACGGTCGACGGCTTCGGCCAGGACCGGGATGGGCGCCCAGGTGCTCATCCGGATCCGGTTCTCACACCCGCCGGTCACACTGCACACCGGACCGTGGACGACGTCGAGCCCGCGCCACGCCGCCTCCCGCACGACGGCGCCGGCGTCTTCGACCCCCAACCACAGGCTGAGCCCTCCCGCGGGTTCCGGGCACGTCACGGCCGGCATCCGTTCACGGATGCGCTCGACGGTGAACCGGCGCCGGCGGTCAGCCTCGTCCCGACGGCCGGCGGCGATCGCCTCGAGGTCGTCGAGCAGTCGGAGCGCGCTGACCTGAGCGGCGATGGAGGAGCCGAGGTCGTGGGCGGCTCGCACCCGTCCGACGTGGTCGACCACCGGGGCGGGAGCCCGGAGCCAGCCAACCCGGAGACCGCCCCAGAAGACCTTGCTCACCGTGCCGACCAGGACAGAGCGGTCGGGCCGGGTGGCGGTGAGGAAGCGCTGCCCTTCCTGCGGGACCAGGAACTCGAGCGCCGCGTCCTCGACGAGCCAGGCATCAGAGGCGGCCAGCACGTCGCCCAGCTCGGCCATGCGTGCCGCGGTCGTGACCACCCCCGTCGGACTGGCGCACTGCGGCATCAGGTACACGAGCCGCGCGGCGGTGCCGGCGAGGACGGAGCGCAGCGCGGCCGGGTCGGTGCCGCCACCGTCGGAGCGCAGGGCGCACAGCTCCATCCCGGCCCGGCTGAACACGTCGATGGCGGCGGGGTAGGTCGGGTCCTCGATCGCGACCGCATCCCCTGCGCCGGCCAGTGCAGCGGTGGCCAGGGCGATCCCGTGCTGGGCGCCGAGCGTGATCGCCACCTCGTCCGGCGCGGTGGGGACGCCGCGGGCGGTGAGCAGCTCCGCCACACGCTCGCGGAGCGGCCGGATGCCGAGCGGGGCGTAGCCGTGGCCGCGACCGGCCCGGGCGAGCGTCTCGGCGTCGACGGCGAAGGCCTCGTCGGGCAGTGAGGTGGGGTCGTCGAGGACCGACAGACCCAGTTCGATCGTGCCGCGACCGTCGGACCGTCCGGAACGCCCGCCGGGGTCGATCGCCCGGCCGGTGAGGGTCTGGGCCCGCAGACCGGCGTCGAGCGCCGGTCCGGTCAGGCGGGACAGCTCCCCGGAGCGCACGGTGGTGCCACGCCCCTGGTGGCGCTCGACCAGGCTTCGCTCGGCCAACGCGCCGTAGGCCGCGACCACCGTGCCCCGGGATGCAGGGAGAGCGAGGGCCAGGGATCGCTCGGCGGGGAGACGGGCGCCGGCGGGGAGGGTTCCCGTGGCGATCTGGTGGCCGATCGCGTCGGCGAGCAGCTGGTAGAGCGCGCCGTCCCCGTCGGCCCAGCCCCGGATGAGGTCGACCAGCGCCCGAGGGTCGATGCGGACCGTGTCGCCCATCGGTCGTCAGTCTGCCCCGACCGGCACGCGCTACCGTCCCGGTTCCGCACCGGACGACGGCCAGGGGGAAACACTTGTTCCGAGCACTGCTCCTCGCACCCCCCGGCGCGGGCAAAGGAACCCAGGGCGAACGCCTGGCCGAGCGCCACGGGGTCGTGCACCTGGCCACCGGCGACGTCCTGCGTCGCCACGTGGAGCACCAGACGCCGCTGGGTGTGGCTGCGCAGGCGCACATGGACGAAGGTGGCCTCGTCCCCGACGCCCTGGTGATCGACATGGTGCTCGAGGAGCTCGGCGGCACCGACCCGGTCGACGAGTTCCTGCTCGACGGCTTCCCTCGCACGCTACGCCAGGCCCGCGCCGCCTACGAGTGGGGCGCGGCGATGGGACGCACCTTCGACGCCGTCGTCATGCTCGAGGTGCCCGAGGACGAGCTCGTCCGCCGCCTGGTCGAGCGAGGGCGCGACTCGGGCCGCAGCGACGACACCGCGGACGTGATCCGGCACCGCCTGAAGGTCTACGAGGAGAACACCGCGCCGCTCGTCGAGTTCTACGAGAGCCGTGGGATCCTGCTGCGCATCGACGGCACCGGCAGCATCGACGAGGTCACCGAGCGCATCGAAGCCGGCCTGTCGCAACAGATCGGCACGTAGGCCGCCTCCAGCGGCTCAGGCCGGGACGAGGGCCAGCGGCAGGGTGCGCACGCCGGCGATCACCGGTGACGCCGTGTGGGTCGGCGTCCCTCGGCCCTCGGGACGCACGCCTCGGTCCAAGAGGCCGTGCAGGAGCGTGGCGATCTCCATCCGGGCGAGGGCGGCGCCGATACAGAAGTGCGGGCCGAACCCGAACGCGAGGTGGTGGTTCGGCGACCGACCCACATCGAAGCGGGACGCGGACGGCCCGAACTCGGCTTCGTCCCGGTTCGCCGACTGGTACAGCAACAGGACGGGTGCGTCGGCCGGCAGCTCGGTGCCGGCCAGCTCCACGGGACGGGTCGTGGTCCGCAGGAACGAGATCACCGGCGTGGTCCAGCGCAGGATCTCCTCCACGGCCGGCGCCACCAGCGACCGGTCCGCCACGAGGCGGTCCCACTGGCCGGGCGTGTCGCAGAACGCGGCGAGACCGCCCGAGATGGCGTTGCGGGTGGTCTCGTTGCCCGCGATGAGCAACTGGTTGAGGAACATCACCAACTCGTCGTCGGTGAGCATGCGGCCGTCGAGCTCGCTGTGCACGAGCACCGAGACGAGGTCGTCGGCCGGTGCGGCGCGCCGCTCGGCACACCGCTCGAGCAGGTACATCCAGCACTCCCCCATCAAGCGCTGCTGGTCCTCCGGATCGGTCTCGTTGGCGCCGGGGATGGCCGCTTCGGACCACTCGAAGAACCGGTCGAGGTCGGCTTCCGGGACGCCCAGCACGTCGGCGATCAACAGCAGCGGAAGCGGCACCGCGAGCTGTCCGACGGCGTCGAACGTGCCCGTCGGGAGTCGATCGAGCACCTCCGCCGTGCGGCGCTCGACCCGCTCGGCCGTGGCGCGCATGACCGATGGCCGGAACCCGGGTGCGACCAGCGCCCGGTACGACGTGTGGTCGGGCGGATCGGTGTGCATGATCGTGGGCGGGGTCTCGTAGTCGACTCCGATCTCCATGGCCAGGATGCCCTTGCGGGAGCAGAAGGTCTGCGGGTCGGTGGACGCCCGCAACACCAACTCGTGGGTGGACAGCGCCCAGAACCCTCCGGGTTCGCACCACGCCACCGGCGCCTCGGCCCGCAGCCGTGCGTAGGCCGGGAACGGATCGTCGGCGTAGAAGGCACCGTCGGCCAGCCGGGAGGCGACGACGGCCACGTCGTCGTCGAGGTCGAGATCGCTGCTCACGGCGCCTCCGCTGCGGTCGGTGCACCGCCCCCCGGCGATGCGTGCGCCACAGGATGGCGCACGCCGGGGCGGTCGCGCGTCGGGCGAGGTCAGCGCAGGCCGAGTTGGCGGGCGCAGCTGGGCCAGGCGTCCCAGCCCTCACGGGCCTGGAGCCGGCGGCCCATCTCGATCTGGGTGTCGCGGCTGGCCTCGTGCGGATAGCCGGTGCCGCCCACCGATTCCCAGCTCCCGAGGCTGAACTGCAGGCCGCCGTAGTACCCGTTGCCCGTGTCGATGTGCCAGTTGCCGCTGGCCTCGCAGTCGGCGAGATCCAGCCAGACCTGCAGGCTCTGGGGGTCGCCGTAGGACGACGAGGACGCCGGCGCCGCGGTGGTGGGGGGCGCCGCCGTCGTGGTGGGCGCGGCGGTGGTCGGGGGGGCGGTGGTCGCCGCCGTGGCCGCCGCCCGGGGGGCCGGCGCCGCCGTGGTGGCCGGTGCCGTCGACGACGTGGAGGAGGAGGACGAGGAGGAGGAGGAGGTGGACGAACTCGTGGAGGACGAGGTGGTCGACGACGAGGTCGTGGACGATGGCGTGGTGCTCGACGTGGTGGTCGTGGCGTCCAGCAGGGTCGAGGACACCTCGGCCACGAGCTCCAGCAGCGTCACGGGCGACGTCGCCGCCTGGGCGTGGACCTCGCCCGTCGAGGAGGCCGTGGGTGCGGCATCCTCGGACGTCCCGCCGGCGGCGACGCGGCTGGCGTCGTCGGCCTGGCTGACGACCGCACCGACGAGCACCGTCACGGCCAGCACGCCGGCCAGGAGGCCGAGGCGGCGACGACGGTAGGTGCGACCGTGTGGGGGGGACGGGGTGACCGTGTCAGGTGCGATGGGTCCGACGATCGTTCGACAGCAGGGACATCGTGACGAACGGATTGCCGATCGTCACGAGTTCGAAACACTAGCCCGTCATCGAATCGACACAAACTCGCGGCCGACCCTCGACCACTCGCCCACCCGCCGGCCGGATCCGGGGCCGGCGGGTGGCGGGACGTCAGCCCGTGACGGTGTCGGCGTCGGCCTGGAGCAGGCGCGCGCCACGCTCGATGGCATCGACGAACTCGTCCACCATCTCCAAGATGACGTCGCTCGACCGCCGCACCTTGGTCAGCCGGCCGATGACCTGCCCGCAGGGCATGAAGTTCACCGGTTTGGCCTGGACCGGGTAGCGGTGGCCGCGCGCCATCTCCTCGACCGTCACCATCGACTGCATCGGCATCCCGAGCGGGTCGGGGGTGTCGGGCCGCTCCCACGCCTCCGTCCAGTCGTTGCGGAGCATGCGACACGGCTTGCCCGTCCAGGAGCGCGACCGGATGGTGTCGCGACTCGTGGCCGAGAGGTAGGTCTCCATCTGCCCGGGCGGGATGTCGGCCTCCTCGACGGTGAGCCACAGCGACCCGGTCCAGACGCCTTGCGCCCCCATCACCATCGCCGCCGCCATCTGCCGACCGGAGCCGACGCCGCCGGCGGCGAGCACGGGCATGTCGCCGACCGCCTCGATGACCTCCGGCCACAACACGATGGACCCGACGTCGCCGGTGTGGCCGCCGCCTTCGCCTCCCTGGCACACGATGAAGTCGAGGCCGGCAGCCTGGTGGGCGAGGGCGTGCTTCACGGAGCCGCACAGCGCCCCGATGAGCCGGCCGGTGCCCTGGACCCGGGCCACGACGTCGGCGGGCGGGGTGCCCAGTGCGTTGGCGATGAGCGAGCACTTGTCGTGCGACAGCGCCTCCTCGAGCAGCGGCATCGCCGTGGCCAGCCCGAACCCGAGCAGCTCGTGGGGCTTTTCCTCCTCGGCGAGGGCCGGGACTCCAGCGGCATCGAAGATCCCCCGGGCGAACTCCCGCACCTCGTCGGGGATCATGGCCTTGAGCATGTCCTCGAGCTTGTCGGGGTCGATCTCGTCCATGCCCTCGTACTTGCCGGGGATGACGATGTCGACGCCGTAGGTGCCCTCCACGTGCTCGTCGAGCCAGTCGAGCTCCTGGCGGAGCTGGTCCACGGTGAACCCAACGGCGCCCAGCACGCCCATGGCGCCGGTGTTGCACACCGCGGCCACGACGTCGCGGCAGTGGGTGAAGGCGAAGATCGGGAACTCGATGTCGAGGCGCTCGGCGATGGGGGTCCGCATGGACGGAGTCTGACAGAGCAACTGGAACGTGTTCTCGTTTTGCCTCTCAGGCAGGAGGTGGCTCGACTCGCTCGACTGACGTGACTCGATCGATCGCCTTGTCGAACGAGGCAACTCGTCCAACGTTCGCGGATTCGGCGCAGGCGACGAGGTAGGCCTCGGCGAAGTCGAGCCGGTCGGTCTCGTAGACCTCGATCGCTCGGAGCAGGACTGCAGGGTCGACGGTCACGATCGAGTCGAATGCGATCAGCGAGCGAATGGCCTCGGCGATCTGATCGCGAGGCGCCTCGTAGAAGGACTCGAGGACGTAGAGGGTCTCGGCAACCACGAGATCGGTGAGCAGAAGGTTGCGTTCTGTCTCGAGGAACTTCGTCGACCGTGCGGCGAGATCGGCTGGGTCGCCGGTGAGATGCCGCACGAGGATGTTCGTGTCGATGAACATGCCCTACTGGCGCGCGGTGGCTCGATCGGCTCGTGTTCGCCTGACGATGTGGTCCCAGGCCGCGTTCCGCTTCGACGCTGGCACCGAGATCGTGCCGGCAAGGTCGAGGAAGTCAGGGGTGCGAGCCATGATGGCGCGGTTCCCTTCGACACGGAAGATCACTTCGTCGCCCTCGTGGATTCCGAGCGCGTCGCGTACCGCCTTGGGCACCGTGACTTGTCCTTTCGACGTGACCTTCGCCGCTGCGTCCATGAACGTCCCCTTACCTGGAGCCAGAGGTAAGGATACCCGAGCTCACTGGATCGACCAACGGGTCGCACCGATGTGCGGACCTAGCCGACCCAGGCAGTCATCACCGTGGTGCCGACCAGGGCGACGGCGGTCAACGGCAGCCCGACCCGCACGTAGTCGGTGAAGCGGTACCCGCCCGGGCCGTACACCATGGTGTTGGTCTGGTAGCCGATCGGTGTCAGGAAGCTGGACGATGCCGCGATGGCCACGGCGATGGCCATGGAGCGCACGTCGACGCCGGCCGCTCCGGCCGAGGCCACCGCGATCGGGAACATCACCACCGCCGCCGCGTTGTTGGTCACCAATTCGGTGAGGACGGCCGTGGCCAGCACCACCCCGAACACGACGCCCACGCCACCGAAGCCGTCGAAGGCGCCGGTGAGCCCGTCGGCCACCCGCTGGGCCAGGCCGGTGGTGTCCATGGCGGCGCCGATGCCGAAGGCCGAGGCGATGAGGATCACCACGTCGAGGTCGATGGCGTCGCGGGCCTCGGAGAACGTGAGCACCCGGGTGGCGATGAGCACGGCCGCGCCGAGCAGGGCGCTCTCCAGGATCGGCAGCACGTTCAGGGCGGCCACCACGATGACCGCCACCGTGGTGATGGCGACGATGGGCGCCCTGACGGTGGCGGGGGGCGGATCGCCACCCACCGGGGCGACCAGCAGGAAGTCGTGCTTGTTCTGCCAGTTGCGGCGGAAGCCGGGCTCGGCGAGGAGGAGGAGCGTGTCGCCGTGACGCAACCGGATGTCGCCCAGCTTGCCCTCGACCCGGTGGCCCGAGCGGTGCAGCGCCACGACGGCAGCCTGGTAGGTGCCGCGGAAGCCGGCGTCGCGGATGGTCTGGCCGACCAACGGTGAGGAACGGCCCACGACCGCCTCGAAGAAGGCGTTCTGGGGCGACCCCACGGCCAGGAGGTGTCGCTCCTCGGTGGAGCGCAGGCCCCGGATGCGTTGGAGGTCGACGATGTTGTCGACGTTGCCGACGAAGGTCAGGACGTCGTCGCCGTCGAGTCGGCGGTCGGGCGCCACCGGCGACACCACCATGTCGTCGCGGTCGATCTGGACCAGGAACACCCCGCGCAGGTCGCGCAGCCCCGCCTCGGCCACCGTGCGTCCGTCGAGCGGGCCGCCACCGACCACCTGCATGGTGACGGAGAACTCCCGCATCTGCTGCTCGGCGGACTCCGGCGGCGCCAGGCGATCGGGCACCAGCCGGCCGCCCACCAGCACGAGCACGAGCGTGCCGACCACGGCCACGGGGAGGCCGATGGCGGTCATCTCGAACACGCCGAGCGGCGAGCCGTCGCTCTGGTCCAGCAGGCCCGACACGACGAGGTTGGTCGACGTGCCGAGCACGGTGACGACGCCGCCCAACAGCGCGGCGAACGACAGCGGCATCAGGTACCGGGAGGGCGACACGCCACGGTGGCGGCACCACGCGATGACGTCAGGCATGAGCATGGCGACGAGGGGCGTGTTGGGGAAGAACGCCGACGTTCCCGCGGTGGGTACCAACAGGCGCGCCATGGCCCGGCGGCCGCCGCCGTCGCCCAGCAACCGGCTGGTGAGGGCCGTGAGCATGCCCGTCTTCTGGGCCCCGCGGGCCAGGATGTAGAGAGCGGCCACCGTCAGCGGGGCCGGGTTGGAGAACCCGGCGAAGGCGGCGTCGCTGTCGATGACGCCGCTGAGCAACAGCACGAACGTGGCGCCGAACACGACGCCCGCCGGCGGGAACCGGTCGAGCACCAGCACGGCCAGCATCGCTGCCACGACGGCCAGGGTGATCCAGGCGTCGCCGCTCACGCCGGCCTCGTGCGCGGTCGCCCCATGGGCGCACAGACTGGCAGACCGGTGCCAGGCTGCGGGCATGGAGCAGACCGCCGATCGCACCCAGAAGCCCGCCTCCGACGCCACCATCCGCTTGGCCCGGGACCTCGCCCGCCGCCTCCCCCTCGACGAGCAAACCGACTTCGAGCGGGCGACCAGGGGTCTGATCGCCCAGCACCCCACGGGCGTCATCGGCCCCGAGGGCCGGCCGGTCTGGGACGTACACCGACACGACTTCGTCCGGGACGACGACGCGGCGCCCGACACCGTCAATCCGAGTTTGTGGCGCCAGGCCCGCCTCAACTGCATCCACGGGTTGTTCGAGGTGGGACCCCGGGTCTGGCAGGTGCGCGGCTACGACATCTCCAATGTCACCTTCATCGCCGGCGACACCGGGTGGATCGTGATCGATCCCCTGACCTCGACCGAGACGGCCGCCGCGGCCTTGGCGCTGGCCGACGAGCACCTCGGCGCCCGGCCGGTCGTGGCCGTGATCTACACCCACAGCCACCTCGACCACTTCGCCGGCGTCCTCGGGGTCACGTCCCGGGAGGACGTCGATGCGGGGCGGTGCCGGATCATCGCTCCAGAGCACTTCCTGGCCGAGGCCGTCAGCGAGAACGTGATCGCCGGCCCCGTCATGCTGCGTCGGGCCATCTACATGTACGGCGCGCTGCTCCCACCCCATCCCCAGGGCCATGTCGACGCCGGGCTCGGCAAGATCACCCCGCTCGGCACCGTGAGCCTCATCCCTCCCACCGAGGAGATCTCCGCCACGGGCACCGAGCTGGTCATCGACGGCGTCCGGGTGGTGTTCCAGTCCACACCGGGCACCGAGGCACCGGCCGAGATGAACTTCCACTTCCCCGACCTGCGCCTGCTGTGCATGGCGGAGAACTGCTCCCACAACCTGCACAACCTGTACACGCCCCGGGGCGCCCAGGTGCGAGACGCGCTGGCCTGGAGCAAGTACATCGGCGAGGCCATCGAATTGTTCGCCGACGAGACCGACATCTGCTTCGCCAGCCACCACTGGCCGCGCTTCGGCGCCGACGATGCCCGAGCGTTCCTGGTCCAACAGCGCGACCTGTACCGCTGGATCCACGACCAGACCATGCGCCTCGCCAACCACGGCCTCACCCCGCGGGAGATCGCCGAGGAGCTCGACCTCCCCCCGTCGCTGCAGACCGAGTTCCACGCCCGCGGCTACTACGGGACGGTCTCCCACAACGTGAAGGCGGTGTACCAGCGCTACATCGGGTGGTTCGACGGGAACCCGGCCAACCTCCAGCCCCTGCCTCCGGTCGAGTCGTCCGAGAAGTACGTCGAGTACATGGGCGGTGCCGCCGCCGTGCTGGAGCGGGCCCGGCGCGACTTCGAGGCCGGCGAGTACCGCTGGGTGGCCGAGGCGGTGAACCACGTGGTGTTCGCCGACCCCGAGAACCAGGATGCCCGTGCGCTGCAGGCCGACGCCCTCGAACAGCTCGGCTACCAGGCGGAGTCCGCCCCGTGGCGCAACTTCTACCTCACGGGCGCCCAGGAGCTGCGGGCCGACGGCCTCATCGACCTCGGCACGTCGTCGCTCGGTGGCTTCGCTCCCGCCATGACCACCGAGATGCTCTTCGACGCCCTCGCCGTCCGGCTGGTCCCGGACCGCCTCGACGACGCATCGTGGTGCTGCAACTGGTACCTGAGCGATCGGGACGAGCACCACGTCATCGGCGTGTCGAACCGCACCTTGTTCCACCGGCCCGACCGCAGCGACGACTCGGCCCGTTGCTCGGTCGCCTCCACCACCCCGACGCTGATCGAGCTGATCGACCGGGCCACCGGCGTCGACGACGCCGCCGGCGACGGCCGCCTCGCCGTCGACGGCGACATGGAGCCGCTCGGCATGCTGTTCGGCGCCATCGACACCTTCCCCCGCATCTTCCCGATCGTCACCCCGTGAGGATCTGATGACCACCGACCGCCCGACCCGGCCTCGCAACGTCGCCGTCGTCCTGCTCGACTCGCTCAACCGGCACATGCTGGGCAGCTACGGCGGGACCGAATTCGAGACGCCGAACCTCGACCGCTTCGCCGCGGATCGCGCCGTGCGGTTCACGAACCACGTCACCGGGTCGCTCCCGTGCATGCCGGCGCGCCACGACATCCTCTGCGGTGCGCTGGACTTCCTCTGGAAGTGTTGGGGGTCCATCGAGCTGTGGGAGACGCCGATCACCGCCCAGCTGCGCGACGCGGGCATCGTCACGCAGCTGGTGACCGACCACCCGCATCTGTTCGAGACCGGCGGCGAGAACTACCACACCGACTTCCATGGCTGGGAGTACGCCCGCGGCCACGAGGGCGACCCCTGGCGCACGTGGGCGGATCCGTCGTGGATGGGCGCGCCCGACCGCCCGGCCCGGCCCGCCCTGCCCGGCAGCTGGTTCTTCGAGCGCACGCTCGGCTTCGCCGGCATCGACCGCGCCTACGACACGGCCCGCACCCACTTCCTCACCGAGGACGACTACCCCGGCCCGCAGACCATGGCCTACGCCGCCCGCTGGCTGCGCGAGGCCACGCCGTCCCATCCCGACGGCTGGTTCCTCTTCGTCGACGAGTTCGACCCGCACGAGCCCTTCGACACGCCCGAGCCCTGGTTCTCCCGCTACCAGGACGGCACCCACACCGATGCCGCCCTCATCTGGCCGCCCTATGCCGACGGCGCCCTGGTCGAGGACCAGCTCACCCCGTCCGAGGCCCGCCACATCCGGGCCAACTACGGCGCCAAGCTGTCCATGATCGACCACCACCTGGGGCGGGTGCTCGACGCCTTCGACGAGCGCGACCTGTGGGCCGACACCGCCCTCGTGGTGTGCACCGACCATGGGCACTACCTCGGTGAGGAGCGGCGGGGACGCGACCTCTGGGGCAAACCGGCGGTGCCCCAGTTCGAGCCGCTCGGCCACACCCCCCTCCTGGTCGCGTGGCCCGGCGCCGAGGCCGGCACCACCATCGACGCGCTGACCACCAACGTCGACCTCTACGCCACCCTCGCCGACGTCTTCGGCGTGCAGGCCTCGCACCGGACCCACGGCCGCTCGATGGTCCCACTGCTCGACGGCACCGCGACATCGATCCGCGAGGCGGCCATCGGCGGCGTGTTCGGCAGCTGGGTGCAGGTGACCGACGGCCACCGCAAGTACGCCCGCGCCCCGGAGGGCGACGGCTTCCCGTTGTCCATGTGGTCGAACCGGTGGACCACGATGCCGCTGCACATCGCCGGGATGCAGGGTCTCCCCGACCCGGACCGGCGTGCCTTCCTCGACTTCATGCCTGGGTCCGACATCCCGGTGCTACGGCAACCGTGGGACCCCGGGGACCGGCTCCCCATGTGGGCCAGCGGCGTCCGGACCGCCGGCGACCACCACTGCTACGACCTCGACGTGGACCCCGACGAGACCGAGAACCGGGTCGGCGACGCCGTGGAGGCCGACATGATCGAGCTCCTGCGCGTCGCGCTGCGAGAGGTGGAGGCGCCGGCCGAGCAGTTCGAGCGCCTCGGCATCTGAGCGCATGGCGGTCGGCTTCGCCGCGCCGCGTGCCGGCTGCTCGCTGGCGCTCCCGACGCCGGCCGGCGCATGGCGGTCGGCTTCGCCGCGGGTCACCAGGTCGGTGTCGCGTCGGAGCACGGCGTCGGCGCCGCCGTCGACGAACAGCACCTGGCCGGTGATGTGGGTGTTCTCCGGGCTGGTGAGGAAGTCGAGCACGGCGGCGACCGTCTCCGGCCGGGCGTGGCCGTTGAGCGGCATCGGCACCGACGTGTCGACCAGGTCGATCCCGCGCTGTGACTGCAGCAGCCCCTCGGTCATCGGTGTCTCGACGGTGCCAGGGGCCACGGCGTTGAGGGCGATGCCGGCACCGGCCCAGTGCGGGATGGTGGCCTGGCGCCGGACCCAACGAGCGAGGGCGGTCTTCGAGGTCAGATAGGCCATCTGCGGGTTGTCGTCCATGAGCCGGCACGCCTCCTCCTCGTCGTCGGCGAGGCAGGCGTCGACGACCGGCTCGTGGGACCCGAGGATCGACGCGATCGACGACATCGCGACCGCCCGGGGGTCCTGGCCCGCCGCGAGCAGCGGC
This sequence comes from uncultured Acidimicrobiaceae bacterium, assembly GCA_963811245.1. Lineage (GTDB taxonomy): Bacteria > Actinomycetota > Acidimicrobiia > Acidimicrobiales > Salinilacustritrichaceae > Salinilacustrithrix. The sequence continues at coordinate 249,227 of CAWEQL010000011.1, forward strand.
CGCAGCAGCTCGAGGGTGGCCACGGCGCCGAAGTAGTTGACCGAGATGGTCTCGCGACCGTCGTGGTTGATCCCGGCGCAGGCGACGACGGCGTCGAGCGAACCATCGACCGCATCGCTGACCCCGTCGGCCATCGCCTGGCGCCCCTGGGTGGTGCCGAGGTCCACCACCACGTCGGCATCGCGGAGGTCGACGGTGACGACCCGGTGGCCGGCATCCCGCAGACGTGCCACCGTGGCCGCTCCGATTCCCGACGCCGATCCGGTCACCACGTAGGTCCGCATGCCTCGCATCCAAGCAGACGGTGGGAGACCTGTCAGGGCCGCCCGGCCGAGCCCGACGGTACGGTGGACGGTGATGACGACCGAGCGAGACGACGACCGCCGGGGGTGGCAGGAGGCCTACGACGCGGCTCGGCTGCGCGACACGCCGTTCTCGACCCGGTCGGGGGTGGAGCAGGACGCGGTGTACGGGGGCGATCCGTTGCCGGGGCAGTACCCGTACACGCGGGGGCTGCACGCGGCGGGGTACCGGTCGCGGTTGTGGACGATGCGCATGTTCGCCGGGTTCGGGACGGCGCAGGACACGAACGGGCGGTTCAAGGACCTGTTGCGCAACGGGGGGACGGGGTTGTCGACGGCGTTCGACATGCCGACGCTGATGGGTCGGGATTCCGACAGCGAGTGGGCGTTGGGCGAGGTGGGCCGGGCGGGCGTGGCGGTGGACACGTTGGCCGACATGGAGGATCTGTTCGCCGACATCGATCTGGGTTCGGTGTCGACGTCGATGACGATCAACGGGCCGGCGTCGATCGTGATGGCGATGTACGTGGCGGTGGCCGAGAACGCCGGGGTCGATCGGGCGGCGTTGTCGGGCACGATCCAGAACGACGTGTTGAAGGAGTACCAGGCCCAGAAGGAGTACATCTTCCCGCCGCGGCCGTCGGTGCGGTTGATCACCGACATGATGCGGTTCACGACGGCGGAGATGCCCCGGTGGCATCCGGTGTCGGTGTCGGGCTACCACATCCGGGAGGCGGGCTCGACGGCGGCGCAGGAGCTGGCGTTCACGTTGGCCAACGGGTTCGCCTACGTGGAGGCGGCGGTGGCGGCGGGTCTCGACGTGGATGCGTTCGCGCCCCGGTTGAGCTTCTTCTTCAACGCCCATTCGGACTTCTTCGAGGAGATCGGCAAGTTCCGGGCGGCCCGGCGGATCTGGGCGCGGTGGATGAAGGAGCGCTACGGCGCCCGTGACGAGCGGTCGTTGATGTGCCGGTTCCACACCCAGACCGCCGGGGTGTCGCTGACCGCGCAGCAGCCCCGCAACAACATCGCCCGGGTCGCCATCCAGGCGTTGTCGGCGGCGTTCGGAGGCACCCAGTCGTTGCACACCGACTCCTACGACGAGGCCCTGGCCCTGCCCACCGAGGAAGCGGCCCGCATCGCCCTGCGGACCCAGCAGATCGTGGCGCACGAGACCGGCGTCACGAACGTGGTCGACCCGTTGGGCGGGTCGCCGTACGTGGAGTGGATGACCGACGAGATGGAACGGCGGGCCGAGGAGATCTTCGCCCACCTCGACCGTCTCGGTGACGGCTCGATCCTCGAGGGCGTCTACGCCGGCATCGACGACGGCTACTTCGTGGGCGAGATCGCCGAGGCCTCCTACCGCTTCGAACGCGAGGTCAACGCCGGCGAGCGCATCATCGTCGGCATCAACGCCTTCACCGACGGCAACGACGACGGCGAACAGAACCTGCTCCGGGTCGACGCCGCCGTCGAGGAGCTGCAACGCAAGCGCCTCGCCGACGTGAAAGCGGCCGCGACGCCGCCGCCGTCGACGCCGCCCTCGCCCGGGTCCGGGCCGATGGCCGCCGACCCCACCGCCAACACCATGCCCGCCCTGATCGACGCCGTGAAGACCTATGCCACCGAGGGCGAGATCGTCTCCACCCTCGAGTCGGTCTTCGGCACCTACGTCGAGAAGACGGTCATCTGATGAGCAGCACGGACGGCCAGATCCGCATCGTGCTGGCCAAGCTCGGCCTCGACGGCCACGATCGCGGGCTGCGGGTCGTGACCCGGATGCTCCGCGACGCCGGGTTCGAGGTCGTCTACCTCGGCCTGCGCCAGACCACCGACATGGTCGTGGCCGCCGCCATCCAAGAAGACGCCGATGCCGTGGGCCTGTCCCTCCACAACGCCAGCCACATGACCCTCGCCCCCCGCATGGTCGACGCGCTCCGCGACGCCGGCCTCGACATCCCCGTCATCGTCGGCGGCATCATCCCCGATGCCGACATCGGACCCCTCCACGCCGCCGGCGTCGCCGCCATCCTCGGCCCCGGCTCCTCCGCCGCCGACGTCGCGGCCGCCGTCCGCGACGCCGTCCGGAACCCGACGGGCACCGGCGCGACCTGACCGCAGGGCCGGCGCCTCCGGATCAGCCGACGGCGTCGCGGACGGCGTCGACCAGGCCGGCCGTGCGGGGGTCGTGGGACAGGTTCGAGCTCATCTTGTTCATGACGTAACCGAAGCCGACCCGGCGGTCGGGGTCGGCGAAGCCGAGGGAACCGCCGGCGCCGGCGTGACCGAAGCTGCCCTCACCCATCAGCGGCGAGAACGACGAGGACAGGAAGAACCCGAGACCGAACCGGGTGGGGACCACGAGGGTGCGGTCCCGCCCGTTGCTCTGCTCGACCGTGGCCTTCTTGACGGTGTCGTCGTCGAGGAGGCGCACGCCGTCGACCTCGCTGACACAGGCGGCGTAGAGCTTGGCCAGGGACCGGGCGTTGGTGATCCCGTTGGCCGCCGGGATCTGCGACGACCAGACCTCGGGCCGGTTCCAGGCCATCCCGGTACCGGTGTCCTGGAGCGAGAAGGCGCCGTTGAGGTGCAGCGCCCGGTTCATCACCGACTCGGGGTTGAGGTAGGCGTCGGCGAGGTCGGCGAGGAGCGGCACGATCTCCGGCGGGATGTCGTTCATGTCCATCGCCGCCTCCTCGGGCTTCGGTGCCACCAGGGGGGCCACCCGGTGCCGCTCCGACGCGGGGAGTCCGATCCACAGGTCGAGATCGAGCGGTGCGGCGAGCTCGTCGGCCACGAACTCGCCGATGGTCCGACCGGCGATGCGGCGGACGATCTCGCCCACCAACCAGCCGTAGGTGAGGGCGTGGTAGCCGTGGGCGGTGCCGGGCTCCCACAGCGGGGCCTGGGCGGCGAGGGCGTCGACCACCGGGGTGATCGCGAGCACCTCGTCGAGGGAGAGCTTCGCGTCGATCACCGGCAGCCCGACCTGGTGGTCGAACAGCATGGCGATGGTGACGTCCTGCTTGCCGGCCTGGCCGAACTCGGGCCAGACGTCGGCGACCTTGGCGTCGAAGTCGAGCTCACCCCGCTGGGCGAGCAGGTGCGCGGCGATGGCGGCGATGCCCTTGGTGGTGGAGAACACCAGCTGCAAGGTGTCGGTGTCGTAGGCGCGGCCCGTGGATCGGTCGGCCACGCCACCGACGAGGTCGACGACGCACTCGCCGTCGACGTACACGGCAGCGCCGGCGCCGATGTCGCCGTGCTCGTCGAAGTTGCGTTCGAAGGCCTCGCGGACGCCCTCGAACCCGTCGGCCACCGTCCCGGTCACCTCTGCCATGTCCTGTCCCCCTGCGCGTGTGTGCGGTTGTGTCGGCTGCGGAGGCGGAGAACGTAGCGGGGGCGACCCGATCTGACGCAACGTCAGGGCGAACTCCTAGGGTGCGGCCGATGGACGATCTGGCGTCGAGATACGGACCCTGGGCGGTGGTGGCGGGAGCGGGTGCCGGCATGGGCGCCGCCTACGCCACGCAGCTCGCCGAACGCGGCCTGTCCGTCCTGCTCATCGATCGCGACGTGGCTCCCATCCAGCGACTGGCTCTGGAGCTGACCGACACCCGCGGGGCCGAGTGCCGCACCCTGGCGCTGGACCTCGGTGACCCGGACGCGGCGGCTCGGGTCCTCGACGAGTCCGCCGGCCTCGACGTCGGGTTGTTCGTGGCCAACGCCGCCGTGGCCTACGTCGGCGCCTTCCGCGACCAGGATCCGGCCACGTTCGAGGCCCAGCTCCGGGTCAACGCCCTGGTGCCGACCACCGTCATCCACGGTCTCCTCCCCCGCTTCGCCGGCCGCGACCGCTCGGGGATCATCATCATGTCGTCGCTGTCGTCGCGCCGGGGGGCGCCGCTCGTGACCACCTACGCCGCCACCAAGGCGTACCTGGCCATCCTGGCCGAGTCGCTGTGGGACGAACTGCGCCACGACGGGATCGACGTGCTCGGCGTCCTGCCCGGCTCCACCCGGACGCCGGGGTGGCTGTCGTCCCATCCGCAGGCCGGTCTCGGCACGGCGTCGCTGATGGAGCCCGACGAGGTCGTCCATGAAGCGCTCGGTGCGCTGGGCGCCGGCCACCCCACGCTCATCCCCGGGCAGGCCAACCGCGACGCCGAGGCGTTCCTCGAGTCGATGGATCGCACCGAGGCCGTCACGATGCTGGGTGACGTCATGCGGGCGACCTACCCGGACGACCGGCGGCCAGACCCCTCCCTCTGAGCTGACGGTTCTCCACCACGCCAGGACGGGGTACGAACGCGGGCCCCGAGACCCTTGGCGGGCCGACAGGACGACCATGAGCGACGAGACCACCACCACGACGACGTACGACGAGCGGGTCGACGGGCGGACGGCCCGGCGTGACCGCAACAAGCAGGCCGTGCTCGACGCGGTGATCGACCTGTTCTCCGAGGGGAATCTCAGCCCGGGCGTCCACGAAGTCGCCGAACGCTCCGGTGTCTCGCTGCGCTCGGTCTACCGCTACTTCGCGGACGCCGACGATCTCGTCGCCGCCGCCATCGAACAGCGCATCGCCCAGGCCGAGCACCTCTTCGACATGCCGGACCCGGGCGTGGGCCCCACCACCAGTCGCATCGACCGGTTCTGCCAGCGACGGATCCAGCTGTTCTCCTTCGTGCGTTCCGTGTACCGCGCCAGCGCCGTGCGGGCCGCCGACCGAGCCCGCCACGCGACCGACATCGAGGCGGCCCGCATCGCCCTCGCCAAGCAGACCGCCGAGATGTTCGCACCGGAGCTCGACGAGCTGCCGGTCGAACGGGCCGCGGTCGTGTCCGGGATCCTCGACACGCTCTCGCAGTTCGACGCCCTCGAGCTCATCTGGCGCAACCACGGCCACCAGGCCGACGCGGCGACGGAGTTCCTCTCCGACGCCTTCGCCGAGGTCCTCCTCGAGCCCTCCTCGACCTGACCCCGGCCACCGCGCGAGCGGCGACGCGTCGTTTCCTGCGATGCGGTGACCGGCGGTACGGTCCCCGGCGTCCAGCGCCCGTCGACGACCCCGAGGAGACCTGGTGCGCAGCCCCAAAGACTTCTTCGCTCCCCTGGCCATCGGTGCCCCCCAGCCACTTCGCGAGATCCCCTTCCGGCCGTCGCGGATGATCCACTTCTTCCCGGCCTCGAACGAGAAGATGCGGGGCAAGGTCGCCGACATGGCCGGCCAGGTCGACGTCCTGCTCGCCAACCTCGAGGACGGCGTACCGGCCACCGACAAGGAAGCCGGCCGCGCCGGCCTGGTCGAGGTCGCCGCCTCCATCGCCGACGGCACCGTCGCCCTCGGATCCACCCAGTTCTGGACCCGGGTCAACAGCCTCGACTCCCCCTGGGGCCACGACGACATCGTCGCCGCCGTCACCGAGGCCGGCGAGGCCCTCGACGTGATCATGATCCCGAAGGTCGAGGGCCCCGAGGACATCCATTACTGCGACCGGCTCATCGCCCAGCTCGAGGCCAAGGCCGGCCTGCAGAAGCCGATCCTGCTCCACGCCATCCTGGAGACAGCTCGAGGAGTGGCCAACGTCGAGGAGATCTGCGCCGCCTCGCCCCGCATGCAGGGCCTGTCGCTCGGGCCGGCCGATCTCGCCGCCAACCGCCGGATGAAGACCACCCGCGTCGGCGGCGGCCACCCCGGCTACCTCGTGCGCAGCGACCCCGAAGGCGACGATCTCGAAACGGGGCGGGTCACGGCGCAGCAGGACCTGTGGCACTACACCGTGGCGCGCATGGTCGACGCCTGTGTGGCCAACGGCATCTATGCCTACTACGGGCCCTTCGGCGACATCCGCGACACGGTGGCGTGCGAGGACCAGTTCCGCAACGCCTACTTGCTCGGCTGCGTCGGCGCCTGGTCCCTCCACCCGGTCCAGATCGACATCGCCCGGCGGGTGTTCTCTCCCTCGGTCGAGGACGTCGAGCACGCCAAGCGGGTCGTCGACGCCATGGGCGACGGCACCGGCGCGCTGATGATCGACGGAAAGATGGAGGACGACGCCTCCGTCAAGCAGTGCAAGGTCGTCCTCGAGCTGGCCCACGAGCTGGCCGAACGCGACCCCGAACTGAAGGAGGCCTACGGGCTGTGAGCAGCAGCGACTCCTCCCTGCGGCCCCGCCGGTCCGTCCTCTACATGCCCGGCGCCAACGAGCGCGCCCTCGACAAGGCCAAGGGCCTGCCGGCCGACGCTCTGATCCTCGATCTCGAGGACGCCGTCGCGCCCGACGCCAAAGCCGACGCCCGCGGGCGAGTGTGCGCCGCCGTGCAGTCGGGTGAGTACGGCGCCCGGGAGCTGGCGATCCGGGCCAACGGGCTCGGCACCCAGTGGCACGACGACGACCTGGCGGCCATCGCGGCGGCCGGTCCCGACGCGGTCGTGATCCCCAAGATCGACTCCGTGGACGACGTGCACGCCATCGAATCCGCCCTCGAACGCCACGGGGCGCCCGACCGGACGAAGATCTGGGCCATGGTCGAGACCCCGGTGGCCATGCTCCACGCCGAGGCCATCGCCGCGTGCTCCGACCGGTTGACGGTCCTGGTCATGGGCACCAACGACCTGGCCAAAGAACTGCGGGCGGAGCACGTGCCCGGTCGCCTCCCGCTGCTCACGGGCCTCGGGTTGTGCCTGCTGGCGGCACGGGCCACCGGCAAGGTGATCCTCGACGGCGTCTACAACGACATCGCCGACGCCGACGGGTTCCTCGCCGAGTGCCGCCAGGGCAAGCAGATGGGTTTCGACGGCAAGACGCTGATCCACCCCAGCCAGCTCGAGCCCTGTAACGAGGTCTTCGCCCCGTCGGCGGACGAGGTCGCCGCTGCCGAGGAGATCATCGCCGCGTTCGAGGCCGCGGAACGGGAGGGCCGCGGGGTCGTCACCGTCAACGGACGGATGATCGAGAACCTCCACGTCGACTCGGCCCGCCGCACGCTGGCCCAGGCCGACGCGATCGCCGCCCTCGCCGGCTGAACCGGGAGGGCGGCGGACGCCGAAGCGGGCAAGGAGGGGCCCACTGTCGAATCGGTGATGACGGGATCAGACCCGGCGACGCTCCTCGACCACGCGGGTCTCCTCCACCGGACGGTCCTCGACGACCCGGGTGGTGCGGGGACCGGACATCCGGTCGAGCCAGAACAGCGAGACCATGAGGCCGATGGCGCCGGCGATCATCAAGATGATGCCGACGGTGTCGATGTTCAGGCCGCCGACGGTGGCGTCGACGGCGAAGGTGAGGATCGCACCGACGGCGATCAGGAAGACGGACGTACCGGTAGCCATGGGAACGCACTCCTTGGGGAGAAGCCGCCCCCTCGGATCGGGGGTGGGACTGCGGGGACCTCTACCCAGCTCCCCCCGGTTGAGAACCCACGGGGTCATTCCGCGGCGAGCCGATCGAGGTCGACGACCTTGCCGCGGTTGATCGAGACCCAGTCCCTGGCCTCGAGGTAGGGCCGGAACGTGGTGGCGATGAACCGTCCGTCGGTTTCGGTCTTGGGACGCTGCAGCTCGTAGAGGTGGGGGAACTCGAGCCACGCGGTGGTGGCGTGCCACAGGCGCAGCACGGCATCGCCCTCGAGCGGGGGGTCGAGGACCACGGGCCCGAACAAGCACTGCCCGTCGGGGAAGAACAGCGTCGGCACGCCGTACCCACCGGCGGCGACGACCCGCTCGTGCTCGGCCCTGACCTCGTCGTGGGTCGTCGGGTCGTCGATGGCGGCGTCGACCAGGCCCGGATCGAACCCGAGCTCGTCGAGCAGGTGGCGGGCCACCTCGGGGTCATGGGGGCGGTGCCCGTCCTCGTGCAGGGCCCGGCCGGCGCGCTCGTACCAGGCATCGAGCTTCGCCATGTCGTCGCGGCGGAGCAGGGCGCCGACGCGCATCATCGACCAGCCGTAGGACCACTCCCGCTCCCAGGGGTGCTTCTTGCCCTCCTGGCGGTTGATCTCCTCGAGCGAGAAGAACCGCCAGTTGATGGTCAGGCCGGTCTGGTCCCGCACCGCCCGGATCCACTTCGACGTCTGGTACGCGAAAGGACACATGACGTCGAAGTGGAAGTCGACCTCGGTGGGGACGGGGACGGCGGTCATGGGCTCGAGGTTACGGCCGTGGGCGGTGTGCCCGTGACCGGGGAGCGGCGGCGTCTACGGTGCCGGCGATGACCGCTCCCCCGCTCCGTCCGGCGCTCCGATGAGTCGGCTCGACGAGATCGGCGAGCAGGACGCCTGGCGATGCTGGCTCTGCGACGAACCGGTCGACGCCGACATGTCGGTGAACGACCCCCGCGGTCCCAGCATCGACCTGCGGACCACCAAGGCCAAGGCGAAGAAGAAGGGGACGGACGGCCAGGAACGCCTCGCCCACCGGGGATGCAACACCGGCAAGGGAGCCAAGGCGCCGGTGGTGCCGTGGCCCGACGACCTCTTCGTGATCGATCCAGCACCGATCATCGCCACCGTCGACCGGCTCGAGCGCAAGGGTGGCCGGGAGATCGTGGCCCGGTGTCCCACCGCCGAGGATGCCGACGCTGTGGCCGACTGGCTCGCCGGGCGCGTGCGCCGCCTCTCCCCCGGCCTCGACGCCAGCACGGAGATCGTGGCCGGCGGCGGCCAGTACCTCGTCGCCCTCCGCGCCTGACCCACCCACGACCCGTTCTGGGGGACGAATCACGCGCCCGGGCGCGACGATCGGGGACCAGAACGAGCTGGGTCATCAGGCCGGTGAGAGGTCAGCGGACCCGGCGGGCGTCCTGGCAACGGGGGCACCAGCGGGCGCTGCGTCCGCCGACGACGGCCGACCGGGTCGGCGTACCGCAGGCGGCGCAGGCGGTGCGGCCGTGGACCCGCAGCTCGGGCCCGTAGCGGCCGGGGCGGCCCCACAGGTCGACCCACCCCTCGTCGGGCAGCGTCACGCCTCCGGCCGCCGCTGACGCCACGGTGATCTCCCGACAGGCGTCGAGGATCCGTTCCCACGCCGAGAAGTGGATCCGGTCGGCGGGCCGGCGGGGGGAGATCCCGGCGCGGTGGAGGGCCTCGTCGGCGAGGTAGGACCCCACGCCGGACATCGTCCGCAGTTGGTCGAGCAGGACCGCCTTCACGCCGACACGCCGGCGCGACGCCCCGTCGACGAGTCTCGCCGGCGTGACGGCCGGGTCGAACAGGTCGGGAGCCACCGGCGGCGTGGCCCCGAGGATGCGGAGCTCACCGAAGGTGCGGGGGTCGCGGAACCAGACCTCGACCGGCGCCTCACTGGTGCCGGCCGCGCCGCCGGGGGCGTCGGGCACCCCCGACATCGGGGCGTCGACCTGCGGGGCTCCGACCTGTGGGGCTCCGACCTTCGGGCCGCGATCGGAGAAGGAGAGGCGGGCATGGACGTGGCGGTCGGCTGGCCGGTCGCCCGGACGGCGGGCGAGCAGTTGGCCGCTCATGCGCAGGTGGATGCCGAGGCGCGGGTCGAGGCCCTCGAAGTGGATGACGATCCACTTGCCGTACCGATCGATGGTCCGGACCGGGGCGCCGACGAACACGTCGAGGGCGGCGGCCGGCTGGGCCCGGGTGGTGCGATCGTGGCTGACGTCGAGGCCGGTGAGCACCCTCCCGGCGGCCACCCGGTGGAGCTGAACGGCGGCGACGGTGACCTCGGCGGCCTCCGGCACTAGTCGTGCAGGAGCTCTTCGGGCTCGATCAGGTCGCCGGCGGCGGCGAGCGCGCTGGCCAGGCCGACGGCCCGGCCGTAGACCGCGGTGAAGTACGCCTCGCTCACGTGGTCCTGGCCCGGCAACGGGGGCCGGCCGAGCGAGCGGACCACTGCCGCGGGGTCCTCGGTGATGCGGATGTCGCTGGTGGGATCGGGCAACGCGTCCTTGTCGCCCCAGTACTCGGCCGTGGCCTTCGATCGGTTGCGGCGCTTGCGGTTCCGGCGCCGGCCGCCGGCACCCGAGCCATTCGGTCCGTTCGATCCGTTCGATCCGTTGGGGGCGTTCATGCGTCGTCTCCGTCGTCGGTGAGGAGCAGGTCGGGGTCGATGCCCAGCGCCGCCTGGAGCTGGTCGGCATCGAGGTCGCCGATGGAGCTGGACTTGGGGAGCACGAGGTCGGCGATCTGGCGCTTGCCGGCGACGACCTCCTCGACCCGTTCGTCGACCGTGCCGGGGCACACGAGGCGGTGGCAGATGACGGTGTTCTTCTGGCCGATGCGCCACACTCGGTCGCGGGCCTGGTCCTCGACGGCGGGATTCCACCAGCGGTCGAAGAGGACGACGTGGTTGGCCGACGTCAGGTTCAGGCCGGTGCCGCCGGCCTTGAGCGACAGCACCATGGCGCCGGCGCCGGTGCCGGCCTGGAAGTCGCTCACCAGCTTGTCGCGGGCGCCGCGGGCGAGGCCGCCGTGGTAGCAGGCGATCGGGAAGCCGTTGCGCTCGGTGAGGTAGTCGGCCAGCTTCTCGCCCCACGAGGCGAAGTGGGTGAAGATCAGGACCCGTTCGCCGGACTCGAAGACCGACTCGACGATCTCGTTGAGGCGGGCGAGCTTGCCGGACCGGCCGTCGAGCGGTCCGCCGGTCTTGGTGTAGGCCTCGGGATGGTTGCAGATCTGCTTGAGCGCCGTGATGGCCGCCAGCACGGCACCCTTCTTCTTGGGCGTGCCCTCCTGATCCGCCGTGTCGACGACGAGACGGTCGAGGACAGCCTGGTAGAGGCCGATCTGCTCGGCGGTCATCGAACAGTGGTCGAGCTCGTCGATGCGGTCGGGCAGCTCGGCGGCGATGGCCGGCTCGGCCTTCGTCCGGCGGAACACGAGGATGCCGTTGAGGGCTCGGAGCGCGCTCTCGGCGCCGTCCTTGCCGGTGCCGCTGGGCGACAGCTGGGAGATGAACTGGGCGCGACCGCCGACCAGGCCGGGGTTGCAGTAGTCGATGATGGCCCAGAGGTCGCCGAGGCCGTTCTCGATCGGCGTGCCCGTGAGAGCGACCCGACTGTGCGCCTCGATGCGGCGGAGCTGCTGGGCGGTCTCGGAGGTGGGGTTCTTGATGGCCTGGGCCTCGTCGAGCACCACCTTCGACCACTGCACGCCGGCCAACGCCTCGACGTCGCGCACGGCGGTGCCGTAGGTGGTGATGACCACGTCGGCCTTCTGGGTCATGGCCGGGATGCCGCGCTCGCTGGTGCGGTTGGGGCCGTGGTGGACGACCACCCGCAGCCGCTTGGTGAACCGGCGGGCCTCCGCGGCCCAGTTGCCGACGACTGCGGGCGGGGCGATCACCAGCGTGGGGCCGTCGCCGAGGGTCTCGGCGACGTGGGCCAACATGGTGGGCGTCTTGCCCAGGCCCATGTCGAGGGCGAGGCAGCCACCGAGGCCGGCACCGTCGAGGAAGCGCAGCCACGCCACCGCTTCGGCCTGGTAGCTGCGCAGGTCGCCGTCGAAGGACTCGGGGGTGGTGACGTCGGAGGCCGAGATCTTGGCCGCGCTGCGCAACAGGTCGGCAGCCCAACCGTTGCCGCTGATCGAGATGCCACCGGAGAGGGGGGACCCCTCGAGACCGAGGGCCTGGCGCAGCATGTCGGCGCCGCTCAGCTGGGTCTTGTCGGCCCGTTCGGCCAGGGCTGCCGCAGCCTCCCTGAGGTCGGCCTTGTCGAGCTCGACCCAACGCTCGCCCGACTTGATCAGCGGGTCGGGCCTGTGAGGCGAGCCGTTGGATGTCGGCGGCGGTCAGCTCGACGTCGTCGAAGACCACCGACCAGCGCACGTTGGCGAGCTGCTGGGCGCCGACGACGGACTCCTGCGCCTCCTCGGCGGTGAGTCGGAGCGCCGGGGTCGGCTTGCGCCGTGACAGTGCCGGGACCCGGACGTCGAACCCGGCGGCGGTGAGGACCTCGCCGGTGGCGCTCATCAGCTGCCACGCCTCCTCCTGGCTGAGGATGACCTCGCCCCGGCGGCGACCGCCGGGACGGCTCAGCTCGGGGAAGAGACGCTCGACCCGGGCCAGTTGGTCGCTGCATCTCGCCGGGCCCGGGTGTTGGAGGCGTTGACCATGGCGACCTCGACGGGTTCGAGCCCGCCGTCAGGGCCGGGGCCGAGCACCGAGCAGTGCCAGGCGTCGCCCTCGTCGGGCGGGTCGAGCTTGACGGTGAGGGCGAACTTCGCCGTACCGGTGACCGGGGACGACCACTGGTCGAGGCGGCGCACCAGCTCGGCCCCGGCTCGGGTCGGCGCCTCGAAGAGCGCGACCGTCGAGCGATGCCAGCACCGTCTCGGCCACGTCGGTGCGGGACCGGGGCTCGGGCGGCGGTGCCGGGCACCTCGAGCCGCTGCGCCGCCATCTGGCAGATGGTCGCGACGAGGTCGGTGAGGACCGACTGGGTGAAGGCCCGGCCGTCCTGACGGTTCCCGGCCGTGGCCGCGGCGCCGGGCCGGACCTCGGCGAGCTCGGCGATGACGTCGGGGTCGATGAGCGCGGGCTCCCAGCTCGACCTGGAACGTGGAGATGTCGCCGCCCTTGCCGTTGCTGTCGTCGCGCCGGCGCGATCTTGCGCAGCCGGGGGACCATGCGGCCCTGGGCCACGAGGCGCACCGCCATCGCGGTGGTGAGGCCGAGCCACGGCACGGTGGCGCCGATGCCGCTCCTCGTCGGCCGAGACCCGCTGGGCCACCAGCCAGCCCGAGCGTGGACCCGAGCGGCGCGACCAGGGTGTCGGCCTTGGTGCCGTCGAGGAGGCGCACGGGACGGTGCTCCTCCCACGGGATCGAACCGCCACCGGCGGCCTGGAGCCGGGCCCGGAGGCCGGCGAGGTCGTCGGTGGGGGCGTCACGGCCGCCGGCCCACGCGATGAGCACACCGGGCTCCCACGACAGCTGCAGCTGGGTGATCCCCGGTTCCACCTCGGCCGCCACCGGGGCAGCCGGGGCCTTGGGCTTGGGCTTGGGCCCGTCGGGGGCGACCTCGTCCTCGCTCGGCGGGCCGAGCAGCTCGGTCAGCACCTCGTCGATCCGGTACGCCTCGCGGTCGAAGTCCTCGATGATCGGGGCTCGTTCGGGACCGCGGACCTGGCGCTTGGTGTCCTCGATGACCCGGTCGGCGTGGTCGAGCAGGCGGTAGAGGACGCGCACCCAGTCGGTGCGGAACCGTTCGAGGACGGCGCGTCTGGTCGTCCGAGGCGCGGCCGTCGAGGTGGGCCTGGACGATGGCTTCGAAGTTGCTCGGCAGGACCATCGGTCGAAGGTCTGGGCCAGGCAGGGTCGTGCTGGTGATCGTGCTCTCCGTTCACGGGTCGTGGCACCGGCGGGCGGCAGTGCCGCTCGCCGATCGCACGGCGACGTCGCCTTGTGAGAGCCGCCACCCCCTGGGGGGCGGGTGTCCCGGGCGGTTGGCGGTCCCCCGGAGCGGCCCGTGCACCGAAGCGGTGGCCGGGTGGCTCGACAGGCAGTGTACCCACGCCGGACGCGCCGACACGCCATCCACGCACGATGGCATGGATGGCGTGACGGGACGGATCGGAAGGCGGGCCGGACTCCGCAGCGGCCCAGCGGCCGGCCGCCGGCGCTACAGGTACTGCGGCAGCACCTCGGCGATCTGCTCCGGGGTGGTCGGGGGCGGGAACCGGGCCACCACGTTGCCGTCGCGGTCGACGAGGAACTTCTCGAAGTTCCAGGTGATGTCGCTGGAGTCGCCGTCGCCGGGCTGGGCGTCCTTCAGCATCTGGTACAGCGGGGCACGCACCGGGCCCGTTGACCTCGATCTTGGAGAACATCGGGAACGTCACCCCGTACCTGGACGGTGGCGAACTCGAGGATCTCCTCGTCGGTGCCGGGCTCCTGCTGACCGAACTGGTTGCAGGGGAAGCCGAGGACGGTGAGGCCGTCGGCGATGTCGTCATGGAGCGCACGCAGACCTGCGTACTGGGGCGTCAGCCCTCACTCACTGGCGACGTTGACGACCAGGCACACCTGGTCCCGGAACTGCTCGAAGGAGACCTGTTCGCCGGTGATCGACGTCATCTCCAGGTCGTGGAAGGCGGACATGGGCGCATCGTAGGCGCTCAGCGACGCCGTCCGAACTGCCGGTCGAGCTGGCGACGCTCCCGCTTCGTGGGCCGTCCGGAACCCGGCTCCCGAACCGCCGAATGGGGCGTTTCGACGAGCCGTTCGGGCGGCGGCGGGCTGTGGTCGACGAAGCACGCGGCGGCCACGGCCGCACCAACGCGCTTGTCGATCATGTCCGTCACCTCGAGGATGCGTTCGCGCGGACCAGGCGGGCGATGACGCGGTCGCCGGCCGACACCTGGTGAGCGGGCTTGACCGATCGACCGTCGACCGTCACGTGCCCGCCCGCGCAGGCACGGGTGGCGTCGGACCGGGTGCGGTACACGCGCACCGCCCACAGCCACCGGTCGATCCGCGTCGACTCCACGGCGCCATGATCGCACGTCGGTATCGTCGCCCGATGGCCACCGACACCGACGTCCTCGTCATCGGAGCCGGGCTCGCCGGCCTGGTCGCGGCCCGCACGCTGCAGGCCGCCGGCCGCTCGGTCGAGGTCCTCGAGGCGTCCGACGGCGTCGGCGGCCGGGTGCGCACCGATCTCGTCGACGGGTTCCGGCTGGACCGCGGTTTCCAGATCCTGCTCACCGACTACCCGGAGCTGCCCCGCCACCTCGACCTGGACGCCCTCGACCTGCGCGCGTTCGACCCCGGTGCGCTGGTGCACGTCGACGGCGGGTTCCACGCGTTCGCCGACCCGTTCCGCCGGCCCGGGCTGGCCCTGCGATCGGCCCTGGCGCCGGTGGGCTCGCCGGTCGACAAGCTGCGGCTGGCCCGACTGCGCCGCCGCCTCCTGCGGACCGAACCGGCGGCCCTGCTCCGGGGCCCGGACGGCACGACGATCGACGCCCTGCGCGACGAGGGCTTCTCCGAGGTGATGATCGAGCGGTTCTTCCGGCCGCTGTTCGCCGGTATCCAGCTCGACCCGTCGCTGAGGACGACCCGCCGGATGTTCGACGTCATCTTCCGTTGCCTGGCCCGGGGGGATTCCGCCGTACCGGCGGCCGGCATGGGTGCCATCCCGGCGCAGCTGGCCGCCGGCCTCGCCGACGGCACGGTGCACCTCGACGCCTCCGTCACGGCCATCCGGCCCGGCGCCGTCGACCTCGCCGACGGTTCCACCCGCACCGCCGACGCCGTCGTGGTGGCCACCGACGGGCCGGCGGCATCCCGGTTGCTCGGCATCGAGCCGGTGCCCGGCAACGGCGTGTCGTGCGTCTGGTACGCCGCCGATGCGCCGCCGACCGACTCCCGGGCCATCGTGCTCGACGGCGACGGCGCCGGCCCGGCGTTCAACGTCGCCGTCATGACGAACGTGGCACCGAGCTACTCGGGTGACCGGAGGGCGCTCGTCGCCGCCGCCTGCCCCGGCCGCGCCGATCCCTCGCTCGAGCCAGCCGTCCGGGCCCAGCTGCGCGGATGGTGGGGCCCGCCGGTCGAGGCGTGGACCCACCTGCGCACCGATGCCATCGCCTTCGGCCAGCCGGTCCAGTCCGCGCCGTTCTCGCCGAAGCAGTCGGTCCGCCTCGACGACGGCCTCTTCGTGTGCGGCGACCACCGCGACACCGCATCGATCCAGGGCGCCATGTTCTCGGGCCGGCGCACCGCTGAGCTCGTCCTGCGGAGGTGAACCGGCGAACCTGGACCAGCGACCCGCGCCGGGCCCTCGTCACGCGTCGCCGACGTCGATCCCCAGCTCGTCCGCCCATGCCCGGATGGTGGCCACCTCGGGGATGACCTCCCGATCGCCGGCGTGCGAGCCGCGGAGCAGCCGGCCGGTGTCGCCGTCGACGGTGACGGTCTCGCCCGCCGCGATGCGGACACCGCCGGCCTCGACGGCATCGTCGAGGATCACGAGGCTCGTGGCCCCGACGACGGCGGGGATGCCCCAGTCGCGGGCGACGACGGCGGCGTGGCTCACGAGGCCGCCGGTCGTGGTGACGAGGCCCACCGCCGATGCGATGCCGCGGATGTCGGCCGGCGACGTGTCGTGGCGCACGAGGACCACCGGTGTGCCGGCGGCCGCGTGTTCGACGGCGACGTCCACGTCGAGGCACAACCGTCCGGTGGCCCAGCCCGGCGCTGCGGGCAGGCCGTGCGCGACCTCGTCGCCGTCGGCGATGCCGGTTCCGGCCGTGGGCGGACGGGCGAACAGGTGCCGTACCCGACGGATGGCCTCGGGTCGGTCGACGGGAACGTCGGGATCCCGGGCGAGGTCCACGGCGATGCGGAAGGCGGCGGCGGCGCTGCGCTTGCCCCGCCGGACCTGCAGCAGCCACAGGGCCCCTCGCTCCACCGTGAACTCGATGTCGACCATGTCGCCGTAGACGATCTCGAGGCGGCGCGCCGCGTCGCCCAGTTGCTCCCAGACCGCCGGCCACCGGTCGCGCACGACGGCGAGTCGGAGCGTGTCGTGGGCACCGTCGACGACGTCGTCGCCCCGGGCGTCGACGAGCACGTCGCCCATGAGCCCGGCGGCGCCGGTGGACGGGTCCCGGCTGAAGGCGACGCCGGTGCCGGAGTCGGGGCCGAGGTCGCCGAACACCATGGCCTGCACGGTCACCGCGGTGCCGATGGTGTCTTCGATGTGGGCGATCGCCCGGTACCGCACGGCTCGGTCGGCGGTCCAGCTGTCGATGACGTCTCGCACCGCGGCGGCGACGGCGTCGGCGGTGCCGCCGACGTCGAGGCGGGTGTCGAGCATGCCGGGCATCGAGACCTCGGCCCCCGACCGCACGCTCACGGTCAGGGGCGTATCGGCGCTGCCGAGCCGTCGGCCGGTGCGTGTCTCGAGGGCGGCGATCCCGCGCCGGATCGCGTCGTCGTGGTCGTCGCTCCAGCCGCCGGCGAGGTGGCGCCGGCAGGCGACGGTCGTCATGGTGAACCCGGCCGGGACGGGCAGGCCGAGGTCGGTCATGACCGTGAGCCCGGCGCCCTTGCCCCCGAGCAGGGGCGCGAGCACGTCGGGGTCACGGCCGAGCCCGGCGTCGAGCGCGAGGACCAGTGGGGGCAACCGATCGTCCTCGCTGGTCATGTCGTCTCCCGGCCGCCGGGCCCGGGGTGCTCAGGCGGCGGACTTCTCCAGGATGTGGACCCCGCAGGCCGAGCCGAGGCCGATGACGTGGGCGAGGCCCACCTTGGCCCCCTCGATCTGGCGGTCGCCGGCCTCACCGCGGAGATGGTGGCAGACCTCCCAGATGTTGGCGATGCCGGTGGCCGAGATGGGGTGGCCCTTGGACTGCAGGCCGCCGGACACGTTCACCGGCTTCGAGCCGTCGCGCCACGGAGCACCGGACTCGAAGAAGTCCACGGCACCGCCCGGCTCGCACAGCATGAGGTTGTCGTAGTGGACGAGCTCGGCGGTGGCGAAGCAGTCGTGCAACTCGACCAGGTCGAGGTCCTCGGGCGACACGCCGGCTTGTTCGTAGGCCTGCTGGGCGGCATTGCGGGTCAAGGTGTTGACGTCGGGCAGCACCTGGCAGGCCTCCTGCCACGGATCGGACGTCAGGATCGACGCCGAGACCTTCACCGCCCGGCGCTGCTGCTCCTTGGAGAGCGTCTTGAGCTTGGACGCCGACACGACCACGGCGGCGGCGGCGCCGTCGCAGTTGGCCGAGCACATGGGCCGGGTGTTGGGGTAGGCGATCATGATGTCGCCCATGATCTGCTCGAGCGACATCTTCTTGGTGTACGCGGCGAGCGGGTTGAGGGTGGAGTGCGAGTGGTTCTTCTCGCTGATCTTGGCGAACAGCTCGAAGGGCTCGCCGCCGTAGGTGTTGTCGTGGAGGTACTCCATGCCGACCTGGGCGAAGGTGCCGGGCATGTTGGCGGTGCCGATGCGTCCGTCGACGCCGGCGACGGCGCCGAATCGACCCGACGGCTCCCACTTGTGCTCGTCGGACTGCTTCTGGGCGCTGGCGCCGAGCAGGCCGGCGCCGGCCAGCTTCTCGACGCCGACGGCCAGACCCATGTCGCACTCCCCGGCCTTGATGGCCATGATCGCGGTGCGCAGGGCGGTGGCGCCGGTGGCGCAGGCGTTCTGGCACGTTGTAGACGGGGATGCCGGTCTGGCCGATCTGCTTCTGCAGCTGCTGGCCGAAGGTCTGACCCACGAGGTTGCCGTAGGCCAGGATCCCCATGTCGCCCATGGTGACGCCGGCATCGGCGAGGGCGGCCATGGCGGCTTCGGCACCGAGGTCGATGACGTCCTTGTCGACGTGCTTGCCGAACTTCGTCATCTTGATGCCGAGGATGTAGATGTCTTCGCTCATCGGGTCGTTCCTTTGCAGAGATCGTTTTGGGATGGATCGCCGTCGGGAAGGACGACGGCGCACACGTGACGGCTGCGGCGGAGCCGCAGACCCTGAACACGGCGCGGCGGAGCCGACCGCCATCAATACGGCTCGTAGCCGAAGCCGATGGCTTCGACGCCGTCGTCGTCGGTGCCCAGCGAGTAGGTGGCGAGGCGGACCTTCATGCCGAGCGAGACGTGCTCGGGGTCGGCCTCGACGTTGATGATGTTGGTCCGGACGCTGGTGCCGGCGCAGTCGACGATGCCGGCCACGAAGGGCACGGGCACGCCGGGAGCGGCGAAGGTCACGATCGTGAACGACGTGAGCTCGCCTTCGGTCGACACGTCGACCGGCTCGAACTCGGTCCCGAAGCAGGAGGCGCAGGCGTTGCGGCGGTCGAAGAACCGCGCCCCGCACGACGTGCACTGCTGCGCCACGAGGTGCGGGTCGTCGCCCAGCACCAGGTAGTCGACGATCGGGATCTGGGTCTGCGTTGCCACGGCAACTCCTTGTCGGTGACTGCTGGTCAGCGACTCGGTCCCACGAGTCGCTCGCGCCCGATGTGTCGGTCGTCGCGTCAGCATGTCCGATGGCGCCATCCCCGGGCGAGTCGACGGCGGTACCGTCGACGGCGTGCACGCCGCAGCCGACATCGATCCGGACCACGAGCTGGCCGAGCTGGCGGCCACCGGCGATCCCGACGCACCGCTCCCCGACGATGCGGTGTCGCTGTGGGACCTCGGTGCGCCGGCGGGGCTCCTGCCGTCGTGGTACATGCCGGCCCCCGCGGCCGGGACGCCGTTGCTGCGGGGCTGGCGACGGGCGATCGTGTGGATCATCGTGATCGCGTTCCTCGGCATCGTCGCCGCCGGCCTGTGCTCGACGTACGGCGAGATCGTGGTGGCCTGAGCACACCCGTTCAGAGGCAGGCGCCCAGCGCGTCGACGACGGTGTCGATCTGGTCGTCGGTGATCACCAGCGGCGGGCACAGGGCGAGCGTGGTGCCGATGGGGCGGGTGATGACGCCTGCGTCGAGGAGCCGGTCGCGGACCGGCATGGCCTCGCCGTGGAGCTCGACGGCCCACAGTCCACCGATGCCCCGGGCGCCGGCGACGGCCCCGTCGGCGGCCATGGCGTGCAGGGCGCCCCCGAGGCGGTCGCCGATGGCGACGGCCCGCTCGACCAGGTGCTCCCGCTCGATGATGCCGATGTTGGCGATGGCTGCCGCGCAGGCCGTGGGATGGCCGGAGTAGGTGTAGCCGGTGCGGAGGAGGGCGTCGGGTTCGGCCAGGCGGTCGGCGACGGTGGGCGAGACGACGACCCCGGAGAGGGGCTGGTACCCGGACGTCACGCCCTTGGCGAAGGTGAACAGGTCGGGGACGACGTCGTAGGTCTGCGATGCGAACCACTGGCCGGTGCGTCCGAAGCCGGTGATGACCTCGTCGAAGACCAGGAGGGCCCCGTGGTCGTCGCACAGTCGTCGCAGCGCCCGGCCAGGTAGCCGTCCTCGGGGAGGTGGACGCCGCCTGCCCCCTGCACCGGTTCGGTCAGCACGGCGGCGATGCGCTCGCCCTGCTGGGTGAACAGGACGGGCATCGCTTCGATGTCGTCCGGGGCGACCTCGACGACGGACGGCACGAGCTCGCCCCATCCGATGCGATTGGCCTCGATGCCCTGCACGCTGGTGCCGCCGAAGTTGGTCCCGTGGTAGCCGCGGTCCGTTTCACCATCGATCTGGCGGTCGGTGTCCCCCGCCCGTTGGCCCAGGTGGCCCGCACCAGCTTGAGGGCGGTGTCGATGGCATCGGAACCACTGCAGCCCAAGAAGACCCGGCCGTCCGGCGGCGGCGAATGGCGCCGGATCGCCTCGGCGGCGGCGACGGCGATCTCGTTGCCGAACGGGTCGAAGGTGTTGTAGCAGTCGACCCGGCACAGTTGGTCGGCGACGGCATCGATGATCTCGTCGCGACCGTGGCCCACGTGGCAGTTCCACAGGTTGGCCAGCCCGTCGATGTACTGGTTGCCGTCGGCGTCCCAGACCGTGGCGCCGGCGGCCCGGACGATGTGCCGGATGTAGGCGGATTCGGGCTTGGCCGGCGATGCGAACGGATGCAGGAAGGCGTCGTGCATGACGAAGGCCTACGCCGGGCCGGTGCGCGCCGCAAGCGGTCCGACGCGGGTCAGGCCAGCACCTGCACGACGAGCGCCAGACCGGATGCCACCAGGACCGCCAGCACCGCTCGGTCGAACCCCGGGCCGCCGAGGCGGTGCCGCAGCCGCGTCCCGATCGGCACCATGGCGAGCACGACCACCAGCGCCATCGCCGACACCGCCAGGCGCGTGGCCGTCACCTTCCCCGCCGCCAGCAACAACCCCAACTGCACGGCTCCGGACACGCCGAAGATGGCGGTGACCGAGAAGACGTAGGTCTGCTTCGGGAGGCGGTAGCCGTGGAGCCAGGTGGCGACCACCGGCCCGGACACGCCAACGGCGCCCTGCATGATCCCCGCCATGCCGCCGACCACCGGCGCCCATCGCCGGGAGACGGCGGGATCGATGCGCAACGCCGGGGTGCGCAGGTAGTTGACGACGAACCCGACGATCGTCAGCGCCAGGACGATGAGGAGCGGGTCCTCGGGAACGTTGACGAGGGCGAAGGTCCCGACGAAGGCGCCGAGGAAGCCGACGCCGACCAGCGCTGGGAGGTCTCGGGACTCGTGGCGGCCCTCGCGGGCCTCGAACAGCAAGGTGGCGTTGAGGATCAGGTTCGGGACAGCGACGATCACGACGGCGTCCTCGATCCCGAGCACCAGGGTGATGATCGGCACGGCGATGAGCGGGTACCCCATGCCGGTGATCGACTTCACGAAGGCGCCGAGCAGCGAGGCCCCGAGGACGACGGCGATCTCTGCTCCGGTCACCGGCAGACCATACGCAGCGGCACCGGGAGCAAACGAGGTCGGGAGGGATCACCACGCCCGGCTGGCATGCTGGTCCGATGGACATCGACTTCTGGATCGACCCCATCTGACCGTGGTGCTGGGTGACGGCCCGTTGGGTCGTCGACGAGGTGCGACCGGCATCGAGACCTCCGGATCACATGGCAGCCGATCAGCCTGTTCTTCAAGAACGGGCCCGATCCGGAGGTCCGACCACTACGAACCCGTGTTTTCACCCACAAGCTGTTGCGGGTGCTCGAGTCGGTACGGGCGGGGCGGCGGTGACCTCGAGGCGTTGTACTGGGAGTACGGCCGCCGGATCCACCACGACCAGGATCGTCACTTCGACGTCGCCGACGCCCTGGAGTCGGTCGGCCTCGACCGCAGCCACGCCGACGCCTTCGACGACGAGTCGTGGGACGCCGAGATCGAACGGCGATGGCGGCGGCATCGACACTCGCCGGCGAGGACATCGGCACGCCGATCATCGCCTCGACAACCGCAAGGGCGAGCGGGGCGGCTACTTCGGACCCGTCATCACCCGGGTACCTCTCCACCGAGGACAGCCTCGCGCTGTGGGACGCCCTGTCGTCGATCGTGAACATCGACGGGTTCTGGGAACTCAAGCGGACCCGGACCGAGCGACCCGACTACGGGGACCGGCCCTAGCGCTCGCGATACCGCTCGACGATCGGCGCCAGCTCGGTCGGGGGTGGCGCCGTGCAGGATCACGCCGTCGCAGCCGAGGTCGAACTGGTCGCGGATGGCGGCCGACGCACTGCGTCGGGCGTGCCGGTGGCGCTCGGCGCCAGCCACTCGTCGGGGATGAGCGTGGCGACGTGCTCGAGCTGCTCGGTGGTGCCGACCGCGTCGAGGCCCCGCGCGACCGGACGCCACCAGGTCGTCGGCCCGGAAGCGCTCGAGCACGGCCGGGTCCCAGCCGTTGGTGCGCACCAGCAGGTCGCCGTAGCCCTGGAGGTAGGTGGCGAGGCGGCCGACCGTCTTCTTCAGGCGGCGCGTCCTCGGGCAGGTGGTCGCCGACGGTGGCGAAGCACGACCACACCTTCACCGTCGTCGGGGTCGCGCCCGGCCTGCTCGGCCGCGTCCTTCACCGTCTCGCACGCACCGGGCCGTGGTCTCGTCGGTGAAGAACGTGTGCAGCACCACCTCGTCGAAGCACCGGCCCGCCAGCTCGCAGGCGTGCTCGGGCCGAAGGCGACGAGGCCCATGGGGAGGTGCTCGTCGAAGCTCGGCGTCGAGGTGCAGCACCGGGTACGAGCCGGCGGGGCCGTCGTGGCCGATGATCGACCTCGCCCCGGAACAGCCGGCGCATCAGCCCGGCGAAGTCCTCCATCTGCGGCGGTGGTGATGCGGGCGATGCCGAAGGCGTCCTGCATGCAGCGGGATGCCGCGCCCGAGGCCGAGGCATGAAGCGCCCGCCGGTGAGGCTCTGCATGGTGCGGGCGTAGCCGGCGGTCACCATCGGGTGGCGGGTGTTGTGGTTGGTGGCGGCGGTGGCGATGCGCGATGCGCTCGCTGACCGCGCCGGCCGCGCCCGACAGCGTGGCCGCCTCCTTCTTGTTGTACCGCTCGGAGATGAAGCACGTGCCCGAGGCCCGAGCGCCTCGGCGTCGCGGACCTCGTCGAGCAGCGTCGCGGGACGACGCGGGCTGCGCCGGCGAGGGTGTAGAAGCCGAGCTCGGGCAGGTCCGGGGGCGGAGTCGCGTCCATCGGCCGACGGTAGCCCCCTCCTCCGAAGAGGGAAGGCGGAGGCGAGCCGTCACGACGAGGCGTTCACGTAGCGTCTGGTCGTGGACGGTGACGACGAGGTCGATGGCGATGACCCGGTGGCGGACTACGCCGAGCGCCCCCGCACCGGGGGCTGGTCGCTGCGGTCGGCGCTCGTCCGGTACGCGGCAGTCGGAGCCGGCGCGGGCGGGTGCCGTGCTGGAGTTGGTGCGAAGGACGGACGGGGC
The DNA here is from genome assembly GCA_963811245.1 of uncultured Acidimicrobiaceae bacterium. Taxonomy (GTDB): domain Bacteria; phylum Actinomycetota; class Acidimicrobiia; order Acidimicrobiales; family Salinilacustritrichaceae; genus Salinilacustrithrix. The sequence goes on from CAWEQL010000011.1 coordinate 272,829, forward strand.
GTTGCGGTCGGAGCCGTCCTCCGAGAACCTGCGGGCTGCGGCGCTCGACCTCGCCGGTCTCGCCGACGTGCTGGCGGCATGGGCCGACGACCCGACGCTGCCCCGGCCCGACGCCGAGGTCGACCAGGTCGGCCGCCGGGTGTTCGACGTGCTCGCCGCGCTGGGAGTGGCTCGCGAGGTCCGCCCCCCTCGCCGGAGCTGATCGCCCGACGACGGATCAGAGCGAGTCGCGCCCGAGCGTGACCAGGATCTCGGCCCGGCCGAGGAACACGTTGCTGCCCTCGGGGACGGCGGCGATCTCGGCGCCGTCGACACCCAGTGCACCGAGCAGGGCCACGGCTTCGGCGCAGTGGCCGGTGGTGTATTCGACCGACGTCCGGCCCTGGAGTGCGGCGTTGCCCGGCACGATGGTGTCGTAGCCCGCAGCACGGAGGCGGGTCGTGACCTCGCCGGCATGGCCACCCCGGGGCGTGCCGTTCAGCACCAGGACCGACGTCTCGGACGGTGCTCGGAGCGCTGCGCCGCCGCGATCGTCGAACACGCAGGCCAGGGGTGGGTCCTGGCCGCCCACCGAGGTGGCGTCGATGACCGTGGTGGCGGTCGTCGTGGTGACGGCCGTGGTCGACGGCGAGGTGGTGGTCGTCGCAGCGGCGATGTCGGCACCGTCGCCATCGTCCACCGAGGCCAGGGCGGCCAGCACCAGCAGGACGGTGGCGGCCACGGCCAGGACGATCAACGATCGCAGCCGCTCGCCGGGGCTGGGCCGCCAACGGCCGTCGCGGCCGACGTCGACCCACGCTCCTGTGTCGTACGGCTCCCCACCGTCGGTCATCACATCCTCCTCGGCCCGACATCCTCGCGCCCGCCGAGCGGTCCGGCGATGATGGCCCCGCCCACCCCGTTCTGGCACCACGTTGTCCGCACGCTCACCGACGGATCAGGGCCCAGAAGCCCCGCCCAGCGCGTTCTGGTACCACGTTCGTCGTTCACGGTCCGCACGAGATGGCGCCAGAACGCCGGTGGGTACCCGGCGTAGGGCGGAGCCCGGTCAGCCGCCGTCGTCGCCGCGCCGGCTCTCCTCGCTCATCTCCGCCAGCGCGTCCCGGCCCCGGCCGCCGGCCAGGCTCGCCCAGGCCGCCGCACCGGTGGGGATCGGCAGCCAGAACTGGACCAAGCGGTAGGCGGCCACCCCAGACTGGCCGCGGCACGCGGGGTGTCGAAGCCGACGAGGGTGACGATCAACGTGGTCTCGATGACGCCGAGCCCACCGGGCGACAGCGGGATGGCGGCCAACACGTTGGCCAGGCCATAGGCCACGAGGAGGCCGGGGACGGACGTCCGGTGCCCGAAGGCGGCGATGAACAGCCACAGCACGGTGGCGTCGAGGAGCCAGTTGGCGGCGGCCCAGCCCGCCGCAGTGCCGGCCAGGCGGGGGCGGGTGATGAGCACGCGGAGTTGGGCGGCGACCCGCTCGAAGCCCGCCGCCACCTTGTCCTCGTCGATGCGCGGCGTCCGCCGGGCGATCCGCTCGACGAACGCGATGGTGCGGCCCTGTCCCCGAGTGACGCGATCACGGCAGCTGCCGCGGCACCGATGAGGACGGCACCGACGAGCGCCGCCGTCGCGTAGACGGGCTGGAAGCCCCGGGCTGGGATGGAGACGAGGAGCCCGATCCAGAGCAAGGCGTTCAGGACGACGGCTGATCCGAGCGACTGGGTGGCCATGGCGAAGGTGGCCTGGGTGGGCGCCGTCCCCGAGGCGGTGAGGAGCCGGTACTGGAGGACTCCGCCGGCGGCCGCTCCGCCGGGGACGACGTGGCTCACCGACAGCGACGACAACACGATCCGGAACATCCGCCACAGGCCGGGCCGACCGTCGTTGGGCAGCAGCGATCGCGACAGCTGGGCGTAGGCGAGCAGTGCGCCGGTCTCGCACACCAGCGCCCCCACGACGTACGGGGTGTCGAGGTTGCCGATGAGACCGAGCGCCCGGCGGGTACCGCCGATCTGGGGGAGGATGAGGAAGTGGAGGACGGCGGCGAAGATCAGGATCCGCGCCCACAGGCCCAGGGTGCGCAGGCGCGCCAGAGCTGCTCGCGCCCACCGGCGGACGGGATGCCCCGGTTCTGGCTCGGACTGCGGCCCTTGCACCGTCGCAGGGTGACACGGCGGGCGAGGTGGCGCCGGATTTCTTGACCGCCGGGTCAAGTTGTGGTTCTGTCGGCGCCATGTCCGAGGCGGAGATGCTCGACCGAGACGCGATCCACGAGAAGTACCGCGTCGAACGGGACAAGCGGCTCCGGGCCGACGGCAACGAGCAGTACGTCGAGCCCACCGGGAAGTTCGCCCACTTCCTCGAGGACCCGTACGTCGAACCGATCCCGCGCGAGCCGTTGACCGACGAGGTGACCGTCGTGTTCATCGGCGGCGGGTTCGCCGGGCTGGTCACCGGCGCCCGGCTGAAGCAGGCCGGCGTCGACGACGTCCGCATCATCGAGAAGGGCGGCGACTTCGGCGGCACCTGGTACTGGAACCGCTACCCGGGTGCGCAGTGCGACACGACGGCGTTCATCTACATGCCGCTGCTCGAGGAGACCGGGCACATGCCGACCGAGAAGTACGCCCACGCGCCGGAGATCCTCGAGCACTGCCGCCGCATCGGCGAGCACTTCGGCCTCTACGACAACGCGTGCCTGTCCACCGAGGTCACCGACCTCGAGTGGGACGACGCCGCCGACCAGCCGCTGGATCGTCCGCACCAACCGCGGCGACGAGATGCGGGCCCGGTTCGTCGTCATGGGCACCGGTCCGCTGCACCGCCCGAAGCTGCCCGGCATCCCCGGCCTCGAGACGTTCCAGGGCCACAGCTTCCACACCAGCCGCTGGGACTACGACTACACCGGCGGCGACCCGTCGGGGGCGCCGATGGACCGGCTGGCCGACAAGCGGGTCGGCATCATCGGCACCGGCGCCACCTCGGTGCAGTGCATCCCGCACCTGGCCCGGGCCTGCGGTGAGCTGTTCGTGTTCCAGCGCACGCCGTCGTCGATCGACGTGCGCAACAACCAGCCGACCGACCCGGAGTGGTTCGAGCACGCCTCGAACCCGGTTGGCAGGACGAGTGGCTGATGAACTTCACCACCCTGCAGACCGGCGGGTTCGCCGACGAGGACCTGGTGAGGGACGGCTGGACCGACATCTCCCAGCGCATCCGCGACAAGGTGCTGTCGAGCGCGGGCGAGGACGTTCACGCCCGAGGCCATGCTGCGGGCCTTCGACGAGAGCGACGACGAGAAGATGGCCGAGATCCGGGCCCGGGTCGACGCCATCGTCGGCCGACCCGGCCACCGCCGAGGCGCTCAAGCCGTGGTACCGCCAGCTCTGCAAGCGGCCGTGCTTCCACGACGAGTACCTCCAGGCCTACAACAACCCGAACGTGCACCTCGTCGACACCGACGGCAAGGGCGTGGAGCGGATCGACGAGACCGGCGTCGTGGGATCGACGGCGCCGAGCACGATACGACCTCGACTGCATCATCTACGCCTCCGGCTTCGAGGTCGGCACCGACTACACGCGCCGCTCCGGGTTACGACGCCACCGGCCGCGACGGCCGGACGCTGTCGGAGCACTGGGCCGACGGCATGCGCAGCCTGCACGGCATCCACGTGCACGGCTTCCCCAACCTGTTCGTCGTCGGTCCGACCCAGGGCGCCAACCTGATCTCGAACATCCCGCACAACCTGACCGAGGCCGGCCAGACCATCGCCACCGTCGTCCGGCACGCCCTCGACGAGGGCGCCGACGAGGTGGAGGTCACCGAGGAGGCCGAGCAGGCCTGGATCGACCGTTTGCTCGGCGCCGACCGCGGCGTTCGGCGGCAACCCCGACTGCACGCCCGGCTACTACAACAACGAGGGCCAGGACGCCGGCCGCGCGGGGCATGCTCAACAGCGCCGGCTTCCCCGAGGGCCCGGTGGCGTACTTCGACTACATCGACGCCTGGCGCTCGTCGGGCGAGTTCGAGGGCCTCGACCTTCCGCTGACCCGCAGCACCGGCGCCGGGACAGGAGTCACACCGCCCCGGCTCGCTCGGGGACCGTACCGCCGGTAACATCGAGGGAACCACCCCCCTCGCAGCGAAAGAGTGGACATGGCAGAACATCTCGACGTGCTCGTGGTCGGCGCCGGCCTCTCCGGCATCGGGGCCGGCCACTACCTGCAGACCGAATGCCCGTGGGCCACCTACGCCATCTTCGAGGCCCGCGACGCCATCGGCGGCACGTGGGACCTGTTCCGCTACCCCGGTATCCGCTCCGACTCCGACATGTACACGCTGGGCTACTCGTTCCGGCCGTGGGACGAGCCCGAGTCCATCGCCGACGGCGCCAAGATCCTCGACTACATCCGAGAGACCGCCCGCGTCGAGGGCATCGATCGCCACATCCGGTTCAACCACCGCATCGTGACCGCCGACTGGTCGACCGCCGACGCCTGCTGGCACGTGACGGCCGAGCGCACCGGGCCCGACGGCGCCGGCGAGACGGTGGAGCTCACCTGCGGGTTCATCTTCTCCTGCTCCGGGTACTACCGCTACGACCACGGCTACCAGCCCGACTTCCCCGGCCTCGACCGCTACCAGGGCCAGCTCATCCACCCCCAGGCCTGGCCCGAGGATCTCGACTACGCCGGCCGGCGCATCGTCGTGATCGGCAGCGGCGCCACCGCCGTCACGCTGATCCCGTCGCTGGCGAAGAAGGCGGGCCACGTCACGATGCTGCAGCGGTCACCGTCGTACATCGCCTCGCTGCCGGCGAAGAACCCGCTGGTCAACCTGCTCCGGCGCGTGCTCCCCAAGCGGTGGTCGGCGCCGGTGGTGCGGTGGCTCAACGCGCTGATGACCCAGGCGTCGTTCCAGGTCAGTCGGCGGTGGCCCGGCGTGGTCAAGCGGGCCCTGCGCAAGCAGGTCGAGCGCGAACTCCCCGAGGGCTTCGACGTCGACACGCACTTCACGCCCCGGTACGACCCGTGGGACCAGCGACTCTGCCTGGTGCCCGACGGCGACCTGTTCGAGGCCATCCGCGCCGGCACCGCCTCGGTGGTGACCGACCACATCGACACCTTCACCGAGACCGGCATCCGCCTGCAGTCGGGGACCGAGCTCGATGCCGACATCGTCGTGTCGGCCACCGGCCTCGAGCTGCTCTTCATCGGCGGCATCGAGGTCTCGGTCGACGGCACTCCCCTCGATCTGCCCGAGCACCTCACCTACAAGGGGATGATGCTCGAGGGTGTGCCCAATCTGGCGCTCGCCATCGGGTACACGAACGCCTCGTGGACGTTGAAGTGCGACCTCACGTGCGACTACGTGACCCGCCTGTTGAACCACATGCACGAGACCGGCCTGCGCCAGTGCACGCCCGTGAACCGTGATGCCACCGTCACCGCGGCGCCGCTGCTGGGGCTGTCGTCCGGCTACGTCACCCGTTCGGCGGACAAGTTCCCCAAGCAGGGGTCCAAGTTCCCGTGGCAGGTGCACCAGAGCTACCTGAAGGACTACCGGGCCCTGAAGCGCAGCCCCGTCGAGGACGAGGCGATGCAGTTCACGAACCCGGTGCGGGCGGATCAGCTGTTGGCGTCGATGTAGTCGGAGGGGTCCTTGTCCTCGGAGTCGATGCCCTGAGAGTGCTCGCCCTCGTAGGCGGCGAACTCGACGGCGAGGCGATGGCGGGTCTCGAGGTCGGCGTGTTGGCGGAAGTCGGCCAGGGCCTGCCGCTCCTCCTCGCCCATGTGGTCGCTGTTCGCCTCCCGGGTCTGGGCCACACCCTCCCACCAGCCGTCGCTGCCGACGTCGTGGCGGTTGGTCTCGACGATGCCGTCCCGGATCTCGTTGTGGTCGCTGATGGCGTCCTCGGTCTCCTCGTCGGCGTCGTCGGCGTCGGTGGCGCCGGTGCCGACGTCGAGCAGCTGCGGGTAGAACAGCTCCTCCTCGGCCTCGGCGTGGACCTCGAGCAGGACGCACAGCCGCTCCCACACCGTCGAGAGCGTGTCGGTGTCCTCACGGTCCACGTCGTCGAGCATGGCGAACATGCGCCGCTGCTCGTGGTGGTCGCTGAGGATGAGTTCGGTGATGTCCATGGGCCGTCCATGCCCGGCCGGCAGATCGTTCATCCGCCGGCCGGACCGGAGGCCGGCGTCACCCCGCCGGGACGCCGGCGGCCAGGGCCTTCACGTCGGCGGTGGTCAGCGCGTTGCCACCGATCGCCCAGTCGCCGCTGTTCACCTCCTCGAGCACGACCCAGGTGACGCCGCGCATGTTCTCGCCCTCGATCGAGACCATGGCGTCGGTGATCTTGTCGATGATGTCCTTCTTCTGATCGGGGCTGAAGACGCCCTCGATGAGCTTGACGTTGACGAACGGCATGATGACCTCCGGGTTGGGGGCGGGCGGGTGCCTCGCCACCGGTCACCCTGCGGGCCGGGCCTTGCACGCCACATGCATCCGGCGTGCATGGTCCATGCGTCCTACTGTTCCGTACCCGCCGACGGACGCGGCGCACGGGAGGCAACCGATGGACATCCGGGTGCTGGGACCGCTGGAGGTCCACACGCCCCACGGGCTCGCGTCCGTGGTCGGCGCTCGGCGGCGCCTCCTGCTCGCCACCTTCGTCCTGCGGCGAAACACGCTGTGCGCCACCGACCACCTCGTCGACGTGCTGTTCGGCGACGACCCCCCCGACCGGGCCGCGGGCACGGTCCAGAGCTACGTGTCCCGCCTGCGCCGCGACCTGGGCGCGCTCGGCGACCGGCTCGAGACCCGGCCGTCGGGGTACACGTTCACGATCGGCGACGACGAGATCGACTGCGCCCGGTTCGAGGCATGTGTCGCCGGCGCGGTCGACGGGATGGCGGATGCGCCGGCCGCCACCGCCGCCCAGCTCGCGACCGCCTTGGGTTGGTGGCGGGGCGGGCGGGCCTTCGCCGAGTTCCCTGACGATCTGGCGTTGCAGGCCGAGGCCACTCGCCTCGAGGAAGTGCGCCAGCGGGCGGGCGAGCACCTGGTCGACGCGCTCATGGTGGTGGGTGACCACGCCGCCGCCATCGACCACCTGGAGACCTTCATCGCCGCATGGCCGCTGCGGGAACGCTTCCGGGCCCAACTGATGCTCGCCCTGCACCGCTCGGGCCGCCAACCCGAGGCGCTGCGCGCCTACCAGCGCTTCCGCACCGAGCTCGCAGGGGAGCTCGGTCTCGAGCCGTCGTCGACCCTCATGGAGCTCGAGGCGAGGATCCTGCGCCAGGACCCGGTGCTCGACCGCGAGCCGATGCCGACCCCGGCCACCGTGACCCACGCTGCGACACCCCGACGGATCGGGAACCTGCCCCTGAGCGTCGATGCCCTCGTCGGCCGCGACGGCGAGATGGCGGCGCTGCTCCCGCTGCTCGACTCCGCCCGGTTGCTGACGCTCACGGGGCCGGGGGGCGTGGGCAAGACCCGCCTCGCCTTCCGCCTCGCCGAGCAGGCCGCGCCCCACTTCCCCGACGGGGTGTGGATCTGTGACCTGACCGGCGTGCGCGACGACTCGCTCGTCCCCGAGGCGGTCACCACTGCCCTCGACATCCAGCGCCGGCAGGACCGTTCGACGCTGGAGGGGCTGGTCGACGTGCTGCGAGGCCGGCGCCTGCTCGTGGCGTTCGACAACTGCGAGCACCTCCTCCAACCGATGGGAGACATCGCCGATGCGATCCTCGCCGCCTGCCCCGACGTCCGCATCGTCGCCACCAGCCGTGAACCGCTCGGCGTGGCCGGGGAGACGGTGTGGCCGCTCGGGCCGCTGCAGCTGCCAGCGGCAGGTGAGGACGACCCGGTGATGGCGATGGAATCCGCGGCCGTGCGGCTCTTCGTCGCCCGGGCCACCGCCACCGATGCGGGCTTCCGGCTCACAGCGGCCACGACACCGCCCGTGGTCGAGCTGTGCCGCCGCCTCGACGGCCTCCCGCTGGCGCTCGAACTGGCCGCCGCCCGCGTGCGCTCGATGGCGCCGGCCGACCTCGCCGACCGCCTCGACGAACGCTTCACCCTGCTCACCGCCCCGCCGCGACGGCACCTACGCCACCAGACGCTGCATGCCACCGTGGCATGGTCGTACGACCTGCTGGGCCATGCCGAGCAGGCCTTGTTCGACCGGCTGTCGGTGTTCGCCGGCCGGTTCACCGTCGAGGACGCCGAGCAGGTGTGCGCCGACGGGACGGTGGCGAGGCCGGCCGTGACCAACCTGCTGGCGGCGCTCGTCGACAAGTCCATGGTGGTGGCCGACACGCGAGTGGCGCCCACCCGGTTCGCCCTGCTGGAGACGTTGCGCGAGTTCGGCCGGGCACAGCTGGCCCAGACGGGAGGGGCCGACGCGCTGGCGAAACGACACACGGCGTGGGCGGTCGGGATCGCCAGCGACGCGGCCCGTGGGGTCACGGGTGTCGACGAGGGGCCGTGGTCGGAGCGACTCGATGACTGTTTCGACGACCTGCGCATCGCCCATCACCGGGCGGTCGTGGAGGGCGACGTCGACACCGCCCTGCGCATCGTGGCCGGCGTCGCCGAGTTCGCCTTCCGCCGTATGCGCTACGAGCTCTTCACGTGGGCGGAGACCACCTTGGACGTGGACGGCGTGGACGGCCATCCACTGTCGGCGTTGGTCGTGGCCGTCGCTGGCTACGGACGCTTCGTGCGGGGCGACCTGGACGAGGCCATGACCTTCGCGGCACGGTCGCTGGAGGCCGAGCATCGCCTCGACCTGCCGCCGTGCGGGCTGCACTGGCGCACGATGGCCAACGTCTTCTACTACCGCGGCCAGGCGGGTCCTGCAGCCGAGGCGTGCCGCCACATGGTCGGCGCGGCACGTACCAGCGGCGACGACGCCCGGCTGGTGCACGCCCTCTACATGTCGTCGGTCGGGCTGGCCAGCGCCGCCCGCACGCAGGAGAGCCGCCTCCTCGCCGACGAGGGGCTCACCCTGGCTCGGCGTCTCGGGAACCCGACCGCCCTGGCCGTCGCCCTGCACGCCCAGGCGTTGAGCATCGAGCCCGTCGATCCCGACCGGTCGGCCTCCATGCTCGAGGAAGCGGTCCGCCACGGCGCGGCGGCCGGCAATCGGTGGATCACCTGCTTCGCCCAGACGGAGCTCGTCTCCCTCGCCGGCCGGCGGGGGCACCTGGACACCGCGCTGCAGTTGGCTCGGGACGTGATCGACACCTGGTACCGAGCCGGCGACTGGGCCAACCAGTGGCTCACCCTGCGCCACGTGGCCGGCGTCCTGGCCCAGCGCGGCGACCACGAGGAGGCCGCGGTGCTCCACGCCGCCGTCCGAGTGGCATCGGCGGACCTGGCCATGCCCATCGAGGCGTCCGACCTCCGGCGCGTCGGCGCCATCCTCGAACGGCTGCCCGATGCGCTCGGGCCCGACCGCTTCGCCGCCGCCGACGCCCGAGGCTCGGCCATGCCCGCGGAGACGGTGGTGCACTTCGCCCACGAGGTGCTGGGCCGACTGACGGCCGGACCGGCTATGGAATGCTGACCGACCGCCGCCGATTCTGCCCCGCCGGTGCCTCCTCGAGCGGAGCTGACGGCCGGGCGCACCACACCACGGGGACGAGCGCCAGACCGGCGAGGTGGTAGGGGAAGGCCACGTACATCACGGCGAACACGGCCAGGTGGAGCGTCCACGCCGCGACGGCCCACGGGATCGCAACGCGACGCCAGATCAGCGCCACCGGTGCCCCGAGCTCGACGAGGAGCGTGAACACGGCCGGCGGCGCGAACAGCCACAGGTGCGGCACGGCGTGTGGACCGATCGGTAGGTACGGATCGCCGAAGAGGTCCTTGCGGATCAGGTCGTAGGCGACCCAGTCGCGGAGCGTGCTCGGGTCGAGCCAGTCCAGGCCGGTGTGGCGGAGCTTGGCCACGCCGGCGACGAAGTAGGCGAGCGTCGTCGCCAGTGCCATCACGGCAACGGGCCAGCCGTGACGTGACGTGGGGCGTGCTCCCCGGGGCGGGAGGAACCGGTCGGCGGCGGGGCTGGCCGCCAGCACGAGCACGTGGACGACGAGCAGGTTCTCGGTGTGGAGCAGCTTGCCCCAACAGTTCTGGTACGTGGTCAACCACAGCAGCCCGAGCGCGAACGCCGGTGCGGTGAGCCGGTACCACCGGGCCAGTACGAAGCCGGCACCGCAGGCCACGGTGACGGCGATGATCGCCGCCGTCGACGCCGCCGACACCGGGCCGACGCCGGACAATGCGACGACACCGACGGGACGGAACCGGGCGGGATCGAGGTCGGCCAGGTCCACGAGCTCGTCGGCGGATGCCAGCACCCAGACGACGGCGAACGTGCCGACCAGGATCCGCAGCAACGCCAGGCGCCGTTCGGTCCCGGGCCGCAGGAGCCACCGCTCGGCTCGGGCGAGCATCACCGCTCCACCGGGCAGCGGGCGTGCTCGGCGACGATCCGGGGCGCACGGGCTCCGTCGGCGAAGTACGACACGCCGTCGAAGGAGGCGGTGACGATCCTCACGAGGTCGATGTCGCGACGTCCGGAGTCGGCCACCCACGCCGCGATCTCGGCGCACAGCGACGCCGGTCGTCGGCCTCCGTCGTCGACGGCGGCCGCGAGCGCCTTCACTGCCTGGGTGACCTGGCGGTGGCCGGTGGCCTCGCTCGGCAAGGGCACGGGACCCTCCGGGGTGTCGCCGACGGCGATGTGGAGGGTGACCGAGCTGTCCCCGAGACGGTCGGCGAACATCGGATACGACGTGATGGGGAAGCTGTCGCGGTCCTCGGGCCAGGTGAGGGGGAGGAGGGCGGCGACCACGACCGCCACCGCGACGCACCACGCCCGCAGGCGCGACGGCTCGCTCTCGGCGTCCATCGGCCCCCCGGTGCGCACGAGCCGGAGACTAGGTGGTGTGCCACGGGGACATGATGAGTCTTGACCGGCGGGTCAAGTTCCCGGTTGACTGCCCCGACACCGACAATCGAGGGGGACAACCATGAAGGTCGACGCCGACGCCGCCGGACTGGACGCCGGGCGCCTGGAGCGCATCGCCGAGCATCTCGAGGCCCGCTACCTGCGGCCGGGCAAGATCGCCGGCTGCCAGGTCGCCGTCGTCCGCCACGGCGAGATCGGGTACTTCGCCTCGTTCGGCGACATGGATCGCGAGCGGTCGAAGCCGGTGACCGAGGACACGATCTGGCGGCTCTACTCGATGACCAAGCCGATCACCGGCGTGGCGCTCATGACCCTGTACGAGCGGGGCCACTTCCAGCTCGACGACCCGGTCGACCGTTGGATCCCCGAGTGGCGCGACATGCAGGTCCGGGCGGTCGGCGACGACGGCGCCGATCAGCTGGTGCCGGCCCACCGTCCACCGTCGGTGCGCGACGTGATGATGCACATGTCGGGCATCGGCTATGGGCCGGAGAACCGCGACCTCGATCTCGCGGCGCGGGGATGGATGGGAGAGCTCACGCTCGAGACGCTGTGCCAGCAGATCGGCGGCTGGCCGCTGCGGTACCAGCCCGGCACCCAGTGGCTGTACAGCTTCGGCATGGACGTGTGTGCCCGGTTGGTCGAGGTGATGTCGGGTCTGGCCTTCGACGAGTACCTGAAGGCGCAGATCTTCGAACCGCTCGGCATGGTCGACACCGACTTCTTCGTCCCCGAGGACAAGCTCGACCGGCTCGCCGCCTGCTACGGCCGCAACAGTCGTAAGGAGCTGGTGCTCGTCGACGACCCGGAGACCAGCACCTACCGGCGCAAGCCGTCACTCCTCAACGGCGGCGGCGGCCTGGTCGGCACCACCCCCGACTACCTGCGGTTCGTGCGGATGCTGGCCAACGGCGGCGAGCTCGACGGGCGGCGCATCCTGTCGCGCAAGACGCTGGAGCTGATGACCACGAACCACCTCCCCGGCGGTGGCGAACTGGCCGACTTCGCCCTCCCCGGCGGCTACGGCGAGGTCGGGTTCTCGGGCGCCGGGTTCGGCCTGACGATGGCGGTGTCCAAGTCACCGGCCGAGACGGGCGTCGTGGGCTCCGCCGGCGAGTACATGTGGGGCGGCGCGGCGTCGACCACGTTCTTCGTCGATCCGGCCGAGGAGCTGGGGTTCGTGTTCATGACCCAACTGCTCCCCTCGGGCACGTTCAACTTCCGCAGCCAGCTCAAGACGATCGTCTACGGAGCGATCGCCGACTGAGCAACGGCGGCCCGGCCTGCCGGGTTTTGACAATGAGTCTCATTTCAGATAGGAACGGTTCTCATGTCAGCCCTGCGCGTCTGCGCTGTCGCGCTGGCCGGGGTGCTGCTCGCCGGGTCCCTGGCGGGGTGCGGTGCCGAGCCGGGCGCCGGCGCGCCCGGCACGATGCGGGTCGAGGCCTCCTTCTACCCGCTGGCCTGGATGGCCGAGCAGGTGGGCGGCGATCAGGTGTCGGTGGCGACGCTCACCAAACCGGGAGCCGAACCCCACGATCTCGAACTCACCCCGTCCGACGTCGCCGCCATCAGCGACGCCGACCAAGTGGTGTACCTCCGGGGTTTCCAACCGGCCGTGGATGCCGCCGTGCGCGAAGCCGGGGAGGGCGCGGCCTTCGACGTCACGACGGCGGCGGACCTCGATCTCACCTTCACCCCCATCGAAGACGGCTCCGTCCGGGACGACCAGGCCGGCGCGATCGACCCGCACTTCTGGCTCGACCCCACCCGCCTCGCCGCCGTTGCCGACGCGTTCGCCGAGCGGCTGTCGCAGATCGATCCCGAACACGCCGCTGACTACGCCGCGAACGAGGCCGCGCTCGCTGGCCGGCTCGCCCGGCTGGACGAGGAGTTCACGGCCGGTCTGGCCGACTGCGCCAGCACCGACCTGGTCACGAGCCACAACGCCTTCGGGTACCTGGCCCGGCGCTACGGCCTCACCCAGGTCGGCATCACCGGTCTCACGCCCGACGGTGAGCCCTCCCCTGCCGCCTTGGCCGAGATCACCCGGTTCGTGGAGCGCAAGGACGTCGGCACCATCTTCTTCGAGACGCTGGCCAGCCCCGACATCGCCCGGACCGTGGCCTCCGAAGCCGGCGCCAGGACCGACGTGCTGGATCCGATCGAGGGGTTGAACGACTCGTCCCAGGGTGGCGACTACCTCGAGGTCATGGCCGCGAACCTGGCCAACCTGCGCCGGGGGCTCTCGTGTCGGTGACCACGCCGAGCTCGCCACCTGTGCTGCGGTTGGTGGACGCCCGCATCGGCTACGACGGCACCACCATCGTCGACGGTGTGAACGCCACCGTCGCCGACGGCGAGGTGGTTGCCATCCTCGGCGCCAACGGGTCCGGCAAGTCGACGCTGGTGCGAGGCATCCTCGGCCTCGCCCAACACCAGGGCGGCACGATCGAGGCCTTCGGCTCCCCCATCGACCAGCTCCACGACCGGTGGAGGCTGGGGTACGTCCCCCAGCAGAACACGCTGGCGCGCGGGATCCCGGCGACGGTGCGCGAGGTCGTGGCCACCGGGCGCCTGGCCCACACGCGACCGTGGAAGCGGACCAGCCCCGCCGACCACGCCAAGGTCCGAGAGGCCATCGCCTTGGTCGGCCTGGCCGGAGCCGAGCGCTCCCTCGTCACGCAGCTCTCCGGCGGCCAGCAGCGGCGCGTCCTCATCGCCCGGGCCCTGGCCGGCGACGCCGAGGTCCTGCTCCTCGACGAACCGACCGCCGGTGTCGACCTCGAGAACCAGCAGGCCCTCGCCGACACCCTGGCCACGCTGGCCGCCACCGGGACGACCATCTTGTTGGTGACCCACGAACTCGGCCCCGCGGCCTCCATCGTCAGCCGCGTCCTGGTCTTCCGCACCGGCCGCCTGGTCTACGACGGCGCGCCCCGCGACCAGGACAGCCACAGCGCCGACCACCACCACGACGACGACGGGTCCGAACCCGCCGGCCGCTTCGGGCTGGGCGGCTGACGTGTTGCACTACGCCTTCATGCAGCGGGCGCTGCTCGCCGCCGTGCTGGTCGGCTTCACCGCCCCCACGGTCGGCGTCCACCTCGTGCAACGCCGGCTCGCTCTCATCGGCGACGGTCTCGGCCACATCTCCCTCGCCGGCGTCGCCATCGGGGTGCTGACCGGACATGCCCCGGTCCTCACCGCGCTGGCGTGCGCCACCGTCGGCGCCCTCGCCATCGAGCTCATCCGCTACCGGGGCAAGACGTCGGGCGACATCGCCCTCGCCATCCTCTTCTACGGCGGCATCGCCGGCGGCGTGGTGATCATCTCGCTCTCCCCCGGCGGCACGCCGGCCAACCTCAACACGTATCTCTTCGGCGCCATCACGACCACCTCGCGCAGCGACGTGATCACCTTCGCCGTCCTCAGCGCCGTCGTGCTCACCGTCACCGTCGGGTTGGGCCGCTACCTGTTCGCCGTCAGCCACGACGAGGAGTTCGCCCGCGCCTCCGGCCTGCCGGTCCTGGCCATCAACCTCGCGCTCGCCGTGGTCACCGCCATCACGGTCGTCGTGTCGATGCGGGTCGTCGGTCTCCTGCTGATCAGCGCGCTCATGATCGTGCCCGTCGCCACCGCGCAGCTCGTGGCCCGCAGCTTCCGAACCACGGTGCTGACCGCCATCGCGCTCGGCCTCGCCGAATCGGTCACGGGCATCTGGATCTCGTTCCGCACCGACACGCCGTCGGGCGGCACGATCGTCCTCACCGCCATCGGGGCGTTCCTCCTCCTCGCGTTGGGGAGCGGGGCGTGGCGCCTGGTGTCCCGGTCGCGGACGGCACCGCCGGCGCCGCTCTAGGCGAGCGACGACCAGAACGCCTCGAGCGCGGCCACCCCGGCCTCAGGAGCTTGCGCCGGCCAGAAGTGACCGGCGCCGGGGATGGCGGTGAAGCGGGCACCGAGCTGGTCGGCGACGTCGGCCGCCATCGTCGCATCGCTGAACGGGTCGTCCGCCGGGTGCAGGACCAGGCCCGGCGCCGGCGTCGGCAGCCACGGGCCCCAATCGGCGTGGGGGTTCGGAACTGCTGAGCGGTACAGCGCCATGATGCACGTCGCCATGGTGTCGTCGGCCGCCTGGGCCATGGTGCGGGCATCGTGTGCCGGCACGCCCATCGACTCGTAGACCGCAGTCCGCTCCTCGACCGGTGCTGCGATCTGAGCCTCGAAGAACGCCTCTCCGTCACCCTCGGTCTGCCAGATCTGGGCGAAGTCGTGCCACACGTAGTCGGGGTGGGCGATGTTGCCGACGTCAGCGGCCCACGACCGAACGAGGTGGCCGTGCGCGGTCGCGATCCGGTAGGTGAGCCCCGCGCCCCAGTCGTGGCCGACCAGGTCGACAGGCCCGTCGATGGCGGCGAGCTGCTCGGCCAACCAGTCGGCATAGTCGTCCTTCGTCGCCGCGAAGCCCTCCGGCCGAGGGCACCCGAAGCCGGGGAGCGACAGCGCCACCGACTCGCGCCCGAGCGCCGACCGCACCGGATCCCAGATGGCCGCGGTCTCCGGGACCCCGTGCACGAACACGATCATCGTCTGCTCCTGAGCGTCGTCGGTCGCCGTCGCGCCGGACCCTATGGCCGCCGAACCGGGGCTACCACTTCCGGCGCCACGGGCAGGTCAGACTGGGGCGATGGACGATCGAGGTACCACCGACGGGCTCACCCGGCGGGCGTTCCTGGTCGCGGCCGTGGCCGCCGCCGTGGCCGCCTGCAGCGACGACGGATCCACGGCGTCGCCCGGGACGACCACCACGACGTCGGCGACCACCACGTCCGGACCACCCATCGAGCTCAGCGCCGACCCCTTCACGCTCGGCGTGGCCTCGGGCGATCCGTTGCCCGACCGGGTCGTGCTCTGGACCATGCTCACCGGCGATTCGCTGCCCGACGCCGACCTCCCGGTCACGTGGGAGATCGGCACCGACGCGCAGCTCGACGACATCGTGGCCACGGGCACGGCGCCGGCGGTGGCGGCGCTCGGGTACTCGGTGCACGTGGACGCCACCGACCTCGAGCCCGACACCGAGTACTTCTACCGATTCCGCATCGGCGATTACGAGACCGAGCCGGCCCGCACGCACACCTTCGCCGCTCCCGGCACCATGCCCGAGCGGTTCCGGTTCGCGTTCTCGTCGTGCCAGAACTGGGAGCAGGGGTACTACGCCGCCTACCGAGACGCCGTCGAGCAGGACGACATCGACGCCTTCGTGTTCCTGGGCGACTACATCTACGAATACGCCACCGGGGGCTACGCCGATCCGCGGAGTCGCACCACCGGCCAGGACTTCGAGTGCACGACCGTCGAGCAGTACCGGGCCCGCTACGCCCTCTACAAGTCCGACCCCTTGCTCCGCTCCGCCCACGCCCTCGTGCCGTGGATCATCACCTGGGACGACCACGAGGTCGAGAACGACTACGCCGGTGCGGTCAGCGAAGACGACGCTCCCACCAACGAGTTCCTCGCCCGCCGGGCGGCGGCATACCAGGTCTGGTACGAGTTCATGCCGGTCCGGCTCGATCCACCGACCGGGCCGGACTACACGATCTACCGGAGCTTCGCGCACGGCGACCTGGTCCGCTTCCACGTCCTCGACACCCGCCAGTACCGCTCCGACCAACAGCGCAACGAGCCCTTCGTCGCCCAGCTGGGCGAGGCCGTGCAGGTCCGCGACGAGGCCCTCGCCTTCTCGCCCGACCACACCATGATCGGATCGGCCCAGCGGGACTGGCTGACCGCCGGAGCGAAGGCATCCACCGCCACCTGGGACGTGCTGGCCCAACAGGTCTTCATGTTCGGTGGCAACGCCGTCCCGGGCGCCGACCCGCCCGTGATCGTCGTGGACACGTGGGACGGCTACGCCGGCGACCGCCACGCGGTGTTGGAGATGCTGTCGTCCACCGTCGACAACCTCGTCGTCCTCACCGGCGACTTCCACTCGGCGGCCGTGGCCGACCTGCGCACCGATCCGTTCGACCAGTCGCTCCCGGTCATCGGGACCGAGTTCATGGCGTCGAGCATCTCGTCGTCCTTCTTCGACGACGACCAGGCCGTCGAGGGCCTGGTGGCGGCGGCGCTGGCCACCAACCCGCAGATCAAGTGGTTCGACGCCAAGCGGGGCTACACCGTGTGCGAGGTGACCCCGGACCGCTGGCTCTCGACGTACCGGGCCGTGAAGGACCAGTTCGACGAGTCGTCGCCGGTCGACACGGTCAGCTCGTGGGAGGTCCGGGCCGGCCAGCCCGGCGTCCGCCAGGTCACCTGAGCCCCGATCCCAGCGATACCACGGATGCTGGGACTCACGTTGTGAGAGGGTGACAGGTGGTCGGCAAGTTGTCGGACCGAGAAAGGCCGGTATGTCCAACAAGGACAAGGGCGGGCGGAGCACCAAGACCCCCGCCGCCAAGACCGCCAAGGAGAAGCGACAGGAGAAGCAGGAGAAGAAGGCCGGTAAGACCTTCACCGGCCGGGACGGTTGACGCGCGGCGGGTACGGCTGCGTGACCTCGTCGCAGCGCGACCGCCGGCGCATCGAGCTCCGGCAACTGAGTTCAGGACGGACGCTCCTCCGAGCGAGCGAGCCATCGCACCAGACTCTCGTCGGCCGCCGCCTCGAATCGGCGGGCCCCCATCCGTCGTGCGGTCTCGACGGCGAGTCGGTAGGCCTCTTCGACCTCGGCGGCCGGAGCGCCGCCGCGTTCGAGGATCTGGCCGTGCAGCCGACGGATCTCCGGCTCGGCCCAGCGCTCGCCGTTCGCGGTCATGGTCTGGATGCTGGCGGAGATCTGGGCATCGGCCGCCGCGTGGTCGCCGCGTACCGAGAGGGCATCGGCGTGGACCGCCTCGATGAAGGGCACGTTCACGAGCAGACCGGCCAGACGAGCGATGTCGGTCGCCAACTGACACCCTTCGGGGGCCGAAGCCTCGCCTCGCGCGGCCTGCAGGACGGCCCCGTACGTCAGGGGGAGGATCTCGGGAATGGCCTCCCTGGCGCAGAGCTCCTCGGCGTCGCGGAGGAGCCGCCCAGCGTCCTCCAATGCACCGGTGAAGATCCGCTGCTGGCTGACGAAGCACAGGGCGAACATCTCGCTGAAGGGGTGATCGAGGCTGCGCGCCAACGCCTCGCACTCCTCCGACAGTTCCTGTGAGCGTTCGTCGTTGCCGACGAACAGGTGCAGGATCGTCAGGTACGCGAGGGCGATGACCGCAGGATCGGTGCCGTAATCGAACCGAAGGCTGGCGTGCGCCGATCCGTCGTACATGCCGACGGCACGCTCGAAGTGCTCGATGGCGACATCGAGGTTGCCGAGGAACGCGTTCGACGTGCCTACGCACACGCTGGCCTGGAGCACGAGATCGTCACGACCGGCGGACTGAGCGAGCTCCATGATCGTGGCCGAGAGCTCGAGGGCGTCATGGTGTTGCGCACGTGATGCCAGGAAGCCCCACAGGTTGATCAGCGCCGGCACCCGCTGCGGGACGTCCCCGACTGCCTCACAGAGTTCGTACGCCCGCAGGCACACCTCCTCCACATCAGGGGCGCCGTAGCCCTTGGAGTTGATCAGCGCCGGGCCGAGCGCCATGACCACATCGAGCTCGGCCACCGTGCGCCGTGGCGACTCCGGCATCATCTCCACTGCAGACATCGCGGCGCGCAGGAGCTCGGTCGCCTCGACCTGGGCGTTGCGGCGGAGCGCGTGCTGGCCGGCGCTCAACCACAGTTCGGCTGCTCGCTCGTGGTCGCCGGCAACGCTGTAGTGGTGAGCGATGATCGCATCCTCGACCGAGGCATCCCCCGCACGGGCGCCGTCGAGCGCCACGGCGATTCGTTGGTGCAGGGCACGTCGCTGCGGGCGTAGTTGGAGCCGGAGGACGGCATCCCGCAGGAGCACGTGGACGAACTCGTAGCGGTTCCCGGTCCGGCGGATCAGGCCGCCCGACTCCAGTGCGTCGAGGTCGCGGATCACCTTCAGCGAGGACTGGTCCAGGACGGAGGTGAGCCGGGCGACGTCGGTCGGTTGACCGAAGGCGGCGAGCGCTTGGGCCACGGTGCGCTGTTCCGCGAACTGATCGATGCGAGCGACCAGGAGATCGTGCAGCGCGACCGGCACGCTGCTGTCATCGCCGAACTCGAATGCCGTCGAGCCACTGGCCACCACCACCTTCGTGAGCTCGTTGATGAACAGCGGTACGCCATCGCTTCGGGCGATCACGGCGTCGCGCACCGCGGAGCGTTGCTCCGGGTCATCGACGAGTTGTTCGATCATCAGCGCACAGTCGTCCTCCGAGAGCGCCTGTAGGTGGAGCGACTGGACGTGTTCGGCATGGAAGGGCAGCGGCTCACGCGAACGCGAGCAGGAAGAGGAAACGGCCGAGCGACGGACGACACACGAGCCGTTCCACGAACTCGAGCGTCGTCGCATCGGCCCAGTGGAGGTCCTCGACGACGACGAGGAGTCGCCCGGACTCGGCCAGTGCGTCGATCCAGCCGATCAGCGCACGGAAATGCTCCTCGCGCTGCTTCGCTGGGGATGCGACACGCGGGTCTCGGTGCGGCGGTGGAAGCTGCTCGAGCAGCGCACGCTGCTGCGGGGTGGCGGTGGCGACGAGGCCCTTGATGGCTTCGTCCACCGGCCACAACGACTCGTTGCTCCGCAGCGACGCGCACTGCATGACCAGCACGGTGCCGTCGTCGAGCGCTCGTTCCGTTGCGTGAGCGACCAGCCGGGACTTGCCGATCCCTGCGTGGCCGCGAAGGCAGACGACCGCTCCCTCGTGACGGGCGCGGGCCCACGCCGTGTCGATCACCATCTGCTCGTCGTGGCGGCCCACGAGCGGGCCCCTGGGCCCGCTCGATGCGTCGGCCCGCTGGGCGACCCGACGTTCGCCGACCACCCGGAACAGCTTCACCGGCCGGGCGACTCCCTTGAGAGGCGGCGAGCCGTACTCCTCGACCTCGATGAACCCTCGGGCGAGGGCCAGTGTCGTCTCGCTGATCAACACCTGTCCTGGCGGAGCCTCGCTCTGGACGCGTGCGGCCAGGTTCGGCGTCTCGCCGACGATGTCGTGGCGCTCGACCCGGTTGCCGCCACCCATCTCGGCGATCACCGCCAGGCCGGTGTGGATGCCGACGCGGATGGTCAGTCGGCTGCCAGCGGCTCCGCCCCCGGTGTGCAGCCCGAGGCCACCGACCGCGGCCACCATCGCCAGCCCGGCGAGGGCCGCCCGGGCCGCATCGTCCTCGTGTGCGGTGGGGAAGCCGAAGTACGCCAGGATGCCGTCGCCGATGAAGTGGGACACGGTCCCGCCGAACGATTCGATCGCTGCGGCACTGGCGGCCTGGAACGCTCGCAGGAGCTCTCGAGTGTCCTCGGGGTCGAGTCGCCCCGCCAGTTCGGTGGAGCCGACCACGTCGCAGAACAAGACGGTGAGCCGCCGCCGCGCGCCGGGTGGTCGGCCGATGCCGTCGGCGATGGTGGCCCGGTCGCGACCGCCGGCACCCGCGGCGGGCTCGGGGCGGACGGGACGCTGTCGGACGGGGCGACAGCTCCCTCCGCTGGCCGGCGGCGGGCGCGCATGCGCCGCGAACGCGACGATCGCACGCGCATCTTCGTTGTCGGGGTCGAGCACGAACGCCGACTCGGCGATGGCCACCGCTCGTTGGGTGTGGCCGAGTTCGATCTCCCGTGTCGCTTCCTCGAGAAGCGCGTCGATCTGTTGCTCTCGATCGGCATCCTCACCGACGGAGGAGGCGTCGACCGTGTCCGCGTCGACACCGTAGTGGGATGCGTCCGCGCCCGCCGGGGAGCGGACAATGAGCCGGATCAGGCTCGACCGCACCGTAGTACCGTCCTGCGGCACATCGACACGGGAGACTGACATGGCTACGGACGATCAGCCTTCCATCGCCCCGCTCCCGGCGTTCACCGGGCCCGTCTACCGACGTGACGGGTCCGAGCAGTACGCCGCACACGCCTATCAGTACGCCACGACGTCGCGACCGGCAGGCACCATGGCGCCCGCGGTCATCGTCTACGTCGCCGATGACGACGACATCACGATGGCGATCCAGTACGCGCGGGAGAACAACCTCGGCATCGCGGTGCGCTCGGGCGGGCACCAGTACATCGGCTCGTCGTCCGCCGGCGGCAACAACATCCAGATCGACCTCAGCGGGCGCGAGGCCGCCCACCCGGACAGCTACCCGTACCGTCAGCATTCCATCGGCGCCGACGAAGGTTCCATCACGCTCGGTGCCGGACTCGACGTCGACGACGTGAACGCCATCTCGATGCGGCACGGCATCTTCTTCCCGCACGGCGAGTGCTGCGGCGTGCACGTCGGCGGTCACACGCAGACCGGGGGATGGTCGGTGATCACCCGCGCCTTCGGCGTGATGATCGATCACCTGCTCCGGTTCGACATCATCCTGGCTGACGGCACGACGCGGACCGTTGAGCGTCACAGCTCGGATCAGATGGACAAGGACCTGTGGTTCGCGGTCCTGGGTGGAAGCCCAGGCAACTTCGGCGTCGTCACCAGCATCACCGTGAAGTACCTCGAGGACGCGAGCTTCCCGAAGGCACGCTGTTTCAAGGCGGCGTGGCTCTTCCGCGCCGAAACGCTGCAGGAGCTGGTGCAGATCATCAACGAGATCAACGACGAGCGCCCCAGCGATCCCGACTTCGGGCTGTCGGTCATGGCGCTCGGCGCGGAATACGACGAAGAGACGAGATGGTGGAGCTTCCTGCCGAAGACGTTCGACGAGAAGATGATGGAGAAGCACCCGGAGCTCGTCGGGAAGGACCGATTCCACTGGGTGGCGCCGACGATCGTCGTGTACGGGGCATGGACCAACAGCGGGGGGCCCTCTCAGTCCGATGAGCACGTCAGTGCCGTGTTCGACCGCTTCCGGCAGGTCGGAGGAATGCTCCCCAGCCAGATCGTCGACGAGCTCTTTCCGTCGGACGGCATGCAGGACGGGAAGCAGCCGATGGCGATCTCGAAGATCATGCAGACGCTCACGTTCGAGAACCCACGCGAGTTCAACATGTCGTGCAAGAAGCTGGCGTGGTTCGGCAAGAACACGCACACGATGTCGCAGACGAAGCAAGCGCTCGGCGATCTCACCTTCGCGGAGTGGGTGGCCGAGAAGGTGTCCGAGCTCGAGAGCCTCAAAGGGGTGTTCGAGTTCCGGAGCATGAAGGCCGCGATCCAGGTCGGGCTGCTCGGTGGACCGGGGCTCGCCAATCCACCGATCCCGACGGCCCTGGCGCACCGCGACGGGAACTACTGGTTCGCGTTCGACGTCTTCTACGACCCGGAGGTCCGTGGCGCGTTCGACAAGACGATCGAGTTCACCAACGCCCTTGCGGCCGACGTCATCAGCAACAAGGTGGGACTGTGGGAGGACGGAAGGGAGCGCCGCCTGCTCCTCGGTCCGATGTTGGTGGGCGACGAGGAGCCGGTCCTCGACGACATGCGAGCGTTGTACTTCGGCGACGATGACGTCTATGACCGCTTGCTGACGTTCAAGCAGCACGTGGATCCGGACCACGTCTTCACGCCCAATCTCTTCTGCGTCGGTGCAACGAGCTGCTCGCGCTTCGCTCGATGACCCGCTGATGCAACGGCACGAGATCACCTTCGACGTCGGTGCACCGCCGCATCGCGTGTGGCGCCTGTTCCACCCGAAGGTGCGACCGGAGGACCCGGTCCCCCGCACCTTCGACCATCCCAACGGATCGATCACGATCCTGCGGGAGGGGGACGACGACGGCGCAGGCCTCGTGCGCACCTGCACGTTCCCGGTGCCGAGGTGGCTGTTGTCGGGTGGCGTGGCCCGGTCGTGGGAGGTCGTGACCGAGGCGAAGCGCAACGAGTTCGCCCGCTACGAGGCCATCGGGAAGCCGCTGTGGTCGAAGGCCGAGGGGTCACACCACCTCGAGCCGATCGACGGCGGCGAGGGCACCCGCCTCACCTTCATCGAGACGTACCACGCCCACAACCCCGTCCTCCGGTTCCTGTTCGAGCGGCGTGTCCACCAGTTCATCTCCGCCGACAACACGAAGACCTACGAAACCGTCCTCGCGCACCTCGGGCCCGTCACCCGACGCTGACGGTGGTGCCGGTATCCCTCAGGCCGCCGGCCTGCAAGCGTGTCGGAGTCGCGACACGCACCCGAGGTCCACGCGTGCCGAGTGCTCGGTTCGCCGTGCGCTCATGATCGCCTCACCAGAGCTCGAATCAGGCAACCTCGATGTCGGTGGCCGCGAAGTCGTCGCCGACGAAGAGCAACGGAGCCCCGCGCTGTTGTGCCAGCACGTAGGAGAACGTGTCGCCGAGGTTGAGGCCCGCCGGGTGGCGCCCCTTGCCGAACCTCCGCCAGCACACGACCGCAGTCGCCGCCTGATCGGCATCCACAGCGACGACGTCCAGCCCGACACGCGCCAGAAGCTCCTCGAGCAACTGCACGCCGGCCGGCCCGGCCTTGGCCTCGACGACGACCCCGAGCTCCACCCGGGTCGCTGCCGACATCACACACGCCTCCTCGAGCAAGCGGGCCTCGATCCGATGCCAGCCCTCTTCGCCGAGCAGAACGGCGACGACCGCTGAGGTGTCGACGACGATCACGCAGGCAGTCCGTGCTCGTCGTAGCCCAGGATCTGCTCGTCAGAGCGTTCGTCGAGCACCGGGAGCGCCGCGAATCGTTCGACGATGTCGGCCAAGCCACCGGGTCGGCGACGCCGGCGCTCCAACTCGAGGCGCGCTTCCAAGGACGCTTCGACCGCATCTGTGATCGTCTCGCCGGTCAGCGCAGCCAACTCCCGAGCGAGCTGGTCGGCGCGGGTGCTCTTGATGCTGAGAACCATGGCACCATTCTACCTCCGAGGGCTGATAGGTACCACCGGCACCACGCCCCTGAGCGCGTGGTCTCCTCACTCATCCCGCAGACACCGTCGGAGCAGCTCCGCACCCGGATGGTCCCGCAAGTCGTCGTCGGACAACCGGTCCCAGGCTTCGTCGATTCGGAACAGCTCACGATCCAGGCAGTGGTCGACCAGCCGTCGCAGCTCGAGACTGCTCACGTCCGGCGTGTTGTAACGGCCAATATCACCTGGTTCTTGAGAAGACTGCTGACAAATTGCTGACAAACGACACATCGCTGAGCATAAGCCTTCCTATAAGTGTTCCTTGTCATCGTCGGAGAAGGCTTATACGCTCACCGCATGATGAAGCGGACGGCTTCACGAGCGGCCGCGGTGCGCAGCTGGGGTGCCGGGACCGCCGCGATCGCGCGCTTGCTCGTCGCGGCTGAGGCCCCACTCACCGGCGTGGCCATCGCGGAGGCCGTCGGCGTGAGCCAACCGCGCGTCTCCCAGGTGCTCAAGCAGCTCGCCGAGCACGACGCTGTCCGGTCAACCGAGCACGGGTACGTCGGCCGTCCGGCGCGCCTGCTCGACCTCTACCGCCGGCGCGCCCGCCCAATGCTGCGACAGCCCGAGAGCTACTGGTACAGCACTCGGCCCGCTGCGGAGCAAGCACAGCGGGTTGTGGAATTCGCCGCGACGCAAGAGACGCCCGTCGCAGTGTCGGCCGACCTCGGCCCAGACCTGCTGGTCCCGTGGCGCCACCCCACCCTCGTCGTGGTCTACACGACCGAATCGCTGGCACTCGACGACGCCGGGCTCGTTCCGGCCGAAGGCCGAGCCGACGCCAGCCTCGTCCTCCGATGGACTCGGGACCCGACACTCCTCTCCCCCGCCGAAGCGTGGCCTACCGAGGTGGACGGCATCCCCCTGACCGACCCGGTGCAGCAGTGGTGGGACCTGCTCGACCTGGGTGGCGAGGACCGGGCCGAGGCCGCCGATCGACTTCGTCGGGCGATCCTCGACCACACGATCACGGCGGCACGATGACTCCGAAGACGGTGCTGTCGAGCTTGTCCGCAGCGATGGACGGGGGCTTCGTCGCAATCGCCGACGTGAGCGCCGCGATTCGCGCCGCCGACGCCTACCGACTCATCGGCGGGACCCCGATCTCGCAGTCGGCTGAACTTCGGCAAGCGAGCGCTCGAGCGATCAGGCGACGCTCGAGAGCTGACCAATGACGACAGCTCGTTCCTCGGCAGTGCGGACGAGTGAGCGGGCGTCGAGGACCTTGTTGAATAGCTCGATCACACGATGGCGCTCGGTATCGATCTGCGGTCCGCCATTCTCGGCCCACCAGGCCGCGACATCGGCCCACCGCCAGAGGGGCGAGCGAGTCTCCGCTCCGTAGGCGGGAGTTGGGAACCCGCTGGTCGCGGCGTCTCGACGGATCCAGTGGTTCACCGCCTGCCGACTCTTACCGGTGCGCGCTGCAATGTCTGCTTGGGAGACCAGCTCCTCACCGACGACCCGGACGACCCGCATCGTCGGGACCGACTCGACATCAGAGATCGCCGACACGACGGCAGCAAGGAAAGAGGCTGCCTCCCGGTCGAACTCCGCGGCTGGCTCGTCGCCGTAGTTCCCGATGCCGGCGTCGTCGAGCCCCGCCCCGAACAACTCGTCTGCGAGCTCGTCCGTGACGGACTGATTGAGGATCAGTGTGAAGGTGTGCGTGGTGGTGTTGGTGGTGGTAGTTGCCATGACGGGCTCCGAGCCGAATCAGGTGTTCCGAGCGATGTGCCGGCGGATCTGCTTGACGTGGTTGTCTGGGTTCTTCGGCGTCGACCACACGCGGAACGGGTGCGGGTTGTCGCCGGAGATGATGTGCGTCGAGTGTCCTCGGCCTGGGGCGTCGCTGACTGTCAGCCCTGCGGCTTCGGCCTCCTGGAGCGCCTCCTCGATCTGCTTCTTGCTGTGGCGCTTCCGTGGGATGGTTGACAATGTATCCAAGACTGGAGACAGTGTCAACTCACCGGACCCGACGAAAGACCCATGGCAATCACGTGGGAACTGGCACACCCGCTCTCGGGGGACCTGTACTCCGCATTCGCCGCTGCTGTGGCGTAGCCGCTGCTGTGGCGTAGCCGCTGCTCGCCTGCACCACACGTTGTGGTGGTGGTGTCGGAGGGGGACTTGAACTCCAGAATTTACCGTGTTGTCGCGTGCCTTGTAGTTTGCATCCGTGCAGGTCAGAGCACGTTTTCAGGGGTCCTTCGTGACGCCCTGTAATTCCCAATCTTGTCAGATGTCGGCCTGTTTTTCAGAGAAGTGCTGACAAATTGCTGACAAACGACACATCGGTGAGCGACGACGTTGGCGGACGCGCTGGTTTGCCCAGAGTCGTAGGTTTTGGGACGGGGAGTTCGACCGGCATCGTCATCGTCTTCTTGATCATCGGACCGCCAGACTCTGCTCGTCCTACGCTTGGGACGTGATTGGCTGGACCTCGCATCTTCCCGACGACGAGCGCTCGTTGCTCGTCGAGGAGATCTGTCGTGAGGTCGAGCACTGCACCAACACCGGTGACATGGAGCCACTGGTTCATCTCGTGCGCGGCTGGAGAGCGACTGCCGAGATCCACTCAGATCCCAGTCTCCGTGCCACGATCGCAGTGGAGCACCGTGGACCGCCCGTGCCAGTCGTTCGGCCACTCACGGATGAGGAGCGATCGAAGTGAGCTTCGAAGACTGGGAGCGGAGCGTGCTTGCCGACCCCAACGCATCGGAGCGCGTCGACGACATCGAACGCGAGCTGCGCTCTGCCGCAGGTCTGACCGCGATTCCTGGCGAGACGGTGGTCCCCGCGGAGTTCTTCGACGAACTGCTCCGAGACCTGGACCGACCTGGCGAGCCCAACGAGGCTCTTGCCCGGGCGGCGGATCGGGCGAAGCGAGCGCGCCTGAGCGAGCCACCGAGCGACATGGCATAGCTTGCCGCGCTGGGCAATATTGACAAGCTCTACCTTGCCGGTGCTGTGGGATCTTCTCTCCCGACTTGCCGACTCTGCAAGAGGTGACGACGTGGACCGATCGAAGGCACGGGCCCCTCGTCTCAACGGATCAGTCGCGTAGCGAGTCTCGAGGTCTGACGGCGCGACTCCGAAGGAAGGCGAGCACAGTTGCCTCGCCGTTGTCGTTGAGCGCGACGCGCCAGTCACCGGTGCGCTGTCCGTCGACGTACCGCGGGCGTTCCTCGTCGACGAGATCGAGGACGCGCCACCAATGGAGGCGTTCGGCGACCGCCCATGTGATGTCACGGTGGCCGAGGGGCTCTCCCCCGGATCGCCATCCCTGTTCGGCGAGGATCGGCCCGGCCGCGTGGGCGAGGGTTTCGGACCCGATTGCCTCGCCGTCGAGGAGTCGGAGCCCGATCAGCTCGGCGACCATCAGACCGAAGTCGTCGGTGCCGCCGAGGCTGCGTGCCAGGTCGTGCCACAACGCGGCGGGATGATCGACGAGCTCCCGGCCTCGCGCCGTCGCCAACAGCTTCTTGCCTCTTCGGCGGATCAGACGCCGGGCCTGTGCGACCTCTCGCAGTTCGCTGAGTTCGTGAACGTCAGCTTCTGAGTGGGGCGGTTTCTCCCAGTCCCACCAGTCGAAATGCTCGATCGCTTCGAGGACGAGCGGCCGGGCGATGTAGTTGCTCGGGGTGAGCGTGATCTCCTCGCCGGCCCGTCCCAGCAGCCACCGCATCGGAGCGACGACCGCCTCGACACCGGCCGGTGGTTCGATCTCGTGCATGAGCCGACGAGACACGTCACCTCGCCACTGGCGGAGTCGGTCGTTTCGGGCGGCGGCGAGCCAGCTCCCGGCTCGCTCGGTCTCGACCAATCCCAGCAATGTCTGACCGAACTCCTCGTCGCGGGTCTCGCGCATCGTCGCATCGCAGACCTCGGACGCCTTCGTCTTCCATCCCCTGGCACCGGGAGCGAACACCCCGGCGACGATCGCCGCTTCGAGCGCTTGCGCGACGGCCACACGGGCGCTGTTCTCGTAGATGCCCATGATCGAACCCCACTGGATGAGGTCGGTGTCGGGAGGCAGCACGCCGGATGACTTCTCTGCATCCCGGGCGAGCTTGGCGGCCTGGTCGGGATTGAAGCGCCAGGCGCCGAGAATCCGCTGCGTCACCGCCGAGTTGGCGATCTCCACGTAACGGTCGAGCCCCAGTTCGGCGAGGACACCGGCCGCACCTCGGACGAGGTCGTCCCAGTCGGACTGGGGGACCTTGCGGGGCAGGTGCCACCACAGGAACTCCTGGAGCGAGAGCTGGTCGAGCATCCCGACGCCTTCGTCCGCGGTGAGCCAACTCGCCGCTGACCGGGCGAATCGACCCAGCGTCTCGTCGCGCGCTCGTACCCGTTCGACGGCCGCGTCGACCTGCTGGCGTGTCATCGGCCGTGGCACCGCTTGTACTTTTGGCCCGACCCGCACGGGCACGGGGCGTTGCGGCCGATCTTGTCGTTCTTGACCGGCTGCGGTCGCGCCACGGGGCGGTGCAACGCGTCGGCGAGGGCCGCGACCTCACCGATGGGCATGCGCGTGGCTCGCTCGTCGGTCGGGTCCCAACCGCAGTGAGCGCAAGGCTCGTCGCTGACCTCGGCTTCGCCGTAGTGCTTGCCGGTGCGCCCGGCTCCGGCCGGAGGTTCGAACGCGGCGACCCGAGCGGCCAGCCCGTCTTCCACGTCACGGCCTACGGCGGTGCGGGACCGGTTGCGCATGTCCAAGAGTTGGTCGAGGATCCGCTCGGGATCACCCGACTCGAGCGCGACCTCGATCCCGGCGTCGATCCAGCGCAGGGCCTCGTCGTGATCGTCGACGGCGGCATAGGCGTAACCGGCGGAGTTGTACAGCCACACATCCTCGCCACAGGCGACCCGGAGCCGCTGGTACAGCGCGTCGGCCTCGTCTCGCCGGCCGGCCTCGACCAACAACTCGGCGACGTTCGCCCGCGGGTGCGGTGCGCTGCGGTAGCCGGCAGCGATCGCCTGCTCCCAGGTATCGATTGCTGCGTCGAGCCGACCCTGGCGGTGGTGGACGCGGGCGAGCTCTTCCCAGAGTCCAGGGACATCGAGTTCGTGTCGCGCACATGGGTGTTCGATACAGGCCCGGAGGGCGGTGGCCGTCACGTCGAGGTCATCACCCCGGCGTGCGGTGACGGCCGCGTCCATGAGGGCGTCACACTCCTCCATCGACTGGTCGCGAGAGATGAACGACATGGCATCAGCCTCGCACGGCTCTCAGCGGTGGAAGCGCAACTCGACACCGGGGAGGCTGTCGAATGCAGCCCGGTCCACGGTGACGACGGTGCGACCGGTCGCCACCGCGGTGGCGGCGATGATCAGGTCGTGCGCTCCTCGGGGTGTACCGGACCGGCGCACCGACGCCAGGAGCCCGGCATGGGCCTCGGCGACGGCGAGGTCGTAGTCGATGACGGGAAGTGCCTCGCGCACCAGATCGACGAACGCCTCCCGGTCGGATCGCCGTCGGTCATCGGCGAGCAGGACACCGACTCGCAGTTCGGCGATCGTTATCGCCGCAACCGCGGCGTCGTCGTCATCGTCGATCAGCGCGTCGAGCACACTCGACGTTCGTTCCGCGTCGATGAGAAACGTCGTGTCCAGAACCAGTCGGGTCATGGACGGTGCTGCATCTCGACGAGCTGGCGGACCCCAGCGAGATCGTCGCTCCACGAGGAGTCGACCCGATGGTCCCGCAGCACTCGCTTGACGTCAGCTCCCTGCCCGGAGCGGACAGGATCGAGGTGAGCGATCACCTTCCCTCGACGGACGATGGTGAAGTGCTCGCCGCGATGCTCGATGGCGTCGAGCAGATCGGCGAAGTTGCGTGCTGCGTCCGTGGCGCTGATCTCCGACATACAATCAGATTATCTGATCCGGGCCGGCGGCGTCACAGTCACGAGTAGGTGTCCGAAGTCGGGCCTCGGCAATCCACCGACTACCGCGTAGGCGTAGCTATGAATCGTGGCCAGCTTCGTATAGGTTTAGCTAGTCAGACAATGAGAGAGAAGGGGGGCCGATGGACAGGTCGAAGGCTCGGGCAGCGCTGGAGCGTGATCTCCGTCGACACCGCGCCGAGCCCACTCCTCCGCCAGGCAGCGGCTGGGTCCGGGCAATCCGAGACGCGCTCGGCATGTCCACCCGCGAGTTGGCCCGACGCATGGGAGTGTCGGCGGGTCGGATCAGTCAGATCGAGCGCGGCGAACGGGACCGGTCGCTGACGCTGGGGACCCTCGAGCGCGTCGCAGCGGCGCTCGACTGCCGAGTCGAGTACGTGCTGGTCCCCCACCAGGCCCTCGATGAGATCGTTTGGGTCCAAGCAAGGAAGAAGGCCGGGGCCGAAGTAGGCGAGGTCGACCACACGATGGTCCTGGAGGACCAGCAGCCTGGTGCCCACTCGACGAGCCGACTGATCGACGAGATCGCGCGGCGCTACGTCGACAAGCGCGGTCTTTGGTCGTGACCGATCCGCGCTGCGAGGCGGGTGCCGGCAACACACCGCTCGTTGACGACGAGAGCGACTCGCAACCTCGGGCAGGCAAGCCTCGCCGACCGTAGGCTTCGTCCATGCGGGTGGGCGAGGCCAAAGACCTGGTACTCGACCAGATGCACGTCAATCTGACCATCGGTGGGATGGCGGTCGCCTTGGATCCGGTGTCCCCGGACCCGAGAGACCCGGGGAAGTTCGTGCTTC
>CAWEQL010000012.1:0-38339 GCA_963811245.1 uncultured Acidimicrobiaceae bacterium
CCAGCCGATGTCCATCTGCAGCAGTCTTGCCGAAGGCGATGTGGAAGCCGATGAGCTCCTCGACCGGCGCCGGCGTGAGGCCGCACGCAGCGGCGAACTCGTCGGAGGAGGGCAGTGCGAACCGGCTCGGGTACAGCGCGCGCGTACAGGGCGCGGTCGCCGGAGGTGACCGTCCGGGGCGTGGCGTGCTCGATGACCTGGCCGACGGTGAAGTCCTCGAAGAAGTTGCCCGGGTTCGTCTTGCTCATGGCCGGAGAACCTACAAAGGCCCCGGCGACGGACGCCCATCGACGACCCCGCGGCGGCCCGGCCGCCGGACGATCAGTCCACGTCGAGGCCGAGCGCCTCGAAGATCTCCCGCTTCCGCTCCGTGAAGCGCTCCTCGGTGATCTCGCCGGACTCGCGCCGCTCGGCCAGCCGGCCGTACTCGGCCATCAGCGCACCTTCGTCGAGCTCGGGTCCGGCGTCCTCCGCCTCGCGGCGCTCGCGACGTCGGGCGTCCTTCTCGCGAGCCCGGTCCTGACGGTCCGCCTCGCGCTGACGCTTCTCGAAGCTCTGGTTCCCTCGTTGGGCCATGGTGCGCCTCCTTCCGCACCGAACGTACCGGTGTGGGCGGCGATGACCGACTTCGCGGCCCCGGCCCTGCTTGGAAGGGGCCGGTTACCCACCGGTACCCTGCCGCCATGATCGCCCCCGACCTGCAACGAGCCGCCGCCGCCATCGACGCCGCCCGGGGCGTGCTCGACAAGGCCGCCGCCCGCCTCGCCGGCCTCGGCGACCTCGACGCCAACCAGGTGCTGGCCTACGACCTGGCCCACGCCGCGGCCGCGCGTCGAGATGTCCGGCACGCTGCTCGACTACGGGTCCAAGGGCGACATCGAGGCCCGCATCGCCTGCGCCTTCGTCGCCGACGCCGTCGGCGAGCTGGCCGCCAAGCTCTTCGGCCGCGAGGCGGAGTGGGGCGTCGAGCCCGGCGCCCTCGACGCCGCCCGCGCGTTCGTCGGCCACGTACCGCTCGCCGGAGTTCCTCGCCGTCGCGCTCGACGGCGACGGGCCCACGCCACCTCGACGGCGACTTCGAGATGGTGCGGGACACGTTCCGCCGCTTCGCCGAGGACAAGATCCGCCCGGTCGCCGAGCACGTCCACCGCACCAACGCCGACATCCCCGAGGACGTCATCAGCCGGCCTGGCCGAGATCGGCGGGTTCGGCCTGTCGGTGCCCGAGGAGTACGGCGGCTTCGCCGCCGGCGGCGAGCGCGACTACCTCGGCATGGTCGTCGCCACCGAGGAGCTGTCCGGGGCTCGCTCGGCGTCGGCGGCTCGCTCATCACCCGGCCCGAGATCCTCACCCGGGCGGTCGTGAAGGGCGGCACCGAGGAGCAGAAGCAGCACTGGCTGCCGCGGCTCGCCACCGGCGAGGTCATGGCGGCGTGGTGGTCACCGAGCCCGACTACGGCTCCGACGTCGCCGGCATCAAGGTCACCGCGACCCGCGACACCCGACGACGGCGGCTGGCGCATCAACGGCGTGAAGACGTGGTGCACGTTCGGCGCCCGCGCCGACGTGCTGATGCTGCTGGCCCGCACCGACCCCGACCGGTCGCTCGGCCACCGGGGCCTGTCGCTGTTCATCGTCGCCCAAGCCCCGGGCGAGGGCCACGGCTTCGCGTTCCAGGACGGCACCGGCGGCGGGAAGATGGAGGGCCGCGCCATCGACACCATCGGCTACCGCGGCATGCACTCCTACGAGGTCGCCTTCGACGACTGGTTCGTGCCCGCCGAGAACCTCGATCGGCGGCGACGCCGGGCTCGGCCGGGGCTTCTACCTCCAGATGGAGGGCTTCGAGAACGGCCGGCTGCAGACCGCGGCCCGCGCCGTCGGCGTCATGCAGGCCGCCTTCGAGGCGGCCCGCCAGTACGCCGCACGACCGGGTCGTGTTCGGCCAGCCCATCTTCGACTACCAGCTGACCCAGGCCAAGCTCGCCCGCATGGCCGTGCTCATCCAGGCCGGCCGGCAGTTCGCCTACGACGTGGCCCGCATGATGGCCAAGGGCGAAGGCGCGCTCGAGGCGTCGATGGTGAAGGCCTACGTGTGCCGGGCCGCCGAGTGGGTCACCCGCGAGGCGATGCAGCTCCACGGCGGCATGGGCTACGCCGAGGAGTTCCCGGTCAGCCGCTACTTCGTCGACGCCCGCGTGCTGTCGATCTTCGAGGGCGCCGACGAGACGCTGGCCTCAAGGTGATCGCCCGCCGCCTGGTGGCCGACGCCCGCTGAAACGGTGACGTCGCCGCTGGTCGAGTCCCTCGGGCTGGAGGCCCATCCCGAGGGCGGCTGGTACCGCCAGACCTGGGCGTCGCCCGAGGAGGTCGAGACCTCCGACGGCCGGGTCCGCCCGACGGCCACGCTCATCCACTTCCTGCTGCACGCCGGCGAGTCCTCGGCGTGGCACCGGGTCGCCTCAGACGAGATCTGGCTCGCCCACCTCGGCCGGGTCACGGTCGAGCTGGGCGGCCACAGCGATGAGCCGGAGCCGGCGAGCGCCACGTGGTCGGGACCGACACCGACGCCGGGGAGGAGCCCCAGGTGGTGGTGCCCGCCGGTGCCTGGCAGCGCACCCTCCCGGGTGAGGCGGATGCGCTGGTGAGCTGCCTGGTGTCGCCCGGCTTCGACTTCGCCGACTTCGAGCTGCACGAGCCGGGCTGACCGCCCGGCTCACCCCGGTCAGCGACCGGTGATGGTGAGGCCCCGCAGGTAGTACAGGTACGCCCGCCAGCGGACGTCGCCGAGCGGCTTCAGCATCGAGAGCAGGTCGACGTACATGCGTGCGGTGCGCCGCAGGCCGTCGACCACCCCGAACTTGACCCGCTTGGTCCGGTGGGACACGCCCCGCATGGTGTGGGCGTGGGTGCGCAGCCGACCCTCGGCGATGACCTCGTTGATGCGGGTCTCGATGGTGTAGCCGGCGTGCTTGGTGACCGGGATCCTGTCCCAGACCCAGCGGGGGATGATCCGCTCGCCCGACAGCGGCGGCAGCACCAGGACGAGCCAGTTCAGCCAGCCGTAGTCGAAGGCGCCCAGGCTCATCTCGGCCCGGCCGTCGAGCACCGGCTCGCAGATGGCGTCGAGGTGGGCGCTGGTCAGGCCGGTGCAGTCGGCGTCGACGAACAGGACGTGCGTGGCGTCGGTGTGCTGCACGCCTGCGTCCATGGCGTGGGCCTTGGACCCGGTCGAGCCGGGGCGGCCGACGACCTCGGCGCCCGCGGCCGCAGCGATGGCGGCGGTGTCGTCACGGGAGCCGTCGTCGACGACGATCACCCGGCGGACGTGGCGGCAGCCGATGGCGGCGGCCACGTTGGTCGCCACCGTCGTGGCCTCGTTGCGCGCCGGCATGACGACGTCCACGACGACCGGAGCGCCGGCCACGTCGTCGATCTCACCGGACAACGCGACCTCAGATGGTGCTCTTCAGCAGCTCGGGCACCACCGGGGTGTCCGTGCGGCGGAGCATGGCCTCGACCGACTCCAGGCCCTTGGGGCCGACCACCCGATCGACGAGCGACAGGGGCACGACCTCCTCGTCGAGCTCCCACGGCTCGCCGGCCTGATCGAGGCGGTCGACGACCGACGCCCACAGCCGCTCCGGCAGCAGGCGACCCTCTCCGGCGACGAGCCACACGTCGGCATCGGTGTCCCGGGCCACGGCGGCAGCGGCGTGCGAGCCGGCGACGGCCACGAAGGACTCGGGACCCACCGCGGACGCCTCGAGCAGCACCAGGTTCGACCAGCGGACCGCACCGGCCAGGTTGGCGGGCGGGACCTCCTCGGCGGGTGAGTCGGCGTACTCGAGGCGGCGAACCAGGCCGGAGCCCTCACCGAGGGAGTCGACGACGAGCGAACGGATGTCGCCGCGCCGGATCAGCGCGCCGCCGACGAGCTCGGGCCAGCCGAGGACGGTGACGGTGACCTCGTCGGGCAGCTCGTAGGCGAGGGCCGCGCCGGTCTTGTCGTCCTGGAGGATCGAGACGCATCGGAAGGCCTCGGCCCGAGGGTCGTTCGTGGCCAGCACCCGGGCCGCCAGCCACCACATGGGGCCGGAGGTCGGGTGCCGGTCGATGATGCGGCGGCACGCCGTGACCAGACCGGAGGGGTCGTCGACGAAGCCGGCCAGGGCGCGGGCGACCTCCTCGGCGAGCGCCGCGTGGTCGACCCCGCCGGCCCGCGCCACGTACCGGAGGCGCTCGATGGGGTGCATCAGGCCCCGGGCTTGAAGACCATCAGGTACACCATGACCAGCAGCAGCACGGTGGCGATGGGACCGCCCTTCGCCACGAGCTCCCGGCCCTTCATGTCGCCGGACGCCATCAGGCGCTCGCCCTTCAGGATGATGGCGCTCACCACGCCGGCGATGGCGAACCACACGAGGAAGGCGAGTGAGACCCAGGCATCGGAGAAGTCCCAGAACTCGTCGGACAGGGCGATCATCAGCACGCCCGTCATCGAGCGCGACCACGAGCGCGCTCAGCGAGATCTTCTTCGTGTAGTCCCGGGCGAAGCCGGCCCAGTTCTGCAGGGCGGCGTCGCCGCCGTTGCGGGCGAAGTGCCGTTCGAGCAGCGGGTTGATGGCGGCGGGGGCGAAGGCCACGATCACCGACAGGATGTGGAGAAGCAGCAGGAGGTTGTAACCGGTGTCGTCATAGGCGGCGAGGACCACGAGGGCTCCAAGGGTGTCGAGGGGGGCGGATCTGCTGGCGCGGAACCTACCTTGCTAACTTCCCCGCCCGTGCCGACCGACCCCGATGGCGACGTCACCCTGACCCACATCTCCGGCGTCGCCCTCCCGCTGCGGGAGTGGCTGACGACGTTCCACCTCGGCGTGGTCGTCCTCGACCCCTTCGAGTACGAGAGCGCGTGGCTGCTCGACACCGCCGGGCGGATCCTCGACGTGTTCCGCCAGGCCGACGTGCGCGTCGGCTTCGTCATCACCTCGACCCCCGCCGACGCCAAGGCGTTCGTCGGACCGTGGGCCGAGAAGCTGTTCGTGCTGTGCGACCCGGACAAGGCCTTCGTGAAGTCGCTCCAGCTCGAGACGCTGCCCGCGTTCGTGCACATCGGCATCGACGGCAGCCTGCTCGGCACGGCCGAGGGCTGGGACCCGCTCGAGTGGCGGGCCGTGGCCGACAACCTGGCGCGCATCATGTCGTGGAAGGCGCCGGACATCCCCGCCGCCGGGGACCCCAAGCCGTACCAGGGCGCTCCCGCGACATAGACATCACGAGGAGTCACGTCCACCGCGGTGAGATGGCGGCTTCGCCGCCGTCGGTCACACGACCGCATGGCGGCGCGGACCCTCGGGTACGTACCGGCCATGGCCAAGCCCCAGCAAGCCGAGCTCCGCCGTTCCGGCAAGGTCCCGGCACTCGATCCCGACGCATCCGTCGCCAAGCTGTCCGCTCAGGACACCCCGACGAAGTCCAAGGCGGGTGGAGACATCCCCGAGGACCAGCGCCCGGGCCACCACCCCGACCACGAGCAGGACAAGCCCGACCTCGACAAGTTCGCCGAGCGCCTCGGCGTCGTCTCCGACGAGGAGGCGCCGCCCGAGGCGCCCCACGTCGAGGAGGACTCCAAGGTCACCCGACTCAAGCCCAAGGTCGAGCGCTCCGCTCCCGCCGAGCAGAAGCCGGCCAAGGCCAAGGAGGAGAAGCGCTCCTTCTCCCCCATCGGCCTGGCGCTGGTCGGCCCGGTCACCGGCATCCTCATCGCCAAGAAGGTGGTCCAGAAGGTGAAGCAGCTCCGCAGCTGACCCCACCCACGTCGCGGCCGGCACCTGCCGGCCCACCCACGGCCGACCGGACCCGGAACGCCCGCCCCCGGGTCCGGTCGGCTCGTTCCATCTCCGGATGGGCGCCGCTCCCGGCCGCTCTGCGATGCTCGGGACGTGACGGAGTTCGAGTACACCCCACTGCTGCCCACGTCCGGAGACGAGACCTCCTACCGCCGCCTCGACATCGGCGGCGTCGAGGCGGTCGAGCTCGGCGGGGAGCAGTTCCTGCGCGTCGCCCCCGAGGCCCTCACCGCGCTGGCGGCCGAGGCGATGCACGACATCGCCCACCACCTGCGGCCCAGCCACCTCCAGCAGCTTCGCAACATCCTCGAGGACCCCGAGGCGTCGGCCAACGACCGCTTCGTGGCCACCGACCTGCTGAAGAACGCCAACGTGTCGGCCGGCGGGATCCTGCCGATGTGCCAGGACACGGGCACCGCCATCGTCAAGGGCAAGCGGGGCGGACGCGTGCTCACGTCGGGCGGCGACGAGGCGGCCCTCGCCCGCGGCATCTTCGACACGTACCAGAAGGACAACCTGCGGTACTCCCAGATGGCGCCGCTGTCGATGTGGGAGGAGGCCAACACCAAGACGAACCTCCCCGCCGAGATCAAGATCAGCGCCGTCGACGGCATGGCCTACGACTTCCTCTTCATGGCCAAGGGCGGCGGGTCGGCGAACAAGAGCTACCTGTACCAGGAGACCAAGGCGCTGCTGTCGCCCGAGCGGCTCCTCGCCTTCCTCGACGAGAAGCTGCGCAGCCTCGGCACCGCCGCGTGCCCGCCGTACCACCTGGCCGTGGTCATCGGCGGCACGTCCGCCGAGACGGCGCTGGAGACGGCCAAGCTGGCCAGCGCCCGCTACCTCGACACCTTGCCCAAGACCGGTTCGCCGCTGGGCCACGCCTACCGCGACGTCGAGTTCGAAGCCGAGGTGCTGAAGCTGTCCCAGGAGTTCGGCATCGGCGCGCAGTTCGGCGGCAAGTACTTCTGCCACGACGTGCGGGTCATCCGCATGCCGCGCCACGGCGCGTCGCTGCCCGTGGCCGTCGCCGTGTCGTGCTCGGCCGACCGCCAGGCCCGCGCCCGGATCACCGCCGACGGCGTGTTCCTCGAGGAGCTCGAGCGGAACCCGGCGCGCTTCCTGCCCGAGCCCACCGAGGCCGACCTCACCGCGGAGGTCGTGCGCATCGACCTGGACCAGCCCATGGACGCGATCCTCGCCGAGCTGCGCACGCATCCGGTGAAGACCCGGCTGTCGCTCACCGGCACCGTCGTGGTGGCCCGCGACATCGCCCACGCCAAGATCAGCGAGCGGCTGGCGGCCGGCGAGCCGATGCCGCAGTACCTCAAGGACCACCCCGTCTACTACGCCGGCCCGGCGAAGACGCCCGAGGGCTACGCGTCCGGCTCGTTCGGCCCCACCACCGCGGGTCGCATGGACTCCTACGTCGAGGAGTTCCAGGCCGCCGGCGGCTCGATGGTGATGCTGGCCAAGGGCAACCGCTCCAAGCAGGTCACCGACGCGTGCAAGCGCCACGGCGGCTTCTACCTCGGCTCCATCGGGGGCCCGGCCGCCCGCCTGGCGCAGGACAACATCCGCAAGGTCGAGGTCCTCGAGTACCCCGAGCTCGGCATGGAGGCGGTCTGGCGCATCGAGGTCGAGGACTTCCCGGCGTTCATCATCGTGGACGACAAGGGCAACGACTTCTTCGACTCGGTGAGCCGGCCGATCGACCTCAAGACGAAGCGCCCGTAGCGGCCCGGTGCCTGCGGCGCTCCTGGTCGTCCTCGCCGCGGTCCTGTGGGGCACGACCGGCACCGCCCAGGCCCTGGGCCCCGACGACCTCGACCCGCTCGTCGTCGGCTGGGTCCGCATGGCCGTCGGCGGGGCGGGCCTGGTGGCGCTGGCCGCGGCCCGACGCTCGACGGCATCCTCCCTGCCTCGGGGCTGGACCGTTGCAGCCGTCGCCTCGGTGGCTGCGTACCAGCTGACCTTCTTCGGCGGCGTCCGCCTGGCGGGCGTCGCGCTGGGCACGGCGGTGGGGATCGGCTCGGCACCCATCTGGGGCGGCCTCGTCGACTGGCGCTTCGCGGGGTGGC
Source organism: uncultured Acidimicrobiaceae bacterium (assembly GCA_963811245.1). GTDB lineage: Bacteria > Actinomycetota > Acidimicrobiia > Acidimicrobiales > Salinilacustritrichaceae > Salinilacustrithrix. The sequence goes on from CAWEQL010000012.1 coordinate 7,930, forward strand.
GACCGTCGCCGCGGTGGATCGTGGCTGCGGCCATCGCCATCGCGGGTGCCGTGCTCGTGGCCGGCGAGCCGGGTGACGCCGAACGACCAGGCCTCGGACTCCTCCTCGCCGTGGCCGCCGGCGCCAGCTACGCCATGTACGCGTACGCCCTCCAGCAGCTGGCCCGGGCGGGCGACGCCGACCGGGTGGCCGCCACCGTGTTCGTGGCGGCGGGCGGTCGTGCTGGCGCCGGTCGCGCTGATCGCCGGCGGAGGCGAGGCCGTGGGCCAGCTGGCCACGGGCCGCGGCGCGTCATGGCCCTGCACCTCGGGCTCGTCGCGACGACGCTGTCGTACGCGCTGTTCACCCGCGGGGTCCGGGACACGCCCGTCGCCACGGCGACGTTGCTGTCCCTCGCCGAACCGGTGACGGCCGTGGTGCTGGGGGTGACGATCGTGGGCGAGGAGCTCACCACTGCGGCGGCGGTGGGGATCGGCCTGCTGCTCGTCGGCGTCACGACCGCGGCGACCGTCCGCACGCCGAAGCCACGGGCCAGCACCGCCACGGACGTGCCGGTCTAGGTTCCTGCCACCACCGCTCCCCGGTTCTGGCAGCGGCTGCGGAACACCACCGGCCTGGAGGTCGACATGCGCATCGGGATCTTCGGCGGCCTCACGGCCACCGCCACCATCGACGACGTCGTCACCGACGTCCGGACGGCCGAGGAGCAGGGGTTCCACAGCTACTGGGTGCCGCAGATCTTCGGCTACGACGCGCTCGACGCTGCTGGCGGTCGTCGGTCGGGAGACGGAACGCATCGAGCTCGGCACCTCGGTGATCCCGACCTACCCCCGCCACCCGGCGATGCTGGCGGCGCAGGCGCTCACCACCCAGCAGGCGTGCGGCGGCCGGCTCACCCTCGGGATCGGCCTGTCGCACCAACCGGTCATCGAGCACATGTTCGGCATGAGCTTCGACAAGCCGGTGCGCCACCTGCGCGAGTACCTCGACGTGCTGATGCCGCTCGTGAACGGCGACCGGGTCGAGGCCCACGGCGAGACCATCTCGGCCAACCTCGCCCTCGACGTGCCGGCCAGCCAGCCGGTGCCGGTACAGGTCGCCGCCCTCGGGCCGCAGATGCTGAAGCTGGCAGGGGCGCGCACCGCCGGCACCATCACCTGGATGACCGGGCCGCGCACCATCGCCGACCACACCGGCCCGACGCTGCGGGCCGCTGCCGAGCAGGCGGGCAACCCGGAGCCCCTCATCACCGGCGGCGTCCCGATCTGCGTCACCGACGACGTGGCCGGCACCCGCGACCGGGCCGCCCAGGTGTACGCCATCTACGGCCAGCTCCCCTCCTACCGGGCCATGCTCGACCGGGAGGGGCTCGACGGCCCCGCCGACCTGGCCATCATCGGCGACGAGGACATGGTGGCCGGGCGCATCCAGGACTTCGCCGAGGCCGGGGTCACCGACCTCGCCGCCAGCGAGTTCGGGTCCACGTCCGACGAGCGGGCCCGCACGCGGGCGCTCCTGCGCAGCCTGCTGTGAAGGTCCGGGTCGGCTACGGGCTGGGCACCCGCACGATCACGAACGACGCCGAGCGGTTCGGCGCGCTGGTCGACGCCCTCGAGGCCCTGCGGTTCGACTCGCTGTGGCTGTCGGAGAAGATCACCGACGACTGCCCCGACCCGGTGGTGGCCCTGTCGTTCGCCGCCGCCCGCACCACGAAGCTCAAGCTCGGCACCAGCGTGATGGTGCTGCCGGGCCGCAACCCGATGCTGCTGGCCAAGGAGCTGGCCAGCCTCGACCGGCTGTCGTCGGGACGCCTGCTGCCGGCGTTCGGGCTCGGCCAGGTCGACCCCGGCGAGCAGCAGGCCTTCGGCGTCGAGCGCACCGAGCGGGCCACGCGCTTCGACGAGGCGCTTCCCCTCCTGCGGCGGTTCTGGACCGAGGACGCCGTCGACCACGAAGGCGAGTTCTTCCGGTACGAGGGAGCACGGGTCCTGCCCCGGCCGGTGCAGCAGCCCATCGAGATCTGGTTCGGCGGCATCGCCCCCTCCGAGCTGCGCCGCACCGGCCGCCTCGGCGACGGGTGGCTGCCCAGCTTCTGCACCCCCGAGGACGTGGCCGCCGGCCGGCCCGAGGTCGAGCGGGTCGCAGCCGAGCACGACCGCTCGATCGACCCGGAGCACTTCGGCGCGCTCGGTGCCCTACGCCCTCGACGGCATCCCCGATGTCCTCGCCGCCTTCCTGGCCAAGCGCCGGCCCGACGTCGACCCCGCCGACGTGGTGGCACCGAGCGTCGATGCGCTGGCCCCGCTGCTCGAGCGGTTCATCGAGGTCGGGGCGTCGAAGTTCGTCGCCGTCCCCATCGGCGAGCCGGCCGACTGGGGCGACCACCTGGCCCAGGTCGCCGACGTGGTGAAGCCCCTCCAGAACTGAGCGGCGCGGGTGCGAGCAGCGGCCTGCGGCGCCGGGGACGGGCCGGCGCCGCGGCCGCTGCGACGGGCGCCACGAGGGCTCCCGATCTCGGGGGGCGGGGGCGGGCCGCCCGTTCAGGCGAGCCTGCTGGGAGGGCTGTGCCGCTCTCGGGCGAAGCGGCTGAGCCCGCCCACGGTGGGTGCGACCGCCGGAGCGGAACCGGGCGGGACTGTGCCCTCGGCGACGGCCGTCCGGAAGCGACCGAGGCCGATGGCGGTCGCCTGCTCGTTCGACAGGTGCGCCCACGCGGCCATGGCGGCGGCGAGCGCCAGCAGCACGAAGCCGATGGTGCGCTCGACGTCGCCCGAGGACGAGGCCGCAACCGCCTTGGTGACATCGGGGACCGACGGAGCGAGGTCCTGGGGCTCGAGGGCCGGCGCAGCCACCGGCTCGTCGATGCCGACCGATGGCGCGAGGGAGGTGACGGCGGGAGCGGGTGGAGCGTCGAACCCGGACGACGGGCTGATGCCGGTCGCCGACGAGGTCGGCGTCGGTGCGACGACGAACTCGTCGCCTGCCCCCTGCTCGAAGTCGCTTCCGGCGACGACCTCCAGCGACTCGGCGGTCGGAGCAGGGAAGACCAGGCGGAAGGTGGAGGTGTCGACGTCCACCGGCGCCTGCGGTACACCAGCCGGGGGCTCCGCCCCAGCCACCTTCCCGGGTACGACCACCACGTCGAGGTCCTCGCCGCTGACGAGCGGCTGCACGCCGAAGCTCACGGTGCTGAGGTCGTCGGCGATCACGCCGTTGACGCACCGGCCGGCATCGACCAAGGGCTTCGAGTCCCACGGTCCCGGGCTGGCCTCCGGAGCGGTCCACGGTGCCGACGCCTTGCAGGCGAGGACGACGGACTGCGGGTTCACCGTCGAGCCCTCGCCGATCGGCAGGGTCAGCGACGGGCTCGACTCGCCATCGGCGAGCTGCCACCGCACGGCGGCGACCGCCACAGCACCCTCCGGGCTGCTCTCCACCAGCAGCTGGCCCTCCGGCACGGTCGCGCCGACCGGCACCGTGTCCGGTGTCGTCGGCGCGGGTACGGGGAGTGCCGCCGGCAGCTCATCCGTTGGCGTCGTCGTCGCCACACGCGACCACCACGCGCTGGTGGGCGCGCTCACGGCCTCAGCGGCCGGACCGCTGACCAGCAGGCACGCGAACCCGGCGACGGCGAGCGCCACGGCAGCGAGACGGCGGTTCACGGTCGCTCCGCCACGAGCGGCTCCCGCCGCCGGCGACCGTTGCCGTTGCTGGCCGCACGGCCGTTGCTGTGACCGTTGCTGGCGACCGGCTCGCTCGCCGCCGCGCCGGCGCCGGAGCGGTTGATGGTGGCCATGTCACCACCGAGGTAGGAGGACACGACCCGAGGGTCGGTCGTGACCTCCGTGGGGGTGCCCTCCACGATGGGCGCGCCGAGCTCGAGCGCGATCATGCGGTCGGACAGACCGGTGATGAGCGGCATGTCGTGCTCGATGACCAGGAGCGCGCACCCGGTCTCCTCCTGGATGGTCCGCAGCAGCGGACCGAGCGCCTCGGTCTCCTTCTGGGCGATGCCGGAGGACGGCTCGTCGAGCAGCAGGACCTTCGGATCGTGGGCGATGCACATGGCGAGGTCGACGATGCGCCGCGAGCCGGTGGAGAGCTCTCGGACGAACTTGTCTCTGAAGGCGCCCAGGTTCATCATCTCGATCAGGTCCTCGACCGTCCAGGCGACGTCCTCCTCCTGACGGACGATGCCCGGCAGGCCGAAGCGCCGAAGCGATCGGGTCCCGCAGCTCGATGAACCGCTCGAGTCCGATGGCGACGTTCTCGGCGACGGTGAGCGACGGGACGAGGCGGGCGTCCTGGAACGAACGACCCAGACCGAGCCAGGCCCGCTTGTCGGGGGCCATGGCGGTGACGTCCTCGCCGTCGAGGACGATGCGGCCCGAATCCGGTGTGAGGAACCCGGAGATCAGGTCGAAGATCGTGGTCTTGCCGGCGCCGTTCGGGCCGATGAGGCCGAGGATCTCGTGCTCGTTCAGGCTGAAGGTGGCGCCCGTGACCGCCTGGATGCCACCGAAGCTCTTGCGCACGTCGAAGAGCTCGAGCACCGGCCCTCCGATGGCGGCGCGGTCGTGGAGGTGCGGCTGCCGGTCGCGCCGACGGGCCGCCGCCCGCCGAGGGCCCGCTGGCGCCCTCGAGGAAGACGGAGCGGACGATGTCGTCGCGCTCCAGCAGCTCGGCCGTGGGACCTTCGAACCGCACCTCGCCCTTCTCGAGGAAGTAGGCCCGCTCGGCCACCGTGAGGGCCACGTTGATCGACTGCTCGACCAGCACGATGGCCGTCCCGGAATCCTTGATGCGCCGGACGATGCCGAGGAGCTGCTCGACGATGGTCGGTGCGAGACCGAGCGACAGCTCGTCGATCATGAGCAGCTTCGGCTTGGCGATGAACGCCATGCCGAGGGCGAGCATCTGCTGCTCGCCACCGGAGAGGTTCCCCGCCATCTGGTCGCGCCGCTCACGCAGCCGCGGGAAGATCTCGTAGACCTCCTCGGTGGCCGAGTCGAGGTACTCGGTGTCGTCGCGGTAGAGCCAGCCGCCGGCTCGGAGGTGCTCGGCCACGGTGAGGGTGGGGAACACGGCCTTGCCGCCGGGAACCTGCACGATGCCGGCGGTGACGGTGGCCACCGCGTCGGTGTGGGTGATGTCGCCACCGTCGAACCAGATGGCGCCGCCGATCGGATCGACGACGCCGCTGATGGCCTTGAGAAGCGTCGACTTCCCGGCGCCGTTGGTGCCGAGGAGGGCGACGATCTCGCCGGGCCGCACGTCCATGTCGACGCCGAAGAGGACCTGCACCTGGTCGTAGGCGACCTCGACGCCGCGGCACACGAGGATGGTGCCCTCGCCGGCGTCCTGCAGCTCGGCGGCCGTGTCCAGCGCCCGTGCCGCCTGGTCCACGTCGCGCCGGACGAACTTCGCTGCCGAGGCACCGATCGCACCGGACAGCGCCACGACTCCGGCCAACCCTGCGACGGCGGTGCGATACGAGGACTCGGCCAGGCCGCCGATGAGCAGCGACCCGACCAGACCGCCGAAGCCGACGAGGATCAGCGACCAGCCGTAGGCCTGGGTCCGCACCCGTGCCGGCGTGATCATGCCGACCAGCGGGTAGTACGCAGGTTGGAAGGCGGCGAAGCCGGCAGAGGCGAGCACGGAGAACGCGAGTGAGCCGGCAGCCCAGGGCGACAGGGCCATGAGGATGAGCCCGGCAGCGCCGGCGGTGAAGGACAGCCCGGTGATGGTGGCAAGGCGCTCCGGACGGGACTCGGCCAGTGCCGACGTGGACAGCCGCTGGCCGACGTTCAGCCCGGCGAGCGACCCTGCGCCTGCGAAGAACGCGGCCACGCCCCGCATGGTGGGCGAGAAGCCGTAGATGTCCTCGAAGAACAGCGACAGGATCGTGCCGAGCGTGATGAAGCCGAACCCGAGCAGGAACGAGCCGAAGTAGAGGCGCTTCATCGACGGGATGCCGAAGAGCGTCCGGCGGGCTTCCATGAACGACACCGGCTGCGGACCCTGGTCGTCGCTGACCGCAGGGGCCGCGTCGTCGGGGCCATCGAGCGGTTCGACGGCCACGACCTCGTCGACCAGGGAGACGGTCTTGTGACGGGGCTCCGGGAGCTTCAGCGCCGCCAGCACGAAGAAGGCGGAGGGGATGGCCAGGACGATGAACATCGCCTGCCACCCGAAGAAGCCGGCCCCGGCACCGATCAGCACCGCCGTGACCCGGGAGACCGGGTTCGCCGCGCGGTGGAGCTCGAACACCTTCGGCTGCGCCCTGGGCTCGTAGTAGTCGGTCAGCAGCGAGGCATGGACCGGGTCGTTCACCGTGCGACCCAGCCCGGATCCCATGCGGGCGATCACCAGCAGGAGCAGCACGCCGGCGTACCCGGAGATGCCGGTCAGCACCGACATCGACATCCACCCGAGCGCAGCGAAGAACACCAGGCGCACCCGGTTGAAGCGGTCGGCCAGGTACGTCAGGGGCATGACGGCGAAGAGCACGAACACGGCGACGAGTGCGCCGATGAAGATGATCCCGCCATCGGACAGGCCCAGGTCGTCCCGGATCTCCGGGGTCACGATGCCGAACAGGATCTGATCGAGCTCGTCGACGAAGTTCAGGCCGAAGAGCACGACGAGCGGCGTCGCCGATGCGCCACCGGTGATGGTCTCGAGCCGCTCACGCAGCGTCATGACGAGGTCTCCAGGATGATCAGCTCGGGTTCGGGCCCGTCAGCGAGCGCGAAGTGGGCGTGGTGCTTGGCCTCGGCGACGGGGATGCGGGCCCCGCACACCGGGCAACCGATGAGGTCGGCGCTCGCCGCGAGGCGTTCGGGCGCGGGCTCGGCGGCGGCCCGGACGGCGTCGGGTTCCTCGCCGGTCTGCAGGGAGTCGGCCACGAGCGACGGGACGTGGATGCCGTTGCGGGCCGCCACCCACCGCAGGAAGGTGTCGCGGCCGCGGTAGGCGATCTCGGAGAGGCCACCGGGGATGACGAGCAGGAGCAGCAGCAGTCCCACCGAGCTCGTGAGCAGGCGGATCGTCTCGTCACCACTGAAGAGGAAGGGCACGCCTTCGACGTAGATGGCGCCGAGGATCGCGCCGGGAAGTGAGGTGAGGCCGCCGATGACCGTGATGGTGAAGATCGAGACCGACCGCTCCGGGCTGAACGTGCTGGCGTCCACGGCCTGGAGCTGGAAGGCCAGCAGACCGCCGGCGACAGCTGCGATGAAGCCCGAGATGGCGAACGCGCTGAGCTTGGTGGTCGCGATGTTCACGCCGTAGGCCTGCACCGCCTTGCCGTTGTCCCGAGCGCCGATGAGCAGGCGGCCCAACCGGTTGCGCCGCAGCGACCGGGCCAGCAGCAGGGACAGCACGAGGAACGCCAGGCACACGAAGTAGAAGCGGATGTCCGACCCGGTGGAGAAGACCCCGTACATGCGGGGGCGGGCCACGGGGGCGCCCGACTGCGGCATGAAGAAGTCGAAGTACTCCCGGTTGAGGAAGAACTTCTGCACCGTGAAGGCGAACGCCAGGGTGGTCACGGCCAGGAAGGGACCTTGGATGCGCAGGGCGGGCAGACCCACGAGCACCGCGGCCAGGGCGCCGACGAGGCCGGCGGCGAGCAGGCAGACGAAGAAGTCCCACTCGCGCACGGCCATCCCGCCGGCCACCAGCGCGCCCAAGCCGGAGAACGCGAACTGGCCCAGGCTGATCTGGCCGGCCCAGCCGGTGAGGATGACGAGCGAGACGCCCACCATCGCGACGATGACCACCAACGAGAAGCGACCGGCGAACCGCTCCGGCAGCAGCAGCGGGAGGGTCACGGCGACGAAGACCATGAGCGCGCCCAGGATCCCCTTCGCCATGACGACCTCCTGGCGGTCACGGAGCTCGGCCGGGATCGGCCGGTACTCCTTGGCCGTCTGCCAGGTGGCGACACCAGCGTCCATCGCCCGGCTGAGGACGCCCTTCTGGGCCAGCAGCGCGACGAGGATCAAGATGAGCATCGCCGCGTCGGCGAGGCTGCCCTTGTTCGTGGCGAAGATCGCCGACTGGTTGACGATGCCGATCCCCATGCCGGCGACGACGGCGACGGACAGGCGCTCCATCCGTGCCAGCACGGCGGCGGCGAGGCCGTAGAGGAGGACCGAGGGCCCGATCGAGGAGCCGACGGAGAGCCCGACCATCGGCGCGCGGAGGAAGACGGCGATGCCGGAGAGCAGGCCGGCGATGACCCACACCAGGGTGGACACCCTGGCGACAGGGATGCCGAGCAGGGACGCACGCTCGCCGTTCTCGGCCGAGGCGCGGACGGCGACGCCCATGTCCGTGAACCGGAAGAACGCAGCCAGCGCAGCGCAGACCACCGCGGTGACCACGCCGGCCATGACGAAGTTTCCGTCGAACACGAGGGTGCCGAGGGTGACCTCGTACTTCGACCACGGCGTCACGAAGGCACTGGAGGAGATCAGGTCACCCGTGATCCAGAGCTGGACGTTCAGCTCGAAGAACACGAGAAGCAAGGACACGCCGATGGTCGCCACCGTCGCGATCAGCCGTGGCGCGCTGCGGAACCGCCGCATCACCAAGACGTCGGTGGCGCCACCGAGCAGCGCGGATCCGAGGACCACGATCGGGAGCACCAGGAAGTAGTTCACCCCCTTGGCCAGGATCAGCTGCAGGGCGAGCACGGCGGCCACGGACCCCAGCTGGGCCTGGGCGAAGTTGATGATCCGGTTGGCGCGGTACACCAGGATGAGGCCCATGCCGAGCAGGCCGTAGAGGAGCCCGATGAGGGCACCGTTGATGAAGAGGTACCGAGGCGTGGCCGTCGATTGCAGGCCGATGTCGAGCGGGCCGAAGGTGATGCGGCCGAAGACGAACTGGTTGACGCCCTCGATGGCGACCACGTAGATGATCAGGACGCGCAGCACCGGTCCGGCGATGCGATGCGACCAGAGGTCGCGGACCGGCGTCGGCATCGTGAAGCGCCGGACCGACCCGACGACCGAGGTCATTGGGCCTTCGCCGGGATGTCGAACTTCCCGTCGAGCTGGCCGCCGCTGTAGCGACGGCCGCCGTTCAGGGAGATGTAGGCCCCGTTCTTGCCGTCGATCTCCGAGCGGGCGGTGGCATCCCAGTACACCTCACGGAAGTCCGAGATCGCGGTGTAGTCCTCCGGTCCGAACTTGAGCAGGTAGGTGGACGGGTTGCCGCCGGTCGCCTCCCACCCGCCGGTCTGGAGCTTGCGACCCACGAGCGCCTGCTCGATGCTGAGCGGGTTCAGGTTGGGGCCGGCGCTGTGGATCATCGACCCGATCATCGTCATGTAGCCGGTGATGAGGTTGCACGAGGCGCACGGCTTGCCGCTCCGACCGGAGGCTCGCCAGATCTTGGCCGCATCCGACTGGTCGAAGGGCACCGGGTCGGTGAGGTGGCTGGGCCCGAAGGCATGGGCCCACTGGGCGGGGTCGTACAGACGACCGAGCACGTCGTAGTCGGTGAGGTACGCCCCCGACAGCATGTGCTCCGGGAAGTAGTTGTTCCGAGTGAGGCCGTTGGTGAGGAAGACCGGCGCGATCGGGTCGCACATGCAGACCAGCGTGGTGACCTTCTCCTCGATCAGCTTCGCCACGGTCGCCCGTGTCTGCTCCTCGGCTCGGTTGATGTCCGATTCGTAGAAGAGCAGGGGCACCTTCTGGCCGGTGCACTGCTCGATGAGGGCCTTGGCCCGTTCGCCGTTGGGCCGGGTCTCGCCGGTGCCGTTGTCGAAGGTGATGATGCCGAACTTGCGCGGTGTGCTGCGGCCCCCGATGGTCGGGTGGATCACCTGGCCGGCGTTGGTGGCGTTCTTGCCGGCGAGCTTCTTGCAGGCGTACTCGGCGATCCAGTCCGCGGTCTCGGTGCCGTTCGGGAACACGTCCCAGCGGAACGGGCGGCGCCCGGCGAAGAACTGGTTGGCCTCGGTCGGTCCACCGAGGCTGACGATGCCGTTCTGGGCCCAGACGTCATGGGTGGTGGAGCCGCCCGCGCCGTGGATCACGAACGCCGGCTGCTCCTTCGCCACCTCGGCCGCCGCCTGCCGGGACTTGGCCGGGTCGGGTGGGGTCAGGGTGCAGTCACCGATCGTGTGCTTCCAGGTGATCTTGCGCCCGTAGAACTCGTAGGTCTTCTGCATCCAGTCGATGGTCGCCTGCACCATGGCGTCGGTCTCCTCCCGGGAGGCGGCGAGGCCCTGGGTGGCGAGGATGGCGTTCACCTGCTCGTTCGGCTGGCACTCGAAGAGCACGAGCTTGATCTCGGTGCCGGTGACGCCGGGGTAGGTGGCACCGCCGTTGTTGCCCGAGAACTTGGGGACGCACTGCGGAGCGCTGACGAGCAGGTCGGTCTGGCGATCGCCCTTGCAGTGGCTGGTGTCGCCGCTCGCGGCCTGCGCACCACCACCGCCGCTGACGCCTCCACCCCCGGAGGCTCCACCTGCAGCGGCTGCGTCGCCGCCGCCACCGCCGGCGCCGCCGGACGTACCGGCGCCACCGTCGCTGCCGCCGACGTCGACACCACCAGCGATGGGCTCGCCGGTCGCCGGATCGAACGAGTCGCCGGAGGCAGCCTCGAAGTCCGAGCTGCCGCTCTCGAATCCACCGCCCGTCGTCTGCAGCCGGGCGAGCGGGTCGTTGCTCTCGCCACGTGACGGTGCGAACGCCACGAACGCCGCCTGCACCAGCACCAGCACGATGAACGGCGCATACAGATTGAGCTTGGACTTCCGCACGTGATCCCCCTGATCCCCTGCCGCTCGGCTGCGGCACTCCATGCGAGGGTTCGTCAAGCGCCGTGGCGAGACCTCCCTGAGCGCCGAAACTGACCGCGTGGTCAAGTTGGGTTACGGTCCCGGCATGAAGTTCGGGATCATCTTCGCCAACACCGGGCCCTTCGCCGACGGTGCCGCCGCCGCCGAGATGGCGGTCGCCGCCGAGGAGGCCGGGTTCGAGTCGCTGTGGACGGTCGAGCACGTCGTGGTGCCGTCGGGCTACGACTCCCCGTACCCGTACGACCCGTCCGGGAAGATGCCGGGGGGCGAGGACTTCGCCATCCCTGACCCGCTGATCTGGCTGAGCTGGGTCGCCTCGGCGACCTCCACCATCCGCCTCGCCACGGGCATCCTCATCGTCCCGCAGCGCAACCCCGTCGTCCTGGCCAAGGAGCTGGCCACCCTCGACCACCTGTCGGGCGGGCGCGTGGAGCTGGGCATCGGCGTGGGCTGGCTGGAGGAGGAGTTCGACGCCATCGGCGTGCCCTTCGACGAGCGGGGCCGGCGCACCGACGACAACATCGCCGCCATGCGGGCCCTGTGGTCCGAGGAGAAGGCCACGTACCACGGCGAGTTCACCAGCTTCGACGAGTGCATCTCCCGACCCCAGCCGGTGAACGGCGCCATCCCCGTCCACGTCGGCGGTCACACCGACATCGCCGCCCGCCGGGCCGGTCGCCTCGGTGACGGCTTCTTCCCGGGCAAGGGCACCCCGCAGGACCTGGTCCGCAGCATGGAGCTGGTCCGGGCCACGGCGAAGGACCACGGTCGCGACCCCGATGCCATCGAGCTCACGGCCGGCGGCGCCACCATCGGCAGCGGCGCACTGCAGGCTGCACGGGAGCTGGCCGACGTCGGCGTCGACCGCATCATGGTCCCGGCCTTCGCGTTCTGGGGTGACACGGCCGACGCCCTGAAGCGCTACGCCGACGAGGTCATCACCCAGCTGGACTGACGGCTACACCTGGGGCGGCACGGCGCCGGCGCCGCCCACGCAGCTGTCGAGGCGGACCCGGCCGTCGACGATGGACACCTCGGCGCCCTGGCTCGCCTCGGCCCAGCTCCGCAGGGCGTCCTCGAGCTCGTCGGTGTCGTCCTGGGTGTCGCCCACCACGTCGGCCCGGATGCAGGCCGCATCGCCGTCGCGCCAGGTGACCGCCCAGTCGCCGCCCCAGCCGCGCACGGCGGCGAACGCCTCCTGGGGCGGCACCGTCGCGTCGCCGGTGGTGAACAGTCCGAACCAGAACAGCGCGCCGACCACGCCGTCGTCGACCACGTCGCCGTCGGCCGGCGGCACCGGCACCTCGATGCGCGCCTCCCGGGCGGCGTAGAGCGGCGGGAACAGCACCTGCTCGGACGTGGTGGGCGGATCCTCCAGCGCAGCATCGACGGCGCGCTCGCCGCGCTCGCCGACGATGGAGTCGACGAAGACCTTGCCCAGCTCGTAGGGCGCGCCGATCTCGAACAGCAGCATCTCGGGGAACTGGTCGATGTCGATGCCGTCGGCGAAGGCGCGCTCCTCGTCCTCGGCCTGGGACCGGACGTCCTCGGACTGCTCGTCGAGCCACTGCTGCTCGATGCGCCGGGCGTTGCCCTCGACCACGGCGGTGAAGCCGGCGGCGATCTCGTCCTTGCGCGGGTCGTACTCGTCCTCGCGGTCGAGCTCGAAGTGCTGGTCGTCGAGGGCGTGGACCAGCTCGTGGACGACGGTCTTGCGCACGTAGGGCGTCAGCGACGTCCCCCGCACGACGAGCTCGTTCGTCTCCGGGTCGTAGAAGCCGAGCACGCCGGCGGAGTAGATGGCGCGCATCTCCTCGAGCAGGTCGGCCTCGGGCTCGAGCAGGCCGAGGGCCTTGTAGAAGACCTCGGCGTCCTCGATCTCGTCGGCGTCGTCCTCGAAGTCCTCGAGCAGCCGCGCCTCGAACGTCGCGTCGTCGTCCAGCTCCACCTCGACGTCCTCGAGGAACTCCAGGCCCCGCGCCTCGGCGACGAAGACCTTGAGCTCGTCGACCAGGGCGACCAGCTCCTCCTCCGAGAGGGGCGGCCCCTCGGGCGCGGTGGTGGGAGCGGAGGACGACGGTCCGCCGGCGCCGCCCTGGGAGGTCGGCGTCGTCGGCGATGCCTGGTCGTCCCCGCCGTCGTCGCGGGTGACGACGACGATGGTGGCGAGGAGCAGGGCGAACACGGCGCCGATCGCCAGGACCACGCTGACACGGCGGCCCCGACGACCGGAGGAGGGCGCGGGCTCGCCCGGGGCGGGCGGCGGGGGCGGTCCGCCGGCAGGCGGCGCCACGGGCGGGCCCGGCGGGTAGCCGGGCAGACCCGGCGGCGGTGGCGGAGGGGGCAGGTCGGACACGTGGGCTTCCAGGGAGGTGGCCGGACGGGGGGTCGACGGTACCGGCTGCCCCGGACGCTCCCGCCGTCACGACCGCCCGGCCACCGGACGTACGCTCCGACGCCATGGCCCGCATCCCCACCCGCATCACCGAGCTCCTCGGCATCGACGTCCCCATCATCCAGGCACCGATGGGGTGGATCGCCCGCTCGCAGCTCGCCGCAGCCGTGTCGGAGGCCGGCGGGCTCGGGATCATCGAGACGTCCTCGGGTGAGCTGGACAACGTCAAGGCCGAGATCGCCAAGATGCGCGACCTCACCGACAAGCCCTTCGGCGTGAACATCGCCCAGGCGTTCGTGCGCGACCCGGGCATCGTCGACTTCGTGGTCGACCAGGGCGTCCGGTTCGTCACCACCTCCGCGGGCGACCCCACCAAGTACACGGCCGAGCTGAAGGGCGCCGGGCTCACCGTCTTCCACGTCGTCCCCACCCTGCAGGGGGCGCTGAAGGCGCTCGACGCCGGGGTCGACGGGCTGGTGGTCGAGGGCGGCGAGGGTGGCGGGTTCAAGAACCCGCGCGACGTGGCCTCGATGGTGCTGCTGCCGCTGGTGGCCCAGCACACCGACGTCCCGATCATCGCGGCCGGCGGCATGGTCGACGGCGCGTCCATGGCGGCCGCCTTCGCCCTCGGGGCCGAGGGTGTGCAGATGGGCACCCGCATGGTGTCGGCGGCCGAGTCGCCCGTGCACGACAACTGGAAGCAGGCCATCGTCGGCGCCGCCGAGACCGACACCGTGTTCCTCAACCGGCACAGCCGGCCCGGGTTGCGGGCGCTGCGCACCGAGCGGACCACCGAGCTGGAGCGCCAGGAGTCGGTCGACCTGGGCGAGGCCTTCGGCTCCGTGCTCGACCTGTACTTCGGCGGTGACCTCGAGGCCGGCGTGGCCCTCACCGGCCAGGTGGCGGGGCGCATCGACGCCGTCCGCCCGGTGGCCGAGATCATCGACGAGTGCGTCGTCGGCTTCCACGAGGTGATCGCCCGGCTCGGCCGGTTCGGAGCCCCCGCATGACCGACGTCGCGATCGGGACGGAGCCGAGCCGGCTCTTCCACGTGAGCCCCGAGGGGGTCCGCCGGGAGGTGCCCGAGGACCAGCTCGGCCACGACCCTGGCTGGTACTGGCTCGACCTGCGGGACCCCTCGGAGCACCGAACGCGCCAGCTGGCCGATCGCTTCGCCCTCCACCGCATCACCCGCGAGGACCTGCACGAGCAGCAGATCCCCAAGTTCGACGATCTCGACCGGTACCGCGTGTTCGTGGTGCACGCCCTCGCCCCCGACGCCGAGTCGCTCCGCACCGTGGAGGTCGACGTGGTCGTCGGGCAGGACTGGATCATCACCTCGCACACCGGACGGGTCCGGGGCACCGAGGTGCTCGCCGAGCGCATCCACCGGCCCGACTTCACGCTGGACGGCCCGTTCCACCTGGCGTGCCGGCTCTTCGAGCTGGTCGGCGAGCGCTACCTGCCCATCCTCGACGACCTCGACACCCAGGTGCTCGACCTGGAGGAGGGCGCGGTGGAGGGCGACCCGGCCGTGCTGCCCGACATCCACGCCCTGCGCCGCGACGTCGCGCTGCTGCGCCGGAGCCTGGCGCCCCAGCGCCGCATGCTCGAGCTGCTCCTCCGGACCCACGGCGACCGCACGGACCCGGCCGGGCGCGACCTGGCCGACGCCGTCGACCACCACGTGCACATGGTCGAGGCGCTCGACAGCGCCCACCAGATGGTGGCGACGCTCGTCGACACCTACCGGGGGGCCACGGCCGAGCGGCTGAACGAGGTGATGAAGGTCCTCACCGTGTTCTCGGCCATCTTCCTGCCGATGACGCTGGTGGCCGGGATCTACGGGATGAACTTCCGTCACATGCCCGAGCTCGACGAGGGCTGGGGGTACCCGATGTCGCTCGGGCTGATGGCCGCCATCGCCGCCGCCCTGTGGATCTACTTCGTGCGACGCGGGTTCATCGGTGGTCCCAAGCTGCGCCGGCTCCTCAAGCCGGCCCGGGCCGTGGGTCGGGTCGGCCGCGGCCTGGCCTCGGCCGCGGTCCAACCCGTGGTCGCCGCCACCCGCTGGACCGTGGGCGAGACCCCGTCGGGCGACGCCCCGGACGGGGTCCGGGACGCCGACCGGGCCCGCTAGTCCGGCGTACCGTCGCGGAGGAAGCGGCGCAGGATCTTGCCCGAGGCCGACTTGGGGATCTCGTCGATGAACTCGACGATGCGCAGCTGCTTGTAGGTGGCCACCTTGCCGGCCACGAAGGACTTCACCTCGTCCTCCGTGAGCTCCTGCCCGGATGCCACCACGACGAAGGCCTTGGGGAGCTCGCCGGCCTCGTCGTCGGGGACGCCGATGACGGCGGCGTCGGCGATGGCGGGGTGGCTGACGAGAAGCGCCTCGAGCTCGGCCGGCGGGACCTGGAAGCCCTTGAACTTGATGAGCTCCTTCACCCGGTCGACGATCGAGAAGTGGCCGTGCTCGTCGAGCTCGGCCACGTCGCCGGTGTGGAGCCAGCCGTCCTCGTCGATGGTGCTCCGGGTCGCTTCGGGGTTGTTCAGGTAGCCCTTCATGACCTGCGGGCCGCGCACCCACAGCTCGCCCCGACCGCCGACGCCCTGGTCCTCGCCGTCGGCGTCGACCAGGCGGCACTGCGTGTTGGGGATGGTCACGCCGGAGGACCCGGGGCGGAAGTCGCCGGCGGGCGTGGCGTGGGAGACCGGCGACAGCTCGGTCATGCCGTAGCCCTGGACGACCTCGGTGCCGATGCGCTTGGCCGCCTCCTGGGCCAGCTCGGCGCCGAGCGGCGCAGCGCCGGAGAAGACCTGGCGCAGCGACGAGAGGTCGTACTCGTCGACCATCGGGTGCTTGGCGAAGGCGAGCACCATCGGCGGCACCGCGAAGAACCGGGTGACCTTCTGCTCCTGGATCGCCTCCAGCGCCTGCTGCAGGTCGAACCGGGGCATCGTGATGACGCGGACGCCGTTGGCCAGCAGGCCGTTCATCAGCACCTGCATGCCGTAGATGTGGAAGAACGGCAGGGCGGCGATGGCGACCTCGTCGTCGCCGTAGGTGATGACCGGCTCGCACTGGGCGATGTTCGCCACCAGGTTGTGGTGGGTGAGCATCACGCCCTTGGGCAGGCCGGTGGTGCCCGAGGAGTAGGGCAGCACGACCACGTGCTCCATGGGGTCGACCTCGACCTGCTCGATCGGGTCGCCGAACAGCGACATGAGGGCGGTGGTGCCCGGCGCGCCGTCCATGGTGACGATCTCGGTGACCGACGTGCCCTCGATGGCCGCCTGTGCGGTCTCGAGGAACATGCCGATGGTGACGAGCACCGTGGCCTCGGAGTCCTGGAGCTGGTGGCGGACCTCGTCGGCCGTGTAGGTCGGGTTGATGGTGGTGTTGGTGGCGCCGGCGACGGCGACGCCGTGGAAGACGATGGCGTACTCGGGCAGGTTCGGCGCCATGATCGCCACGGTGCTGCCGGGACCGATGCCCTTGGCCTGCAGGCCGCCGGCCAGGGCGTGGATGGCCTGCTTCAGCGCACCGAAGGTGTAGCCACGACCGCTGCCCACCTCCTCGATCGCCTGCTGGTCGGCGAGCTCGTCGGCGCGCCGCAGGACGAACTCGGTGATCGGGACCGACGGGATCTGGACGTCGGCGTACGTGCTGTCGTGGACGATGGCCATGGCGGCGAGCCTATGGGTCGGGCCCGGGCCGGCCGACGGCGGGTGCGAGGATGCGACGATGGACGCCGATCCGTACCGCGCGCTGATCGCTCCCCACGATGCCGACCGTCCCTGCCTGGTGCTCGACGACGGCACCGCCTGGACCTACGGCGACCTCCGTGACCGTGCGTCCGGCCTGGCCGGCGCACTGCGGGCCGCCGGTGTCGGCGACGGGCGACCGGGTGGTGGTCCAGGTCGACAAGTCGGCCGACGCCGTCGCGCTCTACGTCGCCTGCCTGCGCACCGGCGCCGTGTTCGTCCCCCTGAACACCGCCTACACGCCGACGGAGGTCGCCGGCTTCGTGGCCGATGCCGACCCGTCCCTCTTCGTCGGCCGTCCCGACACCGAGCTGCCGGCTGACGTCCGGTCCGAGACGCTGGGGACGCGGGGCGGGGGGTCGCTGGCCGACCTGGCCTCGCCCGACCCCGCCGAGCCGGTCGCCCGGGGCGGGGACGATTGGGCGGCGATGCTCTACACGTCGGGCACCACGGGCCGGTCGAAGGGGGCGATGCTCTCCTGCACCAACCTCGTCTCCAACGCCCGGGCGCTGGCCGCTGCCTGGCGGTTCGCGCCCGACGACGTGCTTCTCCACGTGCTGCCGACGTTCCACGTGCACGGCCTGTTCGTGGCCCTGCACTGCTGCTTCGCCGTCGGTGCCACGGTGCGGTTGCACGAGCGCTTCGACCCCGACGCCGTCGTCCGGGACCTTCCGGCCAGCACCGTGTTCATGGGCGTGCCGACCCACTACCACCGGCTCCTGACCCACCCCGGCCTCGACGCCGACCTCTGCCGGGACGTACGCCTCTTCACGTCGGGCTCTGCGCCGTTGCCGGCCCACGAGCACCAGGCGTTCTCCGAGCGCACGGGACATCGGATCGTCGAGCGGTACGGGATGACCGAGACGATGATCCTGACCTCGAACCCCTACGACGGCGACCGGGTCGCCGGCACCGTGGGTTTCCCCCTCGAGGGGATCGAGCTGCGCGTCGCCGCCGAGGACGGACGATCCGTCCCGACCGGCGCCACGGGCACCGTCGAGGTGCGGGGCCCGAACGTCTTCCTCGGCTACTGGCATCGGCCGGAGGCCACCGCCCAGGCCGTGCGCAGCGACGGCTGGTTCGTGACCGGCGACGTCGGCGCGCTCGACGGCGAGGGCCGGCTCACCCTGGCCGGCCGGGCCAGCGACCTCATCATCTCCGGTGGCTACAACGTGTACCCGAAGGAGATCGAGCTGGTCCTCGACCGGGCGCCCGGCGTGGACGAGTCGGCCGTCATCGGCCTGCCCGACCCCGACCTCGGTGAGGTGGTGGTGGCCGTGCTGGTGGCCGACGGCCCGCTCGACGAGGCCGCGGTGCTGGCCGCGTGCGACGGACTGGCCCGGTTCAAGCGGCCGCGACGACTCGTCGTGGTCGACGAGCTCCCCCGCAACGCGATGGGCAAGGTCCAGAAGGCCGCGCTCCGAGCCGAACTGGCCTGACCCCGGCCCGGTCAGCTCCCGGCGACGTCGAGTCCGGCCTCGCGCTGGACGCTTCGGACGTAGGCGATGACGGCGTCGACGTCGGAGACGGACAGGTTCGGCACCGGCGCCATCCCGGCCTCGAACCGCGGCCAGTTCGTCGGCGGCTTGCCCTGCGCGATCGCGGTGCGGACGTCGGCGTCGGTGAGGTCCTCGTACATCTGGTGGATCAGCGGCGGTCCGGCCAGCCCACCGGCGGCCTCCGGGCCGTGGCAGGTGGCGCAGCGCTGGTCGAAGACCTCCGCACCGAGGGCCACCTGCTCGGGCGAGCCGGGCGCCGGCGGGTCGTCGGAACCGCCGGTGGCGGTGAGGACGACGGCCAGCACCACGGCGACGAGGACCACCACGACGGGGATGGCCCAGGACAGCGTGCGCCGGCGCTCGGCCTTGCGGGCCCGGTCGGAGGCGGCATGGCGGGCATGCTTCCGATCGGAGGTCATGTCATCCTCGTCATCCTGCGATCCTGACACGGCCGTCCGAGAGGTCGGTGCCGTAGCGTGGTGGCATCGGTTCGCACGGGCGTGCCGACGGGTAGGGAGCTGCGATGCCGGTCGATACCAAGCCCACGGTGCTCATCGTCGACGACGAGGTGGACATCCGACTGCTGGTCCGGGCGATACTCGAGTCCTCCGAGCTCGGCGTCGAGGTCGTCGGCGAGGCCGTCGACGGGAACGACGCCCTCGAGGTGTTCCGCACGCTCGATCCGCCCGAGGTGCCCGACGTCGTCATCCTCGACAACCGCATGCCGGGCAAGGAAGGCCTCGACGTCGCCGCCGAGATGCTCGAGCAGGAGCCCCGCCAGCACATCGTGCTGTTCAGCGCCTTCGTGACCCCCGAGATCGAGGAGCGGGCCAAGTCGCTCGGCGTCCGGGCCTGCGTGGGCAAGAACGACTTCGCCACCCTCCCCGAGCTGGTGGTCGCGCTCAGCCGCTGAGCTCGGCCAGGTCCAAGCGACCGTCGGCACCCATCGGAACCGGCGACACCGACGTCACCGCGTCCACGGGGATCGGGCCGTAGACGTGCGGGTAGCCGTCGCCGTCCGAGGCCTCCTCGACCCGCACCTCGGCACCGACCCGGTCGGGGTCGATCCGCAGCAGCACGATGTCGTCCCGGCCCCGGTAGTAGCGATCGGCCGTGCCCTGCACCTGGTGCGGGAAGGAGCAGTGGATGAACCCCTCCTCCTCGAGCGAGGTGTCGATGGTGGACCGCTCGTAGGTCCCCGTCCGCTGGGCCCGCTCCCACTCGCCGGCGACGGCGAGGTGCAGCAGGCTTCCTGGCCCTTGCGGGCCAGGAAGTCGAGGATGCTTCGCATCCTCCGGCGCCGGCGACCCGTCCGTCATGCCGGGCCGGCGAAGATGCCCTCGGCGTCGTGGCTCGGGCCGACGTCGGCCGGCTCGCTGTACTGGGCGGCCTCGTTGCGGGCCACCACGAAGTGGTGCACCTCGTCGGGACCGTCGGCCAGCCGCAGCGTGCGCTGCGAGGTGTACATGGCCGCCAGCGGCGTCCACTCGGAGACGCCGGTGGCACCGTGCACCTGGATGGCCTGGTCGATGATCTGGCAGACCTTCTCGGGGACCATGGCCTTGACGGCGCTGACGTAGACCCGGGCCTCCTGGTTGCCCATCACGTCCATGGCCTTGGCCGCCTTGAGGACCATGAGGCGGCAGGCATCGAGCTCGATGCGGGCCCGCGAGACGAGCTCCATGTTCTTGCCCAGGCTCAGGATGGGCTTGCCGAACGCCTCGCGGAACTTGGCCCGGCGGATCATCAGCTCGAGGGCCTTCTCGCCCTGGCCGATGGCTCGCATGCAGTGGTGGATGCGGCCCGGGCCGAGGCGCACCTGGGAGATCTCGAACCCCTTGCCCTCGCCCAGCAGCATGTTCGACGCCGGCACCCGGACATCGGTGAACCGCAGGTGCATGTGGCCGTGCGGCGCGTCGTCGTGGCCGAAGACGTGCATCGGGCCCAGGATCTCCACGCCCGGCGTGTCCATCGGGACCAGGATCTGGGACTGCTGCCGGTGGGGTGGCGCGTCCGGATCGGTCTGGCACATGACGATCATGATCTTGCAGCGCGGGTCGCCGGCGCCGGAGATGTAGTACTTCTCGCCGTTGAGGACGTACTCGTCGCCGTCCTTCACCGCCTGCAACCGGACGTTCTTGGCGTCGGAGCTGGCCACGTCGGGCTCGGTCATGGCGAACGCCGAACGGATCTCGCCGTTGAGCAGGGGCTCGAGCCACTGCGCCTTCTGCTCGGGCGTGCCCACCCGCTCGAGCACCTCCATGTTCCCCGTGTCGGGGGCCGAGCAGTTCAGCGACTCCGACCCCAGCGGGTACTTGCCGAGCTCGACGGCGATGTAGGCGTAGTCGAGGTTGCTCAGGCCGCCGACCTCGGAGTCGGGCAGGAAGAAGTTCCACAGGCCGGCTTCCCGCCTTGGCCTTGGCACCGTCGAGCAGCTCGAGCTGGCCCGGGGCGTAGCTCCAGCGGTCGGCTCGGCCCTCGCCCAGGCGGAAGTACTCCTCCTGCATCGGGGCGACCACCTCCTCGAGGAACTGGGTCACCCGCTTGAGCAGGGGCTTGGCCTCCTCGCTCATCCGCAGGTCGAACAGCTCAGCTGGTTCTTCGGGGGTCCCCATGGGTGGCGTCCTCTCGTGGCGGGTCGCACCCCGTCCGCGAGGCGCGCCCTCCGAATGTAGGCCCAACCGGCGCCTGTTCCGGGAGCGACCCGTCGGTCGGCGGCCGGCTTCGGTAGAAACCCTGGCATGGCTCTCGGTACCGACTTCCGCCTCGACGGCCGGGTGGCCATCGTGACCGGCGCATCCAGCGGCATCGGGCACCGCTTCTCCCAGGTCCTCGCCGCCCAGGGCGCAACCGTGCTCGCCGCCGCCCGCCGGGCCGACCGGCTCGAGGAGCTGGCGGCGACGAGCGAGCGGATCCACGCCGCCGCGTGCGACGTGGCGGACGACGACGCGCTGCTCGCGCTGGTCGACCGGGCCGTCGCCGACCACGGCCGGGTCGACGTGGTCGTGAACAACGCCGGCACCACCGACGCGGTCACACCGGCCGAGCACGAGGACCCGGCGCTGTTCCGCCGGGTGGTCGACGTGAACATGAACGCCTGCTTCGTCCTCGCCGCGGCTGCGGCCCGGCAGATGATCGTGCAGGAGCAGGGCGGCTCCATCGTCAACATCGCCTCGGTGCACGGGCTGGTGGCCGCCGCCCCCAACGCCCAGGCCGCCTACGCCGCGTCGAAGGGCGGGTTGGTGAACCTCACCCGGGAGCTCGCCGCCCAGTGGGCCAAGCACCGCATCCGGGTGAACGCGATCGCGCCCGGCTACTTCGAGACCGAGCTCACCGAGGCCATGTTCGTGGGTGAGGACGCCGGTCTGCGCTACATCCGTCGCAACACCCTGCTCGGCCGCCCCGGCGAGCTGGAGGAGCTCGACGGCCCGCTGCTGCTGCTGGCGTCCGATGCCGGCACCTACATCACCGGCCAGACCATCGCCGTCGACGGCGGGTGGACCGCCCGCTGACCCACGCCCGTCAGCGCGGGGCCAGGTCCGTGCAGGCGCGCAGCTCGTCCCAGCGCGCCGTGGCGTCCGTGGCCTCGGCACCGCCCAGGGGCTGTGCGACGCCGTCGGCCCCGATCCGGGCCGGCACCCAGTCGATGTCGAGGACCTCCCGGGCGTCGATTCGCACCAGGAGCACGCCCGCCTCCGTGCCCTCCGGCTCGTCGGCGACCACGCTCCCCAGCCCGTAGGCGACGACCGCGTCGCCGGCGCGACCCGCGCCCTGCAGCCGCCCGGCGCCCGGTCCGGCCACGATGTCGGCGCCGGCGGACACGAGGGCGGAGGCCAGCTCCTGCTGGCTGGTGGTCGGGCAGGTCTCCCCCGCCGTCCCCCAGTGCAGGTAGACGACGACGGTGTCGGCCGTGGCCCGGACCGCCTCCACCTCGGCGACCAGCCGGTCGACCCGCTTGGCGGACGCAACCCCGGCGTGGTCGGGACGGGCGGTGTCCGAGGCGATGCGGTCCGGGTCCAGGACCTGGGTGGCGGCGATGACGGCCACGGTTCGACCGCCCACCTCGCGCACGAAGGGCCGGTATGCGCCGTCCTCGTCGGCGCCGACGCCGATCACCGCGACGCCCGACGTGTCGTCGGACGCGATCGCCACGATGCCGTCGGCGCCGAGGTCGAGGCTGCGGTCGTTGGCGGCGGACACGACGTCGACCCCGGCGGCCCGCAGGGCGGCGAGGATCGTCGACGGCACCGTGGCGACATCGGGCGAGACCGACGGGTCCCCGGCGATCGGGACGGCGACGTCGACCACCGACAGGTCGGCGTCTCGCAGGACCTCGGCCATCGGACCGATCACGTCGGTGGTGTCTCCGGCGAGCCGGTCGGTGAGCAGGGCACCGCCCGTGAGGTCGCCGGCGAGCGCGATGGTGATGGGACCGGGCTCGGGCGAGAGGATCGCCGAGCCGGTGCTGCCCCCTGCCGTGGCCGTGTCGGCGTCGGACGAGCGGTCCGCCCACAGCAGCCAACCGCCGGCGCCGGCGGCGGCACCGAGCAGGAGCAGGCCGAGGAGTGCGAGCACGCGGCGTGCAGCGGCGGCGCGACCCCGTCGGAGGTGGCGACCGGACATCGGGGCGACGCTAGCCAGGCCGCATCCGGGCACCGAGCCACCCACCAGGACCGTTCCGAGGGCGCGATCTGACCGGTGGACGTCGATCTGCGCGTGAGGAACGCGGGGTGGGGTCGGTCAGGTGGCGGGGCGCTCGTCCGTCGGGCCCTCGGCGGGCGGGTCCAGGTGGCGGCGCAGCTGCTCGATCGACGACGGTGCGCCGCCGAGGGCGCCAGCTCGGCCCGGGCCTCCTCCACCAGCGCCAGCCGGGTGCGGACCTGGTCGAGGGCAGCCTGGGAGCTGTCCCGCTCGGGGCCGCGCAGCATGACCACCTCGGCGACCGCAGCCTCCACCGACTCGACCGCCTGGGTGACCTGGCGCACGGGCTCGTCGCGCACCCGGGGCGGGAGCGCGGCGGCGGCCACCAGCTGGTCGTCGATGGCGAGGGCCTCGCGCTGCAGGGCCTCGCGCACGTCGAGCAGCGACGGATCGTCGAGCGCCGGGTTGGCCCGCAGCGCGGTCATGGCGTCGCGCAGGCGGCGGTGCAGGCGGGCTTCGACCGAGTGGGCGCCGGCCCACTCCTTCGGCGCCCGGGTGGGGACGCCGGGGATGACCTCGTTGGCGTCGGAGAAGTCCTGTGCGTTGCGCAGCGCGACGTAGGCCACCGTGCCGATGGCCACGATGAGCAGGCCGATGATGATGGTGGTCACGGGCGTTCCCTCCCCGCTGGCGCCGAACAGGAACCAGGCTGCCAGGGCCAGGATGGTCACGGGCGATGACGGCGAGCGCGATCTTGACCTTGCTGTACGGCCGCTGGCCCTGCACCTCGCCGGTGACGCCGTTGATGAACACCTGGAACGGGGCCCCGCCGTAGATGACGGTGAGCAGCCACACCGGCAGCAGCAGGTGCTTGTACGTGAGCCCCTCGTAGTGCACGCCCATGGAGGTGATCTGCTGCACGTCGCCGCCGATGTCCGTGCGGACGGTCTGGCGGATCGACCTCCTCCATGCGGGCCTTGGCCGGGGCGAAGCACTCGACGACGTCGTGGTCGTAGGTGCGGCTCAGGTGCCCGGCCAGGTACTCGGCGGTGAACGGCCGGGCGTCGGGTCGGCCACGGCTCGAGCTCCTGGACGTGCTTCTGGTCGAGCCCGACGTTGGCCGGGACCGGGAGGTCGTCGAAGGGTTCTGCACGGTGCCGGCGGCGTGGCTCCACCGGGTCCGGACCTCGGTGCGGCGGTTCTCGCCGCTCCGACCGTCACCGTGTAGTGGTCGCCCCGGTGGCCGGTGTAGCGGGTCGTGGTGGAGGCGTCGTAGGTGAAGTACGCGGAGTAGACGCTGTTGAACGAACCGGTGGTGGCGTACTGCTTGAACTCGTTCGGCGCGAACCAGCGGCTGTTGATCCACTGCCCGATGGCCGCCTCGGCCGTGGGGCGCGTCGACCTGGAAGGGCAGGACACCGTCGACGGCCAGCCGGGCCGGTGCGGCGTGGACGTCGTCGCGCTGGATCGGCGTGGCGCAGTACGGGCACCGCGTCGCCGTCAGCGTGCCGGTGAACGTGGTGTGCCCGCCGCAGTTCTGGCACACGACCTCCTTCTCGTCGGACAGCTGCAGGCCCGTCTTGGTGAGGGCCCCGGCGTCGAGCGCAGCCATGGCCTCGTGCAGGTCCTGCTCGACGACCTCCTCGCCCTCGACCGTCGCGACGTCCTGCTCGTTCCCGCAGAACGGGCAGGCGAGCAGCTGCTTGGTGATGTTCAACTCCAGCTCGCCGCCGCACTGCAGGCACGGGTAGGTCCGGGTCTGCTCGGTGCGGTGCAGCACGGCGGGGCGCTCGTCCCGCTCGTCGCGGAGGCGCTCGGCGCGCCGATCCTCGGCGCGGTGGCGGCCTGCGGCGGTGGCGGCGCGGCGGGGACGGCGGTCCTCGTCGTCGTGGCGGCCACGGCGGAGGACGGCTCGCCGGGCTCGGCGGCTGGCGGCGGGGTGCGGCGCCGGCGGGGGGGGGCGGCGGGGCCGCGAACAGCGGGGCCAGGGCGGGCACCTGCCGGCCTGGGCCCACTCGGCCATGCCGGTGGTCCACACCAGGGTGGCCGCGTTCACCTGGCCGCTGGCGACGCCGGCCTGGAGCTGCTGCCACGCTGTAGGGACCGGTGGCCTGGCCGCCGACCTCGACGTGGTAGAGCGCCTGGCCGGGCAGCGGCGGCGGCAGCGGCGGCACCGCCCTGGCCGGTGGCGTGCCCGAACTGGTCGGCCATCTGGCCGGCCATGGCGATGCCCATGCCCATGCCCATGGCATCGCCCATGACGCCACCGCCCTCGTTCTCGGCGGCGGCGAGCATGGCGTCGGCGGCCCGCACCTGCTGGAGCCGTCCGATGTCGCCGACGTTGTGGGCGTAGCCGCCCTCCTCGACGCCGCGGGCCACGCCGCGGGTCATCGCCTGGGTGATCTCGTCGGGCAGCGAGATGTTCATCGTCACCGACGTGATCTCGAGGCCGAACTCGTCGTCGACCCGCTCCTGGACGAACTCGCGGAGCTTGTCGGACAGCTCGACCTGGCGGCCCTGGAGGTCGATGGCGCCGAGGCCGGTCTCCATGACCATGTCGCTGAACGCGAGCGTGATGACCCGCCGGAGCAGCTCGGTGATCTCCTCGGCCTCGACCGCGGAGTCGGTGCCGATGACCTCACGGAGGAAGACGCTCGGCGTCGGCGATGCGGACGACGCAGAGGCCGTTGGCGCGGACCTGGACCATCTTGAAGTCGGGGTCCCGGACGGTGACGGGCTGGGGGGTGCCCCACCGCAGGTCGGTGACCTGGCGGGTGTTGAGGAAGTACACCTCGGACCGGAACGGGCTGTCGAACCCGTGCTTCCAGCCCTGGAGCGTGGACAGGATCGGCAGGTTCTCGCTGGTGAGCTCGTAGTGGCCGGGCTCGAAGACGTCGGCGATCTGGCCCCGGTAGACGAACACCGCCTGCTGGCCCTCGCGGACGATCAGCTGGGCACCGTTCTTGATCTCGTTCTGGTAGCGGGGGAACCGCCACGCCAGGGTCGAACGGCTGTCGTCGATCCACTCGATGATGTCGACGAGTTCGCCCTTGAGCTTGTCCAGCAGTCCCACGGGTACCGCCTCCTGCGCCGTACGAGGTCGGGGTTCGCCGGTCGGCGCGACCGGCGCGCCGGAGCGTAATGGGATCTCAGGCCGGGGGGCGCTCGTCCGGGATTCGGCGCTCGAGGCGCCGGCGCAGCGCCAGCAGTCCGGCCGCGCCGGCGGCCGCGCCCACCGCCGAGACCGGCACGCCGCCGCCCCCGGTGACCGGCAGCGTGGCGGTGGCCGGGCGAGCGCCGGGGGCGTCGTCGGGCCGGCCGCCGCCGGGCTGAGGCCGAACGGGAAGGGCCTCGGGTCGGCCGGTCGGGCGCTGGAGGGCCTCCGCCCACGGACCCTGGATCTCGTAGGTGATGCCGGTGCCGAACCCTCGCTGGGAGTTGCAATAGAGGCGGTCACCGGCGGGGTCGAACGCCAGGCCCGACACCTCGGAGTAGATCGGCACCGGGTCGAGCGGGGACGGCAGCTGCCGGCCGTGCTGGGGCCCGGTCATCTGGAGGAGTGGGAACAGGGCGAAGTCGTCCCGGCGGATCATGACCGCCTCCATGTCGCCGCCGTCCTCGGCCAC
Organism: uncultured Acidimicrobiaceae bacterium; assembly: GCA_963811245.1. Lineage (GTDB taxonomy): Bacteria > Actinomycetota > Acidimicrobiia > Acidimicrobiales > Salinilacustritrichaceae > Salinilacustrithrix. Next base: position 34,684 of record CAWEQL010000012.1, read on the forward strand.
CACGATGTTGCCCGTGCCGGGCTGGACGATGACGTGGTCGACCCCGGTGAGCACGGGATCCTCGAAGTCCCCGGCGTCGTAGAGGACGACCATGGTCTCGGCGGCGGCGTCGTACATCCAGACGCGGTCGTCGCCCTTGGTGGTGAGGAACACCTTCCCGTCGTCGTACACGCACCCCTCGCCGCCCGCGAACGGGGTGGCCGGGGCCTGCTGCCGGCAGGGGACCCCGCCGGTGCAGGCGGGGTCGGTCACCTCGAGCCACGTCACCCCGCCGTCGTCGCCGACCAGCGCCGCGTCGAGCCGTCCCACCGTGAGGTCGGGGTAGCGGGCGGGGGTGAAGCGGTAGAAGAGGCCGTCGCCCAGGTCCTCGGAGAGGTACACGTGCTGGCGGACGGGGTCGACCGTGGCGTTCTCGTGCTTGAAGCGGCCGAGCGCCGGCAGATCGACGGCGGCGCGCCTGCCCGTGGGGTCGCACTCGAAGACCTTCCCCGAGTTGGACGCATCGTCCGGGTCGTCGACCTCCTCGCACGACAGCCAGGTCCCCCAGGGGGTGGCACCGCCGGCGCAGTTGGACCGGGAGCCGGTGAGGATCGGGTAGGCGTCGACGATGGTGCCGTCGGCGGCGAACACGATGGCCTGCGCACCGCCGAGGCCGTCGAGGCCCACGCCGGTCGGGTCCGGCCGGTCGACCGGCGGCGGGTTCTCGGAGTTGGAGACCAGGATCCAGCCGCCGTCGGCGGCCGGGAACGTGGCCGCGCCGTCCGGGAACGGCATCGCCACCTCGGTGGTGGACCCGATCGGCAGGCCCGACTGCTTCACGACCCGCGAGGTGAACCCGGCGGGGAGCCGGAGTCCGTTGGCATCGGGGTCCTGCAGCGGCCCGTAGGGGCTGGCCCCGGGCTGGGCGGGCGCGGCGAAGGCCGGAGCGAGCGCGCCGCGGCCGACGGTCAGCGAGCCACTGGCGGCGAGGGACAGGAGCAGGAAGCGACGGCGATCCACCGGCGACTCTTCCCGGCGCCCGGCCTGAGTTCCTGCCTCAGGCGGGCAGCGTCACCCGCTTGCAGCAGCGGACCACCAGCCGGTCGGGCTCCTCGGTCTCGATGTCGACCGAGTCGACGAACGCCCGGGCGATGAGCAGGCCGCGCCCGTTGGGCCGGAGGGGGTCGTCGAGGTCGGGGACGCCGAGCGGCAGCTCCTCGGGCGTGTCGGTGCGGTTCGACACCTCCAGCACCACGACCGTCTCGTCGAGCTGGGCCAGCACGCGCACCACGTCGGACGGGGTCGGGGACGCGGCGACCGCGTTGGCCGCGACCTCGCTGAACACGACCTCGAGGTCCTCGATGGCGTCGTCCTCGAGCTGTGCGGTGCGCATCCACTCGACGAAGCTCCGACGGGTCTCGGACACAGCGTGCACGTGCGCGTGGAACCGGGTGGAGAAGGAGCTGGTCGGCGGCTGGCCGCTCCGCTGCGGGTGTCTGGGCATGCGGATCCGTTCGAATGGGTTCCCGAAGCCGGGAGATGCGCCTTTCTACCCAACCGGCCGCGGGCCCAGTCACGACCCGGCGGACGCGTGGACGTCACCCCTGGGCGAGGTCGCCGGCCACCCGCCGGTTCGACAGGCGCAGGTGGCGGTCCATGGCGGCCCGGGCAGCCTCCTCGTCGCCGCCGGTGATCGCCTCGACGACCCTCTGGTGCTCGGCCAGGGCGTGGCTGCCCATGTCACGCCCGTAGCCGAGGCGGAACAGGTGGAGGTGGCAGTGCGTCCGGGCGAAGGCGCGACGGGCCTCGTCGTTCCCGGCCAGCTCGAGGACGAGATCGTGGAACCGCTCGTCGTGGGCGGCGATGGCCCGGTACGCCTCGTACCGGTCGTCGTCGGGGGCGGTGGGGCACGAGGCCAGCTCCGCCCGCAGCCGGCGGACGCCCTCCTCGTCGCACCGAGCGGCGGCCCGGGCCGCCGCCCACGGTTCGATCAGCTGGCGGAACTCGTACAGCTCGGCGACCTGTGCGGCCGTGAGGGGCGGTGTCACGGTGTAGCCCCGGGACGGCGCCTTGGTCACGAGGCCGTCGGCCTCGAGCCGGGCCAGCGCCTCGCGGACGGGGGTGGGCGACACCCGGAGCGTGCGGGCCAGCGCGTCGATGTTGGCCCGCACGCCCGGTTCGCGCACCGAGTCCATGATCCATGCCTTGAGGGACTCGTACACATCGTCGACGAGGGCCGTCCGGACCGGCGGGATGGGCTGGCTGGTCCGGGCGGGCCGCGCAGGACTGGACATCGATCGTAGATCCTATAGGATCTGCTGGCATGCAGGGGGAGCGCAGTTCGCGATCGGCCTTCGACGACGCCAAGTTCGGCCTCTTCGTGCACTGGGGCGCCTATGCCGTCGGCGGCATCGAGGCCTCGTGGCCGGTGATGCTCGGCCCCGAGCTGCAGCGCCGGTTCATCGAAGCGCTGCACCGCCTCGGCGCCGGCGAGGTCGAGATGCCGGTGAAGCCCATCACCCTCGAGCAGTACGAGGCCTTCCCCGAGCGCTTCACCGCCGAGCGCTTCGACGCCGCCGAGTGGGTCGACCTGGCCCGGTCCGCCGGCCAGCGGTACCTGGTGCTGACCACGAAGCACCACGACGGCTTCTCCCTCTTCGACACCGAGACCACCGACTACAAGTCGACCAGCACGCCCTTCGGGCGCGACGTGGTGGCCGAGGTCGCCGGCGCCTGCCGCGACGGTGGCATCGGGTTCGGGACGTACTTCTCCGCGCCCGACTTCCACGACGACGGCTACCGCGACCGGTCCCGCCCGCTGCCCGAGAACTTCCTCGGCGAGCCCGAGCGGCCCGAGTGGGCCGGGTTCCTCGACCGGATGGAACGCCAGGTCCGTGAGCTCTGCACCGAGTACGGCGAGCTGTTCTCGTGGTGGTGGGACATCGGCTTCGGCCCGCACTGGGACGTCGAGCGGTTCCAGGGCCTGGTGCGCGAGCTGCAGCCGCAACGCTCGTGAACGACCGGCTGGGCGGGCTGGCGGCGGACGTGCCGCCGGGATTGCGGTCGGACTTCCTCACCCCCGAGCAGGCGGTGCCCCGCGCCATCCCCCGCTGGTCGACGTTACGGCGGCCCGACGGACCCGACGATGCTGTTCGCCCTCATCCAGCAGGACGACTGGGAGGTGCTGCTCGAGCAGGTGGCGCCCCTCATCCGGTCGCACTTCGAGGCCCCGCCCGACCCGACGGCGCCCGACGCCGACGACTTCCTGCCGTGGGAGGCGTGCATGACCTTCGGCGGGCAGTGGGCGTGGAACCCCGACCTCGAGCGCTGCAAGACCGGCGCCGACATCATCGGCGACCTGGTCGAGGTCGCCTCCCGGGGCGGCAACCTGCTGATGAACGTGGGGCCTCGGGGCGACGGGGCGATCCAGCCCGAGTTCCAGGAGGCGCTGCGCGAGGTCGGCCGCTGGCTCGACGTCAACGGCGAGGGCATCCACGGCACCACCTACGGTCCCGTCCAGGGCCACGACCACGTGCGCACCACGGCCGATGCCGACCACGTCTACGTGCACGTCCTCCCCGACGCGCCGGGCCGGTTGCGCATCGACGGCCTGGCCGACCTCGTCGGTGCCGCTCCGGCACGGGTGCTGGCCGCCGGGGCCGACGCCGACGTGTCCT
>CAWEQL010000013.1:0-502417 GCA_963811245.1 uncultured Acidimicrobiaceae bacterium
GGCCGGCCGGCCGGTGAGCCAGTCGAGCGTTCCGTCAGGACGGGCGATGAACCCGTCGACGCTGGTGGCGATGAACACGTCGCCTCGGGGCGCGAGATGGTCCTGGTCCTGGGTCATGGCGGTCCGATATGCAGCCGCTGTGACAGGCCGACGCCCACGACCGTGATGCTCAGATGCGGGCGGGCAGGGTGACGTCGAGCAGGGCGAGGTCGACCGAAGGGTCGGACCACCGGTGCACGGCACCCGCCGGGACCGTCACGGCGTCGCCCGAGCCGAGGCGGTGGTCGGCACCGTCGACGGTGAGCGTGACGGCGCCGTCGAGGACGAAGGCGAAGGCGAGCTCACCGGCATGGGTGGTGTCGCCGGACCCGCCGGCGCCGGCCAGACCGGCAGGGCGGACGAAGCGGACGCCTGCCAGGCCGGCGGTGGCCGCCTCGATGGCGGTGTCCTGGGCCTCGAAGCCCGGCAACCGCCACGGCTCCCACGGCACCTCGGTTGCGATGTGTCGTACGAAGCGCTGGCCGCCGAAGTCCCGGTCGTGGTCGACCACCGACGTGGGCAGCTGGAGATCGTGGTCGGCGACGGTGCGGTGCTCGGCCGGGCAACCGATCTCGACCACCTCGAGCCCGTCCGAGGCCCGCAGCACGCGGTGACGGATCTCCGGGGGCTGGAGGACACAGTCACCCGCCTCCATCACGAACGGGCCGCCCTGGTCCTCGTAGACCACCTCGACCCATCCGCGACGCACCACGATGAGCTGGAACCTGATCTCGTGGAAGTGCACCCAGTCGGGCACCGGGCCACCGTCGGGGATGCGGATGTGCGAGGCGATGAACCGGCCGCCCTGGCGGTCGGGGACGAGGTCGCGGTACTGCATCCCGGCCCGACCCGTGCCCCACTCCTCGGCGGCGGGGGTCAGCGTGAACGACGACACCAGGTCGGGCAGCACCATGGCATCGGAGGACCACACGACGCGCGTGCCGTTGGGTGCGGTCTCCGTGCCGGTGCGGTCGGAGCCCGTCAGGCGCAGCTCGCCGGCATCGCCGGTGGCCGCCGGGTCGAGCCGGACCCGCGCGCCGTGCCCCGACAGGACTGCGACGCGCGGTGCATCGGCGGGGAAGACCACCTCGACTCGGAAGCCGAGCTGGTCGGTGAAGTACTGCATCGTCGGACCGAGGTCCGTGCAGGGCAGCACGACCTCGGCGGACACGGCGTCGGCACCCATCAGGGCCCTTTCTACCGGGTCGGGGTCTACAGGGTCTTGACCCACTTCTCGCCCACGGCGATGCGCCGCGAGAGCTGCTCGGCCGTGGCGTCGGTGACCTTGTTGACCCCCGCCAACCGGTTGAGCTCGCCGTTCACCTCACGATGCGACTTGCCGGTGACCTGTACGAGGTGGGCGACGAGGTCGGAGTTCTCCTTGCGCAGCTTCGACTTGTGCTCGGCGAGGCTGACACGGGCCGCGCCCGCCCCGGAGGACGCCACGGCCGTCGTTCGCCGGCGCGGCAGGGGCGGAAGAGCGATGTCGAGCGACTCGTCGCCGTCGTCGGGTTCCCACACCAGCTCGGCCTCGTCGTCGTCACCGAGGGTCTCACCGCCTTCCACGCCGGTGGCGACCGCGGACATGGCCTGGAACAGGGACAGCTGCTCGTCGTCGCCCGGCTCGTCCAGTTCGGCCCCGGCGGCGTCGTCGACGTCGGGATCGTCGTCGGCCCGGGCCCGCTTGAACAGCGAATGCCGCCGCTGCTCGGCGACGGCCTCGGCCAGACGCCGCAGGCGTGGGTCGTCAGGGATGTAGAGCCAGGCGCGCTGGGTGCGCAGGCCCCGGGTCCAGCGCACCAACCGGCCCACCGCCTGGCGGAAGAACAACTCAGTGGTGGTGTTGGTGGCGAAGACGCCGACCCGCAGCCGGGGGATGTCAACGCCCTCCGACACCATCCGCACGGCCACGATCCAGGGGTCGGTCGACTTCGCGAACCGGGCGATACGGGCCGACGCCAACGGATCGTCGGACGTCGCCACCGTGGCGCGGACCCGGTGCCGGCGCTCGAGGACGTCGGCGATGGCCCGGGCGTGGTCGACGTCCATGGCGATCACCAGCCCCGCCGCGTCCGGCTGCGCTCGTCGGACCTCGAGGAGGCGCCGATGGGCATCGCCCAGGACCGTCGCCAGCCACTCGCCGTCGACGGACAGCGCGGTCCGGAGGCGCTGGTTGGCCCGGACCCGATCGAGGTCGTCGTCGAAGTCGTGGGCGTGGAACGACCCGTCCGGCGCCACCCACTCCATCTGGCCCTTGATGCGCGGGAAGTGGACCGGCCGCACGACCCCGCCCTCCACGAGGGCGTCGCCGTAGCCGTACTCGAAGTCCGGTACGGCCGTGTCTCCCTCTCGGCCGCTGGCCGGGTCCCAGCGATAGGTCACGAACGGGATCGGGGTGGTGTCGGATCGGAACGGGGTCCCCGACAGGCAGAGGCGCTGCTCGGCGTCGGCGAACGCGATGCGCAGGCCGTCGCCCCAGGCTCGGTCGTCGCCGGCGTGATGGATCTCGTCGATCACCGCGAACCCGCGGGCGGCCAACGCCGCCACGGCGTGCGGGCTCGACGCCACCTGCTGGTAGGTGGTGACGATGCCGTCCATGTCGGCGGGCAACGAATCGCCCGGCTTCCAGAACGGCTCCAGCTCGAGGTCGAGGCCGGCGGCGGCCTGCGCCCACTGGCGCTTCAGGTGCTGGGTCGGTGCCACCACCACGAGCTGGGCGTCGGGGTGCTCGGCCAGCCAGTGCCGGGCGGCCGTCAGCGCGAACGTGGTCTTGCCGGCGCCCGGCGTCGCCACGGCGAGGAAGTCGGCTCCGTCACTGGTCCGGAACCGCTCCAGGGCGTCGCGCTGCCAGCGACGGAGTCGGATGGTGCGGGCCATGGGGCGTCCGAGCATAGGAGGTGTGCTCAGGGTCTGCGGCTCCGCCGGGCCAGACTGGCAACGGGCGTAGCCACCGCGTCGTCGACGGGTACGGTGCCGGGCGTGATCGACGTCGCCACCTTCCGGGACCAGGCCGCCGAGTGGCTCGAGCACGAAGCGCCGACCGCGCCACCGGACTGGGGGGCGATCATGCCGCCGGAATGCCGCGACCAGGGCATGGAGTGGCAACAGCGGCTCCACGCCGCCGGCTACGCCGGCATCCACTGGCCGGTCGAGCTCGGGGGCCGTGGCCTCACGCTGGACCACCAGCAGGCCTGGCTCGAGCTCTGCGCCGACGCCGGGGTCCCGCCCTTCCTCAACATGGTCGGTCTCGTCCTCACCGGCGGCGCGCTCCAGCACTTCGGCACCGACGCCCAGCAGCGCACGCACCTGCCACCGACGGTGCGGGGCGAGCGGGTGTGGTGCCAGTTGTTCTCCGAACCAGGCGCGGGTTCGGATCTGGCGTCCCTGTCGACCCGGGCGCGACCCGACGGCGACGAGTGGGTGGTGAACGGTCAGAAGGTGTGGTGTTCCGGCGGACGGGCCTCCGACTGGGGCATCCTCCTCGCCCGGACCGAGGGCGATGGGCCATCCGGCTTCGGGTCACGCCACGCCGGCATCTCGTTCTTCGTCATCGACATGCACTCGGCCGGTGTCGAGACCCGACCGTTACGCCAGATGACCGGCAGCGCCGAGTTCGACGAGGTGTTCTTCACCGACGTCCGCCTCCCCGCCGACGCCCTGATCGGCGATCGCGGCCAGGGCTGGCAGATCGCCATGGCGACCCTGACCAACGAGCGGGGGCACATCGGCGCACTCGGTCGGTCCATCAGCCGCCGGCTGGACCACCTGACCGCCGCGGCCCACGACCACCACGACCTCGGCCCGGTCGAGCGGCAGCGTCTCGCCGCCCTCGTCGTCACCGGCCGCGCCTACCTGGCGATGTCGCAGCGGCAGGGGCCGGTCGCCTCGGTGAGCTCATCACTGGGCAAGCTGGGGATGACAGGCTACGTCTTCGACATCGCCGAACACCGCGTGGACGCTGCCGGCCCCCAGGGCACGCTCGTCGGTCCGGCCTCCGACGCCCTGCTCGCCGCCCCCGGCGGCTGGTTCGGCGGCGGTACGGCGCAGGTCCAGCGAAACATCATCGGTGAGCGGCTCCTGGGGTTGCCCCGCGAGCCCCGACCCGTCGATCCCGCCCCGAGCTGAGGAGCGGCGTCAGTTGCAGGTCGTGGGCGCAGGGACGCCGTCGAGGCGGTCCCGCATCCACGACTCGGCGTCGGGCCACGAGGCGCTGACGACCCCGGCGTGGTCGACGCCGTCGTAGGTCCGGTAGGACACCGGCGCCCCTGCGGCGCAGAGGCCCCCGACCGTCCGGTCGGTGAGGGCCTTGGCGACGACGGGGTCGGACGTGCCCTGCAGCACCAGCAACGGTCCGGCGACGTCGGCCGGGTGGATGGTGTTCTCGTCGATGCGCTTCTTCCATGCCGGCAGCGTGGTGGGGTCGACCGACACGAACGGGCCCTCGGCTCCCGCCACTGCGGCGAACACGCCCGGGACGCAGGCGTCGGTCTCGGCCGTGTGGGCGATGTCGAGGCCGGCCGGCGTCAACAGGTCGTCGGCCGAGAGGTCGGCGTAGGCGCCGGACCACCCGGCAGCCACCAGCACCCCGAAGCCGAACAGGCCACCGGGCCGGAGCGTGCCGCCCACGATCAGCCGGAGATCGGCGGCCGGCGCCAGCGCCACGGTGCCGAGCAGGTCGAGCTCCGGCGCCCACGACGCGGCGATCTCGGCCGTGGCGAGCGCGGCGTGCCCGCCCTGGCTGTGCCCGGCCACGAGCAGTCGAGCCGAGGTGTCGGGCACCAGTTGGCGGGCGGCGCGGGCGGCGTCGAGCACGCCACGGGCCTCGCTGTCGGCCACCAGGTACGGGTGCACCCCCGGCGTCCCGAGGCCCTCGTAGTCGGTGGCGGCCACGACGTAGCCGTCATCGAGCAGGTGCTGCAGGTTCGGGATCGAGGACGCACCGGCGGAGGAGGGAGCACAGCGATCGGCGATCCCCGTGGTGCCGTGGGCCCAGGACACGATCGGGTACCCGCCCGACGGGGGCGGCGACGACGGCTGGGCGACCAGGCCGGTGACCTCCACCGGCTCCCCTCCGACGCCGATGGAGCGGTACCGGACGCGCCACACCGATCCGTCGACGCTGGCGGCGTCGAGTGGTTCGGAGGACAGCAGGTGCCCCGGGCTCGCCGCATCCGTGGGCGTGGTGGAGCGCTCGGGGGCCGTCGATCCGGACGACGGCGATGTGGTGGCGTCGGATCCGGAGCACGCCATCGTCGCGGTCAGGATGAGCACCAGCGACACCGTCGCGATGCGCCGGCCGATCACGAGTCACGACTCCCGTGGCGCTGGACCACCGGGGATCCGTGGTGGTGCACCAGTTGCCACCGGTCTCCGGACCGGACGAAGACGTTGGTGGCCGCCACCGCCTGCGTGGCCCCCTCGTCGAGCAGGTTCTCGTTGCACGTCACCCAGGCGGCGTCGCCGGCCACGACGATGCGCTCACCGGTGACGATGAACTGGAGCTGCTGCGGACCGTCGAAGAGCGCGAACCACGATGCCGACACCGCGGCCCAGCCCGAGAGCTGGGCCCAACCGGGATGGATGCACGCCACCCGGTCGCTGTGTTCCCAGATGTCGGACATGGCGTCGAGGTCGCGCCGTTCGAAGGCGTCGTAGAACGCCGCGTTCACGGCGAGCACGGCGGTCTCGTCTGGTGTCGCGGTGGGCTCCCCGGAGGAGTGGGGCGGGTCGACGTCGGCCATCAGCGGCCCGACGCTACCGCCGGATCGAGGGCGGTCGGCCGCGACTCGCGATCGGTGTCGGACCCCCGGCGTAGCCTCTGACCAATGGCGTTGCCCGTTCCCACCTCGCTGTCACCGTCGAAGCTGTCGAGCTTCACCGCGTGCGCGCTCCAGTTCCGCTTCGCCTGCGTCGAGCGGCTTCCCGAACCGCCCACCCTCGCCGCCTCCCGTGGAACCCTCGTCCACGCCGCGCTGGAGCACCTCTTCACCCTTCCTGCAGCGGAACGCCTCCCCTCGGTGGTCGACCACTGCGTCGAGGTCGCCTTCCAGCGCTACCGGACCGATCCGGAGTGGACGGGCCTGGCGCTGGATGCCGACGCCGAGGCCGCCGTGCTCGCCGAGGCCCGCCGCGCTGGTCCACAACGACTTCCTGTTGGAGGATCCCACCACTGTGACCCCGGTGGGCCTCGAGCTGAAGCTCGAAGTCGACATCGACGGGGTGGCCGTGCGGGGCATCATCGACCGTCTCGACCTCGTCGACGGCGAGCTGGTCGTCACCGACTACAAGACCGGTCGCGCCCCGGCCGCTGCCTACGCCCGCACGTCGATGACGGGCGTGCACGTCTACTCGCTCATGTGCGAGCGGTACTTCGGGCGCCGGCCCGTCGCGCGTGCAGCTGCTCCACCTCGCCGAACCGGTGGCCGTGGTCGCCGAGCCCACCGAGCAGTCGAGCCACGGCCTCGACCGCCGACTCCACGCCATCTGGCACGCGGTCGAGACGGCATGCGAGCGCGAGGATTTCCGGCCCCGCCCGTCACGCCGGTGCGACTGGTGCGCGTTCCGGCAGTGGTGCCCGGCGTTCGGGGGCGACCCGGCGCGTGCCGCCGTCGACCTCGAGATCCGCCAGCGCGCCGACGACGGCCAGGAACCCCTCCTCCACGTCTGACATGGCCGAACCCGCCTCCCAGCACCCGGTCCAGCTCGCCATCGTGCGCTTCGATGCCGGCGTCGACCGTGCCCTCGACCACCTGCGCGGCCACCCCGTGCTGGACCGGGCCTTCTACACGGCCTCCGAGCTGGGCGACTTCAGCCTGGTGTGGCATCTGCTGGCCACCGCCCAGGGCGTGCGCCGGGGCGGCGACCTGCGCAGCACCGTCCGGCTGGTGAGCGCGATCGGCCTGGAGTCCGTGATCGTGAACGGCCCGGTCAAGTCGCTGTTCCGTCGGGCCCGGCCCGTGTCCGACATCCCTCGCCCGCACCGGCTCCGGACGCCCCGCACCACCAGCTTCCCCTCCGGTCATGCTTCGGCGGCCGCCGTGTTCGTGACCGTGGCGAGCCAGGACGACCCACTGGCCCCGCTCTATGCCGCGGTGGCGGTGACCGTGGCCACCTCGCGAGTGTTCGTGCGGATCCACCACGCGTCCGATGTGGTGGGCGGCGCCCTGCTCGGCGTGGCGCTGGGGTCGCTCTACCGGCGCTGGTGGCCGGCCGGCCGGTTGCTGCCGAAGCCGTTCGGGGGCGCCTGAACCGGCCTCGCCCGGTCCGGTCCGGAGATCAGTTGGTGACGACGTCCTCCGGTGCGTGCTTCACCGGGACGAGGAGGGTGCGCACGTCGAGGAGCAGGTCGGCCACCTCGTTGGAGGAGACCAGCTCACGCTTGAGCAGCGCGATGAGCTCTTCGTCGATGCGGGCGACGACGGAGTCGATCGCGAAGTCGACCTGGGCAGCATCTCGGGTGTCTGTCATTCTCCGTCACGATACTCCTGGTGGCCGACAGCCACGGCGCGACCGGCGGCGGGGCTCCAGCCGGCCCGTACGCTGCGACCGTGGAGTACGAGACCGTGCGGCGACTGGCCCGGGGCGGGATGGGCGTGGTCGATCTCGGCCGATCGCCCGACGGCTCCCTGGTCGCGCTCAAGCGCCTCGGCCTGCACGGCACCGCCGACGAGATGCAGCTGGCGCGCGCCCGCTTCCAACGCGAACTCGACACCCTGCGACGGATCGAGCACGACGCCATCGTCCCGCTGTTGGACGTCGTCGACGACGAGGGCGACGTCGTCTTGGTGATGCCGTACCTGCCGGGCGGCAGCCTCGCTGATCTCGTACGCGAGCACGGCCCGCTGCCCGCCGCTCGGGTCCGCGCCATCGCCGACCGGTTGCTGCCTGCCCTGGCGGTGGCGCACCGCGCCGGCATCGTCCACCGCGACATCAAACCGGCCAACGTGCTCTTCGACGCCGAGGGCCGAGCCCACCTGGCCGACTTCGGCGTGGCCACGACCACCGACGCCACCGACGGCCTCACGCGCACGGGCGTGGTCCTCGGCACCCCAGGCTTCCTGGCGCCCGAGCAGGCACGGGGCGAGCCGACCACGGCGGCGTCCGACGTGGCCAGCCTCGGCGCCACGCTCCACTTCGCCGCCACCGGCCACGGTCCGTACGAGGGAGGTCAGGCGCCCGCCGTGCTGCTCCGCACTGCCCGGGCGCGGCCGACCATCGACCGCACCATCGAGCCGTCGTTGCGACGGATGATCCGATCCATGCTCCAGGCCCGTCCCGAGCGGCGGCCCAGCGCCGCCGCGCTCGCCGGCGGACCACAGGACACCGACCCCATCCCCCACCTGTCCCGCCGGCGCCGGCTCGCGCTCGTCCCGGTCGCCCTGGTCCTGCTGGCGGCGGTCGTGCTCGGGGTGCTGTCGCTCGTCGGGAGCGACGACGAGGCCGGCTCGACCGGCTCGCCGGCCGAGCCGGCGGCCTCCTCGACCACCGCCGACCCGTGTTCGCCCGACCCCTACCGGCCCTGCGGCGGTGAGGCCGCGCCGTTCACCGACGGCCTGCGCTGCATCGAGGACCACGCCGACTACGACGGTCTGGCGAGCAACGGCTGCGAGGCGGCCCCCGACGGGCTCGACGGAACCCGGCTCGACAACCGCATCGCAGCGAACCTCGTGCCTCGCGACGACGTCGACCGCTACGAGGTCCACGTGAACGACGAGGGCGATCTCGGGTGCCGCAACACGCTGGAGCTCGAGATCACCGCGCCGGCCGGAACCGCCGTCGCGCTCGAACTCCGCGACGACACCGGAGACCTCGTCGAGCGAACGACGTCGGCCGACGGAGTACCGGGCCACATCACCGTGCGTGATCCCCATTGCTTCCGCAACGACGAGGGCGACTTCGTGGCGATCGTGAGCCCGGTGGGGAGCGATCGCAGCGCCGAGGACTACGTGCTGACCCGGTCGGGCAGCTTCTGAGCCCTAACCCGGGTCGGCGGGGAGGAGATGGGCGGCCTCGGATTCGAGCGCCGCGAACACCTGCGCCACCGAGGGGTTGACGAGGGCGACCTCCCCGACGACGACGGTGGGCACCGTCTCGTTGCCACGAGCCACGGAGCGCACCACGGCGGCCGCCTCGGCGTCCTCCCAGATGTTCCGCTTGTCGAGCGGGATGCCGGCCCGTCCGAGGCCACGCTCGAGGCCCATGCAGAACCCGCAGCCGGGGCGCCAGTAGAAGGTGACTGCGTCGGGGGTTTCGCTCACGCTGGGAACAACGTCGCCGGCGGGCGCACCATTCCTCGCCGGCGCCGGGCGCGGAGCCAAACCACGGGTCGCGGTACCGTCGCCGCCCATGAACACCTCGTCGCCGCGTCCCGCCGGGTTCACGTTCGCCAGCATCATGGCCCTCGGACCCCAACTGGCGGTGGAGACCGCCCGGGAGGCCGAGTCGCTCGGGTACGGGTCGTTCTGGACCGCCGAGACCACCGGGCTGGAGGCCTTCTCGATCCTGGCCGCCGCCGGTGCGGCCGGTCCGTCGCTCGACCTGGGTACCGGGGTGATCGCCCTGCAGCTGCGCACGCCGATGCTCGCGGCCATGGCCGCCGCCACGCTCCAGGCCCTGCACCCGGAGCGCGACATCCTCTCGGCATCGGCATCTCCTCGCCGGTCGTCACCGAGCGTTGGCACGGCGTCGACTACGGCGACCGCCCGCTGGCCCGTTGCCGCGAGTACATGACCCTGCTGCAAGGAGATCTGGCCGGGCGACGCCGTCACCTTCGAGGGCGACTTCTGGACGTTGAAGCGCTCCCGCCTCGGCGTCCGCCTGGGCGAGCGTAGCCGAAGGTGGTGCTGGGCGCGCTCAACCCGAAGATGCTCGCCCTCGGCGGCGAGGTGGCCGACGGCGTGCTGCTCAACTACCTGCCCGCGAGCCAGTGCCGTGGTCGGTGGAGCAGATCCGGCGGGGGTCCTCGCTCCGGGGCGACGGCATCGCCCTCACCGTCTACGCCTACGTCCACGCCGGTGTCACCGAGCGTGAACACGGGATCGACAACGCCCGGCGAGGACCTGTTCTCCTACGCCGTCGTCGACGCCTACGCCCGGAACTTCGAGCGAGCCGGGTTCGGCGAGGAGTCCGTCGCCGAGGTCCGGGAGCGCCACGCCGCCCGGGACCGGGAGGGTTCCGTGGCAGCCATCAGCGACGACTTCGTGGACGCCATCGACTTCATGGGCACGGCCGACGAGGTCACCGCGCTTCGCCCGTTCCTACGTCGAGGCCGGCGTCGACGTTCCCGTCCTCATGCCGCTCCCGTGGGGGCCCGGATCGCGCCAGGTCATCAGCCGACGCCTGCGGGCCTTGGTCGCGCCTGACCGCCGAGGGTACGTTCCGGACCCACATCGAGCGGCGGCGGACCGCATCAGTGGTGCCAGGCGGCGGCCCGGAGCCGGAGGAGGGTGGCGAGATGGAGCTGAAGGCAAGGTGGTCGTGGTCACGGGGGGGGGCGGCGGCATCGGCGAGGCCCTGGCCCGCCGCTTCGCCGCCGACGGGCGCCGGCTGGCGGTGGCTGGTCGACGTCGACGGCGATGCCGCGTCGGCGGCCGCCGACGAGAGCGTGCGGACGGGCGGTGCGGCGGATGTCGGCGACGAGGCCGGCTCGTCCAGCGCGTGGCGCACGCGACCGAGGAGCAGGGTCCGATCGACCTGCTGTGCCCGAACGCCGGCATCGCCGTCGGCGGTGGCGTCGAGGCGCCCGACGAGGACTGGTGACCGGATCTGGGACATCAACGTGATGGCCCACGTCTGGGGCGGCGGGCCGCGCTCCCGGCCATGCTGGCCCGTGGCGAGGGCTACATCCTCACCACGGCGTCAGCCGCCGGCCTGCTGACGAACATCGGCACGGCCCCGTACTCGGTCACCAAGCACGCCGCGGTGGGCCTCGCCGAGTGGCTGGCCATCACCCACGGCGACGACGGCATCGAGGTGTCGTGCCTGTGCCCGCAAGGGTGTGCGCACCGAGATGTTGTTCCCCGACGACGAGGAAGAAGCGATTTCGTCGGGGGCGTCCTCGGTGCTGGCCCAGGGCGTCATCGAACCCGACGTGGTCGCCGAGGCCGTCGTCCAGGGCCTCGCCGACGAGCGGTTCCTGATCCTGCCCCACCCCGAGGTCCTCGACTACTGGCGGCGCAAGGTCGACGACTACGACCGGTGGCTGGGCGGCATGCGCAAGCTGCAGGCCCGCACCCGGGGCTGACCGTCGCGCCGTGGCCGACACCTGGCTGCTGTCGATCGGCCTGCGCCCCGGCGACCAGGTCCGGTTCCGGCGGGCGACCGGCGACCGCTGGCTCCCCGGCAAGGTGATGGGACGCGAAGCCGACGGATCCGTCGACCTGCGCGATGCCCGGGGCCGCTCGCGTGCCATCCCCGTGGGCCAGATCGAGGTGGCCGAGCGGGGCCCTCGCGGCGGGCGGGTGTGGACGCCGCTCGTCGACGTCGTGGCCCGCACCGAGCAGCTGGACATGTTCGGGGACGCGTCGAGCCGGGGAGCGGAGATCGTGCACCTCGAGCCGAACGTGGCCCACGGTGACCTCCCGCTCGTCCTCGCCGAGCTGCACCGCAGCCTCCCGGTCGGCGCTCCGGTCACCTGCTCGTTCATGAGCGGACCCGACGACCGCACGGTGACCGACGACGATCTTCCCGGGCGGCACTTCTGGCGCTGGTCCGACCAGCACCTCGTCGACGTGTTCATCGGGGCGGGGTTCGAGGACATCCGTCTGTCGGGCGACGACGGCCCGCGATTCGTGGACGCCACGCGGGCCCGCACCCTGCCCGACACCGTGGGGCCCGACATGCGCCTGCTGGTCTGCGGCCTGAACCCCTCGGTGCGCGCCGCCGACGCCGGCATCGGCTTCGTCACCCCCGGCAACCGCTTCTGGCCGGCGGCGCTCACCGTCGGTCTGGCATCCGTCGACCGGGATCCGTGGCACGCCATCCGCCACCACGGGATGGGCATGACCGACCTGGCCAAGCGAGCCACCCGCCGCGCCGACGAGCTGGCGCCGGAGGAGTACCGCGACGGCCTCACCCGGGTGGAGCGGCTCTGTGCCCGGCTGCAGCCGGGCGCGGTGTGCATGGTGGGCCTGTCGGGCTGGCGGGTGGCCGCGGACCGCACGGCGGTGGCCGGATGGCAGGACCGGCGTCTGGGCGGTCGCCCGGTCTACGTGATGCCGTCGACGTCGGGCCTCAACGCCCACAGCCGGCCGACCGACCTGGCCGCCCACCTCGGCGCCGCCCTCGCCGGCCCCGCCGCCAATCGGTAGCGGGCCGCGACCCACGCCTCCCGAGGCGTCTCCCGCGTCCCGGAACGGTCGGAGTGGGTGCCTCAGCGACGAGCGAGGTCGCGTACCGCCTGAGCCTGGTCGTACCCGAACGGCAGCGGGGCCAGCGCCGGCGTGGTCACGCCGGCGTCGATGTAGCGCTGGATGTGCTCGCGGCACTTCTCGGGTGGGCCGTGCACGATGAGCTCGTCGACGAGCGAGTTGGGGATCGCGGCCAGCGCACCCTGGCGGTCGCCCTCCTTCCACTTCGCCCACATCGGCGCCAGCTGTTCGCCTCGCCCCAGCCACTCGTGGAACTTCGCGTACACCGGGACGTTCAAGTACGCGGCGATGGCGTACTTGGCGGCCGGGTACACCAGGTCGGGATCGTCGACGGGTGCACAGAAGATGCGGGCCACGATCTCTCGTTCGGCGCCCTCGGGGGCGGCGTTGTGCACGACCGGCGCCACCGTCTTGACGTCCTCGGCCGAGAGCCAGTTGATCGAGCGCGCCGTCGCCCTCCCGGCCGGCGAGCCGCAACATGCCCTCCCGCAGGGCGGCGACGATGATCGGCACGGGCTCGGGAGGCAGGGCCTTGAGCCGGAACCCGTTCACGGCGAACGTGTCGTAGTCCTCGGTGACCTTCTCACCGGTGAGCGCGGTCCGCAGGAAGCGGACCATGTCGCGGATCTTCTTGTACGGCTCCTCGAACGGGATCCCGTTCCACCGCTCGACGATGACGTCGGACGACGTGCCGATGCCGAGGGCGAACCGGCCGGGAGCGGCCTGCGCCATCGAGCCCACGGATTGCGCCAGGCAGGCGGGTCCGCGGGTGAACGCCGGGATGATCGCGGTTCCGAGGCGCAACGACGGCGCCCACACCGAGGCCAGGGCCAGCGGGGTGAAGCCATCGTGGCCGTCGGCCTCGGCCGACCACACGTCGGTGTAGCCCAGGTCCTCGAGCTCGGTGAACCGCTCCCGCTGGGTGTGGAGCGGGCCGTCGAAGGGGATGGTCATGCCGTAGCGCTGCATGGTCGCATCGTGCCATGCGCGCACCAGGCCGCGTCAGGACGGGGCGTCCGGGGCGACTCGCTCCGCCGCCACCGCCCAGGCGTCGAACCCGCCGATCATGTCCGCCACCCGATCGAACCCGCGCGATCGCAGCACGGACGCCGCCACCGACGAGCGGTACCCGCCGGCGCAGTACACGACGGTGGGGCGGTCGGCGTCCAGGGCACCGACGAGATCGAGCAGCTGGGGCAACGGCAGGTTGCGTGCCGAGGGCATCGAGCCGGTCGCGGCGAGCTCGGTGGGGTTGCGGACGTCGACGACCTGGAGGTCGGGCTCCTCGGCCAACCAGGTCGCGACCTCCGACGCCGGCAGCCGTGGGGCGGTGACCGCCAGCTCGGGTCGCTCGGCCAGCACGGATTCGACATCGGTGACCATGCCGACGACGTCGTCGAATCCGATGCGGGCCAGACGGACCTTTCCCTCGCGCCCTGCCGGCGGGTCGCCGAGCAGCACGACCTGTTGGCCCGGCCGGATGATGTCGCCGGCGTACTCGGCGAAGCGTCCGTCGAGGCCCACGTTCACCGATCCGCGCACGTGGCCGGAAGCGAACGTCTCGGGTGGCCGGGTGTCGAGCAGCACGGCACCCGCCTCGCGGAGGACGAGGGCCTCGTCGATCGACATCGGCTCCGGGGGCGTGGCGTCGTCGAGCAGGTCGCGGTCGCGCCGGTTGGCGTCGGCGGCGAAGGCGAAGTACAGCGGCGCCACGCCCTGGCCGTCGGTGACCACCTCGACGAAGCGGTCCTCGTCCGGTGCGGCCAGGGCGTAGTTGGTCTCGCGCTGCTCGCCGATGGTGGACGAGGCTGCGGTCGACAGCTGCTTCCCACACGCCGACCCCGCCCCGTGCGCGGGGTAGACCAGGGTCTCGTCGGGCAGGGTCATCACCTTGGTGTGCAGCGAACGGTAGAGATCGCGCGCCAGGCTCTCCGCCGTCCGCCCCGTCGATGTGAGCAGGTCGGGCCGGCCCACGTCACCGATGAACAGCGTGTCGCCGGTGAGCACGGCCACCGGCTCCCCGTCGGGGCGCTCGTACACCACGATCGAGATGCTCTCCGGGGTGTGCCCGGGCGTGTGCCGGACCTCGAGGGTGACCTCGCCGAGGCTGAGGCGCTGTCCGTCAGCGAGCGGATCGATCGGGAAGTCGGCGTCGGCGGCATCGCCGTAGGAGATGACCGCGCCGGTGGCGTCGGCCAGCTCGAGATGCCCGGAGACGAAGTCAGCGTGGAAGTGGGTCTCGATGACGCGTTCGATCTGCAACCCCTCGGCCTCCGCGGCCGCGAGGTACTGGCTGATGTCGCGCTGCGGATCGACCACCACGGCCCGACCCGTGCCGGTGTCGGCGATCAGGTAGCTGTAGAGCGACAGGCAGGCGAGGTCGTACTGGCGGAGCAGTAACATCGTTCCTCCACGTGGTCCGAGTTCGCTTCGTCCTCGGCTCAATGCGAGAACGATACGTGCGGAAGACGGCGGTCGAGCCAGGCAGGCAGGTGCCAGGCCCGCTCACCGAGCATCCCGAGCAGCGACGGGACGAGCATCATCCGGATCACGGTGGCGTCGAGCGCCACGGCGAGCGCGAGGGTCACGCCGAGCTCGGTGGGCGGGATCGGTCCGGTCACGCCGAAGGCGACGAACACCACGATCATGATCAGCGCGGCGTTGGTGATGGGCCGGCCGGTGCGGGCGATGCCCTCGCGAACGGCGAGGCGGGCGTCACCGGTGGCGTCGCGCCGCTCCTTGATCGCGGCGAGCAGGAACAGCTGGTAGTCCATCGACAGCCCGAACAGCAGGGCGAAGAAGAACAGCGGCGCCCAGGCGTCGACGAATCCTTGGTGCTCGATGCCGAGCAAGGACGCGCCGTGGCCGTGCTGGAACACGAGGGTGGCGAAGCCGAAGCTGGCCGCCACCCCGACCAGGTTCAGCAGGATCGAGGCACCGGCGATGATCGGGCTGCGGAACACCACGAGCAGGAGCACGAAGGCCACCGCCATGATCAGGCCGATCGCATACGGCGCCGTGCCGGTCAATGCCGCGGTGAGGTCGTGGTTCTGCGCGCCCGGACCCCCGACCGATGCCGACGGCGCCGCGTCGTCGAGTGACCCGCGCAGCCGGCCGACGAGCTGAGAGGTCGCCTCGTCGTCGACGGCAGAGGCGGGGACCACCCGGACCACCGTGCGGCCGGTCGCGGCCGGTTCGGCCACGACCTGGGCCGCCACGACGCCGGTATCGGCACCGGCGACCTCCACGACGGTTGCCGCTTCTGCCGCATCCACCGTGACGAACAACGGCGCCGCTGCTCCGGGGCCGAACGCATCGACGACCGCCTCGTAGCCGTCGCGGCTCTGCTGTCCACGATCGACCACGCCGGCGCCGGGCATGCCGAGCCGCATGCCCAACGACGGCGCGGCGAGCAGGAGGAGCACGCCCAGTCCGGCGGCGAGCGTCACGCCGGGCCGCCGCATGGCGGTGCCCGTCCAGCGGGCCCACCGGCCCTCGGCGGCGATGTCGGGGTCGTCGTGGTCACGCACCAGGACCCGGTCGCCGAGGGCGACCAGGATCGCCGGCAACAGGGTCAGCGATGCCGCCGCCGTGGCGACGACGGACAAGATCATGCCGAGCGCCATCGACCGGAAGACCATCACCGGGACCAGGAACACCGCGGCCAGCGACAGCACGACGGTGAGCGCGGAGAGGAAGACCGCCTTGCCGGCAGTCGCCAGCGTGGAGGCGATGGCATCCAGGCTCTGCTTGCCGTCGGCCCGCTCCTCTCGATATCGCGAGACGATGAACAGGCTGTAGTCGATGCCCACGGCGAGGCCGATCATCATCGAGAAGTTCATCGACCACACCGACAGCGGTGTGGCGGCAGTGGCCAGGTGGAGCGCGGCGAAGCCCACCGCGATGCCGGCCACGGCGAGGATGAGCGGCAGGCCGGCCGCCACCGCAGTCCCGAAGGCGACGAAGAGGAGGATGACGGTGGGCAGCCCCGACAGCAGCTCGGCGCGATGCAGCGCTCGTTCGTTGAGGGCGTTGAAGTCATGCCACACGGCCCACTCGCCGGTCACGTCTGCTTCGGCACCCCTCGGCAGGGCGATCTCGTCGACGGTGGCCATGACCTCGCCGGCGGCGTCGGGCAGCTGGGCGTCGTCGGAGGCGCGCAGCCCCACCGGGACGAGCGCCGCCGTCCCGCTCGGCGCGATCAGGCCGGCGGCGGGCGGCGCCGCCAGGGGGTCGACGACCGACATGGCGCCGGGGCTCCCCCCGAGCGCGGCGACGAGCTGCTCGAGGCCGGACGGATCATCGGCGATGGGAGTGGTCTGCCGGTACGCGACCACGGCGGCTTCGGCCCCGAGCTGGGGGAAGTCGGCCCGCAGCTCGTCCCGGACGCGCACGGCCGTCGATCCCTGCGCCTCCCACCCGGCGCCGGACAGGGCGCCGGTCAAGGTGAGCGCGAGCGGTCCAGCGATCAGCACGACGAGGGCCCACATCGCCAGGACCCGACGGGGGCGGCGGCCGGCCGCACGACCGATGCGGGCCAACAGCCCATCGTGCTCGCCCGGCTGGGGCGGTCGGTCGTGGCTGGTGTCGTGGTGGAGCGTGCCCGCACGGTGGGCGGTGGGCTCGCCGGTGGGGTCGTCGGTCATGGTCACGGTGTTCGCTCGTTTCGGGTCGGGGCGCGACGGGAGGGGCTCCGGGGCGCGCCGGGAGTCGGAAGGGCGGTGTGGATGATGGTGATGGGGGTGGGGGTGGACGCGATCGCCGGGCCGCTCAGGCGGCGCCGCCTCAGGCCAGCTTGGTGAACATCTTCTGCACGTCGGCGACGTCGTAGCCCTGCGCTGCCGAGCGATCGGGGTCCTCGAGGCACCAGGTCAGGCCGGCCGCCACCAAGGTGAAGCCGGCCTGTTCGAGCGCCTTGTTGGCCGCCGACATCTGCGTGACGATCTGCCGGCAGTCGCGGCCCTCGCTCAGCATCTGTTGGATGCCTCGCACCTGGCCCTCGACCCGGCGGAGTCGGCGGATGATGTCAGCGACGGTCTCCTCGGGAAGCTCCATTCCGCCATCGTACACATACCCCGGGGGGTATACAACATGGGCGGGCTCGTCCTGCGCCTCGGGGCGGTGGTCAGCCGTCGTGGAAGCGGACGATCGTCGACTGGCTGGCGGTGGCGAGCAACGTCCCGTCCTCGGCGAAGAGGTGGACGAGGCCGTGCCCGAACCCGTTGGCGATGGCGTGGACCTGGATGTCGAGCAGGACCCAGTCGGTGGGCACGACGCGGACCATGCGCAGGGTGTTGTCGAGGCTGTTCCCGCCGGCGTGGCGTCCGAGGGCCTGCCCGATCCCCATCGGCACGTAGTCACCGAGGATGGCCAGCGCAGCGCCCGACATCTCGAGCACTTCGGGCATCCGGGCCCACATGGCGCAGCGACCGGTGGCGGACGGCACGGGTTCGGCGTCGATCTCCTCCCAGCCGCGGGCGTCGGCCATGCGGAAGTCCAGCCTCGCCATCATCGTGTCGGCCTCGTCCCGCACCCGGATCGGGCAGTCGGACGGAGCGGGGACGTCGGGCATCTCGGCCCAGGTGCCCTCGGCGGGGAGGTCGCGATGGCCGAGGGCAGCGTTGACCGTCAGGATCTCGCGATCGCCGACGTGGCCGACGGCGCGGGCCTGGGTCACCGAGTTCCCCGGCACCGCCACGGTGACGTCGATGTCCATGATCGACGGCGGGCTGGCGTAGGACAGGTACTGGGCCGTGGCCCACACCACCGGCCTCCCGGTGGTGCCCTCCATGGCCTCGATGGCGGCGCCCAGACCGCACCCGCCCCACAGGAAGTTGCCGTGCGTCGACACCCCGGGCGTCACCGGGAGGATCCACCGATTCGGGTTGTGGGTCGGTTCGAGGCCGAGGAAGGTCTTGGCGTCCACGCCGGCGGATCCTAGGGGCGGCCGGGTAAGTGTCAGACCCCCGGGGGATAGTGGAGTCATGGCACCACAGACCCGCCTGATCCCCACCTCCTTCCAGCTCGATGCCCGCAGCCGCGAGGCCGGCCGTCGTGGCGTGGCGAAGGCCCGCGCCGCCCTTGCCGAGGCCGCGGCCAAGGCGGCGGCCGATCGCCGAGAGACCGGCGATCGGGGCCGGCCCGTCCACGACGACCACGCCACCGCGGCATGACCAGGGTTTCCGTCCGGCGTCGGGCCGGTACGGTCGGAGGCGATGAGCGTCATCGGATGGATCGTGGTCGGCCTGATCGCCGGCGGGTTGGCCGGCCGGGTCACCGGCGTGCGGGGCAACGGCTGCCTGGCCACCATCGCCATCGGGGTCATCGGTGGCCTGGTGGGCGGAGCGCTGTTCACGGCGGCCGGCGACCGAGGCATCGGCGACTTCGGCATCCGCTCCCTGTTCGTGGCGTTCATCGGCGCCACCGTGTTCCTGTTCGTCTTCGGGGCGATCACCGGCGCCGGCCGCCGGCGCTGATCCCGGCCCCCGCCGTCTCTTGACCGAGCGGTCAAGCTGATCCCTACACTGCGACCATGACCGACGTTGTGATCATCGATGCCGTCCGGACGCCCGTGGGCCGCCGTGGCGGCGGCCTGTCCACCATGCACCCGGGCGAGCTGCTCGGCGTGGCCCAGAAGGCGCTCATCGAGCGCACCGGCATCGACCCGGCCCAGGTGGGCCAGATCGTCGGCGGCTGCGTGTCCCAGGTGGGCGAGCAGGCGTTCAACATCGCCCGGACCGCCTGGCTCGCCGCCGGACTCCCCCAGTCCGTCGCCGCCACCACGGTCGACACCCAGTGCGGGTCGTCCCAGCAGGCCACCAACCTCGCCACCGCCCTCGTCGCGGGCGGCGCCGTCGACGTCGCCGTCGCCTGTGGCGTCGAGGTCATGAGCCGCATCCCCATCGGTTCCAGCGGCCGTAAGGATCTCGGCCTCGGCGTGCCGATCCCCAAGACCTACTTCGGCCAGTACGAGATGACGTCCCAGTTCGAGGGCGCCGAGCGCATCGCCGACAAGTGGGGCATCTCCCGCCAGGACACCGACGAGTTCGGCCTCCGGTCCCAGCAGCTCGCCGCCCAGGCGTGGGCCGAGGACCGCTTCGCCACCCAGATCGTGCCGGTCACCGCGCCCGACGCCGCCGAGGACGGCACCCTCCTCGACACGACCCACACGGTGCGCCGCGACGAGGGCCTGCGCGACACCAGCCTCGAGAAGCTGGCCCAGCTCAAGCCCGTCGCCCGCCCCGACGGCGTGCACACCGCCGGATCGTCGTCGCAGATCTCCGACGGCGCCGCCGCGGTCCTCGTGATGACCGCTGACAAGGCGAAGGAGCTCGGCCTCACCCCGAAGGCCCGGATCGTCGACACCTGCAACGTGGGCGTCGACCCCGTCCTCATGTTGACCGGCCCGATCGACGCCACCAACCACCTGCTGGCCCGCACCGGCCTGAAGATGAGCGACATCGACGTCACCGAGATCAACGAAGCCTTCGCGTCGGTGGTGCTGGCCTGGGCCAAAGAGCTCGGCGCAGACATGGACAAGGTCAATCCGAACGGCGGCGCCATCGCCCTCGGGCACCCCCTCGGCGGCACCGGCGCCGTCCTCCTCACCAAGGCCCTCCACGAGTTGGAGCGGACCGACACGGAGACCGGACTGGTCACGATGTGCTGCGGTGGCGGCCTCGGGACCGGGACGATCATCCAGCGCGTCTGACGCCGTGGCAGTGCGGGGCGGCCGACGCCGACCACCGGTGGGCCGTCCCGCCCTGCTCGCCCTCCTCCTCGTCCTCGCGCTCGCAGGGACGGGTTGTCGCGGGGTGCTGCACGCCCCCGGCGGCCCCACGGAGGATGCCGGGCACGGCGTCGTCGAGCGAGTCATCGACGGCGACACCGTCGACGTGCGGGTGGCCGGACGGCGCGAGCGCATCCGCCTCATCGGTGTCGACACCCCCGAGACCGTGGCCCCCACCCGGCCGGTCCAGTGCTACGGCGCCGAGGCCTCGGCGGAGACCAAGAAGCTGCTCCCCGCCGGCACGGCCGTCCGGCTCGAACGTGACGCCGTCGGCCGCGACAAGTACGGCCGGCTGCTGGCGTACGTGTTCCGGGCCGACGACGACTTGCTCGTGAACCTCGCCCTGGTCGAGGGCGGCTTCGCCGACGCCGTCACCTACGGCGACAACGAGGCCCTGTACCCGATGCTCGCCGCCGCCGAGGCCCGGGCCCGCGACGGTGGCGTGGGTCTGTGGAAGGCATGTGGCGGCCCCGATGTCGCCATCGGGCCACCGCCGACCCGCTGACCCGGCCCACTACCGTGGCGTCCGTGTCCGAACTCGCCGAGCGCCTGGGCCATGGGGCCGACGCCCGCCTGCTCATCGTCACCTGCGACGACCTCGGACTGTCCCACGCCACCAACGTCGGCACCTACCAGGCCCTTCGCGACGGCATCGCCACCAGCGCATCGCTCATGGTCCCGTGCCCGTGGGCCCGAGAAGCGGCCAGCCGGTACCGGGGCGAGGACGTCGGCGTGAGCCTCACCATCACGGCCGAGCACGAGCGCTACCGCTGGGCGCCCATCACCCAGGCACCGAGCCTGCTCGACGGCGACGGCGGCTTCCCCCGCACCACCTTCGACGCCTGGGAGCACGCCGATCCCGACGAGGTCCGCCGCGAGTGCCGGGCCCAGATCGAGCGGGCGATCCTGTGGGGCTTCGACGTCAGCCACCTCGACAGCCACATGTCGGCGTTCCAACTCCGGCCCGAGCTCTTCGACGTGTACCTCGACATGGCCGTCGAGTACCGGCTCCCCGTGCGGCTGCCCAACGAGGCGAACCAGCGCCGGATCGGTTTCCCGATCCGCCACCTCGCCGCCGAAGAAGGCGTCCTGTTCCCGGACCACCTGGTCAGCGTCGCCGAGGCCGGCAGTCGCAAAGCACTGGAGCGGGCGCTGTTCGACCTCGAGGCCGGCGTCACCGAGGTCCAGGTCCACCCCGCCGTCGACACCCCCGAGCTCCGTTCCATCACCGACACGTGGGCCGGCCGGGTCGACGACCTCGACCTGGTGACGAGCGCAGAGATCCGCTCGATGATCGAACGGGCCGGGGTCACGCTGACCGGGTACCGGGCACTGCGCGACGCGCAGCGCGGCGCATGACGCAACGCCGGCTCCGGTCGATCGCCGTCCTGGTGCTACTCGCCGCCGCCACGAGCGGCTGCTCGAGCGACCGACGGGCCATCTCCCGCGACGACCTGCCCGATGTGCCGTCCGAGCCCACTGCGGTCGTCCACGTCGACGAGGACGGCTTCCGTCCCGACCGCGTCGAAGTGGGCACCGACGGCCTGGTCGAGTTCCGCAACGACGGCGACGAGGACCACGGCATCCGGACCGAGGACTTCGCCATCGACACCGGTCTGCTCCAGCCCGGCGAGTCCACCGATGTGCGGTTCGATCGCCCCGCCACCTACGAGATCAGTGATCCCGCCGATGACCGCCACACCATGACGGTCGTGGCCACCGCTCCGCCGCCGGCCGGCTAGCTCAGCCGAAGTCGGTGTCGGCTGCCACGCGCCGCATGGCGGCCCGCCACGGCTCCGACGTGGTGGCCGGCAGCACCGACAGCATCCGGCCGATGTTCCCGGTGACCTTCACCCGTCCCTGCATGAAGCCGACCGTCGGGTCGGCGTCGCCCCGCGCCACGGCCACGAACTCGTCGAAGGGCATCACCATCGTGAAGTCGGCCTCGTCGTCGGTCCCCACGCAGTTCTCGGAGATGCGACCGTTCTCCAGGCGGGTGTGGAAGCTCACCGGACCGTCGGGCCCGCCGGTCACGTCGTACTGGATCGACGCGGATGCACCGGTGCGAGGCTCGAGGGCCTCGGTCTCCTCCTGCTGGCGGTCCAGCCACTCCTGGGTGAGGATGCGGCGCATCTCAGCCCGGCACGCCGTCGAAGAGGTCGCCGGTCGACTCGTCGGAATCGACCTCGGAGCGAGCCAGCTCGTAGTCGTCCCACGGATGCAGGCTCCCCGCCACCTCTCTCGGCAGGCCGAACCAGAACGGTGACTCGGGGTCGACCTGGGTGGCGTGGGCCAGGAGGGCGTCCCACCGGACGTCACCGTGGTCCTCGATGTCGACGCGGGTGGTGATGCGGTGGTCCTGGTCGGGCCGCTCGAACCACTTGTCGTCGAAGGGCGATTCCAGGCCGAGCTCGACGAACTTGTCGTGCATCGCCACCATCCGGGCCCGGGACCACGTGGTCCAGTACACCTTCGCCACCTGGTGGGGCGGCCCGGCCTCGGGGTACCACTCGGGGTCGGCGGCCCGGTCGATCGCCGGCATGGTGACGTCGTGCACCATGAGGTGGTCGGGGTGGGGATAGCCCTTCTGGTCGTCGCCGTAGGTCACCACGACCTGGGGGCGCTCCCGGCGCAACACGGCCACGAGCCGGCCGACCGCCTCGTCGAGCGGGGCGTTGGCGAACGCCTCGGGGCGGGCGTTGGCCTCGGTCTCGGGCATGCCGGAGTCGCGGTAGCCGAGCATGACGACCTCGTCGTAACCGATGATCTTGGCCGCGCGGTCGAGTTCGTCGAGGCGGACCCGGGGGAGGTCACGGCGGATCTCGTCGCGTTCCATGGCCGGGTTGAGGATGTCGCCCTCCTCGCCGCCGGTGCAGCACACCAGCACGGTGCGCACTCCCATGTCGTGGTACTTGGCGACGGTGCCGGCCCCCTTCGACGATTCGTCGTCGGGATGGGCGTGGACGGTGAGCAGGCAGCGTTGGACCGGTTCTGACACGGGGCCGAGGCTATCCAGGCCGGCCGACGGTGCCGTCAGCGGTTGGAGTACCGGTCGTCGCGCTGGTCGATGGTCCACCGGTTGCCACGGTGCAACCACCGAGCGATGGACGCACCAGAGACCGCGCCGATGAGGGCCCCGACCGGCAGGGCGATCCGGAACAGCCCGGTGCGGATGATGGGTCGATCCATGCCGTTCGCGTCGAAGGAGGCCAGGGTGTAGAAGGGGATCGCAATGAGGAAGAAGCAGATGGCGCCGACGGCCACGGCGATGGCGATGCCGATCATGACCGAGCGGCGCACCGACGGCGCGACGACCGGCGCAGGGGCCTCGCTCGGCGGCGGTTCGGGGAGCTCGGCCATGGTCGCGCCAGCGTAGTGGCCGCTCCGTGCCGCCTCTCCCGAGCCATCGGCGCCGGCCTCGTGATCGCGGTCTTGCTCTCGGGCTGCAGTGGCGACGACCCCGGCCCCGGCGACCAGCGGGCCGCGCAAGCCCGGGCGGCGGCCCTCGACGCCGGCCTCGACGCCGACGTCGCCGACTTCCTCGCCCTCGCGTCGCGAGGAGAGACGGCCACCTACCAGGCGACCTATCCCGGCCCGAGCGGGACGAACACCGAGCTGGTGGTGGCGAACGACCCACCCGACCGGCGCATCGACGTACTCCACGGCGACGTCGTCACCGAGGTCCGCCTGGTGCTCGACGGCCAGGCCTACCGCTGCCCGCGCGACGGGGACAAGGGCGCCATCGTGGACTGCGAACGCACCGATGCGGTGGTCGAGACCCCGGGAGCCTTCGACGACGCTGCCCTCACCACCCTGACCACCGCGCTCCGCGACGGCCGCGAGGACTTCACCTTCCGGATCACGTCCACGCCGATCGCCGGGGTGTCGGCGTCCTGCCTCGTGACCGAGCTCCGGCCAGGTCACGAACGACCCGACCTCGGCTCGGCCGGCACCATCTGCGTGTCGCCGCAGGGTGCCCTGCTCCGGGTCGACCAGGCGGGCGAGACCCTGGAAGCCACCGACTACGCCACCGAGATCCCCGACAACACCTTCGTGCGCCCCGACGCATCGGGGTGACCGGCCTCCCCCGCCGGTCGGGGGTCGGTACCCTGACCGCGTGGACGACCCGGATCTCTGGCGGTGGGTGTGGCTGACCGCTGCCGTGGTGTTCGGCCTGGGCGAGATGGCCAGTCCGGGCGTGTTCTTCCTGGCGCCGTTCGCCCTCGGCGCCGCCGGCGCGTCGGCCCTCGCCTTCGCCGGCGCGCCCGTCGGCTTCGGATGGGTCATCTTCCTCGCCGTGTCGCTCGGCACCTTCGCCGCGCTCCGGCCCCTCGCCCGCCGACTCGACGCCACGGGTGGCAATCCCCGGGGCGTGGGCGCCAAGCGACTCGTCGGCGAGGACGGGATCGTGCTCACCCCCGTTCCGGCCGGTCCCGACGAGGTCGGACTGATCCGTGTCGGTCGCGAGCAGTGGCGAGCGCAGTCCACCGACGGCGGCGCCATCCCCGCCGGCACCCACGTCACCATCGTCGAGGTCCGCGGGACCCGCGTCGTGGTCTTCCCCACCGGCCTCTACCTGCCCACCGAGTGAAACGAGAGGTCGTACCGACATGACTGCTGTGATCGTGCTCGCTGTGATCGCCGCGTTCCTGTTCGCCTACGCGGCGGCCGGGGTGCGGATCATCCACCCCTACCAGCGCGGGATCGTCGAGATGCTCGGCAAGTACCAGGCGACGGTCGATCCGGGTCTGCGGGTCATCATCCCGTTCGTGCAGACGATCCGGCCGGTCGACATGCGCGAACAGGTCATCGACGTGCCGCCGCAGGAGGTCATCACCTCCGACAACGTCGTCGTCTCGGTCGACGCCGTCATCTACTACGAGCCCACCGACCCGCAGCGCCTGGTCTACAACGTCGCCAACTTCATCCTCGCCGTCACCAAGCTGGCCCAGACGAACCTGCGGAACGTGGTCGGCGACCTCCAGCTCGACGAGGCCCTGACGTCACGGGACAAGATCAACCTGGCCCTGCGGGAGATCCTCGACGACGCCACCGACAAGTGGGGCGTCCGGGTCGTGCGGGTGGAGATCCAGCGCATCGACCCGCCGCCGGACGTGATGTCGGCGATGCACGAGCAGATGAAGGCCGAGCGCACCCGGCGGGCCGTGGTCACCGAGGCCGAGGGCCGTCGGACCGCGGCCGTCACCACCGCCGAGGGCGAGAAGACCGCGGCCATCCTCCAGGCCGAGGGCACGAAGGCGCAGGCCATCCTCGAGGCCGAGGGGCGGGCCGAGGCCGTCCGGACCTATGCGGAGGCGGAGAAGTTCCGCCAGCAGGCCGTCGCCGAGGGCGAGGCCGACGCCATCCGCAGCGTGTACCAGGCCATCCACGACGGCAACCCGTCCAACGACCTGCTGGCCATCAAGTACCTCGAGGCGCTCCAGAAGCTGGGCGACGGGCAGGCCACCAAGATCATCGTCCCGACCGAGCTCGCCGGTGTGGCCGGCGCCCTGGCGGGGGTCAGCGAGCTGCTCCAGCGGCCGGGCAAGGACGACGCCGCCAACCCGGCGGCGCGCTCGAGTCCACGCCGACCGTCTGTCCGGAGTGCCCCGGCGGGCGGGGATCCTCGTGGCACGATCTGTCGATGCCCCGCGCCACGACCGCTGCCCTCGTCGCGCTCGTCCTGCTCGCCGCCGGCTGCAACGACGACGGGCGCACGCTGGCACCGGCGCCCACCGTTCCCGTGTCCCCCGAGACCACCTCCACCACGGCCGCGCTGGGCCCGGCCGAGGCCGGGGGCATCACCTTGACCAGCCCGGCCTTCGTCGACGGCGGCCCCCTCGACGCACGGTTCACGTGCGACGGCGCCGACGTGCCCCCGCCCCTGGCCGTGACACAGGTCCCGCTCGGCACGGCCGAGCTCGCCCTCACCGTCACCGACGAGGACGCCGACGGCTACGTCCACTGGATCGTCGCCGGCCTGCCGCCGACGCTCACGACCATCGACGGCGGGCAGCTGCCTGCCGGTGCGATCACGGTGCGCGGCGACGCCGGGACCGACGGGTGGTCCGGCCCGTGCCCGCCCACCGGTGACGCCGCCCACCACTACGACTTCACCGTCTACGCCCTCGCCGAAGCTCTCGGGCTCGACGCCGGCCTCGCCGCCCGTGACGCCGTCGCGGTCATCCAACAGGCGGCATTCGCCTCCGACGTGCTCACCGCCACCTACGCCTCACCGGCGGACGGCTGAGCCCGGCGATCAGCCGTACGTGAGCCGGGTGATCCAGTCGGCAACCACCGCCGGCCGACCGGCGCCCTCGACCTCGATCGTGTAGGTCCGCGTGACCTGGATCGTGTTGGGGTCCTTGAGCTCGGCGTCCTTCAGGACGCTGGTGGCCCGAATGCGCGACCCGCTGGGGACGGGCGACACGAACCGGACCTTGTCGAACCCGTAGTTCACGCCCATCACCACACCCTTGACCGTCTCCGGGTCGTTGGGGATGGAGCCGGAGAGGTGGGTCAGCATCGACAACGTCAGGAAGCCGTGGGCGATCGTGGTCCCGAAGGGCGACGCCTTCGCCGCCTCCGGGTCGACGTGGATGAACTGGTGATCGATGGTGACGTCGGCGAAGTCGTTGATCCGTTCCTGCGTCATCTCGAACCACTCGCCCGACCCGTCTTCCTCGCCGATGCGGGACTGGAACTTCTCGTGGGCGGCTTCGGCGGCGGTGGCCATGGTGCTCTCCTGGTCGGTGTGCGGGTCGCGGACATTACCGCCGGCGCCCACGGGCTCACATCGGCACGGGTTCACATCGGCAGGGCCACCGCCAGTTGGCGGCTCTGCGCCAGCAACCGACCGTCGCTGCTCCAGAGCTCGCCGTCCTCCTCGAGGTAGCCGTCGCCGGCGTGGCGGGTGACGAAGCGGACGAAGGTCCAGTCCGGGACCGCCGGCGGGGCGTCCCGGAAATGGATCGTCAGGTCGACCGTCGGGACGCCGAGCGGTTCCGCGATGCGACTGAACACGGCTGGGCTCCAGGCGTCGGACAATGCGGCCACCACGACGTCGTCGACGGGGGTCGGGTCGGCGAGACGGATCCAGCCGCCGCTCACCGCCTGTTCGCCGGTCTCACCGCGGTCGCGGGCCGGTCCGATGCGGAGCTGCTGCTCGTAGTGCTGGCGCATCGGGATCTGGAGCATGCCGGGGACCTCGGGCGCAACCGGCGTCGGTTCCACCGGCGGATCGACGCGCGGGAGCGGCAGGTCGGAGAAGCGGGGACCCGCCCGGTCCTCGGCGGCCGCGATCACGCCGATCACCGCCGGTCGGTCGTCCTGGACCATGCGCACGGTCATGGACGTGAGCGTGCGGCCACGCCGCTCGACGGTCACCTCCACCGTGCAGGGCCCGGCCACGGGTGCCCGCAGGTAGTGCAGCGTCATCGACCGCAACCGCTGTCCGGTGCCGGCCACCTCGGCCAGCGCGGCGCGGGCCACGATCGCCGCCAGGTAGCCGCCGTTCGGACCCCGAAGGATCCACCACGAATCGTCGATGGTCGCCGCGTACCGACCGCGCCCAGGGGTCGGACGGCGGTGTCGGTGGCGAAGCGGTTGGGCATCGGGCAGACGGGGCGTCAGTCCCGGCGGCCGCGCTCGGAGAGTTCCTCCGTGGCGTCGACGTCGATGATTTCGCCGTTCTTCGCCGCCTTGCGGGCGGCGCGCTGTTGCTTCAGTTCGGCGATCCTGACCTTGCTCTCCGCCCGTCTGGACTGGAACCCCGCCACGGCCAGCGCCAAGAGCGCGACGATGGAGAACGTCGAGTACGGCGCCGCGACGAAGGTGAACCCCGCCATGGCGACCATGGCGATGGTCCAGGCGAGCGTCCGCTGCGGGCGCTTCGTGAAATACAGGGCGCCGCCGGCGATGGCGATGGGCGTGAGCAGGATGAGGCCGGCGACCGGCGCGGACTCTTCGTCGAGCAGCTTGATCTCGTCGGTGATCTGGACCGTGCCGTCGTCGTTGACCGTGTCGCTCGCCTCGACGCGGGGATCGTCCTTCGGGACGTCCCGTCGCACCCCGACGGGCGAGACGATGAGGGTGATGGCCGACACGATCGTGAACAGGAAGGCGAGGACGACGGCTCGTTGGCCGGGGATCGTGTACGCCTGGCGGCGCCCGGCCCGTCCACGTCCGGTGCTCTTCCCCGTACCGGCCGTGTCCGCGCCCTCGGTCGGGGCCGACTCCCGACCGGCCCGCCGGGCCCGTCCCGAGCTCTCCGTCACGGGGGGATCGAGCTCGCCCCGGGAGATCGCGGTGGCCTCGCCGGCGTGCGCCGACCGGGCGCGGCGAGCGTCGCGCTCGGCCTTGTTCTGGCGGTACCGCTTCGACTTGCTGGGGCGTCGTTTGGAGGAGGCCACGTTCCGACGGTATTCGTCGGACCGCCTGTGTCCCTACTCCGCCCCTACCCGTCGCCGACGCCGGCCGGCTGGTGGAGCTCGATCATGTTGCCGGTGGGATCGTGGAGGAAGGCCTGGCGACCGGTGCCGACCGGGCTCGGATCGCTCACCGTGACGCCCTTGGACCGGAGCTCGTCCACCGTGGCTCCGAGGTCGGCCACCCGGATGGCGAAGTGCTGGCCGCGGTCGTCGGGGACCGGTACCTCGAGCAGGTGGAGTTGCTGGTCCCCGACGTCGAGCCACGCCCCACCGAAGCTGAAGTCGGGCCGGTCGGCGCGGACCCTGAGGCCGAGGACGTCGGTGTAGAACGCAACGGCCTCGTCGGCATCGCGGACGTTGATCGACACGTGGTGGACTCCGAGCGGCTGCACGGCACCAGTGTGCCGGGCGGTCGCCACCTGCGCTGGCCGATCCTGCTGGCGCGCGTGCTGTCGGGCGTGGTGACGATGCACGCGACGTGGCGGTCTGGGGACCCTCGACGCCGGCGACGGTGTCAGCCCAGCCAGGGCGGACGGAACATGATCGAGAGGCGGGCGCCGATCGGTCGGGTGGTCTTCGGCACGCCATGGCGCCACGTGCGCTGGATGGTGCCGCCCATGACGAGCAGGTCACCGTGACCGAGGTCGAACGACAGGCCGGGGCCGCCGCCGGCGGGGGCGAGGGTGAACCGACGCGGTGATCCGCAGGACACGATGGCCATGACGGTGGTCGCCATGTCTCGGGCCACCTGGTCGCCATGGGGTGCCACCGAGTCGCGGCCGTCGCGGTACCAGGCCAGACCGATGCGATCGCACGGCTCGCCGTAGCGGGCCGACACGGCGGCGCTGACGTCGGCCAGGACGGGGTGGCCGGCGCCATCGCGGGGCAGGGCGGCGGTGAGTCGGGGGACGTCGACGATGCGGTCGTACATGGGCCGGCGGTTGGCGTGCCAGCGGGTCGTCTCGACCAGCACGTCGAAGACCGTCTGCTCGCCGGCGAGCCAGCCGGGGAGCCGGTCGATCCAGGCACCGTGGGCGAGCTCGGTCCGTTCGATCCCGGTGAGGTCGGGGTCGACGGCCGGCTCGCCGGTGCCGAACAGGGAGGGTTGGAGCAACGTCATGAGGAGCGCGTCATCGGAAATCCCGGCTCCTCATCGTGCCGGCGACCGGCAGCAGCGACAACCGCTCGGCCACCACGTTGACCACCCCCTCGGCCCGTTCGAGCCGACCCCGGATGAGCATGGCGGGAGCGGTGAGGGCCACCCGACGGTGGGCGTTCCAGCACCCCTTGGAGACCACCACGTTGATCAGGCCGGTCTCGTCCTCGAGGTTGAGGAACATCGTGCCGCCGGCGGTGGCCGGGCGCTGGCGGTGGGTGACCACGCCACCGATCAGCACCTTCGACCCCGGTTCGACCTCCCACAGACCGGCCGAGGTGACCACGCCCAGCTCGTCGAGATCGGCCCGGATGAACCGGGTGGGGTGCCCGTCGGGGCTCATGCCCGTGGCCCAGAGATCGGCCCGAGCCGTGGCGAAGTCGTCCATGCCGGGCAAGGTGGGGGCGCGGTCCCCGGTGACGATGCCGGGGAGGCGATCGACGCCGCCCTGGGCCACGGCGCCGGCCTGCCACAGCGCCTCCCGTCGCCCCAGCGGGGCACCGGACGCCGAGCGCAGGCACGAGAACGCCCCGGCCGTGGCCAGCGCCTCCAGCTGGGGCAACGACAGGGGCACCCGTCGGGCCAGGTCCTCCATCGAGGCGTAGGGCCCGTGGGCGTTGCGTTCGCCGGCGATGGCGCGGGCCAGGTCGTCCCCGATCCCCCGCACCTCACGCAAGCCCAGCTGCACCACCGGACCGTCCCGACCCCACTCCGCCGCCGCCCGTCCGTGGGTGTCGACCCACGGCCCCACGATGCCTGCTCCCTCGCCGGCAGCCCCGGCCGCCTCTCCGGCAGCACGGACGAGGGTGGCGCCGGCGGCGGAGGCGTTCAGGTCGACGGAGCGGACCTCGACCCCGTGGCGTCGCGCGTCCTGGACCAGGGTGTGTGGCGACCAGAACCCCATGGGCTGGGCGTTGAGCAGGCCGGCGCAGAACGCCGCCGGGTGGAAGCGCTTCAGCCACGACGACGAGTACACGAGGTAGGCGAAGCTGACGGAGTGGCTCTCGGGGAAGCCGTAGTTGGCGAAGGCCGCCAGCTTGTGCCAGATCTCCTCGGTGACGTCGTCGGGCACGCCGCGCTCCCGGGCGCCGGCGACGAACCGGCCGTGGAGGCGCTCCATCCGCTCGGGCGACCGCTTCGAGCCCATGGCCTGGCGGAGCTGGTCGGCCTCGGCCGGCGTGAAGCCGCCGACGTCGATGGCCATCTGCATGAGCTGCTCCTGGAACAACGGCACGCCGAGCGTCTTGGCCAGGGACTTCTCGAGCAGGGGGTGGAGGTAGGTGATCTCCTCCTGGCCGTTGCGGCGCCGGATGTAGGGATGCACCGACCCGCCCTGGATGGGACCGGGGCGGATGAGGGCCACCTCGACCACCAGGTCGTAGAACTCGCGGGGCCGGAGGCGGGGCAGCGTGGCCATCTGGGCCCGGGACTCGACCTGGAACACCCCGACCGAGTCGGCGGCGCACAGCATCTCGTAGACCTCGGGGTCCTGGGGCAGCTCGGCCAGGTCGAGGTCGATGCCGTGGGCGTCGCAGATCAGGTCGACGGTCTCGTGCAGGGCGGTGAGCATCCCCAGGCCGAGCAGGTCGAACTTGACCAGGCCGGCGGCGGCGCAGTCGTCCTTGTCCCATTGCAGCACCGACCGGATCGGCGTGTCGGAGCGGACGGTCGCCCCCTCCCGGCCCTGGAACCGGGCCCACTCGACCGGGCACACCTCCACCACCGGCCGGTCGCACAGCACCATGCCCCCGGAGTGGACGCCGAGGTGGCGGGGGAAGTGCTCGACCTCGGCCGCCATGGCCAGGACATCGGCGGGCAGTTGGTTCAAGCCGTTGGCCTTGTCCTCGGCCGTGGTGCGCATGCCGCCCCAGGCGTCGACCGACTTGGCGAAGGCATCCTGTTGACCGGTGGCGTAGCCCAGCGCCTTGGCCATGTCGCGGATCGCCGACCGGGCCCGGTAGGTGATGACGTTGGCCACCTGGGCGGCGTGGCGGCGGCCGTGGCGCTCGTAGACGTACTGGATGACCTCCTCGCGCCGGTTCGACTCGATGTCGATGTCGATGTCGGGCGGGCCGTCGCGCTCGGGCGAGAGGAACCGCTCGAACAGCAGGCCCAACCGCACGGCATCGGCTTTGGTGATCCCCAGCGCGAAGCACACGGCGGAGTTGGCGGCGCTCCCCCGCCCCTGGCAGTAGATCCCGGCCCGGCGGCAGAACTCGACCAGGTCCCACACGATGAGGAAGTAGCCGGGGAACCCGAGCGCTTCGATGAGGGCGAGCTCGTGGTCGATCTGTTCCCACGCCCCGGGCAGCGTGGGCCGGGGCCGGGGTCCGTAGCGGCGGGCGGCCCCCTCCTCGGTGAGCCGGCGCAGGTACGCCATCTCGGTGAGCGGGCGGCCGTCGGGACCGGGCGGGCACGGGAAGGGGGGCAGGTTCGGTGCCACCAACTGGAGGTCGAAGGCACAGTCCCGGCCGTACTCGGCGGCTCGCTCGACCGCCCCGGGATAGCGGGCGAAGCGGCGGGCCTGCTCCACCCCGGCCCGGAGGTGAGCGGTGGCCGCCGGCGGCAGCCACGGGTCGGCCTCGTCGAGGCTGCGCCTGGCCCGCACGGCCGCCAGGGCGGTGGCCAGGGGGCGCTGGGCCGGCGTGGCGTAGTGGACGTTGTTGGTGGCCACCAGCTCGACCCCGACCCGGTCGGCGATCATGGCCAGGGCGTCGTTGCGGGCCGAGTCGAGCGGGTCGTGGTGGTCCCACACCTCGACGGCCACGTTGTCCCGACCGAAGGTGTCGACCATCCGGTGCAGCTCGCGCTCGGCGGCCGCCGGGCCGTGGTCGACCAAGGCCCGGCACACCGCCCCCTTGCGACACCCGGTGAGGACCAGCCACTGACCGCCGTGGACCTGGGACAGGTCGACCACGCCGTAGTCGGGCTTCCCCTTGACCGTGCTCAGGGCGGTCGGCTTCGCCGCGCCGCGTGCCGGCTGCTCGCTGGCGCTCCCGACGCCGGCCTCACTTCGGGCATATCCGGAACCGAGGTGGGCGCGGGAGATGGTGTCGGCGAGGCGGGCATAGCCAGCGGGGTTCCGGGCCAGCACCAACAGGTGGGACCCTTCCGGGTCGGGGATGCCGTTCTGGGGTTGGCTCAGCCCGAGGGACAGCTCGGCGCCGAACACCGTCGGCAGGCCCACGGCTCGGGCGGCCTCGGCGAAGCGCACCACCCCGTAGAAGCCGTCGTGGTCGGTGAGGGCGAGCGCCTCCAGCCCCAGCCGGGCCGCTTCCTCGGCCAGCTCCTCAGGATGCGAGGCCCCGTCGAGGAAGGAGAAGTTGGAGTGGCAGTGCAGTTCGGCGTACCCCACCGCTCCCACCCGGCGCTCGAGCTCGGCGGGCTTCCGGTAGGCCGGCCGGTGGTACGACCATGCGGGGCTGTCTCCGCCGTCGCCCTCCGCCCGGGTCGGTTTGACGTGTCGCGAGCGGCCGTCGGAGAGCGTCCGTTCGAGTTCGGACCACGAGACGTCCGGGTTGTTGAACCCCACGGCTTGCGATGGTAACCGAACATCTGTTCGACCATCCAGGCCGGGTCCGGACGCGCCGACGGGCCCGGGACGTCTCGGTCCGGGCCCGTCGGTGTCCTGTTGGAGGAAGGGTGGTCAGGCGGCGGAGCCGCAGGCGACGAGCGCCCGGCGGGGCGGAGCCTCGTCGAGGACCGCGACAGCGGGCGCCGGCGAGAAGTCCGGCTCATCGGCGTGACCGACGGCGGCGGAGTACGCGACCACGACCCGGCCGAGGGCCCGGAGGCGGACCACGTCGACCTCGGTGGGATCGGCGGCGATGGAGACCAGCGTCTCGCGGACGCCGGCTCGGCGGGCGCCGGCGAACAGCGCGGCGAGCTCGGCGCGGTGGGCACCGAAGCCGTCGGCGACGACGGCCTCGGCGAGGTTCAGTGCGGTGGTGGGGGTCATGCGTTCACCGTACGAAGATCCAGTCATCAGTGCTAGCGATTATCCCTCACCACATTCATCAGCTATGCTGATCATCCATGGCCACACTCCGCGACGTCGACATCCGCCACCTCGCCGCCCTCGTGGCCGTCGTCGAGCAGGGATCGTTCGCCAAGGCCGCCCAGACCCTGGGCTTCACGCAGTCGGCCATCTCCCAGCAGATCGCCGCCCTCGAGAAGGCGGCCGGCCTGCCGGTGTTCGACCGACCCAAGGGCCCCCGGGCCGCCGAGCTGACGCCGGCCGGCGACCTGCTGCTCGCCTATGCCCGGACGACGCTCGACGGGGTGCGGGAGATGGACGAGCAGCTCGACCGGCTCCGGCGCGGGGTGTCGGGCAGCCTCGTCATCGGCACGTTCCAATCCGTGTCGGCCGAGATCCTGCCCACGCTGATCCAGCGCATGCGGGCCGAGGTGCCCGACGTCGACATCCGCCTGTTCGAGACCGACGACCAGACCGCGCTGCTCCGCGGCGTGCTCGAGGACGAGCTCGACCTCGCCTTCACCGTCGACGCCGACCCGGATCCCCGGCTGCAGTCGGACATGTTGGGCTACGACCCGTTCGTGATGATCGCCGCGGT
Source organism: uncultured Acidimicrobiaceae bacterium (assembly GCA_963811245.1). Classification (GTDB taxonomy): domain Bacteria; phylum Actinomycetota; class Acidimicrobiia; order Acidimicrobiales; family Salinilacustritrichaceae; genus Salinilacustrithrix. Next base: position 34,356 of record CAWEQL010000013.1, read on the forward strand.
GGGCGACCTCCCCGAGGGCGTGGCCACGCCCGACGACATCAACGGCCATCCCATCATCGGCCAGCCCGACAGCAGCGTCTGCCAGCTGCTCATCGACCGCCGGCTCTCCGAGATGGGCGCCCAGCCCGACTACGTGTTCCGCTCGCAGGACAACGGTGCGGTGCAGGGCATGGTCCGCTCGGGCATGGGACGGGCGATCATGCCGTACCTGGCCATCGACCCCGACGATCCCGGCGTCGTGGTGCTGCCCATCGAACCGCCCATCGCCCGCACCATCCAGCTCACCCGGCGAGCCGATCGCAGCCTGCCCCCGGCGGCCGACCACTTCGCCGCCCTGGCCCACGAGGTCAGCGACCGCGTCCTGCAACCGGCCGCCACCCTGGTGGACTGACCTGCGCCGTGCCGGCGGGGCTCAACCGATGAGGCCGGCGCCACCGTCGGTCCGGAGGAGGTGCCCGGCGTTCATGATCGACACCGGACCGTCCTCGGACACCACGATGATGACGGCGTCGAGGTCGTCGAAGGAGTAGCGCAGCGCCGAGGTGTGGCGGGTCCCGCCCACGAGGTCGACCCGGTCCTTGGCCGCGTCGGACGGCACGAGGTGGACGCCCATCGCCACCATCACGCCGCGATCGTCGAAGAAGGACGCCCCGTCGGTCTGCGCCAGGGCGTTGGCGATCGCCGCCGGACCACCGGGCTGGCGCAGGCCGACGGCGGGGACGCGGGGATACCGCGGCTCGGACCGTCCGGTCGGCGGCACGTGATCGGCCGGCCGCCACACCAGCGTGGCGCCGATGCGACGCGGGCTGAGTTCGTGAACGGCGAAGAGCAGCAGCAGACGGAGGACCTCGTCGGGCATGTGGGCGACGTGGCTGGACAGGCCCCGGCACAGGTCATCGATGGGGTGGTCGTGGTACCAGGCCACGCCGTCCCAGCGGACCACACCGGCCGGGCCGTAGGTCCGCACCTGGCCGCCGGGATGGCGCTGCACGATGAGACCGCCGAAGAGGTGCTGCAGGATGACGAGGTCGTACTCGCGGCTCATCGCCCGACCGAAGCACAGCAGCTGCACCAGCCCGTCGCCGGTGCGGACGGCGAAGCTGCGCATGCCGTCGGCGAAGCGGCGGACGAGGGCGGGGTCGAGGTGGCGGGTGTCGACGACCTCGTGGTCGAGCGGACCGAGGTCCAGGTCGGCGGGCTCCACCGGGCGCGGGGAGCAGCACCGAACCGTAGGTCGGGGCGCGGCCCTCGTGGGCCGGAGGCCGCAACGCGTAGGCGAGCTCGACCAGGGCCGCCACCTCGTCGAAGGCGCCGTCGAGGGCCGGGACCGCTTCCTCGGCCAGCTCGGCCCGCAGGCGCTCCAACCGCCCGGGCAGGACGTGGTGGTGGTCCTCGGCATCGCTCTCCGTCTCGACGGGTCGCCGAGGGTCGGCGGGGATGCGGTCCACCTCGGAGACGGTATGCCGCGACCCGAGCGGTGCGGTCCCCTGGCGCGGAAACGTCAGCGGGCGTGCCACCACCGCGTCATCAGTCGTAGGTGGCGACCACCGACCACCGGCCCCGTTCGAGCACGACGAGGTGGGCGGTGCCGTCGTCGGCGACCACCTGGAAGCGGGCGCGGCGGGAGTGGCGGTCGGCGTCCCACCAGCGCTCGTCGATCGGCCAGGGCCCGGCCCACGACGTGATACGCAACGTCCGGCCGGCGAGCCGCAGGCGAGCCGGCGCGGCGGTGGGTTCGCAGCGACCGTCGACGATCACGACCCGGCCCGTGGCGTCGAGTACGTCGACGGGTTCGGCCACGGCGTGCACGGTGGCGGGAGACGGGTTGGGCAGCCGGCCGGGCCACGGCTCGACCCCGCGCCGGTCGGCGGGGGTGGTGGAGCGCCTGCCAGCCAGATCGACGGCGCCGGCAGGGACGAGGCGGAGCTGCTCGCCGGGGTCACGGCCGCCGGCGTACTCGGGGACCGACACGGCATCGGGGCCGAGCAGGCCCTGCACCCGGGCGATGGCACACGAGGCGCGTTCGGCGACGCCGGTGTCGCCGCCCCAGAAGCCGAGCTGGCGACCGTCGGCGGCGACGACCTCGTCCGGGCGGATCTCGAGGTGGGAGATGCCGGCGGTGGGGCGCTGGCGGAGCGGGGCGTTGAGCCACCCGTCCACCTGCCAGCGCACGCGGTCGGCGATGGCACCGGCGCTGAGCGTCCCTGGTCCGCCGGCCTCGGCATGGCGCCACACCCGTTCGGACCGTTCGCCGTGCTCGGTCACGGCGGTGACCACGATCCGGGTGCAGGCCGACCCGCGGGCGTCCAGGCGACGGTGGAGCTCCTCGGCCAGGCCCCGGGCCACGAAGGCGGCGGCAGCGACCTGCTCGGCCGGCGGGTCGAGCTCGGTGGCCACCACCAGGTCGGGCGGCGGGGGCTCGGTGGCCGGCGGGCGGGCGTCGAGACCCCGGGCCAGACGGTGGGCCGCGGCCCCGGCGACACCGAACCGGCCCACCACGGCGGCGGCGGGGAGGCCGGCGAGATCGCCGAGGGTGTGCAGGCCGAGGCGGCCGAGGACGTCGACGAGCTCGGGCTGATCGAGAGCGGCGAGCGGGAGCGGGGCGAGGAAGGCGGCGACACCACCGGGCTCGACCACGTGCACCGGCCCGGGAGCGGTGAGCACGCCATCAGGGGACACAGCGTGTCGGTGGGCGGCGTGCGCGGCGCGGGCCGCCTGCACGGCAGCGAAGGGCCCGTCGGCCACCCCCACCGCCACTGCAGGAACAGCCCCGCCGGTGCCGGCGAGGACCGGGCGCAGCGTGGTCACGACCTGCTCGGCGAGGGCGTGGTCGCCCCCGAAGTAGCGCGAGGGCCCACGGGTGGGGAAGGCGCAGTGACCGGCCCGGGTGACCTCGAGGCGGGGCGTGAACGCCTCGAGGGCCGCCACGACCGCGTCGAAGGCGCGGGCGTCGCGGTCGGCATCGTGGTCGAGCACCAGCAGCGAGGGGCACCGGCCCTGGGCCTCGCGACGACGCATGTGACGCCGGACGTCGGCGGCACGCGCCGCCGCGTTGCAGGCGACGACCCGGTTGGCGACGAACACGGCGGCGGGCTCCTCGGCGGGGACGCCGGCGGCGACGAGCGGCCAGTCGGGCACCCAGACCGCCATCGTCCGCACCGGTTCGTCGGCGACCGGGCCCACCGGCTGGACGCGTTCGGGGCGGAGCAGCGCCACGACGGCCTCAGGCGCCTCGGGCCCGCAGCGGGACGGGCTCGGGGTGCGCCGGCTCGACGGCACCGTCGACGGAGGGGAGCCACAGCTCGGTCCGGCGAGGACGGGAGGCCTCGCGCCGACCGCCGCCTTCGACCGTGACCCGGCGGGCCCGGAGGTGCCCGTGCCCCTCCCCCAGCCCCTCCCACGCGGCGTGGGTCACGGCGAAGGTGACGTCGGCGCCCTCCGGCCAGGCCGACGAGCCCACCTGGACCAGCACCGCACCCCGCTCGCGGGTGCGGGCGGCCAGTCGGCGGCCGTCACGCGCCTTCACCCGGTGGGTGGCGTGGACGAGCACGACCTCGAAGGCGTCCACCAGCGCCGCCACCGCCGACGCCCACACCGCCTCTTCGTTGGTGGGCCCCGGTTCGGTGTCGGGGGAGGCCACGAGGACGAAGCGCTCGAGCGCGATGCCGAGCTCGGCGGCGGCGAGCAGGCCCAGCGACGGGAAGCCCACCGCCGCCACCCAGGATCCGTCCTGGGATGCGGCCGCCGCCGTGGCGAGGGCCAGCGAGGTGGCCGCGGGGCCGTCGATCGCCAGGGTCGACCCGCGACGCAACCCGGCCCCCGGCACCAGCGGTTCGAGCGCCGGCAGCACGGGCAGGCGTTGGGTCCCGGCCAACGTGGTGGGCCGAATGCGCGAGACGAGGCCGACGTCGACGATGCGGGGCGCGGCCGGCGCCGTCTCCAGCTCCGAGGACGCCTCCGCATGACCCATGCCGGCCAGTATCGAACACGCGTTCGATCACCGTCAACCGGTCTCCGTCAGGTCGGCGTCGGGTCCCGCCACACGGCGTCGGTGGTGGTGGTGACCATGGACCCGTCCGCCAGGACGGCCACGCCGGTGGCGCACGGCGGCCCGATCGTCCCGTCCGGCGCCGCCACCCCATCGGACGGGACCGGGATCCGCTCCACCACCGTGGACACGTACCCGCACAGGGCCAGGTCGCCGTCGGGGAGCACCGCCAGCGACGACGGCGCCCGCTTGCCGTCCAGCGCGGCGACCGTCGCCGACCCGTCCGGGGCGATCCTCGCCACCCGCTCCGCTTCCGGGCCGGGTGCATTGTCGACGACCCACACGTCGTCGCCCACGACGGTCAGCGCGAACGGGTTGTGCCAACCGCCCTGCACCACCGTCGGCTGCTGGTCCGCGGGACCGGCCGGGTCGAGAGCCAGCACCTTGCCGTTCGGGGTCGTCGGATCGTCGACCGCTGCCGGGTCCTGCAGCTCGCCGACACCGATCAGCAGGTCATCGCCCCGGAACACCAGCGTGCCCCCGGTGGCCAGGTCGGTGCTGACCGGCCCCTCCCACACCACCGACTCGGCGCCGGGGTCGATCCTCCCCACCACCAACCGGCTGTCCGACGCGCGGGTCCAGGCCCCGTAGACCTCGGTGCCCCCGGCCCGCCCACGCACGGCGAGACCGAGCAGCCCCCGCTGGCCGTCGGTGCGCAGCGCGGGGACGATGGTGACGGTGCTGGTGTCCCCACCCCTGGTGGACCGCACGACCCGGCCCGTCGTGCGCTCGGCATAGAGCAGGTCGCCGTCGGGGAGCGCCACGGGAGCGACCGGGTCGACGGCATCGACCACGATGCGCCGGGGGCCGCCGTCGTCGCGGACCACGACGGCGAGGCCGACCACGGCGACCCCGAGGACCACCAGGACGATGGCACCGAGCAGCATCACCAACCGAGAAAATCGCTGCGGATCGCGTTCGGTTTCCGATCGCGATCCCCGGCGATTTTCCGGTGGTGGGTTGCCGTCGATCATCCCGGATCAGGGGAAGATGCCACGCGCCTCCATGGTGGCGGCAACCCGCTCGAGGGCCAGGGCGTACGCGGCCCGGCGCAGGCTGACGTCCCATCGCCGGCTGGCGGACCACACGTCGGCGAAGGCCTCGCTCATGACCTCGTGGTGCCGGTCGGACACGGTGCCCAGGTCCCACGGGTACCCCTGGCGGGCCTGGGCCCACTCGAAGTACGACGCGGTCACACCGCCACCGTTGGCGAGCACGTCGGGTACCACGGTGATCCCCCGGCGGTCGAAGACCGGATCCGCCGACGGCAGCGTGGGGCCGTTGGCCGCCTCGACGATCACGGCGGCATGCATCCGTTCGGCGACGTCGGCATCGATGACCCCACCCAGCGCGGCGGGCACGAACAGCTCGCATTCCAGCTCGAACATGGCGACCGGGTCGATGGCCTCGCCGAGGGCGAACCCGGCGACGCCGCCGGTGGCCTTCACGTGGTCGGACAGCGCGCCGACGTCCAGGCCGCCTTCGTTCACCACGGCGCCGGTGACGTCGTTGACGGCGATGACGCGCATGCCGGCCGATTGGAGGAGGTAGGCCAGCGGGCCGCCCACCTTGCCGAACCCCTGGATGACGGCGCGCCGGCCGGGCATGGTCATCTCCAGCGCCTCGAACACGGCGCGGGCGCAGACCACCACGCCGCTGGCCGTTCCGCCGGCGTGGGCGCGAGTACCGCCCACCGACAACGGCTTGCCGGTGACCAGGCCCGGGATGTGGACCCCGCCGGCCGTCATCTGGATCGTGTCGAGCAGCCAGGCCATGACCCGCCCGTCGGTGTTGACGTCGGGCGCCGGAACGTCGCGGTCGGGGCCGAGCAGGGGCGAGATCTCGCTGGCGTAGCGACGGGTGAGGTGCTCGAGCTCGCGCAGGCTCAACGACGACGGATCGCAACGCACGCCCCCCTTGGCGCCACCGAAGGGCAGCCCGCACACCGCGGTCTTGATGGTCATCTGGGCCGACAGCGCCCGGACCTCGTCCACGTCGACCTCGGGGTGGAACCGGATCCCGCCCTTGCCCGGGCCCCGCACGGTGTTGTGGTGGATGCGCCAGCCCGTGAACACCTCCACCGACCCGTCGTCGCGCTCGATCGGCACCGACACCTCGAGGATCCGCTCGGCATGCCGGACGATGCGGTGGATGCCCGGGTCGATCCCGGCGACGGCCGCGGCGTCGTCGATGCGGTCGAGGACGGCCTGCCAGGCCGAGGCGCTCACGATCCCGAGTGTGGCAGCTGGGACGTCACTCGACGGCGGATGACGTGTCCGCACCCTTCGGCACGTCGTCGGCCTCGGCCAGGGTGCCCTCCCGCTCGGCCTCCACGTCGCCGGCCAGCTCCGGAGCGACCGCGGCGTCGGGGAGCGCCACCTCGTCGGTGGGCGGCCCGTCGACTTCGGCGTCCTCGGCCGGGACCTCGTCGCCGTAGAAGCGGAACAGGTTCTCGATGACCTCGCGGAGCCCCTGCCCCGTGCTGCCGCCCGCCAGGTCGACGGTGATCATCGACGAGTTCACGTGGACGCCGTCGACGCCGCCGTGTTCGAGGAGGCGGCGGGCCAGCACGTCGACCGGACGGGCGAGGACGATGTCGTCGAGGGACCGGTACCGCTCGTGACCCATCCCCGTCAGGCTGCGGTTGATCTCGAACCGCAGGACTTCCGGGTTCGAGGACTTCTTCTCGATGACGGTCACGCTCTGTCCCATGGGAAGCCGGATGCTATCCGCCGGCCCGCTGACGGATCGAAGCGGCGCGTCGGGTGCGGGTGGTGCGAGAAGATGGGCGCCATGGGACGCACGCGCACCGAGACCATCGAGGTCAGCGGCCACATCGTGGACTCGCTCATCCTGGCCAAGATCCTCGACACCGTGCTCGACGCCGGAGCCGACTACGAGCTGGTCGACGTGGCCATCGGCAAGACCAACAAGGACCCGTCGACGGCCCGCATCGCGGTCACGGCCGACGACGACGTCCTCGACGCGCTGCTCGACGACCTCCGCGTCCACGGCGCCAACCGGGTCGAACACTCCGAGGCGGTGCTGGTCGAAGCCGACGCCGACGGCGTGTTCCCGCTCGGGTTCCACTCCACCACCAACCTCGAGACCGACGTGCTCGTCGGCGGCACCTGGCACGCCGTGCCCAACCCGGAGATGGACTGCGGCCTCGTCGTCGACGCCGACGGCGCGGCGCGAACGATCCCCATGCACCGGGTACGGCGGGGCGACCGGATCGTGGTGGGGCGCGAGGGTGTCCGGGTCCGGCCCCCGGAGCGGCCGGCCGGCGCCGGCGGGTTCGAGTTCATGAACTCGGAGGTGTCCTCGGAGAAGCCCAAGGGCCTGTTGATCCGCCAGGTCGCCGAGCGGATGCGGGCTGCCCACGACATCGGGGACCGCATCCTGCTCGTGACCGGACCGGCGGTGATCCACACCGGCGCCGGCCCCGACATCGCCGCCCTCGTCGCCGCCGGGTGGATCGACTGCCTCTTCACCGGTAACGGCTTCGCCACCCACGACCTCGAGTCGAACGTGCTGGGGACCTCGCTCGGCGTCGGCGTCGTCGACGGCGTCCCCGTGGAGGGCGGCCACTCCAACCACGTGCGGGTCATCAACGAGGTCCGCCGGCATGGATCCATCGCGGCGGCCGTGGAGGCGGGCTACGTCACGGGAGGCGTGATGCACGCCTGCGTACGAGCCGGCGTGCCGTTCGTGCTCGGCGGGTCGATCCGCGACGACGGCCCCCTCCCCGACACCATGACCGACGTCGCCGCTGCGGCCGACGCCATGCGCGAGCAGGTGCAGGCCGGTCGGGGCCCCGACGGCCGCGGTGGCGTCCAGGTGGCGTTGATGCTGGCCACCACGTTGCACGCCATCGCCACCGGCAACGTCCTGCCCGCCAGCGTCGAGACCTTCTGCGTCGACATCAACCAGGCGGTCGTGACCAAGCTGGCCGATCGCGGATCGCACCAGGCCGTCGGCATCGTGACCGACATCGGCGTCTTCGTCCGCCAGCTCGCCGACCACCTGCTCGATCGATGACCGAGACGAACCCGGCGGGCGAGCTGGCGTGGGGGCACCGCTTCCTGCTCTGTCCCCCGCAGCACTTCGGCGTCCTCTACGAGATCAACCCCTGGATGCACGAGGAGATCCGGGTCGATGTCGACGTCGCGCTGGGCCAGTGGGAGGCCCTGCGCCGGGCGCTGCTCGACGCCGGCGCGACGGTGGAGACCATCGACCAGCCCGAGGGGGTCCCCGACCTCGTCTTCACCGCCAATGCCGGCCTGCTCGACGCGCCGTCGCCGGGTGTTCGTGCCGTCGCACTTCCGCCACGTCCAGCGCCAACGGGAGACCGACGTGTTCGCGACGTGGTTCGAGCAGGCCGGCTGGGAGGTGCGCCGCCTGCCGACGGCCATCGCGCACGAGGGCGCCGGCGACGCCCTGCCCTTCGCGGGCGTGCTGCTCTCGGGGTACCGGCCCCGCTCCGACGTGGCGGCGGCGGCAGACCTCAGCCGGCTGCTCGACGTGCCCGTGCGCACGATCGAGCTCGTGGACGAGCGGCTCTACCACCTCGACCTGACGTTCTGTCCGCTCGACGAGCGCCACGCCATGTGCGCCCCGCTGGGGTGGGACCGCTACGGCGTGGCCGTGGTGGAAGCCCTGGTGCCGGAGCCGCTGTGGCTGCACGACGACGAGGCGCTGGCCTTCTGCGCCAACTCGGTGGTCGTGGGCCGGATCATCGTCATGCCGGCCTGCCCGCCCCGGGTCGGTCGCATCCTCGAGCAGTGGGGCTTCGACGTCGTCGTGTGCCCGGTGGACGAGTTCCTCAAGGCCGGCGGCGGCTGCCGGTGCCTGACGCTGGCCCTCGACGTGGCGCTCGCCGCCGGCTCCTGAGCCCGGTCAGCGCGACATCCCGTTCGAGATCAGCCCGACATCTCCGTTCTGGACGTCACATTCGTCGCCACCTGGTCCGAACCGACGTCCAGACGCGAGGGGGTGGGGGTGGCGGGGGACGCGTGGACGGCTCGGTCGGCCCACCAGGCCAGCGCGATCGACACCACGGCCAGCACGGTGTGGACGGCCTTGAACGCCACCTCGTGGTCGGCAGCGCCGATCTGCACCCCCCGCAGGACCCACACGCCGGTCGTCCACACGGCGAAGGCGCGGACGAGCACGGCGGCCGAGGACGGAACCGCATGCCGGTCCTGGCGGGCGCGGACCCACAGCACCACGACCGCAGCGGCGAAGGCGGTGAAGCTGAGCGACAGCGCCGTGCGCCACGCCTGCCCGCCGGTGGTCAGCGAGTCATCGGTCCAGATGTTGCGGATGCGGGTGGTCCAGACGAAGAACGTCCAGGCGCAGAGCACGAGCGCAGGGCGGAGCCGGCGGCGGTCCATGCCGAGACGGTACCGGTGCCCCGCCCCCGGCCGACAGTCGCCTCACGCGGCGGTCGGCCGCCAGACCGCGGTCCCGTCAGGACCGGCGGCGGAGGCGCTGCACCAGCTCGTCGAGGCCGGGCGGAATGGACGTCGGGACCGCGGCGGCCGAGCCCGGATCGTCCTCCCGGCGCCGGTGCGCCACGCGGGAACCGGCCAGCGCGATCCCGAACACGAACAGCCCGAGCAGGGCGACGGCGACGAGCACCGGTCCGCCGCCCAGCGCACCCCCGACGGCCAGCACGAGCGCACCGCAACCCAGGCCCACCCACGGCAGGGCCGTCGTCTGCTTGGTCGGGGGCAGGGTCCCCGCCCGACGGCCGCCCTGGAAGCGCCGCTGCACCCGGGCCTCGAAGACGAGTTGGGTCACCTCCTGGTCGACATCGACGCCGCCGGCCGCAGCGTCGCACAGGTGGCGCACCTCGGTCTCGATGCGGCTCCACTCCGCGGCAGGCAGCCGCATCTCACGCAGGTCGTCGAGGACGCCCCGCGGGTTTGAGCCGGAGTCGGGGGCGGTCATCCGAACAGGGTCCCTTGGTTCTCGTCACCGCGGAGGTGCAGGGGCACGCGCGCGGACCGCCCCGGGCCAGGGGAGGTGGTCCATGAAGACCCAGCTGCGGCGGTGGATGGCGGAGGGTCCCATGCCGGCCAGGGCGACCTTGTGCCGGGGGCACGGGTACCCCTTGTTGGTCTCGAAGCTCCACCACGGATGATCGTCGGCTGCTTCGCGCATCATGCGATCGCGGGTGACCTTGGCCACGATCGAGGCGGCGGCGATCGAGAGGCAGGTGGCGTCGCCCTTGACGATCTTGCGGACGGCGCTCGTGGGGACGGCGCCGCCGCCGACGAAGTCCCAGTTCCCGTCGAGCAGGACCCGGTCGGGGCTGGTGCCGGTGGCCTCGATGGCCCGGGCCGCGGCGAGGCGTTGCGCCGCGGACATCCCGAGCTCGTCGCACTCCTCGTGGGTGGCGTGGCCGACGCCCCAGGCTTCGCACCACTCGATGATCCGGCTGAACATGACCTCGCGCTCGGCCGGCGTCAGGAGCTTCGAATCGCGCACCTTCGTCAGCCGCTTGTCCCTCGGGATCACGACGGCCCCCAGGGTGAGAGGGCCGGCCCATGCTCCCCGGCCGACCTCGTCCAGGCCGATCACGACGGCGTGGCCGGCATCCCACAGCTCCCGCTCGTTGCGGGTGCCCGGCGCGTTGCGCTTCAGGCTCGGCCGCAGTGTCGTGGCCGCAGCGGTGGTGGGCGGGGCCATCGCTGCCGACGCTACCGCCCGCCGCGGACGCGGAGCCGAACCCCGACCGCCTCCGATCAGTCGATGACGCGGCTTGGTGAAGCCCCGGATGCCCTGCCAGGCGAACAGCGCGGTGAAGCCGAGCAGCACCGGGTAGATGACCAGCAGGCTCATGTGCGGCACCTTGGTGAGCGCGGCCCGGCAACCTTCGGACATGTACACGAGCGGGTTGACCAGCGTGCCGATCTGCAGCCACCGGATCGCCTCGAGCGACCGCCACGTGTAGTAGGTGCAGCCGAGGAAGGTGATGGGGATCACGACGACGCCGAACAGCATCGGCACGGTGCGGGGTTCGAAGAGCGTGCCGAACATGAGCCCGAGCGCGCCGGCCATGACGCAGGCGATGCGGGATCAGCGTGACCAGCACCGGCCAGTTCACGTCGAGGCGGATGTCGGTGGCGGGCACGAACGCGGCGATCGGGAACACGATGAGGCCGGCGAGCAGGCACTGCAGCGCGCCGGCCACGATCTTCTCGACGGCGACCAGCGACACGGGGAGCGGGGCGAGCACGCGGTCCTCGATCTCCCGCGTGTAACCGAACTCCTGGACCAACGGAAGAGCCACGGCCTGGATCCCCTGGAACAGGATCGAGGTGGCGACGACGCCGGCGACGAGCAGGGTCGAGAAGATCTCGGCCGATGCCCCGCCGCCGCCGATGCCCTGGCCGATCTTCGGGAACACGTAGGTGAACACGAAGACCAGCAGCAGGGGCTGCAGGACGGTGCGGGGGATGAACTCGCGCAGGTTCTTGCGCAGCACGGTCAGGTCGCGCAGCAGCAGGGCGCGGAAGGCCGCCGACTGGCGACGACTCGATGGCTCCGGGGTGGTGGCGCCGGCGGGGGCGCGTCGGTGGTGGTCATTCGCGCAGGTCCTTGCCGGTGAGGGTGATGAAGACGTCCTCGAGCGTGGTCTCGCGGACGGAGAGGTCGGTGACGGCGATGCCGGCCGTTCGGCGATCTGCACGACGGCCGGCAGCACGCCGGCGCGTGCCGTTGACGGCGAGGAGCACGGCGCCGTCGTGCACGGTGGCGTCGTCGGCCCGGGGATCTCGGCACGCAGCGCCTGCGGCCAGCCGGTCGAGGTCCTCGTCGGCCGAGACCCGGACGACGGAATCGGCGCCGACCGAGCGCTTGAGCCCGCTCGGCGTGTCGAGCGAGATGATCTGGCCCTGGTCGATGATGGCGACCCGATCGCAGAGCTGGTCGGCCTCCTCCATGTAGTGCGTGGTGAGCAGGATGGTCTGGCCGTCGGTGTGGAGCTCGTCGAGGACCTCCCACAGCGCGATGCGGCTCTGGGGATCGAGTCCGGCGGTGGGCTCGTCGAGGAACAGGATCGACGGCCGGTGCATGACCGCCCGGGCGACCATGAGCCGCTGGGCCATGCCGCCGGACAGGGCGAGGACCTGTGCGTCGGCTCGGTCGGTGAGGCGGAACTGGTCGAGCAGCCGGTCGGCCTCGGCCCGCGACGTGCTTCGGCGTCCATGCCGAAGAAGCGACCGTGGAAGTACAGGTTCTCCCGGACGGTGAGCGATCGGTCGAGCGTGTTGGTCTGGGGGACGACGCCGATCAGCCGCTTGGCCTCGGCGCGGGCTGGGCGACCACGTCGACGCCGCCGACCAGGGCGGTGCCGCTGGTCGGGATGACCCGGGTCGTGAGCATGCCGGCCGTGGTGGTCTTGCCGGCGCCGTTCGGGCCGAGGAGACCGAAGATCTCGCCGCGGTGGACGGCGAGGTCGAGCTCGTCGACCGCCCGCACCCCGCCGGGGTAGACCTTGGTGAGCTCGTGGGTCTCGATGACGAGGTCGTCGTCGCGCGAGGTGCCGGGGGGATCGGTCGCGGTCGTGGCAGCGGTCATTCCGCCTCCTGTGGTTCGGGGTGGGTGCCGTCGGAGCTCGCGGAGCGCGAAGTCGAACAGCGTGTCGAGGGCACGGGTCAGCACCCGCTGCTCGTCGGCGCTGAGCTGGGACCGCAGCTGCTCGTCGGCAGCGTGCATCACCGTGCCCAGGTCATGGAGCCGGCGGTGGCCGGCGGCGGTGAGCACGAGACGGGTGACCCGCCGGTCCTCCGGGTCACGGTGGCGCTCGACCCAGCCGTGCTCCTCGAAGCGGTCGACGTAGCGCACGAGGCCGGAAGACGCCATGTCGGCGAAGGTGGCGACCTCGGACTGGCTGAGTCCGGGCTCGGCGGCGTTGGCGATGTGGAACAGCACGATCCAGTCGGTGACGGTGGCGTCGTGGGGGGCGAGCAGGCCGTCGGCCCAGGCGCGGATGAACTTGTGGGCCCGGCCGACGTGGCGACCGATCGGGAGGCGGTGCGGCTCCATCGGCGATTCACTGTACAGACAAATGATTCATCTGTGAACAGTTCTTTCGTGTACCTTTCACCGGACCCTGACACGGACGTCAGGTCGATCGCTACCATCGCCGCCATGGCCGTCCCGCCCACCACCGCGTTCGCCGACCTGTGGGAGATGGCCGTCGACACATTGCGGGAGAAGGACGCCGCCGACCGCACGGCGTTGGTCATCTTCGGCGCCGGCGACGAGGGCACCGGGCGGCGGACCTACGCCGAGCTCGAGGAGAACGCCAACCGCGTCGCCAACCACCTGTCGGCCCTGGGGGTCGAGCCCGGTGACCGGGTGGCGCTCTACCTCGAGAACCGGCCGGAGTATCTCGAGGCCATGCTCGGGGCGTACAAGGTGCGCGCCACGCCGGTCAACGTCAACTTCCGGTACGTCGAGAACGAGTTGCGCCACCTCCTGGCCGACGCCGCGCCGACCGTGGTGTTCCACGAACCGCACTTCGCCGAACCGCTCCGAGCGGTGCTGCCCGAGGTGCCGTCGGTGCGCCACACGGTGGAGATGGGCGCCGACTACGACGCCGCCATCGCCGCCGCCGGTCCCGATCGACCCGCCATCGCCCGCAGCGGCGACGACCACTACATCCTCTACACCGGTGGCACCACCGGCCTGCCCAAGGGCGTGGTGTGGCGCCAGGAGGACGCGTTCTTCGCCTGCCTCGGCGGCGGTGACCCCACCCGCATGACCGGGCCGATCACCGAGCTCGCCCAGCTGCCCGATCGCATCGTCGACGCCTTCAACGCCATGCTGCTGGCGCCGTTCATGCACGCCGCCGGGTCGTGGGTGACGCTCATGCTCTGCATCGCCGGCGGGAAGTCGATCCTCCCGCGCGGCCCGCTCGACCCGGAGCTGGTGTGGGACACCGTCGATGCCGAGGGCGCCCACATGATCACCGTGATCGGCGACGCCGTCGGCCGGCCGGTCATCGACGCCTGGGTCGCCGCATCCCGGGCGGTGGAAGGCGTCGACGCTCTTCGCCATCTCCAACGGCGGCGCGCCGATGTCGGCGGCCCTCAAGACCCGCATCGCCGAGGCGTTCCCGGACATCGTCCTCACCGACGGCTTCGGCTCCTCGGAGGCCGGCGCCCAGGGCAGCTCACGGCTCACGGCCGACGACATCCGCGCCGCCCGCGGGGTGGCGCAGTTCCAGCCCATGGACGACACCACCGTGGTCCTGGGCGACGACGACCGGCCGCTGCCGCCCGGCTCGCCGCAGACCGGCCGGGTCGCCCGCACCGGCCGGCTGCCGCTCGGCTACCTGAACGATGCCGACAAGACGGCCCGCACCTTCGTCACGATCGACGGCCGGCGCTGGCTCATCACCGGCGACCTCGCCCGGGTCGGGGCCGACGGCACCATCGAACTGCTCGGGCGCGACTCCGCCACCATCAACACCGGCGGCGAGAAGGTCCACGGCGAAGAGGTCGAGGCGGTGCTCAAGGCCCACCCGACCGTCTACGACGTGCTGGTCGTCGGCGTCCCCGACGAGCGGTGGGGCAAGGCGGTGTGTGCGGTGGTGCAGCCGGTCCCAGGCACCGTGCCCACGCTCGACGATCTCGCCGACCACTGCCGGAGCCACCTCGCCGGCTTCAAGCTCCCCCGCCACCTGGTCCTGGTCGACCGCATCGAGCGCTCGCCGGCCGGCAAGGCCGACCTGCGCTGGGCCGTGACCACCGCCGAGGGCGCCGTCGGCGCGACCACCGCCGACTGAGCGTCCCACCCCACCGGAACCCGGTCACCGGCCGTTAGCGTCGCCGGGATGGAACTCCACGTCGCGCTCCGCGAGGCCCTCGAACGCCAGGTCATCGAGGCCGACGGTCAGGCCGCGGCCCAGGTCCTGCAGGCCGCCATCATGGACCACAACGCCATCACCGTCGGCGACGGACTGCTCGACGCCGGCGCCATCGTGCTGCGGCGGATGGTGCACACCACCGACGAGGCCCTCGTCGCCCCCGACCTGCTGAGCCGACTGGCCCTCGACGGCACGGTGCCCGAGGACCGCATCGAACTGCTCACCGACACCATGACCATGGCCGCCGCCACGGCGGGCGGGATCCGCCCCTCGGTCGAGGCGCTCATCACGCGCGAGGGCGTCGAGGACGCCATGTTCGGTCTGTGGCTCGGCCTGCTCACCATCATCCGGGTCGTCGCCATGGTCCTCGACCAGACCGAGGCCGAGATCGTCGAGGAACTCACCAACATCCTCGATCCCCCGTACTGACCCGCCGCTCCCCCACCCCCGGCCGGACCGGCCGCTGCCTATGCTCGGATCTGACGCGGCGTCAGATCAGGGCCGCCGACGACGTTCGACACCGGGGAGCAGGGACATGGTCGAGGGACGCACGCTGTGGGAGCTGGTCGAGCACCGGGCGCAGGCCACGCCGGAGGCCATCGCGGCCGTCGACGAGCACGGCCGACAGCTGACCTTCGCCGAGTACCGCGACCAGGCCGAGACCGCGGCGGCCGGCATCCACGGCCTGGGGATCGGCGCCGGCGACGTCGTCAGCTGGCAGCTCCCCACCTGGCTCGAGTCGCTGGTGCTGGTGGCCGCGCTCAGCCGCCTGGGCGCGATCCAGAATCCCATCCTGCCCATCTACCGCCGCCGTGAGGTCGGGTTCATCACCGCGCAGGCCGGGTCGCGGTTGCTGATCGTGCCGCCGCGTTGGCGCGACTTCGACTTCGCCGCCATGGCCCACGACATCGCCGCCGAACAGGACGGCCTCGACGTGCTCGTCGCCGACCGCGCAGCTGCCGCAGGGCGACCCGGCAGCGGTTGCCGCCGGCCCCGGACGCACCGGACGACCCCGCCGATCTCCCGGTCCGCTGGTACTACTACACGTCGGGGACGACGGCCGACCCGAAGGGGGCGCAGCACACCGACATGACCATCGACGCGGCCGCGCGCGGCATGTGCGAGGCGCTCGCGGTGACCGAGGACGATCGGGTCGGCTGCGTGTTCCCGTTCACCCACATCGCCGGTGCGGTCTACGTCTTCAGCGCCATGCGCTACGGCTGCACCATGATCGTGGTCGAGGCGTTCGACGCCGAGACCACCCCTCCCCTGCTCGCCGCCAACGGCG
Source organism: uncultured Acidimicrobiaceae bacterium (assembly GCA_963811245.1). GTDB lineage: Bacteria > Actinomycetota > Acidimicrobiia > Acidimicrobiales > Salinilacustritrichaceae > Salinilacustrithrix. The sequence goes on from CAWEQL010000013.1 coordinate 50,577, forward strand.
TCACGCTCGCCGGCGCGGGCACGCCGTTCCACATGGCGTACCTGGCCTACCAACGGAACCACCCCGAGTCCGCGCCGCTGTTCCCGCACGCCCGGGCCTACATCGGCGGGGGCGCCCCGAAACCCCCGAAGCTCCATCACGACATCAAGGCCGAGCTGGGTGGCGTCGGCATCGTCTCCGGCTACGGCATGACCGAAGCGCCCATCGTCACCATGGCGTCGGTCCACGACAGCGACGTGGAGCTGGCCGACACCGAGGGCAAGCCGGTGCTCGACACCGACCTCCGGCTCGTCACCGTCGACGGCGAGCCCGCGGGCCCGGGCCAGGAGGGCGAGATCCGCCTCAAGGCGCCGATGCTCATGCGCGGCTACGTGGACGCCTCCAAGGACGCCGAGGCGTTCGACGAGGACGGCTACTTCCGGACCGGCGACCTCGGCCGCTTCGACGACCACGGCAACGTGATGATCACCGGCCGGGTGAAGGACATCATCATCCGGAACATGGAGAACATCTCGGCCAAGGAGGTCGAGGACCTCCTCTTCGCCCACCCGGCCGTGGCGGACGCCGCCGTCGTCGGCCTGCCCGACGACCGCACCGGCGAGCGGGTCTGCGCGGTGGTCGTGCCCGCGCGATCCCGAGCGCCCCCCCACCCTCGACGACATCCTCGCCTTCACCGTCGAGAACGGGCTGGCCAAGCAGAAGACCCCCGAGCAGCTCGAGATCGTCGAGGCGCTGCCCCGGAACCCGACCGGCAAGGTGCTCAAGTTCGAGCTCCGCGACCGATTCGCGGTCGGGTAGTGGACAGCAGCGACCTCCCTGCGCGTAGCCTCGGACAGATGCGAGTCGTGATCGGCCCGGTCTCTCGGGAGAGCGCCTCGGCGTGGCTCGGCTACGCCCGACGCATCGTCGACGCCCTCGGAGCCCTGGCCCCGGACGAATGCTTCTCGACTCCCGAGGTCTGCGCGGCGTTCGACCGCTTCCTCACCGAGTGGGAAACGGTCGCCGCATCCCGGGACGACTGCTTCCTCTGGGAGCAGGAGCTGACGGTGGAGGACGTGGAGTACCACGTGCACGCCTTCCACCAGGTGGCCAGCATGCTGAGCCGGCGCAGCGAGCTCGGCCGCCAGCGCAAGGCGCCGGCGGAAGGAGAGGAGTTCTACGCCGCCGTCGTCCGGGGGGCGCTCACTGCGCTCGACGCCGAGAGCCCGGCGTCGTCGGCGTTCGCCGAGCACCTGGGTGAATTCTGGCCCGGGCAGGAACTCGCCCTGCACTGACGCCCATGCGCCCGATGCCACGCGCCTTCTGGATCGCGTGCGTCGTGGTGTTCCTGATCGGCTTCGCGGCTCGTCTCGTCCTCGACGGCGCCTCCGACGGCGAGGACCGAGGCGCGGAGGCATCCGCTGCCCTCGAGCTGCTGCGTCACCCCGGCGACACCCGCGCACCACGGCGGCGTACCAGGGACTGGGCACGTGGGTCGACGCCTTCGACTTCGACCCCGCCTACCAGGCGGCCGGCGCCTCCCCGGCGGTCGACGCCGGCGTCGATCGACGACTTCGCCGCCGCCGGCGTCGAGACGCTGTACCTGCAGGCGTCCCGTCTCGACGATCGGGCCGCCGGACTGCTGCTCGACGAGGGTCTGGTGGCGGAGATCCTGCATGCGAGCCCATGCCCGCGGCATGCACGTCGTGGGGTGGTACCTCCCGCTGCTTCGAGGACGTCGACGCCGACCTCGACCACCTCCTCGCCATCGCCCGCTTCGACGCCCTCGGCCACCGCTTCGACGGCGTGGCGGTCGACATCGAGTACATCGAGGCCGTGACCGACGTCGCCGAGCGGTCGAGGCGGTTGGTGGAGCTGTCGGACCGCCTCGACGACGCCCGCGGCCCGGCGAGGCCCTGGGCGCCATCGTCCCCCCGCCGGTCCAGTTGGAGGTGATCAACCCGGCGTACTGGCCCGACCTGCCGTGGCGCTCGATCGTGGCGGACTACGACGTCTGGCTCCCGATGGCGTACTGGACGTTCCGGTCCGTGGCCTCGGGCTACCGCGACTCGTACCGCTACACGGAGGAGTCGACCCGTCGGATGCGCAACAACCTCGGCCGGCCCGACGCCGTGGTGCACCTCATCGGCGGCATCGGCGACGAGACCACGCCGGCCGACCTGGTCGGCCTGCGGCGGGCGGTCGAGGACACCGGGGCGATCGGCGCGTCGGTCTACGACTGGGCCGAGCATGTCGCCCGAGACCCGGCGGGCGGCTGGCCGATCTCGTCCCCGGCTAGTGTGACGACCGGGGGCCGGCTGCGCCGGGTCAGCCGGCGTGTTGAAGTGCCGGCGAGGCGACGTGGTCGATGCGCCGGGTGGCCGTCGCCCACCGTCGCTCGGCCAGCACCCGCGCCAACCGGGCGTCGGACGCGGCGTAGGCGTGGAGCGCCTCCCGCGACAGGTCGTGGATGCGCTCGCGGTCGACCTCGATCGGGGCCAGGCCCACGAACCGGGCGATGGACTTGAGCGAGCAGGAGATGCGCAGGGCCGGCCCACGTCGTCGCGGTACAGGCGGTAGGCGTCGAGGTGGCCGTGCCCGTACCACGCCGCCCGGTAGCAGTGGTCGTGGCCCGGGAGCGGGTCGTGACGGTGCCGGATGCGGGGGTCGGCCACGATCTGCAGGCCGAGCCGGAGCCGCCAGCGGGCCGGGCCCGGTCGGCGATGAACGGCAGGTCGAAGGCGCCGACCCGTTCCAGGTGGTGAGCACGCCGGGCTCGAGCTCGGCCAGGCGCTCGTCGAGGGCCGAGGAGGAGCTCGTCCTCGGGGCCGTCGAACAGCTCGTCGACACCGCCGGTGGACAGCGCCACGGCCACGATGCGGGACACGCTGGGGTCGAGGCCGTCGACCGTGGTGTCGGTCTCGATGTCGAGTCCGTAGATCGGCGTGCGTCGCACCGTCGTGGCCCCCGTTTCTGCGACCGGTCGGCGCTCGTGCCCGGTGGCACCGAGCGTAGGGAGCGGTGACCCGGCGGCGTGGTGGATCCCCGTCGGCCGCGTCAGCGCAGACCCGGGCAGCGGGAGGTTGAGCAGCTGGCGCATGCGCCGGGTGACGTCGGGGGTGAGCGCTGGCTGGAAGCGTCGTCGATCCGGAAGCGTGAGGGTGAGCTCGCCGTCGGCCGGCTCGACGCGCCTCGAGCACGCGCTGCGGGGTAGCGGGGGCAGCGGGAGGTAGCCGCGCAGGAACCGCACCAGCGGCGTCGGCACGCCGAGCAGCGATGCTCGCTGCGGCTCGGAGGCGCAGGAACCCGCCGACGATGTCGGGGTCGGTGAGGACCTCGCTCACCCGGATGCCGCCGATGCCCGGTGGTGGTGACCACGCCCTCGTCGGTGAGCTGGAGGCGGAACGGCAGGCGGAGGTCCTTGGTCCAGCGGTCGACGTTGGCCTGGGACACCACGGCCCGGAGCCCGACCGGGACCGGCGGCGAGCGTCGGGGGGAGGCCGGGGATGATCCGCACGTGTTCGGCGCGGACCACGAACCGGTCGACCACCAACCCGGCGACGGCGTAGGCGGGGAGCTCGAGCTTGACCAGGTCGATCTCGCCCTTGAGCATCCCGGCGGGCGTGATGCTTGCAGCCGGGGCCGCAGCGGGCGGCCGAGCGCCGCCTCCGAGACGCGCGTCGAGGAAGGCGACGAACAGGTCGTGGCCGGGTGGTAGGCGGCCGCCTCCTCGGGCGAGGGGAGGCGCGGGCGGTCGCCCGGCGCGGCATCGCCGCCGTCCGGTCGACCTCTGCGGCGGGATCGGGGTCAGCAACGCCCTGATGGTACGAATGTCCGGCCCGACGGCGATGGATCCGCGTACGCCGGTCTCGGGAACGGTGCGGGTCCTCAGCTGGCCGCGCGGCGCCGGGCCCCGACGGGGTTGGGCACGGGGTAGCCGGCCAGGCTGCGTTCGTCCTCGTTCTCGCCGCCCCAGAAGCCGAACTCCCGCCGGTTGCGGGCCAGGTCCCGGCACTGGATCCGGCCCTCGCAGCGCAGGCAGAGCTTGGGGCCTTGGCCTCCCGCCGCGGCCCGGGCCTGCGGGCGCTCGGCCAGCGGCGCGAAGAACAGGTGAGGCGTACCCGACGCACGGCGCCCCGCGCATCCAGTTGTGTCCGGACCCCGTTTCCCGTTCGTCTCGGAACGTGTGTCGTGTCGTCCATGCCCTCTCCCAGCTCGCGTGCCGACGCGCCGTGTACGACCTCCGACCTCCGGGGAGGCCGGCGCGATGCGTGCGGTCTGTATCGCGTTCCGATACGACCGAGTGGGCTGTCCGTCCGTCGCGCGTCGATTGGGGTCGAACGTACCGATGGCAGTGGCGACCTGCCAGAGGGCATCCACCGGACGATGCCGGCGGAATCCGGCAGGACTGATCGTTTTCCGCCGAGGAGTCGACGGCGCCGGGTCAGAGCAGGCGGGCGGCCAGCTCGGCCAGCGGGGAGCGCTCGCCCCGGAGGAGCCGGACGTGGCCGAAGCAGTCCTGGCCGGCGAAGGCGGTGACGAGGGCGGTGAGCGCGTTGGTCTGCTCGGACAGGAACGCGGCGTCGATCTGGGTGGTGTCCCCGGTGAAGACGACCTTCGAATCGGCGGCGATCCGGGTGAGGATCGTCTTGCCGACCTGGGGCGACAGGTTCATCGACTCGTCGATGATCACGAAGCTCGAGTGCAGCGTGCGACCCCGCAGGTGGGTGACCGACTCCATGGTGAGCTGGCCCCGCGCCCGGATCTCGTCGAGCACCTCGGTCGCGCTCCTCCCGGCTGCGGTTGTCGGAGCTGGTCAGGGCGTAGACCGCGTCGGTGATGGCGGCCATCCACGGGTCGAGCTTCTCGTCGAGCGTGCCGGGCAGGTACCCGATCTCGGCCTTGCCGACGGGCACGACCGGCCGGTACACGCAGATGCGGGAGTAGCGGCGCTCCTCCACCACCTGCTGCAGCCCCGCCGCCACCGCGGTCAGGGTCTTGCCGGTGCCGGCCGGACCGTCGAGGGCGACCACCTTGACGTCGTCGTCGAGCAGCAGGTCGAGGGCGAAGCGCTGCTCCTTGTTGCGCGGCCGCAGGTCCCAGGCGTGCAGGTCGCTGGGCGAGCAGCCCGAGGCCCCAGTGGTGGCGCCGCACCAGCGCCGACTGGCTGCCGGCGTGGAGCACGCCGAACTCGTTCACCCGCAGCGGCGGCGCTGACCTCGGTCGAGGCAGGCGTGGCCGCCTCACCGTCGAAGAGGGCGTCGACCACGCCCGCTCGACGTCGAACTCGCGCCACCCGAGCTCGGCGTCGTCGCGGCCGGCGCCGTCGAGGGGATCGTGCTCGATGGCATCGAGACCGAACGTGGCCGCCTTGACCCGCATACCGGTGTCGTTCGACACCAGCCGGACGTGCGGGCCGCCGTCGAAGCGTTGCCCGAGGGCGGTGCCGATGATGCGGTTGTCCGGCTTGTCGGGGTCGAGGCCGTGCTCGCGCAGGAGGCTGGTCTGCACCCCGTTCAGGGCCACGCGCAACGTCGCGCCACCCGGCAGCGGCCGAGGTGTCTCGAGGTCGCCTCCGGCCTCGATCCGGATCTTCTCGATCCGGCGCAACACGTCACGGGCGGCGCCGCCCACCGAGTCGAGGCGCTTCTTCAAGCCGTCGAGCTCCTCGACGACCGTCAACGGCACGATGAGGTCGGCGCCGGGATACGAGTGGAACACCCCCTCGGAGTCAGCGACCAGCGCCGACGTGTCGAGGACGACCTGGGTGCGCAGCGGCACCTCGGGATCGTCCTCGGCCGGGCCACCGGGCGCGACAACGGCAGGCGAGTGGTCCAGGTTCATGCAGCCTCCAGGGCACGCGGGGCACGAGCTCCTCCGGGGTCAGAAGGCCGTGCCAGGGAACGGACGAGCACTGCTGCCGATGATGGTCCCCCCGGTGCGAGGATCCGCGGATACCCGACCATGACGACAGGGGCGCAATCGCGCGCCACATGAGGTAGCGTGAACGCACCGGTTCGTCGATCTGGCGAGTCGGTTTCGTTTTTCATGAGAGAAGAGATTGTTTTGGCTACAGGTACCGTGAAGTTCTTCAACGCCGAGAAGGGCTTCGGCTTCATCTCCCGCGAGGACGGCGACGACGTGTTCGTCCACTTCTCCAACATCGTCGGTGACGGCTACAAGTCGCTCGACGAGGGTCAGAACGTCGAGTTCGACGTCGGCCCCGGCCGCAAGGGCGACGAAGCGCAGAACGTCCGCGTCATCTGACGCACGGCAGACTTCGCGGGACCGCCGGCAGCGATGTCGGCGGTCTCGTCGCGTCCGGGCCCGGATCAGTCGGCGTCGGACGACCCCGACGCCGTGCTCATCGTCGCCAGGAGCCCGCCGGCCAGGCCGAGGTTCTTGAGGAAGTGCAGCCGGTGCGCCTTGCGCTGGCCGGGATCCTCCATCTCCCAGAAGGGGTGTCCGGCAAGGGTGGTGGGCCCGAGCGAGGCCAGCAGGGCGAGGGCGCTCAGGCGAGGAAGGCGTCCGAGGGCCATGAGCAGGCCGGCCCCGACCTGGACGCCGCCGTTGATCCGCACCAGCAACTCGGTGTCGGTCGGGAGCCCGACGGTCTCGGCGATGGTGGTCGCCACCTCGTCGGCCGTGTCGACCTTCGGGCCGGGGCGTTCGAGGGAATCCAACCCCCCTGCCACGAACATGGCGCTGATGAGCGGACGGGCCAGTGGTCGCAGATCCATGGGTCTCCGATACCCGGGGTCGACCGTCGGCTGACCTGTCGGGCACCATCGAGCCATGGCGTCGTGCCCGTTCTGCCGCATCGTGGCCGGCGAGGCGCCGGCGCACATCGTCCTCGACGATGACGCGGTGGTGGCGTTCCTCGACGTGCGGCCCCTCTTCCCCGGCCACGTCCTGGTCGTGCCCCGGGCGCACGTGGTCACCCTGGTCGACCTGCCCGCCGCCGATGTCGGTCCGGTCTTCGAGCGGGTACGACGCATCGCCGCCGCGCTGCCGCAGGCGCTCGGTGCCCAGGGGTCGTTCGTCGCCATGAACAACGTGGTCAGCCAGAGCGTCGCGCACCTCCATGTCCACGTCGTCCCCCGCACCAAGGGCGACGGGCTCCGGGGGTTCTTCTGGCCCCGGACGAGCTACGACGACGACGCCCACGCCGCCGCGGTGGCCGCTCGCATCGCCGGGGCGCTGGCCTGACGGGTCGCCACGCACAGGACGCGTCCGTCGGGGACGCGAGGGAGCTCCCTCCACCGGTGCCAGACTCGGACCATGGCCGTCGTCGTCGTCACCGGAGCGAACTCAGGCATCGGACGGGCCGCCGCCGTCCATCTCGCCGCCGCAGGACACTCCGTCCACGGGGCGATGCGCGACCTCGGCAAGGGCGAGAAGCTGGCGGCGATGGCGGCCGACGCGGGCGCCGAGGTGCACCCCGTTGCGATCGACGTGAGCGACGACACCTCGGTGCGCAGAGGCATCGACGAGATCCTCGCCGCCGAAGGCCACATCGACGTGTTGGTCAACAACGCCGGCGTGGGCATGAACGCCGTCGTCGAGGAGATCGACATCGACGAGGCCAAGGCGGTGTTCGACGTGAACTACTTCGGCATCATCCGCTGCACGCAGGCGGTGTTGCCGTCGATCGCGCGAGCGCCGGTCCGGCACGATCGTGAACATCTCGTCCGTCACGGGCCGCATCGCCGCCCTGGCCCAGGCCGTCTACGCCTCCTCGAAGTGGGCGGTGGAGTGCCTCAGCGAGAACCTGGCCCAGGAGCTCGCTCCGTGGGACATCAAGGTCCGGATCATCGAGCCCGGCGTCACGCGCACCGCGCTGCTCGCCAAGCACACCGATCTGCGGGCCGACTCCGACTACGCCGACGCGTACCGCCGCATGTTCGCGTTCTACCTCGCCGGCATCGAGGCCAACGTCCGACCCGAGGCGGTGGCCACCACCATCGCCGGGGCCATCGCCGACCCGAGCGACCGGCTGCGCTACCCGTGCGCCTACGGCGAGGACCTGGGCGACCGCCGAGCCCGGCTCGACGACGCCGATTGGGTCGGCCTGGGCCGGGCTGGTGACGACGACGAGTACTTCGACCGCTTCCGGGATGCGTTCGGGCTGGACCTGCGGACAGGGGCCGACGGCGGGTCGTGAGCCTGCAGGGTCGCCTCCTCGTCGCCGAACCCACGCTCGGCGACCCCAACTTCCACCGCACCGTCGTGTACCTGATCGAACACGGCGAGGAGGGCGCCCTCGGGGTGGTGCTGAACCGGCCGAGCGAGATCGCCGTGCACGACGTCGTGCCGGCGTGGGCCTCGTACGTGAGCGAGCCCCGGGTCGTGTTCGTCGGCGGCCCCGTGTCCACGGAGGCCGCCATCTGCCTCGGGCGGCGCCCCGGGGGCGATCCGTCCCCGCTGTGGCGGCCGCTCCACGACGACGTCGGGGTCGTCGACCTGAACGGCGACCCCTTGGACGCACCGGCGGGGATGACCGGCCTGCGGGTCTTCGCCGGCTACTCCGGCTGGAGCGGGGGTCAACTGGAGACCGAGATGGCGGCCGGCGGGTGGTTCGTGCTCGACGCCGTCGCCGACGACTTGTTCGCCGAGACCGCGGACCACCTCTGGCGCGGCGTGCTCGCCCGCCAACGGGGCCCTCTCCGCCGGTTCGCGCCCTTCCCCGACGATCCATCCGTCAACTGAGCGGCCCGGAAGTACAGTCCGCGCCATGTCCGAGCGGGCGCCTGCACCGGCCTGGGCCCTCGCCGTCACGATGCTCCTGGCCGCGCTGATCGCAGCCTGCAGCGGAGACGACCCGCCGGCTCCCGCCGCGAGCCCCACCACGGCCCGCCCGACCACCACGGTCGCGGCCGAACCGGATGGCTTGCGGGTGCACCTCGGCCGGACCCGGCTCTACGACGTCCGCCACCAGTTCGACCTCATGCTGGCCAACGAAGGACCCGCTCCGATCGCGGTCGACACGGTCCAGCTCGAATCGTCGCTGTTCGAGACCGTCGAGGCGCAGGTGCGGAACACGGTCGTGGCGCCGGGGGTCACCGAGCTGTCGATGCCGCTCACCTACGGCGCCCCACGGTGCGAGGCGACGTCGGCGGTGCACGCGGTCCGCATCCGCGCCGGCGGCGTGGAGCGTTCGGTGCCCGCCACCGTGGTGCCGGACAACGCCCTCCAGGTGATCTGGGAGCGGGACTGCGCGGCGGCATCGGTGCTCGACGCGGTCGGCCTGCGCTTCGGCCCCGACTGGACGCCCACGTCGGAGGAGACCATGGACGGCGTGCTGGAGGCGGACCTGCGCCGGCCCGGCGCCACGCTCTCGCTCACCGAGCTCCGCGGGTCGGTCGTCTTCGCCGCCATCGTCCCCGACCGTCAGGACCCGGTGCTGATGATCGACGACGATCACCCCCGCGCCCGGCTCCCCGTGACCATCAGCGCAGCCGGATGCGAGCCGCACATCCTGATCGAGAGCAAGAAGACCTACGTCTTCACCGCGTACGTACGGCTTGGCTCGCTGGCGACCACCGTGCCCCTGGAGATCCCCGTACCGGAGCGGGGCCCGTTCGACGCCTTGCTGGAGCCCTGCCTGCTCCAGGGCTGAGCGCCGACACCGTGCCCCGGCGGTGGGTTCAGAGCCGGTCGATGTGCTTGAAGCCCTCGCCGTACCGGCAGCCTCCGAGCCGGCCCCACTCGGCCAACCGCTCGCGGATGCGCTCGGAGAAGGTGTCCCACTGCGCCTCGGCCGTCGGGTCGTCGGGGTCGACGCCCATGGTGGAGCGGAACTGCGAGCGGTGGGCCCGCAGCGCGGCCAGCTTGGCGTCGACGTGGTCGGTGACGTCCTCGACGTGGTCGGGCTCGTCGGCCTCCCACAGCAGCAGGGCGTCCGGACGGTGGGGCTCGAGCTCCTGCTCGGCGAAGAACAGTGGATCGCGGGCCGAGACGATCCCTTCCACCGCCAGCAAGCCGGCATTGCGATGGTCGGGGTGGAGCCGGTAGCGCTTCCACGGGTCGTGGCCGAGCACGACCGCGGGTCGCAGCTTGCGGATCCAGTACGACACCTGCCACCGCTGGCGCAGCGTCGACTCGAGCTCGCCGTCGGGCCAGCCGAGGAACACGACCTGCCCGGTGGCGCCGAGCGCGGCGGCGGCGGCCCGCTGCTCGACCTGGCGGGTCGCCACGAGCTCGGCGGGGTCCTGGCCCGGATCCCAGGTGCCCTTCGACCCGTCGGTGCAGACGAGGTGGTTGACCACGCAGCCGTCGGCGGCCCACTTCGCCAGCGTCCCCCCGCACCCGAACTCCACGTCGTCGGGGTGGGCGCCGATGGCGAGCGCCGAGGACGGGATGGGCAGGTCGCGGCCGGCCGTGGCGGTGGGCTCGTCAGGCGGCGGCGGGGGCACGGGGAGATCGGGAACGGCCATGGGTCCACGATGATGGCCCACCGGCGCCCGCCATCAGGGACAGGTGGGAAGGACGAGATCGGCGGGCAGGTCCACGTCCCAGCCGAGCCGGGGGTCGTTCACGATGCGGACCTGCTGGCCGAGCCGGCCGGCTTCGGCGCGATGGCTCTCGAACGACCCCGGCCCGTAGGCGAACCGGAACCCGATGCCGGTGGGCACGGCGATGACGTTGGTCCCCTCCCGTCGCCGGTCGGGCACGATCGTGACGCCCGGCGTGGCGGCCACCCAGTCCAGACGGGTGGCGAGCGGCAGGTCGCCGTGGGCGACGACGGCGACGGCGACGTGCTCGGTGGCCAACTGGTCGACCGCGGCCTGGACGGCACCGTTGAGGCCGAGACCGGGCGTCCAGATCACCCGGGCCCCTTCGGCCTCGGCCCACTCGCGCACCGCGGGGGTGTCGCACACGACGCACACGGGCAGCGGTGCGGCCGCCGCCACCACCACGGTGGCCATGCGCCGGGCCAGCTCTGCCCGCTCGGCAGCGTCCAACTCGGGGGCGAGGCGGACCTTCGCCCGGGAGAAGTCCTTGACGGGGACGACGACGGTGACGGAACCCGGCATGTGGCGTGCAGTGTACGTGGGCGCCCAGGTCCCGACCGGGCCCTGGGCTGCGGAACGGCAGCCCTCACTAGGGTGCGGGCCATGTCGTCGATCCGGGTCGCCGTGCTGGGAGGCGGGTCGTGGGGCACCACGGTCGCCCACCTGTGCGCCCACAACGCCCCCACCGTGCTCTGGGCCCGCTCCGCCGAGACCTGCGAGCAGATCAACCGCACGCACCAGAACCTCCAATACCTCCAGGGCTTCACGCTGCACGAGGCCCTGACCGCCAGCGACGACATGCAACAGGTGCTCCGCGACGCCGACCTGCTGGTGGTGGGTGTGCCCTCGCAGGCGTTCCGGTCCACGTTGCGCGACGCCGCTCCGTACGTGCGCAAGTGGGTGCCGGTCATCAGCCTCACGAAGGGCCTCGAGCTCGACACCGGCAAGCGGATGACCCAGGTCATCCACGACGAGCTCCCCGGCCACCCGGTGGGTGTGCTCACCGGTCCGAACCTCGCCAAGGAGATCCTGGGCGGCGCCGCCGCCGCGTCGGTGGTCGCCATGCACGACCCCGTCGTCGCCGAGTCCCTGCAGGACGTGTTCCACTCCAACCTGTTCCGCGTCTACACCAACGAGGACCTCGTCGGCTGCGAGCTCGGCGGCGCGTTCAAGAACGTGATCGCCATCGCCTCGGGCATGGCCGACGGTCTCGGGGCGGGCGACAACACCCGGGCCGCCGTCATCACCCGTGGGTTGGCCGAGATCACCCGCCTCGGCGTGGCGCTGGGCGGCTCCCCGCTCACCTTCGCCGGCCTCGCCGGCATGGGCGACCTGATCGCCACCTGCATCTCGCCCCAGTCCCGCAACCGCACCGTGGGCCAGCGGCTCGGCGAGGGCTTGCGCATCGACGAGGTCATCGCCGAGATGGACCAGGTCGCCGAGGGCGTCAAGAGCTGCCGGATCGTGCAGGCCATGGGCCGCGAGCACGGCGTCAGCACCCCGATCACCGACCAGGTCGTGGCGGTGTGCCACGAGGGTGCCACGGCGAAGGAGGCCTACGCCGGCCTCGTCAACCGCTCCAACCGGCGCGAGATGCACGGGCTGACCGAATGAGCGTCCGGGCCTGGGCCGTGCGACGACTGCTCGGACGGCTCCGCATCGACGACGACACCGTCCGCCACCTGTCCACCTTCCAGCGTCTCGGCGAGCATCTCGAGATCCAGCCCCCCGGGGAGATGCTGCCGATCGGCGCCCGCACGGTCTTCCGCGCCCTGCGCACCCGGGCCGCCAGCCAGATCGGCTCCGACTGGGTGTGGCCGTGGTGGCTGCGGCGCCAGGTCGACCCGGCGTCGCCGGCGTTCGTACCGCGCGGCCACCTGCCGTTCCTCACCAACGTGACCGGCCGCAACTGGACCAGCATCGGCAACCTCGGATCGGCCCGTGAGGCCGTCGTGGACACGCACGGCCTCGTGTGCCCGTGGTTCGACGGCTGGTCGCTGGACTGGTGGATCGGTGCCGAGGACCGCTGGCACGTCCCCTCCTCGAGTCCCAGCGTGCGCCAGTCCCTCATCGCCGACGCGCCGGTCGTCGAGACCCGCATGCGCGTCCCGGGCGGCGACGTGATCCAGCGGGCCTACGCGATGCGGGCCACGGCCGCCGACGGTGGCGGTGAGTTCGTCATCGTCGAGATCGAGAACGACTCCGCCGTTCCTGTGGCCCTCGCCCTCGCCGTGCGGCCCTACGACGTCGAGGGTCTGTCGGTCATCGAGCGCATCGACCTGCGAGGCACCACCGTCACCGTCGACGGCCGGGTGGCCATGGTCCTGCCCCGGCCCCCGAACGCCGTGGCGGCGTCCACCTTCCGCGAGGGCGACAGCTCGGCCGCCGTCTTCGCCGGCACCACGGAGACCGACTTCCCCCACGACCTTCGGTGCGAGGCGGGCATGGCCCAGGCCGCGTTCGTCTACCCCCTGCCCCATCGTGCGTCGCTGCGGGTCGCCATCCCCCTCGAGCCCCGACCCCGGACCCGGCTGCAGGGCCGGGCCCGGCGCCGCATCGAACGTGCCGCGGGGTTCCCGGCCTCGATCCCCAGCGCCGAGCAGGTGGCGCGGGGCTGGGCCGCCCAGTCCGATCGCGGGCTGCGGCTCGTGCTGCCCGACGAACGTCTGCAGTCCGCCGTCGACGCCAACCGTCGGTTCCTGCTGCTGGCCCACGACGGGGCCGACATCACCCCCGGGCCGCGCACCTACCACCGCTTCTGGTTCCGGGACGCCGCCTACCTCCTCGGCGCCCTCGACCGGCACGGGCTGCACCCGGAGGCCCGCGAGGTGCTGGCCTCCTATCCGGGCCGGCAGCACGGCGACGGGTTCTTCTTCTCCCAGCGCCTCGAGTGGGACGCCAACGGCGCCGCGCTGTGGGCGCTCGGTCACCACTGGGACCTCACCCGCGACGAGTCGCTCCTCGACGAGGTGGCCCCGTCGGTGGCCGCCGGCGTGCAGTGGATCGAGCGCAAGCGCCGGTCCGGCCGCCGCCGTGGCGACCCGGCCCTGGCCGGCCTGCTGCCCGCCGGCATCTCGGCCGAGCACCTCGGTCCCCACGACTACTTCTACTGGGACGACTTCTGGGCGTTGGCCGGTCTGCGGGACGGCGCTCGTCTCCTCCGTGCCGCGGGCGAGGACCGCGCCGCCGGACGGGCCGAGGAGTTCCTCGTCTCGATGACGGCCGACGTGCGGGCCTCGATGGCGGTCACCGCCGAGCGCCTGGGGACGTTGGCCGTGCCGGCGGGTCCTCGACGGCGGATCGACCCCGGCGTCATCGGGTCCCTGGCCGCCGTCTGGCCGTTGGAGCTGCTGCCCGCCTCGGACCCGGCAATGACGGCGACGCTGGCGGTGGTGCGCGACCGCTTCTGCATCGACGAGGCCTTCTACCAGGGCATCAGCCACACCGGGCTGGGCACCTACCTCACGTTGCACCTCGCGTTCGCCGAGCTGGCGGCCGGCGACCGGCGGGCCCTCGACCGCCTCGACTGGTACCTGGCCAATGCCACCTCGACGTGGACGTGGCCCGAGGCCATCCACCCGCGCGTCGGCGGCGGGTGCATGGGTGACGGGCACCATGCGTGGGCGGCCGCCGACCTGTTGTCGTTCGTCCGCTCGATGCTGGTGCGCGAGACCACGGACGGGTTGGCGCTGGTGTCGATGATCCCGGCGCGGTGGTACGGGCAGGGCGTCGAGGTCCACGGCGCGCCGACGCGCGTCGGCACCGTGTCGTTCGCGCTGCGGTGGCACGGCGAGCGGCCGGCGCTGCTGTGGGAGATCGAGCCGCATGACCCATCGGTCGCCATTGCCGTCACGAGCCCCGGCCTCGACCCGGGGTGGCGCTCGACCGAGCTGCGGGGCGAGGCCCTGCTGGCCGCCCCCGCCGATGCGCCCGTGCCGTCGCGCTCCTCGCCGGGGCCCGAGCAGGGTGAGTCGTTCGGATGAACGAGCCACCGGCCCTCGGTCGTGACCGGGCGACCTTCGAGGCCGAGCTGGCCTCGTTGCTGCGGGCTGCGGGCGTGGCGCAGGACCAGATCGACGACGCCGCATCTGCGGGCCTGTTGCCCCTCCTGGCCGTCGAGACGCAAGCGCTCGGCGAGGCGCACTACGACATCGACGAGGTGGCCGAGCGGGCCGGTGTCGGCGTCGACCGGATCCGGGTGCTGTGGGGCGCCCTCGGTCTCGCCTCGCCCCGGAGCGGCGAGCGGATCTTCAACGACACCGACGTCGAGCAGCTCGCGGCCGTGGCGGCGCTGGTCGACTCCGGGGTGGCCGACCCCGAGGTGGTCATCCAGCTCACCCGGGTGCTGGGCTCGTCGATGGCCCGCATCGCCAGCTCACAGGTCGAGCTGCTCGTCAACCAGCCCGACCCGGGCGAGCTGGCGCTGGCCGACGGCGCCGACTGGTTCGGGGACACGTTCAGCGACATCCTCGGCCAGGTGTGGCGCCGCCACCTCCAAGCGGCGGCCCGCAGCCGCTTGACCGGTCCGCTGACCGGCGACGTCGTCAACGAGACACCCCCGTTGGTCGTGGGCTTCGCCGATCTCGTCGGCTTCACCGCCCTGTCCCAGCAGCTCGACAGCGCCGCACTGGCGTCGGTGGTCGACCAGTTCGAATCGGTGGCGTTCGCCACCATCGGCGTCCACGGCGGGCGGGTGGTCAAGATGATCGGCGACGAGGTGATGTTCGCCATCGACGAGCCCGTGGCCGCCGCCCGCTGCGCCCTCGACCTGTCCGAGTCCTACCACGCCGCCGACGACCTGTCGGACGTGCGGGTCGGTCTCGCCTTCGGCGCCGTGATCGACCGCGACGGTGACCTGTTCGGCCCTCCCGTGAACCTGGCCAGCCGCATCACCGCCATCGCCTACCCGGGCTCGGTGGTGATCGACGACGAACTGCGCCAGCTGCTTGCCGGACGAGGAGTTCACGTTCCGCGCCATGCTGCCTCGGCGGCTCAAGCACATCGGCCTCACCCGGCTGCACGTGTTGCGGGGCACCGAGAGCGTGCAAGAGGACCGGATCCGACGACGGGACCGCCGCCGGGCGCGGCTCGCCGAGCTGTCCGGCGCGCTCGCGCCCTGGAGCGGCGATGCCGACGAGAGCGTCGAGGCCGACGAGCACGCCGAGATCACCGAGATCGCCGACGCGCCCCGAACCTTCCGACGCCCCGGGCAGCTGATCGTCACTCCACGACGACCTCGTCGAGCCCCTCCTCGGGCTCGGGGTACGACAGGTCCAGCGCCTCGAGGGTGTCCACCAGGATCTTGCTGACCGCCAGGTTGCGGTACCACTTGTGGT
Organism: uncultured Acidimicrobiaceae bacterium; assembly: GCA_963811245.1. Classification (GTDB taxonomy): domain Bacteria; phylum Actinomycetota; class Acidimicrobiia; order Acidimicrobiales; family Salinilacustritrichaceae; genus Salinilacustrithrix. The sequence goes on from CAWEQL010000013.1 coordinate 66,406, forward strand.
CGGCGGGCACGACGTACCACGGGGCGGCGGCGGTGGAGGTGGCCCCGATGGCCAACGCATAGGCCCGCTGGTAGTCGTCCCACCGGCGGCGCTCGGCGAGGTCGGCCGTGGAGAACTTCCAGTTCTTGTCCGGCTCGTCGAGGCGGGCCTGGAGGCGTTCGGCCTGCTCGTCCAGCGAGATGTGGAGGAAGACCTTGACGATGGTGGTCCCCTCGTCGACGAGCAGCTCCTCGAAGTGGCGGATGTGGCGGTACCGCTGCTCGACGCAATCGTCGTCGACCAGGTCGTGCACGCGGGTGACGACGACGTCCTCGTAGTGGCTGCGGTTGAACACGACCATCTCGCCGTCGCCGGGGACCGCGGGATGGATCCGCCACAGGAAGTCGTGCGCCGACTCGGCCTCGGTCGGGACCTTGAAGGACTGCATGCGCACGCCGATGGGATCGACCTCCCGGAACACGTGGCGCACGACGCCGTCCTTGCCGCTGGTGTCCATGCCTTGGAGCACGAGCAGGACACGGTGGTGATGCTGGGCGTAGAGCACGTCCTGGAGCTCCGCCAATCGCAGTCGGCTGGCTTCGAAGGCGGGGATGGAGTCCTCCTTCGAGCCGTCGAACCCGGGCGTGGCCCCCGGGTCGATGTCGGAGAGATCGACGTGTGAGTCGGGCCGGATCCGGTGGTGGTCCATGTCCGCAACCTACGTCCGGACCGCCCCATCGCCCGGTGCGTAGCATCGCCGGCATGGAGGTCGGCTCACCGTTCGTCGTGCCCGGCGACGACGCCGGGTCTCGCGACGTCACCCGGGCCGTCGCCGCCCACTTCCGCCACCACGGCTGGGTCCACATCCGCCCCGACCCGGCGCGCCCCCTCACCGAGGACCTGGCCCGGTGGGCCGACGAGGTCAGTGCGTGGGGCGACGGCGACGGCACATGGCTGCAGCACCGCGAGCTCACCGACACGGGCCCGGCGCTGTGCCGGACCGAGAACCTCGCCGCCAACCACGCCGGCATCGACGGTCTGCTGTGCGAGGGGTCGATGGTGGAGATCGCCGGTCTCCTGCTCGGAGAGCCGGCCGTGCTCTACAAGGACAAGCTCAACCACAAGCTCCCGGGAGGCGCCGGTTACGCCCCTCACCAGGACGCCCCCGCCTACCGGTTCGTGGAGAACCACGTCTCGTGCATGATCGCCATCGACGACGCCACCGTGGACAACGGCTGCCTCGAGGTCGTCTCCGGAGCGCACGACCGACTGTGGCCCACCGACGAGTCCGGCTGCATCCACCCCGACGTCGTCGCATCGATGACGTGGGTCCCGGCGCCGGTGCGAGCCGGCGACACGTTGTGGTTCCACTCGAGGACGCCGCACCGGAGCGGTCCCAACCCGTCCACGCGTCCGCGCCGGGCCCTGTACCCCACCTACAACGCCCGGAGAGAGGGCGACCTCCGCGAGCGCTACTACCGTCAGAAGGCGGCGGAGCTGGGCGACGTGCGATCGGACGACCGGGTGCCGGTCTCGCTGATCGGTGACTTCCAGGGCCGACCCGTCCGGTGACCACCCCGGCGGCGACGGGCGTCGACGAGATCCTCGCCCTCTACGAGCGGTGGGGCACCGAGCACTACGACGAGGACCTGGCCCAACTCGACCACGCGTTGCAGACCGCAGCCCATGCGCGGGCCGACGGTGCGACGCCACCAGTGGTGGCTGCCGCACTCCTGCACGACGTCGGCCACCTGCTCGACCTCCGGGGCGACCCGGCCGGACCGCACGAGCGGACCGGCCCGGCGTGGCTGGGATCGTTGTTCCCGGCGTCGGTCACCGAGCCGATCCGGCTCCACGTGGCCGCCAAGCGGTACCTGTGCGCCACCCACCCCGGCTACGCCGCCACGCTGTCGGCCGGCTCGACCGCCAGCCTGGTCCGTCAGGGCGGCCCGATGTCGCGAGACGAAGCCGCCGCGTTCGAACTGGCCCCGGGCTGGGCTGATGCGGTGGCGTTGCGCCGCTGGGACGACCTCGGCAAGGCCGACGACGTCGTCGTCGACGGCCTCGCCACCTACGACGCGCTCCTGCGGGAGGTGGCATGCGGGTCCTGACGCTCAACATCTGGAACACCAGCGGGGACTGGCGGCAGCGACGGATGGCCATCCTCCAGGTGGTGCGGGACGCCGCACCCGACGTGGTCTGCCTCCAGGAGGTCGTCGAGGACGAGCGGGGGAACCAAGCCGGCTGGCTGGCCGAGCAGCTGGGCGGATGGTCCACCGCCTACGCCGGCGAGGGCCCGTCTCGACGCAGCGGCCTGTTCGGCAACGCCATCATCAGTCCCTCCCCCATCGACACGTCGTCGTCGGTACGCCTGCCGCACGTCCCGGACCCGCTCGACATCCAACGCCTCGTCCTCCACGCCCGCGTCGTCGGCGTCGACGTGTACTGCACCCACCTGGCCTGGCAGCTCCACGACGCTGCACTGCGAGAGCAGCAGGTGCGGGCCCTGATGGCCTTCGTGCGCCGGACGAGCGACCCGGCGGCGTCGGCGGGCCCGGTCGTGGCCGGCGACTTCAATGCCGAGCCCGATTCGACGGCCGTGCGCTACCTCACCGGGCTGGCCTCGATCGACGGCGAGAGCGTGTACCTCCACGACGCCTGGCGTCTGGCCGGTGACGGCGGCCCGGGCCTGACGTGGGTCGATGCCAACCCGCACGCCGTGCTCGACCGGGAGCCGGAACGGCGCCTCGACTACGTGTTCAGCGCGTTCCACGGCCGGGCCGGCACCGGCCGGCCGCTGGCGTGCAGCGTCGTCGCCGACCGCCCCGTCGACGGCGTGTGGCCGAGCGACCACCTCGGCGTCCTGGCCGACCTGGCCGACTGACGGCGGCCACGTCGGTCGTTTGGTTCCGCGACCCCGACGGCAACCGGCTCTCGCTGACGCAGCCCGACTTCAGCGGATGGTGATGGGGACCCCGCCCTTGGGGGCGAACGTGGCGACGCCGACGCCGCGGGCGTCGGGGCGGTTCGAGGTCCAGTCGACCCGCTGGGCCACTCGCACGGCCAGGACCTGCAGCTCCAGCGTGGCCAGCGCGAACCCGATGCACTTGCGGTAGCCCCCGCCGAACGGCACGAAGCTGTACGGCACCGGCTCGCCGGCGTCCCAGCGCTCGGGCCGGAATGTCGCCGGTGCGTCCCAGACCTCGGCCATGCGGTGGGTGATGTACGGCGAGTACACGACGGTGGTGCCGCCGGCGATCCGGTGACCGAGCAACTCGAAGTCGTCCACCGCCACCCGGCCGCTGATGGCCGCCGGCGGCCACAGCCGCAACGTCTCGCGGACCACACCGTCGACCAACGGCATGGCCCGCAACGACTCGATGCTGGGTGGGTCCGACCCCAGGTGGTCCCGCACCTGCGTGCGCAGTGCCTCGCGGGCGCCGTGCGTCACGCCGAGGCCGTGCACCAGCCATGCCGCCGCCGCGGACGTGGTGTCGTAGCCGGCCGCGATCAGGCTCCGGATCTGGTCGCATATCTCGGCGTCGGTGAGGGGCTCGTCGCCGTCGCCCGCCGCCACCAGCAGGGCGGAGAGGACATCGGGCTCGCGGTCGGCGTCGACGCCGTCCCGACGTCGGCGCGCGATCTCGGCCAGGACCAGATCGTCCACGGCCCGTGCCGCCCCGACGGCGCGGCCGTAGCCGTTCCATCGCAGGTTCACGTCGAACCGACCGAGCGGTGTGCGCTGCACGTAGCGCAGCGCCGGTTCGAGACGGTCGCCGATGGTGTCGGCGAGGGCCCCGAGCTGCTCGCCGAACAACGCTCGGACCACGATGCGGCGCACGGTGGCCCGCACCTCGTCGTGGGCGACCAGTGTCCGCCCCGGTCGCCAGCCGTCGAGCATCCGATCGATCTCGGCCACGACGAGGTCGAGGTGGGCGTCGATGCGGCGCACGGAGAAGGCCGGTTGGACCAGTCGTCGCCGCCGGCGGTGCTCGTTGCCATCCGAGAGCAGCAGCGAAGTGGGCCCGTCCACCACCTCGAGCAGCGAGAACGCCTCCTTCCAGCGGAAGTTCGCCGGGTCGTCGGCGAGGAGGTGCTGGTTGACGGCGGGTCCGAAGCCGTAGACCGCCCGGACGGGGAACCGGTAGCCGACGTCGACCACGGATCCGAACCGCCCGTGCATGTGTTCGAGGGCGGCGGCGATGTCGGTGGCCTGGGCTGCGAGGCGCAGGTGCTCGAACACGTGCGGCCGCGGCAGCGTGGAAGACGCGGCCATGTCAGCGCACGGCCACCGGCGCCACGGGCGCCCCGCTGGCACCGGTGAAGGGCTCAGGCGTGGCGAGGAGCTGGAAGGTGCGCCGGCCGTCGGCCGCGCATCGGTCGGCGAGCTCCTCCAGGTTCCAGTTCTGTCCCTGCACCATCCCGAGGTCGCGCAGCGCCAGCAGGTGGAACGGCAGGAACACCGAGTCATCCTGGGCCGGGAAGGGATCAGGGTTCTGGGCGTCGATCGCGTAGGCGGCGACGTCATGGGCGTGGAACCAGCGGGCGCACTCCGGGTCGAGGCCGGGCGACCCACGCTCGTAGGTCTTGCGGTCGCCGGCCAGGAAGCGTCCCATCAGGCCGGTGCGGACGAGCACCACGTCGCCGGGCTCGAGCGTCACCCCGGCGACGGCCCGGTCGAGCAGGTCAGGCGTGATCACGAACCCGTGGTCGAGGTGCTCGACGTCGGCCGCCCGGGCGACGTCGGCCAGCACGCCCCTCGTCACCACCGGCCCGACCTTGTCGATGCCGCACCGCGTGGCGCCGGCCTCGACGGTGACGGTGGTGCCGGGGAACCCGTTGTAGAGCATGCCGTCGTAGCCGACGTGGCTCAGGGCGTCCCAGTGGGTGCCCGACTGCAGGCCCATGGTGACGTTGTCGTCGTTGAGCTCGCCGGTGGCGGGGTCGCCGGTCCACGCGAAGTTGTGCACGGTCAGGGTCCGCAGCGGCGAGAGCCGCGACGACTGACCGACGACCTTGGGGCCGGCCAGGTCGGCGGCGATCCACAGCGGCACGGCCTCACCGTCGACCACCGCTCCTGCGCCGCGCCGCACGGCGGCGGCGTCGATGAGGTTCAGCGTGCCGCGCTCGTCACCCTCGCCCCACCGACCCCAGTTCGACACGTCGGCCGCGATCGCCCGTACCCGTTCCATCACCGTCGTCACGGCGACGACACTAGGGATCCCGTCCGCACGAGGGCGGGCCATCCGCGCCGCCGCCCGGCCGCCGTCAGGGCAGCACGAGGTGGACGTCGCCGAACTCGTGCCACAGGTACTCGCCGGCCAGGCTCGCCTCGTAGGACGCCTCGAGCAACGGTCGACCGGCCACCGCCTCCAGCATGAGGAGGTGCGATGCTTCCGGTTCGTGCCATCCGGTCAGCAGGCCGTCCACCACCCGGACCCCGCGTTCGGGAGTGATCACGAGGTCGGTCCATCCCTCGCTCGCCGCCACCGAGCCGTCGGGGCCGGCGGCCGATTCGAGCGCCCGCACCACCGTGGTCCCGACGGCGATCACCCGCCGGCCGGCAGCCCGGGTGGCCTCGACCCTGGCCGCCGTCGGCGCCGGGACCACGAACCGCTCGGGGTAGGGCGTCTCGTCGGCTTCGAGCGAGGCCACGCCGGTGTGGAGCACGAGCGGCGTCACGCCGACTCCCTTGGCGACGAGACGGGTGATGACCTCCGGTGTGAAGGGCCGGCCGGCGCTCGGCATCTCCGCACTCCCCGGCTGCGTGGCGTACACGTTCTGGTACGCCGTCACCGGCCAGGGCCGATCCACGTAGCCGTAGTGGATGGGTCGGCCGTGGACGGCCAGCCACGTCGACGTCGGCTGGGGCAGCTCCAGGTCGGCGACCCACAGGCGGTGGCTGTCGAGGTGGCGGTGACGGAGCCGCAGCGAGGCGCCCTCGCCGAGCGCCACACGACCGGGTGCCTCGCCGGACCAGCGTTCGGTGGCCCGGCCGGCGGGCCGGCGCAGCTCGACCACCCATCGGGTGTCGTCGAGCTGGGTGGAGAGGTGGACCACGACCCGGCTGCCGTCCACGGCGAGCCCGTCGACGGCGGCGGGCAGGGTGCCCGAGGTGTTGATGACGACGAGGTCGCCGGGATCCAGGAACGCCGGCAGGAGGGCGAAGGTGCTGTGGACCAGACGGCCGGTGTCACGGTGCGCGACCAGCATGCGGACGGCGTCACGGGTCATCCCGCGCGCTTCGGGTGGTTCGTGCGCCTCACGGTCCGGTGGGAGCTCGAAGCGGAGGCGGTCGGTCATCGTCCGACCTCCGCCAGCAGGTCGGCCGCCCGGTACCGGCCGCTCGGTGGTCGGTCGGCCAGCAGCCGACGGACGGCGGGAACGACCGTCTCCGGCTCGGGACGGTCGGAGATGTCCTCACCGACGAAGGCCTCCTGGTGCATGCGTGTCCGCATGTCGCCGGGGTCGAACCACCACACCCGCACGCCGTGCTCTTCCGCCGCCAGCACGTTGCTCAGCTGCTCGAGGGCAGCCTTCGACGACCCGTAGCCGCCCCAGCCCTCGTACCCGCCGATGGCGGCGTCCGACGTCACGTTGACGACGGCGCCGGACGCCTGGTCGAGGAGCGGCAGGCAGAGCTGGAGCAGGCCGAGCGGTGCGACGACGTTGACCCGGTACACCTCCTCGAGGACGTCGAGCGGATGGTCCCGCAGGGACAGCAGGGGCGAGGGACCGAGGATGCTGGCGTTGTTCACCACCAGGTCCAGGCGACCACCGTGCTCGAGCGCGGTGTCCACCACGTCCTGTCGGTGGCGGGGATCGGCCACGTCGCCGGGTACCGCGACGACCGCGGGACCGAGGCGGTGGGCGGCGTCGTGGACCACTCCGGCGTCGCGGCCGTCGATGACGACGGTCCAACCGTCCGATGCGAGGTCGGCGGCGAGGGCGGATCCCAGTCCTCGCGAACCTCCGGTGATGATCGCTGTGCTCATGTCGATGGACGGTACGACCTCAAGTCAACTTCAGGTCAAGACCGGACGCGGCGGGCTCCGAGCGGGTAGGCCACCATGACCGACCGAACCGAAGGTTCCACGTCCGCGCGGACGGAGAGCAGCACGGCTGCGAGGCCCGCCTGGTCTTCGACGAGCTGGAGCGGGCCGGGAACTGAGCCGGCGATCCGTTCTCGATGGGCGGCTCGAGGGTGGTCAGGCTGGGGCGATCACGACCCGGACAGGTCGAAGACGCCCCGGTTCAACGCGCCGGCGTGGAGGTCGTCGAGTGCCGCCTGCACGTCGGGCAGGGGGTAGGTGCGGGTCACGAGCTCGTCGAGCAGCAGCCGGCCCTGGCGGTAGAGGCCCAGCAGCATCGGGATGTCGTGGTGGGGGCGGGTCGTTCCGTACCGGCATCCCATGATCGACTTGTCGTGGTAGAGGTCGTTGACCACGAAGCTGGCCTCGCTGCCGAGCTTCGGCACGCCGACCAGGACGCAGTTGCCACCCCAGTCGAGGAGGCCGATCGACTGGCGGATGAGGGCCGGCGACCCCACGCACTCGAAGACGTGGTCGGCGCCGTCGGGGAGCAGCTCCTTCACGGCGGCCGTGGTGTCGTCGACGGCCGAGGCGTCGATGAAGTCGGTGGCGCCGAACCGCAGCGCCTCCCCTTCCTTGGCCGGGTTGGCATCGATGGCCACCACACGTCCGGCGGCGGCGATTCGCGCGCCCTGCAGCACGTTGAGACCGATCCCGCCGGTCCCGATCACCACGACCGTCTCGCCGGGCCGGACCCGGGCGCGGTTCAGCACCGCCCCCACGCCGGTGACCACCCCGCAGCCGATGAGACAGGCGCTGGTGAACGGCACGTCGTCGGGGATGACCACGGCCTGGTTCTCGAGGACGATCGTCTCCTGGCAGAACACGCCGGTGTTGGCGAACTGGAACGCCTTGTCGCCGCCGACGGTGAACGGCCGGCCGAACCGGCCCATGGTGGACCGGCAGTGGGTGGGCTCGCCGCGATCGCAGGCGGCACAGGAGCCGCAGTTGCCGAGCGTGGTGAGGACCACGTGGTCGCCCTCGGCCACGCTGCGCACGCCGTCGGCCACCTCGACCACCACGCCGGCGCCTTCGTGTCCGAGCACGACCGGCGTGGGGAACGGGATCGTCCCGTCGACCACCGACACGTCCGAGTGGCACAGTCCGGCCGCCTCGATGCGGACCCTGACCTCCCCGCTGCGCAGCCCCCGCAGCTCGATGTCGTCGCGCACCTCGAGCTCGCCCGTCCACACCAGTCCCTGCAGCGTCACCCCGAAAACGGTAACAGGTTCTCGTTCGCGGTCACCGCCGCCTCCCGTTCCGACATGGGAGGATCGACGCCATGACCACCCCATCGCTCGACGTCGGCGTCCACCTCCCCCAATACGGGCGCGTGGCGTCCGCCGATGCCATCGTCCGGGCCGCCCAGCACGCCGAGGACCTCGGATTCGCCGACGTGTGGGTCAGCGACCACACCGTCCACCCCGCGGCGCAGGACTACCCCTCGCCGTACCTCGTCGACCCGCTCGTGACGCTGACGTGGGCGGCGGCCGTCACCGAACGGGTCCGCCTCGGCACCAGCGTCCTCGTCGTCCCCACCCACGAGCCCCTGGCCCTCGCCAACCGGCTGGCCAGCCTCGATTCCCTGTCGGGGGGCCGGCTGCTGCTCGGCGCCGGCGTGGGCTGGTCCGAAACCGAGTACGCCGCGCTGGGTCACGACTTCGCCACGCACGGCCCGCGCCTCGACGAGGCCCTCGACCTGCTGCGCACGGTGTGGTGCGACGATCCGGCCACGTTCCACGGTCGCTTCAGCAGCTTCGACGACATCCGCGTGCTCCCCCATCCGGCCGGCACCATCCCGGTGTGGATCGGCGGCAGCTCCGAGCCCGCCTACCGGCGCGCCGTGACCAAGGGCGACGGCTTCCAGGCCGTCGGGCTGAAGCCCGACCAGGCCGCTCCGGTGGTGGCCCGGCTGCGAGCCGATCGCCCCGAGGCCGAGTTCACCATCTCGCTACGAACGGGCTGGGACCCGCAGGGCATGGACCCTGGGCGGATCACCGAGGAGCGCGCCGCCTTCGCCGAGGCCGGCATCCAGCACGTGGTGGCCGCGCCGTGGCGCAACGACCTCGACGACTGGCTGCGATCGATGGACCTCCTCGCCGAGCTGATGCGCTGAGCGGGCGCCGTCGGCCCGACGCCCCCCAGGAATCTGACGGGGTGTCAGATAACCTCGGCGCCGTGCTCGACTACATCTTCCGTGGCGGTTCGGTGGTCGACGGAACCGGGGTGCCGGCCCGGCCCGCCGACGTCGGGGTGCGCGACGGTCGCATCGTGGCGGTGGGGACCGTCTCCGACGACGCCACCGAGGTGGTCGACATCACCGGCCGGGTGATCGCCCCCGGCATCATCGACCCGCACTGCCACTACGACGCCCAGCTGCTCTGGGACCCGCTCGCCACCCCCTCGAACTTCCACGGGGTGACCACCACGGTGAACGGCAACTGCGGCTTCGGCCTCGCCCCCCTCGCCCCCGGCGACGGCGACTACCTCCGGCGCATGATGGCCCGGGTCGAGGGCATGCCGCTGCCCGCCCTCGAAGCAGGGGTCGACTGGAGCTGGGAGTCCTTCCCCCAGTACCTCGAGGCCGTGGAGGGCACGATCGGCGTCAACGCCGCCTTCATGGCCGGCCACTGCGCCATCCGTCGGTACGTCATGGGCGCCGACGCCGTGGGCTCGCCGGCCTCGGCGGACCAGACCGAGCAGATGGCGGCCGTGCTCGACTCGATGCTGGCCGCCGGCGCCCTCGGCTTCTCCACGGGCCGCGCCGGCCACCAGGACGGTGACGGACGGCCCGTCGCCTCCCGGTGGGCCACCGACGACGAGATCCTCGCCCTGTGCGACGTGGTGAAGGCACACGAGGGGACCACCCTCGAGGTGGTCGTGGAGGGCTGCCTCGACCGGTTCTCCGACGACGAGGTCGAGTTCCTCACCCAGATGAGCCTGCGGGCAGGCCGCCCCGTGAACTGGAACGTCCTCTCGGTCGACAGTGCCGACCCGGACCGCACCTGGCACCAGATCGCGGCGGGCGAGGCCGCCGCGGCACGGGGCGCCCGGATCGTGGCGCTCACCATGCCGATCCTCGTTCCGATGAACATGAACTTCCACTCGTTCTGCGCCCTGAACCTGCTGCCGGGTTGGGGCGAGGTGCTGGCCGGCCCGGTCGAGGCCCGTGTCCCCCGCCTGCGCGACCCGCAGGTCCGGGCCGCCATGCGAACCGACGCCGAGACGACCACGGGCGCCCTCCGGCGCATCATCGACTTCCCCAACTACGTCATCGGCGACACCTACACGCCGGCCAACGACGGCCTCACCGGCCGGCGTGTCCACGAGATCGCTGCCGAGCGGGGCGCCGACCCGTTCGACACCCTGCTCGACATCGTGCTGGCCGACGACCTCCGCACCGTGGTGTGGCCATCGGCCACCGACAACGACCCCGATTCGTGGACGCTGCGGGCTCAGGTCTGGGACCACCCCGAGGTGATGATCGGTGGCTCCGACGCCGGTGCGCACCTCGACCGCATGTCCGGCGCGCCCTACCCCACGAAGTGGATCGGCGACTGCCTCCGGGGCCGCCAGCTCACCACCATGGAGCGCGCCATCCAGATGATGACCGCCGAACCCGCCGACCTGTTCGGGATCCGCGGATCGCGGCCGGCTGGTCGAGGGGCACCACGCCGACCTGTGGGTGTTCGACCCCGACACGGTCGATGCGTCGATGGTCCGCCTGGTCGAGGACCTCCCCGGTGGCTCTGCTCGCCTCGTCTGCGATGCCCAGGGCGTCGATCTGGTCATGGTCAACGGGGTCCCGATCGTACGGGCCGGCGAAACCACCGGGGCCACGCCCGGGCGGGTGTTGCGCTCCGGCGTCGACACCGCCACCGTCGCCGTGCCCGGGAGCTGACCGAACGCCCGGGTCATCCGGATCCGGGCCGGCCGAGCGCGCTCACCGGTGTTCGTCCACCGTCCCCACCAGCTCGGTCACGGCGTCCTCGATGGTGGCGATGCCGGCGGTCCGGCCATCGTCGGCCGCCACCAACGCCAGGTAGTTGCCCGACGACTGCATGGTGCGCAGCAGGTCGATGACCCGCTCGTCATGGGCCACGGTGGTCGCCGGACGGAGGTAGTCGGTGGCGACCCCGTCGGCCCCGGCGGTGACCGCCTCGGCCAGGTCGCGGAGATGCACGAACCCGATCAGATCGACGGCGAACGATCGGTCGATGAGCTCGGCGTCGGACACCTCGATCTCCCCCTCCGACGCCGCTTCGTCGGTGAGGTGGCGCAGCTCGTCTTCGCTGACCGTCGACCTCTCGTCGTCGCCGGACGGCGACTGCAGCTCCGCCACCTTCACCAGCACCGCCACGAACGGGCGGAGCACCACGTCGATCCACCGGATCGGGACGGACAGCCGGCGGGCGGTGGACGACGGGTGACGGATGGCGATGGTCTTGGGGATCGCCTCGCCGTAGACGAAGAGCAGGAACGTGACCACGATGGTGGCCGCCGTCAACCCGAACCCACCGAACCATCGGCTGGCGAGGGCGCCGGCGATGGATGTCGCCGTGACCTGGGCGAGAAGCACGGCCAAGAGCACGGCGTTGAGCACGCGGGGCAACTCGTCGACGAGGCGAAGGACCCGTCGGGCCGAGTGGTCACCGGCCTCGGCGGCGACGGCCACCTCGGATCGACGCAGGTGGAGCAACGACGCCTCGATCATCCCGAGGACGAACAGCACGACGACGAGGCCCACGAACGCCGCGACGAGGGCGACGCCGGTCGTCATGCCGTCCCGGCCGGGCCGTCGCGGCGGCCGGCGTCGTCGGTCGGGCCGACGGGGTACCACGGCATGGCGGCGTTCTGGATGACCTGGGTGGACACGATCTCGATCCCGGCCTCGTCGAAGGCGGTGAGCATGTGGCGGACGATCTCGTCCTTGGCCGACCGGGCGTTGCGGATGGAGACGACGAAGCGCACCGACAGCCTCGTGTAATCGGCGTCGGTGGAGACGAACACGCGTGGCTCGACCTCGGCCATCGGGACCGGGAACCGTCGCCGGATCCCCGCCATGGCCTCACGGGCGCCGGCGGACGCCGACTGGCGGAGGGCTTCTCGCTCGAGGATCTCGGCCGCCCGCTCCCAGTCGTCGTGGTGGGGCACCCCCACCTCGACCTCCTCCCAGATGAAGTCGAAGTAGCTGCTGTAGTTGAACACCGGCGCGGTGAAGCTGGCCTTGTTGGACACCGCCACGACACGTCCCGTGAACTGGCGGCCCTTCACCCAGCTCGACGTCGTGCCCGATGCCGAACCGATCTCCATCAGGCGTGTCTTGAGCAGCGAGATGTCGATCACGTCGCCCTGGACGCCGGACATCTCGACGCGGTCACCGACCCGGAAGATCCCGCCGAAGGTGATGTTGAACCAGCCGGCGATGGCACCGATGACCTCCTGCATGGCGAAGGCGATGCCGGCGGTGGCGAGACCGAGGGCGGGACCGAGGTTGCCGCCGAGCGGCTTCCACACGAAGACCAGACCGATCGCCACCACGATCCAGGCGACGGACCGCACGAGACGGCGGGCGTTGTACCGCTGCTGCGGTTCCTCGAAGGCCCGGGACGCGCCGGCGCCGAACGCCCATGCGACGACGACCACGGCGACCACGAGGACGGCGGAGATCGCAGCGCGACCAGAGGCCGAGTCGAGGGTGAGGGCGGCGAGCACAACCGTCCCCTTCCCCGTCGGGGCCTCGACCTGACCTCGTCGGGAGCCGTGCCGACCGGATGCGGCGGGTTCGACGTGGGCTCAGCCGGGCCAGATCACCGATTGCGGTTCGCTGTAGGCCAGCAGCCCGTAGCTGCCGCCGTCACGCCCGACGCCGGACTGCTTCATCCCTCCGAAGGCGGCCTCGTGGTGGCGTTGCAGGGTGTTGATCCCGACGTTGCCGGAGCGCAGCTGGCGAGCGACCCGCATGCCGCGACCGGCGTCAGCGGTGAAGACGTAGTCGTACAACCCGAACTCCGTGCCGTTGGCCAGGGCCACCGCCTCGTCCTCGTCGTCGAAGGGCAGGGCGACGATCACGGGGCCGAAGAGCTCCCGTTGCACCACCGTGTCGTCGGGACGGCAGTCGGCGAGGAGGGTGGGCGCCACGTAGAACCCGGTGTCGAGGTCGGGGGCCTCGCCGCCGGCCCGCACCGAGGCACCGGCGGCTCGACCCTGGTCGATGAGGGACTGGACGCGGTCGCGGTGGGCGCCGGTGATGACGGGGCCGACCACGGTGTCGCGCTCGAGCGGGTCGCCCACCTTGAGCCGCCCGGCGGCCGCCGCCATGCCGGCCAGGAGGGGCTCGTAGAGAGCGCGGTGGGCGATGATCCGGGTGGGTGCGGTGCAGATCTGGCCGGAGTGGAAGGCCCAGGTGGAGACCAGCTGCGGGATCACCGCCGCGAGATCGGCGTCCTCGAACACGACGGCCGCACCCTTGCCGCCGAGCTCGAGCAGCAACCGCTTCATCGACCCGCCCGCCACCTCACCGATCGCCTGCCCGACGCCGGTGGACCCGGTGAAGGAGACCATGTCGGTGTGCGGGCTGCTCACGATGGCCTCGCCGACGTCGGATCCCGAGCCGGTCACGATGTTGACGACACCGGCCGGGAACCCCGACGCCGTCGAGCACCTCGACGAGGCGCAGGACGCCGAGTGGATCCTGAGGTGCGGGCTTGATCACCACGGTGTTGCCCATGGCGAGCGCCGGGCCCACCTTTCCGGCGCAGTTGACCGCCGGGAAGTTGTACGGCGTGATGCAGGCGACCACCCCGACCGGCCGGCGTTCGACGACGGCGCCCATGAGCCCGCCCGGCGCCAACGCCGTGGCCGGCACCTCGACCGGAGGAAGGGCGGCGGTGAGGTCCTCGGTGGCGCCCCGCGCGTACCGCTCGAGGCGGTCGGCCACGGTGGGAAGCTGCATGGTCTTGGCGACGCGCCGGGTGGAGCCGGTCTCGGCCTGCACGAGGTCCACCAGCTCCGGAACCTTGGCGCGCACGGCGTCGGCGGCCCGACGCAGGAGCTCGGCGCGATGCTCGGGGGTGGTCCGGCTCCAGGCGGGGAACGCCTCGGCCGCGGCGGCGGTGGCCGCCACCGCCTGGGCCACGGAGGCCTCGGGCGCGGCGCCGACCTCGGCCTCGGTGGCCGGGTTCACGATGGCGTAGGTGCCGCCGTCGCCCGTCGTCCACTCGCCACCGATCAACAACCGATACGGGTCCTGCACGCCGGCGACCGTACCGGATCTGACACACCGTCAGAAACGTCGCCTACAGTCCCCGCCCATGGTCCTGGAGCGCTTCCGCCTCGACGGCAAGGTCGCCATCGTCACCGCCGCCAGCCGGGGCATCGGCGCAGCCATCGCCGAGGCGTTCGCCGAGGCCGGCGCCGACGTCGCCATCGCGGCACGCACGGCAGCGGATCTCGAGACGGTGGCCGCTCGCATCGAATCCCACGGCGTCCGCGCCCTCGTGCACCCGGCCGACCTGTCGACCCGAGACGCCATGGCGGCCTACGTCGACGCCGTCGACGCCGCGTTCGGTCGGATCGACATCGTGGTCAACAACGCCGGCGGCTCGTTCCCCACCGCGTTCCTCGACACCAGCGAGCGCGCCTTCACCCGCGCCCTCGACTGGAACGTCACCACGGCCTTCAACCTGACCCAGTTGGCGGCACCGCACCTCCTGGCCCACGACACCAGCGCGGTCGTCAACATCTCGTCGGCCACGGGCCTCTACCCCGAGCGCGGCTTCCTCGGCTACGGCACCGCCAAGGCGGCGATGATCGCCATGACCCGCAACCTGGCCCACGACCTGGCACCCCGGGTCCGGGTCAACGCCATCGCCCCCGGGGCGATCGACACGCCGGCGCTCGCCCTCGTCACGGGCGACGAGGGCCTGACCCAGACCGTCATCGACAACACGCCGATGCGGCGCATCGGCGTGGTCGACGACATCGCCGCGGCGGCGCTGTACCTCGCCTCGCCGGCATCGTCGTACGTCACCGGGCGGGTGCTCGCCGTCGACGGCGGCATCGAGACCCCGAACCTGCCCCTCGGCATGCCGGACCTCACCGGCCCGCCCGACCGCTGAACCGGAGGCCCCACCCATGGAGAAGCTCGCCATCCTCCGTTGGCGCCGCCCCGACGACGACCCCGACACCGACGCGCTCCTCGCCGCCGCCGACCGTCTGTGCCGCGCCGGCCGGTGGGTCACCGCCTTCGTCGAGCACACCGGACCGGCCGCGGCGTTCCGGTTCGGCACCGACCCGGACGGCCTCGTGCTGTCCTCGGCGCTCACCGTCTGGACCGACGCCGTGGAGCAGACCGAGGAGATCGTCGACCACCTGCCGGCCACGGCACGGACCACGCCGTACCTGCTGGCCGAGTCGGTCCCCCGTGAGTGGACCGACCGCGACTGGGTCGACGGCGTGCGGTCTCCCGGCGTGTGCCTGCTGACGGCGTTCCCCATGCTCGGGGGCATCGGGCCCGACACGTTCTTCTCCCGCTGGCACGGATCGCACTCGGTGCTCACCTTCCAGATCCACCCCGTACACCGCTACGTGCGCAACACCGTCGTCCGCCGCCTCGGCGACGGTCCGCCCAACGATGCCGTCGTCACCGAGGTGTTCGACGCCGACGACCTGCTCGACCCGGCCCGCTTCTACGGCGGCAGCGAACCCGAGCTCGGCTGGCGCGACGCCATGGAACGCATCAACGCCGACCTCGTCACGTTCTGCGACATGGACCGCCTGCAGACGGCGCCGACGGAGGAGATCCTCCTGGCCAGCGCTCCCTGGGAGCGGTGACCACCGCGTTCACTCGTCGGCGGCCAGCTCGTCGCGCACCATCGGGATCTGGTCGATGACGGCCAGCGCGAACACGGCGTACGCCACCCCGTAGAACGCCATGCCCGGCCCGTAGATCGTGTAGCCGACAAGGGCGACGATCCAGACCACGCTGGGTCCGATCTCGACGCCGAAGGCGTTCACCCTGCGGCGGATGAAGAGGGCCTCGAGGGCCTGGAGCGCGAAGGCCACGGCGAGGACGGCGCCGGCCAGGCTGGCGGACTCCAGCGCCGCGGTGAGGGCGACCACCGGCATCACGCCGAGGAGGATGCCGACGTCGGGCAACATGCCGGCGACCCCGGCGATCAACCCCAGCACCACGGGCGCCGGGAGGCCCACCAGGGTGCCGAAGCCCGACGCCAGCAGGCCGATCACGAGGCCCTGGACGAGCAGGACCGCCATGGTCCGCCGGGCCCGTTGGATCGCCTTGCGCATCACGGTGGACACCAACCGCCGGTGGGCGGGGTCGTCGATCTGTCGCGCCGCGCCGGCGGCGATGCCGGGCCCGTACACCAGCAGGAAGATGGTGAGGATGGCGGTCACGAAGTAGACGGGCGCCGAGGGAGCGTTCTCGGCCAGCGCCCCCGTTCCGCTGCCGATGCGCTGGTCGAGCGCGTCGAGGAACGTGTCGGTCCGCTCCGAGAGGTTGATGTCGCGGGCGAGGCGACCCACGCTGTCGGTGCGACCCTCCAGGTCCTGGACTGCGCCCGGGGCGGCGTCGCGCAACCGGTTGACCTCGGTGTCGAGGTTGGTGACGGTCCCGAACACGAGACCGCCCAGGGCGAACGCGATCACGAGGAAGGTGAGCAACACGGCCAGCGCCCGCGGCATCACCCGGCCGAGGACGTTGATGACCGGCTCGAGGAACACGGCAACGACGATGCTGGCGGCGGTCCACCCCAGGATCCGGTGGGCCGCCACGAAGGCGCCGCGGAGCACGAGGAAGCCGATCACGACCGACACGGCGAGCAGTGCCGAGGTCCACGAGACCCGCACGGTGCGGACGGCCGGTTCGGGTGCCGTCATCCGCGTCGGGTCGGACATCGGGTCGTACGGTAGCGATCGTGACCCGGCCGATCAGCGATGCGGAGCCGGGACGGGCCACCCGCCGCCGGTACCTCGTCGAGATCGACCCGACGTCGGTCGGCCGGCTCCTGGTGGTGGCGCTCCTCGCCGCCGTCGTCCTGGCCGTGGGCGAGCAGGCCCCATCCATGCTGACCAAGGTCGGTGTCGGCATCGTCCTCGCCATGGCGCTCGACCCGATCGTGGTCCGGGTCCACACCCGTTTCTCGTGGTCGCGCGGGACGGCGGTCGCACTGGTCGGCACCCTGCTGGGCCTGGCGATCATGGGCATCCTCGTGATCCTGGGGCCGCGAGCCATCGACGAGGCCAGCAACCTGCGCAACGACCTGCCGGCCACGATCGAGGACGCCTACTCCTGGCCGGTCGTCGGCCATCGACTCCAGGACGCCGACGTGGCCACCAAGGTGGACCAGGCCATCAACGATCTCCCCGCGTCTCGACAACGCCTCCCTCGCCCAATACGCCGAGAGCCTCCTCGGTGGCCTGCTCACCGCCGTGGTCGTCCTGGTGACCGCCGTGGCGGTCATGCTCGACGGCGAATCCCTGGTGAACCGGTTCCGTCGGGTCGTCCCGCCGGAGCACGCCGGGCGCGTCGACGACGTCGGCCGCGTCATCTACCGGACCTTCGGCAACTACTTCGCCGGTTCGCTCTTCGTCGCCATCCTCAACGGCCTCGTCGTCCTCACCACGGCGATCATCCTCGGCGTCCCGCTCGCTCCGCTGGCCGGGTTGTGGTCGTCGCTGACCAACCTGATCCCGCAGATCGGCGGGTTCCTCGGCGGCGGCTTCCTCGTCCTTCTCGCCTTGACCCAGGGACCCCTCACCGCGGCCATCGCCGCCGGCGTCTTCCTCATCTACCAGAACCTCGAGAACAACATCATCCAGCCGACCGTGGTGGGCCGGGCCGTCGATCTCACCCCGCCCACCACGATGCTGGCCGCCCTCATCGGTGGCGCGCTGGCCGGCGTGCCCGGCGCGCTCGTCGCCACCCCCATCGTGGGTGCGGCCAAGGTCCTCTACCTCCGGGACGGCGGCAACACGGAGGACGACCTCGGGGGCGTCGGCGAGCCCCTCGGCGATCGCGACGACGGGGACGACCCCGGCGGCGCGTCTACGGCTCGAGATCCAGGCTGAGCATCTCGATGGCGTTGCCTCGGACGAGCTTGCGGATGACGTCGTCGGGGAGATGACCCATCAGCTTCTGGGCCACCTCACGGGTGTGGGGCCAGGTCGAGTCGGAGTGGGGGTAGTCGGTCTCGAACGTCACGTTCGACACCCCGACCCGCTCGAGCATCTCGAGTCCGACCTCGTCGTCGAAGAAGCACCCGTACATCTGGCGGTAGTAGTAGGTGGAGGGCGGCTCCGGCACCTTGTCGGCCACCCCGCCCCAGCCCCGGTTGTCCTCCCAGACCTTGTCGGCCCGCTCGAGGATGTACGGGATCCACCCGATCTGGCCCTCGGAGTAGGCGATCTTCACGGCCGGGTACCTCACCAGCAGGCCGGAGAAGAGCCAGTCGCTCATCGAGGCCATGGCGTTGTTGAAGGTGAGGGTGGAGCCGACCGCGGCCGGGGCGTCGGCCGAGGTGGACGGCATCTTCGACGACGACCCGATGTGCATGTTGATCACCGTGCCCGTCTCCTCGCAGGCGGCGACGAAGGGCTCCCAGTAGCCGTCGGCGTCGTGCACAGAGGGCAGCCCCAGGTACGGCGGGATCTCCGAGAAGCACACGGCCCGGACACCGCGAGCCGCGTTGCGGCGCACCTCGGCGGCGGCGAGGTGGGCGTCCCAGAGGGGGACGATGCACAACGGGATCAGGCGACCGCCGGAGTCACCGCACCACTCGTCCACCATCCAGTCGTTGTAGGCCTCGACGCAGAGCTGGGCCAGGTCCTTGTCCGTCGCCTCCAGGAAGGTCTGGCCGCAGAAGCGCGGGAAGCTCGGGAAGCACAGCGAGGCCTCGACGTGGTTGACGTCCATGTCCTCGAGGCGGGCGGTGGGGTCGTAGCAGCCGTCGCGCATCTCGTCGTAGGTGATGCCGACGACCTTCACGTCGTCACGGTCGAAGCCGGCGGCGGCGCTCAGGCGCGTCTGCGGCACACGGGTGTCCTCGTAGACCCACCAGTCGCCGAGCTGACCCTCGGGGTCGGGCTCGTAGGTGAAGTTGCCCCCGACGAAGTGCATGTTGCCCCGCTCCTGGATGACCCGGGGGCCGACGGCGCGGTAGCGCTCGGGCAGGCGGTCCTGCCAGACGTGGGCCGGTTCGATGACGTGGTCGTCGACGGACACGATGCGGGGGATGTCACCCATGGCCCGACGCTACCGCAATCTGACGCACCGTCAGATTGCGGTACCGTCCGGGCATGAGCGACGTGGTCCCGCAGATGGACGTGGGCGGCGAGATCCGTCTCGGCAGCTACCTGTTCACGATGATCGAGCCCCACCCCGGCCACGAGGTCGCCTACAACCGCTGGTACGAGCGGGACCACTTCTACGCCGGCTGCATGATCGGTCCCTGGCTGTTCTCCGGCGGCCGCTTCGTGGCCACCCGGGATCTCAAGGCCATGCGCATCGGCGAGGAGCCCGACCTGTTCGGCGACCAACCCGGGTCGACGCTGTCGATCTACTGGGTGATCGACGGGAAGATGGCCGAGCACTTCGACTGGGGCTCCCGACAAGTGCGGTGGTTGCACGACAACGACCGCATGTTCGAACACCGCGAGCACGTGCACACCAACCTGTACTCGCACCGCTCGACCGTCCAGCGGGACCCTGACGGCACCCCCGTGGAGCTGGCGCTGGACCACCGCTACCGCACGCTGGTGTGCGCGTGGGTCGAACGGCGCGATCGGGAGTGGCCGGCCGATCCCGATCTCTCCGGCGGCGTGGTCGAGCTGGTCGAGCGCTCGCACCCGGCGCCGATGCCCGACGACGCCCCACTCGAGCAGAAGCGCTTCGAGAACACTCGCAACCGCCAGCTCACGCTGTGGTTCGCCGACGCCCCGCCCGAGGACGTCATGGCCCAGGTGGCGGCGTGGGGCGAGGAGATCTCCCCCACCGCCCGGCTGCTGTGGGCGGGGCCGTTCACACCCACGATCCCGGGCACCGACACCTACATGGACCAGCTGTAGCGCCTCCCCCGACCGGCGCTCACACGGCGCGGTGGCAGCCGGCGACGTGATCGTCGACGAGGCCGGCCGACTGCATGAAGGCGTAGACGATCGTCGGGCCGACGAACGTCGCGCCCCGAGCCTTGAGCGCCTTCGACAGCGCCGTCGACTCGGGGGTGTGGGCGGGCATGTCCTCGTCGGGACGCAGCGGCACGGAGCGCGGCGACGGGGCGAAGGACCAGACCAGCTCGCTCAGGGACGACCCCTCGACCGCCAGGTCCTGGGCGACGCCGGCCAGCTGCGATGGTGGCCCGGATCTTGCCCCGGTGCCGGACGATGCCGGCGTCGCCGAGGAGGCGTTCGACGTCTTCGTCCCCGAACGCCGCCACGGTGTCGATGTCGAAGCCGTCGAAGGCAGCCCGGAACGCGTCTCGCTTGCGCAGGATCGTGATCCACGCCAGGCCGGCTTGGAAGCCCTCCAGCGCCAGCAGTTCGAACACGTCGCGCTCGGTCGTGGTCGGGAACCCCCACTCCTCGTCGTGGTACCGCATGTAGAGCGGATCGTCACCGCACCACCAGCACCGGCTGAGCCCGTCGGAACCGTCGATCAGCGAGCCGCCCACGCTGCGACGCTACGCCGGTCCGAACCGGGCCGCCCACGACGTGCGCCAGCACGCGGCCGGCGGCCCAGAACCACGGGACCACCGAACCGGGCCGCCCACGACGTGCGCCAGCACGCGGTGGGCGGCCCAGAACGGGTCAGCTGTCGAGGAAGGCCTTGAGGAGGTGGTCGGCCTGGGCGGACACCAGCTGGGCCCCACCATCGACGACCAGGTCGAGGCCGGTGACGTAGCGGGCCAGGTCGGAGGCGAGGAACACGATCGCGTCGGCGACCTCGTCAGCCGTGCCCACCCGACCGAACGGGATGCGGGACTCCACATCGGCGCGCAGGCCCGGATCGGCGAGGAGCGGTGCGGTGAGCGCGGTCTCGGCGAAGGTGGGCGAGACGGCGTTGACCCGGATCTCGGGGGCGTACTCGACCGCCGCCGACCGGGTGAGGGCGATCATGCCCGCCTTGGCCGCGGAGTACGGGGCCTCGCCCCGGGTGGGACGCACGCCCACGCCGCCCACGTTGTTGACGATCGTGCCGGCGCCCGACGCCCGCAGGTGGGGGACGGCAGCCCGGGTGGCCACGAACGCGGCGGTGAGGTTGACGGCGATCAGGCGATCCCACTCGTCGTCGGAGTAGGTGTGCAGCGTCTTGAGCATCCCGAACCCGGCGTTGTTCACCAGGGTCGTCAGCCCGTCGAGGACGTCGGCAGCCTCCTCGACCGCGGCGGCGAGCGCATCGCGGTCGGCCACGTCGCACGGGATGGCATGCGCGCCGAGCTCCCCGGCGACCGCGGTGGCGGCATCGGCGTTGCGGTCGAGCACGACGACCGCGGCGCCTTCGGCCACGAAGCGCCGGCACGTGGCGGCACCGATGCCCGATCCTCCGCCGGTCACCAGGGCCTTGCGTCCGGCCAGGAGGCCGGTCACGTCACGCCTCCGTCGATCACGACGACGGGTTCCTCGGTGAAGGCGACCTGGATGCGGTCCATGTCGAGGAGCCGGCGCTCGTCGGGCGCCAGCACCTCGGCGTACTCGGGCTCGGAGATGAAGGCGAACAGGTCGTCGATCGATGCGAACCACTGCATGGCGACGCCGTCGTGACCTCCGACGCCGGCGCCGCGGTCGTCGGTGATCGGGTGCTGCTCGTAGCGCACGATGTGGCGGGCGAGGGCCGGTGTGTCGCGGATCAGCGGACCGTGGACCCCGTGCCAGTGGGCGATGAACTCGTCGTGGGTGAGGGCGGGGTTGCGGTGCAGGAGGGCGGTGAGGCGGATCATCAGATCCACTGTCCGGCGTCGACGCCGATCGCCTGGCCGGTGATCGGTCGGGCGAGGTCCGAGGCGAAGAACACGGCAGCGCCGGCGATCTCCTCCGCCGGCGCCAGGTACCCGAGGGCGGTGTCGGCGGCCACCTCGGCGTAGACGTCCTCGGCGGTGATCCCCCGCTCCTTCGCCTGCATCTCGAAGTAGATCTGCACGTTCGGCCCCCAGATGAATCCCGGATGGATGGCGTTGACCCGGATGCCGAGGTCACCGAGCTCGAGAGCGAGGGTACGGGTCGCCGGTGGCCAGGGCGCCCTTGGAGGCGGCGTAGGCCCCGTAGGCCTTCTGGATGTTGTTGGTCGACGACATGGTGTTGATCATCACGATGCGACCGTCGCCGGCGTCGGCCAGGGCGCGCGACGGCGGCCTGGGTCATGGTGAGCGCACCGAAGAAGTTCACGTCCATGGTGCGACGCCACCGCGTCAGATCGGCATCCACGAAGCTCGAGAAGTCCCCGCCGTGGAAGGCGTTGTTGACCAACACGTGCAGGCCGCCGAGGCGCTCGACCGCCACGGCCACCGCCGCGTCACACGCCTCCCGGTCGGTGACGTCGACCGTCGACGACCTCGGCCCGGCGGCCCATCTCGGCGACGAGGCCCGCGACCTCGCTCGGACTCCTCGGTCCTGCGGGCGCACAGCACCACGTCGGCTCCCTCCCGGGCGTAGGCGAGGGCGATCTCGCGCCCGAGGCCCGGCCCCACGCCCGCCACGAGGGCGACCCGATCTTCAGCAGTCCCAATGCATCCCCCGTGGTCGGTGACCGGCTCAGAAGACGGTGTAGCCACCGTCGAAGACGATGCTGTCACCGGTGTGGAAGTCGATGGAGCGGTCGCAGAGGTAGGCGGCCAGGGTGCGGTAGTCGTCCCCCGACGCCCAGCGGCGTACCGGGGTGCGCTCGCGTGGTGACCTCGCGGAAGCGCTCGTCCTGGTAGCCGGCCTCGGCCAGTTCGGTGCGGGTCCAGCCCGGCAGGACGGCGTTGACCCGGATGCCGTGGCGGGCCAGGCCCACGGCCGCCGCCCGCACGAGGCCGAGCAGGCCGGTCTTGGATGCGGCGTAGTGCGGGTTCAGCGGCGGCGCCGTGGACGGCCGAGGTGGACGAGATGCCGACGATGGCGCCGCCCGTCGCCCTGGGCGATCATCTGCCGGGCGCAGTCGCGGATGGTGAGGAAGGCGCCGTCGAGGTTCACGGACAGGACCCGCCGCCACTCGTCGAGGGTCGGGTCCTGCAGCGCCACATGGCCGCTCGTGCCGGCGTTGGCCACGCAGATGTCGATGCGGCCGAGGGCGTCGACGGTCTCGGCCGACGGCCGCGGCGACCGAGGCCTCGTCGGCGACGTCGCACGCACGGCGACGGCCCGGACGCCGTGGCCCTGCGATCGTCTCCACCGCGGCGGCCGACTTGTCGGCGTCGCGGGCCCACACGGCGACGTCGGCGCCCGCGGCATGGCGACGCCCTCGGCGAAGCCGAGGCCGATGCCGCCGTTGCCGCCGGTGACGACGGCGACCTGGCCGTGAGAGGTCGATGTTCACGGCGCCGGCGGCTCCTGGCCGGTGATCGTCCAGTACACCTGGCGGGCCATCGACACCTGGAGGTCCTTGGTCTTGATGCCCCAGAACTCGAAGCCCATCTGGTGGTCGGAGACGTGGGCCAGCATCGAGACCACGACCCCGGCCTGGGCCATCGGGTCGACGCCCTCGGGAAGGCTTGCCCTTGGTCGTGAAGTGGCGCACCAGCTGGGCGAGGGCGGTGGCGATCTCGTTGAGGAGCCGGACGCGGATCTGGCGGAAGCGGTCGTCACCCTGGGCGGTGGCGAGGTCGACCACCCGCATCACCGCCGAGTGCTCGCCCCAGAAGTCGATGAACCTCCGCACCGAGCCGTTCGGCGGTCTCGTAGCCGGCCGGGACCGGTCCACGGGCCCTTGGTGACGATCTCGGCGAGCTGCTTGCCGTCCTGGGTGGCCTCCTGGGCGAGGACCAGGATGGCGGCTTCCACGTCGGGGAAGTACTGGTAGAAGGTCGCCGGCGAGGTCCCGGCCTCGCGGGCGATGTCGATGACCTTGATGTCGCGGTACGTCGAGGCCTCGAGCATCTGCTCGGTGTGCTCGAGCAGCTTCTGGCGGGTGGCGAGACCCCGCCGGCCGGGGACGCGGCCGTCGGCTGCCCGCAGCTCGTCGTCGTCGAGCTCATCGCCGTCGGTGCGGGTCACGTCGGTGATCGGCTGCGACGTTGGCCATGGCGCGCAGGCTACTGACGGACCGTCAGGGCGGCGCTCATCGAGACGACCACGCGGCGAGGACCTCGTCGACCGTGGTGACGGTGGCCAGCAGCGACAGCGTGTTGTCGATGACCGCGTCGGCGTACGACGGTGGCACGCCGGCGGTGCCGTCTCGGGGAAGCACGAACTGGTACCCGTGCGTTCACCGCGTCCATGGCGAAGTTGGTCATCCCGACGTTCACGGAGACCCCGACGCCGACGATGGTCGTGACCCCCAGGTTCCGCAGGACCGGATCCAGGTCGGTCCCGCCCATCGGACCGAGCCCGTGCAACCGGGTCAGCACGAGATCGGACTCCTCGACACCGACCTCCGGCACCACGGCGGCCGCCGGAGTCCCGGGGAGCAGCCGAACCGGCGAGTCGAGCACGCCCCGGAAGAGCCGCGCGTTGGCGTTCGAGCCGCGACCATCGGCTCGCCGGGCCGCCAGGCAGTGGACCACGGGCACACCGGCGGCCCGGGCGCCGACCACGAGCCGGTGGACGGCGGGCAGCACGCTGGCGGCGGCCTCGGCCAGCTCGGGGAGCAACGACTCCGCGCCGACCACGCCGCCCTGCAGCTCCTGGGTGACCACCGCGGTGTGGGCGGGATCGACCAGGGCGACGAGGTCAACGGGCATGCCGGGAATGTATCTGACGGCCCGTCAGGTACGATCTGACACCGCGTCAGATCTTTGCTCTCTTCTCCCCCTGGAGACCCGATGGCCTCGGACCCTGCCACCAGCTCGCACCCGACCAGCGCACAGTCGGAGATCCCGCGGATCATCAGCGTGGACGACCACGTCATCGAGCCTCCCCACGTGTGGCAGGACCGCCTTCCGGCCAAGTTCCTCGATGTCGGTCCGCGGATCGAACGACGAGGCCTGGCCGGGATGCGCTACGTCGGCGGCCAGACCTACGAGCTCGACTGGGACGACGACGGTCCCCCGTGCGACGTGTGGCTCTACGAGGACACTGCCGTGCCCCTCCGCCGCCACATCGCGGCGGTCGGGCTTCAGCCGCGACGAGATGACCGCCTCGCCCATCACCTACGACGAGATGCGCGACGGCTGCTACGACGCCACCGCCCGCCTCGGCCGACATGGACGTCAACCACGTCGAGGCCTCGCTGTGCTTCCCCACGTTCCCCCGCTTCTGCGGCCAGACCTTCAGCGAGGGCGACGACAAGGAGCTCGGCCTGCTGTGCGTGCAGGCCTACAACGACTGGATGGTCGACGAGTGGTGCGGTGGCTCGGGCGGCCGGCTGATCCCGCTGATCATCGTTCCGCTGTGGGACGCGGAGCTGGCCGCGGCCGAGGTGCGTCGCAACGCCGAACGCGGCGTCCACGCCGTCTGCTTCTCGGAGATCCCGGCCAAGCTCGGGCTGCCCTCCATCCACACCGGGGCGTGGGAGCCGTTCTTCGCCGCCTGCGAGGAGACGCAGATGACGATCAACATGCACATCGGCTCGTCGTCGCAGATGCCCTCGACCGTCGCCGACGCCCCGCCGGCCGTGGCCGTCGCGCTGAGCTTCAACAACGCCATGGCCTCGCTGTGCGACTTCCTCTTCTCCGGCGTCCTCGTCGACCATCCCGACCTCAAGCTGGCCTACTCCGAGGGCCAGATCGGTTGGCTGCCCTACATCCTCGAGCGGGTCGACGACGTGTGGGAGGAGCACCGGGCCTGGGGCGGGGTCGCCGACCGCATCCCGGAGCCGCCGTCCACCTACTGGCACCGCCAGATCTACGGCTGCTTCTTCCGGGACCGGCACGGCCTCGACTGCCTCGACATCATCGGCGAGGACAACGTCACCTTCGAGACCGACTACCCCCACACCGACTCCACCTGGCCGCACACGAAGAAGGTGGCCGAGGAGCTGATGTCGCACCTGCCGCAGGCCACGGTCGACAAGATCGTGCGGGGCAACGCCATCACCATGCTCCACCTCGACCTCGAGGCCTGAACGCCCACCGATGCTGTCCCGAGGTCGTGGCCGGGGCCGCGGCCCGCTTCGGCGACAGGGCGGCATTCGTCGATCCGTGCGGTGCCGCCACCAGCTACGCCGGCCTGCACCACCGTTCCGAGGCCGTCGCCGCCGGCCTGTGGGCCGCCGGTGTCCGGCCCGGCGACGTCGTGGCCCTCCGCCTGCCGTCGGACATCCACTACGTCCTCGCCTACCTCGGGGCCGCCCGCATCGGCGCCATCACCGCCGGCGTGAACCCGAAGCTGGCGGCGAGCGGAACAGGCGGCGTTGGTCGCGCTGAGCCGGTGCCGCCCTGGTCTCGACGATCCGGCGGAGGTGCATGGAGCTCGAGGCCGCCAGGCACGACAGCCGCGCCGCCGTTGACCCGACGACCCGGACCGCGACGTCGCCATCGTCTTCACCTCCGGCACCACCGGCCTCCCCAAGGGCGCCGTCTTCCGCAACCGCCAGCTCGAGGCGGTGACCGCAGATCGACGTGCAGGGTCGCTGGGGCGGCGGCGGGCACATGCTGGCCGCCACGCAGTTCGCCCACGTCGGGTTCATGACCAAGCTGGCCTGGTACCTGCGCACGGGGGCGACGATCCACGCCCTCGAACGATGGTCGGCGGGCGAGGTGCTCCGCCTCGTCAGCCAGCACCGCATGGCCAGCGTCGGCGGGGTGGCGCCGCAGATCGCCCTGCTGGTGCGGGCTCCCGAGTCGCGCGACGCTCGACTTCAGCGCCGTTCGGTCGATCATCGTCGGCGGCGGGGCGTCATCGCCGGCGCTGGTGGCCGAGGCCCGGGAGCGTCTTCGGGGCGCCGTACTCGATCCGGTACTCCTCGACGGAGTGCGGCGGGTGCGGCACCGGCACCGCCCTCGACGCCGACGACGACGAGGCCCTGCACACGGTCGGGTCGGCCCCGCCCGGGCGTGGAGGTGACGATCCGCGACGACGACGGCACCGAGCGGCCGGCGGGCGAGATCGGCGAGGTGTGCCTGCGGTCGGGGGCGGTGATGGACCGCTACTGGGACGATCCCGACGCCACGGCCGCGGTACTCCGGGACGGCTGGCTGCACTCGGGCGACCTGGGTGCGTTCGACCACCGTGGCCTGCTGCGGTTGGCCGGGCGCAGCAAGGAGATGTACATCCGGGGCGGCTACAACGTGTACCCGATGGAGGTGGAGGGCGGCCTCGCCGACCATCCCGCCGTGGCCGACGTCGCCGTCATCGGCGTGCCGGACGACGTCATGGGAGAGCGAGGTCTCGGCCGTGGTGGTCCCGGCCGACCCGTCCGCGCCGCCCACCCTCGAGGATCTGTGCGCCCACCTCCGGGACCGCATCGCCACCTACAAGTGGCCCGAAGCGCTCGAGGTGGTCGACGCCCTCCCGCTCACCCCGATGCAGAAGATCGACCGCCGTGCGCTGGCGGCCGGCCGGTCGGGCCGGCGTCAGGCCAGCTTCGAGTAGTCCACCGTCCACCAGCGGTTCGGGGTCATGGTGAACTTGAGGGCCTGGTCGTCGGAGCTGTCGACGTAGGTGTCGCCCATCTCCTCGCCGAAGTAGCGGTGGGCCATCGGACGGCTGTCCTCCTCGACGTCGGCCGCCTTCACCGAGGTGATGTGCCCCTCGACGCTGACATAGCGGTAGAACGGCGGCCGCTCGTCCTGGACACACAACGTGAACCGGCCGGCCGCTTGGAGTAGCCGGCCCTTGTGCGAATCGGCCGTGGTCAGCACCCACAGGTCGCCCGCCGGGCCGGTAGTCGTACCAGATGGGCACGGCCAGCGGCGGGCCGTCGGCCCGTTCGATCGAGATGACGCCCACGTGCACGTCGGCCAGGAAGCGCTCCCGCTCCTCGACGCTCATCGACAGTCCCATGACGTCTCCTCCGCTGTGGTTCCGACTAGGTCTCCGGGCGGTCCTCGGCCACGAGCGCCGCGTTCAGCCGGGCCACCATCTCGTCGTCGAAGTTCGAGTACACGAGCGTCGCCCCGGCGAAACGATGGACCTCGGCGACGAGCGCGTCCTCGACGATCTCGCTGGCGAGCATCGCCACGGTGGCCGTGCCCGGCTTCACGGCTTCCCGGAACCAGTCGACCCACTCGTCGGAGATGCCGAGGTCGACGATCTTCGCCGTGAGCGCCCCGGCGCCGGCGCCGATGGCCGCGCCGGCGGCCCAGCCGACCGGGCCGCCCAGGATGAGCCCGAACAGGCCGGTCCACATGCCGCCCGAGAGCGCGGTGCGGCCGGGCTGGGGGTCGATGGTCTCGCGCACCACGGTCTTGCCGTCCTCGCTCTTCATCACCACCACGGCGTCCTCGAGCACCAGCGCCTTGCGCGACGCCAACCGCTGGAGGGCGGTGAGGAACTCCTGGGCCCGGAACAGGTCGGGGAACGAGATGCCGACCAGCGTCTGCGGGATGATGTCGGGGGCCTGGCCGGCCTGCTCGCTCCCCCGCTGGTCGTCGGGCGTCGGCTGATCGCGTTCGGTCACGGCTCCACTCTTCCACGTCACCCCCCGTTCTGGCGCCACACCACCCCCGTCGTTTTCGAGCCACCCCTTTCGTTCTGGCACCCCAACGGTCGGTTCCCGACCGCAGGACGTGGTGCCAGAACGGGGTCTTCCGGGAACGGGATGCGGGGACGTCAGGCCGTCATGGCCTGGAGCCAGGCGCGGTGCATGACGCCGACCTCGGGGTCGTCGTCGGGCTCGACCTCGCCGAAGGCCTCCTGGCGTTGGCGGATGCGGGCCATGACCAGGCCGTACCGGACCGCCGCGAACACCCGCCAGAAGTCCCAGTCCTCGATCCGGATGCCGGTGCGGGCCTCGTAGGTCTCGACCACGTCCTCCATGCGCATGAACCCCGGCAGGCCGGGCAGGCCGAGTTGCTCGGCAATGTCCTGGAAGAACTCGTGGATGTACGCCATCCAACCGATGTCCACACCCCGCGGCGCGATGCCGGCCATCTCCCAGTCGAGGACGGCCGCGGGCCGGAAGCCGTCGTAGAGCACGTTGCCGATGCGGGCGTCGCCCCACGACAGCACCTCGGTGCCGCCCTCGTCTGCCGGCCAGTGCGCCTCGATCCAGGAGAAGGCGCGGTCGATGGTGGGCAACGGGTGGTCGAGGCCCAGCCACAGGTAGTAGCGACGCCACGCATCGACCTGCTGGCGCAGCGCCGACCGACCCGACGGGTCGTGACCCAGGAACGACGTGTCGACGTCACCCAGGTCGACGCCGTGGATGCCGGCCACCGCCCACACGGTGTCGTCCTGGAGGGCGGTACGTTCCTGGTCGGTGGCATCGAGCAGCCATCCCTCGAACGTGTAGGGCAGGTTGTCGCGGGGCACACGGCCGTCGACCCGCTCCATCACGAAGAACGGTGCACCCAGCACCGACGCGTCCTCCTCCAGCCACAGACACGTCGGCACGGGGGTGTCGGATCGTTCGGCGACCAGGCGCATCACCCGGAACTGCATGGCGAGGTCGTAGGTCTGGAACACGGGGATGTCGCCGGGGTCGGGCGCCACGCGGGCCACCAACCCATGGCCCTGGCCGTCCCACGTGGCGTCGAGCAGCAACGTCTCGCTCGACATCCCGTTTCCCTCGGGCCGCTCCAGGCCGGTGACGGCGGCGCCGGCGTGGCGCTGCTGCAACCACCGCTCCAATCGGGCCCGCAGGTCACCGGCCTCGCGGTGCGACACGGTGATCTTCTCGGCGTCCACGTCCGCATCATGCCGCACCCGTCGGGGCCACGGCCTCCGGTCTGCTCGCGCCGCGGCGGGGGTACGTCTCGCCCATGCCCGCCCGACGCCTCCAGGGACTCGACCGCCTCCGCGGCGCCGCGCTGGTCCTCATGCTCGTGCACCACCTCGTCGACTGGTACGGCGGCGACGCCCGCCGCGTCATCCCCGGGTGGCCGCAGTTCGCCGTCACCGACGTCGCCGCCCCGGCGTTCTGCCGTGGCCCTCGGAGCATCGGTCCCGCTGCTCCTCCACAGCCGCCGCCGGCGCGGCCTGTCGCGCCGAGCCATCGCCGGCACCACGCTGCGCCGGTACGGGCTCCTGATCCCGATCGGCGTCGCCCTGCGGGCCGCGCTGGGATTCGACCTCGGCCACGTCGGGGTGCTGGAGACGCTCGGCATCTGCGCCCTGGCCACCGCCGTCGTCGTGTCGGCGACGCCGCCCGTCGTTCGCGCCGTCGTCGCCGCCGCGCTCACCGTCGCGGCGCCGTTCGTCGAGCGAGCCGCCGAGTCGCGATCGGACTGGATCTCGACCCACCTGCTGACGGGGACGTTCCCTCTGGTCGCCTACCTCGGCCTCGCCCTCCTCGGCGCCGCCGCCGTCCCCGCCATCCGCGACGGGGCACGACGGGGCGCGGCCACTGCGCTCGCCGCGGCCTTCTGCGCCTGGGCCGTCGCCCTCGCATTCGCCGGCCAGGTACCCGACCGCTATCCCGGCGACGCCAGCTTCCTCGTCCCGGGCATCGCCGGCACGCTGGTGCTGTACGTGGCGGTGACCAGCCCTCGCCTCGCCGGGACGTCGTTCCTGGGTCGACTCATCGAACGCGCCGGCGCCCACACCTTCGGTGTGTTCGTCAGCCAGTACGCGATCTACGTCGCCCTGCGCACCACGGGTCGACTGCACGCCCTTCCACCGGCCGCGGCCGTGGTGGCCGCCGTGGCCACCATGCTCGCCTTCGTCTTGCTGGCGCCCAGGGTGCCGGCGCTGCCGTGGTCGCCGCGGACCGGGCGGCGCCGGCCCGTGCGACCGGCGACCCCCGAGCCGTCAGGCGTCGTCGACGTGGGTGACCGGCTCCTCGCCCATCCAGCGACGCAGGGTGTTCTTGAGCTTGATCTGCTGGATGAAGATGTCGTGCTCGGGGTGGAGCGAGATGTCGTTGACCATCGGCGCCTTGAAGTAGAAGCTGAGCCACTCCTGGACCCCGGACTCGCCGGCCCGGGCGGCGAGGTCGAAGAACAGGGCGAGGTCGAGGACGAACGGCGCGGCGAGGATCGAGTCCCGGCAGAGGAAGTTGACCTTGATCTGCATCGGGTAGCCCATCCACCCGAAGATGTCGATGTTGTCCCAGCCCTCCTTGTTGTCGCCGCGGGGCGGGTAGTAGTTGATCCGCACCACGTGGTCGACGTTGCCGTAGAGGTCGGGGTACGCCTCGGGCTGGAGGATGGTGTCGATCACGCCGAGCTTGGAGACCTCCTTGGACTTGAAGTTCTCCGGGTCGTCGAGGACCTCGCCGTCGCGGTTGCCGAGGATGTTGGTGGAGTACCAGCCCCGCAGACCGAGCATGCGCGCCTTGAAGCCGGGGGCCAGGATCGTCTTCATCAGGGTCTGGCCGGTCTTGAAGTCCTTGCCGCCGATGGGCACGCCCTCGCGCTCGGCCAGCTCGAGCATGCAGGGCAGGTCGCTGCTCAGGTTCGGCGCGCCGTTGGCGTAGGGCACGCCCGACATGATGGCGGCGTAGGCGTAGATCTGGCTGGGCGAGATCATGGGGTCGTTGTCGCGCAGGCCCTGCTCGAACGCCTCGATGCTCTGGTGCACCGCGGTGACGTCTCGGTAGGCCTCGGTCGACGCGCACCAGACCATGACGAGGCGGTCGCAGTCGTTCTCGGTGCGGAAGCGCTCGATGTCGGCGATGAGCTGCTCGGCCAGCTCCATCTTGTTCGCCGCCGGCTTGACGCGGGTGCCGTCGAGGCGCTTGACCCAGTCCTGGTCGAAGACCGCGTCCATGGCGACGATGCCCTCCATCTCGGCCGAGACGGCGGCGAGGTCGCGCTCCTCGAGCACACCGGCGGTGCGGGCCGCCTCGAGGGCGTTGGGCGAGATGGGGTCCCAGGCGCCGAAGACGAGGTCGTCGAGGCTGGCCAGCGGGACGAAGTCCTTGATGAACGGGTTGCGATCCTCGGCCCGCTCGCCGAGGCGGATGTGAGCCATCTGGCTGAGCGAGCCGATGGGCGCCTCACCGGACGCCCGGGCCGCCAGCACGCCGGCGATGAAGGTGGAGGCCACCGCGCCGAGTCCGGGGAGGAGGACGCCGAGCTTGCCGTCGGCGGGAGCGATGTCACGAGCGGTCATGGGCCGATCCTAAGCTGATGTGAGCAAACTGCAAGCTTGGTTCAGGAACACTGAACTATTGTGCGGGGATGGCCGGGCTCGTGCTCACCACCCAGCAGCTCGAGTACCTGGTCGCCATCGACCGGGCGCCGACGTGGGCGGAAGCCGCAGCCGCAGCCGGCGTCACGCCGTCGGCCCTCTCCCAGGGGATCGCCGAACTGGAACGCCGGCTCGGGCTCCCGCTGTTCGAGCGCGACGGTCGCCGGCGTGTCCCGACCCGCGACCACGCCGAGGTCCTCCGCTACGCCGAGGCCACGGTCGCCGCCACCCACGACCTCGCCCGCTGGGTCGACGGTCGTCGCGGCGGCCGCACCGGCCGGGTCCGGCTCGGCCTCGTCGACGCCGCCGCCACCCACCACTTCCGCGACGTCCTCCGCGACCACCGCCTGGCCCGACCCGACGTCGAGCTCCATCTCACGGTGGCCCCGTCGGCCGCGCTGCTCGAGAGCCTCCGCCGGGCCGAGCTCGACCTCGTCGTCTGCGTCGAACCGCTGGAGACGCCGCCCGGGATCGACTTCACCCCGCTGCTCGACGATCCGCTCGCCGTCCTCGCGCCCCACGCCAGCCGGACACGCGGCGCGGCCGACTGGGGCCCGTGGGTGACGTTCCCCGAGGGCTCGCACACCCGCGGCAGTCATCGGTGCCGCGCTGGCCGCCGAGGGAGCAGCCTTCGACGTCGTCGCCGAGTCGCACCAGCCCGAGGTGCTCCGCGAGATGGTGCTGCTCGGCATCGGGTGGACGGTGCTCTCGTTGACCGGGATCGGCGCCGTCGACGGCCTGCGGGTGGTGCGGCGCTCGTTCGTGGACCGGCGCCTGGTCCTCGCCCGCCGCCAGGAATCCGCTCCCGACCCGGTGACGGACGAGCTCGCCGCCGCCCTGGCCCGGTCCCGCTGAGTACCGTCCCGCCATGGATCAGTACCGCTCAGCGCTCGACCTCGCCGCCGCCATCCGCGCCAAGGAGGTCTCCCCCACCGAGGTGATGGACGCCACCCTCACCGCCATCGCCGAACGGAACCCGGCGCTCAACGCGGTGATCTGGCTCGACGAGGACGACGCCCGGTCCCGGGCCGAGACCGCCACGGAGCGGCTGCTGTCGGCGTCCGCCGACGAACTGGGCCCGTTCCACGGCGTGCCGATCCCGATCAAGGACCTCTACGACGTGGCCGGCTGGCCCAACACGCTGGGCTCCAACGGCGCCTCGGCCGACCCGGTCCCCGACACCGCCCTCCCCGTCGAACGCCTGGTCGACGCCGGCTTCGTGCTGTGCGGGCGCACGAACTCGCCGGAGTTCGGGTCGGTGACCGCCACCGAGAACGAGCGGTACGGCATCACTCGCAACCCGTGGAACCTCGACCACACTTCGGGCGGCTCGTCCGGCGGTGCGTCCGCCGCGGTCGCCGGCGGCATGTTCACCATCGCCCACGCCAGCGACGGCGGGGGCTCCATCCGCATCCCCGCCACGTGCACCGGCCTCGTGGGGCTGAAGCCGGCACGCGGGCGCGTGGTCGACCGGGTCGTGTCGTGGGAGGGGGCCTCGACCCAGGGGGTCGTGTCCCACACGGTGGCCGACACCGCCGCCGCCCTCGACGTCATGAGCCGCTTCGACCCGCTGGTGTGGTGGAACGCCCCGCCCGCGGCCTCCCCGTACGCCGACGAGGTGGGGCGAGACCCGGGCCGGCTCCGGATCGCCTCCGCCACCACGGCGGCGATGGGCATCGAGACCGACCCCGAGTGTGCGACGGCGGTCCGCAAGACGATCGAGGCCCTCGGCACGGCCGGCCACGAGATCGTCGAGGTCGACTTCGACGCCCACATCGAGCGATTCGTGGCCCACTTCGGCGAGGTCGTCGGCGCCGGCCTGGCCCTGAACCCGGTCGACTGGGACAAGGTGCAGGCCAGCAACCGGGCCAGCTACGACCAGGCCGCGCGGGTCGACAGCCTCGCCTACGCCCGAGCCATCGCCGAGCTCCAGCGCTGGACGCGCGACATCAACGCCCAATGGGGCCGCGACTTCGACCTGCTGGTGACGCCCACCATGCCCATCCAGCCGGCGCCGGCGGGCAAGATCCTCGACGAGATCACCAGCGTCCCCGAGGAGGTCTCCCTCACCGTCCTGGCGTCGGTGCTCTTCACGGCGATGTTCAACATGAACGGCCTCCCCGCCATCTCGCTCCCCGTGCACCAGGCCGCCGACTCGGGCCTGCCCATCGGCGCGCAGATCGTGGCCGGACCATTCGAGGAGGGTCGCCTGCTCCGGGTGGCCGCGCAGGTCGAGAGCGCCCTGCCGTGGTCGGACCGGCGCCCCGACCCCGCATCGTTCACCTGATCCGCCCATGTCCGCACCCGCATCGCACGACCTGCTCGTCGACGACGTCGACGGCATCCGCCGGATCACCCTCAATCGGGCCGAGGCGGCCAACGCCATCACCCCCGACCAGCGCGACGCGCTCATCGCTGCGCTGGAGGAGGCATCGGAGCTCGTCGCCATCCGTGCCGTGGTGATCGGCGCCGCCGGTGACCGGCACTTCTGCACCGGCGCCGACCTGCGGGCCTCCCGTCCCGGCCCGGCCCGGCCCGAAGGCGCTCCCGAACGACCGGTGGGCCACGTGCACCGCATGATCGCCGGCGGCGCCCAGCGCCTGATGACCGCCGTCCTCGACTGCGAGAAGCCCGTCATCGCCGCCGTCAACGGCACGGCCGCGGGCATCGGCGCCCACCTGGCGTTCTGCTGCGACCTCGTCGTGGCGGCCGATCACGCCCGCTTCGTGGAGGTGTTCGTGCGGCGGGGCCTGGTCCCCGACGGCGCCGGGGCGTGGTTGCTGCCCCGCATCATCGGTATCCAGAAGACCAAGGAGCTGTTCTTCCTCGGCGACGACCTGACCGCAGCCGACGCCGCGGCCCTCGGCCTGGTCAACCGGGTGGTCCCCGCCACCGACCTCGCGGGCGAGGTCGACGCCCTGGCGGCCCGGCTGGCGGCCGCGCCGACCGTGGCGATCGGGCTGGCCAAGCGGCTGGTGAACGCCAGCCTCGACGTCGATCGCGCCACGGCCCTCCGCGACGAGGCGACGGCGCAGGAGCTGAACATGTCGACCCACGACGCCAACGAGGGCGTGCAGGCCTTCGTCGAGCGCCGCGACCCCGACTACCGGGGCTGGTGACCCACCCCCTCACCCCGACCCGACCACCCCGAACAACCCGTTCTGGCACCACGATTCCCGGTCCGGGACCGCACGATGTGGTGCCAGAACGAGAAGGGGTGGGGCAGGTCAGGGGCGGGGGACGATGCGCTCGAAGAGGAACTCGTGCTCGAGGCGACCGGTGACCCGCTCGGCGCCGGGGAGGCGCTGCGGTACGGGGGATGCCTGGACCAGCCGCCACCCGTCGCGGAGCGCGGCGGTGCCGCTGGCGTAGGGCGGGGCGCCGTCGAGGTCGGCCTGTTGTCCGGCGCCGTCGTGGAACGTCCACGCGATGACCCGGCCGTCGAGGTTGGAGTGCTCGAGGTACAGGAACAGCACCTGCTGGCGCTCGGTGTCGGGGTTCATGTCGCGGGGTTCACGTCAGGCCCGCCCGGGCCTCGGTGCGGGTGAGATACCAGTCGACGTCGAAGGCGTCGTCGCCGGTGAGGTAGCGCCACAGGGCGGCGCGGTTGGCGAGCTCCAGGCGGTAGTCGGCCTCGCCCAGCCACGGCTCCCGGTGGCGGAGCACCGCCGCCACCGAGTCGAACCGGAATCGGGCGAAGAGGTGGTCGTCGGGCCCGTTCTGCATGGCGTCGAGATCCGCGGTGTCCCAGTGGCGGACCTGCGGCTGCGGTGGGGTTGAGGCGGATCTTGTACATCTGCGCGATCGCGGTCGGACGGGTTGGGCATCCCCCGATGCCACAGCCCCTGGTGGAACAGCAGGACCGAACCGGCCGGGCCCTCCCACTGCTGCTCGCCTGCCATGTGCACGTACCGGCCGACATCGGTCTCGTGCACCCGTCGTAGGTGGGTCCCGGGCACGAATCCCGTGCCGCCGCCCCCGGGCGCCACCTCGTGGGGGAAGTAGAACAGCTGCACGTCGAACGCCAGCGTGGGATCCACCATGGCGTCCTGGTGCAGGTACTGACCGAAGGGGTCGCCGGCCGGCTTGTGGTGCACGAAGTCGTGATCGAACACCGGGTCGGGACCGAGCAACGAGTGCAAGGCCCCGGCCACCGACGGGTGGCGGAGCACGGCCCCGATGGCCGACGGCTCGGGGTAGATGTCGGCCAGAGGCTGCCCGCTCGACGGCGCGTACGGACGCTCCGGCGAACCCCAGGTCGCCATGATCCGCGCCAGCTCCTCCAGGGCGGCCTCGTTCAGCTCGTCCGGCACCACGCCGGGGAGGGCGAGGAACCCGCGCGCGACGAACTCGGCCACCTGGCGGGTGGTCAGCCGATGCTCGTCCGCCCCGTCGTCCGATCCGTCCACGTCGTCCCTCCTCGTCGCCGGACCCGATCGCTCGACCTGGCCATGGGGCCCGACCCCGGGTGCGGCGAACGGACACTACGGACTCGGTCAGGCCAGCGCCACGAGTCCGACCGCCACGCCGGCCAACGCCAGACCGACCAGCTGGATCCGCTGCAACCGTTCGTCGAGCACGGCCCGCGCCAGGAGCAGGGTGCTGGCCGGGTACATGGCCGAGATGACCGAGCCCAGGGCCAGCAGCCCCTCGCGGACCGAGTACAGGAACAACACGTTGGCGCTCATGTCCAGCATCCCCGACACCGCGATCACGCCGACGAGCCGCCCCGCCGGCCGGGCCAGCCGCTTCGCCCCGATGCCCATGACGCCGATCAGGAGCACCGAGGTGAGCCGGGCGCTGATCAGCGGCTGGATGCCGGCGCCGTCGCCGGTGCGGTCGATGAAGACGTAGAAGAGGCCGAACCCGAGTCCGGCCAGGACCGCCGACACGTACACGTCGGGCGCCATCCGGGTCGGCGAATCCACGTGCTCGCGGCTGATCAACGCGATGGCCGGCAGCGCCAGCGCGATGCCGGCCCACGCCACCCCGGCCGGTCGCTCGCCGAGTCCGACACCCACCAGCACCGGCACCGCACCCGTGATGACCGCCGAGATCGGTGCCGCCACCGACATCGTGCCGAGGGCGAGCGCCCGGAAGAACTGCGTCAGGCCCAGCGCGCCCACGATCCCCGCCGCCGCTCCCCAGGCCAGGTCGGCGCCGTCGTAGGTGGCGGTCGGGAGGACGGGCAGGACGACGAGCAGGACGAGCAGGCCGAAGAACTGCGAGCCCACGACCACGGTCCACGCCGTGGCCCGGCGCGATGCGACGCCGCCGAGGAAGTCGGCGACCCCGAAGGTGATGGCGGAGCCGAGAGCCAGGATCACCGCCATGGCCGTGCAGTCTGCCCGTTCCCTACCATCGCCCGATGCGTTCGAAGCGGGCCCTCGCCCTGGTGATCGGTCTCGCGACCGCGATGTGGGCTGCGGTGTCGGTGCGGCGCTCGGTCGGGCGGTCGGTGACGGGCCGTGCCGCAGGTACCCGCCGCCACACCCGACTCTCGCGCACCGCCGAGATGGCGCGGCATGGGCGGCCAGACCGGCGGCGCCTACGCCCTCCACCGGGCCCGGCGGGTCTTCGCCGACGCCGAACGGCGCTCGGTCCTCGACACGCAGTTCGAGATGCGCACCGCGGCCCAGATCACCGAACGGCTCGGGAACATGAAGGGGGCGATGATGAAGCTGGGCCAGATGGCCAGCTACCTCGACGCCGGCCTCCCTCCGCACGTCCGAGAGGCCCTCGCCCAGCTCCAGTCCGATGCGCCACCGATGAGCGCCGACCTGGCCGCCGGCGTGGTCCTCGCCGAGCTCGGGCAGCGACCCGAGACCCTCTTCCTCGAATGGGACCCCGTCCCCATCGCCTCGGCCTCGATCGGCCAGGTGCACCGAGCGATCACCCACGACGGCCGCGCCGTCGCCGTCAAGGTCCAGTATCCCGGGATCGACTCCGCCATCGAGTCCGACCTCGGCAACGCCGACCTCTTGTTCGGGGGTCTGGCCATGTTGTTCCCCGGCCTCGAACCGGGGCCGCTGGTGACCGAGCTGCGCGAGCGCCTGCTCGAGGAGCTCGACTACCGGATCGAGGCCGCCAACCAGCGGCTCTTCGTGGACGCCTACCGGGACCATCCGACCATCCACGTGCCGGAGGTGGTCGACGAGCTGTCGACCCGGCGCGTGCTCACCACCGAACTGGCCGACGGCGTCCGCTTCGACGAGGTGCTTGTCGTGGCCCCAGGACCAGCGCGACCTGGCGGCCGAGACCATCTTCCGGTTCGTGTTCCGCAGCCTCTACCGCCTGCTGCGCCTTCAACGGCGATCCGCATCCGGGCAACTACCTGTTCCGGGCCGACGGCCAGGTGGTGTTCCTCGACTTCGGCCTGGTGAAGCGGTTCACCAGCGAGGAGATGGCCACCTTCTCGTCGATGATCCAGTCGCTGGTCCTGGACCGCGACGTGGGCTCGCTTCCGGCGGACCATCGAGGACATCGGCCTGCTCCGTCGCGACGAGCCGTTCTCCGACGAGCTGGTCGAGGAGTACTTCGGGCATTTCTACGAATGGGTCCTCGAGGACGAGCCGTCGACGATGAACCCGGAGTACGCCTCGGAGTCGGTACGACGGATCTTCGACGCCAGTGGCCCGTACGGCGACATCATGAAGGCGGCGAACGTCCCGCCCTCCTTCGTCATCATCCAGCGCATCAACCTCGGCCTGTACGCACTCCTCGGCGACCTGCACGCCACGGCCAACTGGCGACGCATCGCCGAGGAGCTCTGGGACTTCGTCGACGGCCCGCCGTCCACCCCGCTCGGCGAGGCGGAGCAACGCTGGCTGGCCGATCAGTAGCGTCGGCGCCATGTGCCGATCGATCACGACGTTGCGGGGGCTCGAGCCGGCGGCGACGCCGGAGGAGATCGAGGCCGCCGCCCGCCAGTTCGTCCGCAAGCTCAGCGGGATCCGTCACCCGACGGCGAACACCGAGGAGGTCTTCGCCCGGGCCGTGGCCGAGATCGCCGCGTCCGCCAGCCACCTCCTCGACGACCTCCCCCCGCGCCGGCAGCCGCCCCCGACGGTCCCGCCCAACCGCCGCGGTCACCCCATCTGACCCGCCTCCTCCCGTGGAGGGTCAGCGGGCGGTGGAGCCCCGGCCCCGGCCGGTGAAGTCGAACAGGGTGCCGGCGATGCGCCGGATCTGGATCTCCTCGGCGCCCTCGGTGATCCGGTAGCGGCGATGGTGGCGGTAGATGTGCTCGAACGCCATGTGCCGCGAGTAGCCCATGCCGCCGCAGGTCTGCATGGCGCGGTCAGCGGCGTCGCACGCCAGCCGGTTCCCCCGGTAGTTGCACATGGCGACCTTGTCGGAGATCTCCATGCCGTGGTCGACCCGGTCCATCTCCCAGGCTGTCTGACGGATGAGCGCCCGGAGCATGGCGGCCTCGGTGTGCAGCTCGGCCAGCGGGAACTGGATGGCCTGGTTCGACGCCAGCGACTTGCCGAACACCCGGCGATCACGTGCATAGGCGGCCGCGGTGTCGATGCAGTACTGGGCCGCGCCGAGCGACGAGGCCGCCTGGCGGATGCGGTTCTCGTGCACGAACAGCTGCGCCACCTGCAGGCCGTTGTCGAGCGGGCCGAGGATGTCCTCGTCGCGGACCCGGACGTCGGTGAACGACACCCGGGCATGGTCGGTCGGCATGTTGAACGTCCAGTAGTACTGCTCGATCTTCACGCCCGACGTGTCCATCGGCACGACGAAGCAGGTGATGCCGGCCGATTCCCCGTCGTCTCCGCTGGTGCGGGCGAACACGAAGTCGTGGGTCGCCACATGGACGCCCGTGTTCCACATCTTCTCGCCGTTGATGACCCACTCGTCGCCGTCGCGGACGGCGGTGGTCTCCATCCACGTGGCGTCCGAGCCGTGGTTCGGTTCCGTGAGACCGAAGCCGATGCGGGCCTCGCCGGCCAGCATCTTGGGGATCCACTCGTCCTGTTGGGCGTCGGTGCCGTACTTCTCCATCATCAGCACGGTGGGGAAGTTGCCGACGATCGACGACTCGTTCTGCAGGTCGTTGAACAGGCCGAGGCCCTTGGCGGCCAGGTGCTCGCGGATCACCGCCATGTCGAGGTTGGTGCCGTTCCGGCCCCCGAAGCGCTCGGGCAGGTGATAGCGCAGGAAGCCGGCATCGTCGGCCGCCCGTCGCATCTCGCCGAGCAGCGCCTCCCACTCCTCGTTCGGCAGACCGTCCCGGTCCCAGTCGGTGCGGGCGTCCTCCCGACGGTGGTCGAAGAATCGCTCGTTGTCGTCCCGGGCCTGGATCGGCGCGATGACGTCGTCGATGAACGCGTCGAGGTCAGCGAGGAGGGTGACGAGGTGATCGGGCAGCCGGAAGTCCATGCCGGCGAAGGTAACGCGCGGTTGCCACGTCTCACCGGCGGCCGCCGGCCGGATCAGTACGCTCGCTCGCCGATGCGTCGCCTGCTGCTCCTCGTCGCCATCGCCGCCGCAACCATCGTGGTCGGCGCCGGTCCCGCCGCCGCCCACGCCGAGGTGCGGACCTCGGATCCGGCGTCCGGCGGCGTCGCACCGGAGGGGACCGCCGAGATCTCCCTCACCTTCATCACCATGGACGCCGCCGAGCCGGTGGAGGTGTCGGTGCTCGATCCCGACGGCAACGAGGTGACCACGGGCGATCCTCGCGTCACCGACACCGGCGCCACCGGGACCACGGTGGAGGTCCCCGTCGAACCGCTGGCCATCGGCACCCACTTCGTGTCGTGGAAGGCACACTCGACCGACGGCGACGGGATCAGCGCCGGCTCGTACGAGTTCGCGGTGGAAGCATCGTCGGGTGGGGGCGGCTTCGGCGTCTGGCTCCTGTGGATCGTGGCGCTCGCCATCCCCGCCGCGTTCTTCTTGCTCCCCCGCTCGCGAGGCCGCAAGACGACGTCGTGAACCCGCAACCCCCGGACCTGACACACCGTCAGATCCGGCTGTCATGATGGCGCCATGACCACCCGCATCATCGTCTGGGGCACCGGCAACGTCGGCCGCCTCGGCCTGCACACCGTGATCGCCCGGCCGGACTTCGAGCTGACCGGGGTGGTCGTGTCGTCGCCCGACAAGGTGGGCCGTCGACGCCGGAGCGCTCATCGGCCTCGACCCGGTGGGAGTCGCCTGCACCGACGACATCGGCCCGCTCCTGGCCGCACCCCCGATGAGCGCGCCGACGTCTGCGCCTACTTCGCCACGGCCGACGTCCGGCCCGACGCCGCCGCCGACGACATCGCCCGCTGCCTGGCCGCCGGCCTCGACGTGGTCTCGACGTCCATCGTGCCGCTGGTCTACCCGCCGGCCGCCGACCCACGCATGGTGGCCCGTCTCGAAGCGGCCTGCGCCGAGGGCGGGACGAGCTGCTTCACCAGCGGCATCGACCCCGGATGGGCCAACGACCTCCTCCCCCTGATGCTGGCGGGCACCTGCGAGCGCATCGACACCATCCGCATGATGGAGGTCGTCAACTACGCCACCTACGACGCCGCCAGCGTCCTCTTCGACACGATGGGGTTCGGTGCGCCGCTCGAGGAGACACCCCTGCTCCTGTTGCCCGGCATCCTGACCCACGCCTGGGGCCCGGTGGTCCGCGTGGTCGCCGAGGGCCTCGGGGTCGAGCTCGACGGCATCGAGGAGTGGCACGAGCGGGTCCCGGCCGAGCGGGACATCGTCGTGGACGCCGGCACGGTGGCGGCCGGCACGGCTGGTGCGCTGCGCTTCGAGGTCCGCGGCATGGTCGGGGGCCGGCCGCGCATCGTCCTCGAACACGTCACCCGGCTCGCCGACGACCAGATGCCCGAGTGGCCCCAGCCCATCGGCTCGGGCTGCTACCGGGTGGTCATCGAGGGGAACCCGTCGATGACCGTCGACGTCGCCGCCCACGGCGAGGACGGTGACCACAACACCGGCAACCTCGTCGCCACCGTCGGGCGGGTCCTCAACGCCATCCCCGACGTCCGGGCGGCGGCACCCGGGCTCCTGTCGGTCCTGGACCTCCCGCTGGTCACCGGAACGAGGCACCATGGTGCCGTGACCGATCGGGCCGGAACCGATGCCGTCTACGAGGGCGTGACCAGTGGGCATCGATGCCGACGACACGCTGTGGCACTCCGAGGACCAGTTCCAGGCCGCCCACCAGCGGTATCACCGCCTGCTCGCCGACCACGTCGACATCGGGCCCGGCGAGCTCGAGGCTCGGATGCTGGCGACCGAACGCCGCAACCTCGGCCTGTTCGGCTACGGCGCCAAGGGCTTCATCATCTCGCTGATCGAGACCGCCATCGACGTCACCGACGGCGCCATCCCGGCCAGCGAGATCCAGACCATCATCTCCTTCGGCAAGGAGCTGCTCGACCATCCCGTCGAGCTCCTGGCCGGCGCCGCCGACACCGTCGAGCGCCTGCGCGAGCGGGGCTTCGGCCTGGTGCTGATCACCAAGGGCGACCTCTGGCACCAGGAGTCGAAGGTGGCGTCGTCGGGACTGGCCGACCGCTTCGACGCCGTGGAGATCGTGGCGGAGAAGGATCCCCGGACCTACGGCCGGCTGCTGCGCCGGCATCGGATCGAGCCGTCGACCTTCTGCATGGTGGGCAACAGCGTGCGCTCCGACGTGCTGCCGGTGCTCGACATCGGCGGGCACGCCCTGCACGTCCCCTACGAGTACCTGTGGGCGCACGAGGCCGTGGCCGATGCCGAGTCGGACCACCGGTTCCGCACCCTGGGCTCCATCACCGAGGTGCCCGACGTGCTGGTCTGAACCGTCTGGACCACCTGCGGGGAGGGTAAGTCCCCACCATGCGCTGCAGCCGCGTCCTCGACCTCGCCCCCGTCACCACCCTGGACGTGCATCGAGCGGGCGGTGGCATCTCGGCGCTGGCCACGGCGCGCGACATGGACCCGGATCTGCTCATCACCCTGGTCACCGACGCCGGCCTGCGGGGCCGGGGAGGCGCCGGGTTCCCCACGGGCGTGAAGTGGCGCACGGTCCGCGACAACGACGTCAGCAGCACCATCGCGCCGACAGTGGTCGTCAACGCAGCCGAGGGTGAGCCGGGCACGTTCGGCGATCGGTCCCTCATCCGCCGCAACCCGTTCCGTGTGCTCGAAGGCGCGCTCATCGCCGCCCACGCCGTCGGCGCTTCCACGGTCAAGATCACCACGAAGGAGCGCTTC
This sequence comes from uncultured Acidimicrobiaceae bacterium, assembly GCA_963811245.1. Classification (GTDB taxonomy): domain Bacteria; phylum Actinomycetota; class Acidimicrobiia; order Acidimicrobiales; family Salinilacustritrichaceae; genus Salinilacustrithrix. The sequence goes on from CAWEQL010000013.1 coordinate 110,082, forward strand.
ACGACCGAGGTCGGGGCGTTGACCATGGCGCGCGATGCGCTCGTCGCCGCCGGCATCGCCGGCCCGGTCGACATCGAGATCGTCACCGGTCCGAGCCACTACCTCCTCGGCGAGGAGACCGCGCTGCTCGAGGTCACCGACGGGCGCCCTCCGTTCCCGCGCATCGCCCCGCCGTACCGGCGTGGCGTCACCGAGATCGGCGATCCCAGCGGCGGCGCCGCCGGCCTCGAGCTGGCCGGGTCCAGCGGCGAAGCGCCGCCGACGCTGGTGAACAACGTCGAGACCTTGTGCCACGTCCCCGGAATCGTCACCAACGGCGCCGACTGGTTCCGCACCCAGGGCACCGCCGAGTCGCCCGGGACGTCGGTGTTCACCGTCTCCGGCGACGTCGAGCACGGCGGCGTGGGCGAGTTCGCCCTCGGCACACCCGTCGGCGAGATCATCCATGCCCTCACCGGTGGCGAGGTCCGCGGCCGCATCGCCTTCGTCCTCTCCGGCATCGCCGCCGGCGTCCTCGCCGCCGAGGACCTGTCCACCCCTGCCAGCTACGAGGCCATGGCGGCCGCCGGCTCGGGTCTCGGTACCGGTGGGTTCATGGTGTTCACCACCGACACCGATCCCATCGCCGTCGCCCAGGGGGTCTCGCGCTTCCTGGCCGTGGAGTCCTGCGGCCAGTGCACCCCCTGCAAGCAGGACGGCCTCGAGGTGGCGGCCCAACTCGACCTGCTCCGGAGGGGCCAGAGCCGCGACGACGCCATCGAACGGATCATGCCGCTGCTCCACCGCGTCCCCGAAGGCGCCCGCTGCGACCTGGCTCGCCAGCACGAGCGGGTTGTCGCCAGCCTGCTCAGCCGCTTCGCCGACCTGTCGGCGGCCCACGCCGTCGACCACCTCGCTGCCGAACCGGTGCTCATCGCACCGATCGTCGACATCGACGAGGACGGCGTGGTCACCCTCGACGAGGACCACCGCACCAAGCAGCCCGATTGGGAGCACGGCGACACCTGGAGCGGGCAGTCGCCGGCCGACCGCATGGACGTCGCGGTCACGATCGACTGAGCGCCCCCGTGACCGCCGACGCCTGGGCCTTCCAGCCCCTCGTGCAGTTCCACGACTGACCGGCCCGCGACAAATCGCAGGAAGAGTCGATAGGTTGCACCGGATGTCGGCCCAGGCGGCGATCAGGCTCTCCGGCCTGACGAAGCAGTACGCCGGCGCCGCCCGGCCCGCCGTCGATCACCTCGACCTCGAGATCCCAGCCGGCGAGATCGTGGCCCTCGTCGGGCCCGTCGGGGTGCGGCAAGACCACCACGCTGCGGATGATCAACCGTCTGATCGAGCCCACCAGCGGCACGATCGAGATCGACGGCCGACCCGTCACCGACCTCCCCGCCCACGAGCTCCGGCGTGGCATCGGGTACGTCATCCAGCACACCGGGTTGTTCCCCCACAAGACCATCGCCGCCAACATCGCCACCGTGCCGAAGCTGCTCGGTTGGGACAAGGACCGCATCGAGGCGCGGGTCCTCGAACTGTCGGACCTGGTCGGGCTGGAGCGCTCGATGCTGTCCCGGTACGCCGGAGCGTTGTCCGGCGGCCAACAGCAGCGGGTCGGCGTCGCCCGCGCCCTCGCCGCTGACCCACCGATCCTGCTGATGGACGAGCCCTACAGCGCGGTCGACCCCATCGTCCGTGCCCGCCTGCAGGACGAGCTGCTCGACCTGCAACGCCGGGTGCAGAAGACCATCGTGTTCGTGACCCACGACGTCGACGAGGCGATCAAGCTCGGCGACCGGGTGGCGATCATGAACGTGGGCGGGGTGCTCGCCCAGGCCGCCACCCCCACGGAGATCCTGGCCGAGCCGGCGTCGGAGTTCGTCGCCGACTTCCTCGGCGAGGAGCGCGGTCTGAAGCGCCTCGCCCTCATGACGGTCAGCGAGATCGTGCCGGGCGACGGCCCGGTGGTCGAGGTGGGCGACGACGCCGCCGTCGCCCGGTCCGTCATGGACGCCCACAACGTCGACTGGTTCGGGGTGTGCCAGGGCGACCGCCTCCTGGGGTGGCTGTGGTCCGGTGAGCTCGACGGGCGGGTGTCGGCCGAAGGTGTCCGTCCGTTCCGGTCCGTGGTCCGGCCCGACACCACACTGCGCAGCGCACTCGACGGCATCGTCAACTCCCTGACGAACGTGGCCGTGGTCGAAGACGTCGACGGCCGGTACCGCGGCATGGTGCGGGTGGAGGAGATCAGCAAGGGAGTGCGCGGGTGAGCCTCCCGCTGCTCGCCGCCGAGCCCATCGTCCGCTGGAGCTGGATCCCCGACCACGCCGACGAGATCCGCGCCGCCACCGTCGAGCACCTGCAGCTGACCGGCAGCTCCGTGGCCATCGGCTTCGTGATCGCCATGGCCATGGCCGTCATCTCGCTGCGGTGGCGACGGGCGTACGCGCCGCTGGCCGCGCTCTCCGGGGCGTTGTACAGCATCCCCAGCCTGGCGTTGTTCGGCGTGCTCGTACCCATCACCGGGCTCGGCTTCCGAACCGCACAGATCGCGCTGGTGAGCTACACGCTGCTCATCCTGCTGCGGAACATCGTCGACGGCGTGGACGGCGTCCCGCAGGCGGTGAAGGACGCCGCCGACGGCATGGGCTACGAACGGTGGCGGCGGTTCCTGAGCGTGGACCTTCGCCTGGCCACCCCGGCCATCATCGGCGGACTCCGGGTCGCCACGGTGACGGTCATCGGGCTGGTGACCATCGCCGCCCTCGTCGGCAGCGGCGGGTACGGGACCTTCATCGACGACGGGCTGAGCCGGAAGTTCTCCACCCCCATCGTCGTCGGCGGCACCCTGTCGATCGTGATGGCGGTGGTCTTCGACGTGGCCTTCGTGCTCATCCAACGGCTGCTCACGCCGTGGACCCGCTCGCATCCCGACACGGCGGAGGTGCCGTGATGCTGCGAGAGGCCTTCGACTACCTGACCAGTGCCGACTCCTGGTGGGGTCGCAACGGTTTGGTCACGCTCACGTGGAACCACGTGCGCCTGTCGGTCGTGGTCGTGCTCGCCGCCATGGTGGCCACCATCCCGCCGGCGCTGTGGCTGGGCCACCGCCGGCAGGGCGGGTTCCTGGCCATCACACTGGTCAACCTCAGCCGGGCCATCCCCACCTTCGCCATCATCGGCTTCGTCTTCCCCCTCTCCCTCCGGTACGGCTTCGGGCTCGGCTTCTGGCCGACGGCCGTCGCCTTGTTCTTCCTCGCCCTCCCCCCGATCTTCGTGAACACCTACATCGGTGTCAGCGAGATCGCCGACGACGTCGTCGACGCCGCCCGAGCCATGGGCATGCGCGAGCGGGAGGTCCTCACCGGCGTCGAGCTCCCCGCCGCCCTCCCGTTGCTGGCCACCGGTGTTCGTATCTCGGCCGTCCAGGTGGTCGCCACCACGACGCTCGGCGCGCTCGTCGGCTTCCGCTGCCTCGGCACCCCGATCCTCCAGGCCATCGCCACCCGCAACGACGGGCAGCTGGTGGCGGGCGCCCTCCTCGTCGCCGCGCTGTCGCTCCTCACCGAGGCCGCGTTCGCCCTGCTGGGCCGCCGCCTGACACCGTGGTCCCGTCCCGGCAGCCCGGACACCTCGATCGACACCCCCCAACCACGCGCCGACGCCGAGTCGGCCGCCTGATCCCTGTTCCCTCCGAAAGGAACCGTCATGAAGAAGCGCACGCTCCTCATCGCCCTGGTCGCGATGTTCGCCCTGTTCGCCGCCGCGTGCGGCGACGACGACAGCAGCCCGGCATCGAGCGGTGATGCCAGCGGTGCGACCACCACCACCGCCAGCGGGAGCTCCGACTCCTCCGTCCCCGACGGGCCCACCATCAAGATCGGCGCCCAGGACTTCGGCGAGTCGGCGATCCTGGCCGAGATCTACGGCCAAGTCCTGAAGGCCAACGGCTACGACGTGAAGCAGGTCAGCGTCGGCGGCTACCGCCAGGTACTCCTCGCCGCCTACGACAACGGCGAGGTCAACTTCAGCCCGGAGTACGCCGCCTCGATGCTCGAGTTCCTCAACGAGAACGCCGGCCAGGCCACCGGCGACGCGCAGGAGACGGTCAGCCTCCTGCAGGAGCAGCTCGACGGGAAGGACCTGGTCGCACTCGACCCGGCTCCCGCCGTGGACACCAACGCCTTCGTGATCACGCAGGAGACCGCCGACGCCACGGGGTACTCCAAGCTCTCCGACCTCCCGTCCGACGGCGGCGACCTGAAGCTGGGCGCCCCACAGGACTGCGAGACCAACCCGTTCTGCCTCCCCGGCCTGAAGCAGGTCTACGGCGTCGATCTGTCCGGCGGGTTCACGCCGCTCGACGCCAACCTGGTCGCTGACGCCCTTGCGGCCGACGAGGTGCAGATCGGCGTGTTGTTCTCCACCAGCGGCCGCATCGCCGCCGAGGGCTGGAAGCTGCTCGAGGACGACAAGAACATGCTGGCAGCCGACAACGTGGTGCCGGTGGTGACCCAGGAGCTCGTCGACTCCTACGGCGACGACTTCACCACCCTGGTCAACAAGATCAGCGCCGCCATCGACACCGACACGCTGACGCAGCTGAACAAGCGCTTCGACATCGACAAGGAGGACGCCGACGCCATCGCGGCGGACTTCATCTCCCAGGCCGGCCTGGGCTGACCCACCCGCATCCCGAGAAACCGACACACCGCACAACCCAAACCAACCGTTCTGGCACCACGATCGGCGGACGAGATCCGCACGACGTGGTGCCAGAACGCGTCTGGGGGCGGGTGGATGGTGGGCCGGTCCCGGCGTCGCCGTAGGCTCGGACGTTCCCCTCGAAGCCCTCGGAGATACCTGTGGCAACACGTTCAGACCTGCGCAACGTGGCGATCGTCGCCCACGTCGACCACGGCAAGACCACCCTCGTCGACAAGATGCTGTGGCAATCGGGAGCGTTCCGCGAGAACCAGGACGTCGACGACCGGGTCATGGACTCGATGGACCTCGAGAAGGAGAAGGGCATCACGATCCTGGCCAAGAACACGGCCATCCCGTACCGGCCAGAGGGCAAGGACCCGGTCAAGATCAACATCGTCGACACGCCGGGCCACGCCGACTTCGGTGGCGAGGTCGAACGGGCGCTGTCCATGGTCGACGGCATCCTCCTGCTGGTCGACGCCAGCGAGGGCCCCCTGCCCCAGACCCGCTTCGTGCTCCGCAAGGCGCTCGAGGCCCGGTTGCCGGTGATCCTCGTCGTGAACAAGGTCGACCGGCCCGACTCGCGGATCGCCGACGTCGTGAACGAGGTCGAGGAGCTGTTCCTCGACCTCGATGCCGACGAACACCAGATCGACTTCCCGATCGTGTACTGCGTGGCTCGCGACGGGCGCTCCACGATGGAACGCCCGGCCGATGGCGCCGGCATCGAGGAGGGGGCATCACTCATCCCGCTGCTCGACCTCCTGGTGGAGCACATCCCGGCGCCCGAGTACGACGAGGCCATGCCCCTGCAGGCCCTGGTCACGAACCTGGATTCGTCCCCGTACCTGGGCCGCCTGGCCATGTGCCGCGTCCGCAACGGCGAGATCAACAAGGGCCAGACCGTGATGTGGTGCCGAGCCGACGGCCGACAGGAGCGGGTCCGCATCAGCGAGCTCTTCATCACCGAGAACCTCGATCGGGTCCCTGCTGAGCACGCCGGGCCCGGCGAGATCATCGCCATCGCCGGCATCGACGAGATCACCATCGGCGAGACACTGGCCGACCTCGATGATCCCCATCCCCTGCCGGTGATCACCATCGACGAGCCCAGCCTGTCCATGACGGTCGGTATCAACACCTCTCCGTTGGCCGGCAAGGACGGCACGAAGCTGACCGCCCGGTTGGTCAAGGGACGCCTCGACGCCGAGCTGGTCGGAAACGTGTCGATCCGCGTCCTGCCCACCGAGCGGCCCGACACCTGGGAGGTCCAGGGCCGGGGCGAGCTCCAGCTCGCCGTGCTGGTGGAGATCATGCGGCGCGAGGGCTTCGAGCTCACCGTCGGCAAGCCGCAGGTCTTGACCCAGGAGATCGACGGGAAGATCCACGAACCGGTCGACCGGGTCACGGTCGACCTCCCCGAGGACTACCTCGGTGTCGTCTCCCAGCTCCTCGCCGTTCGCAAGGGACGCATGGAGCAGATCGTCAACCACGGAACGGGCTGGGTCCGTCTCGACTACCTCGTCCCGGCACGGGGCCTCATCGGGTTCCGGACCGAACTGCTCACCGAGACCCGAGGCACGGCCATGCTCCACCACGTGTTCGAGACCATGGAACCGTGGGCCGGCGACATCCGCGCCCGCCGCAACGGGTCGCTGGTCGCCGACCGCACCGGGCTCACCCGCGGGTACTCGTTGCTCTCGCTCCAGGAACGGGGCCAGCTCTTCGTGGGACCGGGCGTCGACGTCTACGAGGGCATGATCATCGGCGAGAACGCCCGGACCGAGGACATGGACGTCAACCCGACCAAGGAGAAGAAGCAGACCAACGTCCGCGCCTCCTCCTCGGACAACTTCGAAAAGCTCATCCCGGCCACGAACCTCTCGCTGGAGCAGGCGCTGGAGCACATCGCCGACGACGAGTGCGTGGAGGTCACACCGTCACACGTCCGTCTGCGCAAGATCGAGTTCGACGCCACCACGCGGGCCCGAGCCGCCAAGCGGGCCCGGACCGACGCACCTCCGGCGAGCTGATCAGCGGCCCGAACGGACCACGGGCGGGTCAGCGCGACGGAGGCGCCGGGCTCGCGCCGGCGGTGTCGCCGCCGGTCGTGTCGGAGTGGTGGTCCCACGCCGCGGCCAGCAGTGCGCGCCGGCGTGACCGGCGACGACAGCCAGGCGGCGGCGCCGAGACCGAGCGCGAAGCGCCGCTCGACCGGGTCGGACGCACCCGAGATCACCACCCGCGGGATGGTTCGCAGGTCCTCGTCCACCAGCATTTCCTGGAGGAGGTGGAGGCCGCCGAGACGCGGTGGGTGCCACGCCAGCAGCACCACGTCGGGTCGATCGTCTCGCATGCGCTCGAGCGCGGCCGCGCCGTCGTCGACCTCCTCCACACGCCAGCCGTCGAGCTCGAGCGTGGCGCGGTGGTTGACACGGATGCGCGGGTCGTCGTCGACCAGCAGTGCGTACGGCAACGGGTACCTCCTTCGGAGACACCCGTGTCATCGGGCGAAGTCGGCCGCCGCTTGAGGACCTACGGGGTCAGCACCACCTTGAGCGCCCCCGTGTTGGCGGCGTCGCCGAACACGTCCCAGGCCTCCTCGAACTGATCGAAGGTGAAGTGGTGGGTGACGAACCGGCCGGCGTCCACCTGCTGCCCCTGGGCCAGACGCAGCAGCGTCGGCGTGGAGTACGTGTCGACCAGGCCGGTCGTGATGGTGACGTTGCGGATCCACAGGTCCTCGAGGTGGAGCGTGGCGGGAGCGCCGTGGACGCCGATGTTGGCGATGTGGCCGCCGGGGCGGGCCAGCCGCGTGGCCAGCTCGAACGTGGCGGGCACGCCCACCGCTTCGATCGACACGTCGGCGCCCAGACCGCCGGTCAACTCCTGGACCACGGCAACGGCGTCCTCCCGGCCGTTGTTCACGACGATGTCGGCGCCGAAACCCTTGGCTGCGTCGAGACGGGTGTCGGCGAGGTCGATCGCCACGACGTGGGCCGGGCTGAACAGCCGGGATCCCATCATCGCCGACAGCCCGATGGGGCCGGCGCCGACGACCGCGACCACGTCGCCCGGGCGCACCGTGCCGTTCAGCACGCCGACCTCGTAACCGGTGGGCAGGATGTCGGCGAGCATCAGGACCTGCTCGTCGGACACGCCGTCGGGAACGGGGTAGGTGGAGGTGTCGGCGAACGGCACCCGTACGAGTTCGGCCTGGGTTCCGTCGATCTTGTGACCGAGGATCCACCCGCCGCCACCCAGGCACTGGCCGTAGCTGCCCTCCCGGCAGTAGCGGCACGCGCCGCACGCCGTGATGCAAGACACCAGGACCCGGTCACCGACCTGGACGTTCTTCACGCCGGCACCGACCGACTGGACGGTCCCGACCGCTTCGTGGCCGAGGATCCGGCCGTCGGTGACGGCGGGGACGTCGCCCTTCAGGATGTGGAGGTCCGTGCCGCAGATGGTGACGGCGTCGACGCGCACGATGGCATCGGTGTCGTCGATGATCGCCGGGTCCGGGACCTCCTCCCAGGCCTTGTGTCCGGGACCGTGATAGACGATGGCGCGCATGGCCGTCTCCTCCGTTGGGGAACTGTGTTCCTCCAACGTGAGACCGCGTCCGGCCCGGGGGCAGGGCCCTTCGTCACGATGCACGTGGCGATGGTCCCCACCCGTGGCACCCCGTACGGGATTCGAACCCGTGTTGCCGGCGTGAGAGGCCGGTGTCCTAGGCCGCTAGACGAACGGGGCAGGAAGCGAGAGATGCTACCGCTCAGCGTGGCTGGTCCAAAGCCCGCTCGGGCTCGTCGTCGCCCCGGCGCAGCTCGAAGATGACGGGGATGACCGACACCACGATGATCACCCCGATGATGGGCAACAGGTAGCGGTCGATGTTCGGGATGGACTCGCCGAGGGCGTAGCCGAGCAGCGACACGCCGCTTCCCCACAGGACCCCGCCGGCGACGTTCCAGCCCACGAAACTGCGGTAGGGCATCCGGACCACGCCGGCCAGCACCGGTGTGAACGTGCGCACGATGGGGACGAACCGGGCCAAAAGGATGGCCCGACCGCCGCGTTTGGCGAAGAAGCGCTCGGTCTTACCGACCCGCTCCGGGGTGATCAACCAGTTCTCCCGGGCGAAGAGCATGGGCCCGGCTCGACGGCCGATGGTGTAGCCGACCTGGTCGCCCACCACGGCGGCCACCGCGGCGCCGATGGCCACGGCGGCGATGTTCATGCGACCGCTCGATGCGAGCAGGCCGGCGGTGAACAGCAGCGAGTCGCCGGGCAGGAAGAACCCGACGAGCAGGCCCGACTCGGCGAAGACGATCAGGAGGAGACCGACGGTGCCCCACGTCTCCAGCAGGCTGGTCGGGTCGAGAATCGATACGGCGATCATGGGGCCTTTGCGTTGCTCGGGGGGGAGGACTCGAACCCCCAATGACTGGACCAGAACCAGCTGTGTTACCGATTACACCACCCCCGAAGGTGGACTCGACACGCTAACTCGTGATGGGTGGGGATCGCACAATCGGCGCCAGGGTGAGCTGGTCGTCGAGGTTCACGAGGCGACGGAACCCGATGATGCGCCCGACGGCGACGGCGACGGTCTCCCGGGCCATGGCCCGGAGGTGGCCGCCGGTGGACAGATGGCTGTCGACCGGGGAGACCTGGGCCCGCAGGCCGACCTCGCTGGCGACCCGCTCGAGGCGCAAGGCGTGGTAGTCGTCGGACACCAGCACGGCGCTGTGCAGGCCACGGGCCTTCAACAACCTGGTCGCCGCGGCCACCTGCGCCCACGTGTTGTCGCCCTGCTCCTCGCGGAGGATGGCGGCCTCCGGCACACCGTGGGACCGGAGGTAGCGGAAGCTCGCCGCAGCCTCGGTGAAGCGGTCACCGGGCTGTTTGCCCCCGGTGACCACGATCAGCGGCGCCACGCCGGACTGGTAGAGCTCCAAGGAGTGCCGCAGCCGGGACGCCAGGACGGGCGACGGTGTCCCGTCGTACTGGGCGGCGCCGAGCACGACGATGGCCTCGGCGGGATCCTGATGGGCCTGGCTGCTGGCGTTCCACACCTGGAGGAAGGTGACGCCCACGTAGAGGAGGAGGGCGACGACCGCCAGCAGTGCGATCCGGATGGTGATCCGCAGGACCCGACGCACGGTCACTCGGTCAATCGTCGAGCGACGCACGCGCCGATCGCAGCCGGGCGAGCGTGCGATCGCGACCGAGGACCTCGAGAGACTCGAAAAGGGGCGGCCCGACGGTCCGGCCGGTCACGGCGACCCGGATCGGGGCCTGGGCCTTGCCCAGCTTGAGGCCGTGCGCCTCCCCCGCCGCCAGCAACGTGGCGTGGAGTGCCTCTGCCTGCCACTCGACGTCCTCGAACGCCGCGATGGTCTCGTCGAGCATGGACCGGGCCACGTCGGCTCCCTGCACCATGACCTTGTCCCACGACGCTTCGTCCCGAGGGACGTCGTCGAGGACGATGAAGTCGATCATCGACTCGGCATCGGGCAGCAGGCGCACGCGCTGTTGGAGCACCGGCGCGAGCGTGGTGATGACGGGGAGCGACCGGGCGGGGTCGTGGAGGAACGGTTGCGTGGCCGTCACGAAGTCCGGGACCGAGAGGGCCCGGACGTACTCGGCGTTGAAGTGCTCGAGCTTGCGCTCGTCGAAGAACGCCGGCGCCGGGTTCACGTCCTCGAGGCGGAACAGCTCCACGATCTCGTCCAGCGGACGGATCTCGACCTCGTCCTTCGGACCCCAACCGAGCAAGGCCAGGTAGTTCACCATCGCCTCGGGCAGGTAGCCACGGTCCCGGAAGTCACCCACGGCCACCGCGTCGCGTCGCTTGGAGAGCTTCTTGCGGCTCTCGTTCACCAGCAGCGGCAGGTGAGCCATCACGTCGGGCCGACCGACACCGAGGGCGTCGCGCAGCATCAGGTACTTGGGCGTCCCGTTGACGTGGTCCTCGCCCCGCACGACGTGGGTGATCCCCATGGTGGCGTCGTCCATGGCGTTGGACAGCAGGAACACCGGCGTCCCGTTGGACCGCAGCAACACGAAGTCCTCGATCGTGGCGTTGTCGAAGCGGACCTCGCCCCGGACGACGTCGGTGAAGGCGGTGACGCCGTCGTCGGGCGTGCGGAAGCGCAGCGCGGTCCCGGGTCCCGGCGCCACCTCCCGATCGCGGCAGTAGCCGTCGTACCCGGACGCCCCCGCGGCGCCGGCCGCCTCGGTACGAGCGGCGATGTCGGCCGACGTGCAGTCGCACCAGTAGGCGTCGCCGCTGGCCTGGAGCGACCGGGCACCGGCGGCGTGCTCGTCGAGGTGGTCGGCCTGGTAGACGACGTCCTCGTCCCACTCCAGCCCGAGCCAGCGCATGGACTCGAGGATGTTCTCGGTCAGCTCCGGCCGGTTCCGCTCCCGATCGGTGTCCTCGATGCGCAGCAGGAACCGGCCACCGGTGCGCCGGGCCACCAGCCAGTTGAACAGCGCCGCCCGGGCACCACCCACGTGCAGGTAGCCGGTGGGCGAGGGCGCGAAGCGGAGGCGGGGCGGCGTGGACACCGTGCCGAGCGTACCGGCGCGCTCGGCGACCCCCGGGACAGCCCCTGCCGTCATCGACGGTGCACCGTGGGCGGCCCGGGCCGTGCCAGCCTTGGGCGGTGACCGAGCCGATCGATGCCGACGACGAGACCACCGTGGTCGTGACCACCGCCGCCGCAGTGGCCCCCGTCCAGGTCTGGGATGTCCTCACCACCCGTACCCACGAGTGGTGGGGCGACGTCTACCTGGGGCCCGAGCAGGGCGCGATGCACCTCGAGCCACACCTCGGCGGCCGGGTGTGGTCCGGTGGCCGGGATCCGTCCTCGGGGCAGCTCCACGGCACCATCCGCGCCTGCGATCCGCCGGAACGGCTCGAGATCGGTGGCGTCCTGGTCCCCGGTGCCTACGCCGGGACGATCACGATCACCATCGAGAAGACAGCGCTGGGATCCGAGATCCACGTCGAGCACATGGCCCGGGGCCGCATCGCCGCCGCCACCGAGGATCGCATCGCCGACGGGTGGACGCAGATGACGGCGGCGCTGGCCGACCTGGCCGAACGCTGACCGAACCCGCCCGGCCGGCCACCCGCCACGTCGATGCGACAACGTCGGCACGGACCCCGCGCCGCGGGCGTTCCTGATCCGCCACGTCGATGCGACAACGGCGGCACGGCCCCTGCGCCGCGGGCGTTCCTGATCCGCCACGTCGATGCGACAACGGCGAACGGCCCCGTCGGACTCGACCACGCGACGCACGTCGGGCCGGGGTCCCGACGCGACCGCCCGCACGAGGACACCGGCCCCGAGATCCTGCCTCCCCGCCCCGACCTCCGGTGGGCGGGCCAGCCTCTCTGCCACCCGATCCGCCCACACGTCGTCATCCGTGGACGGATCCGACCGATTGCCCCCCGATCTGCCCACACGTCCGACACCGATCAACCAGCGTGGGCACATTCGACCGATTGCGGCCCGATCCGCCCACAGGTGCGTCGGTCGCCGGCCGCCCGTCGCCGGAGGCCGCCATCCCGCAGCCCCCGTTGTCGCACCGACATGGCGGATCGGAAACGCCCACCACCCCGCAGCCCCCGTTGTCGCACCGACGTGGCGCATTGCGAACCCGGCCCGCTCGCAGCGCCGGCCGGTCATCCGAGCGGCCGGTCGGCCCCGCGTCAGTCGAGGACGAGTTGGTCCCGCCAGTCGGCCTGGTAGCGAGCCGTGACCTGGGGCGGCGTCTGGCGCAGGACGTCGGCGTCGACCATGTCGGCGATCCGGCGGAGATGGCCGTAGTGGTGGAAATGACCGACCTCCTCGAAGAGCTCCCGACGGAGGCGGACCAGCGCCGGGTCGGGCGAGGCGTCGAGGAAGCCGAACAGCGTGGCGGCGATGCGCATGTCGTGCATGACCGGCGCCCGCCCGATGAGCGAGGCCCGCTTGAGCCCGACGGCCACGATCCCGGCCGTGGCGTCGCGGCGGTGCTCGCCCTCGGTCAGCACGAGCTCCGGTTCGAGCAGCCGGCCGAGCTTCAGGCCGTAGCCCTGGTCCGGGCCCTGGTTGCCGAGCTGGTCGCCGGACGGCTGGCGCTGCATGTCGGCGAAGTCCGCCGGTCGTTCGGCGCGCCAGGTGTCGGGACGGCGGGGCGGCGAGTGATAGCCCCGGACGGGCTCGCTGGGCTTGATCGGAACGAACTCGGGCGCGGCCATCGCCCGATCGTACCGAGGGTCAGGAGGCGTGCTTCAACAGCCCGTAGGTGATGCTGTCGACCAGTGCCATCCAACTGGCTTCGATGACGTTCTCCGACACGCCGACCGTGAACCACGACCGATCGCCGTCCGATGACTCGATCAGCACCCGGGTCACCGCCTCGGTGCCCACGGCGGTGTCGAGCACCCGCACCCGGTAGTCCACGAGATGGATGCCACTCAGCGCCGGGAAGTGTCCGTTGAGCGCCGTGCGGAGCGCCGAGTCGAGGGCGTTGACCGGGCCGTTGCCCTCTCCCACGGCGATCCGACGGTCGCCGCCGACCCACAGCTTCACCGTGGCCTCGTTGGTGAGCTCGACGCCGTCACCGGGCCACGCCACCCCTTCGCGGTGGTAGGAGCTGACCCGGTAGGACTCGACCTCGAAGTACTCGGGCTCCCAGCCGGTGGACCGGCGCATCAGCAATTCGAGCGAGGCGTCGGCGGCCTCGAAGACCCATCCCCGGGACTCGAGGTCGTTGACCCGCTTGGCCAGGTCGCCCGACGCCGGTCCATCGAGCTCGATGCCGAGCTCGGCCGCCTTCATCTGCATGCCTGCCCGACCGCCGAGATCGCTGACCAGGACGCGGGTGTGGTTGCCCACGGCCGCCGGATCGACGTGCTCGTAGCTCTTGTTGCCGGCCTTGCCCAGGCCGGAGGTGTGCAGGCCGCCCTTGTGGGCGAAGGCGGACGTGCCCACATAGGGATCGGCGGCGTGCGGCGGGAGGTTGACCAGCTCGCTGACGTGACGTGACACCGACGTGAGCCGGCTGATGTTCCCGTCGGGCAGACACCGGATGCCCATCTTGAGCTCCAGGTTCGGGATGCACGTCATGAGGTTGGCGTTGCCGGTGCGTTCGCCGTACCCGTTCACGGTGCCCTGGAGCTGCGAGGCCCCGCCCACGACAGCAGCGATGGAGTTGGCGACCGCGCAACCGGTGTCGTTCTGGGTGTGGATGCCGACCTGGACGTCGCCACCGAAGTGGGCCACGACCTCGGCGGTGATGCGCTGGACCTCGTGGGGCAGGGATCCGCCGTTGGTGTCGCACAGCACGAGGCACGACGCCCCGGCGATGGCCGCGGCCTCGAGCACCCGCAGCGTGAACTCCGGGTTGGCCTTGTACCCGTCGAAGCAGTGCTCGGCGTCGAAGAAGACCCGACGGCCGGCGCCGACGAGGAACCGCACCGAGTCCTCGACCATGGCCACGCCCTCGTCGAGCGTCGTCCCCAGCGCCTCGGTGACGTGGAAGTCCCAGGACTTCCCGACGATGCAGGCGGTGCTGGTGCCGGCGTCCACCAGGGCCTGCAGGGTCGGGTCGCTGTCGGATTTGCCGGCGGGGCGGCGCGTCGACCCGAAGGCGACGAGCTCGGCGGTTCCCAGCCCCAGCTCGCTCGGCGCCCGGCGGAAGAACTCGGCATCCTTCGGGTTGGCCTGGGGGTACCCGCCCTCGATCCACCGGACGCCCAGGTGATCGAGCTGCTCGGCGATGCGGAGCTTGTCCTCCACCGACAGCGAGATGCCCTCGAACTGGGCGCCGTCCCGCAGCGTCGTGTCGAAGATGTCGACGCGGTCTACCGGCACAGCTCCACCCAGTCCTTGTGCTGGGGTGACTCGCCGCGCACGCAGCGGGCGTACTCGGCGGCGATCGCCGTGGTGATCGGCCCCGGGCACGGGATCGGGCGGTCGTCGACGCTGTTGACGGCCGAGACCTCGGCGGCCGTGCCGCACAGGAACATCTCCTCGGCGACGTACAGGTCGGAACGGGCCAGGTCGCCCACGACGACCTCGTGGCCCATCTCCGCGGCGAGCACCGTGACCGTGTCCTGGGTGATGCCCCGGAGTGCGCCGGAGGACAGCGGCGGCGTGATCAGCTTCCCGTCCCGGGACACGAAGATGTTCTCGCCCGTGCACTCGGACACCAGCCCGGCACGGTTCAACATGATCGCTTCCTCGTAGCCGGCCTTCAGCGCCTCGACCTTGGCCAGCGAGCTGTTGACGTAGTTGCCGGTGGTCTTCGAGGCCGGCGGCATCGTGTTGTGGTCGTGACGCGTCCACGACGAGATCTTCATGCGCACGCCCTTCGTGACGGACTCCTCGCCCAGGTACGCCCCCCACGGCCAGCAGGCGATGGCGACGTCGACCGAGCAGGGCAGCGTGTTCAGCCCCATCTCGCCGTAGCCGTAGTAGGCGATGGGTCGGATGTAGCACGACGGGAGGCCGGACTCACGGACGACGGCCTTGGTGGCCTCGACCAGCTCCTCCACGGAGTACGGCATGTCCATCATCAGGATCTTCGCCGAGTTGTGGAGGCGCTCCATGTGCTCGGTCAGGCGGAACACACCGGGCCCGTCGCTGGTCTCGTAGGCCCGGATGCCCTCGAACACGCCCATGCCGTAGTGCAGCGTGTGCGTCAGCACGTGGATCTGCGCGGCGTCCCAATCGACCAGTTCGCCGTTCATCCAGATCTTCGCGGTGGGGGTGATGGGCATGAGGGTTCTCCGTCTGTTCTGGTGCGATCAGCTGAGGCGAGCGGCGATGGCGTCGCCGATCTCGGTGGTGGATCCGGTGGGTGCATCCTCGCATGCCGCCCGGATGCGCCGGGCGGCGTCGTCCTCGCCGAGGAACTCGAGCATCATCGCCGCCGACAAGATGGCGGCGACGGGGTTGGCCTTGTTCTGGCCGCCGATGTCCGGAGCCGACCCGTGGACCGGCTCGAACATCGAGGGCGCGGTGCGGGCCGGGTTCAGGTTGGCGCTGGCGGCCAGGCCGATGCCGCCCGAGACCGCGCCGCCGAGGTCGGTGAGGATGTCGCCGAAGAGGTTGTCGGTGACGATCACCGAGTACTGCTGAGGGTTGGTGACGAAGTGGATGCAGGCGGCGTCGATGTGCTGGTAGTTCGTCTCGACATCGGGGTGCTCGGCGGCCACGGCATCGAACGTGCGCTGCCACAGGTCACCGGCGAAGGTCAACACGTTGGTCTTGTGGACGAGGGTCAGCGCCTTGCGGCTGCGCTCCTCGGCCAGATCGAAAGCGAAGCGCACACATCGCTCGACACCCATCCGGGTGTTCACCGAGCCCTGGGTGGCCACCTCGTGCCGCGTGCCCTGGCGGAGGAAGCCGCCCTCCCCGGCATAGGTACCCTCGGTGTTCTCCCGCACGACGAGGAAGTCGATGTCCTTGTCGGGCAGCAGGAACGGACGCAGGTTGATGTACTGGTCGAACGAGAAGCGGGTCTTGAGGATGATCCCGCGCTCGATGATGCCGGCCGGCACCTCGCCGGGAGCACCGCCGAGCGCTCCCATGAAGATGGCGTCGAAGCCACGCAGCTTCTCGAGCGTCTCGTCGGAGAGGACCTCACCGTCGCGCTTCCAGCGCTGCGCGCCGAGCTCGAACTCCGTCGCCTCGAAGTCCACACCGGCGGCGCGCATCACCTTGCAGCCCTCGGCGACCACGTCGGGGCCGATGTAGTCGCCACCGATGACGGCGATCCTGTGCGTCATGAACCTCTCCCGGGAACGAAGAAACCGCCCGCCTCGGGGCGGACGGTCGGGACCGCCATGCAACCCCGTCCGGACGGCGTCGTCAACCTGACCGCCGACCCGGAACCGGAACAGACCTCCCGGTAGCGTGGTTCGGATGGCTGACAGTGACACCAAGGGCGTCCTCCACGAGGTCCCGGACAGGGATGTCCACGAACTCACCCAGGCGGCATACGACCGGCTCAAGGCCGAGTACGACGATCTGACCACGCACAAGAAGATCGACATCGCCCGCAAGATCGAGGCGGCCCGTGAGCTCGGCGACCTCTCCGAGAACGGCGACTACCACGCCGCCAAGGAGGAGCAGGGCAAGATGGCCGGCCGGATCGCCCATCTCAACGCCATCCTCGAGAACCATGTGATCGTCGAGGCCGGCGGCTCCGCCGAGGTGCGCACCGGCTCGGTCGTGACCATCCGCTACGCGAATCCCGACGGCACCTTCGACGACGACACCGAGCGCTACCTGCTCGGCTCCATCGAGGAGCGCTCCGACGACCTCGAGGTGATGAGCCCGGGCTCCGCGCTCGGCGAGGCGATGATGGGGAAGAAGGCCGGCGACACCGTCTCCTACCAGACCCCCACCGGGGCCACGCTCACCGTCGAGGTCGTCGCCGTTGACTGAGCCGGACGGGCCGCCGCTGCCTCCCGGCCGTGCGCTGCGCCTCCCGGGCCGGGGCACCACGTTCGTTCGCGAACTGCCGGGTCCGCCCGGTGCCCCGTGCCTCGTCCTGCTGCACGGGTGGACGGTCACCGCCGACCTCAACTGGTTCACGACCTACGCACGCGCTCGGCCGCCGCTACCGCATCGTGGCCCTCGATCACCGCGGTCACGGCCGCGGCATCCGCAGCCGGCGGCGATTCCGACTGGCCGACTGCGCCGACGACGTCGCCTCCGTGTGCGACCAGCTCGGCATCGACTCGTGCATCCCGGTCGGGTACTCGATGGGCGGCCCGATCGCTCTGCTGACCTGGCACCGCCACCGCGATCTCGTCTCCGGTCTCGTGCTGTGCGCCACGTCCCCGTACTTCCGGGGCTCGGGCCCGGAGGGCGCCCTGTTCTCGCTCCTGCCCGTGGTGGCCGGGGCCGGCCGCTTCACGCCGCGGATGGTGCGCCAGCGCGTGGCCCGCCAGTTCCTCGGCACACGTACCGAGGACACGCCGATCGGACGCTGGGCGCGCCACCAGATCACCTCGGCCGATCCCGTCGCCATCGCCGAGGCCGGCGCCTCCCTCGGCCGCTTCGACGCCCGGCCCTGGCTGCACGACATCGACGTGCCGACAGCGGTCGTGCGAACGACCGGCGACAACGCCGTGCCGCCGGGCCGTCAGACGCTGCTGGCCGAATCGATCCCCGGTGCGGTCCGCATCGACGTGGCCGCCGACCACACGGCGTGCGTCACGGCGGCCAACCGGTTCGTCCCCGCCCTGCTCCGGGCCTGCGACGCCGTGACCCAGGTCCCGTCCACCGCCCGCTGACCGCCAGGAGCACCTCCCAGCCCCCGTTCTGGGCCGCCCATCGCGTGTCCCACCACGCCCCCGGCTGCCCGGTTCGAGGTCCGGGCGTCAGGACAGGGCAGCCTCGATGCGGTTCGCCGCGCCGACCACCGCCGGGCCGAAGCGCGAGCCGGGTCGGCGGGACGTGCGCTCGATGGGGCCCGACACGCTGACCGCCGCCACCGTCCGACCATCGACGCGCACCGGCGCCGACACCGAGGCCACCCCCGACGCCCGCTCGGCCACCGACGCCACCCAGCCGTCACGGCCGACCTCGCCCGCCAGCACCCGGCCGGCCGAGCCGACGTCGAGAGGCAACCGTGCGCCGACGCTGACGATGGTGCGCAGCTCCTCGGACGAGTCGACCGCCGCCACGCACAGGCGCTCGCCGCCGTCCTCGACGTAGAGCTGGGTCGACTCTCCCGTGTCGCGCTGGAGCTGTTCGAGGGCGGGACGGGCGGCGAGGGCGAGCGGGAAGGCCTCGGCGGCGATGCGGCCGAGGCCGATGAGGCCGAGCCCGAGGGTGTAGGCGCCGTCGCCGTTGCGTCGCAGCAGGCCATGGGCCTCGAGCCCCGCCGCCAGCCGGTGGGCCGTGGCCCGGGAGATCCCGGTGCGGGCGGGGAGGTCGCCGGGCCGGACCGGGCCGGCGGCGACGGCACGCAGGATCCCGACCGCCTTGTCGAGTACGCCGATGCCGCTTACAGTGTCCATTGGTTGAGCAATGTATCTCAATATGTGAGACACGGAAGAGGACACGACAGCACATGGGCAGGACACTGAGCGAGAAGGTCTGGGACCGCCACGTGGTCCACCACGACGAGGACGGCGACCTGCTGTTCATCGACCTCCACCTCATCCACGAGGTCACCTCGCCGCAGGCGTTCGACGGCCTGCGGTTGAACGGCCGGGCGGTCCGCCGGCCTGAGCTCACGCTGGCCACGATGGACCACAACGTGCCCACGGCCGACATCGACCAGCCGGTGGCCGACCCCATCTCCCGCAAGCAGATGGACACGCTGGCCGCGAACTGCGACGAGTTCGACATCACCTGCCACGCCATGGGCCAACCCGGTCAGGGCATCGTCCACGTCATCGGCCCGGAGCAGGGCTACACCCAGCCGGGCATGACGATCGTGTGCGGCGACTCGCACACCTCCACCCACGGGGCCTTCGGCGCCATCGCCTTCGGCATCGGCACGTCCGAGGTCGAGCACGTTCTCGCCACGCAGACGCTGCCCCAGCGCAAGCCGGGAACGATGGCGGTCACCGTGGAGGGTGAGGTGGGTCCCGGCGTCACGGCCAAGGACATCGTGCTCGCCATCATCGGCCGCATCGGCACCGGCGGCGGCATCGGCTCCATCATCGAGTACCGGGGCTCGGCCATCCGGGCCCTGTCGATGGAGGGCCGCATGACGGTGTGCAACATGTCGATCGAGGCGGGCGCCAAGGCCGGTCTCATCGCGCCCGACGAGACCACCTTCGAGTACCTGAACGGTCGCCCGCACGCACCGCAGGGCGCGGACTGGGATGCGGCGGTCGCGGACTGGAAGACGCTCTTCACCGACGATGACGCCGCCTTCGACAAGGAGGTCGTGATCGACGCATCCGAGATCGTTCCCCACGTGTCGTGGGGGACGAACCCGGCCCAGGTGGCGCCGATCTCCGCCACCGTGCCCGAACCGGCCAGCTTCGCCGAGGCCTCCGAGCGCGACGCCGCCGCCCGGGCCCTCGACTACATGGGCCTGACCGCGGGCACCCCGCTGCGGGAGATCCCGGTGGACACGGTGTTCATCGGGTCGTGCACCAACTCGCGCATCGAGGACCTCCGTGCCGCGGCGGCCGTCGCCGAGGGGCGCACCGTCACCGTTGGTCGCGCCATGGTGGTGCCCGGCTCGTTCGCGGTGAAGGACCAGGCCGAGGCCGAGGGCCTGCACGAGATCTTCATCGCCGCCGGGTTCGACTGGCGGGAGCCGGGGTGTTCGATGTGCCTGGCGATGAACCCCGACAAGCTCGCTCCGGGCGAGCGCTGCGCCAGCACGTCCAACCGCAACTTCGAGGGTCGCCAGGGCCGGGGCGGACGGACGCATCTCGTCTCCCCCGAGGTGGCGGCCGCAACCGCCATCGCCGGCCACTTCGCCATCCCCGCCGATCTCTCCGAGGAGTCGTGATGCGAGCAGTCCGCACGATCGAGGGCACCGCGGTGCCCCTGGACCGATCCGACGTCGACACCGACCAGATCATCCCGTCCGACTGGCTCAAGCGGGTCGAACGAACCGGGTTCGAGAAGGGTCTGTTCTCCGAGTGGAAGGACGACCCCGCCTTCGTGCTCAACCAGGAGCAGTACCAGGGCGCCAACGTGTTGATCGGTGGCCCGAACTTCGGGACCGGATCCTCGCGGGAGCACGCCGTGTGGGCCATCCAGCAGGCCGGCTTCGAGGCGGTGATCTCGCCCCGGTTCGGTGACATCTTCCGCAACAACTGCACCAAGAACGGCCTCGTCCCCGTCCAGGTCAGCGCCGACGTGGGCGAGCGGCTGCTCCGCATGGTGGAGGCCGACCCGGCGCTGGTGTTCGAGATCGATGTCGACACCCGGATGGTGCGGGCCGGCGACGTCGAGTGCGAGTTCCCCCTCGACGACTCCACCCGGCACCGCTTCCTCGAGGGCCTCGACGACATCGGCCTCACGTTGCAGGTCGAGGACGAGATCAGCGCCTTCGAAGCCCGTCGACCGGCCTACCTGCCGACGGTGTCCTGACCGGCCGTCGCGACTACTTCGGTGGCATCCGGATGCCGCCGTCGACCCGCACGACGTGGGCGTTCATGTAGCTGTTGGTGAGCAGCTCGAGCGCCATCGAGGCGAACTCGTCGGCGGTGCCGAGGCGCTTCGGGAACAGCACGCTCTCGCCCAGCTTGGCCTTGAACGCCTCCGAGGCCTCGCCCTCGCCGTAGATCGGGGTGTCGATCAGGCCGGGGGCGATGCAGTTGACGCGGATGCCGGCGGCGGACAGGTCGCGGGCCACGGGGAGGGTCATGCCGACGACGCCGCCCTTGGAGGACGAGTAGGCGGCCTGGCCGATCTGGCCGTCGAAGGCGGCGACGGAGGTGACGGTGACGATGGCGCCCTTCTGGCCGTCGTCGTCGGCGTCGTTGAGGCTCATGGCCGAGGCGCCGAGGCGCACGCAGTTGAACGTGCCGACCAGGTTGACCTCGATGACCTTCCTGTAGATGTTCAGGTCGTGGGCCGACTCGTACGAGCCGTCGCGGCCGATGGTGCGGGTGGCGAAACCGATGCCGGCCGCGGTGACCATCGTCTTGAGCGGGCCCATCTCCTTGGCGGCCTCGACCGCGGCGATGACCTGGTCGGGGTCGGCGACGTCGGCGTGGACGAAGACGCCGCCGATGTCCTTGGCGACGGCCTCGCCCTTCTCGTCGTTCATGTCGACGACGACGACGTGCTGACCCTTCGAGGCGAGCAGGCGGGCGGTGGCTTCGCCGAGGCCGCTGGCCCCGCCGGTGATGACAGATGAAGAACCGGTGATGTCCATGCCGGGGAGACTATTGACTGACCGGTCAAGTTCCCCAAACGGCGAGGCCGTCAGCGCACGAGCTCGTGCCAGCGGGCCGGGTGGGTGTGTTGGCGATCCCAGCCGGCGATCCACTGGCGGAAGTCGGACACCGGCATCGACCGGGCGAAGAGGTGTCCCTGGGCGTACCGGCAGCCGGCGTCGGCCAGGCGTTCCCGCTGCTCCTCGGTCTCGATGCCCTCGGCGACGATGTCGATCTCCAACACGTCGGCGAGGCGGGACAGCATGGTGACGATCACGGTGTCGGAGTCGACCCGCTCGAACCCGGCCACGATCGACCGGTCGATCTTCACCAGGGCCACCGGGAGCTCGCGCAGGTAGCGCAGGGAAGCGTGCCCCACGCCGAAGTCGTCCACGGAGATCCCGACGCCCACGTCGCGCAGGGCACGAAGGGTGCTGGCGGCTTCACCGAGGTCGCGGAGGAGCGTCGTCTCGGTCAGCTCGATCGTCATCCGGGCGGCGTCGACATCCCACCGGCGCAGGGCCGAGGCGACGTCGTCGACGACGCCGGGATGGTCGACGTGGCGCCCCGACAGGTTGACGCTCAGCACGAGGTCGGCCAGGCGTTCGTCGGTGGACCACTGGGCGAGCAGGGCCGCGGCCCGGTCGAGCATCTGGCGGCCGATGTCGACGACCAGGGTGGAGTCCTCGGCCAACGCGATGAAGTCGGTGGGCGGGATCTCGTCACCGTTGCCGAGGGTCCAGCGGCACAGCAGCTCGGCGCCGCTGACGGTGCCGGTGCGCAGGTCGATGATCGGCTGGACGTGCACGCCCAACTCGTCGCGGTCGACGGCACGACGCAGCTCGCGTTCGAGCTCGAAGCGCTGCTCGACCCACAGGCGCATGGCGTCGTCGAACACCCGGATCTGGCCGGGGCCGTGCGTCTTGGCCTGGTACATCGCCAGGTCGGCGTCGCGGAGGTGGTCGACGTCGTCGTCGGAGTGCGGGTTCAACCACGTCACGCCGATCGACGCCGAGACGTGCACGGTGTCCTGACCGAGGACCACGGGTCCGGCGAGCGCCGCCTGGATGCGCTCGGCGAGGCGTACGACGGTGGCGATGTCGGCGGCGTCCTCGGCCACCACGACGAACTCGTCGCCGCCGTTGCGAGCCACGAAGTCGGTGTCGCGGGTGGCGGCGAGGAGTCGCTCGGCGACGCTGCGCAGGACGGCGTCGCCGGCACGGTGGCCGAGCGTGTCGTTCACGACCTTGAAGCGATCGAGGTCCACGAAGAGCACCCCGAAACCAGAACCCGTCCGGCGGGCGCGAGCGGCGGCACGATCGAGCTCGACCATCAGGTTGGCGCGGTTGGCGAGGCCGGTCAGGTGGTCGTGGGCGGCCTCGTGGGCCAGCCGCTGCTCACGCTCCAGCCGCAGCTCGAGCTCCTTGGTGACGGAGCGGATGTCGTTGCGGAGCGACTCGTTGGTGGCCGCCGCCGCGCGCGCAGACCGGCGCTGACGGCCACCGGTCCACCGGACCAGGACCACGCTGATGAGGAGCCCGACCAGGAGCCCCGCCGCGGCTGGGAGCAAGGCTCCAATTGTGACGGCGATCGGGTCAGAAGTGGCGGACCCGTGCTGCCGACGTGGCTAGTACGCCAGCTCGTCGTACCAGTCGTTGCGATCCAGCGCCGCCACGAACTGCTGGATCTCGAGCTCGCTCAGCTGGGGCCCGAACGCCGGGTGGGCTGCGGGCAGGACGCGATCGGCCAGGGTGTCGCCGGCGTGGAGCACGTCGAGCGGGCATCCGGCACCGAGCAGCACGGGGACCATGCGCTCGCTCACCGGGTGCACCACCTCGGTGCAGCAAGCGGGACAGACGAACACGGCCTCGGACGCAGTGGCGTCCGAGCCGAGCCGGACCCGGAGGTCGGGAGCCTCGACGGTGACGACGTCACAGGTGGGGCAGGTGGTTCGCACGATCGGCACGGTGGACTCCGGATGGGCAGGGGGTTGACCGACATCGAGCAGTGTCGCATTGTCCGTTTCGTCCGTATATGGCCCGACGTGACCATTTGGGTCATGGTCATCGCGTCGCCCGGCGGTCCTCCCCGCGTCGTCGGGGCCATAGCGTGGAGGGACGTGACCGACCCGGCGACGACGTACGGCGACTACCTCCGCATCGACGAGCTCCTGTCGCTGCAGCGGCCCCGCTCCGACGAGCACGACGAGCACCTGTTCATCGTGATCCACCAGGTGTACGAACTGTGGTTCCGCCAGATCCTCTGGGAGCTCGACCACGTCGTCGAGCGCCTCGACGCCGACGACGACGTCCGCGCCGGTCACGGCCTCGACCGCGTGCTGCGGATCCTGAAGGTGCTCGTCAGCCAGCTCGACGTCCTCGAGACGATGACACCGCTCGAGTTCCTCTCGTTCCGGGACCGCTTGTCGTCGGCGAGCGGATTCCAGTCCGTGCAGTTCCGCGAGCTCGAGGTGCTGGTGGGGACGGCCGACGCCGCCATGATCGACGGCGTGGTGTCACGACCGCTCGGCGACGCCGTCGAGCGCCTCCGGCGGCGGATCGGCGCGCCGACGTTGTGGGACGTCCTCCTCTCGTTCCTGTCCCGGCGGCGGGACGAGCCCGTCCCGGAGGGCGGCGACGCCACCCGGGACATGCTGGTCGACGTGTATCGCACCGACGCCGTGGCGGCGGCGCTGTGCGAACGGTTCGTCGACCTCGACGAGGGGCTCCAGGAGTGGCGCTACCGCCACCTGAAGATGGTGCAGCGCACGATCGGCACGCGGCACGGCACGGGCGGGTCCGACGGGGCGGCGTACCTGGCGTCGACGATCCGCGAGGCATTCCCCGACCTGTGGGCCATCCGCACCGAGCTCTGACTCGGGCGGTGGCCGTGCCGACGGCGGGCGCCCCGGCGCAGTCCGCGCGACGATCGGTGGCATGGCCACCATCACCTCTTCCCGTGACGGCGACGTCGTCACCATCACGTTGACGGCGCCGGAACGGCGCAACCCCCTCTCGACCGAGGCGCTTGCCGCCCTGCAGTCGGCGCTCGACGACGCCGCCGGCAGCGACGCAACCGCGGTGGTGCTGGCCTCCACGGGCACGGTCTGGAGCACCGGGCACGACCTCAAGGAGATGGCTGGCCTCGACGAAGCCGGGCTGCGCCGGCTGTTCACGGCCTGCACCGCGGTGATGCGGCGGATCGAGACCATGCCCCAGCCGGTGATCGCC
The DNA here is from genome assembly GCA_963811245.1 of uncultured Acidimicrobiaceae bacterium. Lineage (GTDB taxonomy): Bacteria > Actinomycetota > Acidimicrobiia > Acidimicrobiales > Salinilacustritrichaceae > Salinilacustrithrix. The sequence continues at coordinate 134,892 of CAWEQL010000013.1, forward strand.
AAGGTCCACGCCCTCGCCACCGCAGCGGGCTGCCAGCTGGTGGCGGCGTGTGACCTCGCCGTGGCCGGCGGGTCAGCCCGGTTCGCGGCGCCCGGGGGCAAGGGTGGCCTGTTCTGCCACACCCCCATGGTGGCCATCGCCCGCTCCATGGGACGGAAGCGGGCGATGGAGTTGGCCCTGTCGGGCGACGAGATCGACGCCGCCACGGCGGCCGACTGGGGCCTCGTCAACCGGGTTGTCCCCGACGACGAGCTCGACGCCGCCGTGGACGAGCTCGTGGCCCGGGTGACGCGTGGATCGCGAGCGTCGAAGGCGATCGGCAAGCAGACGCTGCGGGCCCAGATGGAACTGCCCGTCGACGAGGCGTACGAGCTCGCCATCGACGTCATGACGACCAATGCCGCGTCGGGGGACGGTGCGGAGGGAATCGCGGCGTTCGCGGAGAAGCGGCCGCCGCGGTGGCGCGCGAGTTGAGCCAGGGCGTGCGGCCCTGAGGCCGGTTGCGACACCGTCGCCGGTACTGTGACCTCGCTCGCGACGGGGCCAGCGAAGAGGGGACGGCATGGCGAGGCTCAAGGGACTGGGGCGACACCACCCGTTCCTCGTGCTGCTCGGTGCGCTGATCGTGGTCGGCGGCGGTGGTGCCGCGTTCGCCGCCAAGGCGATGTGGGACGACTTCTCGCCGGTGTCCGTGGACTACTCGGTACCGGTGGCGCCGACGCTCACGCCCGCCAACGACGACCAGACCGTCTACCGCATCGACGCCTCCCGATCGATGGTCGCCTACGAGGTGACGGAGACGCTCGCCGGCGACGACCACCTCGCCCGGGGAACGACGTCAGGCCTGGCCGGTGACATCCTCGTCGACGACCGCGATCCCAGCCTCAGCCACATGGGCGAGATCGTCGTCGACGTGCTCCAGCTCACCTCCGACCAGTCGCTCCGCGACAACCGGATCCGGCACGAGTTCCTCCAATCCGAGAAGTACCCGCTGGCCCGGTTCAGGGCGACCGCCATCGAGGGGCTCCCCGATGACATCGTCGACGGCACGCCGTACCGGATCGGCGTGCAGGGCGACCTGACCGTCAAGGAGACGACGGCGCCGGTGCAGCTGGACGCGACCGTGCAACGAGACGGCGACGAGCTCCACATCACCGCCACCACCACCGTGTCGCTGTCCACGTTCGACGTCGGCCCCATCCGCATCGTGGGTCTCGTCTCCACGGGTGACGACGCCGTCCTCGACTTCGACCTCGTGGCGGTCGACGCCGCCCGGCATCAGGTCCCCCGTACGGTCGGCGCACCGGTGACGACGCCCGCCACCGGAGGCCCGTCGTTCGCGACCACCGTGCAACCCATCCTCGAACAGGCGTGCGCGTCGTGCCACGAGCCGCAGGCGTCGGGATCGGGCGAGTGGGAGCTGGCCACAGCCGGCGACGCCGCCGATGCCGCCTCGGGCCTGGCCCTCGTCACGCAGACCCGGTACATGCCACCGTGGCCGGCCTCCGATCGGGGCGTGCCGCTCCAGCACCCGATGCGGCTCTCCGACGACGACATCGCCGCCGTCAAGGCGTGGGCCGACGCCGGCGGTCCGCTCGACGTCGATCGCGAGGCCCCCGTGAAGGCGACGCGACGTGCCGTCGAGTCACCCCGCCACGATCTCGAGCTCCGGTTGGCGGAGCCGTACCAGGGCAGCAGGGAGACACCGAACGACTACCGGTGCTTCATCCTCGATCCCCACCTCGCCGCACCGGCCGTCGTCACCGGCTACGAGTTCGAACCCGACCAGGTCGAGGTGGTCCACCACGCCCTGCTGTACCGGCTCCCCGGATCGGCGATGGCGGCGGCCACCCGGGCCGACGGCGCTGACCCCGGACCGGGCTGGCAGTGCTTCGGCGGCATCAACGTGCCCGGTGGTGGCGCAGGAGACCTGGTGATGGGCTACGCCCCCGGGCAGTCCCCCACCATGTACCCCGACGGCACCGCGCTCGTCCTCGACGCCGGCGACGTGTTCGTCGTGCAGATGCACTACCACGTCACCCACGAGGGCCCGCCCGACCAGTCCGGCATCGCCCTGCAGCTCGGCGACGGATCCCCTCAGGACTACGACCCGGTGGACGTCGACACGTTCCTGGCGCCGGCCGAGATCCCATGCGGTCCCGACGAGGCGGGACCGCTGTGCGACCGCAACGCCGAACTGCAGGAGCTCGCCCGCCTCTACGGCGGCGTCGGTCCCCTCATCGCCAACGGTCTCCACTTCCTGTGCGGGACGACGCCCGAGCAGCTGGGCCAGCTCGACGCCGACCTCGTCGCCCGTTCCTCGTGCGACCACCCCATCCGCCGCGACGGGCAGCTCCTCGCCGTGCTCGGCCACATGCACGAGATCGGCAAGTCGTTCCGGATGACGCTGAACCCGGACACACCGAAGGAGCAGGTCCTGCTCGACATCCCGCGCTGGGACTTCGACTGGCAGTTCAACTACCCGCTCGCCACCCCGATCCAGCTGCACCGCGGCGACACCATCCGGATCGAGTGCAGTTGGGACCGACACCTCGTCGAGCAGGACCAGCCGCACTACGTGACGTGGGCCGAGGGCACCGAGGACGAGATGTGCTTCTCGACGATCAGCGTGCGTCACCCTCGCTGACCGGGCCTCCCGGGCCCAGTCCATGAGGGCCACTGCGGCCTCGCGGGCGTAGCCCTCACGTCGGCGCCCGGGCGCGATCGTGAACCCGAACTCGATGCCGCCCGGGAGCCACTCGTCGAGGTAGGTCGGCGGCGGCGGGGAGCTCGACGCCGGTGAGGACCTCCCGCTCGCGCATGCGCCGGATCACGCCGTGGTCGCTGCGGTCCTTCACCACGTCAGCGTCGCGCACCGCCCGATGCGCCGGATGTCACCCCGCGGCAGCGAACGATGCGGTGGCGAGGAACATGGGGTAGGTCCGGCCGTCACGCACGATGTGGTGACACGGACGGAAGCGGACGTCGGCGAACCCGGCCTGCTCGAGCTGGTGAGCGAGGGCGTCGTGGTCGAAGCCGTGGTGCCCATCGAAGCCGTCGGGGTGGAAGCTGCCGTCCTCGTGGTCGAGGTCGGCGATGGCGACGTGGCCACCGGCGTCGAGGAGGCGGCCGAAGTTCGCCAGCGCCGGCTCGATGTCGTGGACGTGGTGGAGGGTCAGGACGGTGACGATCAGATCGAAGCGATCGGTGATCTCGACCGGGTCGGCTGACAGATCGAGGTCCCAGATGCGGGCGTCGGTGATCGCGCCGCTGGCGAGCTTGGCCTCCATCTGCGCCCGCATCCCGGCCGACGTGTCGGCCATGGTGATCGGGCCGACGGCGTCGCGGAGCGCCTGCGACACCAGGCCGGTGCCGGCGCCGTACTCGAGCATCCGGACGTCGCCGTGCAGCGGGACCGCGTCCCGGATCGCCTTCGCCACCACCTCGGCGCGCTCGATCTTGGCCGGATCGTCGTCCCATGTGGCCGCTCGCTCGTCGAACCCGTTGTCGCTCACCGTCGGCTCCCCTCGTTCCGGTGCACCATATGCTCAACCAGGACCGCATCGGAGGCCAGATGGACCAGCTCATCCCGGTCGAGGGGCTCGATGCCGGAGTGCTCCTCGTCGGCGACCCCGACGGATGGCCGGTGGCTGGTGCCACGGTGGGCTGAGCTCGCGCGCGTCGACGGGCTCCTCGCCGCGAGGGGCCGCGCAGGCCGTCGGAGTGCGCCTCGTCTGCATCGACCGACCCGGGACCGGACGCAGCTCGCCGGTACGTCAATGGTCCGTCCCGCAGTGGCCCGCCGTCGTGAGCTCGGACTCGTCGTCGACCGCCTGCTGCTCGCCACGGCGGCTCGGTGGCCGCGGGCCATCGGAGGGCTCGTGGGAACGTCTTCGCTCCTCTCCGATCGCCTGCTCCGCACGACCGTGGAGCGGTCGATGACGGCAAGCGAACGGGACGAATACCTCGCCCGCGGTCGACCGGTCGACTTCGTCCGGGAGGCGACCCGACACGGCGGTCGCGGGGTCGTCGCCGACTTCGGCGCCGTCGGTCAGGACTGGGGGTTCTCCCTGGCCGGCATCGGGCGCCCGGTCACGGTGTGGCACGGCGACCGGGACCCCCTCGTCCCCGCCGATCACGCCCGCCGGCTGGCCGCAGACCTCGGGGCATCGCTCGAGATCTGCGCCGGCGCCGGCCACTTCCTCCCGATGACGCACGCCGAGCGCATCCTCACCTCGCTCCTGCCCTGATCGCCGCCCGTTGAGTGGACCCTGCCCACCGGAGATGCTAAGAGTTCTCTTAGCATCTCGTGAAGCACCCCGCCCGGAGGCGCAGCTGTGCCGGCCCGTTCCACTCCACGCACCCCGTCGCCCACCCGGCGCCAGCTGCTCGACGCCGCCGAGGAGCTGTTCGCCACCCGCGGCATCGACGCCGTCTCCCTCGCCGAGATCACCCAGGTGGCCGGCCTCCGCAACACCGGCGCCGTCCACCACCACTTCGGGGGCCGCGAGGAGCTGCTGGCGGCGGTCGTCGACGAGCACCGCCAACGGCTGGATGCACGGCGGAGTGCACTGCTCGACGAGCCTGCGGTCCAGCAGCCGCAGCGCGAATTGCGCCTGTCGCCCGATGGCATCACCGTCGGCTTCTCACAGGTGCGCACTGCAGCCGACGGGTCCACCGCCTTCGTGGCTGCCGTGGGTCGGCTCCGTCGCACCGCCGACCGCTACGTCATCGACGACGCCCGAGCGGTGAGCCGGCTGGGCGAGCTGAAGAACTTCACCCCCGATGGACGAGCGGTGCTGATCGCCGGGTTCACCACGCTCCCCGACCGCGCCGCGGACCCCGACATCGTGCAGATCGACCTGACCACCAGTGAGCAGACGGACGTCACCGACAACGGCGACTACGACGAGGACATCTCCTTCGCGCCGGACGGTCGGTCCTACGCGGTCTTCAGCGGTCGGGGCACGGGCCTGTTCGAGACCATGCAGGGTCTCTGATCCTGCCGGCCCCGTCACTCGGCCGAGGCGGCGACCTCGTTGACGTGGGCCATGCGGGCGGCGTCGATCTCCTCGGCGGCCTGCTCGTCGTTCGCCATCTCGGCGTCGATGTCGGCGTCGGCGAACTCGAGCACGCCCATGTCGGCGAACGCCTTGGTGATCTGGGGTCCCCACAGGCCGATGTCCTTGAGGATGGGAACGATCCGCATGAACAGGTAGCTGCGGAACGTGCGCTGCAGTTCGGAGTGCTCGACGTACTCGGCGACCTCGGCCGGGAGGCCGAGGCGTTCCCACACCTCCTCACCGAGGAAGCGATCGCGGATCCGGTAGCAGGCGTCGACGCAGAACTCCTCGCGCTCGTCCCGCTCGGCCTGCGTGAGCTGCGGATAGAAGTCCCGAAGGGCGAGACGGCCGAAGGTGACGTGTCGCGCCTCGTCCTGCATGACGTAGGCGTTCAGCGCCCGCCCGAGCGGTTCGGTGGCCATGTTGCGGATCACCCCGAAGGCGGCCAGGGCCAGACCTTCGATCAACACCTGCATCCCGAGGTAGGTCATGTCCCAGCGGCTGTCTTGGATCACGTCGTCCAGGAGGCTCTGCAGGTTCTTGTTCAGCGGGTAGACGAGCTGGACCTTCTCGTGCAGGTACCGGCTGTACACCTCGACGTGACGGGCCTCGTCGATGACCTGGGTGGCGGCGTAGAACTTCGAGTCGATGTCGGGGACCGTCTGCACGATCTTGGCGGTGCAGATCAACGCGCCCTGCTCTCCGTGCATGAACTGGCTGAAGCGCCACGCCTCGACGTGGCGCTTGGCCTCGTTGCGCTCCTGGCGTGTCATCTTCTCCCACCACGGCGTGCCGAACAGCGGGTGGATGTCGTCGGGCATCCCGACCGGGCTCTCCGGATCGACCTCGAGCGTCCAGTCGAGCCGATCGCTGCCGATCCACTGCTTCCGGGTGCCCTTGTCGTAGAGCCGCAGCAACTGGGCCCGCCCGTCGGTGTAGTCCCAGTCGAACATCGTGGTCGCCGGCGAGTCGATCGCCCACCCGTGGCCGTCGAGGTGTTCTTCGGACGTCGCAGGATCCGTCGCGGTCATGGCCACTCCCCCTGGTCGAGCCGGACGTCACCGATGCGATGCGCCCGTCAACACGGTACGCCGGTTGTCGAGCGCATGCGTCGGTGGTCGATCGATGGCATCGGCCAGGTCCACCGGGCCACCGCCCTGCTTCTGGCGCACCGGTCGATCCTGACTGCTACAGAGTCGTGCGTGAAGTTGGACCAGTCGATTCGCCTCGCGTCAGGCCGCACTGTCGGCTTCGCCGACCATGGTCACCCCGAGCACGTTCCGGTGCTGTGGTGCCACGGCGGCCCTGGAAGCCGGCTCGATCCGGCCTTTGTCGCGCCGTCCGCAGCCGATGCGGGTCTGCGGCTCGTCGGCATCGACCGTCCCGGCTACGGGTTGTCGACCCCACAACCGGGACGCACCATCAGCGACTGGGTACCCCAGGCATTGGCCGTCGCCGACCACCTCGGAATCGACCGCTTCGTCACGGTGGGCGTCTCCACAGGCGGCGCATACGCGCTCGCAGTCGCGGCGCTGGCTCCCGAACGAGTCGTGGGCGTGGTCGCGTGCTGCGCGATGACCGACATGCGCTACCAGCCCGCTCGGGCGACCATGAGCCAGCCTCACGCCCACGCCGTCTGGGATGCGCCCGACCGCGAAACTGCCCTTGCCGCCGCTGTCGATTCACACGGCATCGACGGCAGCAAGATCCTCGACTCGGCAGATGGTCCGCAGCTGCCACCGTCCGATCTGATGATGCTGGTCGAGCACCCGTTCGGCCGGCACTGGATGGCCGCGATGCCTGCCATGTTCGCTCACGGAGTCGAGGGCTACACAGATGACCGTCTCGCCGACGGCGCGGGCTGGACCACCTTCGACGTCAGGCACATCACGTCCCCGGCGATCGTGCTGCATGGAGGTGCTGACGTCATCGTCGAGCCTGTTCACGCCCGGCATACCGCAGCCATCGTTCCAGGCGCAGAGCTGCACATGGTCGGCGACTGCGGCCACTTCAGCATCCAGGACCATCTCGTTCCCGCAGTCGTCGACATGCTTTCACGGCACGCCTGAATCGACCAGGCTCGGCGCGGCGCCATCGACCGCGTCGCCGACCTCAACCGGGTCGACGCCCACGAGGACGAACACGGCGAGAACCGGAACGCCGGTCGCCTGACCACGGACGAATGGTTGTGGAACATCGGCGCGAGTCCCTGGGACCGCGCCGCGACCGACAGGACGGAGCAGCAGCTGTGGCGTCGACCAAGCGGGCTCGGCCTGCGGAGCGCTGCGGTGCGATGCTGCCCCGGTGGACGTCTACGAAATCGAGACTGATCTGCGTCCCGGCGTGCGCGACCTGGACTTCGTGGAGGCGCTACGCGCCTACCTGGACATGCTCGCCGAGAACGGCCACATCGCATCGTGGCGATTGCTGCGCCGGAAGCTGGGCCTCGGCGCAGGGGCAGAGTTCAAAGTGCTGATCGAGACGCGCGACTTGGCCCAGCTGGACACTGCGTTCCAGAGCGTGGCCAGCCGATCGGAACCCGTCGAGGGCGCACACCATGGCGTCAATGCACTCGTCACCAACTTCCGGGCCTCCCTCTACCGGGACTTCCCGGACCCGCAGCGGCAAACGGGCGCAGAACGCTTCTGACGTTGCGTGACCCAGAAGCAGCCGATGACCACGTGGACGATGGCGACTTCGATCCGGAGCGGCTGGCGGTGTGCGCCTACTGGCGTTGCGGGGTCCTGTTCGAGCGACGCTCCGCGAACCAGCGGTTCTGCGGGAAGGCGTGTCGCAGCCGGCAGGGCAAGTGGCAGCGGGCGCAGGAGCGCCGCGCCGCCCGTGAAGAGGCGAAGCAGCACCGAACGTGAACGTTGAGCGACCACCGAGGCCGTGGATCGCGGATGACCTTCAGTCGTTCCCTCGAAGGGTCTGAGCGCTGCCCTACGGCTCGAGGACAACCCAGCCCCGCCGCTGCAGCTCTGCGGCGAGCGCCTCCGCCGGCATGTCGGCCAACGCCTGACGTCGCTGGGCCTCCCGCCGGTCGAAGCGAGCCACCGACGCGGCGGGCACGGGATCGGCTGGCACCACCTCGGCCTCCACCTCAGCCTCGAGACGGGCGATCAGGTCGTCGGCCTCCTCTCGTGTGAACTTCCCGCCGGCCTGTCGCTGCGTGAGGCCGAGCGGACCGCGAGCGTCCCGGAAATCGGTGTGCCCCGCCGCCACCACCAGGTCGGTGAGCTGCTTCACCTGCCGTGCCGTCGCCGGAGGTCCAGAGTGCTGACCGAATGCCATCGCGCCAGTCTCGCCGGTGACGGGTGTCCGGGCGCAGCATCCTGGCGACCAGCCACGCCCCCTTCTCGGGTCACTTTGCGCGAGGAGCCATCCGGGAAGCCGGGGCGCAGTTGTCGCTCCGACGTGGCGCTCAGGCGACCGCCGGCTACCGCACGTCGGCGTTCGGTGATGAGCACCGACCACTCTGCACCCCGGTCATCGACGCACGACGGTGATGGTGCATCGGGGACCTGGGGCGCGAGCCAGGCGACCGTCAGCGGTCACCAGAGGACTCTCGAGCGCTTCCGCAAGGGCCACGTAGGTCGCGTCGTACGCGCTCAGGTTCTCACGCAGCTCCCACACACGACCGAGGAGACCTGACACACCGACGCGCTCGAGACCGAGCCGCTGCCAGACGTCGATCATTCGCTCAGCAACCCCAACGTCGAGCTCACCCCGAAGCACTTGGCTTCGAAGCGCGTGGACGACCTCCGAATCGGCCAGGTGGGGGCAGATGGCGGCTTCTGCTGCCAGCATCGCCCTCGACTCGCCATCGTTCATGAGACCGAGCACCGCCGCCGAGGCGTCGATCACGATCAACGAGACGCTCGCCCTGCCTCGACATCTGCCACAACGACATCGGCGTCGCCTCCGAGGTCTGGCAGCTCAGCCAGCAGCGCAGGATTGTCCGCGCGGCGGGAGATGGAAGCAAGTTCGCGCGTCGCAAAGGCCGAGAGCGACAGGCCCTCCCGCTCAGCGAGGCGCTCCAAGCGCTCGCCGACGGCGTCAGGAACGTTTCGGAGGTACAAGGTCCGCATGTCGCACAACGCTAGCGCGGCAGATGCACTTTGCAAGCAGCCTCCGTTCCCGCGCTCGACCACGCTGGACCTCCCCAACCACCGCCGCCGGGCGTGAGCATCCGTAGTACGTCCCCGGCCTTCAACCTGATCGTGCACTTGTCGGGCAGGCGCTCCGCTCGGTGCTCGTCAGCCTGTGGCAACAGCCAGTTCTCTCCCGTCGCGCCGTCCTCGCCGCCGGCCAGCCCCTTCGGTCGGGACACACGCCGTTCGGTGATCAGCGACACGGTCACGTCCTCGAGCACCTGGAGATCCCGCTCGATGCCTTCGCCGCCCGGCGCCCAGCCGGCGCCACCGCTCCCCCGCCTCAGCCGGTAACGCAAGACCCGCAGCGGATACGCCCGTTCGAGCGCCTCGATCGGGGTGTTCTTCGTGTTCGTCATGCCCGTCTGGATCCCGGACTGGCCCGGACGCGTCGCCGGCCCGCCCCGTCCGCCCTGGCCCCCACCGACGGTCTCGTAGTACACCCAGCCACGCCCACCGATGAGGACGTTGTTCATCGTTCCCTGGTTGCCGGCCGCCACCCGCTCCGGCGCGATCCCGGCCAGGGCGGCGAGCACCACGTCGGCGACCCGCTGGGACACCTCGACGTTCCCCGCCCCCACCGCAGCGGGCGGCGATGCGGCCACGATCGATCCCTCCGGCACGGAGATGTGTACGGGGCGGAGCGAGCCGCCGTTCGCCGGGATGGTCGGATCGATCACCGACCGCAGAGCGAAGGTCACGGCGCTGACGGTCACCGCCTCGACGGCATTCACGTTGCCGGACGACTGTGGTGCCGAGCCGGCGAAGTCAACGGCGATCCCGTCGCCGGCGACGTCGATGCGCACCCGGATCACCGACGGGTGCTGCTGGGCCGGGCCCGAGCCGGTGGAGTCCAGCACGTCCTCGGCGGTCCACATACCGTCGGGCAGGGCGGCGAGCGCGGCGCGCATGCGACGTTCGCCGTAGGCGGTGACCTCGGCCAGTGGAGCGTCCGCCATCTCGGCCAACCGCCGGACGCCCAACACGTTGGCTCCGACCTGGGCGTCGAGGTCGCCGGCGCGTTCCGTCGGCGTACGGGAGTTGGCGAAGAGAACGGCCCTGACCTCATCGGTCAGGCGCACCGGCGGCAGGCGCAGGCCTTCCTCGAAGATCTCCTCGGCGTCGGCGGGGATCGATCCCGGGGCGGCACCACCCACGTCGGCGTGGTGGGCGCGGTTGGCGACCCAACCCACGAGCCGGCCGTCGACGAGGCACGGCGCGACGAGCGTGATGTCGTTGAGATGCGTGCCGCCGGCGAAGGGGTCGTTGACGACGTACTGCTCCCCGGCTCGCGCCGCCGGGCCGAAGGCGTCGATGACCGCGGCGACGCTGGCCGGCATCGAGCCGAGGTGCACCGGGATGTGCTCGGCCTGCACCACGAGGTCGCCCGCCGGGTCGAACAGCGCCGCCGAACAGTCGGCCCGCTCCTTGATGTTGGGGCTGAACGCGCTCCGTTGCAGCACGGCGCCCATCTCCTCGGCGATCCCGGTCAGCTTCGAGATGAGCACCTGCAGGTCGGCGGGGCCGAGCGGTTCCGTCATCCGGCTCATGATTCGTGCCTCGTCAACACGAGCGCGCCCGCCTCCCCGAGGTCGGCCCGCCACCCTTCCGCCAACCAGATGGTGCAATCGGGTTCGGCGATGACCCGTGGTCCGGTGACGGACACGAACCCCTCTCGGTGCGCCGGGACGGGCAGCTCGTCCACCACCAGCGCCGGATGCCCCTCGGCGACGGCACGGACGGCCACCACCTCCACCGGCGCATCGGGCCGGGCGAAGCCGTTCCGACGCTCGTGCTCGACGTGGAACGCCTCGACATCGACGACCGTCAGCTCGTGGGACTGCCCGGTGTAGCGGCAGTCGACCATCGTCGACACGGCCACCCGCGCCCGATCACCCATGAGGGCTCGCACCTCCGCCGCCGCCGCCGCGAACTCCGCTTCGAGGCCGGCGTGCGACGCGGGGTGGGCTCGGCTGCGCACGACCTCACGCCGCGGCGCCGCGGCCAGGAGTCCCACGGCGGACAGGACACCGGCGCGGGCCGGCACGATGACCGCCGGCATCCCCATCTCCTCCGCCAACGCGCAGGCGTGGAGGGGTCCGGCGCCACCGAACGCGATCAGCGCCAGCCCGGCCGGCGACACGCCCCGCTCCACGGACACGGCCCGCAGGGCACGCACCATCGATGCGTCGACGACCTGCCGCACGCCGTCGGCGTCGACGCCGGCGGCACGCAGGGCTACCTCGGCCGCACGGCGGTCCAGCCGGAGGGAGCCGAAGCTGGCCTCGGGAGGGATCCGGCCGGCGGCGAGGTCGGCATCGGTCACCGTCGGCTGGGTTCCGCCCCGCCCGTAGCAGGCCGGCCCGGGGTCGGCGCCGGCGCTGCGGGGCCCAACCACCAGCGCGCCTCCGGGGTCGATCGACGCGATCGACCCGCCGCCGGCCCCGATCGTGTGGATGTCGAGGGCGGCGAACCGCACCGGGTAGCCGCCGACGGACCGGGTCGTCGCCAACGCGGGCGCCCCCGACTGGACCAGGCACACGTCGGTGCTCGTGCCGCCCATGTCGAAGGTGACGGCGTCCGGGTAGCCGCACGAGACGGCGACGGCCGCGGCGGCCCGCACCCCTCCCGCCGGCCCCGACAACAGCAGGGCGGCGGGGCGTTCGGCGGCAGTGGCGGCATCGAGCAAGCCGCCGGCCGAGGTCATGACCGAGACCGAGTCGGCCAGCTCGGCGACCCGGACGAGGTAGTCCCGGCAGCGGGCCCGGAGCCCGGCGTTGACCACGGTGGTGACCGTGCGCTCGAACTCCCGGAACTCCGGCGAGATCTCGTGCGACGCGACGACGTCGTGGCCGGCAGCTCGGAGGTGGGCGGCAACGGCCCGTTCGTGGACCGGGTCGAGATCGGCGTGGAGGAGGCACACCGCAACGCTGTCGACACCCTCCGGGAGGGGGCCGAGCGTGGACAGGTCGATCGGAACGAGCTCGGTTCCGTCGGCGGCGAGCCGGCCCCTGACCTCGAGGCGCCGCTCCCTCGGCACCAGTGGTTCCGGGCGATCGGCCCACTGGTCGTAGAGGCTCGGACGGTCCTGCCGACCGATCTCGATGACGTCGGCCATCCCCTCCGTCGTGATCAACACCACGGTCGACAGCCGTCGTTCGAGCACCGCGTTCGTGGCCACCGTGGTGCCGTGCGCCAGCAACGACGGCCGAGGCACCGCTCCACCCAGTTGCTCGATCCCGTCGCGGATGGCCTCGTCGGGGGCCGCCGGCGTGGACAGGACCTTCGTGCTGTGCCCCCGCTCGTCGACCAGGTCGGTGAACGTGCCACCGGTGTCGGCCCCGACGATCATCGGCGTCCGGGTGGAGACGGCACCGGTTCCTCCCAGACGTCGTCGCCGAGACGGTCGCGAGCGTTTTGACCAGCGTGCCGGTGAACGGATCCTCGCCGTCCCACACCACGATGGCCTCGTCGAGGTTGCGGGCCAGCCAGGCATCGCGGCGGCGCAGGCTGCCGGCCACCTTGGCCGTGGAGTCGGGGGCGGCGCGCTCGAGCAGGATCTCCGAGTCGGCACCCTCCCGTAGTTGGGCGAAACGCCGGCGTGACGATGCCGGCCAGCGGGAGTCAGGATCGGGGAACGGCAGCACGGCCACGAGGGGGATGCCCTCGGCGATGGCCGCTTCGGCTCCCAGCATCTCGGCCCCCAACCGCAGACCGGACACGACGTGCAGGTCGTCGTCGAGCATGCGCTTGGCGGCGAGGATCTCCTGCAACCGCCGGCCGACGGCGTCGCTCACCGGGTTGGCGTCGTAGCCACCGAGCTCGGGCGGCCGGGCGCCGAAGACCCCGATGAGGCGCCCGGCGGGGAGCCGAGGATCCCGATCGGCGGCCGCAGATGAAGACGGCGCGGGTGATGACGACGTCGCCCCCGAGCTCGGCCGCACGGCGTCGGCCGGACCGAGGTCGGCGGGCACCGAGTCCCCGGAACCCGAGGTCTGGAGCTCGGCCGCCGCCACGGCGAGGCGGTCGGCGACGTCGTTGAGCTCGTCGCCGGAGTGCCCCTTCACCCACTCGAAGAACACGTCGTCACGGGAGCGGTAGAGATCGATGAACGGCTCCCACAGGTCGCGGTTGGCGACGGGCTTGCGCTGGCTGTTCTTCCAGTCCCGCTTCAACCACCCCTCCCACCACCGGTCGCGGAAGCAGTTCACGACGTAGGTGGAGTCGGACACGACCGTCACCGGGCCGGGGTGGGCGGACACCGCGTGGTAGGCGGCGGCGATCTCCATGCGCTGGTTCGTGGTGTGGGCCTCGGAGCCGTTCGCCCAGCGCCCCTCCGGTGTCACCCAGGCCCATCCGCCCGGGCCGGGGTTGCCCTTGCACGCTCCGTCGGTCCACACCCGTTGCATCGCCACGACCCTAGGGAAGGTGATCGCCCGATGAACTACCCGCCGGTAAGGAGCGAAGCGCCGGAACAGATGGTTGGCTGGACCCATGACGATCGACGGCCACGTGAACCAGCTGCCCGACATCGACCCCGGCGAGACGAGCGAATGGCTCGACAGCCTGGAGGCCATCGTCGAGACCCACGGCAAGACCCGGGCGCGCTACATCATCGCCAAGCTCCTCGAACGGGCCAACGAGCTGCAGGTGGGTTCGCCCGCTGCGGTGTCGACGCCGTACGTCAACACGATCCCGCCCGAGCGCGAGCCGTGGTTCCCGGGCGACGAGTACGTCGAGCGCCGCATCCGCTCCTACATCCGTTGGAACGCCGCCGTCATGGTCATCAAAGCCAACAAGAAGGCCGACGGCATCGGCGGGCACCTGGCCACCTTCGCCTCGTCCGCCTCGCTCTACGAGGTCGGCTTCAACCACTTCTTCCGGGGCAAGGCCGACGGCACCCCGGGCGACCACGTCTACTTCCAGGGTCACGCCGCGCCCGGCATCTACGCGCGTGCCTTCCTCGCCGGCCGGTTGACCGCCGACCAGCTCGACCACTTCCGGATGGAGGTGGGCGGCGACGGCCTGCCGAGTTACCCCCACCCGCGGCTCATGCCCGAGTTCTGGGAGTACCCCACCGTCTCCATGGGCCTCGGGCCGCTCAACTCCATCTACGAGGCTCGGTTCCTCAAGTACCTCCAGAACCGTCGTATCGACGACACCTCCGAGAGCCGGGTCTGGAACTTCCTGGGCGACGGCGAGTGCGACGAGCCCGAGACCCTCGGATCGATCTCGCTCGCCGCCCGCGAGGGCCTCGACAACCTGATCTGGGTCGTGAACTGCAACCTGCAGCGCCTCGACGGCCCGGTGCGCGGCAACGGCAAGATCATCCAGGAGCTCGAGGCGGTGTTCCGGGGCGCGGGCTGGAACGTCATCAAGGTGGTGTGGGGCGGCAAGTGGGACGAGCTGCTCCAGCGCGACGTCGACGGCGTGCTGTTGAACAAGATGAACACCACGGTCGACGGACAGTTCCAGCGGTACGCGGTCGAGGACGGCAGCTTCATCCGCGACGACTTCTTCGGCCCGGACCCCCGCCTGCGCAAGATGGTCGAACACCTCTCCGACGACGAGCTGCGCAACCTGCCCCGGGGCGGCCACGACTACAAGAAGCTCTACGCCGCGTACAAGGCGGCGACGGAGACCGAGGGTCGCCCGACGGTGATCCTGGCGAAGACCATCAAGGGCTGGACCCTGGGCGAGGGCGTCGAAGGCCGCAACGCCACCCACCAGATCAAGAAGATGACCCTGGCCCAGCTCCGGTCGTTGCGTGACCGCCTCTACCTCCAGGAGGAGATCCCCGAGGAGTCGCTGACCGACCACGACGACCCGCCCTACATCACCCTGAAGGAGGGCACACCCGAGCACGAGTACTTCTTCGCCCGGCTCAAGGCGCTCGACGGCCTGTTGCCCTCCCGGCCGGTGCCGACGCGGCGGCCCATCACGCTGCCGAGCGACGACGCGTACCGCGAGCTGCTCGCCGGCTCCGGCAAGCAGGAGGTGGCCACGACCATGGGCTTCACCCGGCTGCTGCGCAACCTCGCCCGCGACGACGACTTCGGCCAGCGGGTCGTGCCCATCGTCCCGGACGAGGCCCGCACGTTCGGGATGGACTCGTTGTTCCGCGAGATCAAGATCTACGCGTCGAGGGGACAGCTGTACGAGCCCGTCGACCACGACCTGTTGCTGTCGTACACCGAGGGCCAGGACGGTCAGATCCTCGAGGAGGGCATCACCGAGGCGGGCTCGATGGCGAGCTTCGTCGCCGCCGGCACCGCCCACGCCAACCGCGGCGTCCCGATGGTGCCGTTCTTCATCTTCTATTCGATGTTCGGGTTCCAGCGCGTCGGCGACCTCATCTGGGCGGCGGCCGATGCCCGGGCCCGCGGCTTCCTCCTCGGCGCCACCGCCGGGCGCACCACCCTCACCGGCGAGGGGCTCCAGCACCAGGACGGTCACTCCCTGCTCCTGGCGTCCACCGTTCCCACGGTCGAGGCCTACGACCCCGCCTTCGCCTTCGAGGTCGCCCTCATCGTCCGGGCCGGCCTGGACCGCATGTACGGCCCGGCGACCCCCGACGACCAGCGCGACGTCATGTACTACCTGACGCTGTACAACGAGCCGTTCCCGATGCCGGCCATGCCCGAGGGCGACCACGTGGAGTTGGGCGTCATCGAGGGCATGTACCAGTGGTCGCCGGCACCCGAGGGCCCGGCCAACCGAGCGACGCTGTTGTTCTCCGGCACCGCGTACGGCGCCGTGGCCGCGGCACGTGACGAGCTGGCCGATCGGTGGGACGTCGCCTGCGACACGTGGTCGGTCACCAGCTACAAGAAGCTGCGCGAGCAGGCCATGGTCACCGAGCGGTGGAACCGGCTCCATCCCGATCAGGAACCGCGCACCGCGCTGGTCCACGACCGGCTCCGCAGCGCCGGCGACGCCGATGCCCCGGTGATCGCCGTCACCGACTACATGTGCGCCGTCGCCGACCAGGTCTCGCGCTGGGCCGGTCGGCCGTTCGCGTCGCTCGGCACCGACGGCTTCGGTCGCTCCGACACACGCGAGGCGCTGCGCTCGTTCTTCGAGGTCGACGCCGGCCACGTCGTCGTGGCCACGCTCGCCGCCCTGGCCGAGCAGGGTGCCGTCAAGCCGGAGGTGGTGCTCGACGCCATCGAGGCCCACGGCATCGACCCCGACGTCGCCCCGCCCTGGGTTCGCTGACCCTGGGGATCCGTAGGATCCGGCGCCATGGCGAAGCCCACGATCCCCATCACCGGCAACCCCGACGCCGACCAGCTGCTCGTCGACGACCCGCTGGCGCTGCTCCTGGGGATGCTCCTGGACCAGCAGGTCCCCATGGAATGGGCCTTCACGGGGCCGTTCACGCTGCGGGAACGCCTCGGTCACCTCGATGCGGGCCGGATCGCCTCCATGCCGGTCGAGGAGTTCGTGGACGTGTGCCGCCAGAAGCCGGCCATCCACCGCTTCCCGAAGTCGATGGGTGAGCGCATCCACGCCGTGTGCCAGCACGTCGTCGACCAGTACGACGGCGACGCCGAGAAGATCTGGAAAGGCGTGCGCAGCGCCGAGCTGCTCCACGACCGTCTCCGCGCCATCCCCGGCTACGGCGAGGAGAAGACGAAGATCTTCATCGCCATCCTGGCCAAGCGCTTCGGCCGGACCCCGGTGGACTGGGAGCAGGTGGCGGCGCCGTTCTCCGACGACGTCCCCCGTTCCGTGGCCGACATCTCCTCGGAGGAGGCGCTCCACGAGGTGCGCAAGTGGAAGAAGGCCCAGAAGGCGAAGGGCAAGTCCAAACAGGACTAGGCGGTGCGGGGAACCGCCGCGGTCCGCTGCCGGTCGAGCCAACCCAGCAGGATCGACATGGCGCGGGGATCGTGACGGAGCCGGTGACCGGCGCCGTCGAGGAGACGGAGCTCGGCCGCGGTGTGCGCGTCGGCGAGCACCCGAGCGTCGAAGTCGGGGACGAGGTCGTCGTCGGAGCCGTGGATCACGAGTAGGTCGCGCGGGTACAGGCGCTGGGCGGCCTCCACGGCACGGAGCTCGCGCAGCTCGCGAGACCACCCGTCGATGGCGGCGGGCGACGGCTTGGCGCTGGTGATGCCCACCTCGCGGGCGTGCTGGAACAGCCGGCGGGGGTTCCCGGCCCAGTCGTCGAAGTCGGCGGGCGCGGCGAGGGCGGCGACCCCACCGATGTCGACGTCGTCGGCGCCGGCGCAGATCGTCAAGGCGCCGCCGGTGCCGAACCCGACCAACCAGACGCCGCTGAGGCGGGCGACGGCCCGCAGGTGCGCGACCGCGGCGTGGATGTCGACCGCCCACCCGCGGATCGAGAAGTCACCCTCGCTCCCCGCCATGCCGCGCAGGCAGGGGCTGAACGCCACGAAGTCCATGTCGTCGGCGATGCGGTCGGCCAGCTCCGGCATGGCCGACACCGCCCCGGCGGTCCCGGCCGGGCCGGACGGGTAGCCGTGGACGAGCACGACCCCGGGGCGTGGGGGGCCGCCGCTCGTCACCCCGGCGAGATGGCCGACGAGCGCCAGCGAGCCGGAAGCAAACCGTTCGTTCACCGGTGCCGCCGGGCCATCGGCCGCGTCACGGCCACCACGGCGTCACGACGGCGGGTTGTCATTCGGTGGCGTTCGCAGCGCAGGCGGGGCACACCTTGTAACCACGGTTGCGGGCCTCGACCGGGGTATCGGGACCGAACGTGGCCCACGACTGCGCCGCGGCGATGTCCTGGAGCACCGCGGGGTCACAGATGTGGTCCTGGTCATGCACCCGGAAGGTCCGCTTGTCCCCGAGCCACCGGTTCTCTTCGATGCGGACGAGGCGGTTCGACATGGCTGGTCACGATACGCGGGACGGGGAGGCCTTCGGCAATGCGGCGCACCACCGGGGGCCTCCCCGACCACGTTCACGTAAAGGACCGAGCAGCCGTTGTGCACCGGATGGGACCAGCCTCCGGCCGCACTGCTCAGCGGTGGCCTGGTGGGATTCCACCAGGTCGGTCCGAGGACTGACCTAGCGGCCAGCCACCTCCAGGGTCCCCGTACAACTGTCTTCCATGATGTTGGACCACCTCCCTTCTCTGGTGGCGACCATTCCAGCACACCGGTAGGGCGCGCGGGGGTCAGGTTTGGGGTCCAGCCACCGGTCCGACCGCGCCGATCTCGGCCAGGTGGACGAGGAGCAGGTCGAGCACCTCCAACACCGCGTCGTCGGTGACCTCCATGCCGGCGGCGTCGGCTCGGCCGAGGACGACGGCGACCGCGTCGTCGTCGGCGATCACCACCGGCGGGGCGTCGTCGTCGTGTTCCAGCTGCTCGCCGGGCATGGCGGTCAGCCCCTTGGAGCGGAGGTGCTCGAGGGAGAACACGATGAGCTCGCGCACCTCGTCGTAGGTGAGCCCGGCGGCAGTGTCGTCTCGGAGCCCGTCGGCCACCGCCAGCACCGCCTCGTCGAGATCGAAGACCGTGGCCGTCGGCGTGTGGCCGAGCCGGAACGCTTCGGAACCGACGAATGCGGCGGCGATGGCGAACACGACCAGGGCGCCGACGATTAGGAACAGCCAGTTCACCGGGCTGACGCTATGCCGACGGTCGCTCGGGGACGATTCGTCACCGAATCGGCCCGGTAGCCGCCACCGAATCGGAGCGGCGTTCTGTCGAGTCGGCCGGCGCTCGCGAGCGCAAATGCCCAGCTGGGACGTGCTGCGGTGCCATCGGGAACGATTCTGTGCAGATTCGTTCCCGACTGCGCACCACCGGCTGCAGAGGGTCCCGAGCGGGCAGCAGCGACTGGCGGCGGGGCGGGTTGCCGCGGGCCCGGCGCGGCAGAGGGGCGCCGAAGCGCCCCTCCGTGCCGATGTCCGGCGAGTCGCCGGGCGATCAGATGCCGATGCGCTGGGCGAGCAGCTCGCGGTGGTAGGTGGGATCACCGAAGAGCAGCTCGGAGCTCTTGGCCCGCTTGAAGTACAGGTGCGCCGGGTGCTCCCAGGTGAAGCCGATCCCACCGTGGATCTGGATGTTCTCGGCCGCGGCGTGGAAGTACGCCTCGGAGCAGTAGGCCTTGGCCAGCGAGGCCACAGAGGGCAGCTCGTCGTTCATCTCCGCCGCGCACCAGGCGGCGTAGTAGGCGGCCGACTTGGCCGACTCGACCTCGAGGAGCATGTCGGCGCACTTGTGCTTGATGGCCTGGAACGAGCCGATCGGGCGGCCGAACTGGACCCGGTCCTTGGCGTACTGGACGGCCATCTCGAGGACGTACTGGGCGCCACCGACCTGCTCGGCAGCGAGCGCCACCGCGGTGAGGTCGAGGACCGTCGACAGGACATCCCAGCCGCCGCCGTCGGTGCCGATGAGCGTGGCCGGCGTGTTCTCGAAGGTCAGCTTGGCCTGCTTGCGGGTCTGGTCCATGGTCGACAGCGGCGTGCGGGTCAGGCCGGCGGCGTCGCTGTTCAGGTGGAACAGCGAGACGCCGGCGTCGGTGCGGGCGGCGACGATGATGAGGTCGGCGGTGTGCCCGTCGATCACGAACATCTTCTCGCCCGAGATGGTCCAGCCGTCGCCCGACCCTCCACCGGAAACAGCCGAGGCGGTGGCCTCGACGCCCTGCTCGTCCCAGCGGCCGTTGGCCTCGGTGAGGGCGAGCGTGGCGGTGGTCTCGCCCGACGCGATCCCGGGGAGCAGGTCCTTCTTGGCGGCGTCGTCGCCGCTCTGGAGGATGGTGTTGGCGGCCAGGACGACAGTGGAGAAGTACGGCGCGCACAGCAGCGCCCGGCCCATCTCCTCGAGCACGACGGTGAGCTCCACGTAGCTGTAGCCGGAGCCGCCGAACTCCTCGGGGATGATCAGGCTCTGGAGGCCCATCTGCTCGGCCATCTGGCTCCAGACGGCATCGTCGTATCCCTTCTCGGTGTCCATCTGCTCGCGCACGGCGGACTCGGGGGACTTGTTCTCGAGGAACGATCGGACGATGTTCCGGAGTTCCTCTTGCTCTTCGGAGAAGGCGAAGTTCACGGCGGTGTGCTCCCGTTTCGGTGGGGTCGACTGGCCGGGCAACCGTAGGCACGCCTCGGGACCGGCACAAGTCCACTTGTGTACACGCGTGCTACACCCACCGAACCCTGTTCTGGACCCACATCGACTGGTCACGCACCACACGTTGTGGTGCCAGAACGGAGGGCGGGGCTGGTCAGGGCTCGGCGCGGCCCCCGAGGTGCTCGGCGAGGAAGGCCTCGGCCCGGGCGTAGAAGTCGAGCCGGTTCTCGGGCTTGGCGAAGCCGTGGCCCTCGTCGGGGTAGAGCGCGTACTCGTGCGGGATGCCCCGCTCGACCATGGCGGCGACGATCTGCTCGGACTCGGCCTGCTTGACCCGGGGATCGTTGGCGCCCTGCGCGATGAGCAGCGGGATGGAGATGTCGTCCACCCGCGACAACGGGGAGCGTGACCACAACAGCTCCTCGTCGGTCTCGGGATTGCCGACCCACGTGTGGAACTGGGCGATCATCGGCGCCCAGTACGGCGGGATCGACTCGATCAAGGTCTTGATGTTGGACGGGCCGACGATGTCCACGGCGCAGGCGAAGCGCTCGGGTGTGAACGCCGCCCCCACCAGCGCGGCGTAGCCGCCGTACGAACCGCCGTAGATGGCCACCCGGTCGGCGTCGATGGCACCCCCGGCGACGAGGTGGTCGATGGCGTCGAGCAGGTCGGTGTGCATCTTGGCGCCCCACTCCCGGTCACCGGCGTTGACGTGGTCCTTGCCGTAGCCGGTGGATCCCCGGTAGTCGACCTGGATGCAGGCGTAGCCGCGGTTGGCGAACCATTGAGCCTCCGGGTCGAAGCCCCAGGTGTCGCGGGCCCAGGGGCCGCCGTGCACGTTCAACACGGCGGGCAGCCCCGACCGCTCCGCACCGACCGGCCAGGTCACGTAGCCCTCGATCCGCAGCCCGTCGCGCGCCTCGAACGAGAACGGCTCCATCGACGCCAGGTCGTACTCGGCGAGCGCTGGCTGGTGGTGGAACAGGAACGTGAAGCTGCCGGCCCCGCGGTCGTAGCGCCAGTACCCAACCGGGCCGTCGTCGTGGGTGTAGGCCACCAGCCACGTGGTGTCGGCCACGTCGCGGCTCACCAGGCTCCAGTCGCCCGGGTCATGGCCGTCGAGCCGCTCGTAGTCGGCCCGGACGGAGTCGTCGAGCGGCTCCCACCGGAGGCGGTCCCGCTGGAAGGCCACGCCCCGCGGCGCACGGGTGGCGGGATCGACGCTGAGCCCGGTGACGTCGTAGCGGGGATCCTCGGCGACCACCGTCACGTCGCCCGAGGCCACGTCGACCCACACCAGGCGACCCGTGTTGGCGTCGATCGACGAGATGCACAGCATTCGCTCACCTGACCGGTCGAAGCCGACCGGCGACGTGGTGAGGGCGTCCTGTTGGCCGGCGACGAACAGCGGCCGCCAGTCTGATGCCAGGTCGTCGCGCACCATGACCGCGATGCCACCATCCGGTGTGGGCGCCACGGCCCCGCGCACCTCCATGTCTGCGTCAGCCACCCAACCGATGAACCCCGGGTTCTCCACCGTCTTGGTCAAGGCGCCGGTGGCGAGGTCGCAGGTGTAGACGTCGTGGAGCTGCTCGTTGTCCCGGTTGATGCCGAGCAGGATCACGTCGGGATGGTCCTCGTCGACCTCGACCAGCTGGGCCTGCACACCCTCGAACGGCGTCAGGTCTCGGGTGCCGCCGTCGATCACGTCGGTGGCGTACACGTGCCAGTTCTCGTCCCCGCCGGTGTCCTGCACGTACAGCAGGTGCCGGCCGTCGTAGGCCCAGGTGTAGGAACGGATGCCGCGATCGGTGTCCTCGGTGACCGCCTCGGCCGCTCCGACGTCGACACCGTCGGGGCCGATGGTCTGCACCCAGATGTTCAGCACACCGTCCACCGGCGCCAGCCAGGACAGCCGCGACCCGTCCGGGGCGAGCTGCGGGCTGACCCGATCGGGGTTGCCGAAGAGGATCTCTCGGGGGATGAGGGCGGGGATGGCGGCCATGCCCCTCAGCCTGGCACCCGGCCGACGGTACGGTTCCCCGGCGTGGAGACCGTCGGCGTGCGTGAGCTGCGGAACAACGTGGCCTCGGTGCTGCGGCGGGCGGCCGACGGCGAACGCATCGTCATCACCGTGAACGGCGAGGCGGTGGCCCAACTCGGCCCGATCGAAGCGGTCGGGACCCCGACGCTCGAGGACCTGGTGGCCACGGGCCTCGTGCATGCCCCCCACCACGCCGGCATGCCCGCCGCCGAGCTGCAACCGGTGGACCTCGCCGTCGACGTCCGGCTCGACGACGTGCTCGCCCTGCTGCCGCGGGGACCCGTGACCGCCTCGCTGCTGGCCGTCGACACCTCGGCGTTGGCCCGGCGCTACCTCCGCACCGCCGGGCACGGCCTCGTCACCGAGGCGATGGACGAGCACCCCGTGTGGTGCGCATCGGCCCTCGCCCGAGCCGAGACCCTCCAGGTGCTCCACCACGTGTCGGTCTCCCGCCCCCAGCACGACACCTTGTGGGATGCGTTACGGGCCGACTGGGACCGGTTCCACGTCGTCCCGGTGGACGAGCGGTGCCTGGCGGCGGCGGTGGAGATCGGGGCGACCTACCGGGTCCGTTCGACCGACGCCATCCACCTGGCCGCCGCCGCCCGACTGCCACAGCCGGTGAGCTACCTCACCTTCGACCGGCGCCAGATCCCCGCCGCCGCCGGCCTGGGCTTCGAGGTCATCGCCCCCACAGAGGCGTGACCACCGGTGGGTGCGGCCCCTCGGGGCCGCACCCACCGGATCGACGCCGTCAGCGGTCGTCGACCTCGCCGTGGAGCGTCGCTCCGGTCAGGACCGCTGCCGTGTCGGGGACCACCGTCGAGGAGGTCGAACCACTGAAGCCGGAGGAGCTCCGGCTGAGCGAGAACTCCGGGTAGGCGAGCGTGCCCATCTCGGGCAGGTCCAGACCGGCGATCTCGTCTTCCTCGGCGGAGCGGATGCCGCCATTGGTGAGCTTGTCCTGGATGGCGAAGAAGGCGTACGCCACCCCGAAGATCACCGTGCACAGCACGAGACAGCCGAGGGCCTGGGCGCCGAACTGGCCCCAGTCACCCTTGATGATGCCGCTGACGCCCTCGACGTCGGAGCCGTTCCAGCCGCCGCCGTAGCTGCCGTTGGCGAAGATGCCGACGGCGAGCACGCCGAACAGGCCGCACACGCCATGGACCGAGATGGCCCCCACCGGGTCGTCGATCTTGAACCGCTGCTCGATGAAGAACACCGACTCGATGACGAGGACGCCGGCGATGATGCCGATGACCGCCGCCGCCCACGGGGCCACGAAGGCGCACGGGGCCGTGATCGCCACGAGGCCGGCGAGCATGCCGTTGGCCATCATGGCCGGGTCGGGCTTACCGGTGCGCTTGGTGATCCAGGCGATGGACGCCGTGGCACCGAAGGCCGCGGCGATCGCCGTGTTGGCGGCGACCGTGGCGAACTGCACGTCGGTGGCGGCGAAGGTCGAGGCGGCGTTGAAGCCGAACCAGCCGAACAGCAGGATGAACGTGCCGAGCATGGCCATCGGGATGTGATGGCCGGGCATGGCCTGCGCCTTGCCGTTCTTGAACTTGCCGATGCCGGGGGCCGAGGACCAGCGAACCGGCCAGGGCCGCCACGCCGCCGGCGGCGTGCACGACACCGGAGCCGGCGAAGTCGACGTAGCCGGCGCCGAGGCTCATCGAGTGCCAGGTCATGGCCAGCCAGCCGCCGCCCCAGGTCCACGCTGCGAACAGCGGGTAGTAGAGGCCGCCGCAGAACAGGCCCCACATGCAGAACGAGCTCCACTTCCACCGCTCGGCCATCGAGCCGGTCGGGATGGTGGCGGTCGGTGTCCATGAAGGCGACCATGTAGAGGAAGAAGCCGAACAGCGCCGCACCTCCGGCACCGGCGGCGTCGCCGGACAGGAACCAGCCGCCCTGGTGCAGGAACTTCCAGTCGCCCGACCCGATCAGGGCGTGCCCGACCGGGTTGTCGAGGCCGATCAGCGAGGTGCTGAAGCTGCCGAACACGAGGGGGAACCCGACGCAGAAGAAGGCGACGAACCCGAGGCCGAAGATGGCGAAGTTCGTGCTCACCACGTGGGCGGCGTGCTTGGCCCGGCAGAAGCCGGTCTCCACGAGGGCGAAGCCGGCCTGCATGAAGATGACGAGCGCAGCGCCGATCACCACCCACAGCAGGTTGACCTGCGTCCCGAGGACGGTGACGGCGTCCGGGTCGGTCTGGGCCCCGGCGACGCCGGCGCCTCCCACGACGAGGACGGACGCGAGCGCGAGCACGCTCGCGCTCCGGCGTATGACTCTGGACATCTTCGATTCTCCTGCGTCGAAGCACCGGCGAAGGTGCTGCCGTGGCCCGGCGGTTGCCTGCCACCCTCCGTGCGGAACCAGCCCCGCTACACGAAGTGCGCCCACCATCGCACCGCCATGTTTCTCGTCATCGCTCCTTCGATGTCGGGAATGTGAACTCGCCGGGCGACGCGTCCCACCTCCGGTACGGCAGGCTGGGACCATGAGCGGCACCCTCCACTGGAGCGACGAGCAGGCCGAGATCCACAAGGTGGTGGTCGGCCCGTACGAGAACAACGTCTTCGTGCTGCGGTGCCGCCAGACGGGCGACGCCGTGCTGATCGACGCCGCCAACGAGCACGAGATGCTGCTCGAGCTGTGCCAGCGCCTCGGCGTCCGCCACGTCATCGAGACCCACGGCCACTGGGACCACATCCAGGCCGTTCCCCAGCTGCGCGACGCCGGCTACAGCGTCCACGTCACCGCCGAGGACGCCGCCATGTTGCCCTCCTACGACGAGCTCCTCGAGGACGAGTCGGTGATCGAGGTCGGCCAACTGCGTCTGCACACCATCCACAACCCGGGCCACACCCCGGGCTCGATGAGCTTCCGCCTCGAGGGATCACCGATCCTGTTCTCGGGCGACACCTTGTTCCCGGGCGGGCCGGGGAACACCAAGACCGACCTCGGCGACTTCGACCAGATCATCGAGTCCGTCGACCGGAAGCTGTTCACGCTTCCGACCGAGACGCTGGTCCTGCCGGGCCACGGGGCCGACACCACGATCGGGGCCGAACGCCCGCACCTCCAGGAGTGGATCGACCGGGGCTGGTGACCGGCGGCTGCGGGCAGGAGGAACCATGACCGACGCACTTCCCTACGACCAGCGACCCACGGACGACACGCCGGTCCACACCGAGGACCTGCCCCCCACGCCGATCCGGGACCGCAACATCCCCGCCTCGGCGTGGATCGAGGCCCCAGCGGATCTGCTCGCCCTCGGCGACGACCTCCCCGGCGCCCCGCCGGCCGAGTACAAGCGGCGCATCGGCCCGTGGATCCTGTGGCGGGCCGGGCCGGCATCGAAGGGCCACGCCCGGTATTGGGCCGCCCACGAAGACGACCTGTCCCGCAGCTACACGCTGCGCCTCGTGCCCGACGGAACCGCTTCGGGAACGGGCCCGAGCGGGGTCGATCACGCCCGCTTCCGGACCTGGAAGGAAGACCTGCGGGACGCGGATCCATCCGCGTGACCCTGCGGTAGCGTAGAAGCCATATGAACCTCGGTGGACCCGAACTCCTCATCGTCCTCATCGTCATCCTCGTGCTCTTCGGCGGCGCCAAGCTGCCGAAGCTGGCTCGCTCGCTGGGCCAGGCCCAGAACGAGTTCAAGGCCGGCCTGCGCGAGGGTTCCGAGAAGGCCGACGAGCACGACAAGCAGACAGAGGCCTGACGATCCCGGTCGGCCACCGTCGGCCGACGAGATCTGCAGCGACCCGAGCAGGCCCGGACGTTCGCGTCCGGGCCTCGTCGCGCCCCGACAACCCGCCCCGACAGCCCGCCCGGCGCGGACCGGATTTTCTCGGCCGGCCATTATCACTACGGCCATAGTGCTAATACACTGGGGGCATGGCTGACCCCGCAGGACCGCCGCTGTTCGAGACGATCGACCTGCACGCCCGCGTGAGCGCAGCGGCCGCCGGCGAGGTCAGCGATGCCGAGATCCTCCACGGGGTCGACCTCTCCGTTCGCCCCGGCGAGATCCACGCCATCATGGGCCCCAACGGGTCGGGCAAGTCGACGCTGGCCAACACGCTGCTCGGCAACCCGGACTACGAGGTCACCCGAGGCAGCATCCGGCTGTGGGGGGACGACATCACCGACTGGGACGTCGATGTCCGGGGCAAGGCCGGGATGTTCCTCGCCTTCCAGTACCCCCAGTCCATCCCGGGTGTCTCGGTCATCAACTTCCTGCGCCAGGCGCTCTCGGCCCGCAAGGGCATCGACCTGTCCGTGCTCGAGCTGCGCCTGTCGATCATGGAGTGGATGGAACGGCTCGACATGGACCCGAGCTTCGCCGACCGGTACCTCAACGAGGGGTTCTCCGGCGGCGAGAAGAAGCGCAACGAGATCCTGCAGATGGCCATTCTCGAACCCGAGCTGGCCATCCTCGACGAGACCGACTCCGGCCTCGACATCGACGCCCTGCAAGTGGTCGCGAAGGGCGTGAACGAGGTCCGCGCCGACCGTCCCGACCTCGGCGTCGTCCTCATCACCCACTACCAGCGGTTGCTCGACTACCTCCGCCCCGACGTCGTCCACGTCCTCGTCGACGGGCGCATCGTGACCTCGGGCGGCTTCGAGATCGTCGAGCAGCTCGAGGCCGAGGGCTACGAGGCGTTCCGGGCCGGGGCGCAGTCGTGACCCTCGACGTCGGCCGCATCAAGAAGGACTTCCCGCTCCTCGCCCGCGAGATCGACGGGAAGCGCATCGTCTACCTCGACTCGGCCAACACGAGCCAGAAGCCGCAGTCGGTGCTCGACGCCATGGACGGGTACTACGAGCGGTCCAACGCCAACGTGCACCGTGGCACCTACCGCATCGCCGAGGAGGCCACTGCGGCGCTCGAGGGCGGGCGGGCCAAGGTGCGCCGCTTCATCAACGCACCGGCCGACCGCAACGTGGTCTTCGCCAAGAACGCCACCGAGGCGCTCAACCTGGTCGCCCGGTCCTGGGGCGCCGCCCACCTCGGCCGGGGCGACGCCGTCGTGCTGACCGAGCTCGAGCACCACGCCAACATCGTGCCCTGGCACCAGTTGGCGGCCGTGGCCGGCATCGAGCTGCGCTGGATCCCCATCACCGACGACGGTCACCTCGACCTCACCGATCTCGATCGGTTGCTCGACGGGGCCAAGGCGCTCTCGTTCTCGGCCATGTCCAACGTGCTGGGCACGATCACCCCGGTCGAGCACCTCGTGGCCGCCGCGCACGACGCCGGCGCCATCGCCATCGTCGACGCCAGCCAGCACGTGCCCCACCTGCCCACCGACGTCCAGGCGTGGGGCGCCGACTTCGTGGCCTTCACCGGCCACAAGCTGTGCGGACCCACCGGCATCGGCGTGCTCTACGGGACCGACGACGCCCTCGAGGCCACGCCCCCGTTCCTCGGTGGCGGCGAGATGATCCTGCAGGTCACCAAGGAGGGCTTCACCCACAACGAGCTGCCGTGGAAGTTCGAAGCGGGCACCCCGCCGATCGCCGAGGCCGTCGGCCTCGGTGCGGCCTGCGACTACCTCTCGGCCCTCGGCATGGAGGCCGTGCGCCGCCACGAGGTCGAGCTGACCGGCTACACGCTGCGCACGCTGACCGACCGCTTCGGCGACGACATCGACATCCACGGTCCGGCCGAACCCGCCAGCCGGGGCGGCGTCTTCTCCTTCACCTACCGCGACATCCACCCGCACGACCTCACCCAGGTGTTCGACCAGCACGACGTGTGCGTCCGCGCCGGCCACCACTGCGCCAAGCCGCTGATGCAGGCGCTCGGCGTCAACGCCACCGCCCGTGCGTCGCTCTACGTGTACAACGACACCGACGACGTCGACGCTCTCGCCGACGCCATCCAGGCCGCCGCCGACTTCTTCACCTTCTGACACCCCCTTCTGACACCGACCAGGACCGCCACCATGCCCGGACTCGAAGACCTCTACCGCGAGATCATCCTCGACCACTACCGCAGCCCCCGGAACCGCGGCGAGCTCGACGCACCCCCGGCGACGCGGGTCGAGGGCTTCAACCCGCTGTGCGGGGACGAGATCGTCGTCTACCTCGACGTCGACGGCGACACCATCACCGACATCCGCATCGGCGGCCAGGGCTGCTCGATCAGCCAGTCCTCGGCGTCGATGATGTCGGCCGCCGTGAAGGGCAAGACGTTGGCCGAGGTCCGCAACATCACCAAGGCGTTCAAGGCCATGATGTCGATCCACGAGCAGTCCCTCGACGGTGAGGGCGACGGCCTCGAGGAGTCCGGCGACTCCGGCCTCGATCCGTCCGAGGTCGCCGACGTGCCGGAGGAGGTCTCCCTGGGCGACCTCGAGGCGCTTCGTGGCGTGGTCAAGTTCCCGGTCCGGATCAAGTGCGCCACGCTGTCGTGGAACACGCTGGCCCAGGGCATCGAGGAAGCCACCGCCTCCTGATCGGTCAGTCGCGGTTGTCGTCGTCCGGGGCGTACGGCGCCACCCGAGCCGTCCCCGGGGCCTGTCGCTTGATCTCGTAGAGCATCTGGTCGGCGCGTTCGAGGAACTCCGACGCCAGCTCGTCGGGCGCGGGCAGGGCGATCCCCACCGACAGGCCGGCGCCGAACTCGCCCATGATGGACGCGGCGGCCTCGCACATGCGGCGGCCGATGTCGGCGGCGCCGGCCTCGTCGACATCGTGGAGGATGGCGGCGAACTCGTCGCCACCGATGCGGTACATCCGGTCCTCGGAGCGCAGGACCGTGTCGATGGAGGCGGCCAGCTCGCGCAGGATGCGGTCGCCGGTGAGGTGGCCGTAGGTGTCGTTGACCCGCTTGAAGCCGTCCACGTCGGCCATCGCCACCGCCCACCGGCCCCGGCGACGACCACCGATGGCGGACAGCGCCTCCTGGAACGCGGCCAGGTTCCCGAGACCGGTGAGGGCGTCGCTGGTGGCGCGGGCCCGGAGGTCGGCCATGACGACGGCCATGTCGAGGGCCCGACCGATCTCTCGGGCGAGCAGTTCGATGGCCTCGCGCTCCTCCAGGTCGAGCGACACGGGCGCATGGTCGGCGAGCACGAGCAGGCCGTGGCCCAGCTCGGCAGAGCGCACCGGGAACGCGGCGATCGAGGATGCGCCGGCGTCGCGCAGGGAGATCATCGCCGGCTTGGAGAGGCCCTGGTCGTCATCGCTGGAGATGCAGCTCGAGACCTGGTCGATGTCGCGAGCCAGCTCGGCCAGCACCTGGCCGGAGATGTTGCGCAGCGCCGAGGCGAGCGGTCCTTGCAGGGCGTTGATCTCGAAGGCGTCGCGCACGCCCGGCATGGCGAGGAGGCCCGACGACAGCCCCGAGATCTCGCACGCCAAGCGGGTGCTCGCCATCTCGATGAGCTTGGTCTGCGTCAGCGTGGCGAGCTCGGTGTTCGACCGAGCCAACCGGTGCAGCGCTGAGTCGTCGAGCGTGGCGCCGACCTCCCCGAGGCGCTCCTCGAACACCCCGGCCACGGTGTGGATGGTGTCGATCTCGGCGTCGGTGAGCGCCGCCGTGCTGCCGACGTTGAGGACGCCGATCGTGCGTCGGCCGGTCGCGATGGGCACGACCATGCCGGCCCTGACGTCGGGGGCAGCGAAGATGAAGCCGGCCTCGCCGTCGGCATCGGGCAGCACCTGGGGACGGCCGCTGCGGAAGGCACGGGAGACGACGCCGACGCCGACCGGGATGCCGTCCATCACCTGCCAGTAGCCGAGTTCGCGCGATGCAGCGGAACACCCCATCGCGCTCGAGGTAGAACGACGGCAGCAGATCGAGGGCCCGCAGCTCGGCGCAGGCGACCTCGGCCACGGCCCGCAGGTCGTTCGCCGCGGTGAACCGGCGGCGAATGTCGCGGCTGCCGTCGAGCGCGAGCGGTGGGCGTTCACGCCGCCGGGACGGCTGCGCCCAGGTGGACGTGGGCCGGCCGAACAGGAAGCCCTGGCCGAACCGAACCCCGAGGTCGCGTAGCAACTCGAGCTGATCGGTGCGTTCGACGCCCTCGGCCACGACGTGGATGTCCTCGGACTCCGCGAAGGCGACGTAGGCCCGCACCACCGAGCGCGGTGCGGGATCGTTGACGATGTCGCACACCAGGGCACGGTCGAGCTTCACGAACGACGGGCGGATGCGGGCGATCAGCGACAGGCTCGCCGCCGTGGTGTCGTCGATGGAGAGGTGGATGCCGGCCGAGGAGAGCTGGTCGAGCTGGCGGGGCAGGTCGCTGATGCGCTCGAGCTCGGAGCCACGCACGTCGATGGCGAGCCGGCTGCCGAGCCGCTCGCACTCGTCGAAGAACCGGGGATCGGCGAGGAGGTCGGCGCCGACGTTGACGAACAGGATGGTGCCATCGGGAGGGCCACCGGCGGACTGGACGGCGTGGAGGGCCGAGAACTGGAAGTCCGCGCCACGCCCGGCCTCGTCGGCGCTGGTGAGCCACCCGTCGAAGGAGCCCTCGGTGGCGCCGACGCGCGCGAACGCCTCCCAACCGATGGGCCGATCGGTGTGGAGGTCGACGATCGGCTGGAAGACGGCGCGCAGGATGCCCTGATCGATCACCTCGGTGATCGTGGGGCGATGATCCGCCGTTCCGTTTCGATGTCGTCCTGCGCCACGCGTCCGTCACCCCGCCCGAGGGCCTCCCGCCACGCGAACGAAGGATCGGTCGCGTCGTGCCCACACTGTAGAGCGCGATATCAACGAATTGCGATATGTGTCTCCCCTAGGGGGCGCGACATCACCCGGCGTCGCCACCGAACTCGGCGTAACCGGCCCGTTCGAGCGTTTCGACCAGTTCCGGGCCGCCGGATTCCTGGATCCGGCCGCCGACCAGCACGTGGACGCGGTCGGGGCGCAGCTCGGTGAACAGTCGTCGATAGTGGGTGATGGCGAGCACGCCGAGGCCGTCCTGCGTGGCCGCCTCGATCCGCCGGCTGACGTCACGGAGCGCATCGATGTCGAGACCGGAGTCGATCTCGTCGAGGATGGCGAAGCGGGGTCGGAGGGTGGCCATCTGCACCGTCTCGTTGCGCTTCTTCTCGCCTCCGGAGAGGTCGACGTTGAGCGGCCGGGACAAGAAGCGGGTGTCGAAGCCGATGGCCTCGGCCTCGGCGGCGACGATGCCGGCCACGTCGGCGCGCTCGCGCCCGGATGCGGCGAAGGCTTCCTCGAGCACCTCTTCCAGACGGACACCGGGGACCTCGGTGGGGTACTGCATGGCGAGGAACAGGCCGGCCTGGGCCCGCCGCCACGGCTCCATGGCCAGCAGGTCGGCACCGTCGAGGGTGACCGAGCCACCGGTGACGGTGTAGGCCGGGTGGCCGGCGAGCACGCCGGAGAGCGTCGACTTGCCGGCGCCGTTCGGGCCCATGACGGCGTGGACCTCTCCGCTGCGGATGGTGAGATCGACGCCGTGGAGGATCTGCGTGCCGGCGACCGATGCCGCCAGCCCTCGGATCTCGAGCACGCTGTCCTCGCTCATGCGTCCAGCTCCACGTAGATGTCGCCGTCCGTGACCGTGACCGCGTAGGTCGGCGTCGGCTTGGTGGCGGGCAGGGTCTCGGGCTCACCGTCGGTGAGGCGGAACTCGCTGCCGTGTTTCCAGCACTCGATCGTCTTGTTGGCGCAGTCGACCTCGCCCTCGGCGAGCGAGATGTCGGCGTGGGTGCAGCGGTCGCCGATCACGTACACGTCGCCGTCGCAGCGCACGACGGCGAGGCGATGACCACCGATGTCGACGCGGATCGCCCCATTGGGCTCGACGTCGTCGAGGGCGCAGACACGAGTGCTCACGACATGCTCCTCTCGAGCTCGTGGTCGAGGGCGGCGCGGACCACGGCGTCGTAGCTCCCGAGGGGCAGGGCGTCGAAGACCTCATCGAACACACCCTTGACGATGAGCCGCTCAGCTCGGTCCGCGGGCACCCCGCGGCTCTCCAGGTAGAAGCGCTGCTCGGCGTCGATCGGGCCCACGGTCGAGGCGTGGGAGCACTGGACCTCGTTGTTCTCGATCTCCAGGTTGGGCACGGACTCGGCCCATGCCTCGTCGGAGAGCTTCAGGTTCCGGTTGGTCTGGAAGGCCTGCGACCCACGGGCGTCCGGGCGGATCTTGATGAGGCCCGTGTAGACCGACGCACCGCGTTCGTCGAGGGCACCCTTGAACAGCAGGTTGGACGTCGTGTCGGGTGCGGCGTGGTCCTGGAACGTGCGGAAGTCGAGCAACTGGGACCCGGACCCGAAGTAGCCGGCGTACAGGTCGCCCGTTGCGCCGCGCCCGGCGAGCGTGGTGTCGATGCGCAGCCGGCTGTAGTCGCCGCCGAACGCCGCCGTACCGGAGCGCAGGGTCGCGCCCTGCGCCACCGTGGAGGCGAGGCGGCCGATCTGCCAGGTGTGGTCACCCAACAGCTGCACCACCACGTGGTGCAGCGTGGCGTCACGGTCGACGACGAGCTCGGTGACCGGGACCGAGAGGTGATCGACGCCGTCGTCGCTGACGTGGACCTCGACGACCGAGGCATGCGACGCCTGGCCGGCGTGCACGACGAGGCGCGGGAACGACGCGTGGTCGGGGGAGCTGAACTGCTGGACCACCACGATCCGGGCGATGTCGGTGCCCGCAGGCACCGTGATCTCGATGGGCTCGCTGAACGCCACGTTGAGGAGCGTGAAGAAGTCGGTGGCGTCTCCCTGTGCGACGCCGACCGCCGTGGTGGCGTCGTCGTCCGGGAGGCCGACGGTGGCGGCGCATCCGTCGGCGGAACGGACGTCGGTGACCCGGCCGTCGATGGCGAGGACGACGAGGTCGGCACCGTCGGCGAGGGCCACGATCTCGGAGGCTGCGTCGGGAGCGCCGGCGGGGACGGCATCTGGGCCGACGGGCGGGTAGCGATCCAGGTCGAGATCACCGATGCGGCTGTAGCGCCACACCTCCTCGTCGGCGCTGGGCAACTCGGTGCTCGCGAAGCGCTCGGCCGCCGCCCGGCGACGCGACACCAGCCAGTCCGGGCCCGGCAGGGCGCCCGCAGCGTCGATCGAGAATGCAGTGGTCATCGTTCGGCAGCGTCCTCAGCCTGCTCGCGAAACGGAGGCCAGATCGGCCCCCGATGCTGCGAGCCTACCGAGGGTCTGCCGCGATGCCCCAAGTGCGGGACGGGTCAGCGATCGTCGTCGTCGTCCGCGACGAGCGCTTCTCGCGACGGAACATCCGCTTCCAGCGCGGTGTCGCCAACCGGTCGCGTTCGGCCTGGACATCGGCCAGCAGCCGGGGTCCGGCCGCGTTCACGATGTCCTCGGCCTCGTCGAGCAGCGCGGCGATCGAACCGTCGTCGTCGGCCAGGCTGGCGGGCTCGTCCGGCGTCTCGGGCGTGACCAGCGTCCCGTGCTTCCAGTTGACGTCGACGAGGCGCCGGGCGTACTTGG
This sequence comes from uncultured Acidimicrobiaceae bacterium, assembly GCA_963811245.1. Lineage (GTDB taxonomy): Bacteria > Actinomycetota > Acidimicrobiia > Acidimicrobiales > Salinilacustritrichaceae > Salinilacustrithrix. Next base: position 168,691 of record CAWEQL010000013.1, read on the forward strand.
GACAGTCAACCGGGCAGCGCCACGGCGCCTCGGGCGCGAGGTCGAGATCGCACTTCCGGACGGTGTCGCCGTTCGGGTACGTCCGGGATTCGAAGTACTTGCAGTCCTGCCGCATCGGCATGCCTCGAGTCTGCCAGCGCATCCGCCGCGAACCCACGCGGGCGGGACGGTCCATGGGGCAGGATCCACGGGTGACCGAGATCCGCCGGGACGTCGACGGCATCGCCCACATCCGCGCCGATGATCTCCTCTCGGCCTTCGAGGGGCAGGGCCACGCCGCGGCGGACGACCGCCTGTGGCAGATGGTGCTCGACCGCCAGCGGGCGCTCGGACGTCTCGCCGAGCTCGTGGGCCGGACGGGCACGGCCAGCGACGTCTTCCACCGCCGCATCGGGCTGGCGCGGGCGGCCCAGGCCTCCCACGACGTGCTCGGCGAGGAGACGCGCGACGTACTCGCCGCCTACGCCCGCGGGGTCAACCGATCGCTCGCCGACCACAGCGACGTCCCCCGGAACTGGCGCTGCTCGACCACGAGCCGGAGCCGTGGCAGGGGTGGCACTCGATCGCCGTGTTCCTCGTCCGCCACCTGGCGATGGGCACGTACGAGACGAAGCTGTGGCGTTCGGGGCTGGTCGCACATCTGGGCGCCGAACGGGCGGCCCGGCTGTGGCCGGCCACGGCCGACGTCACCATCGACCCCGACGATCCCGTGCTCGTGCTGGCCGCCGACGTGGCGGCGGCGATGGGCTCGTCGGAGGCAGCCATCGGGTCCGTCGGCCACGGCGAGACCGCCCTCGGCTCCAACAACCTCGTCATCGCCGCGTCACGCACGGTCACCGGCGCACCGATCCTGGCCGGCGACCCCCACCGGGCCATCGACCTGCCCAACGTGTACTGGCAGAACCACGTGACCTGCCCCGACGTCGACGTCGTGGGCTTGTCGTTCCCCGGGGTGCCGGGCTTCCCGCACTTCGGACACAACGCCGAGGTGGCGTGGTGCATCACCCACGGCATGGCCGACGACCAGGACGTGTTCGTCGAGCACCTCCGACCGGACGGAGCCGGCGGAATCGAGGTCCGCGAGCACGACGGTTGGTCCACCGCCGAGGTCCGCTCGGAGACGATCCAGGTCCGCGACGACGCCGACGTCTCGGTGCGCTGCCTCGAGACCCGGCGAGGACCGGTCGTCGCCGGCGACGAAACGGTCGGCCTGGCGCTGCGGTGGACGGCCCTCGCCGCACCCGACACGACCGCCGACGCGCTGGTGCCGATGCTGCGGGCGACGTCGGTCGACGAGCTCGACCGCGCCCTGGTCCCGTGGGTGGTTCCGGTCAACAACCTGCTGATGGCCGACCGTGCCGGGACCATCGCCTACCGGATGCGAGGCCGCCTGGCCGTCCGTCCCGGCGACAACGGCTGGACGGCGGTGGCCGGAGCCGACCCGTCGCGGGCGTGGACCGGTTTCGTGGCCGACGCCGACCTCCCGCGATGGCGGGACCCGGATGTCGGCTACCTGGTGACGGCCAACAACCGGATCTCGTTCGACGGACCGTACGTGTCGCACGACTTCGCACACCCCACCCGCGCCGCCCGCCTCGGCGAACAGCTCGGCGGGTCCAGCCACTGGGACGTCGACAGCGTCACGGCGCTCCTGGGCGACACGCACTCGGCGGTGGCCGCCCGCTTCGCCGAGCGCATCGTCGCGCTCGACCGGGACCATCCGGCCGAGGTCGCCGCCCAGCGCCTCCTGGAGGGCTGGGACCACCACATGGATGCCGGCTCCCCCGCCGCCGCCGTCTACGGGACGCTCCGGGCCGAGTTGGTGCGCATCGTGTCGCACGACCTCGGCCTGGTGGGCGACCGACTGCCCGGCGTCGCCGGACCATCGCTGCACCAGACCATGCGCTTCGTCAACGCCCGCATGGCGTTCTGGATCGACGACCCCGAGCTCGTCAGCGACGAGGCCGTCGCCACCGCCTTGCGCTTCGCCGTCCGCGAGCTCGAGCGGTCACAGGGAACCGACCCCGCCCGGTGGCGTTGGGGCGCGGCCCACCGGGCCATGTTCGTGCACCCGCTCGCCGCCCTCCGCCCCGATCTCACCGACCGGCTCCCGGTCCCGGAGGCCGTGGAGCTGGGCGGCGACAACGAGTGCGTGTGGGCGACGTCGACGGCGCCGCCGACGACGTTGGCCTGCAACGCGCCCGTGGCGCGCTACGTGTTCGACCTGGCCGACTGGGAGCGATCGGTGTGGATCGTGCCGCACGGCGTGTCGGGCGATGCCGCGATCGCCCCACCACACCGATCAGCTGGCGCGATGGGCGGCCGTCGAGATGATCCCGATGCGGTACTCGCGTCAGGCCGTGGACCACGCCACCGTGTCGGTCACCGACCTGCATTGACGTTCATCGCCGGCGAGTTCTGAGGCGCAGCCGAAGAACTCGGGGTCCGGAGGCCCGTCAGGGCCGACGGACACTCAGCCGACCGAGCCCTCCATCTGCAGCTCGATCAGGCGGGACCACTCGACGGCGTATTCCATGGGCAGCGTCCGGGTGACGGGCTCGATGAAGCCGTTGACGATCATGCCCATGGCCTGCTCCTCGGTGAGGCCACGCGAGCGCAGGTAGAAGAGCTGCTCGTCGGCGACCTTGGAGACGGTGGCCTCGTGGCCCACGTTGGCGTCGCGGGCACCGACCTCCATGTAGGGGTAGGTGTCGCTGACGGAGTGGTCATCGAGGATGAGGGCGTCGCACTGGACGTGGCTCTTGCAGCCGTAGGCGTCGTCCTCGACCCGGACCAGACCGCGGTAGGAGGTCCGGCCGCCGTCCTTCGAGATCGACTTCGACACGATCTTCGAGGTGGTCTCGGGGGCGGCGTGCACCATCTTGGCCCCGGTGTCCTGGTGCTGGCCCTCGCCGGCGTAGGCCACGGACAGCACCTCGCCGGATGCCTTCGGGCCCACCAGCCACACGGCCGGGTACTTCATGGTCAACCGGGAGCCGATGTTGCCGTCGATCCACTCCATGTGGCCCTCGGCCTCGACCCGGGCCCGCTTGGTGACCAGGTTGAACACGTTGTTCGACCAGTTCTGGATGGTGGTGTAGGTGACCCGGGCGCTGGGCTTGACGACGATCTCGACCACAGCGGAGTGCAGGGAGTCGGTGGTGTACGTGGGCGCCGAGCAGCCCTCGATGTAGTGCACCTTCGAGCCCTCGTCGGCGATGATCAACGTACGCTCGAACTGGCCCATGTTCTCGGCGTTGATCCGGAAGTAGGCCTGCAGCGGCATCTCGACCTCGACGCCCGGCGGGACGTAGATGAACGAGCCGCCCGACCACACCGACGTGTTCAGGGCCGAGAACTTGTTGTCGTTCGGCGGGATGATCTTGCCGAAGTACTGCTTGACGAGCTGGGGGTACTCGCGCAGGGCCGTGTCCATGTCGGTGAACAGCACGCCCTGCTTGGCGAGGTCGTCGCGGTTGCGGTGGTAGACGACCTCGGACTCGTACTGGGCGGTGACGCCGGCGAGGTACTTGCGCTCGGCCTCGGGGATGCCCAGCTTCTCGTAGGTGTCCTTCACCGAGTCGGGCAGCTCGTCCCAGGCGTCGACCTGATGGTCGGTGGGCTTGATGTAATAGAAGATGTCGTCGAAGTAGATCTCCGACATGTCACCGCCCCAATTGGGCATGGGCCGCTTCTGGAAGTGGCGATACGCCTTCAGGCGCATGTTGATCATCCAGTCGGGCTCACCCTTCATCCACGACATCTCGCGGATGATGTCCTCGTTCAGGCCTCGCTTGGGCTTGAAGACGTAGTTCTCTTCGTCGGCCCAGCCGAGCTTGTACTTGCCGAGATCGAGATCGGTGACGGCCACGGATTCCTCCAAGAGGATGGTCGGGCGGGTGCGAGCGGAATTTCTCCTACGTCGATACTAGTAATTCTGTGGCGTGATTCCCACGTTCGAGGCGGGCGGATCGGCGGACAGCGCCGTCCGCAGCCATGCGGCGTGGCGCAGCAGGGCCCGATCGGCCGGCGCGCTGTCCCCCACGGTGTTCAGGTAGCCGTGGAGCAGGCCCTCCACGTCGTGCACGGTGACCGGCACGCCGGCCGCCGCCGCTCGCATTGCGAAGTGGTGCACCTGCGGGGTGAGGGCGTCGCACTCGGCGGTGGTGAGCAGCGTCGGGGGCAGGCCGGCGAGATCGAGGTCGGCGGGGACCGCCGATCGGGGTGGGTCGGTCACGTCGCCGACGAGGCCGGCGAACAGGCCCACCACGGCATCGCGGTCGAGCCACAACAGCGCCGGGCAGTCCGGCTGTCGATCCTCCGGATACGGGCCCCGGACGGGGTCGGTCACCGGGTAGGCGAGGAGCAGCGCGGCGGGCATCGGCCCACCACCGTCGCGCAGCGTCGCGGCGGCGCCGATGCACAGGTGCGCCCCGGCGGAGGCCCCACCGAGCGCCACGCGTCCGGGGTCGAGGCCCAGGTCGGCGCCGGCACCCGTCGCCCACCGGTGCGCGGCCACGACGTCGTGGAGGCCGGCGGGATGAGGATGCGCCGGCGCCAGCCGGTAGTCGACCGAGACGACGACGGCGGGCAGGGTGGCCGCCACCACCTGGGCGACCGAGTCGGCCTCGGGCATGTCCAGGCCGCCGAACTGCCAACCACCCCCGTGAGCCCACACCAGCGCCGGGAGGTCTCGGGGCGCACCGGCGGGCCGGTACACCCGGACCGGTGGCCCGGCGTCGCCGGCGACACGATCGGTCGTCTCGATGTCGCGACGGCGCATGGCTCGCGCCGCTGGCGCACCGGCCACCTCCCCGGACAGCACCTGGCCGAGCGTGGCGTCGAACAAGTGGGCCACCTGTGCGGCGACGTCGGGATCGAGCGGCATGCCGGCCAGCCTGGCAGCCGGCGATCAGACGGGTTGGCCGCCCGCCCAGGTGGAGTAGAGCGAGGCGTAGTGGCCACCCCGCGCCATGAGCTCGTCGTGGGTGCCGACCTCGGCCAGGTGCCCGGCCGCGACGACGGCCACCCGATCGGCTCGCGCCGCGGTGGTGAGGCGGTGGGCGATGACGATGGTGGTGCGCCCGTTGGCGAGGCGTTCCATGGCGTCCTCCACGACGGCCTCGGTGCCGGGGTCGAGCGACGACGTCGCCTCGTCGAGGACCAAGACCTCGGGGTCGGCCAGCGCGGCGCGGGCGAGGGACACGAGCTGCTTCTCGCCGGCCGAGAAGCGGCTGCCCCGCTCACGGACCTCGGTGTGGAGGCCGTCGGGCAGGGCGGCGAACCGGTCGAGGATCCCGATGCTCTCCATGGCGGCCACCACGTCGTCGTCGGTGGCGTCAGGCCGGGCGAGGCGGACGTTGTCGACGAGCGTGCCGTTGAACAGGAACCCCTCCTGGGGCACCACGGCGAGGTTGGCGCGCAGCGAGCGCAGGGTGGCGTCGCGCAGATCGACCCCGCCGATCGACACGGCACCGGCGGTGGGGTCGTAGAAGCGGGCGATGAGCTTGGCCAGGGTGGACTTGCCCGCCCCGGTTGGCCCGACCAGGGCGATCCGTTCGCCGGCGGTGATGTCGAGGTCGATGCCGTGGAGGACCTCGGTGCCGTCGCCGTAGGCGAACCCGACACCCCGAACGGAGATGTCGCCACCCCGGGGCAGGTCGACGGCGTCGGGTCGCTCGGGCACGTCGATGCCGGTGTCGAGCAAGCCGTAGAGCTTCTCGAGGCCGGCGCCGGCGGACTGCACCGTGTTGAACAGCTGGCTGAGCTGCTGGATGGGTTCGAACAGGTTCGACAGCGTGAGCACGAAGAACGTGACGGTGCCGATGGTGAGCGAGCCGCCATGGACCCACCACCCTCCGATGCCGACAGCCGCGGCCGTGGTGGCGAGACCGGCGATCTCGATGACCGGCAGGTACCAGGCGCTGATCTTGACCGAGCGCATGTGGGCCTCGTAGAGGGCGTGGTTGCCCTCGGCGAAACGGCTCGACTCGACGTCCTCCCGGGCGAAGGCCTGCACGACCCGCACGCCGGAGATGCCCTCCTGCATGTGGGACAACGTGGTGCCGATGCCGTCGCGGACGTCGAGGTAGGCGACGCTGGACTCACGTTGGAACCGGATGCTCGCGACGATCACCGGCGGCACCGCCACCAGGCAGAGCAGCAGGAGCTGCCAGCTCACCGCGGCCAACACGGCGATGGATGCGAACAGCAGGAGGCTGTTCGACACGAACATCAGCAGGCCGGTCTGGACCAGCTCCTGGAGCGAGTCGATGTCGGACGTCATCCGCGACACGACGACGCCCGCCTTCTCCCGGTCGTAGAACGGCATCGACAGTCGCTGCAGGTGGTCGAACACCCGGATCCGCAGGTCGCGGAGGAAGTTCTCGCCGATCAGGCTGATGGTGATGACCTGGAACCGGTAGGCCACGTAGGCCACGCAGGCCACGAGGACGTAGGCGATGACGGTGCGGTCGAGGTAGCCGCCGTCGCGGTCCTTGATCCCGTGGTCGATGCCGGCGCGGACCAGCAGCGGGCCGGCCAGCGTCGACGCCGTGTAGATGACGACCAGGAACGAGGCCAGCACCACACGCCGGCGGTAGGGCCGCAGCATGCGCACACTGCGGCGCAGGACCTGCTTGGCCGCGTCGCGGTCGAGCGTGTCGTCGGCGACCACCTCAGCGGCCATCAGCCCGACACCTCGGCCCGCTCGGTGTCCGGGGCGTCGCCGGCGGTCGATGCGAGGACCTCGCGGTAGCGCGACGAGCTGGCCAGCAGACCCTCGTGGGTGCCCTCGGCCACCACGGTGCCCTCGTCGATCAGGATCACCCGGTCGGCGAGGGCGATGGTGGCGGCGCGGTGGGCGATGACCAACGTGGTGCGGCCGGCCATCACCTCACCCAGGGCGTCGCGGATCTCGTGCTCCTTGGTGGGATCGACGGAGCTGGTGGCGTCGTCGAGGATCAACACGCGCGGGTCGGCGAGGATCGCACGGGCGATCGCGATGCGCTGGCGTTGGCCGCCGGAGAGCGAGTAGCCGCGCTCGCCGATGATGCTGTCGTAGCCGTGGTCGAGGTCGACGATGAACTCGTGGGCGCCGGCGAGGCGGGCGGCCCGTTCGATGGCGGCGTGCGACGACGACGGATCGGCGAAGGCGATGTTGGCGGCGATCGAGTCGGAGAAGAGGAACGTCTCCTCGAACACGATCCCGATCGCCCGGCGCAGGTCGGCGATGCGGACGTCGCGAACGTCGTTGCCGTCGAGCAGCACCCGGCCGCCGTCGACGTCGTAGAAGCGGGGGATGAGCCGTCCCACGGTGGTCTTGCCGCAACCGGTGGCACCGACCAGCGCCACGGAGGTGCCCGCCTCGACGTGGAGGTCGAAGTCGTGCAGCACCGGGATCGACCCGTCGCCATAGGAGAACTCGACGTGGTCGAAGTGCAGGTCGCCGGCGCCTGGTCCGAGCGGCTTGGCGTCGGGCCGGTCGACGATGACGGGGTCGGTGGCCAGCACCTCGGCCACCCGGGCGGCGGCCGCCGATGCCCGCTGGGCGTTGGCGATGATCATGCCGAGCATGCGCATCGGCCAGATCAGCAGGACGACGAAGACGTTGAAGAGCACGAACGAGCCCAGCGACAGCTGGCCGGCGATGACCCGGTGGCCGCCGAAGCCCAGGACGGCGATGAGGCCCACGTTCGGCAGCAGTTCGAGGGCGGGGAGGAAGCGCGCCCGGGTGGTGGCCGCCTCCATCGACACGCCGTAGACGTCGTCGGCCTCGGTCAGCAGGCGGCCCTGCATGACGGCCTCGGCGCCGAACCCCTTCACGACGCGGACGCCGGCGACGGATTCCTCGACCACTGCGGCGAGATCGGCGGATTCGCGCTGGATGCCCATCACCGACGGGAACAACTTCGACCCGAAGCGCTTGGCGATGACGTTGATGAGCGGCAGCGAACCGAGCGACAGGACGGCGAGCACCGGGTCGATCAGCAGGAGGATGACGGTGACGCTCACGACGGTCATGGCGTTGGCGATGGTGAGCGGGATCATCACGACGAAGGCCTGGACCTGCTGGAGGTCGGTGTTGCCGCGGCTCATCAGCTGACCGGCCTGGACCTCGTCGTGGTAGGCGAAGTGCAGCCGCTGGACGTGGGCGAAGAGCCGGTCGCGGAGGCGCTTCTCGACCAGACGGGCCTCCTTGAACGCCACGTAGCGACGGCTGCCGGTGAAGATGCCCGACAGGATGCCCACGCCGGCGATGGCGCCGGCCCAGACCAGCAGCGAGCCCATGTCGCCCCGACCACCCGGGCCGCCTTCGATGCCGCGGTCGACGGCCTGCTTCACCAGGAGGCCCACGCTCACCTTGGCCGCGGACCACGCCAGACCGACGGCCACGCCGATGGCCACGCCGACTTTGCGGTCCCGCATGGTGGCGAGCATGAGCCGCCACCCCGCTCTGGTGTCGGGCCCGTGGGTGCTGTCGTCGATCGCCGGGCTCGCCACGATCAAGGGACCATAGCGGTCTTGACCCTCGGGTCAAGTCATCGTTTCCCGGCGCCGGTCAGGCCAGATTGGCGTACCCGCCCCGGAAGAAGATCAGCGGGTCGCTCTCGTGGCCGATGTCGAGGCCCTTGACCGCACCGACCACGATCTGGTGGTCGCCGCCGTCGTGGACGGCCTCGACCGTGCAGTCGATCCACGCCAACGATCCCTCGATGTGGGGCGAGCCGGTCTCGGCCGGCCGCCAGCCGATGGCGGCGAACTTGTCGTCGCCGCTGGCGGCGAAGACGCGGCACACGTCCTCCTGATCGGCGCCCAGGATGTTGACGCAGAACGCGCCGGCACCCTCCATGCGGGCCCAGGAGTTGGACGACTTGTCCACGCAGAACCCGACGAGGGCGGGGTCGAGCGACAGCGAGAAGAACGACCCGACGGCGAGGCCGACCGGCTCGTCGCCGTCGAGTCCCGCCACCACCGTCACCCCGGTCGCGAAGTGCCCGAGCACCTGTCGGAAGTGGGCCTGGTCGATCGCACTCATGGCGGCGGACCCTACTGAAGGGCGATCGGCGTGCCGGTGCTCTGGGGACCAGTGGTCCTAGAGGACGACGGTGAGGTTCTCCGACGCGGCGATGACCTCTTCGAGACGGCCGGCCGCGCTGGCGCGGGCCCCGGCGAGGAGGCAGTCGATCATCTGGTCGTCGTGGCTGGGGTCGTGGTGGAACAAGGCCAACCGCTTGGCACCCGACTGGACGGCGACGTGCACGGCGTAGTCGACCGTGCAGTGGCCCCAGTCGCGCTTGGTGTCGAACTCGTCCGGCGTGTACTGCGCGTCGTGGATCAACAGGTCGGCGCCGTCGCACAGTTCGAGCACGTCGTCGGTGACGCGCTCGGGATCGTCGACCGGCATCTGGTGGTCGGAGATGTAGACGACGGTGGCCCCGTCCTGCTCGATGCGGTAGCCGTTGGTCAGGCCGGTGTGCGGCACCGACCGGATCGTCACCTTGGCGTGGCCGACGCTGAGCTCGGTGTCGACGACGTCGTGGAAGCGGATGTCGCCGGGGAGGTCACGGATCGACACCGGGAAGTACGGCGGGGCGACGAACGTCTCGAAGCAGTCCTGCAGCGAGCGGCCGGGCGAGGGAGGTCCGTAGACGTCGAACGTGGCGCCGGCTCGCAGGACGGGCACGAAGAAGGGCAGCCCCTGCACGTGGTCCCAGTGCACGTGCGTCACCAGGGCGTGGCCGTGGAAGGTGCCGTCGTGGGGCAGCGTGTCGCCCCAGAGGCGGAGGCCCGTCCCCAGGTCGAGGACGATGGGATCGTGCCCGGCGGACTCGATCGCCACGCAGGAGGTGTTCCCGCCGTAGCGGTGGTTTCCCTCTGTCGGGCACGGGGTGGAGCCCCGGACCCCGTAGAAGGTGACGTTCACTGGCGAATCCCCCCTGATCTCGGATGCCGGATCGTAGCCGCACGTGTCGGGCCAGCGGCAGGTCGTGTAACACTCGTCACACCACCGAGGGGAGCGAGCATGGCCGACGCCGACACGACAACTGGTCCGTTGCGCCCGCCACTGCCCGACGGCGTGGTGGCGGTCGTCAAGCGGGACTGCCCCACCTGCACGTTGGTGGCACCGGTGCTGGCAGCCGTCGCACGACGATCGGATCTCGCCCTCACCGTCTACTCGCAGGACGACCCGACGTTCCCCCACGGCGTTGCGGTGATCGACGACGGTGACCTCACGATCAGCTACCGGTACGACATCGAGACCGTGCCGACCCTGCTGCGGGTCGTCGACGGACGGGAGACCGAGCGCATCGTCGGTTGGGACCGGGCACAGTGGCGCGGCTTCCTCGGCCACGACGACCTGGGCGAGGGCCTGCCCGAGTGGCGACCGGGGTGCGGGTCGCTGTCCGTCGACCCGACCCGGGCCGACGAGCTCCGTGCCCGGTTCTCGGCCTCCGGCCTGCGCAGCCGCCGGGTCGACTTCGCCGAGCTCGAGGACCCGTTCGAGGCCATGTACGACCGGGGCTGGACCGACGGCTTGCCGGTCATCCCCCCGACCGAGGCGCGCGTGGCCCGGATGCTGGACGGCACCGACCGGGCCGCCGACGACGTCGTGGCCGTGGTCCCGCCCGACCTCGTCGAGTGCACGGTGGAGAAGGTGGCGGTCAACGCCGTGATGGCCGGCTGCCTCCCCGAGTACCTCCCCGTGGTGCTCACCGCCCTCGAGGCCGCCTGTACCAGCGAGTTCAACATGCACGGCCTGCTGGCGACGACGTTCTTCTCCGGGCCCGTGCTGGTCGTCAACGGCCCGATCCGCCACCGGATCGGCATGAATGCCGGCGTCAACGCACTCGGCCAGGGGAACCGGGCCAACGCCACCATCGGCCGGGCCCTCCAGCTCGTGATCCGCAACGTCGGGGGCGGCGTCCCCGGTGGCGTCGACCGGGCCACGCTCGGCAGCCCCGGCAAGCTCGGGTGGTCCTTCGCCGAGCTCGAGGAGGGATCGCCCCTGAGCCCGCTGTCGGTGTCACGCGGCGTCGCCCCCGGGGTCGACGCCGTCACGCTGTTCGCCGGCCACGGACCGCAGTCCATCATCGACCAGCGGTCCCGGACGGCGGAGTCGCTGGCCCGGACCTTCGCCGCCTGCCTTCGTTCGGTCGGCCATCCGAAGCTGCCGTTCAAGATCGACGCCATGTTGGTGGTCTCCCCCGAACACGGGCGCGTCCTCGCCGACGACGGCTGGGATCGGGCCCGCCTGGAGTCACGCCTCGCGGAGCTCCTCACGCTCGACGCCGACGAGCTGATCGCCGGCGCCGGCGGCATCGCCGAGGGCGTCCCCGACGCCTTCCGCGGGTCGGAGCTGCCGAAGTTCCGCGACGGTGGTCTGCTCATCTGCCATGCCGGCGGCGGCGCAGGCTTGTTCTCGGCCATCATCGGTGGTTGGGTGAACGGCAGCGAGGGTTCCGACCCAGTGACCCGGGAGATCAGATGAGCACGGTTCTCGATCCGACGTCGGAACGCCAGGTCGCCGAGCGGCAACGCCTCGACCGGCCCGCCTCGCTCGACGGCCGGGTCGTCGGGCTCCTCGACATCTCCAAGCCGCGGGGCGACGTGTTCCTCGACGAGATCGAGGCGGAGCTGCGGCGGCGCCAGGTCGCCGACGTCATCCGGTACGCCAAGCCGACCTACACCAAGCCGGCGCCGGTGGACCTCCGCCACGAGATCTCCACCAAGTGCGACCTCGTGATCGAGGCACTCGCCGACTGAGGGTCGTGCACGTCGTGCAGTGTGCACGACATCGCCGATCTCGAGCGCCGAGGAGTTCCCGGGGTCTTCGTGGCCTCCGGCGAGTTCGTCGACGCCGCCCGAGCCCAGGCCACCGCGCTCGGCTTCGACGCCGCCCGGGTCTTCGTCGACCACCCGATCCAGGACCGCACCGACGACGAGATGCGCGCCCTCGCCCGTACCGCCGTCGACCAGATCGTCGCCGCCCTCACCACTCCCTAGGTTCGGCAAGTAGGTGAGATCCGGGGTGGGTGATACGAGTGGCAGTGACCTGCCATGCCAGTGGCACGAAGCTCGCGAGGGGAGTCGATACCTGAATCGGCCAACTCGGTTGATCGATGTCCGTGAATGGGCGTCCGAGCAGGGACTCGATGTGCAGGTCGTCGCAACCGAGGAGATCGAGCGGCCCGGGCAAGACGTTGCGCTTCCTGCGGGCGACGCCGTGGTGCTCACGAGAAATCCGGAGGTCGGCGACGTCACCGACGCCAGCGCCTGCCGGCCCGCAGGGGTTCGGGAGCGGGCTGATGTGTACGTACGCGTGGCCGTAGGAGAGCCAAACGCAAACACGTGATCTGCGCGCACGGCGAGCACGCCGGGATAAGCCCGGACACGCTGAGGAACGGCACGTCGGATGGGCGGGTCGAGACGTCCGTACTGGGACGCGGCGCACGTCGCACAGGCGTCTCCCGCGGCCCAGAAGCTGGGGTTTCCCGTACCGGGACGCGTCACACGTCACGCATGCGTCGGACGCGTCCCAGAACGGGCGCCGCACCGAGTGCCGGACATGGACGCACAGCGCACGCCACCTATCGCCAGTACCCCCACTTCACCCACCCCTATCTCACCCATTTGGCGAACTCCCCACCCCCTGAGTTCGGTGGCGCGCTCAGGCACTTGGTGCGGTCAGGTCCGTCACCAAATACACTGGTGGACATGAGCGTTCAGGAATACCTCGTTTCGACGTCCGGCCAGATGTCCCTACCTGCTGGAGTTCGGCATCGCTGGAACCTCGATGACGGCGGGCCAGTCGACGTGCTCGATCTCGGTTTCGGTGTGCTCACGGTCCCCACGGGTCAGGGACGGCGGTTGCTCGATGAACTGGTCAGCCGGGACGAACACGCCGACTTCGTCCGCTCCCTCGAGGACGATCCGGACCTTGCGACGACGTGAGCCGAGCCATCCTCGACGACCACCTTCTCCGTGACTTCATGGCCGACGACGCGTCCGACGAGCTGGCAGACGTGCTCGCCGCTCATGAACCGGCAACGACGAACCTCTACCTCTACCGCCTTTCCAAGAGCGTTGTTGCCGCTCGCGGCGGCGCCCTCACCGGCACGTGGAGTGTCGAGCGCCGTCGAGCGTTGGGGGCGAGCCTGCTGAGCTTGCCAGGGAGCATCGACATCGTCCCGATCAGGAGTATCTCGTACCGCATGGCGGAGATCGCCGCTGATCACCGAGTGTCGACGCTCGGCGCTGAATGCGTTGCCGCCGCGGAATACCTCGGCGCCCCACTCTGCGTTTGGGAGGGTGACGACGGGCCCAGCATCCGCTCCGCGATGGTCAGCCTCGGGCTCAACTACCGGACCATCGAACGCTGAGCGGACCTTCCACCGATTCAGACACCGCCATCTCACCGACTTGCCGAACTGTCCGCCCCCTGACCGCCGCCAGCCCCACCCCCGTGGGGTCAGGTGGGGCGGGAGGTCAGGTGGGGAGGTGCCAGGCGCATGTGCCGGCGTCGTGGGTGGCGAGGCCGTCGCGCACCAGGGTCTCGGCCACCCGGGCCGCCCGGGCCGGGTCGTCGGGCCACCCCATCACCGCAGGGAGCTCCGTGTCCGCCACGGGGCCGCCCCGCATCGCGGCGACCAGCCGACCCCGTCCCTGGCGATCGGAACCCTCGAGGGGCGACTGCGGGGCGCTGATACCGGCCGAACCGGTGATCGGATCGGGTGCGGGGAACCCGGCGACCGCCCAGGCGCACCACGGCCGGATCGGGCAGCGGTCGCAGCGGGGCGACCGCTTCGTACACACGCCCGCTCCGAGGTCGAACACGGCTTGCCCCCACGTCCACCCCCATCCGTCGGGCACACCTGCATCGGCCATCGCTTGCGCCTCGGCCGGGCGAACCGGTCGACCGGCCAGCGCCCGGGCGACGAAGCGGCCGGCGTTGGTGTCGACCAGACCGAGGTCACGCTCGTGGGCGAACACGAGCACGGCCCGAGCGGTGTAGGGGCCGACGCCGGGGAGCGCCAGCAGTTCGTCGACGGTGTCGGGCAGCCGGCCGCCGTGGCGCTCGACGCAGGCGGTCGCCGCCCGGTGCAGGTACACCGCCCGGCGGTTGTAGCCGAGGCCGGCCCACTCCTCGACCACGTCTCCCGCCGGGGCTGCCGCGCACGTGGGGGCATCGGGGAACCGCTCGAGGAACCGGACCCAGCGCTGCTCCACCCTCGCCACCTGCGTCTGCTGCAGCATGATCTCGGAGACGAGGACCGCCCAGGGATCGCGACTCCGGCGCCAGGGCAGGTCCCGGCCACCGCGGGCCCACCACCCGATCAGCGCCTCCTGCAGCGGCGTCACCGGCGCTGCGACCGGGTCAGACCGGGCAGAGGACCCACAGGTCGAGGTCGAGCAGGACCTGGGGGTTGTACGCGCCGTCGTCCTCGCGCAGCGTCATCGAGGCGTCGTGGCCCTTGGTCGCCACCAACCGCACGCGCATGGCACCGACGCCGGGGGCCGGCACCCCGACCTCCTCGAGCACGACCGTGTCGAGGACCTCCGACCAGGCGTAGACCGTGTCGCCTGCGAACGCCGGGGCGGTGTGGGCGCCGGCGTTGATGGCGGCGACCATGGCGGCGTTGGCCATGCCGTTGAACGACAACGCCCGGGCGAGGCTGATGATGTGGCCGCCATAGATCAGTCGACGGGCGTCGTCGCGCGCCTCGGTGTTGAAGTGGACCTTCGCCGTGTTCTGCCACAGGCGAGTGGCGAGCATGTGCTCGGCTTCCTCGAGGGTGACCCCGTCGACGTGGTCGATCTTCTCGCCCACCTCGTAGTCGCCCAACCGGTGCGGCTCGCCGGCGGCCGTGAAGTCGTAGTCGCGGAAGTCGAGGCCCTCGGGGACGACCAGGTCGCCGGGAGCCACGGCATCGGCGAGGTCGGGGACCACTGTCTCGGGCGCCGGAGCATCGGCGTCGGCTTTGCGGACCATCACCCACCGAGCCCAGTCGATGACGGTGTGGCCGTGCCGATCGGTCGCCGTGGACCGCACCCACACCACGCCGGTGGTACCGCTCGAGTTCTGCTTCAGCCCGATCACCTCGGACCGGGCCCGGAGCGTGTCACCGGGCCGGACCGGCCGGTGGAAGCGGCACTCGGCGTATCCGAGGTTGGCGACCGCGTTGAGCGAGATGTCGGGGACGGTCTTGCCGAAGGCGATGTGGAACCCGATGAGCTCCTCGACCGGTGCCGGCGTGAGCCCGCACGCGGCGGCGAACTCCTTCGACGACGGGATCGGGAACCGGGTCGGGTAGAGGGCGCCGTACAGGGCGCGGTCGCCGTCGGTCACGGTCCTCGGGGTGGCGTGTTCGATGACCTGGCCGAGGCGGAAGTCCTCGAAGAAGTTCCCGGGGTTCGTCTTGGTCATGTCGCTTCCCTGGGGATGATCGGGGGCAGGTGGCGGGTGCCCGGAAACCTATGGGACGGCGCCGGCGATCCAAAGTGGGCGAGGCACCATCCCCTCCCCCTCCCGTTCCGGACCCACACCAGCCGGCCGGCCACCACACGTTGTGGTGCCAGAACGGGGTGGGGGCGGCTTGGAAGGGCCCGATCGGGCGCCGGTACCCTGCCCGCATGATCGCCCCGGACCTGCATGCCGCCGCCGCCGCCGTCGACACCGCCCGCACGGTCCTGGCGGCCGCCACCGATCGCCTCGCCGGCCTGGGCGACATCGACGCCAACCAGGTGCTCGCCTACGACCTCGCCCACGCCACCGCCGGTATCGAGATGTCGGCGACCCTGCTCGACTACGGCGCCAAGGGCGACACGGAAGCCGCCATCGCCTGCGCGTTCGCGGCCGACGCCATCGGCGAGCTCGCCGCCAAGCTGTTCGGCCGGGAAGCCGAGTGGGGTGTCGAACCGGGCGCGCTGGACGCGGCCCGCGACTTCGTCGGCACCTACCGCTCCCCCGAGTTCCTGACCTCCATCGGCGGCGAGGGACCCCGCCACCTCGACGACGACTTCGAGCTCGTCCAGGACACCTTCCGTCGCTTCGCCGACGAGCAGATCGCCCCCCACGCCGAGCACGTCCACCGCACCAACGGCGACGTGCCGGAAGACGTCATCTCCGGGCTCGCCGAGCTGGGGGCGTTCGGGCTGTCGATCCCCGAGGAGTACGGCGGCTTCGCCGCCGGCGGAGAGTCCGACTACATCGGCATGGTGGTCGCCACCGAGGAGCTGTCCCGCGGCTCGCTGGGCATCGGCGGCTCCCTGATCACCCGGCCCGAGATCATGACGCGTGCGGTGGAGAAGGGCGGGACCGAGGAGCAGAAGCAGTACTGGCTCCCCAAGCTGGCGACCACCGAGGTCATGTGCGCCGTGGCGGTCACCGAGCCCGACTACGGCTCCGACGTCGCCGGCATCAAGACCACCGCCACCCGCGACACCCTCGACGACGGCACCGCCGGCTGGCGCATCAACGGGGTGAAGACCTGGTGCACGTTCGGTGCCCGCGCCGACGTGCTGCTGCTCCTGGCCCGCACCGATCCCGACCGCTCCCAGGGCCACCGGGGGCTCTCGATGTTCATCGTCCCCAAGCCGCAGGGCGAGGGCCACGGCTTCGAGTTCGAGGACGGCCACGGGGGGAAGATGGAGGGTCGGCCGATCGACACCATCGGCTACCGGGGCATGCACTCCTACGAGATCGCCCTCGACAACTGGTTCGTTCCGCACGACAACCTCATCGGCGGCGACGACGGCCTCGGTCGGGGCTTCTACCTGCAGATGGAGGGCTTCGAGAACGGCCGGCTCCAGACCGCGGCCCGAGCCGTCGGCGTGATGCAGGCTGCCTACGAGCAGGCCAAGCAGTACGCCGATGACCGCACCGTGTTCGGCGCACCTGTCGCCGCCTACCAGCTGACCCAGGCCAAGCTGGCCCGCATGGCGGTGCTCATCCAGGCCAGCCGCCAGTTCGCCTACGCCGTGGCCAAGATGATGGCGAAGGGCGAGGGTGCCATGGAGGCGACGCTCGTCAAGGCCTACGTGTGCAAGGCGGCGGAGTGGGTGACGCGCGAGGCCCTGCAGATCCACGGGGGCTACGGCTACGCCGAGGAGTACCCCGTCAGCCGGCTGTGGGTCGACGCCCGGGTCCTGTCCATCTTCGAGGGCGCCGACGAGACGCTGTGCCTCAAGGTCATCGCCCGAAAGCTCGTGTCCGGCGCACGCTGACCGGGGCGACCGGGGCCTCGATCGTGAGGCCGCGCAGGTAGTACCAGTACGTCCGCCACCGCACGTCGCCAAGGGGCCGCAGCAGCGACACGATGTCGCGGTACATCAGCCACGTTCGGTGCAGGCCGGCGAGGCGACCGAACTTCTGACGCTTCGTACGGTGGAAGACCCCCACCATCGTGCGGGCCGAGATCCGCATCCGGCGCTCGCACACGACCTCGTTGAGGCGAATCTCGATCGTGTAGCCGTCGAGCTTCTCCTCGGGCACCGCGTCCCACACCCATCGGGGGACGATGCGCTCCCCCGACAGCGGCGGGCACCGTAGGACGAGCCAGTTCAACCACCCGTAGTCGAACGCCCCGAGGCTCATCTCCGCCTCGCCCGCCAGCACCGGCTCGCAGATCCGGTCGAGGTGGTCGCTGACCAGGCCGATGCAATCGGCGTCGACGAACAGGATGTGGTCGGCGTCGCTGCTCTCCACGCCCGCTCGCATGGCGTGCGCCTTGGACCCGGTCGAGCCGGGCCGGCGCACCACACGCGCCCCGGCGGCTGCAGCGAGATCGGCGGTGGCGTCGGAGGAACCGTCGTCGACCACGATGACGTCGCGCACGAAGCGACAGCCCTGGGCGGCGGCGACGTTGGCGACGACGGTCAACGCCTCGTCCCGGGCCGGCATGACGACGTCCACGACCCGGTCGGCGACGCCGGACCGGTGCTCGCTCTCAGTAGGTGCCACCGAGCTTGCCATGGTCCCAGCTCACGGTGCGCTCCACGCGCACCCGGACGGCGAAGCGCTTCTCGCCCACGGCGTGGATGAACGGCCGGGACTCGTCGGTGACCGGGCCGGTGTAGCGCGCCGCCACCGCCTCGCCCAAGGCCATGACCTCATCCCGATCGGTCACGACCTCGGCCGTGCCGACGAGCTCGACGCCCTTGAGCGCCTCGTACGTGTCGCCGGTCTCGACCAGGCAGGTGATGCGGGGGTCGCGCTCGATGTTCTTGATCTTCTGCGCCTTCTTGTAGGTCCAGAAGACGGGATCGGTGCCGTCCATGGCGTACCACATGGCCACGAGGTGGATGCTGCCGTCGTGATTCAGCGTGGCGATGTTCATGGTGTGGCGGCCGTCGAGGAACTCGGCCACCTCGGCCTCGGTCATGCGGATCTGGTCTCGTCGGCTCATCGGCCGGCACCTCCTGGTGGGATCGGTTCGGCCGCGACCGGCGCGACGGAGGCGGTCACGAGTGCTTCAACAGCTCGGGCACGATCGGCGTGTCGGTACGACGCAGCATGGCCTCGACCGACTCCTTGCCCTTCGGGCCGACCACGGCGTCGACGAGCGACAGCGGGACGACTTCCTCGTCGAGCTCCCAGGGCTCGCCGGCCTGGTCGAGCCGGTCGACGACGGCCTCCCACAGACGCTCGGGAAGGAGGCGGCCCTCACCGGCAACGAGCCAGACCGACGCATCGGTGCTGGCGGCGATGGCGGCGGCGGCATGCGAACCGGCCACGGCCACGAAGCCGTCCGGACCCACGGCCGACGCCTCGAGCAGGACGATGTTGGACCATCGGACGGCACCACCGATGTTGGCCGGCGGGACCTCGTCGGCATCGGAGTCGGCCATCTGCAACCGGCGGACCAGACCTGCCCCTTCTCCCAACGAGTCGACCACCAGGGAACGGATGTCGCCTCGGCGGACCAGCGCCTCGCCGATCTGTTCCGGCCACCCGATCGCGGTGACGATCACCTCTTCGGGGAGCTCGTAGGCCAGGGCGGCGGCAGTGGGATCGTCCTGCAAGGTGGTGACGCAGCGGACCGCCTCGGCGCGCGGATCGTTGGTGGCGAGCACCCGCGACGCCAACCACCACATGGGCCCGGAGGTGGCGTGGCGCTCCACGATGCGCCGGCACGCCGTCACCAGGCCGGAGGGATCGTCGGTGAAGCCGGCCAGGGCGCGAGCGGTCTCCTCGGCCAGGGCGCCGTGATCTGCGCCCCCCGATCGGGCGACGTAGCGAAGTCGCTCGATGGGGTGCACTAGATCCCGGGCTTGAAGATCATCAGGTACAGCACGACGGCCATCAGCAGCGTGGCGATCGCCCCGCCCAGACTGACCAGCTTCTCGCCGCTCACGTCACCGGCGGCCACCTGCTTCTCGCCCTTGAGGATCATGGCGCTCACCACGCCGCCGATTGCCAGCCACACCACGAACGCCGCTGACACCCAGCCCTGCGAGAAGTCCCACACCTCGTCCGAGATGGCGATCATCCAGATGCCGGTGACGAGCAGCACGCCCAGCGCCGGGAGGCTCACCCGGGACGTGTAGAAGGAGGTGAATCCCGCCCACGTGACCGCGGCCCGATCGTCGCCGCCCCGCTTGTAGTAGTTGGCCAGGAGCGGGTTCATCACCGCCGGGGCGAACGCCACGAGGAACGACAGGATGTGGAGGAACAGGATGACGTTGTAGTAGCCGTCACCGACGGTGGCGAGAAGCACGGGGCACTCCAGGTTGGGGACATGGATCTGACCCGCGGAACCTAGCTTGCTAACTTGCCGCCCGTGCCGACAGACCCTGCTGGCGACGTCCCCCTCACCCACCTGTCGGGCGTCGAGCGTCCCCTCGACGACTGGTTGACCACGTTCCACCTGGCCGTCGCCGTCCTCGATCCTTATGCGTACGAGAGCGCGTGGCTGCTCGACACGGCGGGACGCATCCTCACCACGTTCACCGGTGCGGACGCCCGGGTGGGGTTCGTCATCACCGCCACCCCCGAGGACGCCAAGGAGTTCGTCGGTCCGTGGGCCGACCGGCTGTTCGTGCTCTGCGACCCCGACAAGGCGTTCGTGAAGTCGCTCGGGCTCGAGACGCTGCCGGCCTTCGTGCACCTCGGCCTCGACGGGTCGCTGCTCGGGTCGGCCGAGGGGTGGGACCCGTTGGCGTGGCGCGCCGTGGCCGACAACCTGGCCAAGGCGATGAGCTGGAAGGGTCCGGAGATCCCCGTGGCGGGCGACCCCAAGCCCTACGCCGGCGCCCCGGCCGTCTGATCGCCGAGCGTTCGCCCGCGTCCCGGTCGCGCATACCGCTGTCGGGCCCCCGGGTACGGACGCCTCATGCCGAAGGACCGTGATCAGCTGACGCCTGCCGAACCCCAGGACTGGGGGGAGATCACCGGCAACCGGGGCCAGGGCACCGGCGGCACGGGCTACGACCGCCTGGCCGGCGAGGAGGCCCGGCCCACCCTGCACGACGCCGACTCCACCGACGAGACCGTCCCCGAACCGCTCGACACCGACCAGGAAGAGGCTTGACCATGGCGAACCCCCAGCAACCAGAGCTGCGCCGATCGGCCAAGGTGCCGGCCCTCGATCCCGATGCGTCCGAGTCGAAGCTGTCCGCCCAGGACCGACCCACGCCGGGCGGCAACGTCGGCGACGTCCCCGAGGACCAGCGTCCGGGGCACCACCCCGACCACGACCAGGACAAGCCGGACCTCGACGCCTTCGCCGAGCGGTTGGGCGTGGTCGCGGAAGGCGACGAGCCCGACGATGCCCCCGTCGTCGAAGCGGCGTCGCCCGCCCGCGAACCTGCGCCATCGAGCGACCTGGCGGACGAGACAGCTGACGACACCGCATCGCCGACTCCGCCGCCTCGTACGAAGTGGCAGTCGCAGTGGCGACGTGTCCTGGCGCCGGCGATGACCGCGGTCGGCATCACGATCATCGTCATCCGACGCATCCGACGCTGAGGCTCTGCCGCCCCGTCACCGACCGGCAATACTCGGGTCGTGACGGAATTCGAACACATCCCGCTGCTGCCCCTCGCCGGTGACGACACGCCGTTCCGCCGCCTCGACATCAACGGCATCGAGCCGGTGGAGCTGGGTGGCCAGCGGTTCCTGCGGGTGCCGACCGCCGCATTGACCGCCCTCACGGCCGAGGCGATGTTCGACATCGCGCACTTCCTGCGGCCGGGCCATCTCCAGCAGCTGCGCAACATCCTCGACGACCCGGAGGCCTCGGGCAACGACCGGTTCGTCGCGCTCGACCTGCTCAAGAACGCCAACGTGTCGGCCGGCGGCATCCTGCCCATGTGTCAGGACACCGGCACCGCGATCGTCAAGGCCAAGAAGGGCGAGGGCGTGCTGACCGGGGGAGGCGACGAGGCGGCCATCGCGCGCGGCATCTTCGAGACGTACCAGACCGACAACCTCCGGTACTCCCAGATGGCGCCCCTCACCATGTGGGAGGAGACCAACACCAAGACCAACCTCCCGGCCGAGATCAAGATCGCTGCCGTCGACGGCCTCTCCTACGAGTTCCTGTTCATGGCCAAGGGAGGCGGATCGGCCAACAAGAGCTACCTGTACCAGGAGACGAAGGCGCTGCTGACGCCCGACAAGCTGCTCGCCTTCCTCGACGACAAGCTCCGCGCCCTCGGCACCGCGGCGTGCCCGCCGTACCACCTGGCGGTCGTGATCGGCGGCACGTCAGCCGAGATGGCGCTCGAGACGGCCAAGCTGGCCAGCACCCGCTCCCTCGACTCGCTGCCCAAGCAGGGATCCCCGCTGGGGCACGCCTACCGCGACGTCGAGTTCGAGGCGGAGGTGCTGAAGCTGAGCCAGGAGTTCGGGATCGGCGCCCAGTTCGGTGGCAAGTACTTCTGCCACGACGTCCGGGTCATCCGGATGCCCCGTCACGGTGCATCGCTCCCGGTCGCCGTCGCCGTGTCGTGCTCCGCCGACCGCCAGGCCAAGGCCAAGATCACCGCCGACGGCGCCTTCCTCGAACAACTCGAACGCAACCCGGCCCGGTTCCTCCCCGACGTCACCGACGAGCACCTGGGTGGCGATGTCGTCCAGGTCGACCTCAACCGACCGATGCCCGAGATCCTCGAACAACTGTCGAAGCTGCCGGTCAAGACCCGCCTGTCGCTCACCGGACCCCTCGTCGTGGCCCGCGACATCGCGCACGCCAAGATCCAGGACCGCCTCGACGCCGGTGAGCCCATGCCGCAGTACCTGCGGGACCACCCCGTCTACTACGCCGGTCCGGCCAAGACGCCGGAGGGCTACGCGTCCGGCTCGTTCGGGCCCACCACCGCCGGCCGGATGGACTCCTACGTCGACGCGTTCCAGGCCGCCGGCGGATCGATGGTGATGCTGGCCAAGGGCAACCGGAGCCAGCAGGTCACCGACGCCTGCAAGCGGCACGGCGGCTTCTACCTCGGCTCCATCGGCGGCCCTGCTGCCCGACTGGCCCAGGACAACATCCGCTCCGTCGAGGTCCTCGAGTACCCCGAGCTCGGCATGGAGGCGATCTGGAAGATCGAGGTGGAGGACTTCCCCGCCTTCGTCATCGTCGACGACAAGGGCAACGACTTCTTCCAGTCCGTCAGCCGCCCGGTGGATCTCCGCACCAGGCGCCCCTGACCGTCCCCCGTTCTGGCACCACGATGTTCGCTCGGCGAGCGAGGATCGTGGTGCCAGAACCGTGGTTGTGCCGACCGGGCCCGGTTCTGCTCACATCGGACGGCGGACCGGGAGCGGCGAGCCCTCGGCCGCACCGGGCCCCTGGATGGCCGTCACCGCGCGTGCGTCGAGCTCCTCACCGCAGACATCGCACGTCAGGCGCGTGGTCGTGCGCTGGCCACACGACCGGTGCTCGAGCAGCAGGGGCTCGTGGCCCGGGCCGACCAGCCATTCGTCCCCCCACTGGCGCAGGGTCGTGAGCACCGGCCAGAGGGCGCGACCCTTCTCGGTGAGCACGTAGTCGTAGCGGCCACGCGCCTCGTCGTACGGACGCTTGTCGAGCACCCCGGCGTCGACCAGCGTCTCGAGCCGGTTGGCGAGCACGTTGCGGGCGATGCCGAGGCGCTCGACGAAGACATCGAAGCGGCGCACCCCGAGGAACGCGTCACGCAGGATCAGCAGGGTCCACCACTCGCCGATCACTCCAGGGACTGGGCGACGGAGCAGTGCATGTCGGCGAACGATGCCTTGCGCATGACCCCATCCTATGTCGTTGCAGCACGTGTCAGTTGCATCACGCTACTCAATGTGCGAGAGTGCGTTTCATGAAACAACTCACCTCGGACCCGCAGGACTGAGCCGGTCATGGACGCTGCTGCCCGCCGCACCCTGACCATCGCCTCGCTGGCGACGCTGGCGACCTTCCTCGACACCACGATCTTGTACGTCGCGTTCCCCGACATCACCGCCACCTTCACTCGCACGAGCGCCACGGAGCTGTCGTGGGTGCTCAACGCCTACACCATCGTCTTCGCCGCGCTCCTGATCCCGGCCGGCAAGCTCGCCGACCGGGTCGGCCACCGCCGGGTGTTCCTGGCCGGGTCCGCCGCCTTCACCGTGGCATCGATGGCGTGCGGCCTGGCGCCGACCGCCGGCGTCCTCATCGTCTTCCGCATCGTCCAGGCCGCCGGCGCCGCCGCCCTGATCCCGTCGTCGCTGGCTCTCGTGATGCACGCCTTCCCGCGCGATCAGATCCCGCGGCGCAGTGGCCATCTGGGGCGCGGCCGGCGCAGTCGCCGGCGCACTGGGCCCACCCTGGGTGCCGCCATCGTCGAGGGCCTGGGCTGGCGGTGGGCGTTCTTCCTCAACCTGCCGATCGGCGTCTTCACCGTCGTCGCCGGCGCCCGCACCCTGCGGGAATCCTCCGATCCCGCCACCCGGGTGCCCTCGATCGTCGGGGTGGCGCTCGTCGCCGGATCGCCGCCGGGCTGCTGTCGTACGGGGTCGTGGAGTCGCGACCGGTTCGGATGGCTCAGCGGTCGGACCGTCCGGGTCGTCGGCGGCCGGGCTCGTCGCGCTCGCCGTGTTCGTCGCCCACCAGCGCCGGACGCCGGCGCCGGCCCTCGACCTCGACCTGTTCCGCCTCCCCAACTTCACGTGGGGGAACCTGGCCATGCTGGCGTTCGGCGTCGCCTTCTCGGCCATGTTCTTCGGTTCGATCCTGTTCCTGACCGAGGTGTGGCACTGGTCGATCCTGGAGGCCGGCTTCGGCGTCGCCCCCGGCCCTGCGCTCGTCGCCTTCGTCGCCCCGCGCGCCGGCACGCTCGCCGGTCGGATCGGCCAGCGACCGATCCTCGTCGCCGGTGGCATCCTCTACGCCGCTCGGCGGCCTCTACCGCGCGGTGCCAGCTGGGCTCCGAGGTCGACTACCTCCGCGACTACCTCCCGTCGATGCTGCTCACCGGGCTCGGCGTCGGGTGTCTGCTTCCCGCAGCTGTCGAGCGTGGTCGCCCAGGCGCTGCCGCCAACCGGATCGGCATCGGCGGCGCGGCCCTGCAGGCCATCCGGCAGTTCGGCGGCACCTTCGGCGTGGCGCTCACCATCGCCTTCCTCGGCGCGCCGGCCTCGATCTCGCCGACGCCCTCGCCGGCTTCGACCGCATCTGGTGGCTCATCGTCGCCGGCGGCCTGACCACCACCGTGTTGGCGCTGCCGCTGCGGACGGCGGTCGCTCCTGCCAGCCCGCCGCCGGTGTCACTCGTGGCCCTGCCCGATGCGCCGCGCTGACCCCGCAGCGACCGACGATCGATCACACCACGCCACGGATGCGTGCCACACCGAAGCCGGCGGCACCGTCGGCCGCCAGCATGGCCGCCACGCCGGGTCCTCGACCCGGCGCGCCGCCCGGCGGCCGGGGGGAGGGCCAGCGATAGCCTCCGCCGGTGCCCGCCGCATTGCTCGTCGTCCTCGCCGCGGTGTTGTGGGGCACGACCGGTACCGCCCAGGCGCTGGGGCCGAAGGGCATCGACCCACTCGTCGTGGGGTGGGCCCGCATGGCCGTCGGCGGGGCGGGCCTCCTCGTACTGGCCCGGCTCCGTCACGCGCAATCGCACCCGCTCCCCCGCGGCTGGCTCGTCACCGCCATCGTCTCCGTGGCTACGTACCAGCTCACCTTCTTCGGCGGCGTCCGGCTGGCCGGCGTCGCCCTCGGGACCGCGGTCGGCATCGGTTCGGCGCCGATCTGGGGCGGCCTCGTCGACTGGCGCTTCGTCGGTTGGCGACCATCGCCCCGGTGGCTCACGGCGGCGGTGGTCGCCATCAGCGGCGCCGTCCTCGTGGCCGGCCAGCCCGGGGACGCCGAACGACCCGAGCTCGGTCTGCTCCTCGCCGTCGGCGCCGGGGCCAGCTACGCCGTGTACGCCTACGCCCTCCAGCAGTTGGCCCGGGCCGGGGACGCCGACCGGGTGGCGGCCACGGTCTTCGTCGGGGCCGCCGTGCTACTGGCACCGACCCTGCTCCTCGGTGGGGCCGGGCAGCTGCTCACCGGCCGGGGGTCGCTGATGGCGCTGCACCTCGGGATCGTGGCCACCACCCTCTCCTACGCGCTGTTCACCCGCGGGGTGCGCCACACCGCCATCGCCACAGCCACGTTGTTGTCGCTGGCCGAACCGCTCACCGCGGTGATCCTGGGCGTGACGGTCGTGGGCGAGGACCTCACCGGCGCATCGGCCGCCGGCGTCGCACTGCTGCTGGTCGGGGTCACCATCGCCGCCACGGCTCAGCCCTCCAAGCGGCGGTCTAGGTTGCGAGCATGACCATGCGCATCGGCATCTTCGGCGGGGGCGTCACCGCCACGGCCTCCATCGACGACGTCGTCGACCACGTCCGCACCGCGCAGGCACAGGGCTTCGCCACCTACTGGGTCCCGCAGATCTTCGGCTACGACGCCCTCACCCTCCTCGCCGTCATCGGGCGCGAGACCGCACCGACGGACGACACGCCGGGCATCGAGCTGGGCACTTCGGTGATCCCGACCTTCCCCCGACACCCGGCCATGCTGGCCGCCCAGACCCTCACGACCCAGCAGGCGGCCCAGGGTCGGCTCGTGCTGGGGATCGGCCTGTCCCACCAACCGGTCATCGAGCACATGTTCGGCATGAGCTTCGACAAGCCCGTCCGCCACCTCCGGGAGTACCTCGACATCCTGATGCCGTTGGTCGACGGCCGACCGGCCGCCTCCACGGGAGAGACGCTGTCGGCCCACGTCACGCTCGACGTCCCCGACCAGCAGCCCGTGCCGGTCATGGTCGCCGCCCTCGGCCCGCAGATGCTGAAGCTGGCCGGCGCCCGCACCGCCGGGACCATCACTTGGATGACCGGCGCGAAGACCATCGACGCCCTCACCGGCCCCACGATCCGGTCCGCGGCGGCGGATGCCGGCAATCCGGAGCCACGCATCGCCTGCGGGCTGCCGGTGTGCGTCACCAGCGACGTCGATGCCGCACGCGAGCGGGCAGCGCAGACCTTCGCCATCTACGGCCAGCTGCCCAGCTACCGGGCCATGCTCGACCGCGAGGGGGCTGCCGGCCCGGCCGACGTGGCCATCATCGGCGACGAGGAACAGGTCACGGCCCGCATCCGGACCTTGGCCGACGTCGGCGTCACCGACTTCTGCGCCAGCGAGTTCGCGGCCACGGACGACGAGCAGCGCCGCACCCGAGAGGTGCTGCAGGGCCTCCAGGGCTGAGGTGAGGTGAGATGGTGAAGATCCGGGTCGGCTACGGCCTCGGCACCCGCACCGTCACCAACGACGCCGAGCGGTTCGGGGTCCTCGTCGACACGCTCGAGTCGCTCCGTTTCGATTCGCTGTGGCTGTCGGAGAAGATCACCGACACCTGCCCCGACCCGGTGGTGGCCATGGCGTTCGCCGCAGGCCGCACCACCAGGCTCAAGTTCGGCACCAGCGTGATGGTGCTGCCCGGTCGCAACCCGATGCTGGTGGCGAAGGAGCTGGCCACGCTCGACCGGCTCTCCGGCGGGCGCCTGCTGCCCGCGTTCGGGCTCGGCCAGGTCGATCCGGTGGAGCAGCAGGCCTTCGGCGTGGCCCGTGAGGAACGCGCCGGACGCTTCGACGAGATGTTGCCGCTGCTCCGCCGCTTCTGGACCGAGGAGTCGGTCGACCACGACGGCGTGTACTTCCGTTACGAGCAGGCGTCCGTGCGACCGTTCCCCGTCCAGCAGCCGATCGAGATCTGGTTCGGTGGTCGGGCGCCGTCCGAGCTGCGCCGGGCCGGCCGCCTCGGCGACGGCTGGCTCCCCAGCTTCTGCACCCCCGACGACGTGGCGAGCGGCCGCGCCGAGATCGAACGCGTCGCCGCCGAACACGAGCGAGCCATCGACCCCGAGCACTTCGGGGCGCTGGTTCCGTACGCCATCGACGGCATCCCCGACGCCGTCCGCGCCTTCCTCGCCTCCCGCCGCCCCGACGTCGACCCGTCCGACGTCGTCGCCGGGTCGGTGACGGCGTTGCGGACGCATCTGGAGCGGTTCGTCGAGGCCGGGGCGTCCAAGTTCGTGATCGTCCCGTTCGGTGAGCCGCAGCACTGGGACGAGCACCTGGCCGACGTGGCGGACCGCGTGCTGCCGATCCAGAACTGACCCGGCGCGTTGCCTCAGGCCTGCGGCGCGGTCCCCCCGCCGGCGGCGCACCGCTCGAGGCGCACCCGCCCGTCGACATCCGACACCGTTCCACCCTGGTCGGCGGTCCACGCCTCGAGCGCCGAGCGGATCTCGCCGGTGTCCCCCTCGGTGTCGCCCACGAAGTCGGCGCGGACGCAGGCGCTGTCGCCGTCGGTCCAGGTCACGGCCCAATCGCCGCCCCAGCCCTTGACGGCCCGCACGGCATCGGCCTCGTTCACCGGCGATCCACCGGTGGTCAGCAGCCCGAACAGGAACAGGGCCCCGACCACGCCGTCGTCGGACACGGGACCGTCGGCCGGCGGGGGCGGGACGTCCACACGGTCCTCGCCCGCCTCGTACACGGGTGGGAACAGGAACTGCTCGGATGTGTCGGGTGGATCCTGCAGCGCGCTGTCCACCGCCGCCTCTCCGCCTTCGTCCAGCAGGGCGTTGACGAAGACCTCACCCAGTGAATACGACGCACCGATCTGGAACAACAGGATCTCGGGGAACGCACTGACGTCGATCCCCGCACCGAATGCTGCTTCCTCGGCAGCCGCTTCCTTGCGGACATCGGCCGGCTGCTCGCTGAGCCACTTGTTCTCGATCCGCCGGGCGTTGCCCTCGACCACGGCGCTGAATCCGGTGGAGATCTCGTCCTTGCGGTCGTCGTACTGCGGCCGATCCAGCTCGAAATGCTGGTCGTCGAGGGCGTGGACCAACTCGTGGACGATCGTCTGCTGCACATACGGCGACGGCGACGTCCCCCGAACCACCAGCTCGTTCGTCTCCGGGTCGTAGAACCCGAGGACGCCGGCGGTGTAGATGGCCTTGAGCTCGGAGGCGAGATCGGAGTCGGGGCCGATGAGGCCGAGCGCCCGGTAGAGGACCTGCGCCTTCTCGATGTCGGCGACGTCGTCGTCGAAGTCCTTCAGCAACCGCGTCTCGAACTCGGCGTCGTCGGCCAGGTCCACGGGGACGTCGGAGACGTAGTCGAGACCCCGGGCCTCGGCCACGTACTGCTCCAGGCGCTGGACGAGGGCGAGGAACTCGGCGTCGGAGACTGGCGGGGCGGTCGTGGTCGTGGTCGATGGAGCGGTCGTCGTCGAGCTGTCGGGCGCGGTGGTCGACGGTGCCGAGGTGCTCGGATCGGCGGCCAGTGGGGACGAACCGTCGTCGCGCCCGACGAAGGCCACGGTGGCGGCGACGAGCGCCAGCACGGCGACCACGGCCGCGACCACGACGAGGACGCGGCGACGGTGGCGGTCGTCGCCTCCGCCATCCGGACCATCCGAACCGCCACCGGGTGGTGGTGGCGGCCCGCCCGGGACCACCCACGGCAGCTGAGGACCCGTTCCGGCTCCAGCCGACTCCGCGCCCGGGCGCCCGGGGGGACGGGGCGGCGGGCCAACCGGCGGACCGGTGGGGAACGACGCCGGGTCGGATCCGGGCGGTGGTGGGGGCGGAGGAAGGTCGGTCACGTCGCTCGGTTCGGGGTCGGCCAGCCCCCGACGGTAACCGGTCTCCCGTCGGTCCCCATGTCGGGCACGCCCTACGCTTCGCCCATGGCCTCCGTCACCGATCCCGTCGGCACCTGAACCGTGCAGCGGCTCGTCCACGTCGCCGGCGACGACTCACGCTCGGTTCGCGACCCTTCCGAGCTCGACACCCTCCTGGCGACGGGCGACGGGTGGCTCTGGCTCGACATCGTCGCCCCCACCGAGGCCGATCTCGACGAGGTGGCCCGCCGGTTCGAGCTCGACCGTGTCGGCCGGGACGATCTGTTCGAGTCGCAGTTCCCGAAGCTCGAGCGCCTGGACCGGATGTGGGTCCTCGTACTGCACGCGCTCGCACCTGACCCGATGGCGATCCGCACCGTCGAGCTCGACATGCTCATCGGTTTCGGTTGGATCGTGACACTGCACGACGAGCCGGTGGCGAGCCTCGACGAGATCCACGAGCGGATCGACGAGTCCTCGTTCACCGTCAAGGACGCCCGGCACCTCGGCGCCCGTATCACCGAGTTCGTGGGCGAGCGGTACCTCCCCATCCTCGACGACCTCGACGCGCAGATCCTCGACCTCGAGGACGAAGCGGTCGAGGGCGACCCCGGTGTCCTCCCCGACATCCACGCCCTGCGCCGCGACGTGGCCGTGCTGCGTCGGGTGCTCGGTCCCCAGCGCCGCATGCTCGAGGTGCTCGAACGCAGCGACCACGGCCTCGCCCCCGAGCAGGCGCGCGACATCTCCGACGCCTCGACCACCACGTCCGCCTCGTGGAGTCGCTCGACAGCGCCCACCAGATGGTGGCACGGTCCTCGACACCTACCGCGGTGCGGCCGCCGAGCAGATGAACGAGGTGATGAAGGTCCTCACCGTGTTCTCTGCCATCTTCATGCCGCTGACGCTCGTCGCCGGCATCTACGGCATGAACTTCCAGTCATGCCCGAGCTGCGAAGCCGTGGGCGTACGGGACCATGCTCGTCGGCATGGCGGTGATCGCCATCGGGCTGTGGCTCTACTTCGTCCGGCGCGGGTTCATCGGCGGACCCAAGCTGCGCGATCTGGCGCCGGCCCGGTCGCAGGGCGGCCGGCCGAGGCCTGGCCTCGGCCGCGGCTCTTCCATCCGGGTCACCTCCAGCGTGTTCAATTCCGACGACAGCTCACCCTGAGCGACACCGGCAGCCTGCCCGGCGGGGTCAGCCGTCGCGGAGGTGGCGGCGCAGGATCTTGCCCGAGGCCGACTTCGGGATCTCGTCGATGAACTCGACGATCCGGAGCTGCTTGTAGGTGGCCACCTTGTCGGACACGAAGTCCTTGACGTCCTGCTCCGTCAGCTCCTGGCCGGCGCCGACCACGACGAAGGCCTTCGGCAGCTCGCCCGCCTCGTCGTCGGGGACACCGATGACCGCACAGTCGGCGATGGCGGGATGGGTGAGCAGCAGCGCCTCGAGCTCGGCGGGCGGCACCTGGAAGCCCTTGTACTTGATGAGCTCCTTCACCCGGTCGACGATCGAGTAATGGCCGTCCTCGTCCAGCTCGGCCACGTCGCCGGTGTGCAGCCAGCTCTCGGAATCGATGGTGTCGCGGGTGGCGGACTCGTTGCCGAGGTAGCCCTTCATGACCTGCGGACCACGAACCCACAGCTCTCCGCGGCCGCCCACGTCCTGGTCCTCGCCGTCGGCCGACACGAGGCGGCACTCGGTGTTGGCCACGGCGATGCCCGAGGAGCCGGGCTTGAAGTCACCGGGCCGGGTGGCGTGGGAGACCGGCGACAGCTCGGTCATCCCGTAGCCCTGGACGACATCGCACCCGACGCGACGGGAGGCCTCCATGGCCAGCTCGGCGCCGAGCGGCGCCGCACCCGAGAAGACGGTCTTCAGCGACGACAGGTCGTGCTCGTCCACGGCCGGGTGCTTGGCGAAGGCCAGCACCATCGGCGGGACGGCGAAGAACCAGGTGACGCGTCTCGTCGCTCGATGGCCTCGAGGGCGGCGACCAGGTCGAAGCGGGGCATCGTCAGCACCCGCACCCCGTTGGCGAGGAGCCCGTTCATCAGCACCTGCATCCCGTAGATGTGGAAGAACGGCAGGGCGGCAATGGCCACGTCGGAGGGCTCGTAGGTGAGGATCGGCTCGCACTGGACGATGTTCGCCACCAGGTTCCGGTGCGTGAGCATGACGCCCTTGGGGAGGCCGGTGGTGCCCGACGAGTACGGGAGCACGACCACGTGGTCGGCGACGTCGACGGGAACCTGGTCGATGGGCTCCCCCATGAGGTCGGTGAGAGGGGTGGTTCCCTCGGCGCCGTCGATGGTGACGATCTCGGTCACGTCGGTGCCCTCGACCGCAGCGCGCGCGGTGTCGAGGAACACCCCGAGCGTGACCAGGATCGTCGCCTTGGAGTCCTGGAGCTGATGGCGGATCTCGTCGGCGGTGTAGGTGGGGTTGATGGTCGTGTTCGTGCCGCCGGCGGTGGCGACGCCGTGGAACACCACGGCGTATTCCGGCATGTTGGGCGCCATGATGGCGAGCGTCGAGCCGGGGCCGAAGCCTCGCGCTTGCAGGCCGCCGGCGAGGCGGTGGATGGCGTCGGCCAGCTCGCCGAAGGTGTACCCCCGACCGGTCCCCACGTCGGCGATCGCCGATGCGTCGGCCAACTCGTCGGCTCGGCGGAGCACCAGTTCGGTGATCGTCACGTCCGGGATGTCGACGTCGGGCAGCGTGCTGTGATGGACGATCGTCATCCCGCCATCCTTGCAGCTTCCCGGGTCGCGGTCCCCGGCCGCAGTGGCGCAGACTCGTGACGTGGACGTGAGCCCCGACGCACCGACCCTCTACGACGCGCTCTTCGGCACGGCCCGCCGGCAGCCCGATCGGCGCTGTCTGGTACTCGACGACGGCTCCGTGATGACGTACGGCGACGTGGACCACCGGGCGGCCCAGCTGGCCGGGGCGCTGGGCCGGCGCTCGGCGCGGGCCGGCGACCGGGTCGTGGTCCAGGTCGACAAGTCGGCCGACGCCGTGGCCCTCTACCTCGCCTGCGTACGCATCGGGGCCGTCTACGTCCCGCTCAACACGGCGTACACGAGCGAGGAGGTCTCGGCCTTCCTGGCCGACGCCGGCGCGAGCTGCTTCGTCGGCCGGCCCGGCGCCGAGCGGCCCACACTGCCCACGGGGTGCACAGACGAGACGCTCGGCACCGACGGCACCGGGTCCCTCGCCGACGAGGCCGCTGCCGATGGCGCCACAGATGCCGGGACGATCGCCGGGACGGGCACGGCGCCGACGGTCCTCGGCGCCGACGATCCCGCCGCCATGCTCTACACCTCCGGGACCACGGGCCGATCCAAGGGAGCGGTGCTCTCGGCTCGGAACCTGCTGGCCAACGGCCGGGCCCTCCACGACGCGTGGCGGTTCCAACCGGACGATGTCCTCCTCCACGTGCTGCCGGTGTTCCACGTGCACGGCCTGTTCGTGGCGCTCCACTGCGCGTTCCTCGCCGGCGCCACCGTCCGCCTCCATGAACGCTTCGACGTGGCCGCGATCCGGGCTGATCTCTCGCGCTCGACCGTGATGATGGGCGTGCCCACCCACTACCACCGGTTGCTGGCCGACCCCGCCTTCGGCCGCCACGACTGCGCCGGCATGCGCCTGTTCACCTCCGGATCCGCCCCACTGCCCGCCGCCGAGCACGAGGCCTTCACGCAGCGCACCGGTCACCGGATCGTCGAGCGCTACGGCATGACCGAGACGATGATCCTCACCTCCAACCCGTACGACGGGGATCGGGTGCCCGGCACCGTGGGGTACGCCCTCCCCGGCGTGGAGCTGCGGGTGGCCGACGAAGACGGACGGCCGCTGGCGGCCGGCGAGGTCGGCACGGTGGAGGTCCGGGGCGACGGCGTGTTCCTCGGCTACCACGACCTGCCCGACGCCACCGCCGCCGCGTTCCGCTCCGACGACTGGTTCGTCACCGGCGACATCGGCAGCCTCGACGACTCGGGCCGGTTGACGCTCGCCGGCCGAGCCTCGGACATGATCATCAGCGGTGGGCTGAACGTCTATCCGAAGGAGGTCGAGCAGGTGCTCGATGCCGCCGGACCGGTGGTGGAGTCCGCAGTGGTCGGCGTACCCGATCCCGACTTCGGGGAAGCGGTCGTCGCCGTCGTGGTGCTCCGGGACAGCACCCGGTTCGAGGAGGACGAGCTGCGCGCCGCCTGTGACGGCTCGCTCGCCCGCTTCAAGCATCCCCGCCGCTACGTGGTGGTCGACTCCCTCCCCCGTAACGCCATGGGCAAGGTCCAGAAGAACGAGCTGCGCCGACGGCTCGCTGACAGCGACCACTGAGGGTTGACCGGGGTCCCCGTGCCACGTACGTTGCCCTGGCAACGGGCGTTACCAGCAATCGGGCCGGGGGTCACATGGCAGTGGAGCGGACGGTCGTCGCGGGAGCCGACGGGGTGCGGGAGCGGACCGTGGGAGTCGGGGACGTCGAGCTCCACCTGCTCGAGGCCGGTGACGAGGGTCCGCTCGTGGTCCTGGCCCACGGTTTCCCCGAGCTGGCCTGGTCCTGGCGCCACCAGCTCCCGATCCTCGCCCGTGCCGGGTACCGCGTGGTGGCGCCCGACCAGCGGGGCTACGGCCGGTCCTCACGTCCCACGGCCGTCGAGGAGTACGACATCTTCCACCTCACCGGCGACCTCGTCGGCCTGCTCGACGTCCTGGGCGAGGACGACGCCGCCTTCGTCGGCCACGACTGGGGATCGATGGTGGTGTGGCAGCTGGCGCTGTTGCATCCGGATCGCGTCCGGGGCGTGTGCGGGATGAGCGTGCCGTTCGTTCCCCGGGCGTCGGGCCCGCCCATCGAGATCTTTCGCGCCATCTTCGCTGACACGTTCTTCTACATCGTCTACTTCCAGGAGCCGGGCGTCGCCGACGCCGAACTGGGCGGCGATCCGGGGCGGACGATGCGGCGCCTCATGGCCGGCGTGTCCACCCCGGGAGAGCTCACCGAGGACGATCAGGCGTTCCTCGCCGCCGACGACGACCGAGGCTTCATCGACCGACTGCCCGAGCCCGACGGCCTCCCCGACTGGCTCACGCAGGATGAGCTCGACCACTACATCGCCGAGTTCTCCCGCACCGGGTTCACCGGTGGCCTCAACTGGTACCGCAACTTCGACCGGAACTGGGAGCTCACCGAGCACCTGGCCGGGGCCCGTGTCCAGGTGCCGTCGTTCTTCATCGGCGGAGCGCTGGATCCCGTCCTCACCATGAGCCCGCCCGAGAGGCAACTGGAGTGGCTCACCGACCACCGGGGCTCGGTCCTCGTCGACGGAGCCGGCCACTGGGTCCAGCAACAAGCGCCCGAGCAGGTCAACGCAGCCCTGCTCGGCTTCCTCGACCAGCTGCGGGAGGGATCTCCGTCATGACATCCGAGCACGACCGTCGCCTTCGCTTCGGCGCCTTCTACGCCCCGTTCCACCCGCCGGGGCAGAGCCCCACGCTGGCGCTGCAGTACGACCTCGAGCGGGCGGAGGCCCTCGACCGGTTCGGCTTCGACGAGGTGTGGTTCGGTGAGCACCACTCCGGCGGCTACGAGATCATCCCGTCGCCCGAGGTGTTCATCGCCGCCGTCGCCGAGCGCACGAAGCACATCCGCCTCGGCACGGGGGTGACCTCGCTCCCCTACCACCACCCGTTGATCGTCGCCGATCGCATGGTGCTCCTCGACCACCTCACCCGGGGACGGGTCATCTTCGGCACCGGCCCCGGCGCCCTACCCACCGATGCGTACATGATGGGCATCGACCCGGTCGACCAGCGCCGCATGATGGAGGAGTCGCTCGAGGCCATCCTGGCCCTGTTGCGGACCGACGAGCCCGTCACCCGGGAGACCGACTGGTTCACCCTGCGCGACGCCCGGCTCCAGTACCGCCCGTACAGCGACCCCCACTTCGAGGTGGCGGTGGCGGCGATGGTGTCGCCGTCGGGGCCGCGGCTCGCCGGGACGCACGACGTCTCGCTGCTGTCGCTGTCGATGTCGGTGGCCGAGGGCTTCGCCGCCATCGGGCAGGCGTGGAACGTGGTCGAGGACATGGCCGCCAAGGCCGGGAACAAGCAACCCGATCGACGGAACTGGCGGGTGCTCGGCACCATGCACATCGCCGAGACCAGGGACCAGGCGGTGCAGGACTGCACGTACGGCCTGCGGGACTTCGCCGACTACTTCGGCGGCGGTGCCGGCTTCGTGCCCCTCTCCCACGAGGTCACCGAGGGCGCCACCGACGAGCGCGACTTCGTCGAGGCCTACGTCGAGGGCGGCCAGGGCAACGTCGTGATCGGGACGCCCGACGACGCCATCGCCTACATCGAGGGTCTGCTCGACCAGTCCGGCGGGTTCGGGACGTTCCTGCTCCTCGGCCACGACTGGGCCAGCCCGGAGCGGACCATCGAGTCGTACCGCCTCTTCGCCCGGGAGGTCATGCCGCACTTCCAGGGCCAGTTGACCGCGCCGCGCCAGTCGCACGAGTGGGCCACGGGAAAGCGCAACGAGCTGTTCGGCCGTGCCGGACAGGCGATCATGAACGCCATCCAGACCCACGTCGAGGAGCAGACCGGGGACGCCGGCTGATGCGGGCCGCGGTCCTGCACTTCGCCGCCCACGGCGACCGCATGCTCGAACTGGGCGCACAGATGGAGGGGATGGCGAGCGCGCCCGCCGGTGGTGTTGGCTGACCAGGCCGACCAGCCCGTCTCCTCCCGGGGGTCGCACGGGCCGGGTGCGGTCGGGGAGGCCTTCGGCGTTCCTGGGATCCTCGACGGCATCCCCATGGAGTTCGGTTCCAGCCTGCGGGCCATCGCCGAGGGTGAGGTCGACGTCACGCCCATGATCACGGCCGAGGTCGACCTCGACGGCGTGCCCCAGGCGTTCCAAGATCTCGCCGACCCCGAGGCCCACTGCAAGATCCTCGTCGTGCCGTGACCGTGCTCGGGCCCGGCTCGGCGGGTGGATAGGTTCGGGATTCGAACCGGGGGGACGATCCATGCCGAAACCGACGATCCACGAGACGCATCGCATCGCCCACGACGGCGCCATCGATGCCGACGGTCACATCCTCGAACCGCCGGATCTGTGGGAGCGCTACATCGATCCCCGCTTCCGCGACCGGGCTCTTCGCATCACCGTCGACGAGCAACGGTCTCGAGGAGCTCGAGATCGGCGGGCAGCGGTCGGCCATGAGCCGGCGGGGCTTCCCCTCCACGCTGGGTGCCATGGGCGTGCCGGACCTGGCCGCCATGCAGAAGGACCCCGACCGCACGTACCTGGCCGAGGCACCGTTCGGCAGCATGGACCCGGCCGAGCGGCTCCAGGTCCTCGACGCCGAGCACCTCGACGCCGTCGTGCTCTACACCACCGTGGGCCTGCTATGGGAGGCCGAACTGACCGATCCCGAGCTGTCCCAGGCCTACACCACGGCCTACAACCGGTGGATCTGTGAGTTCTGCGCCGACTCCGACCGCCTCGTCCCCACCGCCCATCTGTCGCTGTCCGATCCCGCCGCTGCCGCGGCCGAGCTCGAGCGAGCCGTCGCCGAGGGCGCCAGGGGCGCCTACGTGGCGCCGTTCACCCACGATGCCAAGCCCCTCGGCCACCCCGACCACCACCGGGTGTTCGCCACCGCCCAGGATCTCGGCGTCCCGTTCGCCACCCACCCCGTTCTGGCACCACGATGATCGGAACGGCTCGCGGACATCGTGGAGCCAGAACGGTTCGGCCACTGCTTCTGGCCCCACGTCGGCCGGTCAGGCTGCGAAGAATGTGGTGCCAGAACGAATGGGGCGAGGGGTGGGTCAGGGGCCGGAGAAGATGCCGTCGGCCGCGACGTTGGACCGGCCCGGCAGCGGCTCGCTGTAGCGGCCGGCCTCGTGGCGGGCGACGACGAAGTGGTGGACCTCATCGGGGCCGTCGGCGAGGCGGATGGTCCGCTGCGAGGTGTACATGGCGGCGAGGGGGGTCCACTGGGACACGCCGGTGGCGCCGTGGACCTGAATGGCCTGGTCGATGATCTGGCAGATCTTCTCCGGCACGTAGGCCTTGACGCCCGACACATAGACGCGGGCCTCGGCGTTGCCGAGCACGTCCATGGCCTTGGCGGCCTTGAGCACCATGAGCCGGCAGGCGTCGAGGTCGAGGCGGGCTCGCGACACCAGCTCCATGTTCTTGCCGAGGCTCAGGATCGGCTTGCCGAACGCCTCCCGGAACTTGCCCCGGCGGATCATCATCTCGAGCGCCTTCTCGCCCTGGCCGATGGCGCGCATGCAGTGGTGGATGCGGCCCGGGCCGAGGCGGACCTGGCTGATCTCGAAGCCCCGACCCTCGCCGAGGAGCATGTTCGTCACCGGGACCCGCACGTCGGTGAACCGCAGGTGCATGTGACCGTGGGGAGCGTCGTCGTGGCCGAAGACCTCCATGGGTCCGACGATCTCGACTCCCGGGGTGTCCATCGGGACCAGGATCTGCGACTGCTGGTTGTGCGCCGCCGCCTCCGGGTTCGTCTTGCACATGACGATCATGATCTTGCAGCGGGGATCGCCGGCCCCGGAGATGTAGTACTTCTCGCCGTTGAGGACGTACTCGTCGCCGTCACGGACCGCCGACATCTCGACGTTCTTGGCGTCGGAGCTGGCGACGTCGGGCTCGGTCATGGCGTATGCGGAGCGGATCTCGCCGGCGAGGAGCGGCTCGAGCCATTGCGCTTTCTGCTCGGGGGTGCCCACTCGCTCCAGCACCTCCATGTTCCCCGTGTCCGGCGCGGAGCAGTTGAGGCACTCGGAACCGAGCGGGTACTTGCCGAGCTCGACGGCGATGTAGGCGTAGTCGAGGTTGGAGAGGCCGCCGACCTCGGAATCAGGCAGGAAGAAGTTCCAGAGGCCGGCGTCCTTCGCCTTGGCCTTGGCAGCGTCGAGCAGCTCGAGCTGGCCGGGAGCGAAGCCCCACCGGTCCTCGCGGGTCTCGGCGAGACGGAAGTACTCCTCCTGCATGGGAGCCACCACCTCCTCCAGGAACTGCGTGACCCGCTTGAGCAGGGGACGGGCCTCTTCGCTCATGCGCAGATCGAAGAGCTCCGGAGATTCCTGTGGTGTACCCATTTCCTCGTTCGTCCTCTCGGTTCGAATCGTTCCAGCCGGGTGTGACGGCCGCAGGTCCGACAGTAGGCGAGGGGGGCGGAACCCCGCGGGCCGCCGGAGCACGACTAGAACGAACGCCATGGATCTCCACGTGCCCGACTTCCGACTCGACGGCCGCGTCGCCGTCGTCACCGGTGCATCGAGCGGGATCGGCCGGCGCTTCAGCCGGGTGCTCGCCGCCCAGGGCGCCACCGTGCTGGCGGCGGCCCGTCGCGCCGACCGCCTCGAGGAGCTCGCCGCCACCGACGACCTCATCGTGGCCGCGACGTGCGACGTCGCCGACGACGACCAGCTGACCCGTCTCGTCGACCGCGCCGTCTCCGAGTTCGGACGGCTCGACATCGTGGTCAACAACGCCGGCACCACCGACGCCGTCACCGCCGCCGAGCACCAGGACCCGGCTCAGTTCCGCCAGGTCGTCGAGATCAACATGAACGCGTGCTTCGTCCTGGCGTCACTCGCGGCCCGGCAGATGATCGTCCAGGAATCGGGCGGTTCCATCATCAACATCACATCGGTGCACGGCCTGGTGGCGGCCGCCCCGAACGCGCAGGCCGCGTACGCCGCGTCGAAGGGCGGTCTCGTCAACCTGACGCGCGAGCTGGCGGCGCAGTGGGCCAAGCACCGCATCCGGGTCAACGCCATCGCGCCCGGATACTTCGAGACCGAGCTCACCGAGGCCATGTTCGTCGGCGAGGACAACGGGCTGCGCTACATCCGTCGGAACACGCTGCTGGGCCGGCCGGGCGAACTCGAGGAGCTCGACGGCCCGCTGCTCCTGCTGGCCTCCGATGCCGGCACCTACATCACCGGCCAGACGATCGCCGTGGACGGCGGGTGGACGGCGCGCTGAACGACGACGTCAGTCGGCGAGGCCGGTGCAGGCCCGCAGGTCGTTCCACTGCTGCACCGCCGCTTGCGCATCGGCATCGGAGAGCCGTTGGGGCACGCGGTCGACGATCCGGCCCGGCCGCCACTCGTACCCCACGACGTCCCGGCCGTCGACCGTGACCAGCAGCACACCGGTCCGGGACCCCTCCTCGCTCTGGGCGCCGAACAGGAAGTTGCCGAGGCCGTAGCCGACGAACGCCGACCCCAACCGACCCGCGCCCTGCACGCGGTGGGCGTGGCTGCCCACGATCACATCGGCGCCGGCGTCGGCCAGGATCCGGGCGAGCTCCTGCTGCGAGGAGTTGGGGCACGTCTGGGTCTCGGTGCCCCAGTGGAGGAAGACCACCACGGTGTCGGCCTCGGCGCGGGCGGCCTTCACGGCGGCCACCAACCGGTCGACCCGCTTCGCCGAGGCCAGCCCGGGATGGTCCGAGGTGGCGGTCCACGCCTCGATGAGCCCGCCGTCGATGACCTGGGTCGCGGCGATGACGGCGACCCGCTGGCCCTTGATCTCGGCGACGTAGGGCGTGAGCGCCTCGTCCTCGTCGGCGCCGACGCCGACGACCATGCCGTCGGGCTGGGCTCGCTTGATCTCGATCGTCTCGCGCCAGCCCGTCGGGTCCGTAGTCCACGCCGTGGTTGTTGGCCACGCCGACGACGTCGATCCCACCAGCGCGCGAGCGCGGGGAGGATCGCCGGAGGGACCCGGAACGTGAACTGCTTGTCGGCGGCGGATCCGCGGTCGGTGAGTGCGGCCTCCAGGTTGCCGACGGTGAGGTCGGCGGCGCGCAGGGTGTCGGCGAAGGGGCCGACGAAACCGTCCGGGTCGGCGGCCAGGCGATCGGACAGCGAGGCCTCGGCGTTCATGTCCCCGACGAAGGCCAGCGTGATGGGTCCCGGATCGGGGGTGGCGACCGCGCTCCCGGCCGGACCGAGACGGACGTGGACGTGGACGTGGGGGCGGTGGATGCCGAGGCGGAGGCGGATCCGTTGTCGCCGGCCGAGATCCAGCCGATGACGCCACCGACAGCAACCCGACCACGAGGGCGCCCACGACGACGAGCACCGTCGCCGCGCCGTCCGGACAGCGAGCGACCGGACCGATTCAGGTGGTCACCGGCCATGGGGCGGCAGGCTACCGATCACCGTGACGTCGGTTCGGGCACCTCAGGCCTCGGGATGAGCGGCGGACTCCGGTTCGTCGGGCGGTCGGGACCGGCGCTTCTCCGGTTGCGGGCGGCGGGGTCGGGGGTGGCGACGGTGACGAGGCGGCATCGTCCTCCGCTTCGAGTCGGGCCCGCAGCTCGTCGAGGCGCGGGTGGTCGGGCGAGCGCGGCGAGCTCCTGGCGAGCCTCGGCGATCAGCTGGACCTGGAGCCGCACCGGATCAGGGCGGCGACGGCATCGCCGGCCCGGGTCCGCGGCAGGTCGATCACGCTGCCACCGCCGACTCGATGGGGTGGACGGCCTCGTCGACCGGCGGAGGGCTGCTCCCGCTGGGCTTCGGGCAGTGCGGCCACTGCGATGAGGCGCTCGTCGACGGCGAGCGCCTGCTGCTCGATGCCGGACCGGACCTCGATCATCGCCGGTGCGTCGAGCGAGGCGTTGGCCTGGAGGCCATGACCGCGTCGCGCAGCCGCCGGTGCAGCCGGGCCTCGGGCGTGTGGGCGCCGGCCCATGCCTTCGGGGCCGACGTGGGCACGCCCGGGACGACCTCGTTGGCGTCGGAGAAGTCCTGGGCGTTTCGCAACGCGACGTAGGCGGCGACCCCGACGATCACGAACAGCGAGGGCCACGACGAACGTCACTGCGGTGGCTCCTCCCCGACGCCCGGAACAGGACCACCAGGATGGCGATCGGGCGATCACGGCCACGATGACCGCGGCGGCGATCTTGACCTTGCTGTACGGCCGCTGGCCCTGGACCTCGCCGGTCACGCCGTTGATGAAGACCTGGAACGGCTTGCTGCTGGTAGATCGACGGTCAGCAGCCAGATCGGCAGCAGGAGGTGCTTGTAGGTCAGGTGCGTCGTAGCGGACCGACATCGAGTAGATCTGCTGCTGGTCGCCGCCGATGTCGCGCCGCACGGTCTGCGCGGATCTCGGCCTCGATCCGCGGCTTGGCCATCGCCGAAGCACTCCTCGACGTCGTGGTCGTAGGTCCGGCACAGGTGCCCGGCGATGTACTCGGCGCTGAACGGCTTGGCCTGCTGGGTCGGCCACGGCTCGAGCGCCTGCGATGCGCTTGCGCTCGAAGCCGTCGTTGGCCAGCACCGGCAGGTCGTCGAAGCTGTTCGCGCACCGTGCCGCGCCGCGGCGTCCACCGGGTGCGGGTCTCGGTGCGGCGGTTCTCGCCGCTGCCGACGGTCACCGTGTAGTTGTCGCCGCGCTGGCCCCGGTAGTGGGTCGTGGTCATGGCGTCGTAGGTGAAGTACGCGGCAGTAGACGCTGCGGAACGAGCCGGTGCGTGCTGTACTTCTTGAACTCGTTCGGGGCGAACCAGCGGCTGTTGATCCACTTCTCGATCAGCTCCTTGCGCGGCTGTCGTCGTCGACCTGGAACGGC
This sequence comes from uncultured Acidimicrobiaceae bacterium, assembly GCA_963811245.1. GTDB lineage: Bacteria > Actinomycetota > Acidimicrobiia > Acidimicrobiales > Salinilacustritrichaceae > Salinilacustrithrix. Next base: position 210,486 of record CAWEQL010000013.1, read on the forward strand.
AGCACGCCGTCGACCGGGAGCCGCTCGGGGCGTCGTGGACGTCGTCGCGCTGGATCGGGCGTGGCGCAGTACGGGCAGCGGGTCGCGGTCAGGCTGCCGGAGAAGGTGGTGTGGCCACCGCAGTTCTGGCAGACGACCTCCTTCTCGCTCGGCCATCGACGCCGCGCCGTTCGGTCGACCGCTGCGCAGCGCGGTCGATGGCGCGCGCCGCGGAGGTCCTGCTCGAGCGACCTCGACCCTCGTCCTCGACGATGTCCTGGATGTTGCCGCAGTGCGGGCACTTCAGCTTCTGGCTCGGCGATGTCGAACACCAGCTCGCCGCCGCATGCGCGCACGGATAGGTGCGGGTGTGCTCGGTGCTGGTGGATCAGCGCCCGAGCTCGGCCTGGCGATCGTCGTCCGGTCGGACGCGGTCGTCGTCGACCTCGGTCGCTCGGAGCGGTGGCGGCGGGTGGTGCGGCCGCCGGCGCGGGCAGCGGCGGCGGGCCGCCGGACGCGGCCGGGCGGCGGCGGCGGGGCGGGGCCGCGGCGGTGGCGGCTCGTCGGCGGAGGCGGTGGCGTCGTGCCATCGGTCGCGCCTCGGGCCGGATCGGGCCGGTCGGCGCGGACGGCGGCGGCGGCGGTGGCGTCGCCGTCGGTGGGCGGCATCGGCGGCGGGGCGGCGAACAGCGGCGCCAGCTCGGGCACCGTGCTGGGCGGGCGCCCAACCGGCCATGCCGTTGGTCCACACCAGGGTCGGCCGCGGTCACCTGGCCGTCTGGCATGCCGGCCTGCATCTGCGCCATGTTGTACGGGCCGCCGGCGCTGGCCGCTCATGCTCGACGTGGTACAGCGTCTGGCCGGGCAGCGGCGGCGGACCGCCGCGGGCCGGCCGGCGGCGGCTGCGCGCCTGGCCCGGCTGGCCATGCCGCCCACTGGTTGGCCATCTGGCCGGCCATGGCGATGCCCATGCCCATCTGCATGGCGTCGCCCATGACGCCGACGCCGCCCTCGTTCTCGGCCGCGGCGAGCATGGCGTCGGCGGCCCGGACCTGCTGGAGCCGCTCACGTCGCCGACGTTGTGGACGTAGCCGCCCGCCTCGACGCCCTCGGCGACGCCGCGGGTCATCGCCTGGGTGATCTCGTCCGGGCAGCGAGATGTTCATCGTCACCGGGTGATCTCGAGACCGAACTCGTCGTCGACCCGTTCCTGGACGAACTCGCGCAGCTTGTCCGACAGCTCGACCTGCGGCCCTGGAGGTCGATGGCGCCGAGCCCGGTCTCGAGGACCATGTCGCTGAAGGCCATCGTGATGACCCGGCGGAGCAGCTCGGTGATCTCCTCGGCCTCGACCGCCGAGTCGGTGCCGATGACCTCGCGCAGGAAGATCTCGGCGTCGGCGATCGGACGACGCACAGGCCGTTGGCCCGGACCTGGACCATCTTGAAGTCGGGGTCGCGGACCGTGACCGGCTGCGGGGTGCCCCAGCGCAGGTCGGTGACCTGGCGGGTGTTGAGGAAGTACACCTCGGACCGGAACGGGCTGTTGAAGCCGTGCTTCCAGCCCTGCAGCGTCGCCCAGGATCGGCAGGTTCTCGGCTGGTCAGCTCGTAGTTGCCGGGCGTCGAACGACGTCGGCGATCTGGCCGCGGTAGACGAAGACCGCCTGCTGGCCCTCGCGGACGATCAGCTGGGCGCCGTTCTTGATCTCGTTCTGGTAGCGGGGGAAGCGCCACGCCAGCGTCGAGCGGCTGTCGTCGATCCACTCGATGATGTCGACCAGTTCGCCCTTGAGCTTGTTGATCAGTCCCACGACGTCGCTCCTCGATCGGTCCCGTGTGGCGACGCGATGTTCCTGCCGCCACCGCGCCGGAGCGTAGGGGATCCGGCTGCCGCCGTTCAGCCGCGTGAGTACCGGGACGCAAGGCCCGTGCGCCGCGACATGCGAGCCGGTAGAACGAGGTCGTGGCAGCGGCGGACGGGGACCAGGTGACCGACGGCAATCGGGACGGCCTCGGCGCACACGACCGTCGGCGGCTCCGCGTGCTCAACGTGGTGGTCGGTGTCGTGCACCTGGCGCAGGCCGTACTGATGGTGGTGATCGGCAACGACCTGTCGCTGCCGGTCACGGCCGGGTACCTCTCCGACGATCCCATCCTGGTGACAAAGGGCGTTCAGCCCGACGTGGCGTTCGACGTGCGCATCGCGCCGGCCGTGGCGGTGTTCCTGTTCCTCGCCGCCGCCGACCATCTCCTCGTCGCCGCACCCGGGATCCGCGACCGCTACGAACGCCAGCTCGCGCGCGGCATGAACCTGTTCCGCTGGGCCGAGTACTCGCTGAGCGCATCGCTGATGATCGTGCTCATCGGGCTCTTCGTCGGCGTGCGCGACATCGGAGCGGTGATCGGACTGTTCACGGCGAACGCGGCCATGATCCTGTTCGGGCTGCTGATGGAGAAGCACCAGCGGCCCGGCAACGCCGACTGGAGCGCGTTCTGGTTCGGCTGCCTCGCCGGCATCGGGCCGTGGGTGGCCGTGGGGTGGTATGTGCTCGGCGCCGCCCAGGTGCCCGGTTTCGTCTACGCCATCACCGGATTCCAGCTCGTGCTGTTCACGGCGTTCGCGCTCAACCAGGCATTCCAGTACCGCCAGGTGGCGTGGTGGCGGTCGTACCTGTTCGGCGAGGTCGCCTACATCGTCCTGTCGTTGACCGCGAAGTCGCTCGCTGGCCTGGATCATCTACGCCAACGTGCTCCGCGGCTGAGCGACGGGCTCACTCCCCCAGCGCCTCGGCCACGGCGCTGAGCAGCGCCGCCGGCGTCATCGGGCTCGGCACGACGATGCAGCCCTCGTAGTCGTCGGGGTTGCGCTCGACGACCCGGGCCGGCACCTCCACGACGAGGGGCGGATTCGGCACCCGACGGCGGTGGGCGCGCGAACATCTCGCGGTTGCGGTGGTCGGCCGGCTGGAGCGCTTGGACGATGACGTCGGCTTCCTCGGCCGCCTGGCATCCGGCGCCGGCCACCAGCGGGCACCGCTCGTCGGCACCGGCCGGGCCGGCGCAGGCCACCGTCGAGTAACCGGCGTCGTGGAGGACCTGGGTCAGGGCCTGGCGGTGGCTCCACGTCGCCGCCTCGACCAGGACGCGGCGGTTGCGGTGCTTCCCCCAGCCCGGATCACCGATGAGCTCGGGCATGACCCCACCGTCGCCCACCGCGGCGGGGCGCCGGAAGGGTCCAAGGTCACGAATCCGGACAGGCGCCGGCGGCGCTCGGGAGCGAGGGGATCAGGTGACCTCGACCGCAGCGCCGGCGAACTGGGAGTTGTACAGCCGGGCGTAGGCCCCTTCGCTCCGGAGCAGGCCCTCGTGGTTCCCCTGCTCGACGATCTGGCCGTGCTCCATCACGAGGATCACGTCGGCGCCCCGGATCGTCGACAGCCGGTGGGCGATGACGAAGCTGGTGCGGTTGGCCCGCAGGGCGTTCATGGCTTCCTGGATCAGCATCTCGGTGCGGGTGTCGACGGAGCTGGTGGCCTCGTCGAGGATGAGGATCGACGGGTCGGCGAGGAAGGCGCGGGCGATGGTCAGCAGCTGCTTCTCGCCGGCCGAGATGTTGTCGCCCTCCTCGTTGATGAGCGTGTCGTAGCCGTCGGGCAGGGTGTGCACGAAGCGGTCGACGTAGGTCACCCGCGCCGCCTCGTGGATCTGTTCCTCCGTGGCCTCGGGGTTGCCGTAGGCGATGTTGTCGCTGATGGTTCCGCCGAAGAGCCACGTGTCCTGGAGGACCATGCCCACCTTGGACCGCAGCTCCGCCCGGGGGAAGGACGAGATGTCGCGGCCGTCGAGGGTGATCGACCCGGAATCGAGCTCGTAGAACCGCATGATGAGGTTGACGAGCGTGGTCTTGCCGGCGCCTGTGGGCCCGACGATGGCGATCGTCTGCCCCGGTTCGGCCGCCACGGACAGCCCTTCGATCAGCGGGGACCCCGGGACGTAGGAGAAGTGGACGTCGTCGAACACGATCCGACCGCGGACCGGCGGCGGCGCCACGGTGGGTTCCTGCTCCTCGCTCTGCTCCTCGGCGTCGAGGAACTCGAGCACCCGCTCCAGCGAGGCGATGCCGGACTGGAACACCGTGGCCATCGATGCCAGGTGAGTGAGCGGCTGGGAGAACTGCCGGGCGTACTGGATGAACGCCTGCATGTCGCCGACGGTGATGGCACCCGAGGCGATCCGCAACCCGCCGACCACGGCGATGATGGCGTACTGCAGGTTGCCCATGAACAACATGGCGGGCTGGATGAGGCTGACGGTGAACTGGGCGCCGAAGCTGGCCTCGAACAGCTCGTCGTTCGTCTCCCGGAACCGCTCCTCGACCTCTCGCTGGCGCCCGAAGCTCTTCACGATGGCGTGGCCGGTGAAGGCCTCCTCGACCTGCGCGTTGAGCTCACCGGTGTGCATCCACTGCGCCATGAACCGCGGTCGCGCCCGGGCGCCGATGGACTTCATCGCCCACAGGGATCCGGGCACCGTGATCAACGACACCACGGCCAACAGCGGCGAGATCGTGAACATCATGACGACCACGCCCACCAACGTGAGCGTGGACACGAGGATCTGGCTGATCGTCTGCTGGAGGCTCTGGGCCAGGTTGTCGATGTCGTTGGTGACCCGGCTGAGGAGGTCGCCGCGGGGTTGGCCGTCGACGTAGGCGAGCGGCAGGCGGTTCAGCTTGGTCTCCACCGCCGAGCGCAGCGACTGCATGGACCGCTGCACGACGCCGGCGAGGATGTAGGCCTGCGCGTAGGACAGCGCCATGGAGCCGAGGTAGAGCGCGGCGACGAGCTCGAGCTCGTGGTGCAGCCGACCGAAGTCGATGCCGCCACCGCCGATGACCCCGCGGAAGATGACGTCGGTGGCCCGGCCGAGCAGCTTGGGGCCCACCACGACGAGGGCCACGCTGGAGACGGTCAGGAAGAGGACGACCACCAGCCGCAACCGCTCGGTGGAGAGCAGACCCCAGAGGCGACGCAACGCCAGCCCGAAGTCGTCCGTCTTCTCCGACGGCATCCCGATGGCGCCGCCCATGCCGCTTCCCCGGCGGCGCTCGGTGGGCGTTCCACCCGCCTCGAGGATGCGGCGCTCGCGGTCCTTGTCGTTCATGCCGCCGTCTCCCGGCCCGCCTGCGAATCGACGATCTCGAGGTACGTGGGGCAGCTGACCATGAGCTCCTCGTGGGTTCCCCGTCCGACGATGTCGCCGTCCTCGAGCACGATGATCTGGCCGGCACCGATGATGGTCGACACGCGCTGCGCCACGATCAGCGTGGCCGCCTGCGTGATGTGGGGCGCCAGGGCCGCCCGCAGGCGGGCGTCGGTGGCGAGGTCGAGGGCGGAGAAGGAGTCGTCGAAGACGTAGATCTCCGGCTTCACCACCAGGGCCCGGGCGATCGAGAGCCGCTGGCGCTGGCCGCCGGACACGCTGGTGCCACCCTGGCTGATCTCGCTGTCGAGGCCGTGGGGCATGGCCCGGACGAAGTCGGCGGCCTGGGCGATCTCCAGCGCCTCCCACATCTCGTCGTCGGTGGCATCGGGCCGGCCGTAGCGCAGGTTCGATGCCACGGTGCCCGAGAACAGGTAGGGCTTCTGCGGGATGTAGCCGACCTTGCTCCACAGCAGGTCGAGATCGAGGTCGCGCACGTCGACGCCGTCGACGAGGACCGCACCGGCGGTGACGTCGAAGAGCCGGGGGACGAGGTTCACCAGCGTCGTCTTGCCCGCCCCGGTGCTTCCGATCACCGCCGTGGTCGTGCCGGCCTCGACCCGGAACGAGATGTCGCGCAGCACCGGCGCCTCGGCGCCGGGATAGCGGAACTCCACATCGCGGAACTCGAGCGTGCCGTGCGCCGGGACGGCGGTGACGGGCGCCGCTGGCTGGCGGACGGAGGTGGGCGTGGCCAGGACCTCCTCGATGCGCTCGGCGGCCACGGCCGCGCGCGGGATCATCGACACCATGAAGGTGGCCATGACGACGGCCATCAGGATCTGGATGAGGTAGCTCAGGTAGGCGATGAGCGACCCGAGCCCCAGGTCGCCGGTGGCGATGCGGTCGGCGCCGACCCACAGCACCCCGATGCTCGAGATGTTGATGATGAACATCACGGTGGGGAACATGGCCGCCATCAGTCGGCCCGTTCGCAACGACGTCTCGGTGAGGTCGTCGTTGGCCTGCTCGAAGCGGGCGACCTCCTCCGGTTCGCGCACGAAGGCCCGGACGACCCGGATGCCGGTGATCTGCTCGCGCAACACCCGGTTGACCCGGTCGATCCGCTCCTGCATGGCCTGGAACGCCGGCACCATCTTGCGGACCACGTTGCCGAGGATCAGCACGGCGAGGGGCATCGAGACGAACACGACGATCGACAGACCCACGTCTTCCCGCAGGGCCATGATCACGCCGATCACCATCGTCAGCGGTGCGGCGATCATCATCGTGCACGCCGTCACCACCATGATCTGGACCTGCTGCACGTCGTTCGTGATGCGGGTGATGAGCGACGGCGCCCCGAAGTGGCCCACCTCCTCGGCGGAGTACCCGATCACCTGGTGGAACAGGTCCCGACGGACGTCGCGGCCGAAGCTCATCGCGGCCCGGGCGCCGTACCAGGTGGCACCGATGGCGAACACGCCCTGGATCACCGTGAAGCCGAGCATCACCAGCCCGGTCTTGCGGATGTAGCCGCTGTCGCCGGGGATGACCCCCTTGTCGATGATGTCGGCGCTCAGGGTCGGCAGCGTCAGCGAGGCGAAGGTCTGCACCGCCTGGAGCACGACCACGATGCCGAGGAGCTTGCCGTACGGACCGAGGTGCGATCGCAGGAGGCGGCGCAGGCTCATCGGGTCCCCTCCACGCCGTGGAGGAGCAGTTCCACGATCCTGGCCGCGGGCATGGGCTCGGGCGCCAGCATGGGGTGGGTGGTCGACAAGGTCAGGGCTCGCAGCAGCCGGGCGGCCTCGGCCGGCGGCATGGAGAGCCGATGCGCCTCCGGCTCGAAGATGGCGGCGAGCTCGGCGCTGTCAGCGAGGGGCCGTGCGGCCTGCTCACGAAGCCGCGGGCCGAGGTTCGAGATGAGCCGCCAGACGAGCACGATCCGCTCGGCGACGACCTCCGTGGCGGCCACCAGGCGCTCCTCGAAGGCCAACGTGTCGTCGATCGCGGCCAACCGGGCGTCGAAGACCGTGGTGTCGAGCGCCGCGTCGAGCACGGCGGACAGCAGGGCGTCCTTGTCGGGGAAGACGCGGAAGATCGTGCCCTCGGCGATGCCGGCCGCTTCGGCGATCTGGCGGGTGGTGACCCCCTCGCCCCGCTCCAACACCAGGGGCAACGCGGCCTCGACGATGGAGAGCCGGCGCTCGTCCGGGGGCAGGGCCGAGGATCGGCCGGCCTGGGGGGATGCGGTCCGGTTCACGCCGTGACCCTAGCTGAGTGAGGACTCACTCAGTGGCGTACCGCCGGGCGATGCTCGCTCGGCCCGCGTGGCCCGGTCGCGGACGATGTTCTGCTCGTGCCACCGCGTGGTCCACGCCTCGATCGTGGCGGCGGTGCCGGGCCGGCCGAGGAGGTAACCCTGGGCGAGGTCGCAGCCGTACCGGCGGAGGGCGTCGAGCTGCTGGACCGTGGCGACCCCTTCGGCGATGGCCAGGATCCCGAAGGAGTGGGCCATCTCGATGACGGCCCGCACGATCCCCTCGTCGCGCAGGTCGCTGCCGATGCCGGACACGAAGGACCGGTCGATCTTGAGCGCGTCGACGGGCAACTGTTGGGCGTAGGCCAGCGACGAGTACCCGGTGCCGAAGTCGTCGATGGACAGCCCGACGCCCAGTGCCTTGAGATCGTGCAGCGCAGCGAGGCCACGGGCGGGGTCCCGGAACAGCGCCGTCTCCGTGAGCTCGAACCACAGCGAGGCCGGGTCGATCCCGGAGCTGTCGAGGAGCGACTCGGTGCGCGCCACGAGATCACCCTCGACGAGTTGGCGGGCGGACACGTTGACCGAGACCGACGTCGGGACGCATCCGGGCGGGGCGCTCCGCCACTCGACCAGCTGCTTCACGGCCGTCTCGAGGACCCAGTTGCCGAGCGGCACCACCAAGCCGGTCTCCTCGGCCAGTCCGATGAAGGAGTCCGGTTGGAGCAGACCACGCTCCGGGTGGCGCCAGCGCACGAGCGCCTCGGCCCACACCAACTCGCCCGTGGCGAGGTCGACCTCCGGTTGGTAGTGGAGCTCGAGCTGGTCGCCGTGGATGGCCGTCCGCAGCTCGTTGATGAGGTCCAGGCGGCGCACGAGCTGTTCGCGGAGGCTCTCGTCGAACAGCTCCACCCGCCCACCGCCGGCGGCCTTCGCCCGGTACATGGCCGAGTCGGCATCCCGTAGCACCGCTCCCGGTGAGGGCGAGTCGACGTCGGGAACCACCACTCCCATGCTCGCCGAGACGTGTATGACGCGGCCTTCGACCTCGATCGGTGTGCTGCCCAAGCCGTCGACGATGCGGGCCGCGAGCGCCATGGCGTGTTCGGCCCCCTCGAGCCCCTCGCAGAGGATGGCGAACTCGTCTCCGCCGAACCGGGCCACCGTGTCCTGATCTCGGACCTCGTTCACGAGGACGCGGCAGACCCCGCGCAGGAGCTCGTCGCCGGCGGCGTGACCGAGGGCGTCGTTGACGTCCTTGAACCGGTCGATGTCGGCGAAGAGCACGGCGATGTCGCCCTCCCGCCGGGAGCGCCGCCGCAACGCGTGATCGAGACGGTCGAGGTACAGGGCCCGGTTGGCCAGCCCGGTCAACTCGTCCGTCACGGCCCGGCGACCGATCTCTTTTTGCGCCTCGTCACGTTCGAGGGCGTGCGCGACCACGTTGGCGATGCTCTGCAAGACGTTGATGTCGTTGTCGTCGAAGGCCCGCCGCTCCCGGCTGAACACCCCCAGGACGCCCACGGCGCCGCCCTGGATCCGGAGCGCCACCAGCACCCCGCTGATCGCTCCGGTGGCGACGAGGAAGCTGGGGATCCCGAACCGCTTCTCGGCCGTGATGTCGTCGACCACCACGGGCCGGTTCACGGCCATCACGTGGCCGGCGAGCCAGCGATCGTCGCGGGTCCAGCGGACCCCCTCGGCGCCGTCGGGAATGCCGGCACTGGCGGCGAGGCGCAACACGTCGGACCCCCGTTCGCCGAGCACGAGCTCGCCGACGTCGGCGTGGAGCGCTTCTGTGGCGCGCCGTACGGCGGCATGGAACAGTTCCGCCGTCGCCGTGCCGCTGACGGCCAGCTCGCCGACCGCGGCGATGGCCTCGTGTTGCGCCGCCCGCTGCGCCATCGCCTCCTCGCCCCGGACCCGGTCGGTGATGTCGATCGACACCCCGATCATGCCGATCAGCGCTCCCGACTCGTCGTGGATCGGACTGTTCGAGACGAGCGCCGGGAACGTCGTGCCGTTCCGACGACGGACCTCGAACTCACCCGACCACGACTCCCCCTGGCGCATGGCGGCCATGATGTGTTCGGCCTGTGCCTTGGTGGCCGACGACGGCGTGATCTCGACCACCGGAAGACCCAGCACCTCGTCGGACGACCACCCGTAGAGCCGACCCGCGGCGGCGTTCCAGTAGATGATCAGGCCGTCGACGTCGGTGGCCAGCACCGCCTCGCCGACGACGTCCAGGAGCTCGGCCTGGAACCGGACCCGGTCCTCGATCCGGCGGCGCGAAGTGACGTCGCTGGCCATGACGAGCGCGCCGGTGACAACGCCGTCGGCGCCGTGCAACTCACGCGAGCGCAGGTGGACCCAGCGCACCTCGCCGTCGTGGCGGTGCAGCTCGAGCTCGTAGTCGCCCGCCTCCCCGTCGGCCAGGCGCCGGAACGACGTCCGGAACGCGCTCTGGTGCTCCGAGCTGACCAATTCGACCGGTGGCTTGCCGACGATGTCCTGGACCGGAAGTCCGATGATGTCGCTGGCCTGCGGGTTGGCGAACGTGATGATGCCGGCGGCATCGACGGTGAGGATGCCGGAGGGAGCCGTGTCGACGATGGCGCGGTGCCGTTGCTCGCTCTCGCGCAACGCCTCCACCCGGTTGACGGCCTCCGTGACGTCGTGGACGTCGAGCATGACGCCGTCGATGGCCGGATCGTCGAAGAGCGGGACGGCGGACACCTCCACCAGTCGCTTGCTGCCGTCGACGGCGCGGAGCTCGTAGCGGTACCGACGAGGGTCGGGCTCCCGCCGGAGCAGCGACTCGAAGCGACGCAGGGCCAGCTCCCGCTCGTCACCGGTGAGGAGGGCGGTGACGGGAAGCCCGATGAGCTCGGACGGGTCGTGCCCCGTGAGCTGGCGCACCGCCGGGCTGATGTAGCTGATGGTCCCGTTCGCGCTGACGATCACCACCGTGTCGCGGGAGTGGCGCAGCAAGGTGCGGAACCGGGCTTCCGACGCTCGCTGCGCCTGCTCGGCTTCCCGGCGCTGGGCGGCTTGGTCGACCGATTGCAGACCGAGGAAGAGGTCGTTGGCGATCTGTCCCAGTACCGGCCGATCCGGATCGGCGGAATCATCCAGCAACACGATGTAGGTCCCGCCCGCTCGCGAGATGGCAATGGCGACGGCAGGCCCGAGACCGGGGACATCGACGTCGGCGACCGGGCCCGCACCTTCGGTCGCCTCGAACACGAGCCGGGCCAGCTCGGCATCGTCGTCGGCGTCGTTCCAGTGCCGGCCTCGGTGCAGCAGCGTCACCTGGTCGCCACCGGCGTCGATCCTCCACGCGGTGACGACGGAGAACAGCGGGCTGTCGTACATGGTCCGCGCGGCGGCGACGACGAGACCGTCCGGCGACTCCTGACGGAGCACCTCGCGGCTGACCGCCGCGGCCGTGGCCTGCAGCTGCGACAGCCGCACCAGCTGTTGCCGCAGCGTCCGCCACGCCGTGACGTCACGACACGACGCCACCATGTACGGCGGACCGGACCCCTCCGGCACGATCAGCACATTGTTCACGTCGAGCCACCGCGTCTCCCCCGACCGGTGGCGGAGCCGCATCACGGCACCCAGCACCCCCGCTCCCGACGCGGCAGCCAGCACATGGGGATGCTCGAGGTGGAGCGGCGTCCCCTCCTCGTCGGCGAGACGCAGGTCGGAGTCGAACAGGCTGCGACCCATCAGCTCGTCCGCCGACCATCCGGTGAGCTCCTCGCAGGCCGGGTTGGCCGCGAAGATCCGGTACTCCTCGTCGAAGAGCAGCACCGCTTCGCGGAGGGCGCCCACCACCTCGCGGAAGCGTTGCTCGCTGTGTTCGAGGAGCCGCTGGACCCGGTTGCGCTCCATCGACCGCCGGATGACGTTCTCGAGCAGGTCGGTGCCGAGGAAGTCCTTGGAGAGGTAGTCGGTGGCGCCGTGCGCAGTGGCCTCGACGCCCAGCGACCGATCCGACCGCCCGGTCAACACCACGACCGCCGGGTGGTCGAGCACGGCGACCAGGCCATCGAGGGCCTCGAGGCCATCGGCGTCGGGGAGGCCGAGATCCAGGAGGACGCAATCGACGTCGGCGACGACGGTCAGCGCCCCCGCCAGGGTCTCCACGTGGTGGACCTCGAACGAGGTGACGCTGCTGGCCAGCAGGGCCTGCACGAGGCTGGCGTCGCCGGGCTGGTCCTCGACCAGCAACACGCTGATGGCGTCTGCTCCGCCGGTCGCGACCGGCGGAACCGGTAGCGACACTGGCCATGCAGTCATGCCGGGGGCAGTCGCACGATCGACAGCCAGAAGTCCTCGATGGTCCGGACGGCCGAGAGGAATTCCTCGAAGTCGATCGGCTTGGTGACGTAGCTGTTGGCGTGCAGGTCGTAGGACTTGAGCACATCGGCCTCGTCGGCGGAACTGGTCAGCACGATGACCGGGATCCGGCGCAGGAGCGGATCCTCCTTCATCTGGCGCAGGACCTCACGCCCGTCGGTGCGGGGCAGGTTGAGGTCGAGGAGCACCAGGTCCGGACGAGGGCTGGCCGAGTCTCCGGGCGCCCGCAGGAACTCCAAGGCGAGGTCGCCGTCGCCCACCACGTGGAGGTCGTTGGCGATGCGGGAATCGGCCAGCGCCGCCCGGGTCAGGCTGACGTCGCCGGGGCTGTCCTCGACGAGGAGGATCTGCACCGGCTTGATCTGCACGGGACGGGGGATGGGTTCGTTCATGGTGTTCCTCGGGGGAGGCGGTCTCGGGCAGGCGGAACCGCACGGCGATCCCACCGTCGACGCCGTCGTCGATCCAGATGCGGCCACCGTGGACCTCGATGATCCGGCGGCACAGGGCCAGACCCATGCCGGTGCCGGCGACGTCGTCGCGGGGCTGGAGTCGCTTGAACATCTCGAAGGCGCGCTCGCGGTGCTCGGGGTCGATGCCCGTGCCGTTGTCGACGACCGACACCTCCGCCCAGTCGTCGTCGCCATCCGTCGCCACGATGTCGATGCGCAACGTCCGGTCGGGATGGCGGTAGTGCAGGGCGTTGGACAGCAGGTTGGCGATCAGCTGGCCGATCTGCGAGGGATCGCCCACGACCGTCGGCAGCTCACCGATGCAGACATCGGCACCGGCGTCGTCGATCGCCGACTGGTGCGCACGCACGGCATCGCTCGCCGCCGCCCGCAGGTCGACCGGGACGGGGTCGGTCCGCTGGGTGGCGACCCGGGAGTACCGCAGGAGGTCGTCGATGAGGTCCCGCATCCGCCGGGACCCGTCGGTGACGAAGCGCATCCACGTCCGGGCCTCGTCGTCGAGCTGGTCGTCGAGGCGCCGAGCCAGCAGCTCCACGTGGCCGGCGATGACCCGCAAGGGTTCCTTCAGGTCGTGGGAGGCGACGTAGGCGAAGCGTTGCAGCTCCTCGTTGGAACGGTGCAGTTCGGCGTTGGTCTGCTCGAGGGCACGGTTCAGCTCGTCGAGGCGAGCGTTGGCGACCGCCAACGCATCCGCTCGCTCGTCCATGTTCCGGCCTCTCTCCCCCGCCACGCTCTGTGGTCGGTCGAACACAGGGTACGAAGACCGCCCCAACCGGACAATGACGCATATTCATCATCTTCCGTCTGGGTCCGCTCGGGGCGGTACCCAGCTCAGCCGTCGCGGAGGGCGAGGGCCCGGTACACGGTCGCGGTCACCGCGCCGAACACCAGGTGGGCGCTGAGGTCCTTCGCCAGCGTCTTCCTGTCGTACTCCCAGATCGGTTGGTACAGGCCCATGGCACCGAGGACGAGGTAGCTGTTGGCCCAGGACCCGACACCGGTGGCCAGCGCACTCGCCGCCACGTTGCGGCGCCGGTCGATCACCGGCTGCACCATGGCGGCGTAGCTCGTCCCGGTGAGCCAGTGCACGACATCGGTCGTGGTGCCGGCCGCCGAGTCGGGCAGGTCCACGCCCACCAGCGACGCCAGGCGGCGACCGAACTCTGGCCGGGGCGCCGGCCTCCTCGAAGCTGTCGACGTCACCGCTCAGCTCCCAGTCGACGAAGTCGGCGGCGCTGGTCTCGTCGCGTTGTCGGCGGTACTGGAACAGGTCCATGGCGATGGTGCCGGCGGCGCCGGCCAGGATCGCGTTGGTGATCTTGCGGGTCAACGAAGCCACGAGCGGGCCCTACCCGAGCCGCCGCCGGTGGAGAACCCGCCGGTCGCGAGCTCCGCCCCGGATGGTCGGCCAGGCGCGATCGAAGCCTCGGTGCGCGCTCCGCATCGACGTCCTGGGCCGCGTGCGCGCTCATGGAGGGCGTGTGCCGCGTCCCAGAACCTGGGCCTCCTGGCCATCAGCAGTCGATCCTCGGCGTGCCGGGCTCGGTGCCGGCGGAGCGCAGCGTGCCCGGGGCGGGGTTCGAACCCGCACGCTCCCTGAGGAGCCGAGGGGTTTAAGACGCTCATTCGCCGTGACATCTGGTGTCGACCAGTGCCAGATCATGCCGCTGAGCTGGGCTTTCGCGACAGGCGCCATCCATCTGGTGCCGGCCTGTGACACCCGATTTCAGGGCGTTCGTTCGCGCCTCGTTAGCAGGACGGGCTCGTCATATCCCCGGGGACGCTGTTATCCCAAGCACGACGCCGTCGCTATCGGCACGTCGGCGCGTGCTTCGCAGCTTCGTCCCTGCACGTTCACATGCGGTCCTGCAGGGACAATGTTCCGAGGAAACGGTCTCAGCGGCGCCCCAACTGCCGGATCTGAGCGTGCGATGCACGCCGGATAACCGCGGCATCGGCGGCGCGTCCAGGAACGCCGTGTCCGGTGGATCCGACACGGAACACGAAGCGGGGCGCGGCGTTCACGCGATCGTTCACGAACTCCTCGGCGCATCGAGGATGCAAATTCGTGTCTGACTCATGCGGCGTGTCTCCGGGGCCCTCGGCCGTCCCGGCATGGTCGCCGTCGGCGGCCGCCCCCGGATGGGTGCATTGGTGTGGAGGTTGCTGATCCGTCCGGCGGCGGGGTGGCGAAGCCGTGACAATGACGTTGGCAGGCGCTCGTTCTCGTGCGAGAATGTGACACAGCCAAGGGCCCAGGGCCTGCGGAAGTGAACCCAGCTGACGTCCGGACGGTCGAAGGCTGGGTTTGCGGCTTTTTCAGTCCACGTCGCGCACGGTAACCACGTCCCGCACCCGGTCGAGCCACTCACCTCGGGCACCGACTGCCCAGGCGAACGCATCGGGAACCCACAGGAGCGGGTCGCCGTGCGGGCGAAGGTGCTCGAAGTTGAGGGTCGGCTGGCGGCGTCGGGCCCGGACGATCGTCTCCCGATCGTGATGGTCGAGACCGTCACGTCGCTCGATGTAGAGCGTGGCGTCCCGACCGCCAGACTGGGTCTGCTCGACCAGTACACCGAGACACTCGGCCCGAGCGTTCTCCGCGGAGCGCGTTGAGGTGATCCGGGTCTGCACGATCACGACCTCCAGGTCGAGCACGACGAGCTGGTCGAGAACCACACGGCGGCGGCGCTTCCCTTCGAGCTTGAAGTGGAGCCGACGCTGGCCGGCGAGCAGCATGCCGCGCACGTCCCGCCGAAGCTGACCCGCGTCCTCGGCAGCGACGGTCACGCCACAGAGCAGATACCGGTTCGATCGCAGGCTCTCGTCGATGAAGACGAACCGATTGCTCACGACTCGGCCTTCTTCGACTTCGTCGGCGCCTTGAAGATCTGGTCGGCGACGAGCGTTGCTGCATCGGCGTCCATGCCCTCGACGACGTGGCTGTAGGTGTCGAGGGTGATCGAGATCGTGGAGTGGCCGAGGCGCTCGCTCACCACCTTGGGGTGGATCCCGGCCTCGAGGGCGAGCGTGGCCCATGTGTGGCGGAGCGAGTGGGGGCCGCGGAGTTCGGGAAGACCGAGTCGCTTCACGTGACGCTTGAACGCACGCGTCCACCGATCGGGGTGAACCGGGCTGCCGTCGGCTTGGGTGAAGACGAGATCGTTCGAGTCGTCCCAGCCCTCCCCCACCAGCAAGCGGTCCTCGGCCTGGCGGGCCCGGTGGCGACGGAGCGCGGCGACGGTCGATTCGTCGAGGCTGATGCGGCGGCGGCTCTTGTCCGTCTTGGTGGTGTCGAAGACGAGCCGGTCGTTCACGGTCGTGAGGGTCTGGCGGATGCGGACGAAGCCGGCGTCGAGGTCGACGTCCTGCCATCGGAGCCCCATGGCCTCGCCGCGCCGCATGCCGGTCGTGCCGATGAGGACGTAGGCGGCGTGGAGCGGATCGTCCTCGACGCCGGCGAGGAACTCGCCGAGCTGAGCGGCGGTCCAGGTCTCCATCTCGGGCTTGGTCCGCTTCGGTGGGCGCGCGGCGGTCGCCGGGTTGCGGATGAGCACGCCGAGTCGGACGCCGTCGTTGAGCGCCTTCCGCAGTGACGAGTGGGCGTTGTAGACGGTCTTGGCCGACAGCTTCCCGCCGTGGGCCGAGCCGGACTTCATCATCTCGGCGTAGGCAGTCTCGAGCTGCATCGGTGTGAGCTCCTGCAGTCGGACGTGGCCGAGGACGCGGATCACTCGTTCGAGATCCTGCTTGTAGCCCCGGAAGGTGGTCTTGCGAGCAGTCGGCTCCTGGTTGGCCATCCACTGCTCGAGGTACTCGCCCACCGTGGCCGAGGTGTGCTCGGTGAGCTGACCCGACTCGCGCGCGTGGAGGTACTCGCGCATCGCCGCCTCGGCCGCCTTGCGGGTGCGGAACCCGCCCTTGCTGCGCTGCCGCCGCCGGCCGGTCGCGGGATCTCGACCTGCGTCGGCGACGTAGGTCCACCCCTTCCCCCGCTTGTATACGTGCCCCTGCACCGACCGGATGCTAACAGGCTCGTTAGCATCTCGTTAGCAAATGGCGATTCTAGCCTCAGACCCTCGAGCGAGAGGACCGCCGTTCGACACGTTTTCGCAGGTCAGTGCGTGCCCGGGGCGGGGTTCGAACCCGCACGCTCCCTGAGGAGCCGAGGGGTTTAAGCCCTCTGCGTCTGCCAGTTCCGCCACCCGGGCTCGGCCGGAAGGTTACGCAGCGGCCTTCGGCGCCGTGGAGGTGGTGGTGGTCGCGGTCTGGCTTGGATGTGGTGGTGGTCGACCGACGGGGCGCGGTGGTGGACGACGTGGACGTGGTCGTCGAGGACGTCGTCGTCGAGGAAGACGATGACGACGACGACGACGACGAGGTCGTGGTGTCCTCCGGGGCCGTCGTGGTCGTCGAGGTGATGCCGAGGGAGCGGGCCCCGGCATCGTCGGGAATGGTGTCGGCGAGCAGGGCGGGATCAGGGTCGGGGAACGGTGTCGGCGGGACGTCAGCCAACGCGACGCTCATGAAGTCGTGCCAGATCTGCGCCGGGATGGACCCACCCTGCACGCGCTCGCCGTCGACCGTTTCCATGGTCTGGTTCCCGTCGGCGTAGCCGACCCAGACGATGGCGGTGTACTCCGGGGTGTAGCCGGCGAGCCAGGCGTCGGCGTTGCGCTGCGTGGTGCCGGTCTTGGCTGCCATCGGACGATCCAGCGCGGCGCGGGTCGCCGTCCCCCGCTTCGGCACCTCGCTGAGGACCGTACTGACCGTGTCGGCGATGTTCGCCTCGAGCGCGGTACTGCTGTCGGGTGCGCCGAGGTCCCAGAGGACGTCGCCGTCGCGCGTCTCGACCTTCGTGTAGGTGAACGGATCGATGCGGGTGCCCGAGCGAGCGAAGGTCGAGTACACGGTGGCCAGCTCGTACGGCGAGACCTCGTCGGCGCCGAGGGCGATCGACGGATTGGCCGGCACGTCGCGCTGCACGCCCATCTTCTTCGCCAGCTGGGCCACGGCGTCCGGACCGACCTGGGCCAGGGCCTGCGCGTAGACCGTGTTCACCGAGTGCACGGTGCCCTCGAACAAGGTGAGGGTCCCGTACGAACGGCCTCCGGCGTTGGACACCGTCCACGGCTCGGGAGGGATGTCCAGCGTGATCTCCCCTGGTGCCTGGAACCGTTCCCCGGCGCCGTACCCGGCCTGGAGGTTGGCCGCGAGCACGAGCGGCTTGAAGGTGGAACCCGGCTGACGTCCCGAGCCGCCCTCGTCGGTGACCAGGTCGAGTTGCAGCGCATCGAAGTCCTTGCCGCCGACCCAGGCCCGGACCGCACCGGTCTTGTCCACTCCGATCACGGAGGCCTGCGGGTCCTCGGGGTCGTTCAGGTTCTTCGCAACGGCGGCCTCGGCAGCTCGCTGATCGGCGATGTCGAGCGTCGTGTGGATCACCAGCCCTCGGTCGTACAGCGCCCGCTCGCCGAACCGGGCCACGATCTGCGCCCGCACGTGCTCCACGAAGTGCGGGGCGACGCCGGCGCTCAACGTGGTCGGGGAGCTGGGTGGTTGGACGTCGATGGGCTGTCGCTTCGCCTCGGTCACCTGGGCCGGGCCAAGCGTTCCGAGCTGACCCATGGCGTCGAGCACGCTGTCCCGGCGCTTCTTCGCGGCGTCAGGGGCTTCGGCCGGGTCGAGGTTCTCCGGTGACCGGAGCAGGCCCACGAGCAGGGCCGACTGATCGGGTCGGAGGTCGGAGGCATGGAGGCCGAAGTAGGTCCGGGCGGCGGCCTCGATGCCGTAGGCGCCACGTCCGAAGTACACGGTGTTGAGGTACTGCCCGAGGATCTCGTCCTTGGTCGACGACCGCTCGATCTTGACGGCGAGCACGGCCTCCCGGGCCTTGCGGCCGAGCGAGCGCCGGTTGTCGAGGTACAGGTTCTTCACCAGTTGCTGGGTGATCGTCGAACCCCCCTGGACCTGGTCGTGACGCACGTCGTGCCACAACGCCCGGGCGATGCCGATCGGATCGACCCCGTCGTGTTGGTAGAAGCGGTGGTCCTCGGCCGCGATGAGCGCGTCGGGAACGCTGGGAGCCATCTCGTCGAGCTGCACCTCCAGCCGCAGGCCGTCCTGGGCGAGGACGGCGAGCTCCTGGCCGTTGCGGTCGAGGAGCACGGCCGAGTCGTCCGGGGTCACGGGGGCGGGGAGGTCCGTGGTGACCCACAGCCACGCCGCCGCCGAGGCGAACAGGACCACCAGCACTGCGCCGGCGAGCACGGGCCAACGGGCGTAGCGCCAGGTCCGGCGGAACCGGCTCGGGGAGGCGTCGCTGGGCGCGGACGACGCCGGATCTTCAGTGGTGGGTGGCTGGCTGGTCACGGGGGCTCCCTGTGGGTCCCGCACGCCATACCCAGGTGGGAACCGGCCAGAACCGGATCGGACGGCCGGCTCAGTCCAGCTGCGCCCGCTCGAAGCCCGCGAGGTCGGCGTCGCCCCGGAACAGATGCAGGTGGCCGTCGGTGAAGCGGACGATGGCCGCCCCACGCAGGACCGTGCCGTCAGGGATCGCCAGCGCCAGGTCGTGGCGGGCGAGGGACACCGACAACCGCTGTTCGGTGCGGATCTGCGCCTCCCAGTCGGTGGGCTCGGGCCCGTCGTTGCCCTCCCGCACCACGACGAAGACGTCGGCGTAGCCGGTCTCGACGGGGACACCGTCGAGGTCGACGTGGTGGGCGATGATCCGGTACGACTCCACAGCGCTCCCGACGCTAGGGCACCGGGCGAGGGCGGGTTGTTGTCACCCCCCTCGTGCGACGGTGGTGCCATGACCCCGTCCCTCGCTCCCGCCCCGTCCCGGTCGACTCGCTCGTTGCGACCTGCCCAGCAGCGCGTCATCGACCTCCTCGGCCGTCAGGCCGGCGAGGACGAGGAGCTCGGACCGGAGGTGGCCGACGCCTTGCGCGCCGGCCTCGAGGCGCGCCTGGCCGATGCGGCCACGCTGATCCCCGAGGGCGGGGTACTGGTGGTGGGCAAGACGCCGCTGGCGGCGTTCGACTCGTGCCCCGGCCGCTGGCAGGCGCTGCTCGACGCACCCTTCGAGTGGTCGGTGCCCTCGGTCCGGGGCACGGTCAGCCACAAGGCGATCGAGCTCGCCCTCAACTGGCGGGGCGAGGTCGAGCCTGGTCGCGCCGTCGATGCCGCGATCGGCCGCCTGCTCGACGACGACTCGTCCGCCGGCCGGTTCCTGCGCACGCTCTCCACCGTCGAGTTGGCCGAGCTGCGGGCGGCCTCGGTCGAGCTCGTCACGGCGTTCGAGGAGTGCTTCCCCCCGCTGAAGCCCCGCTGGCGGCCGGTGGTCGACGGACGCACCCGGGTCGAGCTGTGCGGCGGCCGGATCCTGCTCGTCGGCAAGCCGGATCTCACCCTGGGCCAGGCCCTGCGCGCCGGCAAGGTCATCATCGACCTCAAGACGGGCGACCGTCGTCGCCACCACGTCGACGATCTCCGGTTCTACGCGCTGATCGACGCGCTGCGAGTCGGTCTGCCGCCGCGACGGCTGGCGTCGGTGTACCTCGACGCCGGCCAGCCCGTGGTCGAGGCGGTCAGCGCCGCCGTGCTCGACGCGGCGGCCGAACGGGTGATCCGGACGGCGACGGCCATGGCGGAGACCCGTTGGGGGACGTTGCCCACCCGGCTCCACGCCGGCCACCACTGCTCGTGGTGCCCGGCCCGCACCGGCTGCCGGGCCGGCCTCGAGCGGCTGGCACCCGCCGCTGCCGCGTGATCGTCCGGAATTCCCCCGTTCACGGGAGGGGCCTACCATCGCAGCATGGCCCGTCCCCCGACCGAGGCGCCCGCCAGGTCCGGTCACCTGGTACCCGTGCCGATGCCCGCTCGGGAGCCCGAGCCGCTGGCCGATCCGCGCCGTTCCGACGTCGACGAGTGGGGCCGGTCCGAGCAGATGCGGGCCCGGGCCCGCGCCCTGTTCGCGCCGATCTACGACCACTGGTTCCGCGTCGAGTGGGAGGGCCTCGACAAGATCCCGACCGACGGCGGCGCCCTGTTGGTGGCCAACCACGCCGCCGCCATCCCGAGCGACGCCCCGGTCATCATGCACGGCATCGAGACCGAGCTCGAGCGCCCCGTGTACGGCCTGGCCGACGAGATGTTCAAGAAGCTGCCCGTCGTCGGGACGCTGTGGTCGCGCGGTCGGCGGCGTCCTCGCTCACCCCGACAACGCCTACCGCTTGCTCCGCGAGCAGCGCGAGCTGGTGTTGGTGTTCCCCGAGGGCTCCAAGGGGCCGGGGAAGACGTTCAACGAGCGGTACCAGTTGCGGCGCTTCGGCCGGGGCGGATTCGTGCAGATCGCCATGCGCGCCGGGGTCCCGGTCATCCCCATCGCCGTGGTGGGCGCCGAGGAGTCGATGCCGATGGTGGCCAACATCGCCCCCGTCGCCAAGGCGCTCGGCATCCCCTACGCCCCGGTCACGGCCAACATGTTGGCGTTCGGGCCGCTGCTGGGGTTGATGCACTTCCCGGCCAAGTTCAAGCTCAAGGTGCTCGACCCCGTCTACTTCGACGTCCCGCCGGACCAGCCCCGCTACAGCCGGTCGAAGGTCATGGACCACTCCGAGGAGATCCGCCAGCAGATCCAGGAGACGCTCTACGAGATGCTGCGCCAGCGCCAGTCGGTCTGGAGGGGATGATGGGTCGCCGGGTGCTCGTCACGGGACTGGGCAGCTTCTGGGGTGGCCGGGTCGCCAAGGCGCTCGAGGCTGATCCCACCGTCGACGTCATCGTGGGCCTGGACACCCAGGAGCCCCAGGTCGAGCTGGAGCGCACCGAGTACGTGCGCAGCGACGAGAACTACTCGATCCTGTCGCGGATCGTGTCGGCGACCCAGGTCGACACCATCGTGCACACCTTCCTGGTCGTCGACTCCACCCAGGTCAGCGCCCGAAAGATGCACGAGATCAACGTCATCGGCTCGATGAACCTGTTCGCCGCCGCCACCGACAGCTCGGTCCGCAACGTGGTCGTCAAGTCGTCCGCCTACGTCTACGGCACCCATCCCCGCGACCCGGTGTGGTTCAACGAAGACACACCCCGCCAGGCTCCGCCCCGCCATCGCGTCGAGCGATCCCTGACCGAGGTCGAGGGCTACGTCCGTGACTTCGCCGTCGACAGCCCCCACATCACGGTCTCCATGCTGCGGTTCTCGAACGTCCTGGGGTCCGAGATCTCGACGCCGCTGTCGAAGATGCTCGAGGCGCCGGTCGTGCCGTCGGTGTTCGGCTTCGATCCGCGCTTCCAGTTCGTGCACGAGGACGACGTCATCCGGGCCGTGCTCTTCGTCCTCGACCGCGACCTGGCCGGCATCTACAACGTCGCCGGCGACGGCCTGCTGCCCTGGAGCGAGGTGGCCGCCATCTGCGGCAAGCGGACGGTGGCGCTCCCCCCCGTCGGCCGCGGCGTGGTCGCCGCGGCGTTGCGGCCCCTCGGCATCGACATCCCGCCCGAGGTCGTCGACCTGCTGTCGTACGGCCGCGGCATCGACAACTCCCGGCTGCGCCGAGCGGGATTCGAGTACACGCACACGTCGGCTGGAACAGTGGAAGCCTTCATCGAGGCGGTGCGGCTGCGCCGCACCGTGGGCCACGACGGCGCCTACCGCTACGAGCGGGAGGTCGAGGAGTTCTTCCGGCGCTCACCGGCGGTCACCCACCACACCTGACCCCGGCGGGCGGCGACGTCGACGAACCGGGAGCCGTCAGGAACGGGCCGCCACCTCGGCGTCGAGGTCGAGGGCCTGCACCACGGCCTGCGTGGCGTACTCGCCCCACTCGTCCTCGGGCAACAGGTACATGATCTCGAACTCGTTGCCGTCGGGATCGGCGGCGTAGAGCGACTTGCTGACCCCGTGGTCGGACTGGCCCCGGAGTGCACCGTGCTCGGCCAGGATGGCGCGAGCCCGGGCGAGCTCCTGGATGGAACCGACGCGCCAGGCCAGGTGGTAGAGGCCGGTCGCCCCCGCCGGCGGCCGGGGTGCCGAGGAGCCCACGGAGATCAGGCCGAGGTCGTGGTGGTTGGTGGATCCGCCGGCGCGCAGGAACGCAGCGCGGCCCTGGGGATCCACGGTGACCGGGACGAACCCGAGCACCTCGGTGTAGAAATCGGTCGCCACCGGGACGTCGCGCACGTAGAGGACGGCGTGGTTGAGCTCGGTGATGTGCACGGGTTCCATGACGGTGATCCTCCTCCGCGCGCCCGCCGAGCGCCACGCCCGTCGGACGTGACGCTCAGCGGGAGCAGATGGGTCTGGCTTCAGGACTGGGCGACGGCTTGGACGTCGATGGAGATGCGGACCAACTTGCCGACGAGGACACCGCCGGTCTCCAGGGCCTGGTTCCAGTTGATCCCCCAGTCGCCACGGTCGATCTCGGTGGTGGCGGTGAAGGCGATGCGGCCATTGCCCCACGGATCGTCGCCGGCACCCTCGAACTCGACGTCGAGGGTCACGGGCCGGGCCACGTCCTTGATGGTCAGCTCGCCGTCGACCTTCCAGTCGTCCCCGTCCTGGCGGACCGCCGAGGAGCGGAACTGCAGGGTGGGGTACTGGTCGACGTCGAGGAAGTCGGCGCCCTTCACGTGGGTGTCCCGATCCTCGGCGCCGGTCGAGAAGCTGGCGGCGTCGAGGTCGACCTCGACGCTGCTGTCGGTGACGTCCTCGCCGACCACGATGGTGCCGGTGAAGCGGTCGAAGCCGCCCCGCACCTTCGAGAGACCCAGGTGGCGCACCTGGAACGAGGCCGAGCTGTGGGAGGGGTCGATCTCGTAGCGACCGGCGGCGGGGACCGTGACGCCGTCTGCGGACCGGGTGAGGGTGGTGCTCATGACATGCTCCTGGGAGGTTGTTGTAGAGGGGATCTCTGTCTGTACAACAAGATAGCGCAAGGTCGTTGCATATGCAACATCTGATTCCTACCCTGGAACCATGTCCGCCGACCCGTCCGTCTCCTCCTCGACGACCCCCTGCCCCCAACCGCCGGACCCGGCCCTCGACGATCCGCGCATCGAGGCCTTCGGCATGCTGATCGAAGCGCACAACGAGCTGCTCAACGCCACGACCCGACGCCTCGAGCACGCCTCCGCCCCGCCGACGCCGTGGCTGGGCGTGCTCATCCGGCTGGCCCGATCGCCGGGGCAACGGCTACGGATGACCGAGCTGGCCCGCGACATGACGATGAGCACCAGCGGCGTGACGCGACTGATCGACCGGATCGAGGCGGCGGGTCACGTTCGCCGAGAAGCGTGCCCGAACGACCGTCGGGGCCTCCTCGCCGTGCTCACCGACGAAGGACGCGACGTCCTCGCCGCCACCACCCCGATCCACGTGGCCGACCTCGACCGCCACCTCGGCGCCGCCCTCGACGAGGACGAGCTCGCCCAGCTCACCGCCTTGCTCCGGAAGGTGCGCGACCACGTGCGATCCCTGGAACCGGCGTCGTAGGCACGCTCTGTCAGACTCGGACCGATGAGCCAACTCCGGACCGAGATCGTCGACGGCGTCGCCGTCGTCACCCTGAACGACCCCGATCGGCGCAACGCGCTGAACCTCGACATGAACGCCGAGATCGTGGCGGCCATGGACGACATCGACGCCGACGCATCGGTGGGCGCCGTGGTCGTCACCGGCGAACCCCCGGCCTTCTGCGCCGGCGCCGATCTGTCGCAGTTGGGCGCCTCGCAGGCGGACGGGCTGAAGCGCATCTACGAGGGCTTCCTGCGCTTCGGCACGTCGCCGCTGCCCACCATCGCCGCCGTCAACGGCGCGGCGGTGGGGGCGGGCATGAACCTCGCCCTGGTGTGCGACGTGCGCATCGCCGCGGAGCGGGCTCGCTTCGACACCCGGTTCCTGCAGCTCGGCCTGCACCCCGGCGGCGGTCACACGTGGATGTTCCGGCGCATCGCCGGACCGCAGACCACGATGGCCGCGGTCGTTCTCGGCGAGGTCATGGACGGCCGGGAAGCCGAGCGGGTGGGGCTGGTCCACCGTTGCGTCGCCGACGGCGAGCTGCTCGACGCCGCCATCGCCATGGGCCGGCGGGCCGCCGAGGCGCCTCGCGAGCTCGTGGTCAAGACGAAGGCGACGATCGCGGCGATGGCCGACATCGCCCATCACGAGGACGCCGTCGACCGCGAGCTGGAGCCGCAGGTGTGGTCCCTCAACCAACCGGCGTTCAAGGAGCGGCTGGCGGCGCTGCAGAAGAAGATCTCCAGCAAGAGCTGAGCGGTGCCGGACGCCGGACAGTCAGTCGAAGGTGATGCTGGCGTCGAAGATCTGCAGCAGCGCCGTCTGCGTCTCGGTGTCCTCGCTGGTGATGATGAACGACCAGAGACGGTCGCCGTCGGCCACGAACAGCTGACTCCCCACCGCGTCGATCGGATCCCCGCCGTCGGCGGACGCCAGCGCCAACCGGTAGTCGACACGGACCCGTCCATCGTTCGGGTCGTCGTCGACCACCACGGCATCGGTGACCTGGCCACTCGTGACCACGGATCCGGCGAGGTCCTGCAGGGCCTGGGTGCTGGTGTCGGCGCCGTCTTGGACATCGACCTTCAGTTCGGCCACGCGACCCTGGTCGTCGACACCGGCGGCGTAGAACACGGCGCCGGTCTGAGCCACCTGCCGTGCCGATTCGAGGAAGGCCGGCCGGGCCAGCGTCGCATCGGCCAGCTTGGAGAGCGCGTCCTCGCTCAGCACGGTGGCCTGCCACCCCTCGGGGATGGCGATGCCGAAGCCGAGCGAGGGAATGGGCGCGGCGAAGGTACCGGGGATGTCAGGAACGTCGATGCCGCCGGTCTCCATCGCCTGTGTCGTGGAGGTCTCCGACGTCGGTGTCGTCGTCGACGACGTCGCACGGTCGCCACCGTCGTCGCCCGAGCACGCACCGATCGCCAGGGTGGTCGCCATCGCGACCGCGAGCCACCGCTTCCTCATGGACTTCTTCCTCATGTGATCCAGGCCCGCACCAGCTCGGCCCGGCGGGCGTCCCACTCCTCCGCGGTGAGCGCGTACCGGACGTGGTCCTCCCAGACGCCGTTGATCTCGAGGTACCGCAACGCCACTCCTTCCTCCCGGAGGCTGAGCTTCTCGACCACCCGCCGGCTGGCCCCGTTGCGGGGGATGATGGCGACCTGGAGGCGGTGCAGCCCGAGGTCCTCGAAGGCATACCGAGCCGCCACCACCAGCGCTTCGGGTGTGAGGCCCTCGCCGGCGTGGCGGCGGTCGATCCAGTAACCGACGTAGGCGTTCTGGAACGGGCCCCGTTGCACCGACGACAGGTTGATCTCACCCACGAAGGCGTCGTCGGCGGCGGTGAAGATGCCGA
This sequence comes from uncultured Acidimicrobiaceae bacterium, assembly GCA_963811245.1. Taxonomy (GTDB): domain Bacteria; phylum Actinomycetota; class Acidimicrobiia; order Acidimicrobiales; family Salinilacustritrichaceae; genus Salinilacustrithrix. The sequence goes on from CAWEQL010000013.1 coordinate 236,160, forward strand.
AGCCGTACCCGGTGCCCAGTTGCCACTCACGGGCCCGGGCCGAGCAGCGGGCGGCGAAGGCGTCCCGGCTCTCGACCACATCGGCTTGGCCCGGGATGCGTTTGGGCTCCCACCGGGTGAGCCAGTCGACGTTGTCGCGCCGCACCTCCCGCCACTGTGGGAAGTCGCGGATGTCGAGGGGACGGAGCACGACCCGACGTCCGAGCAACCGGGTGGTCGAGGTGGCCCAGCTCACGGTCACCGCCCGCTCAGCGGCCGAGGACCTCGGCGAGGGCGCCGAGGAGCAACGTCACGTTGCGGTGGCGGGCGGTGTGGCCCATGCAGCCGATGCGCCACACTCGGCCGGCGAACTCGCCGAGGCCACCACCGATCTCGATGTCGTACCGGTCGAGCAGGGTGGCCCGGACCTCGGCGTCGTCGACGCCGTCGGGCACCCACACGGTGGTGAGCTCCGGTAGCCGGTGGTCCTCGGCGGCGAAGAGCTCGAACCCCAGCTCGACCAGTCCGTCCTGGAGCAGGGAACCACAGGTGGCATGCCGCTCGATCACGGCGTCGAGGCCCTCGTCGACGATGGCCTGGAGACCGCCCCACAGGCTGTAGATCATCGAGATCGGAGCGGTGTGGTGGTAGGCCCGGGTCGCACCGGCGGTTCCGACGTAGGCGCCGATCAGGCGCAGATCGAGGTACCACGAGCGGCTGCGCTCGACGAAGCGCTCGCGAGCCCGGTCCGACACGGTGATGGGCGACAGCCCCGGCGGCACGCCGAGGCACTTCTGGGTTCCGGCGTACGCCAGGTCCACCCCCCACTCGTCGGCGTGGAACGGCAGGCCCCCGACCGAGGTGACGCAGTCGACGAGGAGGAGGGCGTCGCCCTTGCCGGCGGCGACCGGCTCCACATCGGATCGCACGCCGGTGGACGTCTCGGCGTGGACCATGCCGATCAGCGTCGGGTCCGGGTGGGCGGACAGGAGCCGGTCGGCGGTGACCGGGGTGCCCCAGTCGAAGTCGACCCGCACCACGTCGGCACCGGTGCGGCTGGCGACCTCGCACATGCGGGCTCCGAAGACGCCGTTGACGCCGATCACGGCGGTGTCGCCGGGGCCGAGCACGTTGACCAGACACGTCTCCATGCCGGCCGAACCAGTTCCGCTGATCGGGATCGTCAGGGCGTTGTCGGTGCCGAAGACCAGCCGCAGGCGCTCGCACACCTCGTCGAGCAGGGCCAGGAACTCCGGGTCGAGGTGACCCAGCATCGGCCGGGCGAAGGCCTCGATCGCCTCCGGGTAGGGGTTGCACGGTCCGGGGCCCATGAGGACGCGGTCGGGACGAGGCACGGCGTCAGACCCTAGGACCGAGCGACGCCAGGAGCCCGTCGAGGATGTCCGACTCGGAGACGAGGCAGGTGTCGGCCCCCAGCCAGCGCATGATCGCCACGAAGATGCAGCTGCCGGCCACGATCACGTCGGCGCGGGCCTCCTCGAGGCCGGGGTTGTGCTTGCGATCGGCGAGGGACTCGGTGGCGAGGGTCCGGAACACGTCCTCCACGGCGTCGCGGTGGAAGCGGAAGTGGTGGATGGCGTCGCGGTCCTACTCCTGCAGGCCGATCTCGACGGCGGCCATGGTGGTGATCGTCCCCGCCAGGCCGACCAGCGTCCGGGCCTCGGTCATGCCCGGCATCTCCCGGGCAACGTCCTCGAGGTGGGCCTCGGTCACCGAGAGGCAGGCGTGGAGCTCCTCCGGAGCCGGCGGATCGGACTCGATGTACTGCTCGGTGAGGCGCACGCAGCCGATGTCGACCGACTTCGCATGCTCGACCTCGGTGGTGCCGAGGATGAACTCGGTCGAGCCCCCGCCGATGTCGACGACGAGGAACGGCCCCTCGGAGGGGTCGAGCTCGTCGGTCGCTCCCCGGAAGGACAGGGCAGCCTCCTGATCACCGGTGATCAGCTCCGGACGGATGCCGACGACGGCTTCGGCGGCATCGAAGAACTCGTCACGGTTGGCGGCGTCGCGGGCAGCCGACGTCGCGGTCATCCGGATCCGTTCCACCCCGTGCTCGTCGAGGATGGACCGGTACCGGCGCAGGACGTCGACTGTGCGCTCGATGGCGTCGGGCTCCAGGCGGCCGCTGCCACCGACGCCGCGGCCGAGCCGGGTGATGGTGTTCACCCGAGCCAGGGCTTGCTTGCCCGGGCCGGTCCCCCGGGCGACGAGGAGCCTGGTCGAGTTCGTGCCGCAGTCGATGGCGGCGAGCACCGGTTCGCTCATCGGCCCACCCTGCCAAGCGCGTGGCCAGGATGCGCAACCCGCATCCGGCCCGTGCTCACGCCGGAGCTCCGTCATCGTCGGCGGCCAGGCGGGTCTCGATCCACCGGCCGACGGGATCGTCGCCACCAGCCAGGTACCAGGCCCAATGGGCGTGGAAGCACTTGATGCCCCGGCGGGTGCCGCCCACCCCGCCGGTGGGGACCGGCCCTTCGTGACCGTCGGGGATCGCGGCGTCGCGCTCGGCGGCGTACGCCGCGTGCGCCCGGTCGAGCTCGGCTGCGTCGATCTCGGCCTCGGCCACGTCGATGGCACCGGTGGACTCCAACCGGCCGATGACGGCGCGGTCCTCGGCGCCGACCAGCCAGTAGCGCGTGGGCATCGGCGTGCCGTCGTCGAGCAGCGGTGCGTTGCGGATGACGACCGGGACGCCGGCCGAGTCGCGCACCACGACGTCGAAGTGCGCCATCGGGCGCCGGCCGATCAGCTGGGCGACCGCCTCGATGTCGTCCTCGTCGGCCATCGCCGTCGGGTCAGCTCCGGCGCTTGTGGGAACGTCGCCGCCCCAGGAGGATGAGCAGGAAGAGGATGGCGGCGAGCGGAGCCAACCGCTTGGCGACGGGTGCACCGGCGCTCTCGATCAGGTCGACCGGGGTCGCCTCGGCGTGATCGACCCTGCGGACGGCGGGCGTCTCCGGTGTCGCAGCATCCTCGGCCTGGCGCTTGGCCGCCTCGGCCGCCGGGTCACCGGTGGTGGCCATCGGGACGTCGCCGCCGCCGGGAGCGGCATCGGCGCCGGGAACCGCGGCGGCCGGCGCAGCCGCGGTCGGGGCCGTGGGCTCCTCCGGTGCGGCGGGTTCGGCGGATCCGGCCTCGTCGGATCCCGCCGGCGCCTCGAGCTTGCCCTCGAGGCACTCCACGAACTGGGTCAGGAGCTTGGCGCTGACCTCGGCGATCATGCCGCGGCCGAACTGGGCCACCTTGCCCTTGATGGTCACGTCGCTGTCGACGGTGACGTGGGTCGACACGTCGGCGCCCGAGCCGGACTCGGTCATCGTCGCGGTGATGATGGCGCTGGCACTGCCCTGGCCCCGGGTGTCGCGCCCTTCGGCCTTGAGGACGAGGCGACGGTTCTCGACGTCGCGCTCCTGGAAGGTGGCGGCGCCCTTGTACTGCGCCGTGATCGGTCCCACCTTCACCTTGACGATGCCGCGGTACTCGTCTCCTTCGATCTCCTGCAGCTGCGCTCCGGGCAGGCACGGGGCGATCAGCTCCACGTCGGTGAGGACCTCCCAGGCCCGCTCGACGGGTACCGGAACCGTGAACTCGTTGTTCAGCTCCATCGGTGGAGATCCTCCAGGGTGTCGATGTCAGTGGCGTCGCCGTCGCACCGTATCTCCGCCACGAGGTCCGGACGACCCCGCATCAGCGCCCGACCCACCTCGTCGCCGACCGGCGGTAGCAGGGACCACACCTCCTCGCCCAGCCGGACGGGGTGGCCCCGACGCCCGTCGTAGGTGGCCACGGCGATCGGTGACGTCGACGCGGCGACGGCCCGCCACGCCTCCGGCGTCACGAAGGGCTGATCGCCGAGGCCCACCACGACGGCATCGTGGCCGGCCGCTCGGGCGGCGACGATGCCGGCGTGGACGGACACCGCCTGACCCTCGGCCCAGTGGGGGTTGTGGACGACCGTCACCGTGGGCGGCAGCAGGTCGTCGACGTCGACGGCGCCCGTCACGACGAAGACGTCGAGGCCGGCGGCGAGCACGGCATCGAGGGCATGGCCGAGGACAGGACATCCCCGGAGCAGGGCGCGCAGCTTGTGCTCGGGACCGTCGAACCGGGAACCCTCCCCGGCGGCGAGCAGGACGGCGGCGACCATGGCGGTAAGTCTGCCCGCTGCGCCCGGCGCCGCTGCGTGGCACGATCGGCGCCATGGATCCGTTCTCCGCCCGCCGGACCCTGGCCGGCATCCGCGCCGGCCTGGGCATCGGCGCCCTCGTCGCACCCCGTGTCGTCGGGAAGCTGTTCGGCATCGATGTCGACGCCAACCCCGCGGTGCCGTACCTCGCCCGCCTGTTCGGCGCGCGCGAGCTCTACATGGCCTCGCCCTTCCTCATGCCGGCGCCCGGCCTCGACGAGCAGGAACTGGCCGCCCGGGCCGTTCCCGTCGACGCCGCCGATGCGCTCGCCGCGCTCGCCGCCGGCGTGAAGGGCTACCTGCCGTTGCGCGCCGCGCTCATGGCCGGCGGGACTGCTGCGGTCGCGACGTACCTCGGCTCCCTGGCGTCGCAACCCGCCTGAGGGCGCCGGCTCCTGGGCCCCGTGAACGTCAGTGGATGCTGCCGGACGCGTCCCGCAGGGAAGGGGCGACGCGGCCGGTTCGGCTGGCGATGATCTCGGCCAGGATCGAGATGGCCGTCTCCTCGGGGGTGCGGGCACCGAGATCGAGGCCGATCGGCGCCATGACCCGGGCGAGCTCGTCGTCGCCGACCCCTTCGTCGCGGAGACGGCGGTTGCGGTCCTCGGTGGTGCGTCGGGAGCCCATCGCGCCGAGATATCCGACCTCGGTGGCGAGTGCCGCCTTGACGGCGGGGACGTCGAACTTCGGATCGTGGGTGAGGACGCACACGGCGTCGCGAGGCCCCAGGGTGCCGCCCACGCGCTCGAGGAGCCGGTGCGGCCAGTCGACCACGACCTCGTCGGCGAACGGGAACCGGGCCTTGGTGGCGAACACCTCGCGGGCGTCGCACACGGTGACCCGGTAGCCGAGGACCTTGCCGACCCGCGCCAGCGCACCGGTGAAGTCGACGGCACCGAAGACGAGGAGCTGCGGCGGCGGGGCGAAGGACTCCACGAACACGGCCACGGCCTGCTCGTTCGCCTCGCCGTGGGCGCCGTAGTGCCGGACGCCGGTGGTGCCGGCGGCGAGCTCGCCGAGGGTGTCGCGCGCCACGACGCGGTCGAGGTCGGGATCGCCGAGCGAGCCCAGCGGCTCGTGATCGGGGCGGACCAGGAGCTTGCCTCCGAGGCCGGGGCCTTCGATCACGGTGGCCAGCGCAACCGGTTGCTCGGCGGCGATGGCGTCGCGCAACGCCTCGAAGGCCGTCGGCTCGCCCACGGGGTCGTTCACCAGTCGAGGGGCTCGATGAACAGGTGGATGGTGCCGCCGCAGGTGAGCCCCACCGCGAAGGCCTCGTCGTCGGAGTAGCCGAACGTCACGATGCGCCGATCCCCGGAGTCGATGATGTCGAGCGCCTCGGTCACCACCGCTCCCTCGACGCAACCCCCCGAGACCGAGCCGGCCACCTCGCCGTCCTCGTTCACGGCCATCGCCGCCCCGGGCAGGCGTGGGCCGGAGCCGTCGACGTCGACCACGCGGGCCAGCGCGACGCGCTTGTCCTGGCGGCGCCACCGCTCGAGGTCGTCGATGATCTCTCGCACGGGTCCAGCCTACGGAGCGGGCATCCGGCCCGCGACCACGGCGCCGAGGCGCTCGAGCGAATCGACGCTGTGGCCCTCGACGAAGGCATCGACGAACGGGAGCGCGGCGGCCATCCCCCTGGCGATCGGCGCGTAGCCCGGCGACGCCTTGAGTGGGTTGACCCACACCACCCGGTGGGCGACCCGCGACAACCGGGCCATCTGCTCGGCCAACTGCTCCGGATCGCCCCGATCCCAGCCGTCGGAGAGGATCACCGCCACGGCACCGCGCGCCATGCCCCGCTGACCCCACTCGTCGTTGAACGCCCGGAGCCCTTCGCCCAGGCGAGTGCCCCCGGAGAAGTCCTCGATCGCCGCTGCTGCCGCCCCCAGCGCGGCGTCGGGATCGCGCTGCGACAGCTGGCGGGTCATCCGGGTCAACCGGGTGCCGACGGCGAACGCCTCGACGTTGGTGCGGGCGACGACGGCGGCGTGGGTGAATCGCAGCAGCGCCCGGGCGTACGGCTCCATCGACCCCGACACGTCGAGCAGGAACACGACCCGCCGGAACCGCTCGCCGGGACGGGTGTGCGCCGGCCGGATCGGCTCGCCGCCGGCTCGCAGCGCGTTGCGGACCGTCCGTCGCAGGTCGTGTCGGCCCCGCGCCGACCGGCTCGGGCGCGGCCGACGTGACGGTCGCGGAGATCCGACGAGCCGGAGCCGGTCGATCAACGCCCAGGCCTCGGCCAGCTCGGCGGCGTCCAGGGCGGCGAAGTCGGCGTGTCGCAGGGTCTCGACCCGGGAGAATCGCACCTGCATGGCGCCGTCGGCGCCGCCGCCTTCATCGGCGTCGGCCGTCTCCACATCGGGATCGTCGATGGCGATGGCCACGGTCTGCGGCGGCGCCGGGCGACGCACCTCGACGGGGTGACCGCCGAAGTAGCCGGCGAAGACCACGCCGTAGGTCCAGACGTCCTCGGCGCGCCGCACGAGCGTCGCGCGGCCGGCCCAGTAGACGTCCTCGGGACGGGCGACGTCGACGACGTCGAGTGCTTCGACGAACCGGCTGGTGGCGTCCACCGGCACCACGAGCCCGGCCTGGCGAAGCGTCCGCACGAACGCCACCGCCACCGTGGCGGGGTCGCGTGCGATCTCCGCCGTGGTCATGCGCCGCGCTGGACGGCCGCCCGCACCAGGTCGTCGAGGCCCGAGGCGCGGACCCGCTGCTGGTCCTCGCGGTACTTCAGGACCGTCCCGAGGGAGGCGTCGACGGTGGCGACGTCGAGCTCGCTCCGCACCGAGGACGCTGAGCGCCGCGGCCCAGTCGATCGTCTCGGCGACGCCCGGCGGCTTGTAGAGCCCCGCGCCTCGAAGCGCCTCGGTGGCGGCCGCCACCTGGCGAGCCAGCCGGGTCCCGACGCCCGGGACCCGGATGCCCACGATGGCCACCTCGCGTTCGAACTCCGGGTGTTCGACCCAGTGGTACAGGCACCGACGCTTCAGGGCGTCGTGGACGTCGCGGGTGCGGTTCGAGGTGATGACGACGATGGGCGGGGTGTCGGCGTGGAACGTGCCCAGCTCCGGGACCGTCACGGTGTAGTCGGACAGGACCTCGAGGAGGAACGCCTCGAACTCGTCGTCGGCGCGGTCGACCTCGTCGATGAGCAGCACCGGGGGCGGCCCCTCGCGGTGGCGCACCGCTTCGAGCAACGGACGCCGGACCAGGAACCGTTCGTCGTAGAGCTCGTCCTCGAGCTGGTCGACCGCGGCGCCGTCGGCGGCGCCGGCCGCCTCGGCGGCCCGCAGGTGGAGCAGCTGGCGCGAGTAGTCCCACTCGTACACGGCCTGACCGACGTCGAGGCCCTCGTAGCACTGCAGGCGCAGCAGCTCACCGCCGGTCCAGCGGGCCAGCACCTTGGCCACCTCGGTCTTGCCCACACCGGCATCGCCTTCGAGGAGCAGGGGTCGCTGCAACTTGAGCGCCAGGAACACCGCCGTGGCCAGCCCCTCGTCCGGGAGGTAGTCGTACGCCTCGAGGGCGGTCGCCAACGCTCTGGGATCGCGGACGTCGTCGGGTGCGGGACCGGCCATGTGGGCAGGCTATTGGCCGCCGGTGGCCGCCGATCAGCCGACCCGCGTTGGTACGGTCGCATCGCCCGACCGACGGGCCTCGTACCCAGGGGGACCAACCACTCCATGCCCGGCATCCGTCACGTCGTGACGCTCACGTTCAACGACGACATCTCCGAGGCCCAGCTGGCGGCCGTGGTCGACGGTCTCCGCGGCCTCCCCGCCGTCATCGACGAGATCGAGCGCTACGAGGTGGGCACCGACGTCGGACGCTCCGCCGGGAACGCGTCGCTCGCCATCGTCGCCGACTTCGCCTCCTGGCCCGACTACGAGGCCTACCGCGACCACCCGGTCCACCAGGCGCTCGGCCACGACGTGATCCTGCCCCTCCTGGCCGGGCGCAGCGCCGTCCAGCACGAGCGACGCTGACGTGGCCGAGCTCCACGGGACCGACGGCGGCATCGACCTCGTCAGCGCGCCGGACCAGGTGACCCCCGAGTGGCTCACCACGGTGCTGCGGGCCTCGGGCGAGCTCTCCACCGGCCGGGTCACGGCGGTGTCGAGCACCCCGGTCGGAACCGGCCAGGTCGGCGACAGCATCCGCTTCACCCTCTCCTTCGAAGGTGAGGAGGGCCCGCCGACGCTCGTCGGCAAGTTCCCCGCCGCCGACCAGACCAGCCGGGAGGCTGCGGCCGCCACCCGCACCTACGAGGTGGAGACCCGCTTCTACCAGCAACTCCGCGACCGGGTCTCCATCACGACGCCCCGGCCCTACGTCGCCCTGCTCGACCTCGAGGCCAACGACTTCGTGTTGCTCATGGACGACCTGGCGCCGGCCGAACAGGGCGATCAACTCGCCGGCTGCGGCCCGGATGCCGCCGCACTCGCCGTCCACGAGGCGGCCAAGCTCCACGCCCCCGTGTGGGGGGACGCCACGCTCGCCGACATGGCGTGGCTCAACCGATCCAGCGACGAGGGGCAGGCCTTCTACATCCAGCTCATGGCCGTGCTCTACCCAGGGTTCCTCGACCGGTACGGCGATCGGGTCGATCCCGAGGTGGCGGCGGCGGGCACCCGTCTGACCGAGCACCTCGACGCCTACCTGGCATACCGACCGGAGCCGCTCACGGCGGCGCACGGCGACTTCCGCCTCGACAACATGCTGTTCTCACCGGACGGGACCCAGCTCACCACCGTCGACTGGCAGACCGTGGCGCTCTCCCCCGGCGTGACCGACGTGTCGTACTTCCTCGGGACGAGCCTCCTGCCCGAGGACCGCGCCGCCCACGAGCGCGACCTCGTCCGGGAGTACCACGAGGCGCTGCGCGTCGGCGGCGTCGAGTACCCGTACGAACGCTGCTGGGAGGACTACCGCCGCTACGCGTTCTCCGGGTTCCTCATGGCCGTGCTCGCCTCGATGCTCGTCGGCCGCACCGACCGCGGCGACGAGATGTTCATGGCCATGGCGAACCGGTCGGGACGCATGGCCATCGAGCTCGACGCGCTGGGGTTCCTCGCCGGCTGATCCCACTCAGCCGGCGTCGACCGGCAGCGCGAGCGGCGAGGGGAGATCGGCGAGGAGCATGACCTCGACGTCGTCGCCCGCCGGGACCCCGTCGCCGTCGGGCAGCACGGCCAGTGCGTTGGCCGCCGCCATCGCGCCCAGCTGGTGGCTGCCCTGGCCGCCGGCGGACGTCACGTGCACCCGGCCGTCATCGGCGTGCCGGGCCACCACCCGGGCGAAGTGGATCTTGCCGTCGGCATGCCGGTCGAGGGCCTCGTCGGCGACACCGCGCACGATCGGCCGGTCGAGACCCGCGTGCCCCATCGCCTGGCGCAGCGCCGGTCGGCCGAGGAGCTCGAAGCTCACCATCGACGACACCGGGTTGCCCGGGAGCCCGAACACCGGCGTCCCGTCGACCAGACCGAAGGCGAAGGGTTTCGCCGGCCGGATGGCGATCTGCATCCAGCGCATGTCGCCGATCCGGTCGAGCACCACCTTCACCAGATCGATGTCTCCCATCGAGACGCCACCCGAGGTCAGGACGGCATCACACCGCTCGACGCCGGCCTCGATCGCGGCGGTGATGGCGTCGGCATCGTCCGCCACGATGCCCAAGTCGACCGGGTCGCAGCCGGCGAGGCCGGTCAGGGCGAGCAGCGTGCGCCGGTTGGAGTCCCGGATCTGACCAGGTTCGAGCGGGCCAGAGCCCTCGACCAGCTCGTCGCCCGTGGACAACACGCCGACCCGGAGCCGGCGCCGGACCGTCACGTTGTCGAGGCCGAGGCTGCAGAGCACGCCGAGGTGGCCGGGGGTGAGCACCTCGCCGGCCTCGAACACGGTCCGGCCGATCGCCAGGTCGTCGCCGACGGGACGCACGTGGTTGCCCGAAGGCACCTCGATCTCGACGCGCACCCGGTCGTCGCCGACCGGCGTGGTGCGCTCGACCATCACGACGGCGTCGGCGCCATCGGGCATCGGTGCACCGGTGAAGATGCGGCTGGCCTGTCCGGGCCCCACCGCCGTGGTGGCGGCATGCCCGGCTGCGATCGTCTCGATCACGTCGAGCTCGACCGGCGCACCACTGGTGTCCCCGGCGCGCAGCGCGAAGCCGTCCATCGCCGTGTTGGCGAACGGGGGCACCGCCTCGGTGGCGACGACGGGTTCGGCGAGCACCAACCCCAGCGCGTCGCCGACGGGTACCCGCTCGACGGGGGCCGCCGGCATGCGGTCGAGGACGTGGCGGCGGGCCTCTCCGAGGGGGATCACGCGGCCGACGCTATCGAGCCCGCTCGCGGCGTCAGTCGAGCGTGGCGACGAACTGCTTGAGGTAATCGCGGAACGCCGGGCCGAGGTCGTCCCGGCCGGCGCCGATCTCGACCGTGGCCTTGAGGTAGTCGAGCGGCTTGCCGCAGTCGTAGCGGCCCTCGGTGAAGGCGTAGGCCGTGACCGGCTGGGTCCGGTTGAGCAGGCCGATGGCGTCGGTGATCTGGATCTCGCCGCCGACGCCGGGCTCGGTCTCGTCGATGGCGGCGAAGATCTCGGGGGTGAAGACGTACCGGCCGATGATCGCCAGGTTGGACGGCGCCTCCTCGGGCGACGGCTTCTCGACGATCTTCTCGAATCCGTACAGGTTGTCGTGGAGGGGGACGGGATCGATGCAGCCGTAGCTGGAGATCTCGTGGGGCTCGACCTCGAGGGCGGCGATCACGGACCCGGAACGCTCCTCGTGGGCAGCGATCATGCCCCGCAGCAGCGCACCCCCGTCGACCTGGATGTCGTCGCCCAGCATGACGGCGAAGGGACGGTCACGGACGTGGGCACGGGCCATCCCGACGGCATGACCGAGGCCTTTCGCCACGCCCTGGCGGATGAAGTGGATGTCGGCGAGGTCGGCCAGGCCCCGCACCATCTCGAGCTCCGCCGTCTTGCCCTTGGCCTCGAGCGCCGCTTCCAGGCCGGCGAGGCGGTCGAAGTGGTCGCCGATGGAGGACTTGCCGTCGCTCACGATGACCAAGATGTCGTCGATCCCGGCGGCCACGGCCTCTTCGACGATGTACTGGATCGCCGGTCGGTCGACGACCGGGATCATCTCCTTCGGGATCGCCTTGGAGGCGGGCAGGAAGCGGGTTCCGAGTCCGGCAGCGGGGATGACGGCGGTGCGAACAGGGGCCATGACCGAGTGTTCTCGCCGGTCCCGGTGGTCGTCAAACCCGACCGCTCAGCGGCGGACGTCGGACTCGGTGCCGTCGAGCAGCCGCTGGATGTTGGTGCGGTGGCGGACGATGATCACGAGCCCGAGCGCGGCCCCGATGGCGATCTCGATCGGGCGCTGTCCGGTCAGGAACAGCACGACCGGGATCAGCGCCGCGACCACGATGGACCCGACGGCGGCCTTGCCCACCACCTTGACCGTGACCCCGAAGACGACCGCCAGGACGGCGAACCCGAGCGGGGCACAGACCACGCCGACGCCGCCGGCCGTGGCCACGCCCTTGCCGCCCCGCAGCCCTCGGGTGACCGGCCACAGATGGCCTACGACGGCGGCGGCACCGGCCAGCCACGCCATCGTCCGACCGCCCACCGCGTAGCCGAGACCGGCGGCGACCATGCCCTTGCCGGCGTCGCCGAGCAGGACGAGCGCCCCGGCGCGCAGCCCGCCGATCCGGGTCGTGTTCGACGCGCCCGGGTTGCCCGACCCGGAGGCCGTCGGGTCGAAGCCCATGCGGCGCCCGACGAGCAGCGCCGTCGGGAAGGTGCCCAGGGCGTACGACGCGAGGACGACGACCGCCACGCCAGCAGCCACGGGACCGGACATGTCCCGATGGTACGCACCCACCCCGCGGCCGCCTCGCGACGGCGCCGGCGCCACGCTGGTTGCATGACGGGCCCACCGCCCCCGATATCCTCTGGCACTCGACGAGCGCGAGTGCCAGCACCGTCGCCACCATCGACCACCTGGGAGACCGGGAGATGCCCACCTACCAGTACCGCTGCAAGGAATGCGACCACGAGATCGAGGTCGTGCAGTCCTTCACCGACGAGCCCCTCGAGACCTGTCCGGAGTGCGGCGGTCGCCTCAAGAAGGTGTACGGGGCCGTCGGGATCAGCTTCAAGGGCTCCGGTTTCTACAAGACCGACTCGCGGGGTTCGACGAAGAAGAAGTCCAGCTCGACCAGCAGCAGCGACTCCTCGTCGACGTCGTCCGACAGCTCCTCGAAGAGCGACTCGTCGTCGGGCACCGGCAGCGGCGACAAGGCGGCGACCTCCACCTCGTCGACGTCCACGTCGCCCTCCAAGGACTGACCGCATGGGCGCAGACGCCATCGCCGACATCGGGGTGTTCGGCGGCAGCGGCTTCTACGAGTTCCTCGACGACGCCGAACCGGTCGAGATCGAGAGCCCGTACGGAGAACCGTCGAGCCCGTTGGTCGTCGGGACCGTCGGCGAGCGCCGGGTGGCCTTCCTCCCCCGGCACGGCGCCGACCACCGTCTACCTCCCCACCGGATCGACTACCGGGCCAACCTCGACGTCATGCGTCGAGCCGGCGTGGGCGCCATCTTCGGGCCGTGTGCGTCCGGGTCGCTCCAGCGCGACGTGGCCCCGGGGCACTTCGTCGTGCTCGACCAGTTCGTCGACCGCACATCCGGGTCGCGCCGACACCTTCTGGGACGAGGGCGAGCCCGACCACCTGACGATGTCGGATCCCTACGACGAGCGGCTCCGGGCGGTGGCGATCGACGCCTGCCGCGCCGAGGGGGCCACCGTCCACGAGCGGGGCACCGTCGTGGTCATCCAGGGGCCCCGGTTCTCGACGCGAGCCGAGTCGCGGTGGTTCGGCGGGCAGGGCTGGGAGGTCATCAACATGACCCAGTACCCGGAGGTGGCCCTCGCCAACGAGGCCCGCATCCCCTACGCCTCGATCGCCCTGATCACCGACTACGACGCCGGGTTGGAGGACGACCCGGGGATTCCCTCGGTCACCCAGGACGAGGTGTTCGCCGTCTTCCGCCAGAACATCGACGTCCTGCGTCGCATCCTGTTCCGCGCCATCGCCGCCGTCCCCGACGAGGTGCTCGGCCGGTAGGCTCCCCGACGCACCGGTTCGCCGGGCGCGCTTCCCCCTCGTGACGGACCCTCGCGGTCCTCGTCCTCCGAGGAGGCCCCATGCGCCCCGCCCCGTCCCGGTTCCCCCTGCTGCGGCCACCGCCATTGCGTCTGGTCGTCGCCGTCGTGTTGGCGCTCGCCGTCGGCGTCGCCGTCCACCGCACCACTGCGTCGGCCGAGGCGGTGACGGCCGACCTGGGTTCCACCGCCGTCGTCGCCGTGGTCGACCGGCCCCTCGCCCCGGGCGACGAGATCACACCGGGCGACGTCGTCATGCAGGCCCGCCCGGTCGGCCACCTCCCAGCGGGTGCGGTGGTCGACGACCCCACCGGTCGCACGGTGCGGGCCGGGGTGGTCGCGGGCGAGGTCCTCGTGGCCGACCGCCTCGCCGGGGCGGGGCGCGACGGTGCCGGGGCACTCGTCCCGCCCGGTTGGCGGGGCGTGGCGATCCCGATCGTGGATGCTGCGATCCCGGCCCGGCCCGGCGACGTCGTCGACGTGGTGGCGTCGTTCGATCCGTCGCTCGACCTGCGCGAGCCCAGCACCGTGGTCGTCCCCGGTGCCGTGGTCGTCGACGTGGCCGACGACGCGCTGACCGTGGCCGTGCCCCGCAGTCGGGTCACCGCCGTGGCCTTCGCCGTGGCGAACGGGATCGTCAGCCTGGCGCTGGTGGGGTGATCAGCGACCCGAGAGGGTCACGCCGGGGACGAGCAGCGTCACGCCGCCGGTGCCGCTCGGCTGCCACTCCACGTCAGCCCCCACGTGGGTGACGTCGAGCAGGAGGCGCTGCAACGTGCTGGCGAGCGTGGCCTCCTTGATCGGCTCGGCCCGTTGCCCATCGCGGACCCGAATGCCCTCCACCGAGACGGAGAAATCGCCGGAGACGGGGTTCACACCGGAGTGGAGCCCGCCGAGGCTCGACGCCAGGACGCCGTCGTCGACGGTGGCCAGCAGCGATTCGAGGTCCCCGGAGCCCGGCTCGACCGTCGAGCGCGCGGGCGGCGATCCCCGGCCGGCTGCTGAAGCCGCGGGCGGCAGAGGCGGTGGACGACGTCCCCGCCCGGCGAGCCGAGTGGCTGTTGTGCAGGAAGCCCTCGAGCACGCCTGACCGCAGCAACGGGACCCGTCGGGTGGCCAGGCCCTCGTCGTCGTGGGAGTCGGCCCCGAGCGAGGCGGGGTTGGTGGGGTCATCGATGATGGTGAGCAGGGACGAGCCGATCGGTTCGCCGAGGCGATCGGCGAACGGGCTGCGGCCTTTCGCCACCGCCTCCCCGCCGAGCATCCCGGAGATGATCCCGAGGACCGTGGCGGTGAGACGAGGCTCGAGGATGAGGGTGACCTCCCCCGACTCGGGCTTGGTCGAGCCGATCTTGGCCAGCAGGCGCTCGAGGGCGTCGTCGGCCGCTTCCTGCAGCGACAGATCGCCGGGGGCGCGCCCGATCGAGTAGCCACCCGCGATCACCGAGGCGTCGCCGTCGTCGGCCAGCGCACTGACCGAGACGTAGGCGGTCGTTGCGCGGCCGCCGGCCCGGATCCCGGTGGAGGTGGCCAGGGCGGAGGCGCCCTCACCGTCGGCGTAGCTGGCGGAGCGGACGCCGGTGACCCGGGCGTCGCCGTCGCGAACCATACGTTCGAGCTCGATGGCCATCGACACCTTGTGGTCGACGGGCGTGGCGAGGACCTCTTCCCGGTACAGGTCGAGCACCGCCGCCTCCACGCCGTCGGGCTCGGCCAGGCCGGCGTACTCGTCGGGCTCGCTGAAGGGTCGGTTGTCGCGGGCTTCGGCCAGCGTCTCGGCGACGATGACGTCGTCGAGGCTGGTGGCCCACGCGAACCCGGTCCGACCGTCCTTGATCACCCGGATGCCGATGCCGGACGAACCGGCCTGGGTCAGGGACTCGATCTCGCCGCGGTACGCGTCCACCGACGTGCTGGTGCCGGCGCTGACATAGGCCTCGACCTGCTCGCCGGGCCCGGCCTGGGCCGCGACGCGGTCGGCGATGCGTTGGAGGGCGTCGACCGAGGCGCCCGTGGTGGCCTCGTCGATGCTCACGCCGCCGTCCCGCCGATGGTGAGCTGGCTCACCCGCAGGGTGGGGCAGCCGTCGCCGACCGGCACGCCCTGACCGTCCTTGCCGCAGGTGCCCGGGCCGCCGAAGGAGAAGTCGTTGCCGATGACCTCGATGTCGCGCAGGCACTGGGGCCCGTTGCCGATGAGGTTGCCCTCGCGGAGCGGCTCGGTGATCTCGCCGTTCTCGATCAGGTAGGCCTCGACCATCCCGAACACGAAGTCGCCCGACGCCGTGTTGACCTGGCCGCCGCCGAGCTTGGCCACGTACACGCCGCGTTCGGTGCCGGCGATGATGTCGTCGGGGTCGGTGTCGCCGCCCTCGAGGAAGGTGTTGGTCATGCGGACCATCGGGAGGTGCTTGTAGCTCTGCCGGCGCCCATTGCCCGAGTTGGCGCGGCCTTCTTTGCGGTTGCGCAGGAAGTCCCACAGGTAGTCGGTCAGCACACCGTCCTGGATCAACACGTTGCGCCGGGCCGGCGACCCTTCGTCGTCGACGGCGAAGGCGCCCCACTCCTCGGCGATGGTCCCGTCGTCGACGAGGGTGACGAGGGGGCTGGCGACGAGCTCACCCATCTTCCCGGCGTAGACCGACGCGCCCTTGTCGACGAGGTCCTTCTCCAGGCCGTGACCGCAGGCCTCGTGGAACAGGACGCCGCCGGAGCCGGCGCCGATCACCACCGGCAGCTGCCCGGACGGGGCCGGCCGGGCCCGCAGCTTCGTGATCGCCTGCTGCGCCGCCTCGGCAGCGAAGTCGTCGACGTCGATGCGGTCGAACAGCTCCCAGCCGACCGTGTGGCCGATCGACTTGCGCCCCGTCTGCATCCCGGTGTCCCCGGTGGCCACGGCGTTGACCGAGAAGACGGTGCGGACCTGGTCGTCTCGGGTGAGCAGGCCGTCGCTGTTGGCGATCAGGATCCGGCGGCGGCTCCCACCCACGGACGCCGTGACCTGGCTGATCTCGCGGCCGGCGGCGCGGGCGGCCGCGTCGGCGCGACGCAACACGTCGACCTGGTCGCCCTTGGCCACGTCCTCGGGGAAGATGGCGACGCCGTTGGGGGGCGGCGCCACCGTCTCGCGCAGCGCCACCGTGCGGACGCCGCCCCCACCCTGGCGGGCGGCGGCGGAGGCGGCCTCCGCCGCCGCCGACAGGCCGGGCTCGCTGAGATCCGCGGTGTGGGCGAAGCCCGTGGTGTCGCCGACGACGACCCGGATGCCGGCGCCGCGATCGCGCCCGGACGTGAGCTGCTCGACCCGTCCGTCGTCGAGGACGCCGTTGCCGCTCCGCTTGTCCTCGGCGAACACCTCGGCGAAGTCCCCGCCGGTGCGCAGCGCGCGGTGGAGGACTCGCTCGAGCACGGGTTGGTCGATCATGTCGCCCCTTCGGGAGGTGTGGTCGGAGCCGCCACGGGCGGTATGACCCGTCCGGCGCGGATTGCGTAGCGTACCGACGTGCCCCTCCAGACCGGACTGACAGCCACCATCGACCTGGTGGTCTCCGAGGACGACACCGCGGTGGCGTTCCGCTCCGGCTCGGTCGCCGTCCTGGCCACGCCCCGACTCGTCGCGCTCTGCGAGGAAGCGGCCGTCGCAGCCATCGACGGGGAGTTGGAATCCGGCAAGACGTCAGTGGGGATGCGGGTGCAGTTCGACCATCTCGCCCCCACGGCCGTTGGAGCGCCGGTCACGGCCGAAGCGACGCTCGAGAAGGTCGCCGGTCGGCGCCTCACGTTCACGGTGTCCGCATCGGATCCGCGCGGCCTGATCGCTGCGGGCAAGGTGACGCGCGTGATCGTCGACGAGCAGCACTTCCTCGACAAGGCCCGCTGACCCCGCTCAGCCCACCTCGTCGAGGAAGCCGACCAGCGCCGCGAACCACGCCTCCGGGTTCTCGAACTGCGGTGAGTGCCCGGCGTCGTCGATGACCACGAGACGGGCGTGCGGCATCGTGTCGGCCATGCGCTTCGAGGCGCCGACGAACGGCGTGTCCTGGTCGCCGACGATGACCAGGGTCGGCACGTCGACCATGGCCAGCGCATCCAGGCGGTCGGCCTGGTGCAGCAACTCCTGGAGCATCGCGGCGTACATCGCCGGCGACGACCCGAGGAACTTGCGGTCACCGAACTCCTGGTAGCCCGGCCGTTCGCGCAGCACGCGCTGGTTGGCCTCGGTCCCGAGGGGTCCGTCGTCGCCGAGGGCATCGAGCGCCTCCTTCACCGCCGGCATGCCCCCGGCGCGGACCAGCTCGGCGCCGACCGCCACCAGATCGGGATCGACCCCCTCGACCGGCCCGTGCGACGTGTCCATCAGCACCAGGCCGCGCAGGCGTCCCGGATCGGACAGCGCCGCCACCTGCGCCGTCATCCCGCCCATCGAGTGGCCGAGCAGGACGAGGTGGTTCCAGCCGAGCGCATCGACCACCGCCCACACGTCGGCGCCGAACAGGGCGAGCGAGTAGTCCTCCTCGGCCGGCGGCATCCCGGAGCCGCCATGACCCCGCAGGTCGGGCGCGACCACCCACCACCCGAGCGACGCGAGGACGTCCACGTGGTCGGCGAAGTCCTCCTTGGCGCCGGTGAACCCGTGGACCAGGAGGAGCGGTCGGCCGCCGGTACCGGCCTCGAGGACGGCGACGGACGTGAGGGCGCTGGACGGGTCGAGCGAGAGAAGGCGTTCCTGCATGGCGACATCGTGCCCGACGCCGCTCACCCGGCGGCATCCGTCCCCGAGCGGGCCACGAGGTCGGGCAGATCCACGAGGTCGACGACCTCGGCCGACGGCGGCGGCGCGATGGCCCGTACGTCCGGGGCGGGCGCCGTTCGGATCGTGATCGTGCGGTCGTCGCCCAGGTCGACGACCGTCTCGCCGGGTCGTGGATGGCGTACCGACAGTACCGGGGTGTCGCCGAAGTGATCGCCCACGACCAGCCGACCGAGCTCGTCGCCCATGTCGAGCACGCCCACCGGGTTCTGCTCGTGGTAGCGCCGCTGCGCAGGAACCGACAGGTCGGTGTGGATCCACCGGTCGACGCCGAGCACGAGGTCGGCGTGGGTGAGCCGCACGTAGTGGTCGTGGCCCACGACGACCTCCTGGCCGAGCACCCCGGCCGGCGTCTCGGTGATCCCGCGGCCGTCGGGACCGACGCGGACCACCTCGGTCCGCATCCCGATCTCGGATCCGAGACGGATCTCGACGACGGTGCGCGTGGCCGTCGGCCTCGTCGTGGTGGGTGCGGTGGCGACGGGAGCTGACGCCGGGGGCGCGATGGCCGGCGGGACGGCGGCCGTCGAGCAGCTCAGGCCGCCGACGGCGGCGACGACGACGAAGCAGAGCGCCAGGACCGCCGGGGTCGGGAACGGGTGGGCGGAGAGGGGTCGGGGCACGGGAACCTCCCGGGTTCGGCCGGTGCGGGACCGGACGAGGAGAGGCGGACGTCGACGGCCGTCCACCGAGCCACCTCGGACCGTAGCGGCGGGCGTAGGCTCGATGCACCACTTGCCGAGGGAGATCCGATTCCAGTGGAAGAGCCATCGCGGTGAGGCTCCACCCCGCCGTGTCGTTGCTGCTGCGCATCCTGGTGAGCGCGGGCATGATCGGGTTGCTGCTGTGGCGCGCCCCCGACATCGACGTGGACGAGCTGGTGCCGGAACCCACTTCCTCCACCTTCGCCTGGCTGGCGGTGGCGGCCGGGCTGACCCTCGTCGGCATGGTGCTGGCCACGGTCCGCTGGAAGCAGGTGCTCGACGCGCTGGGACTGCGCACCCGCATGGGCCGCCTCCTGTCCCACACCATGGCGGGGCTGTTCGTCTCGAACGTCCTTCCCACCACCATCGGCGGCGACGTGTTGCGGGTGTCGCGGTTGGCGCGCGACACCGGCGACTCGCCCGACACGTTCGCCTCGGTCGTGCTCGAGCGCATCACCGGGTGGGTCGTGCTCCCGGTCATCACGCTCGTGGGTCTCGCCGTCAACCCGGGCCTGCGCCGGCTCGGCACGGCCACCCACGTGGCCGAGGCCGTCGCCCTGGCGACGCTGGCGCTGCTCGTCGGTACCCTGACCGCCGTGGCCAGCCCGCGGTTCGGGGCCCGCTTCGCCATGCGCGACGGCTGGCGGCGCTTCGCCGGCGCCATCCACCTCGGTCTGGACCGGATGCGCCGCCACCCCCGCTCCGCGCTCGGCGTCCTCGTCGCTGGGTTCGCCTACCAGCTCGTACTGGTGCTGGCGGCGCTGGCCGCCGCCCACGCACTCGGCCTGCGCCCGGCCGGGCTGACCGCGCTGCTCGCCTTCTTCCCCGCCGTGCTCATCGTCCAGGTCCTCCCCATCGGCATCAGCGGGTTGGGCCTGCGCGAGGGGGCCTTCGTGCTCTTCCTCGGCCCATTGGGGGTCGGCGCCGACCAAGCCATCGCGCTCGGTCTCCTCCTCTACCTCCTGAACCTGGTCGTCAGCCTGCTCGGTGCGCCGGCGTTCGCCATCGGCGGTCGTCGCGCGGCACCATCGCCGGCCTGAACGAGCACCGCACCACGCCACCGAGTGCCATGGACGACTCCGCACCCCGCACGGCCACGCTCCCGACCGACGAGGTACGGGTCGCTCCCCGCCTGCGTTGGTGGCGCGAGATCCTGCTCATCCTCGCCTTCTACGTCGTGTATTCCTTCGTGCGGAACCTGTTCGGTTCGCAGGGCACCGGTCACGTGGACGCCTCGGTGGCGTTCGAGCACGCCCGCAGCGTCATCCACGTCGAGCGGACCCTCGGGCTGTACTTCGAGCCCCACGTGCAGCGCTGGTACCTCGGGCTGCCCGGTCTCGGCTTCATCCGCATCTGGAACATCCTCTACGGAACGGCGCACTTCATCGTCACCGCCGGGGCGCTGTTCTGGCTCTATCGCACCGACAAGGCCCGCTACCCGTTCTGGCGCACGACGCTCGGCTTCACGACGCTCGTCGCCCTCATCGGTTTCGCCGGGTACTCGCTCATGCCGCCCCGTCTGCTCGACGATCCCGGCCGGTTCGGCGCGTGCCAGGTCTACGCCCCGGATGCGGCCGCCGCCGCCCCGGACGGCGCCCACCAGGTCGAGGGCTGCGATCGGTACGGCTTCGTCGACACGCTCGCCGTCCACGGCGGGTGGATCTCCTTCGACGACGAGAAGGCGGCCGAGGTCACGAACCAGTACGCGGCCATGCCGTCGATGCACATGGGCTGGTCGACCTGGTCGATGCTGGTGCTGCTCCCCATGGTCCGCAGGCGGCGGCTCCGCGGCCTGGTGATGGCGTATCCGGCCATCACCTTGTTCACCATCATCGTGACCGCGAACCACTATTGGCTCGATGCCGTGGGTGGCCTCATCGCCCTCGGGATCGGCGCCGGGCTGTCGTACCTGGTGACGTCGCGGGGCCGGCGGCGACCGGTCGTCGTCTGACCGATCAGTCGGCGCCGTCGAGCCAGGACACCGGCGGCCCGTGATAGCCGGTGGTGGCCAGCAGGTGCTCGTCACCGTCGGGCCAGCACCGCATCCGCACGTCGGCCACGTCGCCCGCCGGCTCCATCCGCAGCCAGCAGATGGGTGCGTCGGCCGTGGCCGCTGCTCCTGCGGCCGTGATGGTCGAACGGACCAGTTCGAAGCTGGACCGGGGCAGGTACTGCAGGACGATGGAGTGGAACACGACGGTGCATTGCCCCGGAACCGGTTCGGCGAGCCGGCGGGCGAGGAACTCACCGGCGTCGGCGGTCTCGATCCGGGCGGGGAAGCGGCGGGCGATCTCGATGGCGCGGTCGAGGCGGGTGCGGCGCTCGACCTGGTCGGGCCAGAGGAAGCCTCGCAGCAGCGTGACCCCCTGGTCTGTGGTCACGTCGATGGGGTTGATGTCGCACCCGGTGCGGTCGGCCACCACGAGGTCGTCGTCGAACCGGGGGGCGTCGCCGGTCCACGGATCGTCGAACCGGACGCCGAGATCCGGCCCCCATGCCGCGTCCCCGGACTCGTACCGGTAGCGGTCCCAGCGCAACAGCAGGCCGGCGCTGCTGCCGATCTCGAGGAGCCGCACCGGCAGCCCGAACCGGCGCGATGCCCAGTGGAACCCACCGACGAGCGCCGCTGCCCGCCCCACCTCGTTGGTCTGCACGCCCCGGTGCATGTCGGCTTCGATCTCGGATCGGTGCGTGCGGACCACCGCGACGAAGGCCTCGGCGGGGTCGCCGGCGTCGGTCCCGCCCGCGCTGGGGAAGAAGGCCGCCAGCGCCGGTGCCCGACCGTCGAGCACCATCCGGTGGATCGAGGCCAGGAACCGCAACGGGATGGCGTCCGCCATGGCGTTCTCCGCCCAGGGCGCCAGGATCTCGGAGCACACGCCCCCGCGGCGCAGGTCGGCGGCCATGACGTCGAGGAGCCGGGTGTAGAGCGCCGACCCGGCCCGTTCGCATCCCTCGCGCTGCACGCGGATCACGTCGATCATCGGGAGGTCTCGACGTCGCTCGACGGGGACGGGCACCGCCAGAGAATAGAGACGGCACCGCCGCACGCGCCGCGTGGGTCGTCCGGCGACCCGGCCGATACCGTAGACCGCTGTGGGCCGATGACGGCCCCCTCCCTGACCGCCTCCCGGAGCGTGCCACCCATGCTGCTCGACCGCATCAACAGCCCCGCTGACCTGCGAGGTCTGACGTTCGAGCAGTTGGACGAACTGGCCGGCGAGATCCGCGAGTTCATCGTCGGCTCGGTCGACGCCAGTCCCGCCGGCGGTCACCTCGGGTCGAACCTCGGCGCGGTCGAGCTCACCCTGGCCCTGCACCGGGTCTTCGACTCGCCCCACGACATCCTCCTGTGGGACACCGGCCACCAGGCCTACGTCCACAAGCTGGTGACCGGGCGGCGGGACATGTTCGCTCAGCTGCGCCAGGAAGGCGGCCTGTCCGGCTACCCGAGCCGGCGTGAGTCGGCCCACGACTGGATCGAGAACAGCCACGCCTCGACCATCGTCAGCTACGCCTACGGCTTCGCCATGGCCATGCGCCGCAACGAGATCACCGACCGGCGCATCGTCGCCGTGATCGGCGACGGCTCGATGACCGGTGGCATGGCCTACGAGGGCCTCAACAACCTCGGTCACTCCGGCGCGAGGCGATCATCATCCTCAACGACAACGGCCGCTCGTACGCGCCCACCGTCGAGCCGCCTGGGCGAGAGCCTGGCCCGCATCCGGCTCGACCCGCGGTACCTGCGCCACCGGGCCCGGTTCGAGCGGATGCTCCGCGAGGTGCCCGCTGGTCGGCGAGCGCCTCGAGCGGGGCTTCGAGGCGGCGAAGGCCGGCGTCCGCGAGTACTTCGAGCCGCCGGCGTTCTTCGAGGACCTGGGCGTCCGCTACACGGGCCCGTTCGACGGCCACGACATCGAGGGTCTCGAGCGGGCGCTGCGCAACGCCGACGAGTACGACGGGCCCATCGTCGTCCACGTGCTCACCCAGAAGGGCCGCGGGTACGCGCCTGCCGAGAACGACCCGATCAAGAACATGCACGACATGCGGGTCGGTCAAGCCGGGCTCCTACACCGCCGCCTTCTACCGAGGCGCTGATCAAGGAGGCCGAGGGACGGCCCGAGGTCGTCGCCATCACCGCGGCCATGCCCGACTCGACCGGGTTGCTGCCCTTCGCCGAGCGGTTCCCCGACCGCCTCTTCGACGTCGGCATCGCCGAGCAGCACGCCGTGACCTCCGCCGCCGGCATGGCCATGGGCGGCCTGCGGCCGGTCGTCGCGGTGTACTCGACCTTCCTGACCCGCGCGTTCGACCAGGTGAACCTCGACGTCGGCCTCCACGGGCAGCCGGTGGTGTTCTGCCTCGACCGGGCCGGGATCACCGGCGACGACGGCGCCTCCCACCACGGCGTGCTCGACATGGTGCTGTTCACCAAGATCCCGAACATGACGGTCCTGGCCCCGTCGTCCTACGAAGAGGTCGGGGTCATGCTCCACGACGCCCTCGACATCACCGACGGGCCCGTGATGATCCGCTGGCCCAAGAGCCTGCCCGTCATCGCCCGCCGAGGACCAGATCGGTTCGGGCCTCCTCGGCCGCAAGGTCCGTTCCGGCTCCGACGTCTGCATCTTGTCGGTCGGCAACATGCTCCAGGCCTCGCTCGAGGCCGCTGACGCCCTGTCGGCCGACGGCATCGCGGCCACCGTCTGGGACGTCCGGTGCGTGAAGCCGCTCGACGAGGCGATGATCGCCGACGCCATCGGCCACCCCGCCGTGGTCACCGTCGAGGACGGCTACAAGGCCGGGGGCGCCGGATCGCTCATGGCCTCGGCGATCCGCCTGGCCTGCGACGACCGCACCGTGCCACGCGTCGAGATCCTCGGCGTCCCCACCGAGTACATCGATCACGCCACGGTCGACACGATCATGGCCCGGTTCGGACTGGACGCCGACGGCATCGTGGCGTCGGCCCGCCGGGTCATGGACACCGCCGGACACCTGGCCTGAGATCGGTCGGGGCGATTTTCTCGTCCCCGACCGCAAGACCTGGACGGCTGGGGCGTTCCCAGGGGGAATGCAGCGTCGTGGTTCCCTCCCGACGTTGTCCTCAGATCCCGGGGCGCCTCTGCTCTCCGACCCCAGTGGGGGCGCCCCGGGCTCATCTCCTCCGGGCGCGACCCCCTCGCACGCGACGAGGCCCGGACCGGAGTCCGGGCCTCTCCCCCTGGTCGCCCCCACTTGGCAGGTGACAGTGAACACATGGTTCCTCATCGGCACGCGAAGTGCAAGCCGGACCGCCACCAGCGCCGGCGAGACCGGACAGATCGATCAGTCACAGCTCCGGGTGCGGCCGAGCGGGACGGGCCGGTCAGCCGGCCGGATCCGCCGACAGATCAGGCGTAGTACGGGTTCTCGCCGGCCGTGTGGTCGGTGACGTCGACGACCTCGGTGATCTCCGGGATGGCGGCGGTGATCGACGCCGCGATCCCCTCGCGCAACGTCATGGCCGACACCGCGCAGCCCTGGCAGCCGCCGCCCATAGTCACGTAGACCTTGTCGCCCTCGACGCCCTTGAGCTCGGCGAAGCCACCGTGGGCGGCGAGGCCCGGATTGATCTGGTGGTCGAGCAACTGCTGGACCTTCTCGGCCGTCGTGCCCGTGAGGTCGAGGTCGAGCCCGGCCAGTGGGTCGGGGCGGTTGGGGTTGCGCAACACGAGGCCGCCCTGGCCGTCGGTCGACGGCAGGTCGAGGGTGGCGCCCTGGAGCTGGTCCATCGAATCGGCCGGCACCATCACCGTGAGCTCGCCCTGCTGGTACAGGTTGTCGGTGTCGGCGGCGTCGGCGACCGGCTCGAAGGTCAGGTCGTAGGTGTACTCCGGGACCGCGGATGCCGGTCACGGCGATCCGCAGCGCCAGGCCGGCGGGCTCGTCCTCGGCCTCGCGGAGCTCGAGGATCTTGGTCACCGCGGTCTCCGTGACGGTCAGGATCACGGCGTCGTCCCCTGGCTCGCGTCGGGTTCCGTCGTCTCGGTCTCGGTCACGGACATGCACCTACGCTACCGAGATGACCTCCGAGACCGACACCGACGCCGCTGCCGACCCCGACCAGCACCCTGTCCTCTACGAGGTCGCCGACCACGTCGCCACGATCACGCTCAACCGCCCGCACCGCCGCAACGCCATCTCGGTGCGGATGCTGACGCAACTCGCTGACGCCCTCACCCGCGCTGACGACGCCGTCGACGTCAGGGCCATCGTGCTCACCGGTGCCGGCAAGGGCTTCTGCGCCGGTCTCGACATCAAGGACGCCATGGCGGGCACGGGCATCGGGTCAGAGGGCGGCAGTGGCGGGGGCGGCGCCACGGTGTTGCAGAACACCCGGAACCTGCCCACGTCGATCCTGTTCGAGATCGACACGCCGATCATCGCCGCCGTGAACGGCGCCGCCGCCGGCTACGGGCTCGACCTCGCCCTCGGGTGCGACATGCGGATCCTCGGCGAGTCGTCCCGCCTGCTGCCCGGTTTCGCCAAGCGCGGCGTGGTGCCGGAGTCCGGCGGCACCTGGTATCTCCCCCGCCTCGTGGGGTGGGCGAAGGCGGCCGAGATCGGCTTCCTCGGTCGCGACATCGATGCCTCCGCCGCCGCCGAGCTCGGTCTGGCCAACGCCGTCGTCCCCGACGACGACCTGGTGGCCGAGGCGGTGTCGTGGGGCAAGGAGATCGCCGCCAACGCGCCGCTGGCCATCCGGGCCATGAAGCGGCTGTACCGCCACGGCCTGACCGAGGACTTCCCCGCCCACACCCACCACGTCCTGCTCCAGACGATGCAGCTGTTCGGCACCAAGGACTTCTTCGAGGGCATCTCCAGCTTCGCCGAGGGCCGCGAGCCCGAGCTTCCGCGGCCGCTGACCACCCACCTCGGGACTTCGTCCCGACACGAACGTCGTCCCTGGACGAACATCGTCCCGGCAGTCCCGTATCCGGTCCTCCAGGGACGAAGTTCCCCGGGGACGTCCACGTGGGCCACCTCCGCCGCCGAACACATGGCACAGCCGCGGCTCAGAGCAGGCCGGGGTTGACCTCCTCGGCCTCCTCGGCCAGCGCCAACCACCGCTCCTCGGCCGCATCGACGGCTGCGGTGGCGGCCTCCATCTCGCGCCCAGTCGGCCAACCGGCGGTGGTCGCCGATGGCGCCCTCCAGCTGCTGGGCGATCTCCTCGCGTGCGGCGGTGGCCTTGGCCAGCTCGCGCTCGGCGGTGTTGAGCTCCCGGCGGACCGTCGACGGTGAACGACGGGGCCGAGCTGGCTCCGAGGTGCGATTGTCGGACGCCGACCGAGCGCCGGCATCTCGCTTCGATCCCGTGCTGTCGGCGGGCGCCGAGGAGACCGGCGCGTCGGACGTGGGGGCGGTCGACGTGGTGACCGACGCCTTTCCGCGGGCGCGGTTCTGGCGAGCCTCGGCGAGGTAGGTGGTCAGGCCACCGGGGCGGCGGGTGGCGGTGCCGGAGCCGTCGATCACCAGCACGTCGACCACCGTGCGCTCGAGCAGCGCCCGATCGTGGGACACGACGATCGAGCGCGCCGGGCCAGTCGTCGAGGAAGTCCTCCAGGATCCGCAGCGTGT
This sequence comes from uncultured Acidimicrobiaceae bacterium, assembly GCA_963811245.1. Taxonomy (GTDB): domain Bacteria; phylum Actinomycetota; class Acidimicrobiia; order Acidimicrobiales; family Salinilacustritrichaceae; genus Salinilacustrithrix. The sequence goes on from CAWEQL010000013.1 coordinate 262,687, forward strand.
CGAGGTCCAGGTCGTTGGTCGGCTCGTCGAGCAGCAACACGTTGGGCTGGGTGAGCAGCGCCAGCAGCAGCTGGAGGCGGCGACGCTCGCCCCCGGACAGGGTCTCGACCGGCGCCCACTGCGCGTCGCCGTCGAACCAGAAGCGCTCCATCAGCGCGGTGTCCTGCCAGGACACCTCCTTCTTGCCGCCGGTGACGAGGTCGCGCACCCTGGCGGTGGGATCGAGCTCGGTGGCGGTCTGACTGAACATGGCGAGGCGCACCGTGCGGTCCGACGTCGATGGTGCCGCCGTCCGGAGGACGCTCGCCGGCGAGGATGCGCAGCAGCGTGGTCTTGCCGGCGCCGTTCGGTCCGACGATGCCGAGCCGCTCACGGGGATCGAGGAGCAGGTCGACGCCGTCGAAGAGGACCCGCCCGTCGACCTCGGCGCGGAGGCCGGTGGCCTCGATGACCTTGTCACCGAGCCGCGGGGTGCCGAGATGGAGGCCGAGGTCGTCGTCGCGGAGGTCGGATCCACGCGGTCCGCCCTCGACGATCTTCGTGGCCGCCTCGATGCGGGCGCTTGGGCTTGGACGTCCGCGCCGGCGCACCGCGGCGCAGCCAGGCCAGCTCGGTGCGGGCCAGGTTGCGGCGTTTGGCTTCGGCGGTCGCCGCCCGGTCGGCCCGCTCGGCCTTCGCCTCGAGGTAGCCGGCGTAGCCCCCGTCGTGGAGGTGGGCGGCTCCCCGGTCCAGCTCGAGGATGCGGGTGGTGACCCGGTCGAGCACGTGGCGGTCATGGGTCACGAGCACGAGGCCACCGCGGAACGACGCCAGCCACTCCTCGAGCCAGGCGATGGCGCCGACGTCGAGGTGGTTGGTGGGCTCGTCGAGGATCAGCAGGTCGGCGTCGTCGGCCGGGCCGCCGCCGTCGGGACCGCACGAGAGCAGGGCCCGCGCCAGGGCCACCCGCTTGATCTGGCCCCCGGACAGCTCGTCGGTCGGCCGGTCGTCGAGGCCGGCCAGCCCGAGCCGGTCACGCACCGCCGCCGCCTCCCAGCCGGTCGCCGGTGACGCCGGCCACCGTGCCCGCAGGCAGCGGGGCGTCCTGGTCGAGGTGGCTGACCCGGGCCCCCCGGCCCCGCCGCATCGTGCCGGCATCGGCCGGCCGGGACCCGGCGATGGCGCCGAGCAGCGTCGACTTGCCGGTGCCGTTCACGCCGACGACGGCGAGCCGGTCGCCGGAGGACTGATGGTGAGCGACAGGTCGTCGAACAGGGCGCGGTCGGGTCGGTGGGCCGAGAGTCCGGTGGCGTCGACGAGGATCACTGGCGACGAGCCTGTCAGGCCGACCTCCTCCCACCGGAAAATCGCTGGGGATCGCGGTCGGTTCCCGTGCGCGATCGGCAGCGATTTTCGTGGGGGGTGGCGTCTGGTCGGCAGACTCGGGGGATCGCCTCCTCGTTCCCACCGCTGCAGATCGGCCCGCTGCGGGCCGACCCGCCCGTCGTGCTCGCGCCCATGGCGGGGGTCACGAACGGTGCGTTCCGGGCGCTGTGCCGCCGTTTCGGCGCCGCCCTGTACGTCAGCGAGATGGTGGGGGCCCGGGCGGTGGTCGAGGGCAACGAGCGCACGTTCGACATCGCCCGGTTCGCGCCCGACGAGCCGGTGCGGTCGATCCAGCTCTACGGCACCGACCCGGCGATCATGGGGGAGGCGGTGCGCCGGGTCCGCGACGAGGTCGGCGTCGACCACATCGACCTGAACTTCGGCTGTCCGGCCCGCAAGATCACCCGTCACGGGGGCGGCTCTGCGTTACCCGTGCGTCCCCGGCTGTTCGCCGCCGTGGTGGCTGCTGCGGTCGACGGGGCGGGCGACGTCCCGGTCACCGTGAAGATGCGGGTCGGCCTCGACGACGAGCACCGGACGTGGTTGGTGGCCGGCCGCCTGGCCGAGGACGTCGGAGCCGCCGCCGTCGCCGTCCATGCCCGCACCGCCGAGCAGCTCTACTCGGGCACGGCCGACTGGGACACCATCGCCCGGCTCAAGCAGACGGTCACCACCATCCCGGTCCTCGGCAACGGCGACATCTGGGAGGCCGCCGACGCCGTCGCCATGATGGAGCGGACCGGATGCGACGGCGTCGTGATCGGCCGCGGCTGCCTCGGCCGGCCGTGGCTGTTCCGGGACCTGGTGGCCGCGTTCGCCGGCGAGCCGGTGCCGGCGCCGCCGACCTCGGGCGAGATCGTGGACATGCTCCGGGACCACGGCGCGCTGCTGGCCGAGTGGTTCGGCGAGCGGTCCGGCATGAAGGAGCTGCGCAAGCACACCGGCTGGTACCTCCAGGGCTTCTCGGTCGGGTCGGCCGATGCGCAACGCGGCTCCGTCAGGTGTCGACCCTCGACGAGCTCGATCGCCTCCTCGCCGAGAATCGACCCACACCAGCCGTTCCCGCGGGAGGTGCTGCGCCAGCCTCGCGGTCACACGACCGGACCCCGGCCGGTGGCGATGCCGGCCGGCTGGCTCGACGACGCGGAGGCGCTGACGCCGCCCGACCGGCTCGCCGACCTCGCCGTCTCCGGTGGTTGAACCCCCCGGCAGCCCCCGGGTCGTGCTGGCCTCGGGCTCGCCCCGCCGTCTGGAGTTGCTCCGGCGCCTCGGCATCGAACCGGTGGTGCGGCCGGCGGACATCGACGAGACGCCACGGCCCGGCGAGGACGCCACCGCACTGGTGATCCGGTTGGCCCGGACCAAGGCGGCGGCGGTCGACCACGGGGACGCGGATCTGGTGCTGGCGGCCGACACGGTCGTGGTCCTCGACGACGAGGTGCTGGGCAAACCCGTGGACGCCGACGATGCGACGGCAATGCTGCGTCGGCTCTCCGGCGTGGAGCATGCGGTGGTCACCGGAGTGCACCTGCGCCGACGCCGGCCGGAACGTCGCGGCCGTCGAGCGGACCACCGTGCGGATGCGGCCGCTGACCGACCGGGAGATCGCGGCCTACGTGGCCACCGGCGAGCCGCTCGACAAGGCCGGCGCCTACGCGATCCAGGGCGGCGCCGGCATGTTCGTGACCGACATCGCACGGCAGCGACACCAACGTGGTCGGCCTGCCGCTGGCCACCGTGGCCCGCCTCGCCGGCGAGCTCGGCATCGAGCTCCTCCCCCGCTAGTCACGGACGCGTGCCCGGCTGCAGACGAGCTCGGGAACGGCTTCCGGCTCGCTCGGGGACTCACCGGACGCCGCTGCCGCCGAGCTGCTCCTCGTGGTCGGGGGAGCCCTCGACGTTGAGGCGAGGCAGGATGCGGTCGAGCCAGCGGGGGATCCACCAGTTCTTCTCGCCGAGCAGCTCCATGGTGGCGGGCACCAGCAGCATGCGGACCAGGGTGGCGTCGAGCAGGACGGCGACGCCGAGGCCGGTGCCGAACACCTTGACGATGCGGCCGTCCTCGAGCAGGAAGCTGCCGAAGACCACGACCATGATCGCGGCGGCCGCGCTGATGACCCGGGCCGTGGCGGCGAGGCCGTCGGCGACGGAGTTCTTGGCGTCGCCGGTGCGCTCGTACTCCTCCTTGATGCGCGAGAGGAGGAAGACCTCGTAGTCCATCGACAGGCCGAACACGATGGCGAACATCATCATGGGGATGAAGGGCTCGATCGGGTGCCGGCTCGATGCCGGTGATGGACCCGAAGTGGCCCCACTGGAAGATGGCGACGACCACGCCGTAGGCGGCGGCGATCGACAGCATGTTCAGGATCACGGCCTTCAGCGGCACGAGCAACGACCGGAACACCGCCATCAGCAGCACGAACGACAGCGTCAGGACCACGCCGAAGAAGAGCAGGCTGCGGCCGGCGAGGTAGGAGCTGAAGTCGACGGCCACGGCGACGAACCCGGTGACCGACACGTTCAAGCCCGAATCGCCCACGGCGGCCGGGATGACGTCGTCACGGAGGCGATGGATGAGTTGCTCGGTCTCGACGGACTGCGGCGAGTGCTTCGACACCACGCGGACCAGGGCGGCCGTCGGGATCGTCGGGTCGTTGGGGACCGCAGGGGTGACCGAGGCGACGCCGGGATCCTCGGCCGATGGCCTTCGCAACGTCCTGGAAGGCGGCGAAGTCCTGGGGGCCGTCGAGCGGTGCGACGGCGATGAAGGGGCCGTTGAAGCCGGGGCCGAACCCCTCGCTGAGCAGGTCGTAGGCCTGGCGGGTGGTGGAGCTCCTCGGGGTAGTTGCCCTCGTCGGAGAAGCCGAGGCGGATGCCGAGCACCGGCACGGCCAGGAACAACAGGACGACGACGCCACCGATGAGGAACGGCCAGGGACGGGCCTGGATGAGGTGGCTCCAGCGATACCACGCGCTCTCGTTGGTGGGCTTGGGCTGACGGCGGGGGACCTCGCGGCGCAGGATCGGCACGAAGAACCCGGCGATGACGACCGAGCGCGGCCACGGGGAGGGCGAGGGTGAGGGCGGTGATGCGCAGCCCGAGGCCGAGGAGGGCGACCGCCACCAGCGCCGCCGCCACGAGGCCCCGCCAGCGGGTGACCTCGACGCGGAGCTGGGCGAAGCCGAGCAGGGCAGGGAGCAGCGTGGTGGACGCCAGCATCGTCATGGCGACGGTGAGCGCGGCGCTGATGCCGAGACCGGCCACGAACTGCAGGCCGATGAGCAGCAGACCGAGCAACGACACCACGACCGTGACGCCGGCGAAGATGACGGCCCGTCCGGCGGTGTCCATCGCCGCCATCGTGGACGTGGCCGGCGACCACCCGCGATGCAGACCCTCTCGATATCGGGTCACGACGAACAGGGCGTAGTCGATCCCGACGCCCAGGCCGATCATCGCTCCGATCGTGGTGGCGAAGTCGGGCATGGTGGTGATGTTGCTGACCAGGTTGGTCAGCCCCAGCCCGAGGCCCACCCCGCCCAGGGCCACGGCGATCGGCAGGCCCATGGCCAGCACCGACCCGAACGACACGATGAGGACCACCACGGCGAACGCGATGCCGATGAGCTCCGACTCCGGTGGCTGGAAGCCGGCGAGGGCCTCGCCGCCGATCTCGATGCGCAGACCGTCGACGTTCGATTCGATGCGTTGGGCGCGGTCGACCAGCTCGGTCCCGAGGTCGCCGGCCTCGGCGAAGGTGAGGCTGTCGGCCAGCTCGAGCTGGGCGTAGGCGATCTTGCCGGCGTCGGCACCGTCGGTGGCCACCAGACCCTGGCGTTGCCCGATGTCGCTGTAGGGGCTGATCACCGTGACGCCGGGCGTCTGCGAGGCGAACTCGAAGAGCTGCTGGACGGCGTCCTTGACGGCCGGGTCGTCGACGCCCTGTTCAGCCTTGAAGACGATGCTCCCGGTCTGGCCGGTGCCGAACCCACCGAAGCGGGCATCGAGCACCTCGAGGCCGGTGCGGCTCTCCGAGGCGGGTGCCTGCGGATCGCCGCCGAAGTCGGATCCGACGACGTTGACCAAGCCCCACACGACGACGATGAGGAGCACCCATGCCGACACCACCACCCGCCGGTGGTGGAAGCACCAGCGTCCGATCCTCATGTACACCGCTCGTCCTCCCGCGTCAGGGCGTGCGGGAAGCTTAGGGGTGGCCCCCGCGGAACGGCCCAATTGCGACATGTGACATCCGGCCGGACACAGCAGGGACGCGCTCGGTCAGGTCAGGGGCCGATCAGGTCGGGGCCGATCAGGCGGTGAGGAGCACGCCCTCGTGGGCCAGCAGCCACTCCTTGCGGCGGAGGCCGCCGCCGTACCCGCCGATGGCACCGCCGGCCCGGATGACGCGATGGCAGGGGATGACCACCGAGATCGGGTTGGCGCCGTTGGCGCTGCCGACGGCCCGCGTGGCGCGGGGGCGGCCCACGGCGTCGGCCAGGTCGGCGTAGCTCCACGTCGTTCCCGCCGGGATCGTCCGCAACGCGGCCCAGACCTGCTGTTGGAACGGCGTGCCCCCGGTGTCGACGTCGAGGTGGTCGAGGGCATCGGTGTCACCGGCCACGTACGCGTGCAGCGCGTCGGCCGCCGGCGACTCACCCTCGGTCCATGCCGCCTCGGGGTTCCGGGCGGCGACGGCGGCGCGGAGGCCGCTGAAGTGGTCGGCGAAGCCGCACGCCACCACCGTGCGGTCGCGCACGGCGATGCACAGCTCCCCGGCGGGCGTGTCGACGGTGGTCTGCACGATGGTCATCACGGGTGGTCTCCTTCGAGCGGTGTCTGCCAGAGGTGCATGGCGGCGTAGGCGCGCCACGGTCGCCACGATTCGGCCCGGGCCTCGGCGGCGCGCTCGGACGTGACACCGAGCACGCGGCGGAGGTGCAGGTCGCCGGCCGGGAAGGCGTCGGGTTCGCCCGAGCGCAGCGCCACGTACGAGGCCGTCCACGGGCCGATGCCCGGCAACGCGACGAGCGCGGCGAGGAGATCGTCGTGGGGAAGCGTGCCGTCGAGGACGATGTCGCCGCTGACCACGGCCCGGGACAAGAGGCGGATCGTCTCGGCCCGCCGCCCGATGATGCCGAGGCGCTCGAGCGGGGCATCGACGAGCGCGTCGGGGGCCGGGAAGCCGGCGCCCCCGCCGTGGGCGTTCACCACCCGGCCGACCACGGTGGTGGCGGCCGCCACCGACACCTGCTGGCCGATGACGGCGCGCACGCCGGCCTCGAAGCCGGTCCAACAGCCGGGTACGCGGCGCCCGGGGTGGGCCGCGACCGAAGCGGCGAGGAGCGTGTCCGCCCCGAGGTGGGCGCCGACCGCGGCCGGATCGGCGAAGAGGTCGAACAGCCGGCGCACGCCGCCGACGAGGGAGCCGATGCCGGTTCCCGGGGGCAGGTCGACGGAGAGGGTCACACCGGATCCCGCCGGTCGGATCTCGATCGTGCCGGTGCGGTCGTCGACGGTGACCGTCCGTCGGTACGAACCGGCGTCGACCGACTCGAGGCCGGGGACGGCACGGCTCCGGAACCAGTCGAGCAGCGCATCGCCGTCAAAGGGTGGTCGGGCGGCGAGGTGGAGGCGGAACGTGCCACTCGGAGGCTCGGTTCGCCGGTGGCGGCGGATCTCGGTCGGTGTGGCTCGGAAGACCTGACGCACGACGTCGTTGCACTGCCGGACGCTCCCGAAGCCGGCGGCGAACGCGACGTCGGCGACGCGGAGGTCGGTGTCCACGAGGAGCTGCTTCGCCAGGTGCGCACGCCGGCTCCGCGCGACGGCATCGGGGCTGGTGCCGAGGTGATGCTGGAACAACCGGCGGAGATGGCGTCCCCCGACGAGGAGGCGGGCGGCGAGCGCGTCGACGGATGCGGTGTCGAGGCCCCCCTCGTCGATGAGCCGGAGCGCCCGCTCGACCACGGCCGATCCGCCGGCCCAGTCCGCCGAGCCCGGCGCGGTCTCGGGCCGGCACCGGCGGCACGGACGGAACCCGGCGTCCTCGGCAGCAGCGGGGTGGGCGTAGAAGTCGACGTTGCGGGCGAGCGGGGTGCGGGACGGGCACACGGGCCGGCAGTAGATGCCGGTGGTGCGAACGCCGACCCAGAACCGGCCGTCGAAGCGCTCGTCACGACTGCGCAAGGCGTCGTAGCACTGTCGGTCGTCGAGGAGCACGCCATGATCCTGCCCCATCACCGCCGTCCGGTCTGGCGGAATCCGGACATGGGAGTGGCTCGGCGCGAGCGGGCCGCGCGGGACCTCGGCGGGGCGACCGGCGACGTGACACGATGCCGGCGTGACCGAACCCGTGACCGTGACCATCGACGACGGTGTGGCCGTCGTCCGCCTCGACGACGGCAAGGCCAACGCCGTCTCCCACGCCGTCATCGACGCCGTGCACGCCGCCCTCGACCGGGCGGCGACCGACGCCGACGCCGTGGCGATCGTCGGCCGGGACGGCAAGTTCTCGGCCGGCTTCGACCTGTCGGTGATGACCCAGGGCGCCGAGGCGACCCGCGGGCTCGTGGGGGCAGGGGGCGAGCTCGTGATGCGGGTGTTCACCCATCCCCAACCCGTGGTGGCCGCCGTCACCGGCCACGCCCTGGCGGCGGGCGCCCTGCTCTGCCTGGCCTGCGACACCCGCATCGGGGCCGCCGACGTCCCGGCCAAGATCGGCCTCAACGAGACGGCGATCGGCATGGGGCTGCCCTGGTACGCCATCCGGCTCGGCGAGGCTCGCCTGTCGATGCGCTACCGCCAGCGGTCCATCCTGCAGGCCGAGATCTTCGACATGGAAGGCGCGCTGGCCGCGGGGTACCTCGACGAGTTGGTGCCCGGCGAGGATCTCGTCGCCACCGCCGTCGCGCGGGCCCGCCAGCTGGGTTCCCTGCCGGGCCGGGCGTACGCCTTCACCAAATCCAGGCTGCGCCAGCACGTCGCCGACGAGATCCGGGCCGGCCTCGACGACGACATGGCCGAGATGGTGCCCCCGACTCCCCCGGGCTGATCAGCGGGTGAGCTGACAGGCCACCACGACACCCGTCTCGACCTCGCACTGGGCGACGGTCGACGGGTCCAGCACCAGCGAGAACTCCTGGGTGCCGATGTCGGCCACCGCCGGTGTGCCTGCGTCGGCATCGGGAGTGATCGGCTCCCACGGCGAGAACACGGCGACGGCATTCGCCGACGCCACGTTGCGGGCGCCGGCCTCGTCGCCGGCGATCGAGCGCGTCGAGCAGCGCCTGGGCCGCGGCACCCGTGTTCCCCGCGCCCTGCGTGCCCGCTGTCCACTCGGCCTGGCATCGGCCGCGGGCCAGGTCGTCGAGGTCGAGCGTGGCCGCCAGCAGCTCGTCGATCGACGGCGCCGACGCGATCACCGACACGTACTCGGCCACCTGCGGATCGTCGGTGGCGGCTCCGACGGCTCGGAGCCGCTCCGGGGTCGAGTCCGCCAGGTAGTCGAGGTAGACGTCGCAGAACCGCGGGCTGTCGGCGGTGTCGGCAGTCGTCGGGCCGGGCGCCGTGGCCGAGTCGTCGTCCGAGCACGCCGTGGGCGCCCCCAGGACGACCAGCGCGCAGAGGACGACGAGGGCGGGGCGGGGCACCCCGGCAACCCTAGGGTCGCTCCCCGGCCAGCCCGCGCTCGACCGCGGCCACCAGCTCGGGGCGGAGACGGCGGGCTTCGATGAGCCGGTGCACCGAGCCCACGTCCTTGGCCCGCTGGACGGAGTGGACCGCGTCGAACTCCGCCGCCACCACCCCGAGCATCTCGTTGCGCACCGCGGACCGCACGGATGCGAGCTCGGACCGGAGGTGCGCCCGCTCCTGGGCGGCGCGCCGACGATGGCGGCCTCCAGCGCCTTGACCCGCGGATCGGCCTGGGTGCGGGCGTTGACGTCGCGGGTGAACACCACCGCGGCGGCGGGGGCGCCACCGATGACCGAGGCGTGGGCGCCCTCGACGGCGAGGACCTGCATCCGGTCGTTGAGCCGGCCGGAGAACACGACGAACGCCCCGCCGTGGTAGCGCGACACCACGCACAACACGATGGGTCCGTCGAAGTTGACGATGGCCCGCCCGATCTCTGCGCCGTACTCGAGCTGCAACCGGCGCAGGGACTCGGGGGACCCGTCGAAGCCGGACAGGTTGGCCAGGACGACGACGGGACGGTTCCCGGACGCGCCGTTGATCGCCCGGGCCACCTTCTTCGACGACAGCGGGAACAGTGTTCCCGCCGACCACTGGCCCGGTCCGTCAGCGGGGATCTGACCGGTGCGCAGCAGGGGCCGGGACTCGATCCCGAGGAGGCAGACCGGGATGCCGCCGAGGTGGGCGTCAAAGACCACGGCGCCCTCGGCCTCGGCCATCTCGGTCCAGCGTTCGAGGGGCTCGAGGTCGTGGTCGATGACGGCGCGCATCACCGACCGGATGTCGAACGGCTTCTTGCGGCCGGGGTTCGTCTCGTCGGAGAAGATCTCGCCCACGGTCGTGAACGTCGTGCCGTCACCGGCATGCGGTTCCGAGCTGACGTCGCGCTCGACCGGATCGGTGGTCATGGTCCGCCGGGGGCCGGCCTCGCCGGGGCGCACGTAGCTGTGGTCGTAGTGGGCGAAGAGGATGTCGACGGCGCCGATCATGTCGGGCGCCCAGTACTGCGCCTGGCCGTTCGGGCCCATGATGCGTTCGTGACCGCCGATGCCGAGGTTGTCCTCGGCCGACACGCCGCCGCTGAAGTCGATGGCCTGCTTGCCGGTCAGCACCATCGTCCCGTCGGGCGTCATCACGAGGATGCCCTTGGTGTGCATCAGCATCGTGGACTCGGCGTTCCAGTACGGCTGCGCGCCGACGTTGACGCCGGTCACCACGACGTTGATCTCGCGGTTCGGCACCGAGGGATCGGCCTGCGTGAACTCGACGATCCGGCGCAGCACCGACGCCACCCAGTCGAGGTTCTCGCTGCCGCTGTCCATGGCGATGCGGGCACCGGCCGACAGGGCGAACCACTCGATCGGTAGCGACCGCTCCTCGGCCAGGTCGATGGCGGCGAGCAGACGGCGGCACTCCGCCTCCGCGATGGAGCCCATCGACTTGGTGGGATCGCCGAAGACCGCGACGCGGGTCATCCCCTCGGGGTGGGCCTCGGTGGCCGTCGTGACCAGGCCCACCACGATTCCGGCCCGGTTCTGCCCGGGTGGCCGGTCGACCGGGACCAGCTCGCCCCCGTCGTCGAGGTCGAGCTCGACGAAGTGGCCCTCACCGTCCTCGGCCTCCGTGGTGAGCAGCGGCACGAGCTCGTACGGGTAGACGGTGCCCCGACGGCGGCACTGGAGCACCTTCTGGGTGTAGTCGTCGAGCGGCTGCATCGGCTGCGTCGGTGGCTCCGTGATGCTGAGCGTGAGCCCGCTGCCCGACTGGTAGCCGAGACGGACGACCACGTCGGCAGAATCGCCGCTGGACGGGTCGACGATGCGGCCCTGCACCATCACCTGCTCGATGCCGAGCCCGGTGGTGAGCGGGACGAGGCGCTTGGCGACCTCGGTCATCTCGTCCATCGAGATGTCGACGGGCGGCCAGACGAACAGCATCACGCGGTTCCACTCCAGGCGCTGGCGGTCGGGATCGGCGGCCTGGGCCTGGCGGATGCCGTCGAGGCAGCTGGCGAGCACCCGTTCGAGCTCGGGGAGGGCGATGAGCGTCCCGTCGGCATCGCGTACCGCGGTGATGTCGCGAACCTCGGCCACGGCGATCAGCCGTTCGTCGGACGGCTGACCCTCGGCCACGCAATCGAAGACGTGCGTGTCGGGTGCACCGGGCAAGCGGGTGACGTCGAAGTTCTCGAGACGCCACAGGTTGAGGCGGCGTCCGATCATCGGGTGCAGGCCACGGAAGACCACCCGCTCGACGAAGGCGCCGGAGCTGTTGCGTTCCCACGTCAGGACGTGGGCCGGCTCGCCAGCGCCCGACGGGTCCGGACCGGGCACGGCGACGACGGCCAGCCGCGTCACCGGCGTGGGCAGGTCGACGGCGGCGAGCGCGGCCTCGACGGGGCGGGCGACCTCGTCGGCGGTGGTCTGCGGATCGACGGCGAGGTACAGGTCGACCACGCACGGGCCGGTCTCGGTCCCGACCGTCGCGATGACATCGGCGACGACGTCATCGAACTCGTCGAGCGTCCCGGCCAGCGCCACCACGTTCACGTCGCGCCCGCGGTGGTGGTACCACGCCGTCACCGCCGGCCTCGGCTCGACCCGACGGTCGATGTCGCGCAGCGCCCGGATCTTGTAGTAGCGCCGGGTGAGGACGTCGATCAGCGCCGCGCTCGTCTCCGGGGACCGCTCGAATGCTCCGGCCCGGGAGATCACCGGTGTCACCGGCATCGCGGAGGCCACCAAGCGGGCGGCCAACATCTCGTCTCCCGGCGCCTCGACGAGTCGGTCGAGCGTCTCGTGGACGTCGTCCTCGGCCGCCCGGCGGGAGGCGTCGAGGAGGGGCCGGTCGATGCAGCGGTGGCGGACGCTGCGGGCGAGGTTCCCGATGGCGGGGTAGCCCGACTGGCACGACGCGATCACGTGATCCAGCACGTCTCGGACCTCGTCCCGCTCGTCCGGTTCGCCGCAGTGCTCGAGCCGGCGTTCGAGCAGCGCCGTGATCACCGGGATCTGCGCCTGTCGGCGCTGGGCCGCCACGTGGATCCGGAACGTCGCCGCCTCCAGCTGCTCGGACCGGTCGAGCGTGCTGATGCCGTAGTGGGCGAGGGCGTCGAGCAGACGTTCGCGGAACCGGCCGGGCAGGCCCTCGGCATCGGCGTCGAACGAGCGGAGGTAGGCGTTGAAGTGCTCTCGGGGACTCCGGGTCTCGACGCCGTGGTCGCGGTCCGAGGCGCGACGATCCCGGGTGAGGCCGCACAGGTCGGCGAAGATGCCGAGCAGCTCCAGCTCGCGGCGCCTCGTCTCCGGATCGTCGGTCGATGCCGCATCGCCCCGATGCAGGTCGACCACCGAGGGAGACGTCTCACCAGGCGTGGCGCCGGTGACGTCGAACCCGAGCAGCATGGCCCGGAGCACGTCGAGTCGTCCGGTCGTCACCGAGTTCGCCGTGTCGCGCGACCGCTCGTGACGCAACCGCAGCCGGCGGGACGGATCCGCGGCCGCTGCCCCACCGGTTCCCTCCTCGGCGGCACCGGCCGGCGGTGGACCGACGCGAAGCAGCGGGGCCCCGGCGTCCACCTGGGTGTTGGGGGTGACGAGGACTTCTTCGACGACGCCGTCGGACGGCGCCACCACGGCCGTCTCCATCTTCATGGCCTCGACCACCGCGACCCGCTGTCCGGCGACCACGGCGTCCCCCGGGGCGACGTCGACGGACACGACCAGCGCCACCGCCGGCGCCCGCAGCAGGCCGCCGTCGTCGCGTGACAGCCGATGCGCGACGCCGTCGACCTCCACCAGGTGCTCGGCGCGGAAGGACTGCGACACGAAACGGTGAGTGGCGGAACCGACGGTGATCCGGCCCCGACCGCCGCCGGTCCGGTCGACCACCACGTCGGTCACCGCCCCGTCGAGCGTCAACCGGTACCAGCCGGCGAGGTCGCCGGTGGCCACGTGGATCCGGTACTCCTGACCCCGCCACCGCAGCTCGACCTCGTGGCCGGCCGTGGCGTCGGCCTCGGGGCGACCCCGGGCCGCGGAGCTGAGGAAGCCCAGCCGGTCGAGGGCGCTCTCGGCCTCGTGGACGTCGATGGCGGCGACGGCCAGCGCCAGCTCGGCGTGGCGATCCGAGCGGTGGTCGTCGGCGGCGGTGAGCCGGTCGAGCCAGCCGGTGTCGAGCGTCCCGTCGACCACCTCGGGCCGGTCGATGATGTCGAGCAGGAAGGCCTTGTTGGTGGTGCCGCCCTCGACGAGCACGGTGGTCTCGCCCAGCGCCCGGCGCAACCGGCGCCGAGCGGCCTCGCGCGTCTCACCCCAGGCGATGATCTTGGCGATCATCGAGTCGTAGTCGGGGGAGATGACATCGCCCTCCGCCACGCCGGTGTCGACCCGGATGCCCGGCCCGGACGGCAGGCGGAGGGTGGTGATGGCACCCGGCGCCGGGGCGAAGCCGGCGTCGGGGTCCTCGGCGTTCAGTCGGGCCTCGAAGGCGTGGCCGCGCGGGGCCGGGCACTCGCCTTCGAGGCGGCCGCCCATGGCGACGTGGAGCTGGAGCTGGACGAGGTCGACGCCGGCCGTGACCTCGGTGACCGGATGCTCGACCTGCAGCCGGGTGTTGACCTCGAGGAAGGCGATGACGTCGTCGGCCGGCTCGAACAGGAACTCGACCGTGCCGGCGTTGCGGTAGCCGGCGGCTCGGGCCAACCGGACGGCCGCGTCCCGCAGCCGATCCACCTGGCTCGGCGACAGCGCCGTGGAATGCGATTCCTCGATGACCTTCTGGTTCCGCCGCTGGATCGAGCAGTCTCGCACGCCCGGAGCCCACACCGTTCCGTGGTGGTCGGCGATGATCTGCACCTCGACGTGACGGGCGGCGGTGACGACCCGTTCGAGGAACACGGTCGGGTCGCCGAACGACGACTCGCCCTCCGAGCGGGCCCGCTCCACCGCGACCGCGAGCTGGTCCTCACGCTCCACCCGGCGGATTCCCCGGCCGCCGCCGCCGGCGGCCGCCTTGACCATCAGCGGGTACCCGACGCGCGACGCAGCGGCCACGGCCTCGTCGATGGTCTCCACCGGGCCGCCGCTCCACGGGGCCATGGGGACGTCGACCGACTGCGCCAGTTGCTTGGCGGCGATCTTGTCGCCCAGCAGGCGCATGACGTCGCCGGAGGGGCCGATGAAGGTGATGCCCATCTCGGCGCAGAGATCGGCGAATTCGGCGCGTTCGGCCACGAACCCCCACCCGACCCACACGGCCTCGGCGCGCGCCGCCCGCAGGGCGGCACGCAAGAGGTCCAGGTCGAGGTAGGGCGATCCCGTCACGGGCCGGCCCAGGTCGAGGTCGTCGAGGCAGACCGCTTCGTCGGCCTCCCGCACGAACATCGCCCGCCGCTCCGCGGCCGTGTGCAGCGCGATGGTGACGAGTTCGGCGTCCCCGAAGTCCCGGGCGGCGTGGACCAGCCGCATGGCGGCCTCACCTCGGTTCACGATCGCCACGCGGCGGAAGCTCTGCACGGGTGTCTGACCGACCTCGGCGGGCGTCGTTACAGCCACGACGGCAGGGGCACGGACCACCGCGTCCTCACGTCGGCCAGTCGTCCGGCGGCTGGTTGCTGCGCTCGCCGAGGGGCGGTTCCCAGGCCCCGTCGACGTAGCGGCGCACGACCCGCCCGGGCACGCCCACCACCACCGACCGGTCGGGGATGTCCCCCCGCACGACCGAGCCGGCCGCCACCGTCACGTGCTCGCCGAGCGTCGTACCGGGGAGGATCACCACGCCGGCACCGATCCAGCTGCCGGCGCCGATCCGCACCGGCGCCTCGTGGGGCCACTGCGCTGCGATGGGTCGGGTGACGTCGTCGTAGGCGTGGTTGTGGTCGGTCACGTACAGGTCGGGCGCCGTGGTGACGTCGTCGCCGATCTCGATACCGACACGGGCCACGAGGGACGCCCCCCGCCCGATGTTGCAACGGTCGCCGATTCGCAGGACTGCCGGTGACGCCGGGTCGAGGGCCTCACCGAAGAGCCCCACGGACATCGAGACGTGGGGGCCGATCAGCGTGTGGGCCCCGATCTCGATCCACTGCTCGCCGAAGCGCGAGCCCGGCGGGAACGCGATCATCGACTGGAACCCCATGGAGCGGAACCGTCGGCCGTGGGCATCGTCCGGCGACGTGGCGCCCACCGCACAGATCCACTCCCACGACCGCTGGATCAGCCCGGCCGCCAGGTTGCGGGTGCGGGGCGACAACTCGCCCGGACGGAACATCGCCGGCGACCGTACTCGCCCCTCCCGACCCGTTCTGGCAGCACGACCGGTGGTGAGCGACCGACGGATGTGGTGCCAGAACCGAGATGTGGGGCGGATCGCGGGCGAGGTGCGTTGGCAATCGTGCCGGCCGTGGCCTCACACTGAGGTCATGCCGTCGCGCCTGCTCGACTTCCTGCCCGAGCGCTCCGACAGCGAGCCCGACGGCGACGAGATCCTGCAGGCGATGACCGAGTGGGCGGCCGACGCCGGCCTCGAGTTGTACCCCCACCAGGAGGAGGCGATGCTCGAGCTGCTGTCGGGCAGCAACGTCATCCTGGCCACGCCCACCGGGTCGGGGAAGTCGCTGGTGGCGCTGGCCGCCCACGCCCGGGCGGTGGCCGCTCACCTCGCCGGCGCACGAGGACGCTCCTGGTACACGGCTCCGGTGAAGGCCCTGGTGTCGGAGAAGTTCTTCGACCTCTGCCAGCAGCTCGGGCCGGAGAACGTCGGACTGCTCACCGGTGACTCGGCCGTCAACGCCGACGCCCCCGTGATCTGTTGCACCACCGAGATCCTCGCTCACGTGGCGTTGAAGGACGGCGTGGACGCCGACGCCGCCACGGTCGTGCTGGACGAGTTCCACTACTACGGCGACCCCGACCGCGGGTGGGCCTGGCAGGTACCGCTGCTCGAGCTCCCCCAGGCGTCGTTCCTGCTGCTGTCGGCGACGCTCGGCGACGTCCGGTTCTTCCGCGAGGACCTCACCCGCCGGACGGGCCGGCCCACCGCGCTGATCGACGACGCCGTCCGCCCCGTGCCGCTGCGCTTCGAGTACCGGCGGACCCTGCTGCACCACACCATCGAGCAGCTGCTCGCCACCGATGCCGCCCCCCTCTACGTCGTGAACTTCTCCCAGAAGGACGCCGTGGCCATGGCGTCGGCGATGGCCAGCGTGACCAAGCTCGACGACGAGGCCAAGGCGGTCGTCAGCGAGGCGCTGGCCGAGGCGCGGATGGCGGCCGGGTTCGGGCGCGACCTCGCCCGCCTGCTGCGCAACGGCGTCGGCGTGCACCACGCCGGCATGCTCCCCCGCTACCGGCGGCTGGTCGAGAAGCTGACCCAGAAAGGGGTGCTCAAGATCATCTCGGGCACCGACACCCTCGGGGTCGGCGTCAACCTGCCCATCCGGACCGTGGTCCTCACCCGCCTCTACAAGTACGACGGCTCCGAGAACCGGCTCCTCTCCGCTCGCGAGTTCCACCAGATCGCCGGCCGAGCGGGCCGGGCCGGCTACGACACCGAGGGCCTGGTGGTGGCGCTCGCCCCCGAGCACGTGGCCGAGAACGAGGCGGCCGAGGCCAAGGCCGGCGACGACCCCAAGAAGAAGCGCAAGCTCAAGAAGTCGTCACCACGGCGCGGCTTCGTGCCGTACGACGAAGACACCTTCGACAAGCTCCAGGCCGCCACGCCCGAACCCCTGGAGTCGTCGTTCAAGATGACGCCCGGGATGCTCATGCAGCTGCTCGACCGCCCCGGCGACGCCTGGGCCCACGGCCGCTCGCTGCTGCTCGGGTCCCACGAACCCCGAACCCGCCAGCGCCGCCACGTCCGCCAGACCATCGGCCTGTACAAGGCGTTGCGCACGGCGGGTGTGGTGCGGCTGCTCGACGAGCCCGACGCCTACGGGCGCTTCGTGGAGGTCGACCAGGAGCTGCAGGACGAGTTCGCGCTCGACCAGCTCCTCGCGCCGTTCCTCCTCCACGCCGTCCCCCAGCTGGAGGCCGAGCACGAGGATTACGCCCTCGCCATGCTGGCCCTGGTCGAGGCCGTGGTCGACAACCCGTTCCCGATCCTCATGGCCCAGAAGGACAAGGCCAAGGACGAGGCCATGGCCGAGATGAAGGCGGCGGGCGTCGAGTACGAGCAGCGGATCGAGGAGCTGGAGAAGATCAACTACCCGCAGCCGATGCGGGACCAGATCTACGACGTGTTCGACCGCTGGCGCACCGACAACCCCTGGATCGGCGACCGCAACATCGCACCGAAGGGCGTGGTCCGAGACCTGTGGGACCGCGCCATGGACTTCCCGTCGTTCGTGCGCCACTACGGGATCAAGCGGTCCGAGGGGCTGCTGCTGCGCTACCTGTCCGACGTGTACAAGACCCTGGTGCGCAGCGTTCCCGACGAGGCCAAGACCGACGAGGTCGACGAGCTCACCGACTGGCTCGGCGCCGTCATCCGTGCCACCGACTCGTCGCTGCTCGACGAGTGGACCGCTCTGTTCTCGGCCGACACCGCCATCGACGACGTGGACGCCGTCCGGATGGCGGAGGATCGGGCGCCTGACGTGACCACCGACCGCCGTGCGTTCCGCGCCCTGGTCCGCACCCGGATCTTCCGGTGGGTCCAGTACGCCGCCACCGGGCAGTGGACGGCGTGGTCGGAGGACCTGACCGAGATCGGCGACTTCGGGTGGAACGAGCGCAAGCTGATCGAGCTGTTCGAGCCCTACCTCGCCGAGTACGTCGGTGATGGGCACGGTGGGGAGCGGCCACCGATCGGCATCGACGGCGACGCTCGCGGCCCTGCCCGGTTCCTGGTCGCCGACGACGGGGGGAGCACGTGGGCGGTCGAGCAGGTGCTCGTCGACCCGGAGGGCCACGACGAGTGGTACCTCGCCGTCACCGTCGACCTCGCGGGGAGCGCCGACGCCGGCGACGTCGTGGCCACCCTCGACGGACTCCATCGGCGCTGACCCGTCGCGACCACGCTCGGCACACTTTCACCCACGATCGGGGGTCTTGATCGGCGCTGGGCGGGCATGGACGAACCGTGGCCGACCGCTCCACCATCACCGGCGCCGACGTCACGGCGTTGGCGGCCGTCCTCGACACGTTCGAGGACGCCGCCGCCCTCATCGGCGACGACGGAACCGTCGTGGCGAGCAACCGGGCGTGGCAGGTCCACGGCTTCGCGGACGCGGCCTTCGCCGACGGCGACCCGGTGCCCGTGGCCGACGTGGTGGCCGGGGCGGTCTCGTACCGGGCGGGGACGGGGCGACGACCGCGCGGCGATGGCTGGCGCTGGTTCCGGTCACGGGTGCGGGCGGCGCCCGGCATCGAGGGTGTCCGCGCCGTACTCACCCACCGGGACGTCACCGACGAACGCCGGCTGCAGATGCGGATGCACCACTCGCCGGTGGCCCACCTCGAGCTGGATCCGTCCGGATCGCTGCTGAGCGTGAACGAACGGTGGGAGGAGCTGCGGGGCCGTCCGGTGGGCGCCGAGTTGGGCGACCGGTGGCTGCGAGACACTCCACCGGAGCAGCGCGAGGAACTGGCGGACCGCCTCGCCGTCGGCGACCACTTCAGCTTCGCCCTGTCGACGGCGAACCGCGACGACCGGCGGCTCACCGTGACGATGGACTTCGTGCCGCTGCGCGACGACGGCGAGCTGATCGGATGGCAGGTCTCGGCCACCGACCACACCGACGTGGTCGCACTCCAGTCTGCGGCCGAGAAGGTGCTCGTCGACGCCGTCACCGGTCTCGCCAACCGGTCGCTGTTCGACACCACCCTGTCGCGGAAGCTGGCGGGCCGCCGCGAGGAGCGGTCGCTGACCGTGCTCTTCGTCGACCTCGACGGTTTCAAGGACGTCAACGACTCCTACGGCCATCGCGCCGGCGACGCCGTGCTGCGGGTGATCGCCCAGCGCCTCGCCAGCGTGCTGCGGCCCGACGACCTCATCGCCCGATACGGCGGCGACGAGTTCGCCATCATGCTCGACGGCGTCGATGCGGCGATGGCCGCCGACGTGGCCGCCCGCCTCGCCGACGCGGGCGACCGGCCGGTCACCGTGGACCAGCACGAGATCTCGGTCGGGGTGTCGGTCGGGGTGGCGAGCGCCCGGGACAGCGACGACCTCGAGTCGGTGGTGGGCCGGGCCGACCGCGCCATGTACCAGGCCAAGCGAGCCGGCGGGAGCCGGGTCCAGATCAGCGGTCCCTGAAGCGCACTCCCCCGCACGGCTTCTCCTCGCGTCGAGGATCACATTTCGGGCCCTCCGGCGTGGCCGCTAGCATGGCCGGACTGCGGTTGGGCCAACGACGTCCCATGTTGCAGAGCCTGAACAGCGCCTCCGTGGCGTTTCGACTCTCCACCGGGACTCATCGATGAACAACCTTCCTGCACCCCAGGGCCTCTACGACCCTGCGTTCGAGCACGACGCCTGCGGCGTCGCCTTCGTCGTCGACATGCACGGCCGCAAGACGCACGAGATGGTGCGTCGCGGCCTGCAGTCGCTGTGCAACCTCGACCACCGCGGCGCCACCAACGCCGAGGACAACGTGGGTGACGGCGCCGGCATCCTGACCCAGATCCCGGATCGACTGTTCCGTGAGGCGTGCGGGTTCGACCTCCCCGCCGACGGCTCGTACGCCGTGGGCATCGCCTTCCTCCCCCGGATCCCGCCGACGCCGACACCGCCGCCGCCGAGATCGAGAAGTTGGCCACGGCCGAAGGGCTCGTGGTGCTCGGGTGGCGCGACGTCCCCATCGACAACTCGATGATCGGCACCATGGCTCGCGAGATCGAGCCCACGTTCCGCCAGCTGTTCCTGTCCTCCGACCCGGCCAGCGCCGGCCCGATGTTGTCGGGCATCGACCTCGACCGACGGGCGTTCGTGCTGCGCAAGCGGATCGAGCACGAGGTCGCCGCGCCGGGTCTCGACGGGCCCGTCTACTTCCCGTCGCTGTCCGCCCGCACCATCGTCTACAAGGGCATGCTCACGTCCTCGCAGCTCCAGGACTTCTTCGCCGACCTGCTCGACGAGCGCTACGAAACCGCCCTGGCGTTGGTCCACTCCCGGTTCTCCACCAACACGTTCCCGTCGTGGCCGCTGGCCCACCCGTACCGGATGGTCGCCCACAACGGCGAGATCAACACCGTGCAGGGCAACGAGAACTGGATGCGGGCCCGAGAAGGCGATTTCGCCTCGCCCCTGTTCGGTGAGTCGCTGGAACACGCCTTCCCGATCATGACCGCCGGCGCATCCGACACCGCCCGCTTCGACGAATGCCTCGAGCTGTTGCACCTGGGCGGCCGGTCGCTGCCCCACGCCGTGCTGATGATGATCCCGGAGGCGTGGGAGAACCACGAGACCATGCCCGACTGGAAGCGGGCCTTCTACCAGTACCACGCCTCGCTGATGGAGCCGTGGGACGGGCCGGCGTCGATCGCCTTCACCGACGGCACGCTCATCGGTGCGGTGCTCGACCGCAACGGCCTGCGCCCGAGCCGGTACTGGGTCACCGAGGACGGCCTCGTCGTCATGGCCTCCGAGGTCGGCGTCCTCGACATCGACCAGTCCAAGGTCGTCCGCAAGGGCCGTCTCCAGCCCGGTCGCATGTTCCTGGTCGACACGGCGCAGGGCCGCATCGTCGAGGACGAGGAGATCAAGCACGAGCTCGCCCTCCAGCAGTCCTACGACGACTGGCTGCACGCCGGCCTCGTCCGCCTCGAGGACCTCCCGCCCCGGTTCCTGCTCACCCCCCAGCACGCCTCCGTGGTCAAGCACCAGCGGGTGTTCGGCTACACCGCCGAGGAGCTGAAGATCCTCCTCGGTCCGATGGCCCAGAACGGTTACGAGCCGATTGGGTCCATGGGTACCGACACGCCGGTCGCCGTGCTCTCCAACCGGTCACGCCTGCTCTTCGACTACTTCCAGCAGCTGTTCGCCCAGGTGACGAACCCGCCGCTCGACGCCATCCGCGAGGAGATGGTGACGTCGATGGCGTCGACCATCGGCGCCGAGGGCAACCTGCTCGACCCGCAGCCGGCGTCGTGCCGCCAGATCGAGCTGCCCACCCCGATCATCACCAACGAGGAGCTGGCCAAGCTCCTCTACATCAACGACGACGGCGACATGGCGCAGTTCACCTCCTTCGCCATCGACGGCCTCTACCCCGTGGCCGAGGGCGGCGAGGGCATGCGGCAGGCCATCGCCGACGTGTGCGCCAAGGTCTCGGCGGCCATCGCCGACGGCACCAAGATCGTCATCCTCTCCGACCGGCACTCCAACGCCGAGCTCGCCCCGATCCCGTCGCTGCTGCTGACCGCCGCCGTGCACCACCACCTCATCCGGGAGAAGAGCCGCACCCGCGTCGGCCTCGTCGTCGAGTGCGGCGACGCACGCGAGGTGCACCACATGGCGCTCCTGTGCGGATACGGCGCCGGCGCCATCAACCCGTACCTCGCCTTCGAGACCATCGACGACCTGATCGAGACCGGCTTCGTCAAGAACGTCTCGGCCCGCAAGGCCCACCGCAACTACGTCAAGGCCTGCACCAAGGGCGTACTCAAGATCATGTCGAAGATGGGCATCTCGACCATCGCCTCGTACACGGGAGCCCAGATCTTCGAGGCCGTCGGGCTGAGCCAGGAGCTGGTCGACGAGTACTTCACGGGCACCACCAGCAAGCTCGGCGGCATCGGTCTCGACGTCATCGCCGAGGAGGTCCGGCGCCGGCACGAGTTCGCGTACCTCGACCGCCCGTCCGAAGCCGCGCACCGTGACCTGTGGATGGGCGGCGAGTACCAGTGGCGCCGCGAGGGCGAACACCACCTGTTCAACCCCGAGACGATCTACAAGCTCCAGCACGCCACCCGCTCGGGGCGCTACGAGATCTTCAAGGAGTACACGTCGCGCATCAACGAGCAGTCCGAGCAGCTCGCCACGCTGCGGGGCCTGTTCGAGTTCAAGCTCGGCGATCGCCAGCCGATCCCCATCGAGGAGGTCGAGCCGGCGAGCGAGATCGTGAAGCGGTTCTCCACCGGCGCCATGTCGTACGGCTCCATCTCCGAGGAGGCCCACACCACCCTCGCCATCGCCATGAACCGCATCGGCGCCAAGTCGAACACCGGCGAGGGCGGTGAGGACGTCGAGCGCTTCGCCCCCCTGCCCAACGGCGACTCGAAGCGGTCGGCCATCAAGCAGGTGGCGTCGGGCCGCTTCGGTGTGACGTCGAACTACCTGACCAACAGCGACGACATCCAGATCAAGATGGCGCAGGGTGCCAAGCCCGGCGAGGGCGGCCAGCTCCCGGGCCAGAAGGTCTACCCGTGGATCGCCAAGACGCGGCACTCCACGCCGGGGGTGGGGCTGATCTCGCCGCCGCCGCACCACGACATCTATTCGATCGAGGATCTCAAGCAACTCATCCACGACCTCAAGAACGCCAACCCGAGCGCGCGCGTCCACGTCAAGCTCGTCTCCGAGGTCGGGGTGGGCACCGTGGCAGCCGGCGTGTCCAAGGCCAAGGCCGACGTCGTGCTCATCTCGGGCCACGACGGCGGCACGGGGGCCTCACCGCTCAACTCGCTCAAGCACGCCGGCACGCCGTGGGAGCTGGGCCTCGCCGAGACCCAGCAGACCCTGGTGCTCAACGGCCTACGCGACCGCATCGTCGTGCAGACCGACGGGCAGCTCAAGACCGGCCGCGACGTCTTGGTCGCCACGCTCCTCGGCGCCGAGGAGTTCGGCTTCGCCACCGCACCGCTGGTGGTCATGGGCTGCATCATGATGCGCGTCTGCCACCTCGACACCTGCCCTGTGGGCGTCGCCACCCAGAACCCCGACCTGCGGGCGCGCTTCGCCGGCCAGGCCGACCACGTCGTGAACTTCATGCTGTACATCGCCGAGGAGGTGCGCGAGCTGCTGGCACAGCTCGGGTTCCGCACCCTCGAGGAGGCGATCGGCCGCGTGGACCTGCTCGACACCACCAAGGCCATCCACCACTGGAAGGCCGACGGGCTCGACCTGTCGAGGATCCTCCACGTCCCCGAATCGCCCTGGGAGCAGGATCGCCACTGCACCAAGGCGCAGGACCACGGTCTCGACCAGGCCCTCGACAACCAGCTCATCGAGCTGGCGCGGGACGCCCTCGAACGACGGGAACCGGTGGCCATCGACCTGCCGATCCGGAACCTGAACCGGACCACCGGCACCATGTTGGGCCACGAGATCTCGCGCCGCTACGGCGACGACGGTCTCCCCGACGAGACCATCCAGGTCCGCTTCACCGGTTCGGCAGGGCAGAGCTTCGGGGCCTTCCTGCCCCGTGGCGTCACCATGCGCCTCGAGGGCGACACCAACGACTACCTGGGCAAGGGCCTCTCCGGCGGCCGACTCGTGGTCCGGCCCCCGCACGACAGCCATCCCGCGCTCGTCGCCGAGGACAACATCATCGCCGGCAACGTGATCCTCTACGGGGCCACGTCGGGCGAGGTGTTCATCCGCGGCAAGGTCGGCGAGCGCTTCTGCGTCCGCAACTCGGGTGCCACCGCCGTGGTCGAGGGCGTGGGCGACCACGCCTGTGAGTACATGACCGGCGGCCGCGCCGTGGTGCTCGGCGAGACCGGTCGCAACTTCGGCGCCGGCATGTCGGGTGGCACCGCCTACGTCTACGACCCCGACGACGTGTTCCACCGCAACCTCAACACCGAGATGGTCGACATCGACCCGTTGTCGGAGGACGACCAGGAGTGGCTGCGGGACACCATCCGCCGCCACCACGCCGAAACCGACTCCGCCGTCGCCGAGCGGATCCTCGAGCGGTGGCACACCAACGTGCGGCACTTCACCAAGGTCATGCCGAAGGACTACAAGCGGGTGCTCGAGGCACGGGCACGCGCCGAGGCCGAGGGCAGCGATCCCGACGAGGCCGTCATGGCCGCGGCGGCGGGCTGAGACAGCCTCCGAGAGCGCCTCCCCAGAGACAAGGAACCACACCCATGGCAGACATCAAGGGCTTCCTCAAGCACGGGCGCGAGCTCCCGTCCCGCCGGCCGGTGCCGGTACGGATCAAGGACTGGAAGGAGGTGTACGAGGACTTCCCCGAAGACCACCTGCGGACCCAGGCCAGCCGGTGCATGGACTGCGGCATCCCGTTCTGCAACAACGGCTGTCCACTCGGGAACCTCATCCCCGACTGGAACGATCTGGTCTGGCGCGATCACTGGCACGAGGCCATCGAGCGGCTCCACGCCACCAACAACTTCCCCGAGTTCACCGGCCGGCTGTGCCCGGCTCCCTGCGAGGGCGCCTGTGTGCTCGGCATCAACCAGGACCCAGTGACCATCAAGCAGGTCGAGGTCGAGATCATCGACCGCGCCTTCGCCGAGGGCTGGGTCACCCCCGTGTTGCCGTCGAAGAAGACCGGCAAGCGGGTGGCCGTGGTCGGCTCGGGTCCCGCCGGGTTGGCGGCCGCCCAGCAGCTGACCCGCGCCGGCCACGACGTCGTCGTGTTCGAACGGGCCGACCGCATCGGCGGCCTGCTCCGCTACGGCATCCCCGAGTTCAAGATGGAGAAGCGCCACATCGACCGCCGCCTCGAGCAGATGCGCGCCGAGGGCACCGAGTTCCGGACGGGCGCCGAGGTGGGCGGCAACGTCCCCGTCGACGAGCTGCGTCGTGATTTCGACGCCATCGTCCTCGCCGGGGGTGCCACCCAGGCTCGTGACCTCCCGATCCCGGGCCGGGAGTTGCCCGGCATCCACCAGGCGATGGAGTACCTGCCGTGGGCGAACCGGGCCCAGGAGGGGGATCTCGCCGTCGACGACGTGCCCATCACCGCCAAGGGGAAGTCGGTCGTCATCATCGGCGGCGGCGACACCGGTGCCGACTGCCTCGGCACCGCGCACCGGCAAGGCGCCCGTGAGGTCCACCAGTTCGAGATCATGCCGCGCCCGCCCGAGGAGCGCACCCAGTCGAACCCGTGGCCCACCTATCCCATGACCTACAAGGTGTCCTCGGCGCACGAGGAGGGCGGTGACCGCGTGTACAGCGTCAACACCGAGGAGTTCATCGGCGACGACGCCGGCAACCTCCGCGCCCTGCGCGCCCACGAGGTCGAGCTCGTCGACGGACGGTTCTCCGAGGTCGAGGGTTCGGACTTCGAGCTCGAGTGCGAGCTGGTCCTGCTGGCCATGGGGTTCACCGGCCCGGAGAACTCGCTCCCCGACCAGCTCGGTGTCGAGCGCGATGCCCGGTCCAACGTCGCCCGGGACGACCACTACGCCACCAACGTCGACGGCGTGTTCGTCTGTGGCGACATGGGCCGCGGTCAGAGCCTCATCGTGTGGGCCATCGCCGAGGGTCGGTCGTGCGCGGCGGCGGTCGACGAGGCGCTCGTGGGGGAGACGGCGCTGATGGCACCCATCGCACCCACGGCCCGCCCCCTGGTCTGAACCACCGCGCCCACCCGACCTGGTCGTTGTCAACGGCCGGCCGCACCGATATGGTCAATTCAGACCGCCTTGAACCTCGCGGTGCCCGTCGTTCACCGTCGAGGAGCATCCCGTGGGTTCAACTGCCGTCAGCCACCGACCGAGGTCGGGATCCCGGCCTCCCGGTGACCGCCCATGAGTTCCTGGGTGTTCCCCGCCACGGCGACCGAGTCGTCCGCCGCCGACGTCCTCGCCGTCAGCCTGGAGATGCACGGACGGACGACGGTGGTGTCGCTCCGAGGGCCGGTGTGCGCGTTCACTGCCCCGCACCTCGACACGGAACTGGCTCTGGTCGCTGACGCCGACCGGCACTGGCTGGTCATCGACGCGGCCGAGGTCGGCACGTTGTCGAGCGACGGCGTGTCCGTCCTGGTCGAACACGCCCAGCGGTGCCGGCGCGCCGGAGGGAACCTGGTCGTGCGGAACCCCAGCCGGATCACGCGTCGCGTGCTGACGATCTGCGGTCTCGACGAGCTGCTCGAGCCGACGATGCCGCCCGACGGGGACTCGGGCGGCCCGTCCGACCGATAACGTCGCTGTCTCGCCACCACGGGAGCAGACGTGCACATCCGACAAGAGGTACTCGACGGCGCCGTCGAGCAGTTGTTGCGCTCCGAGGCCGAGGCCGGTCTCACGACGCACGACGCCATGGAGCGGCTCGTGCAGTCGGTGACCGGACTGTTCGGGCTGACCGGTGCCGGGCTCATGCTGATCGACGACGACCAGTTGCTGCGGGCTGCGCTCGCCACCGACGAGCTCGGCGACCGCCTCGAGCAGACCCAGGAGGAGGTCCGTGAGGGACCCTGCGTGGAGACCCTCGTCTACGGCCACGTGGTCTCCACCGAGGACATCTGCGAGGACGACCGGTGGCCCCGCCTGCGGGACGCACTGGCCGGGGCGGGCATCGGTGCTGTGCTCGGCGTACCGATCCGGCTCGCCGGCGCCACCGTCGGTGCGCTGAACGTGTACGTCGACCAGCCCCACGTCTGGGACGACAGCGACCGTGACGCGCTCACCACGTTCGGCGAGCTGCTCGAAGCGCTGTTGGCCACGTCGTTGCTCGCCGAGCGCCGTGACGCCGTGGTGTCGCAGCTCCAGCAGGCACTCGATTCTCGCGTGATGATCGAGCGCTGCGTGGGCCTGCTCATGGGCCGCGACGGCATCGATGCGGTGGCCGCGTTCAACCACCTCCGCAACCTGGCCCGCCCGAGCCGGCAGAAGGTCCACGACGTGGCCCGGGAGATCCTGGCCGAGCACTGCTGAGCGCCGGACAGCGCGTCCCTCGGGGCGTCTGGACTCACACCGCCGCCGGAGACGAGAATCGCGTCCGTGACCAGCACCGAATCGCTTCCCCCGGCCACGATCGAATCGCCAGCAGCGACCGGCGCATCCACCGATGCCGCCCACCGGGCGTTCTCGACCTCGATCCTGATCTCGGCGACGCGCTGCACCCTGACCTACATCGTCTTCCCGTGGCTGTTGCCCGCCATCGGCATCGCCGGCGGCGTGGGCCCTGGCCTCGGCATCGCCATCGGCGTCGTCGCCATCGGGTTCAACATCGCCAGCATCCGGCGCTTCTGGGCGGCCGACCACCAGTGGAAGGTCCCGATCAGCGCGTTGAACTGCTGCGTGATCGTGCTGCTCCTGGTCCTCGTCTTCGCCGACGTGAGCGAACTGCTCGGCTGACGCGAAGCGCCGGCCGTACCGCGACGTTCTCATCGATTCTCATTCGCACGGCTAGGGTGTGGTCGTGTCCGCCGTCGACCTCCACGACATCGCGACGGCCCGGCTACGCAAGGCCGGGCAGCGGTACACCACGCACCGGCGAGCGCTCATCGGGGTGCTCGAGGGCGCCGACGGACCGTTGACCATCCCCCAGATCCTCGAGGTCGGGGACGGCCTGGCGCAGTCGAGCGCCTACCGGAACCTCGCCGTCCTCGAACAGGCCCGGATCGTGCACCGGATCGTCACCAGCGACGACTTCTCGCGCTACGAGCTGGCGGAGGACCTGACCGAGCACCACCACCACCTCATCTGCGCCGCGTGCGGGGACGTGGCGGACTTCACCCTCGACGCCGAGGTCGAACGCCGCCTCGACCACGTGCTGCGCACCGCGGCCGACGCCACCGAGTTCGCGGTCGACCACCACCGCCTCGACCTGGTCGGCACCTGCGCCGGGTGCCGCTGAGCCGACCCGGCGAAGGGCCTCAGGTCATCTGAGGAGCGGCGCCGTCCCAGCCCACTCGGTCCCGCCCCGCCCGCTTGGCCTCGTAGAGGGCGCCATCGGCGGCCTGGACGAGCCGCTCGACCGTGTCGTGGTCCTGGCCCGACACGGCGATGCCGATGCTGCATCGGATCGGGACGAGCCGGCCGCCGATCTCGATGCGCTGGGACCGGACGGCGGTGAGGATCCGGTCGGCCACCGCACCGGCACCGTCCCTTCCGCTCTCGGGTAGCGGCCCGACGACCAGGAACTCGTCGCCCCCGATGCGGGCCACGACGTCCGCATCCCGGGTGGTGTCCGCCAGGGCCGCGGCCACCAGCCGCAGGGCCTCGTCGCCGGCGGCGTGCCCGTGGTTGTCGTTGATCTCCTTCAGTCCGTCGAGATCCACGAACAGGGCCATCAGCGGCTCGTGGTGGCGGGCGGCCTGGGCGAGCTCGCGCCCCACCGCGTCGAACGCCGCGTCACGGTTCAGCAACCCCGTCAGCCCGTCCCGGGTGGCGAGCACGGCGAGCTCGGCTCGCTGGACCTCCGCCAGGCGCATCGATGCCCGCAGCCGGTCCAGCGCCACCTGCAACGCCATCCCGGTACGCCCGGGGAGCTCGTCGAGCAGCGCTGTCGCCTCCGGGTCGGTGGCGAGCGCGGTGGCCTGCCGTTCGACGGCGGCCAGGGTGGCCGCCATGTCGTTGAAGGCCGCCACCGTGGCCACGACCTCCCGTGGTCCGCTGGCCTCGACGGGTGGGAGATCGAAGTCGCCGGCCGCCACCCGGCGAGCGGCGTCCTCCAGACGGCGAGCGGGGCGGACGAGGGCTCGGGCCATGAGCACGACCAGGCCGAGCGAGAGGGCGGCCAGCGCCACGAAGGCGGCCACCGCTGTCACCGTCGCGCTCGCGGCTTCGGCCCGCTCTCGCGAGGCGATCTGTTCGAGGTCGCGAGCCGACGCACTCACGGCGTCGTTCAACAGCAGGGCCCACCGGGCACCGTCGCCGACGGCATCGACGAGCGCACCGGGCCCGATCGGCGACGTGTTCGCCTCCACGCCGAGGCCGCGCCCGGCCGCCGCCGCCACCAGCTGACGCGTCCGTTGCGCCGCCGGGTCGTCCGTGAACGTCCGCCAGGCCGCCGCCGCCCCGTCGCCCATCGAGGGCACGGCCCGCTCGGCGGCGGCGTCGAACCTCGTCGTGGCGTCGATCAGCGCAGCCACCGCTCGGGGATCCTGCGAACCCAGCAACAACCCGAGTCCCTGTCGCACCTGCACGCCGCTCGATGCGAACATCGTCGCCATCTCGCGGACCGCTCGCAGGCGCGACCGGACGTCGGCTTCGAGGGGGCGGCGGTCGGCGATGCGTTCGATCCGGTCGAGCTGAACGGCGACGTCGGCGTCGCTGCGGGCGACGATGGCAAGGAACACGTCGCTGACGTCGGCGTAGCGGGCCGTGCCCGCGTCCACCCGGCGCCGGAGGGACGGCAACGCCTCGGCAGCACCTCGCACCGGCGCCCCCTGCGAGGAGGCGAGGGCGGCATCGACACGCGCCCGGGCGGCGTCGAGCGCCTGGCGCTCGGTGGCCGGGTCGAGGCCGACGTCGGCGAGAGAGGTCCCGAGATCGGAGGCGAGGGCCGCCACCCAGCTGTGGATCTCCTCGTCAGCCAGGGCGTCCCGGACATCGACCAGGCGTTCGACGCGGTCGGCGGCGCTCGCCAGGTCGCCTGCGGCGTCGCGGGCGGCGAGCCGGTCCCCCACGACCGACGTGGCGATGGCACCGATGCCGATGATCGGAACGAGCATGGCGACGACGAGGACGGTGCGCATACGCAGCCGACCGATGCCGACGCGCGGGCGGGGCCCGTCCGGGCCGGGATGCTTCACACCCGCAGTGTCCCGTGCCGGCAGCGCCGGCGCACAGGGTCGGATGGCACTCCTGTCCCGGTCGATCGCACCATGGCGTCCGCCGGCCCGGGTACGGTCGGGAGGGCGATCGTCCCCGGAGGTGCGACGGCGTGACCCACTGGCTGCCCCGATTCGCCGACGCCGACGCCCGCCTGCTCCTGCAGCGGGGGTTGGCCCTCGTGTACCTCATCGCGTTCGTCGTCGCCCGCAACCAGTTCCGTGGCCTGCTCGGCAGCCGAGGGCTCACACCGTTCGCCGCCTACGTCGAGCGGGTGCCGTTCCGCCGGTCCCCCAGCATCTTCCACTGGGCCCGCAGCGACGGCGCCTTCCGGGCCGCGGCGTGGATCGGCATCGTCCTCTCCCTCGGTGCGCTGCTGGGCGTCGTGGACCACACGCCCATCCCGGTGACCATGGCGGTGTGGCTGACGCTGTGGGCGCTGTACCTGTCGATCGTGAACGTCGGCCAGCTCTGGTACTCGTTCGGGTGGGAGTCGCTGCTGTGCGAGGCCGGGTTCCTCGCCGTGTTCCTCGGTCCCGCTGACGTCGAGCCGCCGGCGGCGGTGCTCGTGCTGTTCTGGTGGTTGCTGTTCCGTGTCGAGTTCGGGGCCGGACTGATCAAGCTGCGAGGTGACCCCTGCTGGCGTGACCTCACCTGCCTCGAGTACCACCACGAGACCCAGCCGATGCCGAACCCGCTGAGCCGGTGGTTCCACCTCCTGCCCCGGCCCCTGCACCGCATCGAGGTCGGCGCCAACCACGTCGCCCAGTTGGTGGCGCCCTTCGTGCTCTTCGCTCCGCAGCCGCTCCGGACGGGCGCCGCCGTGCTGATGATCGTCACCCAGGGATACCTGATGTTGAGCGGCAACTTCGCCTGGCTCAACCTGCTCACCATCGTCCTCGCGCTCTCCGCTCTGAGCGGGGGCTTCATCGACGCCGTCACCGGTCTCGGCCCCGCGGCCGGCCTCCGCGCCTCTCCCCCGTGGTTCGACGTCGTGGTGGGCCTCGCCGTCGCATCGATCGTCGTGCAGTCGTGGTGGCCGGCGAAGAACCTGCTCAGCCGGCGCCAACGGATGAACGCCAGCTTCAACACGCTCCGCCTCGTCAACACCTACGGTGCCTTCGGCTCGATCACCCGACACCGCGACGAGCTCGTCATCGAGGGCACCAGCGACCCGGACGGAACGGATCGCACGTGGCTCGAGTACGGGTTCAAGGGCAAACCCACCGACCCGGCCCAGCGGCCCCGTCAGGTGGCGCCGTACCACCTGCGCCTCGACTGGCTGCTGTGGTTCGTCCCCCTGTCCTCGTCGTACGCCGAACCGTGGTTGGTCCCACTGCTGCGAGGCCTGCTCACCGGGGACGACGACATCCTCACCCTCATCGGCCACAACCCGTTCCCGGACGCGCCGCCCGTCGCCGTCCGGATCCGGCGATTCCGCTACCGCTACACGACCCGGACCGAACGCCGGGCGACCGGCCGGTTCTGGCACCGGCAGGAGCTCGGGACGTTCGTACGACCGACCGACGCCGCCACGCTCCGCTGACCAGCGCTTGTGTTTCGCATCACGTTGTCGTTCAATGTGTGTTGTAACGGCCACTGTGCGTGGCGGCGGAGCGGGTGAGGGCGGCGGATGGCGGAGACCCAATTGGGCCGGGGACGAACCCCGGTGCGACGATTCGTGCGGCGACTGGTGCGATGGCCCGTACCGGCGATCGCCGCCAGCGGACTGGTGGTCGCCGGCGGCTTCGTCCCCGACCGTCGTGAGCTGCTGCTCGGCCTGGCCGCCGCCGTCCCCCTCGTCGGCGCCGCCGCCGCCACCCGGCGCTGGTTCGGCGCCCGGCGCCTGGTCACCGACCACGTGCGGTCCGGCTGGCTCCTGATCAGCCTGGCTGCGTTCGTCGCCGCCGGCACCGCCATCCTCGGCCTCGCCGTTCCGACCTGGGGCGTGGGGCCCACGGCCACCGACATCCCCATCGCCGCCAGTGCACTGCTCGGCGTGGCCGGCGTGCTCGCGCTCATCGGCGGCCGCATGCCCGGTCGGCGGCTCGACAGCGTCATCGAGGCCCTGCTCGTCACCGCTCCCCTCGCCTACCTCGCCGTCGCCGTGGTGACCGGCTCCCACGCCGACGCCGTGACCATCGGTCCGGGGCTGGTGACGGTCGCCGCCGTGGCCGGCGACGTCATCCTCGTCGTCCTCTCCGCCGAGCTGGTCCGCATCCAGCGCCACGGCAACCGCCACCGGGCCGCACTCCTGGTGCTCGGCGGTAGCTGCTGCATCCTCGGCGCCCATGCCGTGCGGGCCGGCATGTTGCTCTCGGGCGCGGTGCCGGCGGCCTCGACCGCCGTCTGGTTGGCGGCGTTCCCGGCCATCCCCGCCATCCTGTGGGCATCGGCCGGCGGGCACCCCGACGGGCGTCACCACATGGACGATCTCGAGACGGTGCCGACACCGATCACCGGGATCCGCGTGGCCATCGTGCTGCTCGGCGTCGGCGTCGGACCCGTCGTGCTGGCCGCCCGGGTCAGCTCGTCGCCCACCAGTGGCGTGGCCGGGCTCACCACGGGCGCGGTGATGGTCGCCGCCGTGGCGGTGGTGTACCTGGTGCGGCTCGTGGAGCAGCGCGCCCGCATGGAGTACCTCGCTCTGCACGACGACCTGTGCGGGATCCCGAACCGGGTGCTGCTCAACGACCGCATCGCCACCGCGTTGGCGCAGGCGCCGAGGCACGGCCAGGACGTGGCGTTGCTGTACCTCGACCTCGACCGCTTCAAGACGATCAACGACAGCCTGGGCCACGCCGCCGGCAACGAACTGCTCCGCGCCGCCGCCACGCGGCTCCAGGAGAGCATCCGCAGCGGTGACACCGTCGCCCGCCTCGGCGGCGACGAGTTCGCCGTCCTCCTCCCCGACGTCGCCGAACCCGGTGCGCCCGCCGCCGTCGCCGAGAAGATCCTCGAATCGTTCCGGGCACCGTTCGACGTCGCCGGCCGGCAGCTGTTCGTGAGCCCGAGCATCGGCGTGTCCGTCTCCCCCGGCGATGCGTCGGACACCGAGGAGCTCCTGAAGAACGCCGACGCCGCCATGTACCGGGCCAAGCAGAACGGCCGGAACACCTTCGAGCTGTACACCCGGGAGATGAACGCTCGGGCCCATCAGCGGCTGACCCTGGAGAACAGCCTCCACAAGGCCGCCGACCGCGGTGAGCTCGTCATGCACTACCAACCGAAGGTCGACCTGCGCAGCGGCCACATCGTCGGCATGGAAGCCCTCCTGCGCTGGCAGCACCCCCACCACGGCCTCCTGCTGCCCAACGAGTTCATCGAGTTGGCCGAGGAGACGGGCCTCATCGTCCCGGTCGGCGAGTGGGCGCTCGAAGAGGCCTGTGCGCAGACCAAGGCGTGGGCCGATGCCGGCTTCCAGCCGTTGACCGTGGCCGTGAACCTGTCGGCCCGGCAGTTCCAGCACCAGGAGGTCGGCGACATGGTCGCCCGTGTCCTGCGCAGCACAGGCCTCGACCCGGCGTCCCTCGAGCTGGAGCTGACAGAGAGCCTCGCCCTCCAGGACCCCGAGGGGGTGATCGAGGTGCTGCACGACCTCAAGGCCATGGGCGTGCAGTGCTCCATCGACGACTTCGGCACGGGCTACAGCGGATTGCTCTACCTGACGCGGTTCCCCATCGACCGGCTGAAGATCGACAAGTTCTTCATCAGCGAGATCTCCCACGGCGGGGACAACGCCCGGATCGTCGCCGCCGTCATCGCGCTCGCCCACGGGCTGCGCCTGGCCGTCACGGCCGAGGGCGTCGAGAACGACGAGCAGCGCCAGTTCCTGCACGACAACGGCTGCGACGAGATGCAGGGCTACCTGTTCAGCCAGCCCATTCCCGCCGCCGAATTCGAGAAGCTCCTGACCCGCGCCGAGGACCTGCCTCCCGCTCCGCTGCCACCTCCGCCGCGCCTCCGGCTGGTCGCCGGGAACCCGCTGGCCGTGGCCGACCACGGTTGTCCGGCCGAACCGCGCCTGCCACGCTTCCTGGGGTGAACGTCGACGGCCAGCCGTATCGCACGATCTGGCGGGACCCCGACCGGCCCACGGTGGTCCAGGTCATCGACCAACGGTTGCTGCCGTTCGAACTCGCCATCGTCGACATCACGACGTCCGCCGAGATGGCGGCGGCCATCGCCGACATGACCGTGCGCGGTGCCGGCCTCATCGGCGCCGCCGCCGGCTACGGGATGGCCCTCGCGGCCGAGGAGGCCCGCGGCGTTCCCGCCTCGGCGCAGGCTCGCGCGCTGTCCGATGCTGCGGCCCGGTTGCGCGCCAGTCGCCCCACGGCCGTCAACCTGGCATGGGCGGTCGAGCGCGTCGTGCAGGTGATCGAGGAGGCCACCCCGGCGCCGAACGGAGCCTCGACGGCCGCTCGGGCGTGGGCCGAGGCCGACGCGATCGCCGACGAGGACGCCGAGTGGTGCCGCCGGATCGGCGAGCACGGGCTCCCGCTCATCGCCGAGATCCACGAGCGGACGGGGACGACCGTCAACGTGCTCACCCACTGCAACGCCGGATGGCTGGCCTTCGTCGACCACGGCACGGCCACGGCACCCATCTACGCCGCTCACGATGCCGGCATCCCGGTCCACGTGTGGGTGGACGAGACACGTCCCCGCAACCAGGGCGGCCGGCTGACGGCGTGGGAGCTCGGCCACCACGGCGTACCGCACACGGTGATCGTCGACAACGCCGGCGGCCACCTCATGCAGCACGGCCTGGTCGACCTCGTGCTCACGGGCAGCGACCGCACGACCGCCACCGGCGACGTCGCCAACAAGATCGGCACCTACCTCAAGGCGCTGGCGGCCGCGGACAACGACGTCCCGTTCCACGTCGCGATCCCCTCGTCCACGATCGACTGGGACTCGGTCGGCGGTGGGCGCGACATCCCCATCGAGGAGCGCGACCCACGCGAGGTCACCCACGTCGTGGGCATGGCCGCCAGCGGACCGTGCGAGGTGCAGGTGACGGCGCCGGGGTCCACCGCGGTGAACCCTGGCTTCGACGTCACCCCGGCCCGGCTCGTCACCGGCCTCGTCACCGAGCGCGGCCGGTGCGCGGCGTCGGCCGAGGGCATCGCTGCGCTCTTCCCCCGCCGGGACACCGCCTCGGTCTGATCGCTCACCGCGATTTCATCGTCCGCCCGGCACGCTACGGGGGTGCCGCAGGTCGAACCCACCACCACCGCCCCGGACCCGACGGGTCCGGCCCGGGGCGCGGTGCTGGTGGTGGACGACGACGACAAGCTGGCCTCGGTGATCGTCCGGGCGCTCGAGCGGGCCGGCTACCGCTGTCGCACCGCAGCCACCGGCGACCAGGCGTTGTGGGCGATCAACACCGAGCGTCCCGACGCCCTCGTGCTCGACGTCATGATCCCGCATCCGAGCGGCGTCGAGGTCTGCCGTCACCTCCGTGCCGACGGCTACGACGGCCCGATCCTCATGGTGAGCGCTCGCTCCAGCCCAGCCGACCGCGCCGCCGCCTCCCGCGCCGGCGCCGACGACTTCGTCGCCAAACCGTTCCAGCTGTCCGATCTCGTCGTCACGCTCGACGCACTCCTCGACCGCGCCGGCGCCTGACCGGGAAGGCTGAGGTCGTCAGCCTTCCGACGCCAGCGCGCGCCCGGGCGGCCCAGGCCCGTGCCGCTGCCAGACTGCCGTCATGTCCAGCACCGCCCACGCCGCGACCGACACACCGATGACGGCATCGCGGGCGGTGCTCGTCGCGCTGCTCGGCGCGGGCCTCGCCTTCGCCGGCGTCGCCCACCTCACGACGGCACGGGAGACGTTCCAGGCCCAGGTGCCCGACTGGTTCCCGGCCGACAAGGACCTGGTCGTCGTGGCCTCCGGTGTCGTCGAGATCGCTCTCGGATCGGCGTTGCTCGCCATACTCCTGCCGGCGCTGGCCCGCTGGCGAAGAACCGTCGGCCTCGTCGTCGCCGCCTTCTTCGTGGCCGTGTTCCCGGGCAACGTCGCCCAGTTCACCGAGCACCGTGACGCCTTCGGGCTCGACTCCGACACCGCCCGTGGAGTCCGACTGCTGTTCCAGCCCCTGCTCGTGCTCGCCGCCCTGTGGTCGACCGGCGCCTGGACCACGGTCGTGGACGCCGTGCAGGGCCGCCGATCGCGCTGACCGCACGACGGCGGGGCGACCGGCCGCCGAACCCTGGGGGCGCTGTGACAGATCGCCCATCTCTGGTCCGGAAGTAGCGGCATCCTGACTGCCATTTCTGCGTTTCGGGGAACACTTCGCGCTCTCCGGCGTTCGATCCGGCATGAAGACGATCGCCAAGACCGTGCTGGCCGGAATCACCGTGGTGACCGTCGCCGTCGCCGCCCTGTTCGTGTTCGGGCTCCCCAGCGTGCTCAACCCCTTCCGCGGCGAGACGGTGGTGCGAGACCACGATGCTGTCCTGCAAGCGCTCGAGGACCTGAGCGAGTACCACGCCGCAACCGGCGAGTACCAGGTGGTGGTGGACATCGAGCACAAGACCCGCTTCGTGCCGGGCTTCTTGAAGGGCGAGCGGACGACGTACCTCGCCCAGGGCACCGTTGATGCGTTCGTCGACCTCGGTGACCTGGGCCCGGACTCGGTGATCGTCGGTGACGACGGCACCGTGACCGTGGTCCTGCCGTCAGCGACGCTCGATGACCCCACGATCGATCACGAGGCCAGCGGGGTGCTCGGTCGGGATCGTGGTCTGGTCGACCGGGTGGGTGGGATGTTCTCCGACTCGCCGACGTCGGAGCGCGAGCTCAACCTCGAGGCGGAGTCACGGCTCCGCGGCGCCGCGTCGGACAGCGAGCTCCTCTCTACCGCCGAAACCAACACCACCGACATGATCGAAGAGCTGCTCCACAGCGCCGGCTTCGACGACGTCCGCGTGCTCTTCCGCTCCTCCGCCGACGTGTCCTGAGTCCTCGCCGGATCGACTCGCTCATCTCCACGACTCCACGCGTCCCCTGCTCGGAGGCCGCACTGCGCCCCGACTACCGTGCCGGATCCGCGAAAGGTTTCGTCTCCTCGAACGCGGACGTCCCGCCCTCGTAGCTCAGGGGATAGAGCATCGGTTTCCTAAACCGTGCGTCGCAGGTTCGAATCCTGCCGGGGGCACGCAGCGTCGGTTCACGGCGTGAACTCCGTCCCTGGACGCCCGCATGCGGTCGTGCAGGGACGGAGTTCGCCGGCGACGGGGCGCGGACGGACGTCGGGTCAGCGCGTCCAGTAGCCGCGCATGAGCCGCGGGTCCACGCCGGCTGGCGGAGCGGCCCCCGGGGCAGGAACTCCTCGATGACCGGTTTGATGTCGAGGACGGGGGTGCCGTCGACGGCGTCGAGGCCCCGCACCCGCAGCCGGCGTCCGTCGACAGCGAGCAGCTCACAGATGGTGAGGCCGAGCCGGTTCGGGCGCGACATGGCCCGCTGGGCGAAGATCCCCATCTCCGGCCACTCGGGACGGTTGCGCGGATGGCGGGCGCCGGTGTGGATCCGGTCAGGATCGAGGCGGTGGAAGTGGAAGATGACCTCGATGTGGCTGAACTGATCCAGACCCAGGAACGCCACCTCGGGGAACCGACCGTCGAGGACGATGTCGGCCTCGACGTCGCCCCAGTCGTCGTCGAGCACCTCCTCGCGTCCCGCCCGCGACCACGGCGACGGGCACGACGTCGATCGGTTCGGGAGCCACGCCGCCATCCTCGCAGTCGGGCGAGGGCGCCGCTCGGTCGGGACCACTCCGCTCAGCCGATCTTGAGTCAATTGGTGGCGAGCGATATCGTCACCGTGTGGACGACGAACCGGGAGGACCGGAGCTGAGCCGCCGAGCCGCGATCCACGCTGCGCTCGGCGAGCCGATCCGGCTGGCGATGGTGGACGAGCTCGCCGCCACCGACCGCTCCCCCACCGAGCTCGCGGCCCGGTTCGGCCTCCCGTCAAACCTCCTCGCCCACCACCTCGATGTCCTCGCCGCCGCCGGCCTCGTCGAGCGGTTCGATTCGGCCGGCGATCGTCGTCGCCGCTACGTCCGCCTCGTCCGGCCGGTGGCGGAGGTCGCTCCGGTCCGGCCTGCGACACCGACCGGACCCGTCGTGTTCGTGTGCACCCACAACTCGGCGCGATCGCAGCTGGCCGCGGCGCTGTGGCGGTCCCGTACCGGCCGGACGGCGTCGTCGGCGGGGACGCATCCCGCCGAGGCGGTGCATCCGGGGGCCATCGCCGCCGCTCGGCGAGCCGGGCTCGACCTCGGCGGCGCCGAGCCCCGCCGGCTCGACCCCCGCCGCCCGTCGGCGCACGTCATCACGGTCTGCGATCGGGCCCATGAGGAGCTCGACGTCGACCCGTCGTGGTGGCACTGGTCGGTCAACGATCCGGCCGAGGCCGGCACCGATCGGGCCTTCGACGACGCCCTCCGAACTCTCGACTCGCGCATCCGCACCGTCACCGAGGAGCTTCCGGCATGACCGCCGTCCCACCCCGCCCCGCCGTGCTGTTCCTGTGCGTGCACAACGCCGGTCGTTCCCAGATGGCGGCCGGCTGGCTGCGCCACCTCGCCGGCGACCGGGTCGACGTCTTCAGCGGCGGCTCCGACCCCGGTGCGGCGCTGAACCCGGCCGCCGTCGAGGCGATGGCCGAGGTCGGCATCGACATCGCCGGTGAACGACCCCGGCCCTGGACCGAAGACGACGCCAGGGCCGCCGACGTGATCGTCTCCATGGGGTGTGGCGACGCCTGCCCGGTCCTGCCCGGGAAGCGCTACGAGGACTGGCCCCTGACCGATCCGGCCGGCCAACCCGTCGAGGTGGTGCGGCAGGTCCGCGACGAGATCCGGGCCCGGGTCGAGACGTTCGATCGCCGAGCTGCGGGCGGCCGACTCGTGACGCAGGTCGACAGACTGGCGGCCGAGTTCGTCGGCACGGCCTTCCTGCTCGCCGCCGTGGTGGGCTCGGGCATCATGGCCGAGCGCCTCACCGACGACGTCGGGCTGCAACTCCTGCAGAACGCCTTCGCCACGGCCGGTGTGCTGGTGGCGCTCATCCTCGCCCTCGGACCGGCGTCGGGTGCACACTTCAACCCGGCCGTCACCCTGGCCGACCGGATCCTCAGGGGCATCGACACCCGGACCGCCGTGGGCTACGTGGTCGCCCAGGTCACCGGCGGCATCGTCGGCGTCGTCACCGCCAACGCCATGTTCGGTCTCTCGCTCGTCGACTGGTCGACGAAGGACCGCTCGGCCGGGCACGTGGTGTTCGCCGACGGCATCGCCACCCTGGGCCTGCTGATCGTCATCTTCGGGGTGGTGCGGGCCGGCCGGTCGCCGGTGGCGGCGATCGCGGTGGGCGGCTACATCGGCGGGGCGTACTACTTCACCTCATCGACCAGCTTCGCCAACCCGGCCGTGACGGTCGCCCGGATGTTCTCCGACACCTTCGCCGGGATCGCACCCGCCTCGGCGCCCGGGTTCGTCCTGGCCCAATTGGTGGCGACGGTCGTGGCCGTCGTCGTGATCCGGGCGATCTACCCGCGGATCTCCGAGGTCGCCGACCAGGTCGTGGTGCCGCACGACTCTGCCGGCTGAGTCACCACTCGAGGTCGTCGCAGCCCTCGTGGTCGACCGGCTCGACCTGCAGGGTGGCGTGGGCGATGTGGTAGCGGCCCTGGAGCAGATCGCGAGCGTCGTCGAGGACCCGGTGGCTGTCGACGTCGTCGTCGATGACGAGGTGGGCGGAGGCGTTCTCCATGTCAGAGGTCAGGGTCCACACGTGCAGGTCATGCACGCCCACGACCCCCGCGAGGTCGTGGAGGTCGGCGGTCATCGCCTCGAGGTCGGTGCCGGGAGGCGCGGCCTGGAGGAGGATGCGTACCGCCTGACCGCCCAGCCGCCACGTCCGGGGCAGGATCCAGAGGCCGATGCCGGCGCCGACCACCGGATCGACCCACTGCCAGCCGAACAGCTCGAGGAGGATGGCGGCGACGATCACGCCCACCGACCCGAGGGCGTCGGCCAGCACCTCGAGGGCCGCGCCCTCCACGTTGATGCTCTCCTGGGCGCCGCCCCGCAGGAGCAGGAACGACCCCAGGTTCACGACGAGACCGGCGACGGCCACGATCAGCATCGGCAGACCCAGCACCTCGTGCTCGCCCGTGAGGCGTCGGACCGCCTCGAAGAGCACATAGATGGCGACGCCGAAGAGCAGCAACGCGTTGACGAACGCGGCGAGGATCTCGAGGCGGTACAGACCGAACGTGTGGTGGCCGCTCGCGTCCCGGCGAGCATGCCGGCTGGCCAGTTGGATGGCGGCCAACGACATGCCCAGACCGATCACGTCGGTCAGCATGTGACCGGCATCGGAGAGCAACGCCAGGGAGTCGGTGAGGATGCCCGCCACGGCCTCCACGACCAGGAAGGCGAGGGTGAGGCCGAACGCGACCGCGAGCCGCTTCTGGTGGCGGGCCCCGGCCCGCAGCGCCCCAGCTCCGTGGTTGTGTTCGGCACCCATCGTTCGTTCTCCCGGATCCGTCGGCGACGCTACTCGGCGTCGACTTCGTGGAGGAGGCCGTCGGTGACGTCGTAGACGAAGCCGCGCACGTGGCCCTTGTGCGGGATGAACGGTGACACCTGGATGCGCTGCATCGACTGTCGCACGTCGGCGTACGGGTCGCTGAAGGCTTCGATGGCCCAGGACGGCTTCACGCCCAGCTCGGATTCGAGGTCGTGGAGGAGGCCGTCCGGATCGACCTTCTGCAGGCCGCAGTCGGTGTGGTGGACCAGGATGATCTCGCGCGTGCCGAGCATGCGCTGCGAGAGGCACAGCGAGCGGATGACGTCATCGGTGATGACCCCGCCGGCGTTGCGGATGATGTGCGCCTCTCCGTTGCCGAGGCCGAGGAGGAGGAACGTGTCCATCCTCGAGTCCATGCACGCGACCACGGCCAGATGCCGGGTGGGCGCGACCTGGAGGTCGGCGTCGTGGAAGTCGGCGGCGTACTTGGCGTTGTTGGCCACCAGTTGGTCGACGTTCGGCACGAAGCCATCGCCGGTCTCGGTCATGGTCGGACTCCTCTTTCCTGCAACACGGTGGGACGGATCGTGTCATACCCGACATCGTCTCCAGAACTGCCCCGCCACGCCAGCAGGATCCGGGGCCGTGGGTACGGTGGCCGGGTGACCACCAGCCTCCACACCGATCACTACGAGCTGACCATGGTGGAGGCGGCGATGGCGGACGGCACCGCCGACCGGCCGTGCGTGTTCTCGGCGTTCGCCCGGCGGCTCCCCGGCTCGGCCGACGTCGGCGTGGTGGCCGGTGTCGACGCCGCGCTCGACGCCATCGTCTCGTTCCGTTTCACCGAGGACGACCTGGCCGCGCTGACGGACGTGGTCTCGCCGACCACGCTCGACCGGCTGGGCCGCTACCGGTTCCCCGGTACCGTCGAGGTGGTCGACGACGGCGAGCTCTATTTCCCCGCCGAGCCGGTCCTCACCGTGATCGCGCCCTTCGCCGACGCCATCGTGCTCGAGACCGTCGTCCTCGCCCACCTCAACGGGGCGTCCGGCATCGCCACCGCGGCGGCGAGCATGCGCGCTGCCGCCGGCGACCGGCTGCTCTCCGAGCAGGGCAGCCGGCGGATCGATCCGCACGCCGCGATCGAGGCGGCCCGCGCCGCCTGGATCGCCGGCTTCGACTCGTCGTCGAACCTCGCGGCCGGGGCGCGCTACGGCGTCCCGACGGCGGGCACCGCAGCCCATTCGTGGACGCTGTTGCACCTCGACGGCGAGCAGTCGGCGTTCGAGGCACAGCTGCGTGCCCTCGGCCCCGACACCACGCTCCTCGTCGACACCTTCGACGTTCCCGGCGGCATCGACCACGCCATGGCGGCGGCCCGGATCGTGTACGACCGGGCCGGCCCCGGCGCCATCCGGATCGACAGCGGAGACCTGGCGGAGGCGAGCCGCGACGCCCGACGACAGCTCGACGCCGGCGGCGCGACCGACACGAAGATCATCGTCTCGGGCGAGGTCGACGAGGCCGGCATCCGGCGTCTCGCCGACGCCCCGGTCGACGGCTTCGGCGTGGGTACCAACGTGGTGATCGCTCCGTCGCCCGGCTTCGTCTACAAGCTGGTGGCCACCGACGGCGGCCGGGGCTGGACCGACGTGGCGAAGCAGTCGGAGGGCAAGGAGATGACCGGCGGCCGCCGGATCGTGACCCGCGGCGAGGGCGGCCCGGCGCAGGTGGCCCTGTCCCCGGACGTGGCACCGGAGGACGCCGATGTGCCGGGACGCCGCGTGGTGACAGCGACCGCGATCCGCGACGGGCAGCTCCTGCGGGCCGACGACCCCGTCCGATCCACGGTCCTGGCGCGGGAGCGGCACGTCCACGCCCGGACCGGTGCGTGACGGCTACTTCTTCAGTCGTCGGCTGCCCTGGTGCCAGTCCTCGACCGGCGGTGCGTCGGCCGTCCCGCTGACCCGCAGCACCGGGCGCTCCCGCATGCTCCGCTTCAGCTCGGAGAAGCCGGGGAACTCGGCCAAGGCCACCACGGCGTCCCACAGCCGACCGGCGTCCTCCTCGCTCGGGACCCGCGAGATGACGGGCCCGAAGAACGCCGGTCCGGCCGGAGGGCGGAAGGCGATGATCGGCGTGCCGACGTCCTTGCCCGTCCGGGCCAGGGCGGCGTCGGTCTCGGCCTGGATCACGTCGTCCCAGGACTCGTCGTCGAGGGCGTCGGCCAACGACCGGGGCAGCCCGAGTCCGTCGAGGAGCGGCTCCACCGCCGCCCGGGTCCCCATCGATCGCGGTAGGCAGCCACGTCGGTGGGCGGGTCGACGTCGAACACGCTGCCGCCCAGTGCGGTGTACAGGTCACCGACCACGTCGCGGCCGTGCTCGGCACGCGCCTTGGCCGCGACCCGCAGCATGCGAAGCGCCCGCGGTGTGGCCCTGCTCGTACTCGGGCGGGAAGTGGGCGTCGTAGTCGATGTGCCGGTTGACCAGCCGCAACGAGATGAACTGCCAGTCGACCGAATAGTCACGCTGGGCCGCCACCGTGTTGACCCATCGCGACGTGATCCACGCGAACGGGCAGACCGGGTCGAAGTGGAACTCGATGTCGTACGGGCCGGTGGTCTCGGAGGAAGCGGTCACGCCCGGGGACAACGCGCTCGACGATGTGGTATTCCGAGGCGGCCGCCGGTCACTCGATCGGCATGCGGGCCATGAGCTCCGCCTTCTGCTCCTCGAAGTCCTCGAACTCGATCTTGTCGTCGTCGAAGGCCTCGTGGAGCTTCGCCAGCTTCTCCATGATGGCCTCGGCGGACTCGTTGGACTGGACGACGTCTTCTTCGTCCTCTTCGTCCTCGTCCGTGCC
Organism: uncultured Acidimicrobiaceae bacterium; assembly: GCA_963811245.1. Classification (GTDB taxonomy): domain Bacteria; phylum Actinomycetota; class Acidimicrobiia; order Acidimicrobiales; family Salinilacustritrichaceae; genus Salinilacustrithrix. The sequence goes on from CAWEQL010000013.1 coordinate 305,814, forward strand.
CTTCTCGAGCCGGGCTTCCCGCTTGGCCGCCGCCTTCGCCTTCTTGGCGCGGTCTCGTTCTCGCTTGGCGAAACTCGATCGTTGTGTAGCCATGACTGGTATCCCTGAACGTTCTCACCGCACCCGGGTGGTACGGCGAATGGACCATTGTACGGACCGACGCCGCCGCAGGCGAAGGCAACCGCTCGTGGCCGGCTACGACGCTGCGTGAGCGGAACATCGGGAGCGGAACCGGGCGTTGCCGCGGAGTTACCGATGTCACCCACCATCTGGAGCACCCGTGAACGACTTCGATCTCGTCATCATCGGCAGCGGCTCGGGCAACGCCATCCCGGCCGAGCTCGACGACTGGCGCATCGCGCTCGTCGAGCGGGACGTGTTCGGCGGCACGTGCCTCAACCGGGGCTGCATCCCCTCGAAGATGTTCATCTACGCCGCCGACGTGGCCCTGCACGTGCGCGAGGCCGAGCGCTACGGGTCCACGCCAGCTTCGACGGCGTGGACTGGCCGGCCATCGTCGACCGCGTGTTCGGCCGGATCGACCCGATCGCTGCCGGCGGCGAGCGCTACCGGACCGAGGACTGCGAGAACATCACCGTTTTCCGGGGCGACGGTGCCTTCGTCGACCACAAGGTGCTCGAGGTCGACGGCGAGCAGCTCCGCGCCGAGCAAGTTCGTGCTCGGCGCCGGTGCCCGGCCCTTCGTGCCCGACATCCCGGGCCTCGCCGATGCCGGCTTCCACACCTCCGACACGGTGATGCGCCTGGCCGAGCTGCCCGGAACGCCTGGCGATCATCGGCGGCGGCTACATCGCCACCGAGCTCGGCCACGTGTTCGAGGCGTTCGGGACGCAGGTCTCGATCGTGAACCGCAGCGACCAGGCTGCTGCGGGCCGAGGACGAGACATGTCCGACAGGCTACACCGAGCTCGCCGGCCAACGGTTCGACCTGCGCCTCGAGACCGCCATCGACCGGGTCGAGCGGGGCGCCGACGGAACGGTGCGGCTCCACGTCCGGACCCGGGGCGAGGAGGCGGTCCTCGAGGCGACGAGCTGCTGGTGGCCACGGGCCGGATCCCGAACAGCGACCAGCTCGCCGTGGAACGGACCGGCGTGCGCACCGACGCCGCCGGACGGGTCATCGTGCACGACGACCTCCAGACCGATGTGGCGGGCATCTGGGCCTTCGGCGACCTCGCCAACCACTATCAGCTCAAGCACGTGGCCAACGCCGAGGCCCGCGTCGTCTTCCACAACCTGGCCCACCCGGACGACCCGTGGCTGATGGACTACTCCATCGTCCCGCACGCCGTGTTCGGCAATCCGCAGGTGGCGTCGGTCGGCCTCACCGAGGAGGAGGCCGCAGCCGACGGCGTGCCGTTCGTGTGCGCGACCAAGGAGTACGGGTCGACCGCCTACGGGTGGGCGATGGAGGACACGACCTCGTTCGTGAAGCTGATCGCCCACGCCAAGACCCAGCCGCCTGCTGGGTGCCCACATCCTCGGTCCGCAGGCGTCGACCCTCATCCAGACGCTGATCCAGGGGATGCGATTCGGCCAGACCGTCGACGAGATGGCCCACGAGCAGATGTGGATCCATCCCGCGTTGACCGAGGTGCTGGAGAACGCCCTGCTCGACGTGGTCGTCCAACTCGCCCACTGAGCGGGCGGCTCAGCATGCCGTGCCGTCCACCGTCGGCTCGGTGACGAAGTCGATGAGCTGCTCCACCGCGCCGACCAGCGGCGGGAACAGATCGACGTACGTGGTGATGCTGCCCAGGAGCTCCTTCCAGAACGCGCCGGGGTGCTGGCCGGGCCGGCCGATCCGGGCGAGGACACCTTCCTTCCACGGTTCGCCGCGGGGCACGTCGGGCCAGCGATCGAGACCGACCAGCGCGGGACGGACCGCCTCCCACACGTCGACGTAGGGCGTGCCCGTCACCAACACGTGGGGATGGGCGACGGTGGCCGCGACCCGCGCACTCCTTCGACCCCTCCACGAGGTGATCGAGGAGGACACCGAGACGGCGGCCGGGTCCGGGCCGGAAATCTCGCACCACCGCCGCCAGGTCGTCCATGCCGTCGAGCCGCTCGACCACCACCCCCTCGTGACGGAGGTCGTCGCCCCAGATCTTCTCGACCAGCTCGGCGTCGTGCACTCCTTCGACGAGGATCCGGCTGGCGCGAGCGACGCGGGGCCGGTGTTCGACGGCGATGGACCCCGATGCGGACACGGTGGCGGTCGGCGCCTTCGTCGCCGATCCCACGACGGGGTGGCAGGCCACGCCGTCGATGGCGAACTCGCCGGGGCGGACGGTGAAGGAGTGAATGCGTCCCGTTCCGTCACGCAGGCGCAGCTCGGCGTTGGCGAACCGGTCGAGGGTCCCGGTGGTGCCGGTGGGGAGGTGGGTGATGGGCGTCCCGGGGACCGCTCCGATGACCGGGAAGCGCCGGGGACGAGGGTCGAGGTCGATGGGGTCCATCGTTCGGCGGGCCGGACGTCGCACGGCTCCGAGCGTAGAGAGCGGCCGGTGGCCGGACGGGGAGGGTGGGCGCCGGCGGCGGGGCGGGAGGCGGGCGCCGCGAGGGGCCTCAGGGCAACAGCAATCCCGACGTGGAGGCGGGGAGGAGCCCGTCGGACACCGCCCGCTCGAGCATGGCGTCGACGAACGGTCCCAGCCGGGGCGCTCCCTCGGCGATGGGCGCCACCACCTGGCGCACGCGATCGGCGCCGACCCCCCACCGGCGCCAGGACAGACCGCCGGCGCCCAGGTTGAGGAGGAACGGCGCCAGCCGGTCGAAGACATGGGCGAAGCGGGCCTCGGCCGTCTCCCCCGCCTCGTACTCGTCCCAGACGGCCCGCAACCGTCCGCCCACATCACCGGGCAGCAGCCCGAAGAGGCGATCGGCCGCCGCCCGCTCCCGGTCGGCCTTGGACTCGGCGCCGTCCCGGTCGTAGATGCCGGTGTCGCCGGCGTCGATCTCGACGATGTCGTGCACGAGGAGGAGCAGCACCACCCGCGACATGTCGACGTCGTCGCCGGCGTGCTCGGCGAGGACCGCCGCCAGCACGGCGACGTGCCAGGAGTGCTCGGCCGTGTTCTCCCGGCGGAGGCCGTCGAGGACGAACGACTGGCGCTCCACCGTCTTGAGGCGGTCGAGCTCCTGGATGAAGGCGATCTGGGACGCGAACCGATCGTCCACGGCCTCGGCCGCGACCGCCACGATGGTGTCGGTGTACGGCGCCACGTCGGCGACCGGCCGCGGGGGACGGAACTCGAGGCGGTTCCCGAACGGGTCGTCGGCGTACACCTGGGGCCCGTCAGGCCCGTCCTCGCGCCGGAGGGTGGATGCCGGCGCCCTGCAGCTTCGACTCGAGCCGGTCGAGGTCGGCGACGGTGAAGGCGGGATGTGCCTTGGCGGCGGGCACGAAGTCGTCCTGCACGCCGAGGTGGATGCGCAGCGACCCGCGCTCGAACCAGCAGCCGCCCCGGATGGCGAGCTGGGGCGGCTTCGGGATCCGGGGCACGCCGAGTACCTCGGCGTAGAACCAGGTGGCGAGTTCCTCGCCGCCGGGCGGCATGGCGAGCTGGACGTGGTCGATGGCGTCGAGCAGCACGGAGCGAGTCTCGCGCTGCGACCGGTGCGCGGCGGCTCGATCGCCGATGGCGGCGCCGGCAACGTCCTGACGGACGCCGTGGCAGGCTGCCGGCGTGGCGCTGTTCATCGCTCGGTACGACCTGCGTTCCCCGGGCGGCACCCCGGCCGAGACGGCCGACCTCTACCACACCGCGCTCGACCAGGCGGCGTGGTGCGAGCGCCACGGCTTCGACATGCTCGTCCTCTCCGAGCACCACGGCGTCGAGGACGGCTACCTCCCCTCGCCGTTGGTCCTGGCCTCGGCGATGGCCGCGGCAACCAGCACCATCCCGATCATGATCTCGGCGCTGCTGGTACCGCTGCACGACCCGATCCGCCTCGCCGAGGACATGGCCGTCCTCGACATCGTGTCCACCGGCCGGGTCCAGTACACCGCCGGGCTCGGGTACCGGCGCGAGGAGTACGAGCAGGCGGGGCTCGAGTGGTCCGAGCGCGGCCGACGCATGGAGCACTGCCTGGACGCGCTGTTCAAGGCCTGGACGGGCGAACCGTTCGACTACGAGGGCCGGACGGTGCGCGTCACGCCCGTCCCGCTGTCCCAGCCGCGACCCACGGTCTTCTACGGCGGCGGATCGGCCGCCGCGGCCAAGCGCGCCGCCCGTCTCGACATGCCGCTGTTCGCCCAGCACGGCGATCCCGTCGTGGCCGAGACCTACCAACGAGAGCGCGACGCGCTCGGCCTCGGGCCGGGGCTGGCACTCGCCCCGCCGGAGCACGGGCCGGGGACGATCTTCGTGTCCCGCGACCCCGATCGAACGTGGGAGCGCATCGGCCCACACCTGCTGTACGAGGCCACCGTGTACCACTCGTGGCAGCAGGGCGTGACCTCGGCGGTGCACGACCGCTCCACCACCGTCGAGGAGATGCGCGACGCCGGCGTCTACGCCGTGATGACCCCCGACGAGTGCGTCGAGTACGCGCTGGGCATCGGGGCGTTCGATCCGGTGACCACGCACCCGCTGTGCGGCGGCATCCCACCCGAGGTCTCGTGGGAGCACCTGGAGTTGCTCGGCAACGAGGTCATCCCCCGCGTCAAGGAGCGCCGCTGACCGACGCCGTGCCGGCAGCCGGCACGATCTACGGTCGGCGGCGATGAGCCTCGACCACGCGATCGTCCGCACCCACGTCGACCGGGCCTGGGACGACGACGTGCTGCCGGCGCTGCACGACTTCATCGCCATCCCCAACGTGTCGCCGGCCTTCGACACGGACTGGTCGGCCAATGGCCACATGGATCGGGCCGTGGCGCTGATGCGGGCATGGTGCGAGGGACGGGCGATCGAGGGCGCCACCGTCGAGGTCCACGAGCTGGCCGGCCGCACCCCCGTCGTGCTGTGCGAGATCCCGGCCACCGGCGAGCGCACCGACACGGTGGTGCTCTACGGCCACCTCGACAAGCAACCGGAGATGTCGGGCTGGCGCGACGGTCTGGGACCGTGGAGCCCGGTGCTCGAGGGCGACCGGCTCTACGGCCGCGGTGGCGCCGACGACGGCTACGCGGCCTTCGCCGCGCTCACCGCCGTCGAGGCGCTTCGGGCGGCCGGCGGCGACCACGCCCGCCTGCTGGTGCTCATCGAGGCGAGCGAGGAATCCGGGAGCCCCGACCTGCCCGCCCACCTCGACGCGCTCGGCGACCGCTTGGGCGAGGTGACCCTGGTCGTCGGCCTCGACTCCGGCGCCGCCGACTACGACCAGTTGTGGGTCACGACGTCCTTGCGTGGCGTGCTCGTCGGGGCCCTGCGGGTGGAGGTGCTCACCGAAGGCGTCCACAGCGGCTCGGCCGGAGGCATCGTCCCGTCGTCGTTCCGGATCCTGCGCCGCCTCCTCGACCGCATCGAGGACCCCGACACCGGCCGGGTGCTGGTCGACGAGCTGTGGGCGCCCGTGCCGGACGAGCGGCGGGCACAGATCGAGGCCACGGCCGACCAGCTCGCCGACGATCTGGCCTTCCCGTACGCCGGCCAGACGGGACCGGGAGATCGGACGCCCACCGCGCTGGTCCTGGCCCGCACCTGGGAGCCGGCCATCGCCACCATCGCCGTCGCCGGCTTCCCGCCCCCCGACCGGGCCGGCAACGTGCTGCGACCGTTCACCGAGCTCACCATCGCGGCCCGACTCGCTCCCACCGCCGACCCGGCGGCGGCCGCCGCCGCCCTGACCGAGCGCCTCACCGCCGACCCGCCCCACGGCGCCGTCGTGACCTTCCGGGTCACGGGCGCCGAGGGCGGATGGGACGCCCCGCCCACGGCGCCATGGCTCCAGCGGGCGCTCGCCGACGCGTCCCAGGCCGTCTGGGGAGGACCGCCGGCTGCGATGGGCGAAGGGGGCACGATCCCGTTCATGGGGATGCTGGGCCAGCGCTTCCCGGCAGCCCAGTTCCTGATCACCGGTGTCCTCGGTCCCGGCTCCAACGCCCACGGCCCGAACGAGTTCCTCCACCTGCCGGCCGCCCGGCGCATCGCGGCCACCGTCGCCCACGTCCTCGACGCCCACGCGCGCCGCTGACATGGCCGAGCCGGCGTGGCTCGTCGCCGCCGAGCGCCTCCCGATCGCCGAGGCCCTCGACCCGTTGCGGTCGGCGTTGCGCACCGGGACCCGGGCCGTCCTCCATGCGCCGCCGGGTGCCGGGAAGACCACCATCGTGCCGCTGGCCCTGCTCGACGAACCCTGGCGCACCGGCACGATCCTCGTCCTCGAACCACGGCGCCTCGCCGTCCGGGGGGCCGCCACCCGCCTGGCCGCCCTCCTGGGCGAGACGCCCGGTGGCCGGGTCGGCTGGCGCATGCGCCAGGACACGGTGGTCTCGGACCGGACGGTGGTCGAGGTCGTGACCGAGGGGGTGCTCACGCGACGACTCCAACGCGACCCCGAGCTCACCGGCGTGTCGGCGGTCGTCTTCGACGAGTTCCACGAGCGAAGCCTCGACGCCGACCTCGGTCTCGCCCTCACGCTCGACGTCGCCGGGGCGCTGCGCCCAGACCTCCGCGTCCTGATCATGTCGGCGACGCTCGACACCGACCCGGTCGCCGAGCTGCTCGACGCACCGGTCGTCCGCTCCGAGGGCCGGGTCTTCCCCGTCGAGGTGGTCCACGTCGAGACCGACCGACGAGCCCCCATGGAGGGCCCGGTGGCCCAGGCCGTCCACCGCGCCCTCGCCGCGCGCGACGGCGACGTCCTGGTCTTCCTCCCCGGGGCGGCCGAGATCGACCGGACGCGACGAGCCATCGGCGAGGCGGGGCCCGGGGTCGACGTACGACCGCTGTTCGGCGCACTGTCGGCCGCCGAGCAGGACGCCGCCATCGCGCCGTCGCCCCCGGGGCGACGCAAGGTCGTCCTGGCCACGTCCATCGCCGAGACCAGCCTCACCATCGACGGCGTCACGGTGGTGGTCGACGCCGGCTGGCGACGTGCACCACGCCTCGACGCGGGCAGCGGCATGACCCAGCTGGTGACCACGGCGGTGACCCACGCCGAGGCCGACCAGCGCGCCGGGCGGGCCGGCCGGCTGGCGCCGGGGACCGCCTATCGACTGTGGGGCCGCAGCGTCGACGCCACCTTGCGCGACCACCCCGAGCCCGAGATCGCCGTCACCGACCTGGCGCCGCTCGCCCTCGAACTCGCCGCGTGGGGAGCGCACCCCGACGACCTCGCCTTCCTCACCCCGCCGCCTCCCGCCCACCTGGCCGCAGCGCGGGACCTGCTCACCGACCTCGGCGCGCTCGACGCCGGCACCGTCACGGCCCACGGCCGTCGCATGGCCGAGCTCCCGATGCACCCGCGCCTCGCCCACCTCCTCCTCCGGGGCGCCGAGCTGGGCCACGGCGCCCTCGCCGCCGATGTGGCCGCCGTCCTCCACGAGTCCGGGCTGCGCACCCGGAGCACCGACCTCGCCCACCGGTTGGCCGCCCTGCGCCGACCCGCGAGCGCCCAGCAGGTCGCGGCCCGACGGGCCCGTGCCGACGCCGCCCGCTGGCGCGAGTCGGTGGGCTGCGGGGGCCGGCCCGGTGACGCCGACGAGAGCGCCCTCGGCCTCGTCCTCGCCCTCGGGTACCCCGACCGCATCGGCATGGCGCGCTCGGGCCAGCGGGGTGCCTACCTCCTGTCCGGTGGTCGCGGCGCCTTCGTCGCCGACACCGACCCGCTGGCTGCTGCTCCGTACCTGGTCGTGGCCGACCTCGACGGCCGGGCGACGCGGTCGCGGGTGTACCTCGCGGCCCCGCTCGACGAGGCCGACCTGCGCCTCGTCGCCGGCGATCGCATCGAGACGACCACCGAGATCCGCTGGAACGACCGAAACGGGACCGTGGTGGCCCGTCGCGTCGAACGGCTCGGCGCCCTGGAGCTCGCCAGTGCACCGCTCGACGATCCGCCGGAGGACGCGGTCGTCGCGGCGATCGTGGAGGGCATCCGCTCCGAAGGCGTCGACCTGCTCGGCTGGGACGCCGACGACCGCGCCCTCCAGGCCCGGCTCCAGTTCCTCCACCGCCACCTCGAGGGGTGGCCGGCGGTGGACGACGACACCCTGCGAGCCGATGCGGAGTCGCGGATCGCTCCGTTCCTCGCCGGGGTGCGTCGGCGGCGCGATCTGTCGCGAGTCGATGTGCGAGAGGTACTGCTCCGGGGTCTGTCCTGGGAGCAGCGTCGCGACATCGACCGGCTGGCCCCACCGCGGCTGGCGGTCCCGAGCGGCCACCACCACCGGGTCGACTACACCACCGATCCTCCGGTGCTCGCCGTCAAGCTGCAGGAGCTGTTCGGCTCGGCGCAGACCCCGGCGGTGCTCGACGGCGCCGTGCCGGTGGTGCTGCACCTGCTCTCCCCCGCCGGCCGCCCGCTCCAGGTGACCCAGGACCTGGCGAGCTTCTGGGCGGGTGCCTACGCCGAGGTCCGGGCCGACATGCGGGGCCGCTACCCGAAGCATCCGTGGCCGGAGGATCCCACCACCGCGGCGGCCACGGCGGGGACGAAGCGGCGACGGCGCTGACCGTCGGGCACCATGTCCGGATGTCGACGGAGGAACACGGGACGAAGGCGATCCTGGCGGCACTGTTCGCCAACCTGGGGATCGCCGTGGCCAAGTTCATCGGCTTCCTCCTGACATCGTCGTCGTCGATGCTGGCCGAGGCCGTCCACTCGCTGGCCGACACCTCCAATCAGTGCCTCCTGCTCCTGGGCGGCCGGCGGGCGAAGATGGCGCCCACACCGACACACCCGTTCGGCTTCGGACGGGAGCGCTACTTCTGGTCCTTCATCGTCGCCCTCGTGCTGTTCGCCCTCGGATCGGCCTTCGCCGTGGTCGAGGGCATCAGCAAGATCCGCCACCCCCACGAGGTGGAGTCGCTCGGCATCGCCGTCGGCATCCTGCTCGTGGCGATCGGCCTCGAGGGCTACTCGTTCCGGACCGCGGCCAACGCGGCGCGCGCCGACAAGGGCGACGCCGGGTGGTGGACCTACATCCGCCGGTCGCGCTCCCCCGAGGTCCCCGTGGTCCTGCTCGAGGACTCGGGCGCCCTCGTCGGTCTGGGCCTGGCGTTGGCCGGCGTCGCCCTCTCCCAGATCACCGGCGACCCGGTGTGGGACGGCATCGGAACGCTGTGCATCGGCGGCCTGCTGGGCGTCATCGCCATCGTGCTCGCCGTGGAGATGAAGAGCCTGCTCATCGGCGAATCGGCCACGGACGCCGCCCAGGTCGCCATCCGAGAGGCCATCGAAGCCCGGTCCGCGGTCGACAGCCTCATCCACATGCGGACCATGCACCTCGGCCCCGACGAGCTGCTGGTGGCGGCCAAGATCGACTTCGGGGACTCGCTGTCGTTCGCCCAGCTCGCCGAGGCGGTCGACGACGTCGAGGGCGCCATTCGGCGGGCCGTCCCGGCGGCCCGGGTCGTCTACTTGGAACCGGACGTCCGACGGCGATCGCCGGCGGCGGCAGAGGACGGGTGATCGGGCCGCCGCTCGGTACGATCAGCGCCACCATGGACCTCGACGAAGCCGCTCGCAAGCAGCTGCAGTCCCTGGGCGAGTTCATCCGCGAGCGTCGCAAGGCCGCCGAGTACTCGCTCCGGGACCTGGCCGACAAGGCCAACGTCTCGAACCCGTACCTGAGCCAGATCGAGCGGGGCCTCCACACGCCGTCGGTCCGGGTGATCAAGGCGATCGCCACGGCCCTGAACGTCTCGGCGGAGACGCTGCTGGTCCAGGCCGGCCTGCTCGAAGGGGCCGACGCCGACGTCACCCCCGGTCCGAGCGTCGAGGACGCCCTGCGCGCCGATGCGCAGCTGACCGCGGACCAGAAGGCCGCGATCCTCGCCGTGTACCGCAGCTACCTGGCCCAGAACGCCGGCGGCTGACGCGCCACGAGCGGCGCCGGAGCGCCGCTCGTGCGGGGGGGAATGGAGGGCGCCGGGTCAGGCGGCGGTGGCGGCCTTGGCCGGACGGGCCTTCGGGGTCCGGGTCGTCTTGGCGGCGTCACGGGTGAGGGGCTTGACGGCCTTCACGACGTTCTTGGCGAACTTCTCCTGGTTGGCCAGCAGCTTCTTCGAGAAGGCGAACTGGGTGTCGACGACCTCGGAGAGGGTCGGGATCTCCTCGGGGATCACGATGCGGGGCACGTCGAAGGGCAGCTCCACCTCGGAGATGCGGCCGTCGACGTAGTCGACCGCCTGCTTCACGTAGCCGAGGACGTTGTCCTGGACCTGGACGATCAGCTCGAGGACCTTGTCCTCGTATTCGGTGACGGTGCTGATGACCGGATTGGTGCTGGTGCTCATGGGGGCTCCTGTTCTCGTCGGCTGGCTGGATGCCCGCCTCGTTCTCTTGCTAACTGTATCAAGCAGCTGCTTGATACGCCACGTGCCATCGGTCACCCGGTCCCGGGCAAACCTGACAGAACAGGTCGGGATTCGGCCGACGCTCGTTATGCTCGGCCCGTCCAACCACCCACCGACCCAGCACAAGGGAGATCCACATGGCCATCCGACTCGGCGACGAAGCGCCCGACTTCACCTCGGAGAGCACCGAGGGCACGATCAACTTCCACGAGTGGAAGGGCGATTCGTGGGCGATCCTGTTCTCTCACCCCAAGGACTTCACGCCCGTCTGCACCACCGAGCTGGGCCGTGTCGCCGGGCTCAAGCCGGAGTTCGACAAGCGCAACGTCAAGGTGCTCGGCCTCTCGGTGGACCCGGTCGATTCCCACAACGACTGGAAGGGCGACATCGCCGACGTCACCGGCAACGCCCTCAACTACCCGCTCCTGGCCGACCCCGACCACACGGTCGCCGACCTCTACGACATGATCCACCCCAACGCCAACGACACCCTGACGGTGCGTTCGGTGTTCGTGATCGGCCCCGACAACAAGGTCAAGCTGAGCCTGACCTACCCGGCGTCGACCGGCCGGAACTTCGACGAGATCCTGCGGGTCATCGACAGCCTCCAGCTCACCGCCAACCACTCGGTCGCCACCCCGGCCGACTGGAAGCAGGGCCAGGACGTCATCATCTCCCCGGCCGTCTCCGACGAGGACGCCAAGGAGCGCTTCGGCGAGTACGACGCCAAGAAGCCCTACCTGCGGATGACCAAGCAGCCGTCCTGAGGCGGCTCAGACCCCGGCAGTGACCGCCCCGAGGGCACCGGACAACAACGTCCGCCAGCCCTCGGCGGTCACGCCGAGCGCCGCCAACCGCTGCTCGGCGAGGCGGCGCACGGCACCGGCGTCGGTGTCGCCGCCGTGCTCGGCCACGGTGGCGTCGGCCAACCGCACCACGGCCTGCGCCAGACGATCGTCGGTGGCGTCGAGGTCGGACGTGGTCTCGGCCAGCACACCCCGGGCCATCGCGACGTCGCCCGTCCGGGCCCACGAGAGGGCACAGGCGACGGCGGCGTAGGCCTGGTCGAGGTACGTGTGGGTGTGTTCGGTGACGAGCTCGACGTACCGGCGGGCGGCCAGCGGATCACCCGCCACGGCCTCCACCAACGCCCGGCCGGCGTCGACGTAACCCCGCTCCTCGGTGATCAGCTCGATGGCCTCGCGGGCGGCGGCCCCGTTCCCGCCCTGGAGCAGGTGGAGGGCGAGCGCCACGAGGCGGTCGGCGCCACCGATCAGATCGAGCCGCCGGACGTCGTCGGACTCGGCGACCACGTCGCGGCCCATCTCGACGTCGCCGAGCTGCACCGCTGCGGTGAGGGCGGTGATGCGGGCGAACCACACGCGGTCGATGGCCGCGTCGTCGCCGCTGGTGGCGTCGCGGGCCCCGGCCAACTCGGCGAGGCCGGCGTCGACGTCGCCGGCCATCAGCAGCGCCCGGGCCAGCCCGCAGCGGGCCTGGAGCATTCCGTACGCATCGTCGATCTCGCCGAACAGCTCGATCGCCTGGCGCAGTGTGGCGGCCGCCTCCTGGGCCCGGCCGGACCACAGTGCGATGGCGCCGGTCAACACCACCATCATCGCCTCGCCCCAGACCTCGCCTCGGCCGTGCGCATCCTCGCCCACGTCGCGGGCCAGCGCCTCGGCCTCTTCGTTGTGGCCCTGGTGGAATCGCACCCAGGCGAGCAGCCCCCGCGACCAGGTGATCCCACCGGGATCGCCCAACTCCTCGAACGTGGCGATGGCCTGCATGATGCGGGCATCGGCCTCGTCGACCCGACCCGAGGTGTACGCCGACCACGACAGGTTCTGATGGGTCCACGCCGTACCCCGGGCGTCGCTGATGCGTTCGAAGCGGGCCAGGGCGTCGGCGAAGGCGTCGTCGGCCGCCACGAAGTCGCCCGAGAACAGGTGGGTGAGGCCCTGCTGGCGCAGGGACTCGGCCACGCCGCCCTCGTCGTCGGCGTCGGCGAAGCGGCGGCGTGCGTCGGCCAGCACGTCGATGGCGAGGGTGAAGTCCCCTCGCTGCTGGTGCACCTCGCCCAGGACCAGCTGGGCCCGGGCGATGCCGACCTCGTCGGCCGCGGCCGCGGCCAGCGACAGGGCGGCGTCAGCGTCGGACTCGGCGCCGTCGAGGTCATGGCGGTCCGTGCGGGCGACGGCGCGCAGGTGGAACAGCGTCTGGCGGCGCGGGTCGGTGTCGTCGAGCAGAACGAGCGCCCGGCCGGCCAGCGACGAGGCCACCGCAGGTAGCGAGTCGGCGATGGCGCGCTCGGCGGCACGGGTCAGCCAGCTGACGGCCCGGTCGGTGACGTCGGCGGGCACGCCCCCGACCCGCCCGATCTCGATCGTCAGCTCGGCGGCGGCGGCGTAGTGGCTGGCGATCTGGTCGACGACGTGTTCGTGCTCGGTGCTCTCGTTCTGCTCGATCCAGCTGGCGATGCCGGCGTGCGACCGCGCCCGGTCGGCCTTGGTCAGCGTCGAGTACGCCACCTCCCGGATGACGTCGGAGCGGAACGAGTAGGTGTCGCCGTCGATCACCAGGAACTCGCGGGCGGCGAGGTTCTCGACCCGGGCCCGGGCCGCTTCGGCGTCGATGTTCCACTTGACCTCGGCCATCGTGACCAGGGCACCGATCTTGTTGCGCTGACCCAGGACGGCGGCGTCGTCGAGGATGTGGCGGTCGTCGGGGGCGAGGGCGTCGAGGCGGGCCGCGACCAGGCCCCGCAGGGTGCTGGGCAGCTCGCCGGCCTCGGTGTCGAGGAGGGCATCGACGGTGCTCACCCCGGCCTCGGTGACCAGTGCGACCAGCTCCTCGAGGTAGAAGGGGTTGCCGCCGGCGCGCTCGACCAGCATCGAGGCCAGCGCCGGGTGGAGGGCCCCCTCGCTCAGGCTGGACAGGAGACGACGGCTGGCGTCGGCGTCCAGCGGATCGAGGTGCAGCACCACGGAATTGGCCGCTTCGGGCGTGGGGTGCCAGTGGTCGCGCAGGCTCCGGCGGGCGGTGGCCAGGAGGACGAACGGCCGGCGGGCGAGGCGGAGCAGTAGCGTGTCGACGAGATCGAGCACCTCCTGGTCGGCCCAGTGGAGGTCGGACAGCACCACCATCACCGGCTGGCGGTGGGTGAACCCCTCGACCAGCGCCACCACCGACCGGATGGCTTCGTCGCGCGCCCGGGTGGCGTCGATGCCCCGGAGGGCGCCGTCGTGACCGAGGAGGTGGTGCAGGCCGGCGACGACGCGGTCGAGCTCGTCGAGCCGGCCTGATTCGCCCAGCGCGAGGCGGGCGGCGCTGCGCAGGCCGGCATCGATCTCGGCCATCGGTGCACCGGCATCGATGTCGGCGCCGGCGCGCACGGCGTCGGCCACGGGCCACCACACGTTGGCCTCGCCATACGGCACGCAGCGACCTTCGAGCACCAGCGCACCCAGCTCCGACGCCGCGAACCCCGACGTCTCGGCGGCGAGACGGGACTTGCCCATCCCCGCTTCGCCGTGGACGATCAGCAGGGCGGCCCGGCAGCGGTCGATGGCGGTGGCCGTGACGCTGGTGAGCAGCGAAAGCTCGGTCTCGCGCCCGACCAGCGGTGCGCCGGTGCGACGGGGACGGTGACCGGGCGGGACCACGGCGGCGATCGCCACCCAGGCGGCCACCGGGAGCTCCTTGCCCTTGGCGATCACCGGATCGATCTCCTGGTACGAGACCACCTCCCGCGTTCGCGGCGTAGGTCTCGGGGCCGACCAGGACGGTGCCGGGCTCCGCTGCGGTCTGCAGTCGGCTGGCGGTGTTCACGACGTCGCCCATCGCGGTGTACTCGCGTCCGGCGCGCACCGCGCCCACCAGCACCTCGCCGGTGTTGACGCCGACGCGCATCTTGAGCTCGTGGTCGACCTCGCCGGCGACGGCGGCGATGGTCTGCTGCATCCGAAGGCCGGCACGGACCGCTCGCTCGGCGTCGTCCTCGTGGGCCACCGGAGCGCCGAACAGGGCGACGATGCCATCGCCGACCACCTTGTCGACCCGGCCGCCGAACGCCTCGATGTCCTGGGCCAGGCGATCGAAGCAGCGGTCGACCAGGGCCTTGACCTGTTCGGGATCCATCCGCTCCGCCAGCGCGGTGAACCCGACGAGGTCGCCGAACAAGACGGTGGCCACCCGGCGCTGATCGCCGATGACGACGAGCTCGTGGCCGCACGACGGGCAGAACCGTGCGGCCGAAGGCACCTCGGCTCGACACTGCGGGCACTTCACGGCGCCATCCTACGATCGGACGACTCGGACAGGTCGTCCGTTACCGACGGAATCCCACCGCGAGCGGCGACCGGGTTCCGTAGCCTGCCGCGCCATGGAACCCACGTCGGCGTCGGGCACCGTCGACCAGATCGCCACGGTGGACGGGTCGGGGAAACCGACGAAACGATCGCCGTGCTGAAGCTCACCCTCCGGTCGCTCTGGGACCACAAGCGCCGGCTGGTCTCCACCATCGTGGCCATCGTCCTCGGCGTGGCATTCATGTCGGGCACGCTGGTGTTCGCCGACACCATCGACAAGGTCTTCGACGACCTCTTCGCCGACGTCAACGCGAACATCGACGTGCGGGTCCAGGGGGTCAAGCTCTTCGACGGCGGGTTCGGTGGCGCCGACGCCCGCGAGGAGCTGAGCACGGACCTCGTCGACGTCGTGGCCGCCGTGCCCGGGATCGAGCGAGTGGCCCCGTTCGTCCAGACGCTGGGCTTCGGTGCCACCAACCGCGTCATCGGACCCGACGACGAGCCGATGGGCTCGACGCAGGGACCGCCCACGCTGCTGGAGAGCTGGGTCGACGACGACGTGCTCAACCCGTACCGGTTGGCGCAGGGCCGAGCGCCGAGCGCCGACGACGAGGTCGCCCTGAACGTGGGCGCCGCCGAGGACGGCGACGTGTCGGTGGGCGACCAGGTCACCGTCGTCTCCCAACTCGGGACGCAGCGGTACACGGTGGTGGGCACCTTCACCTTCGGTCAGGCGAAGTCCGCCGCCGGTTCGGTGTCGGCCGAGTTCACCCTCGCCGAAGCGCAACGCATCGCCGGCCTGGATCAGGCGGCGCAGGCGATCCTGGCCGCCGGCGACGGCACGACCGACGACGTGACGCTGGCGCAACGGGTCTCGGAGGTGCTGCCCGACACCGCCGAGGCGCTCACCGGTGAGCAGGCGGCGGCGCAATCCGCCGGCGACGTGCAGGAGAGCTTCGCCTTCTTCCGCATCCTGCTCGTGGTGTTCGGCGTGATCGCCGTGGTGGTCGGGGCCTTCATCATCTTCAACACCTTCTCGATCCTCGTCGCCCAACGGACACGAGAGCTGGCCCTGTTGCGGGCGATCGGCGCCGGCCGCGGGCAGGTCCTGGCATCGGTGATCGTCGAGGCGACGGTCCTCGGCCTCGTCGCCTCGGTGGTCGGACTGGTCGCCGGTGTGGGGTTGGCCACCGGTGTCACCGCGGCCTTCTCGGCCGCCGGCGCCGACCTGCCCAGCACCTCGTTGGTCATCAGCTCGACCACGATCGTCATCGCCTTCCTCGTCGGACTCGGGGTGACGTTGCTGGCGGCCGTCGTCCCCGCCACGCAGGCGACGCGCATCGCGCCGCTGGCCGCGCTGCGCGAGGTCGCCATCGACCGCTCCGGCGCCTCACGTGTCCGCATCGTGGTGGGCGGTTTCATCCTCCTCGCCGCGGCGTTCGGTTTGTCGGCGGCCTGGCGCAACGGCGACGCCGACTCCATCCCGATCGTCGGTGCTGGCGCCTTCGCCCTGATCGTCGGCGCCATCGTGATCGGACCGGCGCTGGCCGAACCGAGCGTGCGGCTGCTCGGGAGCTGGCTGCCCCACATCCGGGGCATCACCGGCCAGCTCGCCACCGAGAACGCGGCCCGCAGCCCGAAACGGACGTCGGCCACAGCGTCGGCGCTGCTCATCGGCGTCGCCCTCATCGGCTTCATCACCATCTTCGCCGCCTCGGCCCGGCTGTCGGTCCGCAACGAGGTCGAGCGGGGGTTCCGGGGCGACCTGATCGTCCAGAGCCAGACCGGGTTCGGCCCGCCCACGGGCTTCCCGCCCAGCGTCGCCGACGAGCTCGCCGTCGTCGACGGGGTCGAGACCGTCTCGCGCCTCGGCTTCACGGTGGCCCAGTTCACCTTCCCCGACGGCCGCCAGAGCACGCAGTTCGTCCAGTCGTTCGACCCCGACACCGTCACCAAGGTGTTCGACCCGCGCATGGCCGAGGGCTCGATCACCGACCTCGGCCCGGGAGGCATCGTGGTCGACGTCGGGATCGCCGAGGACCAGGGCCTCCACGTCGGCGACATCGTGCGGGTGACGGGGCCGGGCGGGTCGTCGAGGACGCTGACCGTGCAGGCCATCTCCGACGACCTGACGCTGCTCGGGTTCGCCTCCATCGACACCGAGACCTATGGCGAGCTGGTGAGCGAACGCCAGCTGGTCCAGGTCATCGCCGTGCTGGCCGATGGCGCCGACATCGACGCGGTGAAGGCGCGGATGCAAGCGGTCGTGGCCGATCTTCCCGGCGTGAACGTCCTCGACCGGGAGGAGTTCATCGGCGACGTCGCGAAGCAGATCACCAGCTTCCTCACCCTGGTCAACGCGCTGCTGGCGCTGTCGGTGGTGATCGCCATGATCGGCATCGCCAACACCCTGTCCCTGTCGATCCACGAACGGACCCGCGAGCTCGGGCTCCTGCGAGCCGTCGGGATGACCCGCTCCCAGCTCCGGTCCGCGGTCCGGTGGGAGGCCGTCCTCATCTCCCTGCTGGGGACCTCGGTGGGGTTGGGGATCGGGCTGGTGGCGAGCTGGGCCCTCGTCACCTCGCTCGGCAGCTTCGGTCTGTCGTCGTTCAGCCTGCCCGTGCGCTCGCTGGCCATCGTGGTGGTGGCCGGTGCGGGCCTGGGCGTCGTGGCCGCCATCCGGCCCGCCCGTCGCGCGGCGCGGCTCGACGTGCTGGAGGCGATCGGGTTCGAGTGATCGGGACCGGTAGACCGGGGCCATGGCACTGCGACCGGACGCCCTCGACGACAACGCCCTGACCTTCCTCGCCAGCGACACCTCGCCACGCTGACCACGCTGCGGCCCGACGGATCTCCTCACGTCGTGGCGGTCGGGTTCACCTGGGACCCCGACGCCGGTGGCCCGGGTCATCACGTGGGACGCGTCCAAGAAGGCCCGCAACGTCGCCGCCGCACCGGGATCGCGGGCGGTCGTCAGCCAGGTCGACGGCGGCCGCTGGCTGAGCCCTCGAGGGGCCGGCCACGCTGACGACCGACCCGGCACGGTGCCGCGACGCCGAGCGCCGGTACGCCGAGCGCTACCGCGAGCCGAGGCAGCGCCCCGACCGGGCGGTCATCGAGATCGCCGTCGACCGCATCCTCGGCCGCGCCTGACCGCCGATCGCCGCGCCGGCCCTTCGCTCAGGCTCCGGCGCTCCGGCGTTCGGCATCCTCCTCGCCGGGCGGCTTCGGGGACCCTTCGGCCGGCGCCGGGGGTCGCCGGAGCGGATCTGGAGGATGATCCGCGGTCCCCGGTCCCAGGTCAGGTAGTTCCAGGCCCAGTTGACCAGACCGAGACGCGGTTGCGGAAGCCGATCAGCATCCACGAGGTGCAGCACCAGCCACGCCAGCCAGGCCACCGAGCCCGACGAGCGGCGGGAGGCGCGGGATCTCGGCCACCGCCGAGCGCCGCCCGATGGTGGCCATCGTGCCCTTGTTGCGGTAGCGGAACGGCTCGGTGGGCTGCGCCGGCGAGGTGGGGAGGATGTTGGCGGCGGCGGTCGCGCCGGCCTGCATGGCCGCCGGGGCCAGCTGCGGGAGCGGCTCGCCCTCGTACTCGCCGCGCCGGCACCATGTGGGCGACGTCGCCGATGGCCCAGCCCCCGCGGTGGCCCGGGATCGACAGGTCGTCGCCGACGACGATCCGGCCGCCCGCGACCCGGGCTCGACGCCGAGCGACGACGGCGAGCGGGTTGGCCTGCACGCCGGCGGCCCAGATGAGGGTCTGGGTCGGCACCTGCTCGCCACCCTCGAGGACCACGTGGTCGGGGTGGACGGCCTCGACCGTGGTGGCGAGGCGCACGTCGACGCCGCGCCGGCGGAGGGCGTCGAGGGCGTGGCGCTGGCTGCCGGTCCCGGAAGGGGCGAGAAGGACGCGTCGGCCATCTCGACGAGCACGACGCGGGCCCGGTGCACGCGCAGGTCGTGGAAGTCCTCGCGCAGCACCTTGTCGAACAGCTCGGCCAGGGCGCCGGCCAGCTCCACGCCGGTGGGGCCGCCGCCGACGAGGACGAAGGTGAGGGCGCCGTCGTCGACGAGCGACGGGTCGCGGTCGGCGGCCTCGAACTGCTCGAGCACGCGGTTGCGCAGCCGGACGGCGTCGTCGAGCGAGTACAGCGGGAAGGCGTGCTCGTCGGCGCCGTCGATGCCGAAGTAGTTGGTCGACGACCCGGCGGCCATGACCAGGTGGTCGAACGGCGAGCGGCTCCTGGCCCTCGAGCAGGAGCTGGCGCGCGGTCCCAGTCGACGCCGGTGACGCGTGCCGCGGCAGGGCGTCGACGTTGCCGGCGTGCTGGAACACGGCCCGCACCGAGTGGGCCACATCGGCGGCGTTCAGCCCGCTCGTGGCCACCTGGTACAGCAGCGGCAGGAACGTGTGGAAGTTGTTGCGGTCGACGACGGTGACGTCGACGTCCTGCCCGATCGAGGCGCCGGGCCACGGCGAGGCCGCCGAAACCGGCGCCGACGATCACGACCCGTGGGTCGCCCCGCCGCCGCCTGGCGATCGTTTCCGTCCCGGTCTCGCCCGTCCGATCGCTCATATCATGTGAAACTAATCACGAGCGGTCGGTGTGACAACCGATTCCGGTGCCGACCGGGGCCGGTCTGGCAGGTCGGGCACCAGTAGGTCGACCGGGCCATCGGGCCCTGGCGGCGCATGCGCACGATCGGTTCCGCACCGGCAGGCACGGCTGGCCCCGGCGGCCGTAGACGGCGACGCCGCCCCGGTAGGTGACCCGGGACGAGCTGGTCGAGGTTGGCGCGCGAGCAGGCGGTGCGCCGTGGTGTAGAGCCGCGGCGAGGACGTCGGCGCGATCGACGTCGGCCAGGGCGTGAACGGGTCGATGCCGTGGAGGAAGCAGGACCTCGGACTTGTAGACGTTGCCGATGCCGCTCGCGATCCGCTGGTCGAGCAACACGTCGGCGATGTCGGTGCATCGGGCGCGACGCCGGGCCACGCCCGTGCAACGGCCGCGTCGATGTCCGGGTCGGGGCCGGTGAGATCGGGTCCGAGCGCCGCCAGCGCCGGCGGCTCGCCCAGCGCCGCGGTGGTACGTCTCGACCACGGGGGCCTGGAAGCACACGGCCACCCAGCCGCTGTCGGCCTCGATCACCGCGCGGGCCAGGTGGGCGGCCTTCCGCCACCGCTCCCCTCCCGGTAGAGGTGCCACGACCCGGTCATCCGCATGTGGGTCTGCAGCGTGAGGCCGCCGCTCGAAGTGGACGAGCAGGTGCTTGCCCCGGGCCTCGACGTCCGTCGATCCGCTCGCCGGGCGCGGGGACGGTCGCCCACGAGGCGGGCGGCCTCGAAGCGGACGAGGCGCGTGGCCGGCCAGCGCCGGGCGCAGCCGGGCGGCGGCCCGGTGGATCGTGTCGCCCTCGGGCATGGCTCAGCCCTCGTCGTCGTCAGGCTCGGGTTCGAACAGGCCGAGGATGCGCCAGCCCACGATCGGGGAACCCACTGGCGTCGGCGGTGCGGGCGGACGGCGACGTTGTCGGGGGCGTGCAGGTACACGGGCACGGCGCCGTCGGCGAGGACCCGCCTCGCCGCCTGGGTCACCAGCCGACGGGCGTAGCCCCGGCCCCGGAACGCCTCCTCGGTCACGACGGCCAGCTCGTGGCCGTGGGCGTCGTGCTGCTTGCGGCCCACCCCGGCGGCCATCGTGGGCCCGTCGGCCGTGGCCTCGAACGCGACCAGCACGTCGCCGTTGAACGGGTGCAGCCACGTCGGTATCCGGGGATCGTCGGTGGGCAACCACGCCCCCGGATCGTCACCGGGCGTCGGGTCGGTCGACCACCGGAAGATCCCGGTGCCGACCACGGCCTCGGGCCGTTCGACGATGGCGGAGAGGTGCGGGGCTGATGCTCTCGAGGTCGTCGCCGGCGGATCGGACGTCGTCGACCGCGTCCGGAGGCACCGAGAGCACCGTGCCGTGCGGGGTCACCACCCCGTTCACCGGTCGGACGGCGCCGTTCCACCCCGGCTCGACCCGACGGTCGGAGCCGACGATCTCCAGCGGACGTTCCGGCGGCCACGCCCCGAGCCAGTCGCGCAGGTGAGCGGTGAGGCGGGGATCGACGTCGGCGGGATGGGGCACGCGGGCACGATATCCAGGGTGCGACGCGCACCGGCCGGCGCTGCGTCTCAGACGCGTCGGCCGAGGCGGCCGGTGGACGAAGCCCTTGTAGCCGTCCCGGTAGCCGGCGGCCTCCAGCGCGTCGCCGCCACGGCGACTCGCCGACGGGCGCACCATCGATCTTGCGGATCTCGAGGGTGCGGTACCGCCCGGTGGTCGACCAGCGCCTTGATCAGCTCGGGCCACTCGGGGTGGTCGGCGGTGGCGGCGAAGGTGGCGACGCTGTGCCCGCCCCGCTCGAGGTAGGCGACGAGCTCGCCGTCGACGAGCAGCACGTGGGCGCCGGCCTGGCGGGCGGGCCGGCCGCGGCGAGTCGGGCCACGGGCAGGGCGGCACCGTAGGGCTGGGCCGGGTCGGTGGCGGCCGAGCACGACGACCCGGCGCCGCGCGTCGTCGGGGTCGCGGGCGGCACGCAGGCGGTCGACGGCGCCGGGCAGGGCGAACTGGGCGGCGCCGAGGCCGGCCACGAAGTAGCCCCGCCGCAGCTCGCCCCGCTCCTCGAGCGCCTTGAGCACCGGGTACACGCCGGCGAAGCCGCCCTCGCTGCCCTCGCCCAGCGCCGCCTCGCGGGTGAGCACGCCGTAGCGCTCGAGCAGCTGGCGGGCCTTGGCGTGGGCGGCCTCGGTGGGCGACGGCGCCGGGTCGAGCAGCGGGGCGACGAGCGACCAGCGGCCGGCGCCCGCCGGCGGGCCGAGCCGCGACAACCGTCCGGCCCGGCCGGCGCGACGACCCGCGCCCCGCCCCGGGACCGTCGTCGCCCGGCGCGGCGGCCGCCCAGGAACGAGCGCAGGGGGCCGAGCGAGTCGTTGGTGACGTAGCCGGCCCACGCCAGGTCCCACAGCGCGGCGAGCACGGTGGCGTCGTCGTAGTCGGCCCCGGCCTCCTGGGCCGGCGCCGACCAGGTCGGACCAGAACGAGGCGCCCCGGTCCCCGAGGTGGTCGAGCCAGCGCGGCGTGGACGGTCGCCGTCGGGGCCTCGTCGAGCGTGGGCACGAGGAGCGCGGGCGGCAGTCGCGGAACAGCAGGCGGATGCGGCCGTCGCGGGCGCCGAGCGAGCCGGCGCCGACCCACACGACCTCGCCGGCGGCGCACAGCTGGTCGAGGTCGGCGGGGCGGTAGCTCGCCGAGCCGGGCGGGCAGGACGTCGGTCTCGAGCACCGACGCCGGGATCGGCGCGCCCTGGAGCTGGGCCACGACGTCGATCAGGGCGTCGAGCCCGCGCCGGCGCGAGCCGACGTGGTGCCACGTCGGGCAGGAAGCGGCCGAGGGCGTCGCCCTCGACCGGCTCGACCTCCTTGCGCAGCGCGGCGAGCGAGCGCCGGCGCAGCGTGCGCAGCACCTCGGGGTCGGTCCACTCCCGGTCGTGGCCGTCGGGGCGGAACTCGCCGCGCACCACCCGACCGTCGGCCTCGAGTCGTTCGAGCGCGGGGAGCACCCGGTCGACGGTGACCCCGTAGCGGGCCGGCCACCTCGGCCGCGGTGAACGGGCCGTGGGTGCGGGCGTAGCGGGCGGCGAGGT
This sequence comes from uncultured Acidimicrobiaceae bacterium, assembly GCA_963811245.1. Classification (GTDB taxonomy): domain Bacteria; phylum Actinomycetota; class Acidimicrobiia; order Acidimicrobiales; family Salinilacustritrichaceae; genus Salinilacustrithrix. Next base: position 328,308 of record CAWEQL010000013.1, read on the forward strand.
CGGCCAGAGGATCGTCGACCGGGTCGGTGAAGGCGGCGGGCAGCCCGACGGGGACGGCGACGCCGAGGGCGTCGCGCAGGCGGGCGGCGTCCTCGGTGGCGGCCCAGCGCTCCTCGCCGGCGACACCCGACGGCGTAGGCCCGCGCGGGCGGCGACCAGCTCGTCGATCCACGCCTTGGCCCCGCCGCCGGCGACGTCCTCGCACCGCAGTGTCGATCTCCTCGGTCGTCAGCGGGCCGAGGAGCCGGAGCAGGTCGTGGCACTCGTCGACGTCGCGGGCCCGGCGTCCCTCGACGAGGCGCTGCAGCTCGAGCTCGAGGTCGGCGAGCACCTCGGGGTCGATGAGCTCGCGCAGCTCCTCGGAGCCGAGCAGCTCGCGGAGCAGGTCGCGGTCGAGCGCCAGCGCGGCGGCCCGGCGCTCGGCGAGCGGGGCGTCGCCCTCGTACATGTAGACGGCGATCCAGCCGAACACGCAGCGACTGGGCCATCGGCGACGACTGGTCGGTGTCGACCGGCACGACCCGGATCCGCACGACTGCGGATGTCGCCGAGCACCTCCTTCAGCGCCGGCAGGTCGAACACGTCGTTGACGCACTCGCGGGTCGTCTCCAGCAGGATCGGGAACGTCGGGTACTTGGCCGGCCACCTTCAACAGGTCGGCGGCCCGCTGGCGCTGCTGCCACAGCGGCTGGCGGCGGTCGGGACGGCGGCGGGGCAGCAGCAGCGCCCGGCCGGCGCACTCCCGGAAGCGGGAGGCGAACATGGCCGTGTTGGGCAGCTGGCCGAGGACGATGTCGTCGATGTCCTCCGGGGCGATGGCGAGCTCCTCGAGCGGCAGGTCGTCGACCGACTCGGGGAGGCGCAGCACGATGCCGTCGTCGCGACCAGATCATCTCGACCTCGACACCCCATCGCTCTCCCAGGTCTACTTGCAACGCCATCGCCCACGGGGCGTGGACCTGGGCGCCGAACGGCGACAGGATGCACACCCGCCAGTCGCCGATCTCGTCGCGGAAGCGCTCGACCACGATGGTGCGGTCGTCGGGCACCACGCCGGTGGCCTCGGCCTGCTCGTCGAGGAACGAGACGAGGTTCAGCGCCGCCCGCTCGTCGAGGCCGTGCTCGTCGCGGAGGGTCGCCAGCGGATCCGGGTGGACGCTGCGATCGCGGATCTGGCGGGTGAACTCGCCGATGGCCCGGCCCAGCTCGAGGGGCCGGCCGGGCCCGTCGCCGTGCCAGAACGGCATCTTGCCCGGCATGCCCGGCGCCGGCGTCACGATGACCCGTTCGAAGGTGATCTCCTCGATCCGCCACGTCGAGGCGCCGAGCAGGAACGTCTCGCCCGCCCGGGACTCGTAGACCATCTCCTCGTCGAGCTCGCCCACCCGGGTGCCGTCGGGGAGGAACACGCCGAACAGCCCGCGGTCGGGGATGGTGCCGGGGTTGGTGACCGCCAGCCGCTGCGCCCCGGCCCGACCCCGCACCACCCCCGGAAATCGCTGCGGATCGCGTTCGGCTTCCGATTGCGATCCCCGGCGATTTTCCACGGGGGTGCGGTCCCAGACGATGCGGGGGCGGAGCTCGCTGAACTCCTCCGACGGGTAGCGGCCGGCGAGCAGGTCGAGGCAGGCGGCGAGCACGTCGTCGGACAGCGTGGCGAAGGGGGCGGCCCGGCGGACCATGCGCGCCAGGTCGTCGAGGTCCCATTCGTCGAGGGCGCACGCCGCCACGATCTGCTGGCACAACACGTCGAGCGGGTTGCGGGGGTAGTGCGTGGTCTCGATGAGCCCGTCGTGCATCCGCTTCACGACCACGGCCGCCTCGAGCAGGTCCTGGCGGTGCTTCGGGAACAGCTTGCCCCGGCTCGGCTGGCCCACCTGGTGGCCGGCCCGGCCGATGCGCTGGAGCCCGGACGACACGCTCCCCGGCGACTCGACCTGGATCACGAGGTCGACCGCTCCCATGTCGATTCCCAGCTCCAGCGACGACGTGGCCACCAGGCCCTTCAGTCGGCCCGACTTCAGCTCGTCTTCGATCTGGAGCCGGCGCTCGCGCGAGATCGAGCCGTGGTGGGCCTTGACCAGCTCATGGATCACCCCGCTCGTGTCGTCGCCGACATCGGCGCGCACATGTCCCGTACCGATCGCCGCGGCGCCGGCGTCCTCTTCGTCGTGGGCCAGCTCGTTCAGCCGGGTCGCCAGTCGTTCGGCGAGCCTGCGGGCGTTCACGAAGATGAGCGTGGAGTTGTGCTGCTGCACCAGCTCCAGCAGGCGAGGGTGCATCGACGGCCAGATGCTGCGGCGCACCGGGCCGGCGGCGGCCGGACCGCTCACCGGGTCCTCGATGACCTGGCCCAACTCGCCCATGTCGTCGACCGGCACGATCACCTCGACGTCGAGCTCCTTGCGGACGCCGGCATCGACGATGGTGACGGGCCGCCACGACGGCTCACCCGTCGTCCGTCCCGACCGCCCACCCAGGAACGCGGCGATCTCCTCGAGCGGGCGTTGGGTGGCGGAGAGGCCGATCCGCTGGGGCGCGGGCGCCGCCGTTCGCTGTGATCCACTCGACGAGCCGCTCCATCGACAGGGCCAGGTGTGACCCGCGCTTGGTGCGGGCCACGGAGTGGATCTCGTCGATGATCACCGCCTCCACACCCTGCAACGTCTCGCGTGCCGCAGACGTGAGCATCAAGTAGAGCGACTCGGGTGTCGTGATGAGGATGTCGGGCGGGTTGCGGACGAGCGACCGTCGCTCGTCGCTCGGCGTGTCGCCGGTACGCAGGCCCACGGTCGGCTCGTGGTAGTCGAGGCCGAGGCGATCGGCAGCGAGACGGATGCCCTGGATCGGCGCCCGCAGGTTCTTCTCGACGTCCACGGCCAGGGCCCGCAACGGCGAGATGTACAGCACCCGGGTCCGATGCGTGCGCTCGGTCGGCGGCGGCGTGGACGTGAGGCGGTCGATGGCCCACAGGAAGGCGGCCAGCGTCTTGCCGCTCCCCGTCGGCGCCAGGATGAGCGTGTGGTCCCCGCTGGCGATGGCCGGCCAGCCCTGGTCCTGGGGTGGCGTCGGCGCAGGAAACGACGTCTCGAACCACGCCCGTACCGCCGGCGAGAACTGCGCGAGCGCGTCGGAGCCGGCCATCGCCGGAACGGTATCGGCCGGCCGTGACCGCTCCCCCTCGGGGGTCGACGACCCGGCTGCGACAGGGCACGTCCTACAGTCGCCGCCACCCGCCGAGGTGAACGCACCGTTGACCCGCCGGATCGCTGGAGCTGCACATGGCCTGGACCCAGGACGACATCCCCGACCTCACCGGACGGGTCGCCGTCGTCACCGGCGCCAATGGCGGCCTCGGCTACGAGACCGCGCTCGCCCTCGCCGCCCATGGCGCCCACGTGGTCATGGCGGTCCGCAACCAGACCAAGGCGGCCGAGGCCGAGGCCCGCATCCGCGCCGCCCACCCCGACGCCTCCCTCGAACTGGTCGCGCTCGACCTCGGCGACCAGTCCTCCGTGCGCCGGGCGGCGGAGACGATCCTCGCCGCCCATCCCGTGATCGACGTGCTGGTCAACAACGCCGGCCTGATGGCCATGCCCGAACGCCAGACCGCCGACGGCTACGAGATGCAGTTCGGGGTGAACCACCTCGGCCACTGGACCCTCACCGCCCTGCTCCTGCCCGGCCTGCTGCGCGCCGATGCCGCCGGCCGTGACGCGCGGGTCGTCACCGTGACCAGCGTGGCGCGGTTCGTCGGCTCGGCCGTCGATCCGGAGAACCCGCACCTGCGGGGCGCCTACGAGCCGTGGGGCTCCTACGGCCAGGCCAAGCTGTCCAACTACTACTTCGGGCTCGGCCTCCAGCGTCGCTTCGAGGACGCTCGGGTCGGCGTCAAGAGCCTCCTCGCCCACCCCGGCCTGTCGAACACCGACCTGCAGGCGCACACGGTGGAGGAGGGTGGCGGCGGCATCTGGGGCCCGTTCTTCCACGTGCTCACCACGACGTTCGGCATGCGCCCCGACCAGGGCGCCCGCATGCAGCTGCGCGCCGCGACCGACCCGTCGGCCTCCGGCGGGCGAGCTGTACGCACCGGCCTTCGCCAGCCACGGACCGCCGGTCACACGACCCATCCTGCGCCGGATCGGGATGGACGACGCCATCGAGACCCTTTGGGCGGTGTCCGAGCGCGAGACCGGCGTCGCCCTCGACGTGTCCGCGGCCCGGGCAGCACTGGAGAGCTGAGCGCCCGTCGCTCCCCTGGCGGCCCGGACGACCACGGGGCACCGGTTCTTGCCAGACTCCGGGCCGACCCGAGGACGAGGAGCGTCGACATGGCCGAAGTGACCGAGACCCAGCTGCCCGGCGTGGGGATCCGGTACGAGTTCTCGACCAGCGAGGGCGACCGGGTCGGGGTGCTCCACCACCACGGCGGACGACGGGAGGTCTTCGTCCAGGACGCCGACGACCCCGACGTGGCCCGGACCGTGCTGCGCCTGGGCCCGGACGACTGCCACACGCTGACCGAGCTGCTCGGTGCCTCCCAGGTGACCGAGTCGGTCGGCGAGCTCCGGCACCGGATCGAGGGTCTCACCATCGACTGGATCGATGTCGGCGCGGAGTCCGAACAGGCCGGACGCAGCATCGGCGAGGGAGCGCTACGAACCCGGACCGGCGCATCGGTGATCGCCGTGATCCACGGCGACACGACCGAGCCGGCGCCCGGCCCCGATGTCGTCCTGCAGGCCGGTGATGTCGCCGTGGTGGTCGGCACGGGGGAAGGCCTCGAGCAGCTGCGCCAGGTGCTGCGGGGGTGATCGTCCCGGTGCTCGCCGCAGCGAGCGGCGACGCAGCATCGGCCTTCGTGGAGCTCGGGGCCGTCGCCATCGTGCTCGCCGTGCTCGCCCGCGTCGCGGGCCGCCTCGGCATCACCGCCATCCCCCTCTACCTCCTGGCCGGGCTCGCGGTCGGTGAAGGTGGCGTTGCGCCCCTCGACGTGAGCGAGGACTTCATCCGCATGGCGGCCGACATCGGCGTCTTGCTGTTGCTGTTCACGCTCGGTCTCGAATACACCGCGAAGGAGCTCCAGGACGGTCTGCGGACCGGTGGCGTTCCTGGCGCGGTCGACGCCGGCGTCAACTTCGTCCCCGGCTTCGCCCTCGGGCTCCTCCTCGGCTGGGATCTCACGGCGGCGATCCTGCTCGGCGGGGTGTGCTGGATCAGCTCGTCGGGCGTCATCTCCAAGGTGCTCAACGACCTCGGCCGTCTCGGCAATCGGGAGACGCCCGCGATCCTCAACGTGCTGGTCATCGAGGACCTCGCCATGGCCGTGTACCTGCCGATCGCCGCCGCCCTGGTCGCCGGTCGCGGCCCGGCCGAGACGGCCCTCACCGTGGTCGGGGCGGTGGGGGCGGCCGGCGCCATCCTCGTCATGGCCCTGCGGTGGGGCGACCGGTTGAGCGCCCTGCTGGCCCCCGGATCGAACGAGGCGCTCCTGCTCGCCGTGTTCGGTCTCACGCTGCTGGTCGGCGGCCTGGCCGAGAAGGTCCAGGTGTCGAGCGCGCATCGGCGCCTTCCTGGTCGGCCTGGCGCTGTCCGGGCCGGTGCGGGACCGGGCCAACGACCTGATCGAACCGCTGCGCGACCTGTTCGCCGCCACGTTCTTCCTGTTCTTCTCCTTCCAGATCGAGCCCGGCTCCCTCGCCGGCGCACTGCTCCCCGCCGCCGCCCTCACCGTCGTGACCGCCGGCACGAAGATGGTCTCCGGATCGGTCGCGGCGAAGCGGGCCGGGGTGGCCATGAAGGGCCGGCGACGAGCAGGTGCGGCGCTGATCGCCCGCGGGGAGTTCTCGATCGTGATCGCCGCACTCGGCGCCACGCTGGCCGACGGCACCGATCTCGGCGCGCTCGCCGCCGCGTACGTACTCATGACCGCAATCGTCGGACCGGTCGTGGCCAAGTACATCGACGACATCCCGTTCCCGGCCCGCCGCCGTCGGCGAGGCCGGAAGGCGACACCCTCGTTGCGAGAGTCTTGACCGGGCGGTCAAGATGGCGGCCGCAGCCGCAGTCACACGAGAGGACCACACGTCATGGCATGGGACTTCCAGACCGAGCCCGAGTTCCAGGAGAAGCTGGACTGGATCGAGCAGTTCTGCCGGGACGAGGTGGAGCCGCTGCACTACGTGTTCCCGTACGCCGTGCGCTCCCCCGATCCGAAGGTGAAGGCGCTCGTACGGGAGCTGCAGCAGAAGGTGAAGGACCAGGGCCTGTGGGCGCTGTTCCTCGACGAGGAGCTCGGCGGCCCCGGCTTGGGCCAGCTCAAGCTGGCGCTGGTGAACGAGATCCTCGGCAAGTACCCCGCGGCCCCGCAGCTCTTCGGCGCCGCCGCGCCCGACACCGGAAACATGGAGATGCTCGCCGCCTACGGCACCGAGGAGCAGAAGAAGCGGTGGCTGGAGCCGCTGATGAACCAGGAGATGTTCTCCGCCTACTCGATGACCGAGCCCCAGGGCGGCTCCGACCCCAACCTGTTCCGCACCCACGCCGTCAAGGACGGCGACGAGTGGGTCATCAACGGGGAGAAGTGGTTCACCAGCGCCGGTCGCGTCGCCGACATCCTCTTCGTGATGTGCACCAACGGCATGTTCGTCGTGCCTCGTGACACGCCCGGCGTCGAGATCATGCCCGAGCCCCGGAACCACAACCACATCAAGTACGCCGACGTCCGGGTCCCGGCCGACCACCTGCTCGGCCCCGAGGACGGCGCCAAGGTCCTCGCCCAGCGGCGCCTCGGCGGAGGACGCATCCACCACGCCATGCGCAGCATCGCCCAGTGCACGCTGGCGTTCGACATGATGTGCGAGCGCGCCCTGTCGCGGGAGTCGCACGGTTCGATCATCGCCGAACACCAGATGGTGCAGGAGAAGATCGCCGAGAGCTACGCCAAGCTGCGGATGCTTCGCCTGTTCGTGCTGGAGACGGCCTGGAAGATCGACCAGACGTCCACGCAGGAGGCCCGCACCGACATCGCCGCCGTGAAGTTCACCATGGCCCGGGTGCTGCGCGAGATCTCCTTCGACGCCCTCCACATCCACGGCTCGCTCGGCACGACCAACCTCACGCCCCTCCAGGACATGTACGCCGGCGCCCCCACCATGGGCCTGGCCGACGGCGCCGACGAGGTGCACAAGGCCACCGTCGCCCGGCGGGTCCTCAAGGGCTACCGCCCCCACGAGGGCTACTTCCCCCGCGAGTTCATCCCGTACAAGCGCGAGGAGGCGTGGGAGAAGTTCACGCCCCGCTTCGAGGCCGACCCCGACCTGTTGAAGTCGGCCGAGGCGTACCGGAAGTACCTCAAGCGCTGAGGGGTGCGACGAACGTCACGGTCGGAACCCTTGACCGTCGGCGGATCGTTTGCGATTCTGTTCACAAGCGACCGGTACGGGTGTCCCCCCGCCCAGTCCGGCGCCACCGGAGCCCCCGCTTTCCCCCGAGCCCGGGCTCCACGGGGTTCGAAGCCGACCATCGATGGTCGGCTTCCCTCGCGTCCGGGGGTCGGTCGGGCGTCGCCTACGCTCCCGGCCGTGAGCAAACACGTCGAGGTCTCCCGAACCATCAAGGCCCCACCCGAAGTGGTGTGGAACGCCATCTCCGATGTCACCCGCATGGGCGAGTGGTCGCCGGAGTGCCACACCTGCACCTGGAACGGCGACGCCACCGGCCCGGCGGTGGGCGTGACCTTCACCGGTCACAACCGCAACGGCGAGTACGAGTGGACCACCGAGGCCGAGATCATGGAGTGCGTCCCTGGCGAGCGGTTCGCCTTCGACGGGGTGTTCGGCGACCTCCACTTCGCCAAGTGGGCGTACACGATCGAGCCCACCGACGACGGCTGCGTGGTCACCGAGACCTGGGACGAAGGCCGCCCCGACGAGGTCATCGAGATGACGAAGTCCATCTCCGGGGTCGCCGAGCGGGGCGAGCACAACCGCAAGGGGATGGAGGAGACGCTCGCCCGCCTCGCCGCCGCCGTCGAGTAGCGGTCAGGCCAGCAACGCCTCGATCACCTGGGCCACGCCGTCGTCGGCGTGGTGCGGCGCCATCGCATCGGCTTCGGCGGCCAGCGCCGGGTTGGCGTTGGCCATGGCATACCCCGTACCAGCCCAGCGGATCATGGCGAGGTCGTTGCGGTTGTCGCCGAAGGCCACCACGTCGGCCGGGTCGACCCCGAGGTCGTCGCACAGGGCTTGGAGCGCCTTCGCCTTCGTGACGCCGGCCCCGGTGATCTCGACGAAGGAGATGCCCGACGCCGTGGTCTCGACGTCGTCGGGCATGTGGGGGTGCAACGACTCGTAGAGGTCCTCCTCGTCGAAGCCCCGGGCGCTCACGAGGAGCTTGAGGACGCCAGCGGGCGGGTCGTGGATGGGGAGCTCGTCGACGCGGTCGTGGCCGTCGCGCAGCTCGAGCGCCGGGTTGTGCGACAGGAAACGGTCGTCCCAACCGAAGCGCCCGTTGGTCAGCTCCCAGCCCAGGCCGACGTCGGCGAGGGTGGCCCGGATGGCATCGGCCGCCCGGGCGAGGGCGTCGAGGGCGATCACGTCGCAGCGGAGGATCTCGCCGGTCAGCCGATCGAAGGTGAGCGCGCCGTTCGAACACACGGCGTGCTCGACGACCGGGGTGGGAGCCAGCACCTCGATGGCGGACTGCCAGCCGCGGCCGGTGGCGGCCACCACCGGGATCCCGGCCTCGTGGGCGTGGCGCAGCGCGGCCACCGTGCGCGGGGACATGACGGCGTCGGGACCGAGGAGCGTGCCGTCGAGGTCGCTGGCGATGAGCTCGACCATCGGCGTTCAGACCGATGCGAGCAGCGCCCGGGTGGCGGCGATCTCGTCGGGGTCGGCGCCCATCACCACCGCGGTGAAGTCGGTGGCGCCGGCGGCCTCGACCGCGGCGATCCCGTCACGGACCTCGGACTCGCTGCCCACCAGCGACAGGTCCTCGAGGCCGTGGATGCCCTCGATGTCGAGCATGGCCCGGTAGCTGGGGAGCTCGGCGTAGATGGACAGGATCTTGCCGATGAACTCGCGGGCCGGGCCCGGATCGTCGGTGACCCAGCAGGGAATGCTGCACACGATGGCCGGGTCGGGGCGGCCGGCGTCGGCGGCGGCCTGGTTGATCTGCGGTGCGATGTGCTGCTCGATGGTCCGGGGCCCGACGCACCACAGGATGGTGCCGTCGGTGCGCGCTCCGGCGATGCGCAGCATCTGCTCACCGAGCGCGGCGAGCATCACCTTGGGTGGATCGTCGGTGGGCCGGGGAGCGGTGGTGTCGAGGCTCCACACCTCGCCCTCGAACGAGGCCCGCCCCTCGCGGAGCAAGGGGTCGAGGATCTCGAGGTAGTCGAGCATGTGCCGGATCGGCTTCTCCCACGTCTGGTGCAGCTGCTGCTCGACCGCCGGCTTGTGGGACAGCCCGATGCCGAGGACGAGCCGGCCCCCGACCAGCTGCTGGGTGGTGAGGGCGTTGGCAGCCAGCGCCAGCGGGTGCTGGGTCCAGGTGGAGACCACGGCCGTGCCGACCTCGATGGTGGAGGTGGACGGGCCGGCGGCGGCGAGCACCCCGAGTGAGTCGACGAGGCCGCCCTGCGCCAACCAGTACGAGGTGAAGCCCTCGCCCTCGGCGGTCGTGATGTCCTCCACGATGCGGCCGAGGTCGGGAGAGGCGAGGAGGCTGGATCCGTTGATGCCGATGCGCATGCAGGGACCCTACGGGCCGGACGGCGACCTGCGGCCGGGCGGGACCGGGTTCCTCAGATCAGGGCTTCGACGACGTAGGGGCCGGCGGTGGCGAGCCCGCGCTCGAGGCCGGCCCGGAGCTCGTCGAGCGTCGTCGCCTGCATCCCGTCGACGCCGAGACCGCGCGCCAACGAGACCCAGTCGAGGTACGGGTTGCCGAGGTCGGTCAACGCGGTGGCCTGCGGTCCGGGTGCGTCGTTGCCGGTGCGGTGCAGCTCCATCTGCAGGATCCGGTAGCTGCGGTTGGCGCAGACGACGACGGTGACGTCGAGGCCCTCGCGGGCCATGGTCCACAGCGACTGGAGCGTGTACATGCCGGAGCCGTCGGCCTGGAGGGCGATGACCTTGCGGTCGGGGGCAGCCACCGCGGCCCCGACGGCGCACGGCAGCCCCTGGCCGATGGCGCCTCCCGTCAGCGAGAACGACTCGTGGGGCGGCGCACCGCCGGCGGCGATCGCCCATCCCAGCCCGGACGTGGCCGCCTCGTTGACGACGACGGCACCCTCGGGCTGGACGGCCGCCACCATGGCGCCCATCGTGAACATGTCGAGGTCGCCCGTGGGCGCGGTGGCCGGCTCGGTGTCGCCCGACCGGCCGCTGGCGGCGGTGACGCCGGCGTCGAGGGCATCGACGATGGCGTCGAGGCCGAGGTGGGCGCGCACGCCGCCGGGCGCCGCGACGATCACCTCGCAGTGGTCGGCCAGCAGCGAGGACTGACCCACCGAGCGGTACCCGAAGAAGGCAACCGGAGCCCGCGTGCCGGCCACGATCAGCGTGTCGATCCCCTGCAGCGCCTCGATGGCCTGCTCGGGGAAGTACGGCACGGAGTCGAAGCGGGGCAGGCCGCGACCTTGTTCGAGGACGGCGGGGAACGTGTCGACCCAGACGGCGCATCCCGTGGCGGAGCGGAGCCGCTCGGCGGCCTCGAGCTCGGCGCGGCGGACGGTCCCGCCGAGGAGCAGGGCCACGCCACCGCCGGCCTGGAGCGCCGCCGCGGCCGCCCCGACGGCGTCGGCATCGACCGGATCGACGGTGGCGTCGATGGAACCGACGTCGTGGACGTCGGCCTGCCCCCACGCGGCGTCCTGCGGCACGATCAGCGTGACCACGCCCGACGGCGGGCCCACCGAGGCGGCGATGGCCTCCTGCATGCTCGAACCCATGTGCGCCGACGAGGGGACGGTCTCGACGTGGAGCGACACCACGCCGGCGAGGGCGTCGATGTCGGAGGTGAGCGGGGCGTCCGCCGATCGGTGCCAGGTGGCGTGGTCACCCACCAGGTTGACCACGGGCGTGTGCGCGCGGCGGGCGTTGTGCAGGTTGGCGATGCCGTTGGCGAAGCCGGGCCCGAGGTGCAGCAGGGTGAGGGCCGGCCGGCCGGTGACGCGGCCGTAGCCGTCGGCGGCACCGGTCACGACGCCTTCGAACAGCCCGAGGATGCCGCGCATGCCGGTCACCGAGTCGAGGGCGCCGACCAGCTCCATCTCGGTGGTGCCGGGGTTGGCGAAGCAGACGTCGACGCCCATCCCGATGGCGGTGCGCAGTGCGAGCTCGGCTCCGTTCACGTGTGTCCCCTCTTCGTTGCGGTGGTGCGGTTCATGTGGATCAGGTCATCCGCCGGGGTGCGTCGTCGACGTCGAAGCCCTCGTCTTCGAGCGCGGCGCGGAGCCGTTCGGCGCTCGGCTTGTCCCTGGTCTCGATCAACAGCTCGATCTCCGTGACGCGGGCGGACTGGAGCCCGAACTCCCGATGGTGCCAGAGATCGACGATGTTGCCCCCGGCCCGACCGACGGCGGCGGTGAGCGCGCCGAGCGCGCCCGGGGCATCGGGCACGTTGATCACGAGCCGGCAGAGACGGCCGGTGCGGGCGAGGCCGCGCATGATGACCGACGAGAGCAACCGGAGATCGATGTTGGCGCCGGAGAGCACCAGGCCGACGGAGCGACCGGCGAAGCGGTCGGGGTCGGCGATGACCGCGGCCAGCGGCGCGGCGCCGGCTCCCTCGCTCACGATCTTCTCCACCTCGAGGTACCAGACCACCGCTTCCTCGATGGAGCGTTCGGGAACGGCGACGACGTCGGTGGCGAGGGCGGCGATGATCTCGGTCGTCATGACGCCCGGCGCCTTGACCGCGATGCCTTCGGCGATGGTGGGGCCCCACTTCTCGGGCGGGTCGGTGACCGGCCGGCCGATGGCTCGCATCATCTCCGGGTAGAGCTCGGACTGCACGCCGATCAGCTCGGTGTCGGGAGCCACGGCCCGGGAGGCGACGCAGCACCCCGCGAAGAGCCCGCCACCGCCGACGGGGACGACGAGAGCATCGAGCGGTGGGGCGTCGGCCAGCAGCTCGAGGGCACAGGTGCCCTGTCCGGCGATGATGGCGGGATCGTCGTAGGGAGCGATGAACGTGGCGCCGGTCTCGGCCGAGAGCCGCTTGGCCACCGTCGCTGCATCCTCGAGCGTCGCTCCCTCGACCACGACGGTGGCGCCGTTGTCCTCGGTGCGGCTGATCTTGTTCGCCGGGGTGGTCTCCGGCATCACGATCGTGGACGGGATGTCGAGCAGCGTGGCGTGGTGGGCCACGGCCTGGGCATGGTTGCCGGCCGACATCGCCACGACCCCGCGGCGCCGGTCCTCGTCGTCGAGGGCGAGGAGCCGGTTCCGGGCACCCCGCTCCTTGAACGAGGCCGTGTACTGGAGGTTCTCGAACTTCACCCACACGTCGGCGCCGGTGATCGCCGACAGTGTCCGTGAGCGCGTCGTCGGCGTGCGAACCACTGCTCCGGCGATGGCCGATGCGGCCGCTCGCACGTCGCCGATCGTCACCGGGAGGCGGCTGTGCTTCACCCGAGCATGCTGGCACGCCCTGCGACCGTCGACACGCCCGACGTCGCTCACCCCTCCCTAGGATGGAGGGGTGACCGCCTACGAGACCCCCGAGTGGCACCCCGCCTTCGAGGAGTACTGCGAAGCGATCTGGGAGCTCGCCGAGGACGACATCGCCGTGATCCAGGCCCGGATCGCGGAACGGCTCGACGTGTCACGCCCGGCCGTGTCCGAGATGATGCGCAAGCTCGATGCCGAGGGCCTCGTCAGCACCGACGGAACGAAGATCGCGTTGACGGGCGCGGGCCGGCGACTGGCTGAGCGCACGGTGCGACGCCACCGCCTGGCCGAGCGGTTCCTCACCGACATCCTCCACCTGTCGTGGGCCGACGCCCACCAGGAGGCGGGCAAGTGGGAGCACGTCATCTCCGACAACGTGGAAGAGGCCATCGACCGCCTGCTGGGGTCGCCCACCACCTGTCCCCACGGCAACCCCATCCCCGGGTCGGCGTACGACCAACCGACCACGATCCCGCTCGCCACCCTGGGCGTGGGACGCGGCTTCGTCGTGAGCCGGATCCCCGAGGAACTGGAGTTCACGCCCGGGCCTGCTCGAGTTCCTCGAGGATGCCTCGCTCGTCCCCGGCTCCGAGGGTGAGGTCACCGCCTCGTCCCCCGACGGCACCACCACCGTGCAGATCGAGGGCCAGACCGTGGGGATCGGTGCGTTCGCCAGCGAACGGATCCTCGTCAGCTCGCGCTGACCTGCCCGATCCCGGCACACCGTCACAAATCGGGCCGCGACGCTCAAGTCCGGGGGTCGATCGGCCGATGTCCTGCCTGGAACGACGACCGGGAGGCTGCGTCATGGACTGGGACAGGTCAGGAACGACCGAGGCGCCGCGCATCCGCGTCGTGCTCGTCGACGACTCGAGCGACGTGCGCTACCTGCTCGCCACCATCATGGAGAAGGACGGCCGCTTCACGGTCGTGGGCGAGGCACACAGCGCCGACGAGGCCCTCGACGTCGTGCAGGCCGCGACGCCCGACCTCGTGCTCATCGATCTCGGCCTCGACGGTCACGACGGCACCTGGTTGATCGCTGCCCTGCGCGATGCCGGCGTGGACGCCGCGCTCGCCGTCGTCACCGGCTCGGCCCTCCGGCGGGACCACGAAGCCGCCCTCGAGGCCGGTGCCGACTCGGTGCACAGCAAGATGTCGATGACCCGCACCATGCCCGACGACCTTGCCGAGTGCGTCGCCCGTCGCGCCGCAGCGGTGACCGCCTGACCGACTGCCGATCAGGGATCGCCCAGCGTTCCGGCGACGACGAGGCCAGCCTCGAGCTGCGCCTGTACGTCGTCGGGCCGCAGGACCACCCGCCGGTCGGGTACCGCGATCCGCGTCGACCGGGCCACGGTCCGCTCCGCGGCCGCCACGAGCGCGAGGGCGTCCGGGGTGACGACGGGGACGAGGCCGGCGCGTCGGTCGACATCCACCGTGGCCAGCTCGACCGCAGGCAGGCCCGACCGCACGAGGTCGTCGCAGACCCGGAGGGCGAGGTCCCGATCCGGTGCCGTCCACACGGCGTCGCCCTCCCAGCAGGGGATCTCGGCGCACAGCAGCGCCGGACGACGATCCGGGCTGGTCCGGCCCTCGAGGCCGCTCGGCACCGATACCCGCACCGGGAGGAACCGTCGATCGGGGAGGTGGTGGACGTCGTGGCGGCGGTACCCGCCACCCCCGACGGTCAGCAGCACGTTCACGACCCCGCGATGGCGCACGGAACCCGCGGCCGGAGCACCGAGCCACGCCGCCGTCTGCGTCACCGGCACGGTCGACACCACGTGTGAGGCGGTGATGATGCGACCGTCTCCCAGGCCGACGATCACCCGGTCGTCGTGGGCGATGAGCCCGGTGACCTTGGTCCGGAGCCGGACGTCGCCGATGCGCTCGGCCAGCACCTCCCAGAGGTCGGCGACGCCACGCGGCAACGACAGCGCCATGGGGCGGTGGCGGACCGATCGGAACGCGTCGCGGACCAGCTCGCCCGGCGAGCCGGCGGCGAGCCGGTCCCGCGCCAACGAGCCGGCGAGCGACGCCGGGTCGGTCCCCCACCGCTTCCAGGCGTGCGGTTCGAGGACCATCCGCCACGCGGTGCCGCCGGCCCGGTGGCGGGCGACCACTGCGTACGAATCGCGGGACCTCCGGCGCAGCGGGGCTCCGGCGACATCGCCGGCCAACCGTGCGGTCACGCCGACCGGGAGCTGGCGCAGCGCGGCAGAGGCGACCAGTGGGAACCCGATCCAGCGGTCACCCATGCGGACCTGCTCGCTGCGGTGACGGAGACCGACGTCGGCGACCTCGTCCAGCAGTCGGCGCAGCCCGGGCGACATCGACGGACGGAGGTGGTGCCAGGGCAGGTCGACCGGAGCACCCGCGATCACGGGCGGTGCCGTCGGGCCACCAAGCCGGTCGGCCGCATCCACGACGACGACCGGCCGACCGGCGTGACACAGGGCCCACGCCGCGGCCAGTCCGGCTGGACCGGCACCGATGACGACGATCACCGACCGGCCGGCCTCGGGATCACGAGGGCGTCGGACCGTCGCCGGATGCGGTCATCAGACGGCACGGTCGATGTCGAGCGACAGCTGGTCCAGGGGAACCGGCTCGGTGAGGAACTCGGGCAGCACGCGCTCGTGCACGATGGCGAGCCGCTTCGTCGAACGGGTGAGCGCCACGTACAGGGCCCGCAAGCCCTGGGCCTCCTCGTCGACGATGGCGGCCGGTTCCACCACGACTGACGCATCGAGCTCCAGTCCCTTCACCATGCCGACTGGCACCACGGTGACGGACTCGTTGAGGCCTTGCCGGGTGGCACGGCCGTGCGCGATGCCGGCGGCGTCGAGCGCGGCGGACACCGGATCGAGCAGCGTCGCGGGCACGATCACCGCGAGCGAACCGGGCTCGACGGCGTCACGTTCGGCGATGGTCACCTCGGCCACCAGGTCGAGCAGCCGGCCGTGGGCGGCCCGCTCGGTGAGCGGTGACGCGCCGCCCTCGCGCACCGACCGGGGCGGCCGCAGCTGGGGGGCCGCGACCCGCAGCACGCGAGCGGCCATCTCCATGTTGGAGGCCGGGATGCGGTAGCCGACGGTGAGCTCGGCCCGCCGGACCCCGCGCTTGGTGGGGAGGTACTCGAGGATCTCGTCCCAGTCCTCGTGGGCCCAGGCGCCGGTGGCCTGGGCGATGTCGCCCACGATGGTCATCGAGCCGTTGAGCGACCGTCGGGCGATCATGCGCAACTGCATCGGGGACAGGTCCTGGATCTCGTCCACGACGACGTGACCGTAGGTGCGGATGCTGTCGTCGACGCCCTTGCGCTTGCGACGCGGGCCGAGCAGCTCGCGCGCCTCGTCCAGCAACGGGACGTCGTGGGCGGTGAAGACCGGCTCGGTGCCCGACGGGGTGCGCGTCCGGACGAGCAGGGCCTGCTCGCCGTCGGAGAGCCACTTGCGAGCGGCGAGGGCGATGAGGGCGCGGGATCCGAACAGGTCGTTGAGCAGCTGCGCCGGCGTGAGCAGCGGCCACATCCACTCGAGCGCTTCGATCATGGCCGGAGCACGGCGGAGCTGGTCGCGGACGTCCTCGACGCGCACCGGGTGCCGGGCCGATTCGGCCAAGGCCTCGAAGACCCGCTGCTCGACGAAGCGGCGACCGGCGTTGTGCTGGCGATAGCGACGGTGGGCGTCGCGGACGATCTCGTCGCTGATCGCCACGGAGAGCGTGAGGGTCTGGGCCCCCATGCCGATCCGCAGGTCCTTCCGCAGCGCCCGCTCACGGTCGGTCACAGCCTTGCGCACCACCCGACTCATGCGGGCGTCGCCCTTCACGCGGGCGACGGGCGGCACGTCCTCGCCCCGGATGGTCTCGCGGTCGACGAGGTCGGCCAGGACGGCGAGATCGACGCCGGCCTCGCCCAGCGACGGCAGGACCTGGTCGATGTAGCCGAGGAAGAGCCGGTTCGGGCCGAGCACCAGCACGCCCTGGCCGTCGAGCGGGAACCGGTGCGTGTAGAGCAGGTACGCCGCCCGGTGCAGGGCCACCACGGTCTTGCCGGTGCCGGGACCGCCCTGGACCACAAGGACACCGGGCAGGGGGGACCGGATGATCTCGTCCTGCTCGCCCTGGATGGTGGCGACGATGTCGCCGAGCTTGCCGGAGCGGGCCGTTTCGAGGGCGTTGAGGAGCGCGCCGTGGCCCTGGATCCGGTCGTCGGTCGACAACACGATGCCGCCCTCGTCGGCCCGCACGGCGTCACCGAACAACTCGTCCTCGAGGTTGAGCAGGGTCCGGCCCCGGGACGTGAAGTGCCGGCGACGGGTCAGGCCCATGGGTTGCGGGCCGGTGGCGCGGTAGAACGCCTCGGCGACCGGGGCGCGCCAGTCGACCACGACGGGCTCCTGGTCGGCGTCGGCGACGCTCATGCGGCCGATGTAGTAGGTCTCGCGATCGTGGTCCTCGTCGGTGTCGAGCCGACCGAAGACGAGCGAGTTGTCGCCCAGCTCGAGCTGGCTGAGCCGGCTGGCGATGTTGCCCTCGATCATCTCCCGTTCCCAGCGGGCCTGCTCGGTCCCGCCCTTGCCGACCTCGACCATGGACCGCAGCGCCTTGGCACGGTCGCGGGACGCGCCGAGGCACTCGTAGGCATGGTCGACGTAGGCCTGTTCAGCGGCCAGTTCGGGATGGGACGTCAACGACGCTGCACCTTCGGACACGGTCGATGGATCGAGAAACGAGGGATCGGACAGCCTACCCCGGCACCGGTGCGCGCCACTCCAACGACGATCGACCCGGCCCGATCAGCCGTCCAGGCGACCGGCCACGGCTTCGAGGAGGAAGGCATGGACGAGCGCCTCATCGCGCCAGGCGTCGTATCGGCCCGACGGGCCGCCATGTCCGGCACCCATCTCGGTTCGCAACAGGAACGGGCCGGCGCCGTCGATTCCCTCGGTGACGTCTCGCATCCGGGCCACCCACTTCGCCGGCTCCCAGTAGCCGACACGGGGATCGTGCAGCCCGGTCGTCGCCAGCACCGGGGGCAACGCGACGGCGGGGACGTTCTCGTACGGCGCGTAGGACGCCATCACGTCGAAGATCTCGGGGGACTCGATGGGGTTGCCCCACTCCTCCCACTCCATGACCGTGAGGGGCAGCGACGGATCGAGGATGGTGTCGAGGGCATCGACGAACGGGACCTCGGCCACGACGGCGGACCACAGTTCGGGCGCCCGGTTCAGCGCCGCTCCCATGAGCAGTCCGCCGGCCGAACCCCCGCGGATGGCGATGCCGCCGGGGCTCGCCACACCGTCGTGCACCAGGGCGCGTCCGCACGCCACGAAGTCGTCGAAGGTGTTGGTCTTGGCCGCCAGCTTGCCGTCCTCGTACCAGCGCCGACCCATCTCCCCGCCGCCTCGCACGTGGGCGATGGCGAAGGCCCAGCCCCGGTCGAGCAGCGACAGGCGCAACGACGAGAACGTGGGGTCGATGGAGATCTCGTACGACCCGTAGCCGTACAACAGCACCGGCCCGCCCGGCTCGCGGTCGACGCGGTGCACGAGGCTGATCGGGACCTGGGTCCCGTCCGACGCCAGCGGCCCACAGCCGACGCGAGACGTAGTCGTCGGGCCGGTACCCGCCGAGCACCGGTTGGACCTTGCGGACGTGGCGCACACCCGACTGCAGGTCGAGGTCGACGACGGTGGCCGGGGTCGTCAGCGACGTGTAGGTGAACCGGACCTGGTGCCAGTCCATGTCGTCGTTGGCGGCCAGGCCGACGGTCGAGACCGCCTCGGGCTGGTCGACGAGGAACTCCTCGCCGGTGGACAGGGTGCGGACCCGCAGCCGGGTGGTCGCCTCCGTGCGCTCCTCGACGAGGAGGTGGTCGCGCAGCACGTCGATGCCCTCGATCCGCACGCCTGGCGTGTGGGGCACCACATCGGTCCACCCGGCGGGGTCGGCGGCCACGACCCGGAAGTCCAGGGCGTCGTCGTTGGTCAGCACGAAGAAGGTGCCGTCTGCGTGCTCGACCTGGGCCTGGATGCCCTGCCGTCTCGGGACGAGGGTCCGGAAGCCGGCGTCCACGTCGTCGGCCGGGCACACCCGGACCTCGTCGGTGACCTTGGAGCCGATCGACAGGACGATCCACCGGTGGTCCTTGGTGGCGCTCACCTCGCAGAAGAAGTGCTCGTCGTCCTCGTGGTGCACCAGCGTGTCGGTGGCGGGATCTGCCCCGAGCACGTGGCACCACACCTCGTGCGGACGCATGGCCTCGTCGGGCCGGGTGTAGAAGAACCGGGTCCCGTCGGCCGACCACGCCGACCCGTAGTAGGCGCCGTCGATGACGTCGTCCACGTCCTGTCCCGACCGCAGGTCGCGGAAGTGCACCCGGAACTGCTCGGAGCCGTTGCGGTCACATCCCCACGCCAGGGTGCCGGTGTCCGGGGACAGGTCGAACACCCCGATGGCGAAGTAGTCGCCGTCGCCTGCTTCGATGTTGGCGTCGATGAGCAGCTGCTCCCTGGCGGCCACCTCCGCGTCGTCGGGATCGGGAGGATCGGTCTCCGCCCCCGCCGGCACCCGGCAGTACATCGGGTACTGCTGGCCCTCCACCGAGCGGGAGTAGTACCAGTGGCCGTGTCGGTGCGAGGGCACGGACAGGTCGGTCTCCTGGATGCGGGCCCGCATCTCCTGGAACAGCTGTTCCCGGAGGTCGGCGGTGTGGCCGAGCACGGCGTCGACGTAGGCGTTCTCGGCTTCGAGGTGGGCCAGGACCGCGGGATCGGACCGGGTGAGGTCTCGCAGCCAGGCGTAGTCGTCGGTGGACGTGCGGCCGTGGTGGGTGCGGGTCGTGGGGCGGCGGGGCGGACGGGGCGCGTCGGGGTGGGGGTCCCGGTGGGCGTCGGCATGGGGGGCGGGCACCCGCGGCACGCTAACGGCGGCACACGGCATGCTGGCGGGCGTGCGACGATCCATCGACGACTACCCCTTCTCCGAGGCGGACCTCCCCTCTGATGCCGACGAGTTGGACCTGCAGCGGGTGTCGTGGGCCGTGGCCATCGCCGACGACTACGACGACGCCGCACCCCGGGTGGTGCTCACGGTCGAGGAGGTGGGCAACGCCGGCGCCGGCCTGGTGGCGCATCTCTCACCGGCCATCGCCCGCCGCCTGCGCCTCGCCCTGCGCGACGCCCTCCGCGAGATCGGCGAGCCCGAGGGGGTGTGAACCCGAGCGCCACGTCGGTGCGACAATCCGGCCCCGCGTTGACGCGCACCCCGGGGGAGCGGGCCGGGCCGGGCCGGGGCGGGCCGGGGCGGGGCGGGGCGGGGCGGGGCGGGCCGGCTGAGGGTGGGGGACTCGTACGCCACGTCAGTGCGACAATCCGGCAACGGCGAGCGACGCTCGGGCACATCAGCGCCGGAACGACCGGATGTGCCCACGCGTCGACAACGGTCCGCCTCCGGTCGACGTCGGGCGGCTCCGACCGGCTCCGAGTCGCTCATCTCGCCGGTCGCCCCCTCCACCCCGTTGTCGCACCGACCTGGCGCCACACACGCCCGGCCCTCCACACGTCCCCGGTTGTCGCACCGACATGGCGCCACGAACACGCCCGGCCCCTCCCCCGTCCCGGGTTGTCGCACCGACATGGCGCCACGAACACGCCCCAGGTCCCCGGCCCTCCACACATCCCCGGTTGTCGCACCGACATGGCGTCACAGACCTCCCAGACCTCCGCCCGTCCCACGGTTGTCGCACCGACATGGCGCACGGCGACCCACGACGGCACGGGCACCGGGCACCGGTAGCGTCGGCGGCGCCATGGCGCCGACTCCCGACCATCCCTTCCTCGCCGCCTGCCGCGGGCGTCCCACCGACCGGGTCCCGGTGTGGTTCATGCGCCAGGCCGGCCGGTCGCTGCCCGAGTACAACGAGCGCAAGGGCGACATCTCGATCCTCGACGCGGTCGAGATCCCCGAGTTGGCGGCCGAGCTGACCCTGCAGCCGGTGCGGCGCTACGGCGTCGACGCCGCCATCTTCTACAGCGACATCGTCGTGCCCGCCCGAGCGGTGGGCTTCGGCATCGAGATCGTGGCCGGGCTGGGGCCGGTGGCGGAGCGGCCGTTCCGCACGCGCGCGGACCTCGAACGGCTGCCGGTGCTCGAGCCCGGAGCAGACGCTCCGTACATCGCCGAGACCATCCGCCTCCTCGTGGCCGAGCTCGGCGACACGCCGCTGATCGGCTTCGCCGGGGCGCCCTTCACCGTGGCCAGCTACCTCATCGAGGGTCGGCCGAGCCGCACGTACGAGCGGACCAAGGCGATGATGCTGGCCGACCCCGAGCTGTTCGCCGCCCTGCTGGACCGGCTGGCCGACATCGCCATCGCCAGCCTGCGCGACCAGGTCGCCGCCGGCGCCAGCGCCGTGCAGCTGTTCGACTCGTGGGCGGGCGCCCTGTCGCCGCCGATGTACCAGCGCCACGTGCTGCCCCACTCCCGCAAGGTGCTCGAGGGCATCGCCGACCTCGACGTCCCGCGCATCCACTTCGGCGTGGGCACCGGCGAGCTGCTGGCGCTGATGGGCGAGGCGGGCGCCGACGTCGTGGGCGTCGACTGGCGGGTGCCGCTCGATGTCGCTCGGGATCGCGTGCCGGACAAGGCAGTACAGGGCAACCTCGACCCTGCCGTGGTCTTCGCCGGGTGGGACGCCACCCGGGAGGCCGTCGACGACGTGCTCGTTCGCAACGGCGGCCGACCCGGACACGTCTTCAACCTGGGCCACGGCGTTCTCCCCGGCTCCGACCCGGGGATCCTGCGCCAGGTGGTCGACCACGTCCACGAGTTCGGCCGGGCGGACCGCATCGGCCGGACCCCCCGGACCGCCTGACGTGGCGCTCGTCGCCGTCGTCGGGGGCGGCATCACCGGCCTCGCCGCGGCGTGGGAGCTGGAGCGAAGCGGCGTGGACGTCGTCGTCTTCGACGAAGCGGGAAGAGTCGGCGGCAAGGTGGCGGCGTCGGAGGTTCCTGGCCTGCCGTTCCCGATCGACGACGGTGCCGACGCCTTCCTGGCCCGGGTCCCTGACGCCCTGGACCTGTGCGCGGAGCTGGGCATCGACGACCTGGTGCATCCCGCCACCGGCCAGGCCTACGTGTTCGCCCGCGGGGCACTGCGGCCGCTCCCGAAGGGGCAGCTACTGGGCCTGCCCACCGACCTCGACGAGCTCGCCGCGTCCGGTCTCGTGAGCGACGCAGGCCTCGCGGTGGCCCGGGGCGATCTCGACACCGACTGGGCTGCACCGACCGAGGACCTGTCCGTCGGGGACCTGATCCGATCCCGTCTCGGCGACGAGGTGTGCGACCACCTCGTGGAGCCCTTGCTCGGCGGCATCAACGCCGGGGACGCCGACGGCCTGTCCGCCGCCGCCACCGCACCGCAGATCTGGTCGTGCGCCCAGGGCGGGTCGCTGATCCGCAACGCCGCACGGCTGCGAGCCGCAGCCACGACCTCGGGCCCGGTGTTCGCCACGCCCCGCGACGGGATGGCGGCGATCCCCGCCGAGCTGGTGCGGCAGCTGCGAGCCGAGATCCGGCGCGGTCACCGGGTCGTCTCGTTGGCGGTGGGCGACGGCGGCGTCACGGTCGACGGTGAGCGCTTCAGTGGAGCGGTCGTGGCCGTCCCGGCTCCGGCGGCGGCGTCGGTGCTCCGCCAGGCGGCGCCCGACGCGGCGCAGTCGTTGGCGTCGATCG
Source organism: uncultured Acidimicrobiaceae bacterium (assembly GCA_963811245.1). Lineage (GTDB taxonomy): Bacteria > Actinomycetota > Acidimicrobiia > Acidimicrobiales > Salinilacustritrichaceae > Salinilacustrithrix. The sequence goes on from CAWEQL010000013.1 coordinate 350,735, forward strand.
AGATGGCGTCGGTGGTGATGGTCACGCTCGTCGCCGATCGAGCCGACGTGGATCACCCCCTCGACGGCAGCGGCTTCGTCGTGGCCCGCACTGCGGGCACGTCGATCACGGCGTGTTCCTGGGGCTCCTCCAAATGGGCGCACTGGGACGACGGCGACCGCGTGGTCTTCCGGGCCTCGCTCGGCCACGACGCCGACGAGACCGATTGGTGCGCCCAGCCCGATGCCGCACTGGTCGACACGGTCCTGGCCGACCTCCGGACCACCATGGGGGTCGACCTCCGCCCGGTGGGTTCACGGGTCGGTCGGTGGCCGGGTGCGTTCCCCCAGTACCGACCCGGCCACCTCGGCCGGGTCGCCGCCGTCCACGACGCGGTGCAGGCGGCCGGCGGCCTCACCATCGCCGGGGCGTCGCTCGGCGGCATCGGCGTGCCGGCGTGCATCCGCCAGGGCCGAGCGGCCGCCCGCGCCCTGCTCGGATGACACATCTGCGGCACTGACACCGGCATGGCGCCGTGGTACAAGTGGCGAATGGCCGCGAACGACCGGATCCGGCCCCCGGGCCGTCGCCACCTCGGCGCCGCGCTGTCCGTCGTCGCACTGGTCGCCACCGTCGTGGCACTTCGTCCGGCGGCGGTGGACGCAGGAACGCCGGCGCTGGTCGTGCAGGTCCCGATCGCGGCGACGATCGATCGGGCCGCTCCCCTCCCCGTCCCCGAGCCGGCCCCCGCCGACGCCCACGCGTCGACCCCCGCGGTCCGCCATGGCCTCCTCGAGATCCCGGCCATCGGCTTGTCACAGCCGTTCTACGAGGGCGTGACCCTGACCGCAATCGACCGCGGCCCGAGCCACTGGCCCGGCACGGCGATGCCCGGCGAGGTCGGCAACGTGGTGGTCGCCGGCCACCGGGTGACCCACAGCCGGCCCTTCTACCGACTCAACGAGCTCGTGCCCGGGGACGAGCTGATCTTCACCATCGACGGGCAGCGGTTCGTGTACCTGCTCGACCGGCTCGAGATCGTCGCCCCCACCGACGTGCACATCATCGACCAGACCCACGACCGCACCGCCACGCTGTTCGGCTGCCATCCGCGAGGCTCGGCGCGCCAGCGGATCGTCGGTCACTTCCGGATGGCACCCGAGACGGTTCCCGTGATCGTGCCCGACCTCGGCGGCAGCGCGCGGGACCTGTTGGCGGCCTGACCGACCCCTTGCGGCGTCGCGGTCGATGCCAGACTGCCGCCCGCCCATGCGCCGCCCTCCTGCCGTCCTCCTCGCCGTCGTCGCCGGCCTGTGCCTGGCCGCATCGACGCCACCATGGGGGTTCTGGCCTCTCGCGTTCGTCGGCATCGTGCTCTTGCACCAGGTGCTCGAGGGTGCCGACCGGCATCGTGCGACTGGGCCGGGCCTGGTTCGTCTGGGTGGCGTTGCTGTTCCCCAGCCTTACTGGATGCACGCCCTGACCGCTCCCGGCTACGTCATCGCCTGCATCGCCTACGCCGGGTTCCTGGCCACGGGCACGATGCTCGCCCCGAAGGGTCCCGGACGCTTCGTGGCCCTGGCCGGCGGCGTGATCCTGGCCGAGTGGCTCCGGTGGCACTGGCCCTTCGGCGGGGTGCCGCTCTCCAACCTCGCCATCGGCCAGGTGTCGGGCTTCCTGGCGCCGATGCTGCGACTCGGCGGCGCCCTGTTCGTCGTGGGGATGACGGTCATCGTCGGTTCTGCGCTCGCCGCCCTGTGGCAGCGCCAGTTCCGGTGATCGGCGCTCGGCCTGGTGGCGGTCACGGCCGTCACGCTGGTCGTGGCCGTCTTCGCACCGAGCGGGACCCCGACCGGCACGTATCTTCGACGTGGCGCTGGTCCAGGGCGGCGGACCGCAGGGAACCCGTGCCGTCGGACGACCGAGGAGGGCATCGTCACTCGCCGGCACCTGGCCGCCTCCGCCGACATCCCCGCCCGGCCTCGACCTCGTGGTGTGGCCCGAGGACGTCGTCGACGTGCCCACGCTGGCCGGCAGCAGCACTGAAGCCCAGCTCCAGGCCCTGGCCCGGCGGCTCGACACCACCTTGGTCGTCGGGGCCATCGAGGACGAGGGCACCGACCGCGTTCCACAACTGGGCGGTCGTCTACGGCCCCGACGGCGAGGAGATCGACCGCTACGAGAAGGTCGAGCGAGTGCCCTTCGGCGAGTGGGTGCCGATGCGGAGCCTGCTCGAGACCGTCGCTGGCGATGCCCTCCCCCCACGGGATGCGGACATCGGTACGACCCCCGCCGTGGTCGACACCCCCGTCGGTCGGCTCGGCGTGTCGATCTCCTGGGAGATCTTCTTCGGCGACCGGGCCCGGGACGCCGTCAACAACGGCGGCGAGGTCCTCCTCAACCCCACCAACGGATCGTCGTTCACCGGCACCCAGGTCCAGACCCAGCAGGTGGCCAGCTCCCGGATGCGGGCGATCGAGAACGGCCGCTGGGTGGCGCAGGTCGCGCCGACCGGCTTCAGCGCCGTCGTCGATCCCGACGGCCACCTGCTCCAGCGCACCGCCGTGTCGGAGCGCAAGGTCCTCTACGACACCATCGAGCTCCGCACCGGCCGAACGATCTACGACCGCCTCGGCGACACCCTCGCCCTCGCCCTCGCCGCCGTCGCCCTGGCGGCGGGGTGGGCCCTCGACCGCCGGCTCACACGTCGATGATCACCGTGGCCTCGGACACCCGTTGGATCACGGCTCGCACGTGGGGCAACGTAGGGCCCGATGACGCTGGTCCTCACCACGGACGATGCGACGGTCTGCCTCGACCCGGCGGCCGGCGGCCGCCTGTCGTCGTTGGTGATCGGCGACCACGAGTTGCTGCTCCCCGCCGGCGCCGGCATCGAGGGTCCGACGGGCTGGGGGTGCTTCCCCATGATCCCGTGGGCCGGCCGGATCCGTCACGGCCGCTTCCGGCACGACGACGTCACCGTGCAGCTGCCGCTCGGGCTCCCGCCGCACGCCATCCACGGCACCACCTACCTCCTCCCGTGGCGGGTGACCGGCCCGGACACGGTCGAGACCGCGTTCGGGCCGGACTGGCCCTGGCCCGGCCACGCCGAGCAACGCATCGAGCTCGACGACGGTCGCCTGACCCTCACCATCACCGTGCACTGCGACGACACGGCCGACGACGCCATGCCCGTGACCGCCGGGTGGCACCCGTGGTTCCGGCGTCACCTCGGTAACACCGACGTGCAGATCGACCTGCCGGCCGAGCGCATGTGGCGACGGGACGCCGAGGGCATCCCCGACGGCTCGCTGGTCGAGCCCCCGCCCGGCCCGTGGGACGACTGCTTCACCGCGCTCGTCGGTCCCGTCGCGCTGCGGTGGCCCGGTGTCCTGCAGCTCTACGTCGAGTCCGACTGTGAGCACGTCGTGGTCTACGACGAGCTGGCCGACGCCGTGTGCGTGGAACCCCAGTCGGCGCCACCGGATGCCCACAACTCCGGCGAGGACCTCGCCTTCGTCGAACCCGGCAGCTCCTGGTCGATCCGCACCACGTGGCTGTGGCGCCGGGACTGACCGGCCGCGTCCCTCCACACTTGACCGTTCAGTCAACGACCGGCGACGATTGTCCGCTATGCACGCTGCCCCCGGTGAGGGAATCCCCGACGATCGCCCGCTCCGGATCGCCCTGCTGGCCTACCGGGGCAAGCCCCACGTCGGCGGCCAGGGTGTCTACGTCCGACAGCTGGCCAAGGCCCTCGTCGACCTCGGCCACCACGTCGAGGTGCTCGGCGGCCAGCCCTACCCCGAGCTGCCCGACGAGGTCCCGTTGGTCGAGCTGCCCAGCCTCGACATCTACAACGACCACTTCCCGGCTCGGATGCCGGGCCTCTGGGAGCTCAAGGACTGGAAGGACTGGATCGAGGTCACCTCGTTCTCCGCCGGCCAGTTCCCCGAACCCCTGGCCTTCTCCCTCCGGGCGTGGGACCACCTCCGCCATCGCAAGGACGACTTCGACATCGTCCACGACAACCAGACCCTCGGCTACGGCTTGTTGCTCATCGAGCGCATGGGACTGCCGGTCCTGGCCACCATCCACCACCCCATCACCGTCGACCGCAAGCTCGAGATGAGCCACGCCCCGAACCGGTACAAGCGCTGGAGCCTGGGCCGCTGGTACGGCTTCACCAAGATGCAGACCCGCGTGGCCAAGCGGCTCCAGCGGATCGTGACCGTGTCGGAGAACTCCTTCAAGGACATCGTCGCCGACCACGAGGTCCCGCCCGAGAACATGGCGATCGTGCCCGTCGGGGTCGATCCCGACGTGTTCAAGCCCCTGCCCGAGATCGAGCGCATCCCGGGCCGGCTCGTCACCACCGCCAGCGCCGACGTGACCATGAAGGGCCTGAAGTACCTGCTCGAGGCGTTGGCCAAGCTGCGCACCGAACGAGACGACGTCCACCTCGTCGTCATCGGCCGTGAGAAGCCCGGCGGGGCATCCAGCCAGGCCATCGACGCCCTCGGCCTGCGCGACCACGTCGAGTTCGTCACCGGGGTCCCCGAACGCCGCATCATCGAGCTGTACTCCGAAGCCCAGCTCGCCGTGGTCCCGTCGCTCTACGAGGGGTTCTCCCTGCCCGCCATCGAGGCGATGTCGAGCGGGTGTCCGCTCGTCGCCACCACCGGCGGAGCCATCCCCGAGGTGGTCGGCCCCGACGGCGAGACGGCCATGCTGGTACCCCCCGGCGACAGCGAGGCCCTCGCCACCCGCATCCGCGCCGCGCTCGACGACCCCGAGGGCTCGCAGCGCATCGGCCTCGCCGGTCGCGACCGGGTCGTACGCAACTGGAGTTGGCGCCACACCGCCGAGCGGACGGTCGAGCAGTACCGGATCCGTCTCGCCGCCCAGGCCGCGGCCGCCGAGGCTCCTCCGTGCTGACGGTCGACTACGACCGGCTCGGGCTCCGGCCGGGCGAGCTCGTCCTCGACCTCGGCTGCGGCGCCGGCCGGCACGTCTTCCAGTCGCTGCGCAACGGCGCTCGCGTCGTCGCCTTCGACTACGACGAGAGCGAGCTGCGCCAGGTCGCCGACCTGTGCGGCGCCATGGCGATGGAAGGCGAGATCGAACGGGCCGGCGACGGCGCCCCGTGCCGGGGCGACGCCGTCCACCTCCCGTTCCCCGACGCCACCTTCGACCGCATCATCGCGGCCGAGGTCCTCGAGCACATCCCCGACGACGAGGGCGCCATCGCCGAGCTGGTCCGGGTGCTCAAGCCCGGCGGCACACTGGCCGTGACCGTGCCGGCCTGGCTGGCCGAGCGCGTGTGCTGGTCGCTGTCGGAGGAGTACCACGCCCCCTTCGTCGAGGGCGGCCACGTCCGCATCTACACCGAGAAGGAGCTGCGGGGGAAGCTCCGGGTCGCGGGGCTCACGCCGGGCGGATCACACCACGCCCACGCCCTGCACTCGCCCTACTGGTGGTTGCGCTGCGCCATCGACCCGCAGCACTCCGACGACCACCCGCTGGTGAAGGCGTACCACCGGCTCCTGGTGTGGGACATCACCGACCGGCCGCTCGTCACCCGGGTCACCGAGTCGCTGCTCAACCCGCTCATCGGCAAGAGCCTCGTCGTGTACTCGACCCGCCCCGCCGCCGCTGCTCCCGCCGCCCGACCCCGGACGGTGTCGGCGGCATGATCCCCACGGTCGACGGCATGCTCTCCGGTCGCGAGGTCACGGCCACCGCCGAGGCCATCGCCGATTGGCAGCTGCCGTCGGGGATGATCCCCTGGTTCCCCGGCGGCCACGCCGATGCATGGAACCACGTGGAGGCCGCCATCGCTCTCGACATCGGGGGCCTGCGGACCGAGGCCGAGCGGGCCTACGAGTGGCTCATGGGCCTGCAGCGGCCCGACGGCGCCTGGCACCAGTACTACGCCACCGGCCCCGGCGGCAGCACCGTGGTCGAGCAGGACAAGCTCGACGCAAACGTGTGCGCCTACATCGCCTGCGGCGTCTACCACCACCACCTCCGCCACAAGGACACCGGCTTCCTCGAGACCCTGTGGCCCACGGTGGAGGCAGCGATCGAGTTCGTCCTCGACCTCCAGACCCCTCGCGGCGAGATCCTCTGGGCCCGCCACGCCGACGGCACCCCGTGGTCGTTCGCCCTCCTCACCGGATCGGCCAGCATCACCCACTCCCTGCGCTGCGCGCTCGGCCATCGCCGCCGAGCTCGGCCGGGAGAAACCCGACTGGGAGCAGTCGGCCGCGCGCGTTGGCGCACGTCGTGGGCCACGTCCCCGAGGCCTTCGCCCCGAAGCACCGTTGGGCGATGGACTGGTACTACCCCGTGTTGTGCGGCGTGGTCGGTGGCGAGGTGGGCCGCGCCCATCTCGACGACCGGTACGAGACGTTCGCAGTCGAGGACAAGGGCATCCGGTGCGTGTCCGACCGCCCCTGGATCACCACCGCCGAGACGTGCGAGTGCGCCATGGCCTTCCTCGCCGTGGGCCGCCGCGACCGCGCCCTCGAGCTGTTCGCCCACGCCCAGTCGCAACGGCTCGACAACGGCCACTACTGGACCGGCATCGTGTACCCGCAAGAAGTGCACTTCCCGGCCGACGAGACGTCGACGTACTCGGCCGCCGCCGTCGTGCTGGCGGCCGAGGCGCTCGACGGCGGGTCGCCGTCGTCCGCGCTCTTCGTCGACCACGACGCCGTCCTGCCGAGCCTGCCCGCCCCCACGCCGCCACAGCCCTGACGCTCGCCGTCGGCCGGACCCCGAATTCGCCGGCTCAGGCGGTGCCGCCCACCTCCCGCAGCCGGTGCACGAGGTCGGCGCCGCCCTGGTCACGGTCGAGCTCACGCTGCAGCCTCGCCCCGGGGCCGGAGCCCATGATCCGCTCGACCCCGTCGTGGACACGGTCACGGTCGCCCGACTCCCGCAGCGCGGTGTCGCAGACCTCGAGCAGGTTGGCGACGACGTCCGCAGCCGGGCGCAGCACGCGCTCGACCGGGTCGACGAGCTGTCGACCGAGGCCGAAGCGGGCCGCCTGCCAGATCCCGGCGTCGAGCAGGTCACGAGAGTGCGACCGCCACGGCAGGTGCTCCTCGTAGGCGCAGGTCGCGGCGAGCGCCCTGACGATGCCGGCGAGCGTGGCGCTGTCGGAGACCAGCAGCGGGACGTCGCAGACGCGGAACTCGAGCGTGGGATGGGCGTGTGAGGGCCGGACGTACCAGTACAGGTCCTTGGGGTCACGGATGACGTCGGCCCGTCGGAGGTCCTCGAGGGCGTCGTCGTACTCGTCACGGTCGTGGAAGCCGGGTGGGAACCCCGCCGTGGGCCAGCGCTGCCAGATCTCGGAGCGATAGCTCTCGTAGCCGGAGTCGAGGCCCTGCCAGAACGGCGAGTTCACCGACAGCGCGAGGAGCACCGGCAGCCAGGGACGCACCCGGTTCATGACCGGGATCTCGAGCGCCCGCGTGGGGAGGCCGACGTGGACGTGGCACCCGCAGATCACGTGCTCGCGGGCGATGAGGCGGTACCGCTCCACCATCTCGGCGTAGCGGCGCTTGCCCTCGTCGACGGCCTGGTCCTCCCAGACGGAGAAGGGATGGGTACCCGTGGGCAACAGCGCGGCGCCGACGCGGTCGGCCTGCTCCGCGGAGCGGCTCCGGAGGCTGGCCAGCTCGCCCTCGAGCTCGTCGAGCGTCGTACAGACCGTGGTGTCGGTCTCGACCTGGCACAGGTTCAGCTCGCCCATGATCCGCAGGTCTCCACCGCCTGCCGGGCCGGCACCGAGGACCTCGGCGGCGCGCGTGGTACCAGCTCGCCGGTCGCGGGATCCACGACCAGGAACTCCTCCTCCACGCCGAGCGACAGCAATTCAGCCATCCCCACCCTTACCCGCTCCTGCGCCGATGTCTGCCTCGGACCCCGACCACCCGGGCAGGGGCAGGAGAACGGCCTCGTCTGGTTATGGTCGGGATGTGCGTCCCCGCATCGGCATCACCACCAACTCGACCCGCAGCCGGTCGGGGGCCCTCGGCATCGAGCGCGAGGTGTCGATCCTGCCCTCGTCCTACGTCGCCGCCGTCACCCGCGCCGGCGGCGCCCCGCTGCTCGTCCCGACGCTGCCGCCCGAGCTCGTGGACGATGCCCTGGTCGGCCTCGACGGCCTCGTGCTCTCCGGCGGCGGCGACGTCGACCCGGCGCGCTACGGCGCCGATCCGCACCCCGAGACCAGCGGCGTGAACGCCGCCCGCGACGCGTGGGAACTGGCGCTGGTGGTCGCCGCCCTCGACCGGGACCTGCCCGTGCTGGCGATCTGCCGCGGGCTCCAGGTGCTCAACGTGGCCCGCGGCGGGACCTTGCTCCAGCACGTCCCCGAGGCCACCCACCGGGAGCACCACGACGTCGACCACTGGAACATCGCGGCCAACCCGGTGACGGTCGAGCGGGACAGCCGGCTCCACGGCCTGTGCGGCAGCACCCACCTCAGCGTCAACTCCCTCCACCACCAGGCCGTCGACCGCCTCGGCGCCGGGTTGCGGGTCACGGCCCTGGACGAGGACGGCATCGTCGAGGCCGTGGAGGCCGTCGGCGACGAGGTCCTGCTCGGCGTGCAGTGGCATCCGGAGCTGCTCATCGACGAACCCGAGCACGAGGCCCTGTTCCTGTGGCTCGTCAATCACGCGGCATCCACCGCCGGCGTCACGCCCGGATGATCGCCCGACCTCCCACCCCGTCGTCGTGACCCCGGGCCGGCCGGCGGGCTACGAGGCCTGCAACCTCTACACGACGATCATCGTCGACGAGGCGCTGCGCCGGGGTATCGCCGTCGAGATCCTCGATCCCTCGACGGGCGAGCTGCGCCTGTCGCACGGCGAGCGCACGATCGACGCCATCCAGTCGCTCTCCGACCTGACGAGCGCCGTGGCATTCCGACGGTGCGACGACAAGACCGTGACGCGCCGGGTGCTGGCGGCCGCCGGGCTCCCGCTCCCGCCGGGCACGGTGTCCGATGGTGACGACGCCGACCTGGCGTTCCTCGAGGAGCACGGCGACATCGTGGTGAAGCCGGCGCGGGGCGAGGGCGGCCACGGCATCACGGTCGGGGTCACCGACCCGGACGGCCTGGCCGCCGCCCGTCGCGAGGCCCGGGCCAGCTGCCCTGACGTGCTGCTCGAGGCCCGATGGCCGGGACACGACCTCCGGGTGCTGGTCATCGACGACGAGGTGGTCGCAGCCTCCGTTCGTCGACCCCCCGTGGTCACCGGGGACGGCCAGCGGACCGTTCGTGCGCTCATCGGGGCCCACAACGCCACCCGCGATCCGGGGATGGCCGTGCCGCTCGACGACATCACGGTGGCCGCCGTGCGCGACGCCGGGCTCTCGCTCGACGACACGGTGCCCGCCGGCACGGACCTGACCGTGCGCGCCACCGCCAACCTCCACACGGGTGGGTCCATCGAGGACGTCACCGCCGACCTCCACCCCGACCATGCCCTGGTCGCCCGGCGGGCGGCGGCCGCGCTCGATCTCCCCGTGGCGGGCGTGGACCTGATGGTCGACGCCGTCGACCGTCCGGGCCAGGTCGTCATCGAGGTCAACGAGCAGCCCGGACTCGCCAACCACGAGCCCCAGCCGACCGCGGAGCGCTACCTCGACCTGCTCTTCCCCGCGACCCGTTCGTGACCTCGCACCGCAGAACCAGACGGGCGGCGGTCAGCGCCGCCGCAGGACCCGAAGCGAGCCGGTGGTCGACACCGGGACGAAGTCGCCGGCCACAGCACGCAGGTACAGCTCGTACGGCGGTTGCCCCCCGTCAGCCGGGTCGGGGAACACGTCGTGGATGGCCAGGGTGCCCCCCGACACGACGTGCGGGACCCACCGGTCGAAGTCGGCGTGCGCCGGTTCGCGCCCGTGGCCACCGTCGATGAACAGGAAGGCCAGCGGCGTCGTCCAGTAGCGCCCCACGGTGGGCGAGTCACCGACGACGGCGACGACGTGGGGCTCGAGGCCGGCGTCGTGGACGGCCCGGCGGAAGCGAGGGAGCGTGTCGATGCGACCCACCTCGGGATCCACGAGATCGGGTTCGTGGAAGTCCCACCCCGGTTGGTTCTCCTCCGACCCCCGGTGGTGGTCGAGGGCGAAGAGCACCGTGTCACGGTCGCGGGCGGCGGCACCCAGGTAGATGCTCGACTTGCCGCAGTAACTGCCCACCTCGAGCAGCGGCCCGGGGACCTCGGTGCCGGCGGCGGCCACGAACAGGGCGAGGCCTTCATCAGGTGGCATGAAGCCCCGGGCCGCCTCGGCGGCCGCCCGCACGTCGGGATCCAGGGTCGGCGCTGCCACGGCGAGATCCTCGCGCCTGGGGGCGGCGACGGCCGTATCGGCCAGGATGGGGGCATGGACCAACGCGCCCTCGATGCGGTCGTCGCCCTCCTCGACCTCGAACCCATCGAGGTCAACATCTTCCGGGGCCAGTCGCCGGAGGAGGACCGCCAGCGCACCTTCGGCGGCCAGGTCGCCGGCCAGTCCCTCGTCGCCGCCGCCCGCACCGTCGATCCCTCGGTGGTCATCCACTCCCTCCACGCCTACTTCCTGCGTCCGGGCGACCCCACCACGCCGATCCTCTACGAGGTCGACCGGATCCGCGACGGCCGCTCGTTCACCACCCGGCGGGTCGTGGCCATCCAGCACGGCAAGGCCATCTTCAACATGTCGGTCAGCTTCCACGTGCCCGAGGAGGGGTTCGAGCACCAGTTCGAGTCACCGATCCCCGAGACGCCGGCGCCCGAGTCGCTGCCCGACTTCCACGAGCGGTACGCGCCGTGGGCCGACCAGCTGGGCGACTGGTACCACCGGCCCCGGCCCATCGACATGCGCTACGTCGACTGGGAGCCCGAGGACCGCCGGGCCGAGCTGCCGCCCCGCCAGCGGGTCTGGATGCGGGCGGCCGGCACGCTCGACGACGACCCCGTCCTGCACGCCTGCGTCGTCACCTATGCGTCGGACATGTCGCTGCTCGACACCACGCTGCTCCCCCACGGCACCTGGCACGACCCCGACGTCTTCATGGCCAGCCTCGATCACGCCATGTGGTTCCACCGCCCCTTCCGGGCCGACCACTGGCTGCTCTACGACCAGGACACGCCGAGCGCGGCCGGCGGACGCGGCCTGGCCCGGGGTCTCATGTGGGACCAGGACGGCAACCTGGTCGTCTCCGTCGTGCAGGAGGGCCTCCTCCGCCGCATGCGCAGCTGACGGGTCGGCCGCTGCTCAGCTGGTGGTGCGGTCCTGTCGCGGCTGCCAGATGGCGGTGTGGAACCCGGACCACACGGGGCGACCGTCGGCGGTGATCTCGACGTCGAGGTCGACGAAGCGGTGCCCCTTGTGCTCGCGCTCGTCGACCACCTCACCGCGGACCTCGACCTCCTCGCCGTCGTGGACGAGGCCCCGATGGTGGGCCCGGGTGCTGCACGTGGATCCACGGCCCCATCCGGACGCTGGACGACAGGACGAAGTTGGCCTGCCGGGCGAGGAACCCGGGATGGCTCACGGCGCCGTCAGCGTAGAGCGGGCTGGTCTCTCGGACGTCGGCCAGGTACTGCGCCGCCGGCGCCTGCCGGAAGGTGAACTGCAGCGTGCCGAGCACCGTGCCGGGCGCCAGCCGTTCGGCCGTGGCCGGTGGCGGGCCGTCGGGCACCGGTGCGGTGGCGAGCGTCCGCACGGGCGCGGGTTCCTCGATGCGGGCGGAACCCGTGGCGCGCAACGAGCCGTCGGGGCCCATGACGGTGAGGGTGCCGTCGTCGGCGAGGCGTGCCACCACCTCCTCGCCGTCGTACACGGGCAGGAGGAAGCGAGCTTCCATCGTCCCGCGGTCCAGGAACTCGAGCCCCCAGCGGTCGATGCACGGTCGCGTGAGGTACGCCCACACGTCGACGCCAGGCACGAGGCCGCCCCGGAAGCCGTAGGTGGCGGCCACGGCGTCGTCGTGCATCCGGTTGGTCGACTCGGTGGCGGTGTTGAACGCCACGACGGCGTGGTCCCAGGCCATGGGGCGACAGTACCGGTGGGGCCGGGGCGGGACGGGCTGGTCAAGCGGCCGGCTCGAGCGGCCCGGGGTCAGGCGGCGGCGAGCGAGTCGATGAAGCGCAACACGTGGTCGGCGCCGGCGACGGAGCGGACCACGGTGCCGGCGGCGTCCACCTCGAGCACGGTGGGCGCCGTACGGATCGCGTAGGCATCGGCCAGCGCGGTGTCGTCCTCGACGAGGACCTTGCGGACGGTGTCATCGGGGTGGAGGTGTCCCAGCCGGTCGACCACTGGACCACACGTGGCGCAGAACTGCGTGGCGAACACGATCCACGTCCGGCCGGGACCGCGCAGGTGGTGCGGGAGGGCGGGGTGCACGATGCCGGATCGGTCGGCGAGGGCCGCCGATCGGCGGCGGTACAGGCGCGTGGCGACGACCAGCAACGCCACCAGGCCCACGACCACGAGCACCCGGGCCATCAGGCCACCACCTCGATGCCGCGGCGACGGGCCAGGAGGAGCCACACCTCGCAGCCGACGCAGACACCGGTGCTGGCGGCGAGGCCGGCGAGGACGGCGACCACGAGGGCCAGCGCCCACGCCAGGCCGGCGAGGCCGGCGGCGAACGCCAACGAGGACGCGGACAGGAAGACGACGCCGACGGCGGCCGCGAACCGAGGCGGCCGGGGATCCTCGAGGTGCGGCGGCGGACCGAGCCGGGGCTTGACGACCTCGACGTAGAACCGGAGGAAGGGGCCGTACCGGGGGCCGAAGGCGGCGCCGAGGAACAAGACGACGGCGAAGAGGGGGACGATGGCGCGGGCGTCGAGCAGGAACCCGACGAGCAAGGCGACGGTGAGGACCGCCTGGTTGAACCGGGGTCCTCGGGGGTCGATGGGGCGAGGGGGCATCACGGCAGTGTAAACCCGACCAGCTGGGTCGACTATTCCCGACGGGCCTCGGTTCGTACCATGGTCCGAGGTGTCACCTCCCGTCCCCTCCGTCCCGTTGCGCGCCCGTGTGCCGCGGCTGTGCTCGCCCTGCTGGCGGGGTGCACGTCGGCTGGGTCCTCCCCCACCGTCGAACGCGGCAGACGAACCGTCGACCACGACCACCGCACCAGTCACGACCACGACGGCCGTGCCCAGACCACCACCGCGCCGCCGCCGACGACGACCGTGCCGACCCCCGACGTCGTCCCGGTCCAGGCCACGCCGCCGGCCGAGAACCCGTCGGCGCTGGCCCGGCGCGTGGTGGCGGCCGAGACCGTCGTGCGCGACCCCGGCGGCGGCGCCAGACCGTGTGGCGGCCGCGGCGTTCGAGCTGCAGCTGCTCTACCGCCAGCTCGGACGCGAACCGGGGTGGGACGCCGAGGTCCTCGCCAACACGCCGCCGGCACTGCAGCTCACCGTGCGCAACAACGCCGCCGCCCGGCGCGAGTTCCGGCAGCATGCACACCAAGCTGTCCGACACGCTCCCGGCCTGGCGCATCGTCGATCCCGCCCCGGCCGACGAGCTGCTCGCCGACTACCAGGAGGCCGAGGCCACGTTCGGCGTGCCGTGGTAGGTGCTCGCCGCCGTCAACCTCGTGGAGACCGGCATGGGCCGCATCCGGGGCACGTCGATCGCCGGCGCCCAGGGCCCGATGCAGTTCATGCCGGCGACGTGGGAGGCCTTCGGCGAGGGCGACATCAACGACCCCCACGACGCCATCATGGGCGCCGCCCGCTACCTCGCCCACAACGGTGGCGGCGCAGCGGCAACGTCGCCGGCGCCCTGTGGAACTACAACCACAGCGAGCACTACGTCCGGGGCGTGCAGCTCTACGCCGCGGTCATGGCCGAGGACCCCGCCTGCCTTCGCCGGCTTCTACCGGTGGCAGGTCGTGTACGTGTCCACCGCTGGGCGACGTCTGGCTCCCGAGCGGCTTCGACCAGCAGGCGACCGGGTGCGCGGTGGCCGACTACCTCGCCACGGACCCCGGCCAGCCACCTCGGCACGGCCACCGGCTGACCCCACCCCGCCCCCGCCACGCGGTCACCAGGTGTCGATGTTGGGGCGCTTCTTGCCGGTCCGCGGCGGGGGCGGCGGCGCCGAGCGGAGCCCGGTGCTGATCCAGCGGCGGGTGTCGACGGGGTCGATCACGTCGTCGATCTCGAAGGCCTCGGCCATCGAGACGCCCTTGCCGACCTCGTACATGCGCGTCGACCATCTCGTCGAAGGTGCGCTTGCGCGCCTCGGGGTCCTCGATGGCGGCCAGCTCGTTGCGGTAGCCGAGCTTCACCGCGCCCTCGAGGCCCATGCCGCCGAACTCGCTCGGTCGGCCAGCCGACGATGAACAGGGGCGCTTGGAAGCGAGCCGCCGGCCATCGCCTGGGCGCCCAGGCCGTAGCCCTTGCGCAGCACGATGGTCATGTACGGCACGGTGAGGCCGGCGCCGGTGACGAACAGCCGGCTGGCGTGGCGGACGAGTCCGGTGCGCTCGGCCTCGGGACCGACCATGATCCCCGGCGTGTCGCACAGGAACACGATGGGCAGGTCGTGGGCGTCGCACAGCTGCATGAACCGTGCGGCCTTGTCGGCGCCGTCGGAGTCGATGGCGCCGGCCAGGTGCTGCGGGTCGTTGGCGATGACCCCGACCGGACGGCCCTCGATCCGGGCCAGCGCGGTGACCATGCCCGGGCCGAAGCCGCGCCGCAGCTCGAGCACGGAGCCGGTGTCGAACAGCGTCTCGATCACGGTCCGGACCTCGTAGACCCGCAGCCGGTTCTCGGGGATCGCCCGGCGTAGCAGCCGCTGGTCGGCGCACTCCCAGTCGCACCTCGCCGGACGCCGTAGAGCCGTGCGGTGCCGTGAGCCGTGCGGTGCCGGAAGTACGACAGGTACTGCTTGGCCACCGCCACGGCTTCGGCCTCGTCCTCGACGGCGATGTCGACGACGCCGTTGGCGATCTGGTCCTCGATCGGGCCGACCTCCTCGGGGCGGTAGACGCCGAGGCCGCCGCCCTCGATCATCGCCGGGCCGCCCATGCCGATGTTGGCGTCGGCGGTGGCGATGACCACGTCGCAGCAGCCGAGCAGCGCGGCGTTGCCGGCGAAGCAGCGGCCGCTGGCGATCCCGACCAGCGGCACGAGGCCCGAGAGCGGCACCCCAGTAGGCGAAGGCGAGGCAGTCGAGGCCGGCGATGCCGGTGCCGTCGGTGTCGCCCGGCCGGCCGCCGCCGCCCTCGGTGAAGAACACGAACGGCAGCCGTTGCTGCTCGGCGATCTCGAAGAGGCGGTCCTTCTTGCGGTGGTTGTTGAGGCCCTGCGTGCCGGCCAGGACGGTGTAGTCGTAGCGAGCGCGACGGCGACCGGCACGCCGCCGACCGTGCCGACGCCGCCGACCAGGCCGTCGGCGGGGGTCTTCTCCCGGAGCTCCTCGGCGCAGCGGCGCTTGCGCTGGGCCGCCACCACCAGCGGGCCGTACTCGATGAAGGAGCCCGTCGTCGAGGAGGTCGGCGACGTTCTCGCGGGCCGTGCGCTTGCCGAGCTTGCGCCGCTTGGCCACCGCCTCGGGGCGGTTCTCGTCCGAGCCGTGGCCGTGGCGTTCGAGCACCTCGGCGAGGTCGGGTCGGATGTGGTCGAGGTCGACGTCGTCGTCGACGGCGGCGGCGGCGGCGGCGACCTCGGCGGGTTCGATGACGCACGAGGGCATGGCCGGCGAACGACGGCGTCGCCGGGCTCGGCGCTCGATCGAGCGGACGATGCCGGAGCGCGGCGCGGTGACGACGTGCTCCATCTTCATCGCCTCCATGATGGCGACCGTCGTCCCGCCGGCGACCTCGTCGCCGACCGCCACCTCGATGCGAACGACGGTCCCCTGCAACGGGGAGCGCGACCTCGATGGCGCCGTCGCTGTCGACCGGGCGTCGGCGCCGACGCTCGTTCCTGCTTGCCGTGCACGAGGACGGCGAGGGGATCGGACGAGTCGAGCTCGCGCCGGCCGAGCGCCGGCGCGGGGCGCCGGCGCCATGCCGGGCGATGCGGGCCTCGAGCCACGTGGTGTCGAAGCCGGCCGGCCGCGACGTCGGGATCGCGTAGGAGCGTCGGCGAGCAGCGCAGCGGTTCGTCTCCACGCCCTCGATCACGAACGTCGTCGAGGGCATCGGCCGCGTCGGCCACCACCGACGCCGGGTCCTCGCCGTGGACCACCAGCTTGGCCAGCAGCGAGTCGTAGCGCGGGCTGGTCTCGTAGCCCGGTCGGCGCCGAAAGTGTCGACCCGGTGCCGGCCGGCGGCTCGAACCGGGTGATGGTCCCGCCCGTCGGCACGAAGTGTCCGTCGGGCCCGAGCGTGCTCCATGTTGATGCGGGCCTGGACGGCGAAGCCCTCGGGGCGCGGCGGGGCGAAGAGATCCGAGCGAGCCGAGCGAGGCGCCGGCGGCCAGCCGCAGCTGCAGACTGGACGAGGTCGATCGCCGCACACCGCTTCGGTGACCGTGTGCTCCACCTGGAGACGGGCGTTGAGCTCGATGAAGGCGAACCGGTCGCCCGCGACGAGGAACTCGACCGTGCCGATCGAGTCGTAGCCGACGTGCTCGCCGAGACGGACCGCCGCGTCGTGCAGGCGCTGACGCGAGCCCGGCGTCGAGCCACCAGGCCGGCGCGAACTCGATCAGCTTCTGGCGGGACCGCTGCAGCGAGCACTCGCGCTCGTGGCAGTGCTCGACCCGTACGCCGTCACCCACGATCTGGACCTCGACGTGACGGGCGCCGGGAGCAGCTCCTCGGCGTAGAGCGCACCGTTGCCGAAGGCCGCTTCGGCCTCGCGGGTGCAGGCCGCGAACGCGTCCTCGAGCCGGGAAGGATCGCTGACCGGTCGCATGCCCCGCCCGCCGCCGCCGGCGACGGCCTTGAGCATCACGGCGCCGTGCTCGGCGAGGAACGCCCGGGCGGAGTCGAGGTCGACACCGGCCGCCGTGGCGGCGAGGACGGGCACGCCGGCGTCGACTGCAGCGTGGCGGGCCGCGGACCTTGTCGCCGAACCGCTCCAGCTGACCCGTGCCCGGCCCGACGAACACCAGGCCGGCATCCCGGCAGGCGGCCGGGCGAACGCCGGCGTTCTCGCTCAGGAAGCCGTAGCCGGGGTGGACGGCGTCGCAGCCCTGGTCGCGGGCGGCGTCGACCGAACGCCGATGTCGAGGTAGCCGGCCGGGCCCGTGCCGGGGAGCGCCACCGATGCGTCGCCGACGCCGACGTGCGGCGACGCGGCGTCGTCGACGGTGTGGACGGTGATCGCCGCCATCCCCTCGTCGTGGACGGCACGGGCGATGCGGACGGCGATCTCCCCCCGGTTGGCGATCAGGACCTTCGACACGCTGGGCACGGGGACATGGTGCCAGCCGACCATCCCGGCTCGTGTCGGTGCCCCGGATGCGGGGGGCGCGGTGGGTACCGTCGCGGCGATGCCTGACTGGACCAGACGACAGTGGACGATCATCGGCGGGATCCTCGCCGTGGTGGTCATCCTCATCGGCGTCGCCGCCCTGGCGGCCGGCGGTGGCGACGGCGACGTGGCCACCAGCGACACCACCACGACTGCCGTGACGACCACGACCACCGAGGCCACCACGACGACGGCGGCGCCCGGTCCGGTCTTCCCGCTCACCGGGCTCCCGGTGGACGATCCTGCGAAGGCGGCACGGCCGGCGCTGGTGGTGAAGATCGACAACGCCGAGCCGGCGCACGGCCAGGGCGGCCGACCGCAGGTCGGCATCAACTCCGCCGACGTCGTCTTCGAGGAGATGGTCGAAGGCAGCGTCACCCGGTTCGCGTCGGTGTTCCAGTCCATGGACGCCGACCCGGTCGGGCCGGTGCGCTCGGCGCGCACCACCGACATCCTCCTCATGGGCCAGCTGAACCGGCCGCTGTTCGCGTGGTCCGGTGCCAACGCGCGCGCGTCGTCGACCTCGTGCACCAGGCCGATGTCGTCGACGTCGGCTACGACGCCGCGTCCTCCGTCTTCCACCGCTCCAGGGACCGGCGGGCGCCCTACAACCTGTTCACCGCCACGCCGGCCCTGCGGGCCTCCGCCCCGGCCGAGGACCGCCCGCCGCCGCAGCTGTTCACGTACCGCAGCGGCGACGCCGCCCCGGCCGGTGGGCGCCTGGTCACCGGGGTCGACATCACCTTCGGCGGTGGACCCGGCAGCGCACCGGCCGCCTTCGACTGGGACGGCTCGGGATGGGCCCGCTCCCAGAAGGGCACCCCGCACGTCGACGCCGCCGGCCAGCGCATCGCACCGCCGAACGTGATCGTGCAGTTCGTGCCCTACAAGGAGGTGCAGTGCTGCGACACCGCCGGCTACCCGATCCTCGAAGCGCAGGTCATCGGGGAGGGTGACGCCTGGATCCTGACCGGCGGCCAGCTGGTGGAAGCCCACTGGTCCCGCCCGTCGCTCGGCGACGTCACCACCTACACCGGCCCCGACGGGTCCCCGGTCGGGCTCACCCCCGGCCGGACGTGGGTGTCCCTCGTCCCCCCGGGGAACGCCACCGTCCGCTGATTCACTGCGGGAGCCGGTGGGCCGTTCCCGAGTGGACGGCCCGGATGGCGAAGCTCGAGTGGATCGTCGTCACGCCCGGCAGCTTCGCCAGGTGCGTGCGGTGCAGGCGCTCGTAGTCCGCCACGTCGGCCACCACCACGTGGACCAGGTAGTCGGCCGCCCCGGCCATGAGGTGGCAGCTCATCACCTCGGGGGCATCGGCGACGACGGCCTCGAATGCGTCGAGGATCTCCTCCGCCTGGCTCTCGAGGGAGATCTCGACGAACACGTCGGTCCCCCGCCCGATGACGCCGGGGTCCAGCAACGCCACGTAGCGGTCGATCACGCCCAGCTCCTCGAGTCGCCGCACCCGCCGCAGGCAGGCCGACGGTGACAGGTGCACCGTGGCGGCGAGGGCGGCGTTGCTGATGCGGCCGTCCTCCTGAAGGAGGTTGAGGATGGCACGATTGGTCGGGTCCAACGGGACGGGCACATCACCCATGCTACGAAATCGCGTCGGCGCGCACGATTGTTGCGTCAGATGCGATGATCGGGCCGCGACGCGCACATCCCTGCCTCGCGATCCGGCGTAGGTTCTCCCCACCTCGTCCGAAAGGGAAGCCATGCGCGTCGGTACGCCCACCGAGACCAAGGTCGCGGAGCGCCGGGTCGGTCTGACCCCGGCGAGCGTCCACGAGCTCATCGGTCACGGCCACGACGTGTTCGTGCAGCGCGGCGCCGGGGTCGGGGTGGGTGCCGACGAGGACAGTACGAGGCGATGGGCGCGACGCTGGTGATGCCGCCGAGGAGCTGTTCGAGTGCGCCGAGATGATCGTCAAGGTCAAGGAGCCCCAGGCCGCCGAGCGAGCGATGCTCCGTCCCGAGTCACATCCTGTTCACCTACCTGCACCTCGCGCCCGACCCGGACCAGACCAGCGACCTCGTGCGCATCGCGGCGCCACCTGCATCGCCTACGAGACCGTCACCGACACGCGCGTGGCGTCTGCCGCTGCTTGCGCCGATGTCGAAGGTGGCCGGCCGCATGGCGGTCCAGGCCGGCGCCCACTGCCTGGAAGCGCCCACAGGCGGCGCCGGCATGCTGCTCGGCGGCGTTCCCGGGCGTCGCCCCGGCCGAGGTCGTGGTGCATCGGCGGCGGCGTCGTCGGCGAGTCAACGCCACGCGAGATGGCGCGTCGGGCCTGGGCGCCGGGGTGACCGTGCTCGACCGCACGCTCGACGTGCTCGACCGCCTGGACGCCCGGTTCGGGCGGCGCTCGACAACCGGTGTACTCGACCCGAGTCGCACTCGAGACCTGCGTGCTCGACGCCGACCTCGTCGTCGGCGCCGTGCTCGTCCCCGGCGCCGCGCGCGCCGCACCTCGTCACCGCCGAGATGGTGAAGAAGATGCGCGCCGGGTCCGTGCTCGTCGACGTCGCCATCGACCAGGGCGGCTGCTTCGAGACCTCCCATGCCACCACGCACGACGATCCGACCTACATCGTCGACGGCGTCGTGCACTACTGCGTGGCCAACATGCCCGGCGCCGTGCCGCGCACGTCGGCCCACGCCCTCAACAACGCGACGCTGCCCCACGTGCTGGCCATCGCCGACCGCGGCCTGGTCGGCGCCCTCGACGGCGACCACCACCTCCGCGACGGCCTCAACGTGCTCGCCGGACAGGTCACCGACGCCGCCGTGGCCGAAGCCCTGGGGTACGACTACGTGCCGCCGGCCGAGGCGTTGTCGGCCCGGTGAGGCGCCGTCAGCCCGTCCCCCACGAGTAGGTCTGCTTGAACAGCTTCAGGTAGGTCGACACTTCGATCGTGCGGACGCCGGGGATGGCACGCAGTTGGCCGTTGACCAGCTCCAGCAGGTGCGTGTTGCCGGCGCAGACCACCTCGCACAGGATGTCGGCCCGGCCCGACGTGAGTACCAGGTAGTCCACCTCCGGCAGCGTGCCGATCTTCTCGGCGATGCCGCGGGCGTCCTCGTCGACGGTGATGGCCAACATGGCCTGCAGGCCGGCGCCGAGAGCGGTGGGATCGGTGACCGCCACCACCTCCATGACGCCGGTATCGATCAGCCGCTTGACCCGTTGGCGGGTGGCCGCCTGCGACAGCCCGATGCGACCGGCGAGCTTGGCGTGGGGCAGACGGCCGTCGACCTGCAGTTCCCGGATGATCGCCTTGTCGGTGTCGTCGAGACCGTGCGCGCTCGACGACGCGACGCTACCGAAGGGACATCTCGGACATGGCCTCGGTGAGCGCCTGGCGGAGGACCTGGTTGATCTCTTCGAACTGATCCGGACCGGCGATCAGCGGCGGCGACAGCTGGATCACGGGCTCGCCCCGGTCGTCGGCCCGGCAGATCAGGCCGAGCTCGAGCAGCCGGGTCGACAGGAAGCCGCGGAGGAGGCAGTCGCACTCCTCGTCGGTGAAGGTCTCCTCGGCGTCGCTGGTCCTTCACCAGCTCGATGCCGTAGAAGTAGCCCATGCCGCGGACGTCGCCCACGATCGGGCAGGTCGCAGCAGGTCGTCGAGCGCCGTGCGGAACAGCGCCCTCGTTGGTCGGCACGTTGCCGAGCAGGTCCTCGCGCTCCATGACGTCGAGGTTGGCCAGCGCCACCGCGCAGCTCACCGGGTGGCCGCCGAAGGTGATGCCGTGCAGGAACGATCGTCGGTGCCCGACGAAGGGTTCGGCCAGCCGGTCGCTGACGATCATGGCGCCGAGCGGCGAGTAGCCCGAGGTGAGCCCCTTGGCGAAGGTGAACATGTCGGGCTGGTAGCCGAGCCGGCTCGGCAGCCGAACCAGTCGCCGAGCCGGCCGAAGGCGCAGATCACCTCGTCGGAGACGAGCAGCACGCCGTACTTGTCGCAGATCTCGCCGGACCTCGGCGAAGTAGCCGTCGGGCGGCACGAAGCAGCCGCCGGCGTTCTGCACCGGCTCGAGGAAGCACCGCGGCCACCGTCTCGGGGCCCTCGCGCGATGATCGTCGCCTCGATGTCGTCGGCGCACGGCATGCGAGCAGGCGTCGGCGCTGGCGCAGAAGCGGCAGCGGTACTGGTTGGTGTTGGCGCACCTTGACGCGCGCCGGGCAGCAGCGGCTCGAACGGCTCCTTGATGGCGGCCAGGCCGGTGATGGACAGCGCCCCGATGGTGGTGCCGTGGTAGGCGAGGTCGCGGCTGATGACCTTGTACCGGCTCGGCTGCCCGTCGGCCGGAAGTACTGGCGGGCCAGCTTCCACGCCGACTCGACCGCCTCGCCGCCGCCGGTGGTGAAGAACACCCGGTTGAGGTCGCCCGGGGCGAGCGCGGCGAGCCGGTCGGCGAGCTCGATCGCGGTCGGGTGGGCGTAGGTCCAGAGCGGGAAGTAGGCGAGCTTGCTCGGCCTGGGCGGCCGCCGCCTGCGCGAGCTCGCGGCGGCCGTGGCCGACCTGGCACGACGAACAGCCCGGCGAGGCCGTCGAGGTAGCGGTTGCCCTGGTGGTCCCAGACGTAGCACCCGTCGCCCCGCTCGATGACCCGGGTCTCGTCGACCCCGTCTTCAGCTCCGTGAAGTGGCCCCACAGGTGCCGCTCCGCCATCGCCGACAGGTTCTCGGTGGTGCTCATCACAGGTCCTACTCGTCGCGGCCGGGTCGACGACTGATTCAGACTCACCAGCGGCCCGAGTTCAACCAAATCGTCGTGGAGATCCTGTTGCAACGACGAAAATCGTCGTCGGATCCCTTGCTCACCACTCCCCGCGAGGACATGCGGACGTCCCTCACGAACGGAGCAGCAATGGCGCACGCAGAACTTCATCGGCGGTCGGTGGGTGGCAGCCCGCGGACGGCGGGGACCGACCGCATCGTCGACCCGGCGACCGGCGAGGAGATCGCCACCGCACCGGCCAGCGACCGCTGCCGACATCGACGCCGCGGTCCAGGCTGCGGCCGACGCCTTCGACGAGTGGTCGGCCAAGACGCCACGGGAGCGCAGCGAGGTCCTGCAACGCCGTGGCCGACGCCATCGAGGCCGACATGCGAGCACCTGTCCCGCCTCGAATGCCAGAACGTCGGCAAGCCGGTCTCGATCATCGAGTTCGAGATGGACCTCACGCTGGACAACTGGCGGTTCTTCGCGTCGGCGGGCCGGTTCCTCGAGGGCAAGGCTGCCGGCGAGTACATGGAGGGCTACACCTCGATGGTCCGGCGTGAGCCGCTCGGCGTGGTCGGCTCGATCGCCCCGTGGAACTACCCGCTCAACATGGCGACCTGGAAGGTCGGGCCCCGCGCTCGCCGCCGGCAACACCGTCGTGCTCAAGCCGTCCGAGCTGACGCCGCTGACCGCGCTGCGCCTGGCCGAGCTGGCCGCCGACATCCTGCCGCCCGGGCGTGCTCAACGTCGTGTGCGGCCGAGGGCGAGACCGCCGGCGTGGCGCTCGTCGAGCACCCCGACGTCGCGATGGTGTCGCTCACCGGCAGCGTCGGCGCCGGCAAGGCCGTGGCCCGCGGCCGCGAGCCGAGACGCTCAAGCGGGTCCACCTCGAGCTCGGCGGCAAGGCGCCGGTGCATCGTGTTCGACGACGCCGACATCGAGGCCGTCGTCGCCAACCTCACCGAGGCGGCTTCTACAACTCCGGCCAGGACTGCACGGCCCCGTGCCGGGTGCATCGCCGGCGTCGGCGGTGCACGACGACTTCGTGGCCGCGCATGAGCGACGCCGTCGGGTCGATCGTCGTCGGCGACCCCACCGACGCAGGACACCGCCATGGGGCCGCTGGTCTCCTCCGACCAGCGCGACCGCGTGGCCGGGCATCGTGGACGGGCCGTGGACGCCGGCGCCGAGGTCACCGTCGGCGGCAGCCACGCGAGCCGGCGCCGGGTTCTTCTACGAGCCGACGGTGGTCGTCGGCGTCGACCAGGCCGCCGAGATCGTCCAGCGCGAGGTGTTCGGCCCGGTCATCACCGTGCAGTCGGCGCCCGACGAGGACGACCGCCCTGCGCGTGGGCCAACGACGTCGACTACGGCCTCGCCGCCAGCGGTCTGGACCACCGACGTCGGCCGGGCCATGCGCATGAGCAAGGCCCTCCGGTTCGGCACCGTCTGGGTCAACGACCACATCCCGATCATGTCCGAGATGCCCCACGGCGGCTTCAAGCAGTCCGGCTACGGCAAGGACATGTCGATGTACGCGGTCGAGCACTACACCGAGCTCAAGCACGTCATGATCAAGCACTGAACGGGCCGGTCGGCTGTGCTCAGGGCGGTGGGCTTCGCCGCGCCGCGTGCCGGCTGCTCGCGGCGCTCCCGACGCCGGCGGTGCTCACCGGCCGGGACGCCGGTGGTCACCGCTGCTGATCAGCCTCGGGCGCGGGTGAGGGCGTCGGTGTAGTTGATCTCGAAGTCGCCGGTGTCCTCGATGAACTCGAGACGGGAGTTCAGCTCGTCATCGGGGTAGATGGCCGGGTCGCTCAGGATCTCGGGGTCGATGAACTCCTCGGCCGCCTTGTTCGGGCTGGCGTAGTAGTTCCAGTTCGTCAGCGCCGCGCCGTTCTCGGCGTCCAGCAGGTAGTTGACGAACGTGTGGGCCGTGCACGGGTGCGGCGCATCCTTCGGGACGGCCATGTTGTCGACCCACACCGTGCCGCCCTCGTCGGGGACGAAGTACTCGTAGGTCGCTGTCACCCTCGTCGAAGGCGGTGAAGAAGTTGCCGCTGTAGCCGTGGGCGATGGCCGATTCACCCTGGATCAGGAGCTCGTCGTACTGGTCCGAGTCGAAGGCCGCCAACCGTGGGATGGCATCGGCGAGCAGCTTCTCGGCCTCGTCGAGCTGGCTCTTGTCGGTGGTGTTCAGCGAGTAACCGAGGTACTTCAGCGCGGCGCCGAGGGACTCCCGGGGGTCGTCGAGCATGGTGATCTTGCCGGCGTACTGCGCGCTCAACTCGGGATCGAAGATCAGGCCCCACGTGTGCGGGACGTCTTCACCGACCACGGCCAGATCGACGCCCAGCCCCGTGGTCCCCCACTGGTAGGGAACCGAGTACTCGCCCTTCGGATCGTACGGCAGGTCGGCGGCGAAGCGGTCGGCGAGGTTGCTCAGGTTCGGCACCGCGTCCTTCTGGATCGGCATGAGCAGGCCCTCGTCGATCATCACCGACACCATGTAGTCGGAGGGCACGATCACGTCGAACGTGGCGCCGCCCTGGATGCGGGCCAGCATCTCCTCGTTCGAGGGGTAGAAGTCCTCGGTCACCGACACGCTGTACTGGTCCTCGAACGACGAGATCAGGTCGGGGTCGATGTACTCGCTCCAGTTGTAGAGGGCGAGATCGCCGTCGGTCTGGTCCACCGCACACGTCGTCGCGTCACCACCTCCCCCATCCGGAGCGGCGGCATCGCCGCCGGAGTCGTCGTCGCCACAGGCGACGACGAACAGCGCGGCGGCGAGGAGCACGGCCAGGGCTCTCGAGCGGGTCATGGGATGGGCTCCTTCATGTCGGTGGTTGATGATGTGACGTGCCGTACCGAAGAGGGACAGCAGGATGAGAAGGATCGATGCGGTCAACATCACGACGGACACTGCGTTGATGAGCGGTGTCA
The DNA here is from genome assembly GCA_963811245.1 of uncultured Acidimicrobiaceae bacterium. Lineage (GTDB taxonomy): Bacteria > Actinomycetota > Acidimicrobiia > Acidimicrobiales > Salinilacustritrichaceae > Salinilacustrithrix. The sequence continues at coordinate 375,864 of CAWEQL010000013.1, forward strand.
CGCCGCGCCGGATCAGGCCGAAGACGTAGACGGGCAGGGGCGTCGACCCGATCGACTGCACGAAGCTGGAGACCACGACGTCGTCGAGCGACAAGGTGATGGCGAGCAGGGCTCCGCCGACGATCCCCGGCATGATCTGGGGCAGCGTCACCCGCCGGAAGCTCTGCCACCGGTTGGCGTAGAGGTCGGCGGCCGCCTCCTCCATGCTCGGGTCGAGGTTGGCGAGACGGGCCCGGACCACGACCGACACGAACGAGATGTTGAACGCCACGTGGGAGATCACCAACGTCTCCAACCCGCTGCGCAGGTCGATGAACGGCAGGCGGTCGAGCAGGTCGGTGGCCTCGCTGAAGAACGCCAGCAGCATCACGGCCATGGTGACGTCGGGGATGATGATCGGCAGGTACAAGATGGCGTCGAAGACGCGGCGTCCCCTCCACCGGAACCGCTCGATCGACAGCGCCGACAACGTGCCGAGCACGACGGAGATGATCGTCGACACGATCGCCACCTTGATCGAGACCATCAGGGCGTCGATCACCGTCTGGTTGTCGGCGAAGTCGCGGTACCAGCGCAGGGTCAAGCCGTCCCACCCACCGATGATCCGGCTGTCGTCGAACGAGTAGGCGACGAGCACGGCGATCGGGGCGTAGAAGAACACGAAGACCAGCACGGCGTGGCCCGTGAGCCACCACCGCGCCGCACCGGTCGGGGCCGTCGTCGAGCGGGCGACGCCCTTCACAGGTTCCGCCCCCCGCTGCGGAAGTACACCAGCGTCGCCATGAGCATGACCGACAGCACCACCACCGAGAGGCTGGCGCCGACCGGACCGTTGCGGGCCGACAGGAACTGGCTGACGATGTAGCTGCCGAGCAGGCCCTGCTTGTTGCCGCCGAGGATGGCAGGAGTGACGTAGGCACCGAAGCTCGGGACGAAGACGAGGATGGAGCCGGCGATGACGCCCGGCAGCGACAGGGGCCACACCACCCGCCGGAACGCCGACCACGCCGATGCGTGCAGGTCACGGGCCGCCTCGACCAGGCTCCAGTCGATGCGCTCGATGGCGGCGTAGAGCGGCAGCACCATGAACGGCAGGTAGCCGTACACCAGGCCGATCATGACCGCGGTGGGGGTGAACAGCACCCGGGTCTCGCCGAATCCCAGCGCCTGCGTGGTCTGCGAGACGAGGCCGTCGCTGTCGAGCAGCACCCGCCAGGCATAGGTCCGGACGAGGAAGTTCGACCAGAACGGGATCATGACGCCCACCAGCAAGATGTTGCGGACGGTCGGGCTGCGCGTCGAGATGAAGTAGGCCAGCGGGTACGCCAGGACGAGGCAGATCAGGGTCGTGGCCACGGCGATCCACAACGAGCGGATGGCGATGGTGCGCACGATGTCGTCGCCGAGCCGTTGGTAGGCGTCGAGGTTCCAGTCGCGCAGCTCGGTGCGGCCGGTCCGGCTCCGGGTGGCGAAGGAGTAGGCGACGATGATGCCGAGGGGCACCACGAAGAACACGATGAGGTAGAGCAGCGCGGGCAACCCGAGCAGGAAGCCGCGTCGCGAGTCGGCTCGTGCGGCCCGACGCTCGAACTCCGGCGTCACCGGCGGTGGAGCCGGAGCCGCGCTGCCTCCGTCCTCGACCGGTTGACGCACCGCGGTCACCGATCGTCCTCCACCACGCTGGCGTGCTCGGTGGCGAAGCTCACGACGACCGGGTCACCCACCCCGTAGCGGGGCCGGCTGGCGTCGTTGGCGGCCCGCACCTCGAGCTGGATCCAGTCGACGCCGATCTCGTAGACGATGGCGTTGCCCACGTAGGTGGCCTGGCTGACCCAACCGTTGAGGTGGTGCCGGTCGGGCCGCTCGTGACCGGGCGGGTCGATGGTGATGCGCTCGGGGCGGACGGCGACGCCCACGCTCGTGCCCGACGCCTGCGTGGTGGCGAGCCGCAGCCGATCGCCGTTGGCGAGGACGATCTCGTCGGCGCCGGCCACCGTGCCCGGCAGGATGTTGGACCGGCCGATGAAGTCGGCGACGAAGCGGGTGGCGGGCCGCTCGTAGAGCTCCTCCGGGCCGGCCACCTGCAGCAGGCGGCCGTCGCGCATGACCCCGATGCGGTCGCTCATGGTCAACGCCTCCTCCTGATCGTGGGTCACGTACACGAACGTGATGCCCACGGTCTGCTGGAGCGACTTGAGCTCGGACTGCATCTGCTGGCGCAGCTGCAGGTCGAGCGCACCCAGCGGCTCGTCGAGCAGCAACACCTTCGGTTCGTTCACCAGGGCCCGGGCCAGCGCCACCCGTTGCTGTTGGCCACCGGAGAGCTGCGCCGGCTTGCGCTTCTCCATCCCCTGCAGGCGGACCAACTCGATCGCGTCACCGACCATCGAACGCCGGGCCCGCTTCGACACCTTGAGCATCTCGAGGCCGAAGCCGATGTTGGTCTCCACGTCCATGTGCGGGAACAGGGCGTAGCTCTGGAACACGGTGTTCACCGGCCGCTTGTTGGGCGGCAGCAGCCCCATCTCCTCACCGTGGATCCGCAACGAGCCCTCGGTCGGGAACTCCAGGCCGGCGATCATCCGTAGCGTCGTCGTCTTGCCGCACCCCGACGGGCCGAGCAGGGAGAAGAACTCATTGTCGCGGACGTCGAGATCGATGCCGTCGACGGCCACGACGTCGTCGAAGCGCTTGGTGACGCCGGACAGGCGCACCGCAGCGACGGCATCGCTCGTCCCGACGACGTCGTCCCTGACCATCGTCATCGCAGGGACCATACCAACTGATTCGGTTCTGTACAGGGGGTATGACGACGGAAACACGGTGTTCATCGGACCACTGGCGATGGATTCCGTCGTGATGCGATGATGCGGGGCGTGGACCACGGGGGGACGCTGCTGGACGGGGTGTGGTGCGAGGGCACCGGTGACGACACGGTCGAGGTCGTCGAGCCCGCCACCGGCCGGATCCTGGCCGAGCTGCGCACGGCCGGCGACGACGATGTCGAGCGGGCGGTCCGGGGCGCGATGGCTGCGGCACCGACGCTCGAGGCGATGACGACCTTCGAGCGCGCCGCACTGCTGCACCGCACCGCCGACCTGCTCGACGAGCGCCGGGCCCCGCTCGCCGAGCAGCTGGCACGCGAGTCGGGCAAGCCCCTCGCCGGCGAGGCGGTGGACGAGCTCATCGAGTCGGCCGAGATCTTCCGGCTGGCGGCCGAGGAGGTGAAGCGGTTGGCCACCGAGGTACTGCCGTCGGCCGACCCGGCGAAGCGGGTGTTCACGTTCCGCAAGCCCAACGGCGTCTACGCCCTCATCACGCCGTGGAACTTCCCCATGAACATCCCGGCGGAGTTGTTGGCCGCGGCCCTCGCGGCCGGTGATCCCGCCATCGTGAAGCCGTCGGAGGAGACGCCGCTGTCGTCGATCGCGCTGGCGGAGGCCGCCGTGGACGCCGGGTGGCCGGCGGGGGCGGTGTCGGTGCTCCACGGTCGTCGAGCCGTGGGCGAAGCCCTGGTCACCCATCCCGGGGTGGACGGCATCGCCTTCGTCGGTTCCCACACCACCGGGGAAGCGATCGTCCGGGCGGCCGGGCTCAAGCGCACGTTGATCGAGGCGTCGGGGAACGGGCCGCAGATCATCTGTGACGACGCCGACCTCGACGCCGCGGCGGCCGCCGCCGTGTTCGGCGCCCACTACGCCAGCGGGCAGTGCTGCGTGGCCACGGAACGGCTGCTGGTGCAGGAGTCGGTGCACGACGAGGTCGTCGAGCGCATCCTCGACCACGCCTCACGCGTGGTGCTGGGCGACCCGCTCGACCCGGACACCACGCTCGGGCCGCTCAACAACGAGGCCGTGGCGCGCAAGATGGACGCCCACCTCGCCGATGCCGCCGACCGGGGCTTCGCCGTCCTGACCGGCGGGCGCCGGGCACCGGACCGGCCGACGTCGCTGTTCCACGAGCTGACCGTGGTGGACGGCGTGCAACCGGGATCGCTGCTCTTCGACGACGAGAGCTTCGGCCCGGTCGTGCCGATCACCACGTTCGCCACCGACGCCGACGGCATCGCCCTGGCCAACGCCTCGTCGCTCGGGCTGCAGGCGGCCGTCTTCACCAGCTCCCTGTCGCGCGCCTACCGCTACATCGAGGAGCTTCGGGCCGGCACGGTCGTCGTCAACGACTCGACGTCGTTCTGGGAGACGCATCCGCCCTTCGGCGGTGCCTCACGGACGCGCAGCGGATGGGGTCGCATCGGCGGCCGCTTCACCCTCCTCGACATGACCGACCTGCGAACCGCCATCATCGACGTCGCCAAGACCACCGACGGCTGGTCGGGTCGAGCCGCCACACCGGGACCGTCGTGACGGTCGCCTCCGCGGCGCAGCGAGCGCTCGCCGACGCCAGACCGGCGGTGTTCTGGACCGACCGGTCCGACGCCCCGGCCGCCCGGCCGACGGCGAGCGGGACGTCGGACGCCGACCTGGTGGTGGTGGGCGGCGGCTTCACGGGGCTGTGGACGGCGATGCACGCCAGCGAGGAGGAGGGCCGGCGCGTCGTCGTCCTGGAGGCGGAGCGCATCGGCCACGGGGCGTCGTCCCGCAACGGCGGATTCTGCGACCCGTCGCTCACCCACGGCCTCGCCAACGGCGCCGCCCGGTGGCCCGACGAGCTCGACCTGCTCCAGCGGCTCGGTCGCCAGAACCACGCCGAGCTGCTCGCCACCCTCGACGCCGAGGGCATCGATGCCGGGGTCGAGCGCGTCGCCGACCTGGCCGTCGCCACCGAGCGATGGCAGGCCGAGGAGCTGGCCGAGGCGGTGGCGTCGCACCGTCGGCACGGCGACGAGGTGACGCTCCTCGACTCGGAGGCCACGAGGGCGCGGCTGGACTCCCCCACCTACCTCGGCGGGCTGGTGCGAGAAGGCATCGCGCTGGTCGACCCGGCCCGCCTGGCGTGGGGCCTGGCCGATGCCCTCGAGCGCCGGGGGGTCACCGTCCACGACCACGCGCCCGTGACCGCCATCGACCGCGACGGCGCGCGCCTCGCGGTCCGGACCGCCGGCGCCACCGTTCGCGCCGACCGGGTCGTGGTGGCCACCAACGCCTACGCCGGACCGGTGCGCCGCCCCCGCCGCTACGTGGTGCCGGTCTACGACCACGTCCTGGTCACCGAACCGCTCACCGCCAGCCAGCTCGCCGACGTCGGTTGGGTCCACCGTGACGGCGTCTCCGACTCCGGCAACCAGTTCCACTACTACCGGCTGACCGAGGACGACCGGATCCTGTGGGGCGGCTACGACGCCGTGTACCACTTCGGCAATCGCGTCGAGCCCGCGCTCGACCAACGCGAGAAGACCCACGCGATGCTGGCGGAGCACTTCGCCCGCACCTTCCCCGCCCTGGCCGACGTCCGCTTCACCCACCGGTGGGGCGGCCCCATCGCCACCACCACCCGCTTCACCGCCACGTGGGGCACCCAGCACGACGGACGGCTGGCCTGGGTGGCGGGCTACACCGGGCTCGGCGTGGCGGCCAGCCGGTTCGGGGCCAGGGCGGCGCTCGACCTCGTCGATGGCGTCGAGACGGAACGCACCTCGCTCGCCATGGTGCGGTCCAAGCCGTTCCCCTTTCCGCCCGAGCCGCTGCGGTGGGTGGGCGTGGAGCTGACCCGGCGGGCCATGTCCAAGGCCGACCGGCACGAGGGTCGCCGGGGACCGTGGCTGCGTCTCCTCGACCGCTTCGGGATCGGGTTCGACTCGTGACCGCTGTCGCCTCCGGCCGCTCGCTGTGGGAGGACACGCTGGATGTGCCGCTGCGCACACGCCCGCCGCTGGTCACCGACCACGCCGACGTGGCCATCGTCGGAGCGGGGTACACCGGGCTGTGGACCGCCTACTACCTGAGCCTGCTCGAGCCCTCCCTCGACATCGTCGTGATCGAACGCGACCACGTGGGCTTCGGGGCCTCCGGCCGCAACGGCGGGTGGTGCGTGGGCGAGCTCGCCGCCGGCCTCGACACGCTCACCGCCGCCGGCGGCGCCGAACGGGCCCTGCGACTCCTGCGGGCGATGTTCTCCACCGTCGACGAGGTGGGCCGGGTGTGCGAGGTCGAGGGCATCGACTGCGACTTCGCCAAGGGGGGCACGGTGCGGGTGGCCCGCAACGGCGCCCAACTGGCCCGCCAGCGCGACGAGGTCCATCACCACCACGCCGCCGGCCTGACCGAGGACGACGTCCGACTGCTCGATGCCGACGAGGCCCGCGCCCAGCTGGCCGCCACCGACGTCCGCGGCGGCTTGTGGTTCGCCCACACCGCCGCCCTCCACCCGGCGAAGCTCGTGCACGGCCTGGCGCGCGCCGTCGAGGCCCGAGGGGCCACCATCGCCGAGGGCACCACCGCGACACGCATCGCCTCCGGACGGGTCGAGACCGACCACGGCACCCTCACCGCCACCACCGTCGTCCGGGCAACAGAGGGCTACACCGCACACCTCGACGGCGAAGCCCGCACCCTGGCGCCCCTGTACTCGCTGATGATCGCCACCGAGCCGCTCTCCGACGACGTCTGGGACGACATCGGACTCGCCGACCGCCAGACGTTCGCCGACGACCGGCATCTGGTGATCTACGGGCAGCGCACGGCGGACGGACGCATCGCCTTCGGCGGACGAGGAGCGCCCTACGGCTACGGCTCCCGCATCGACCAGTCCATCGAGACCGACTCGGAGCGCCACCGCCTGATCGAGGAGACGCTGCGCGAGCTGCTCCCCGCCGTCGGCGACGCCCGCATCACCCACCGGTGGGGTGGGGTGCTCGGCGTCCCTCGCGACTGGTTCCCGTCGGTCGTGCACGATCGTGCTGGCGGGCTGGCCACGGCCGGCGGCTACGTGGGCGAGGGCGTGGCGGCATCGAACCTCGCCGGGCGCACGCTCGCCGACCTGATCACCGAACGGACCACCGAGCGGACCGATCTGCCGTGGGTCGGACACCGTTCGCGGCGGTGGGAGCCGGAGCCGCTGCGGTGGCTCGGCATCAACGGTGCCCTGCGGGTCATGAGCTCGGCCGATCGGATCGAGGACGGCACCGACCGGCCGGCCCGTCGGGCTGACGCTCTGTGGCGGGTGCTGCGATGAGCGACCGCCTGCTGTTCCGCAATGGGTCGGTGCTCCGGCCCGACGGCCGCGCCGGCCACGCCCTGGCCGTGGAGGCCGGCCGGGTCGTCGCCCTCGACGACGACGCCGTCGAGGCCGGTGGCATCGAGGTCGACCTGGGCGGTGGTCTGCTGCTGCCCGCCTTCCGCGACGGCCACGTCCATCCGCTGTGGGGTGGCATCGACCTCGGCCGGCTCCCGCTCGACCACTGCGACTCCGTCGACGAGATCGTGCAGGCGGTGGCGTCGCACGCCGCGCGCCGCCCCGACCTCGACTGGATCATCGGCGGCCCCTACCGAGCCGACGTGCCGCCCGGCGGCCGGGGCGACGCGACCTGGCTCGATGCGGTCGTGGCCGACCGACCCGTGGTGCTCTCGGCGAACGATTACCACACGATGTGGGTGAACTCGCGCGCCCTCGAGCTGGCCGGCATCGACGCCGAGACGCCGGAGCCGGCCCTCGGTGTCATCGTCCGTCGTCCCGACGGGTCGCCCTCGGGCACCTTGATCGAGGCCGGTGCCATGGCGTTGGTCGAACGGATCCTGCCCCATCCCGCGGACGACGAGATGCGCGCCGGGCTCGACCGGGGTCTGCACCACCTGGCCCGGCTCGGCATCGCGTGGGTCCAGGAGGCGGCGGCGTCTCCCGCCGACGGCGCCGTGTACCTGGCCGGCGCCCGGGCGGGGGCGCTGCCCATCCGCGTCAACGTCGCATGGCGAGCCGAGCCGGACCGTTGGCATCGCCGGTTCGACGCCTTCCGGTCCCTGCGCGACGAGATCGACGCCGACCCGGCGTGTACCGGCCGGCTCACGGCCCGCACGGTGAAGTTCTTCGCCGACGGCGTGATCGAGCAGGGCACCGGCCACCTGCTGGCGCCGTACGAGGACGAACCGCATTCGTGCGGGCTGCCCAACTGGACGGCGGACGAGCTCGAGGAGGCGGTGGTCGCCGCCGATGCCGCCGGCTTCCAGATCCACGTCCACGCCATCGGCGACGGCGGGGTGCGCATGGCGCTCGACGCCATCGCCTCGGCGTCGAGCCGCAACGGCGCTCGCGACCGTCGCCCGGTGATCGCCCACACCCAACTCGTGGACCCTGCCGACCGTCCCCGCTTCGCCGACCTCGGCGTGATCGCCAACTTCGAGCCGCTGTGGGCCCAACTCGATCCGGTCATGACCGACCTGACCATTCCCCGCCTCGGCCCGGCCCGCAGCGCGGTGCAGTACCCGATCGCCACGCTGGCCCGGCACGGACCGATCAGCTTCGGGAGCGACTGGCCGGTCAGCGATGCCGATCCCTTGGCGGGCCTGTCGGTCGCCGTGACCCGTCAGACCCCGGACGGCACGCCCGACGGCGGATGGCTCCCCGAGGAGCGGGTGCCGATGCTCGACGCCGTCGCCGCCTACACGACGGGGAGCGCCTACGAGGCGTTCGACGACGACCGTGGGTCGCTCCGTCCCGGCGCCCCGGCCGACCTGGTGGTGGTCGACCACGACATCACCGCGATGGCAGGCGGCGAGGTCGCCGGCACGGTCGCCACGGGGCTCTGGATCGACGGCGCCGAGATCTGGCGGCGCTGAGCTCTGGGGGGACAGGGCTCAGCCGTGCTGCCAGAACCGGTTGGCGAGGCTGACGATGCCCTCGAGGGCCACGGCGTCGAGGGCGGCGACGTCGTCGGCGCTCAGCGTCCAGCCGAGGGCGCCGGCGTTCTGGGCCGCCTGCTTCGCGTTCTTCGCGCCCGGGATGGGTACGGCGCCCTTCTCGATGAGCCAGCGCAGCGACACCTGCGCCGGCGTGCGGTCGCAGCTCTCGCCGATACGGCGAAGCACGACCACGATCTCGTCGACCTGCTCCATGGGATGATCGGAGAACCCCCGTTTGCCGGGCGGCGGGTTCGACGCCGAGTACTTCCCGGTGAGGCGGCCCTGCCCCAGCGGCGAGTAGGCGAGCAGCGTCACGCCCAGCTCCGTGCACCGCTCCAGGAGGCCGCTGCTCTCCGGTGACCGTCGCAGCAGCGAGTACTCGACCTGGTTGCTGGCCAGGGGCACGTCGCGCTTGGCCAGCTCACCGTGGATCTTGGTCATCTCCCGGGCCGAGTAGTTGCTGACCCCGACGGCTCGGGTGAGGCCGGCGGCATGGACCTCGGCGAACGCCTCGGCCAGCGCACCCTGCGAACGGAGGCTGATGGGTCCGTGGAGTTGGTAGAGGTCGACGTGGTCGACGCCGAGTCGTTCGATCGAGGCCTCCAGCGCCGAACGCATCGCCCGCTTCACGTCGAGCTTGTAGGGCATCGGCATGAACTTCGTGGCCAGCACCACCCGGTCGCGACGACCGGGGTCCCTCGCGAGCAACCGGCCGATGATCCGCTCGCTCTCCCCATCGCCGTAGACCTCGGCGGTGTCGAAGAGGGCGAGGCCGGCGTCGAGCGATGCGTCCCACGCCTCGGTGATCGCCGCCTCGGTCAGCTCAGGGTCGTAGCCGCCCATGCCCCAGGTCGACTCGTCCCCCCACGCCCACGTGCCCACGCCGAGCGGGAAGATCGGGTTCGGGATGCCGGGAAGGGTCACGGTGCGCTCGTCCATGCCCCCTTCGTACCGCTCAACGATCCCGAGATGCGAAGATCATCCTCCGCCGCCGAGACAAGGGAGCGACATGAGAGCCGTCGTCTGCAAGCAGTTCGGTCCGCCCGAGGATCTGGTCGTCGAGGATCGTGATGACCCCGAGCCCCGTGCCGGGCAGCTCCTCATCGACGTGAAGGCGGCAGCGGTGACGTTCCCGGACACGCTCATGCTCGAGGACCGCTACCAGTTCAAGGCCGAACCGCCCTACATCCCGGGCGGCGAGGTGGCCGGCGAGGTCGCGGCCGTCGGCGAGGGCGTCGACGGCTTCTCCGTCGGCGACCGCGTGGTCGGCGGTTCCGGCGTGGTCGGCGGCTTCGCCGAGCTGGTCGTGATCCCGGCGGGAGGCGCCCGGCGGCTGCCCGATGGCGTTGGCTTCGCCGAGTCGACCGGCCTCAACTACGCCTACGGCACCTCGCTGTACGGGTTGAAGTACCGGGGGAACCTGCAGGAGGGCGAGACGCTGCTGGTGCTCGGCGCCGGTGGAAACGTCGGGCTGTCAGCCGTCGAGCTCGGTCATCTCATGGGCGCCCGGGTGATCGCCGCCGCGTCCAGCGAGGAGAAGCTCCAGCTGTGCCGCGACCACGGAGCGCACGAGACCATCAACTACTCGACCGAGGATCTCAAGGCGCGCGCCAAAGAGCTCACCGACGGCCAGGGCGTCGACATGGTGTACGACTGCGTCGGTGGCGATCATGCCGAACAGGCGTTGCGGGCCATCGGCTGGGAGGGCCGCTTCCTGGTGGTCGGGTTCACTGCCGGCATCCCGTCGATCCCGCTCAACCTGACGCTCCTCAAGAGCTGCCAGATCGTGGGCGTGTTCTACGGCGCCATGACGGCCCGGCAGCCGGAGCTGGCACAGTCCATCAGCGACGAGTTGTTGGGTCTGGTCGCCGACGGCAGGATCCGGCCCCACGTCTCGGAGCGCTACCCGCTGGACCGTGCCGGCGAGGCGCTGCGCGCGTTGATGGACCGCAAAGCCGTCGGCAAGGTCGTCGTCGAGCCCTGACGGCTGCGGGAGGCAGCGGGGTCAGGCGGCGGCGCGGGTCTTGCGGAGGATCGGATCGGCAACCGCCAGGCTGCGGTCGGCGATGCGCATGACGCGACCCGCCGTCCCCGGCGTGTCGTTGTCGACGAGGTTGCCCATCACGGCCAGGGTGATGTTCGCCACCGCCTGCGTCCCGACGGCGAGCCGGAGGCCGTTGCGCAGGATCCACGGATGCCCGATCAGGAACGAGAACCGCCGGCCGGTGCGCAGGAACGCATCGAACCGTTCGCCGATCTCGACGTCGTAGCGGGCCGGCGCCGTGGACGGATCGGCGAGGAAGAGGTCGGCCGCCAGCATCCCGGACTCCAGGCCGTAGTCGATGCCTTCGCCGTTCATCGGGTTGATGAGCCCGGCGGCATCGCCGATGGCGACCCACCCCGGCCCGTGCCGCTTCACCGAGCTCATCGGCAACCGCCAGGCACGGGGCCGCTCGATGTCCTCGCCCAGGTCCCATTCGTCGCGGACCAGCGCCCGGTAGTCGTCGAGCAGCGTGTTGAGGTTGAGATCGCCGAAGCGCTTCATGGTCGACAGTGCGCCGACGCCGATGTTCACCGTTCCATCGCCGCAGGGGAACATCCAGCCGTAACCGGGGACCGGCGTGCCATGACGATCTCGGAGGGTCAGGCACGCCTCGAGGTGCCGGTCGTCGTGGCGGGGAGAGGTGACGTAGGAGCGGATGGCGAGGCCGAAGGGCTCGTCGGGGTCGCGCTCGGCGCCGATCATCCGGGCCGCCTTGCCCTGCGCCCCGGCGGCGATGACGGTGAGCCCGGCTTCGATGCGACGCGAGGGACCGTCGCCGACCGTCTCGACGCCGGTCACCCGGTCGCCGTCGACCACGGGCAGCGCCTCGGTCTCGTAGACGAGCTCGGCGCCGGCCTTCTCGGCGGCGTCGACCAGGTGGGCGTCGAGGCGTCGGCGGGGCCAGACGGCGCCGTGGTCGGGGAACCGGCCGTGCGCGGGCCACGGGAGCTGGCGGCGCTGCCGGCCGGCGATCATCCGCAGGCCGTCGATCCGATGGGCCTCCGAGCAGTCGATGTCGAGCTCCTCGAGGGCGCCGACGGCTCGGGGGGTCAGGCCGTCACCGCAGACCTTGTCGCGCCCGTGTGCGCCCTTCTCGAACACCACCACCCTGGCCCCGCCGCGAGCGGCCCGGATGGCTGCTGCTGCGCCCGCCGGGCCGCCGCCGATCACGGCGACATCGAATCGTTCGGAGGGGGCAGGCACCGCCCCATTCTCGCCCGGGATCAGGCGGTTCCCACAGTCAGAGCGGCTTCTCCACCATGGCGACGCGCTCGTCGCCGCCGTACGGCGCCAGCTCCGCCACCTGGGTGAACCCGCGACGGGCATGGAACCGCAGCGAGCGGGGGTTGGGCGGCTGCGTGTTGACCTCGGCGCAGACGACCGGCCGCCCGGTGGAGCGGGCCCAGACCTCGAACTCGTCGTAGAGGGCGTCGGCGATGCCGAGGCCGCGCGCGGCGGGCACCGAGCGCGATCCGGTCGACGTAGGCGAAGCGTGGGTGGCGGCCGGCGAACCACCGGTAGTTGGGGCTGGCGTAGTCGAGTCCTTCGGTGAGGCCGACGAACAACCCGACGACATCGCCGTCGTGCACCACACGAAAGCGGGCGGCGTGGGCGCGGAACAGGGCGATCCGTCCGTCGTCGAGGGGGCCGACCTCGGGTTCGTTGGCAGCGTTGACCTCCCGGAGGGCGTCGATGTCGGCGTCGACGACGTCTCGGATCGACGGCGAGGGGGCGGCGGGTTCAGTCACCGTCGTCACCGAGGCCCTGATCGTCCGGCACGCCGGCGTGCGCGCGGTCGACCTGATCGGGGAACGAGCGTCGCACCGCCCGGTCGAGCAGGCCCATCTGGTTGTCGAGCGCCGCGAAGTGATCGGTGTCGGCGGCTCGGTAGAGGTCCTCGAGGGCGGCGCGGAGCCGGCGCACGATCTGCAGCGAGCCGGAACCGTAGAGGCGGATCTCGTCGAAGGCCAGGGAGAGGAGCTCGTCCCAGCTGACCGCGGCATGGACGACCCTCGGGCGACCGGCCGAGTCGTCGTGCACCCGGGCGATGCGGGGACGACCCGCCTCCGCCCGCAGGAGGTCGTGCAGCCGGTCGACGCACTGCACCGCCGTGGTCGGATCGTTCATCGCCGGGGACAGCGCCTTGGCGCCGATGTCAGCGAGTTGGCGGTAGCCGAAGGCCACGTCCCTGGTCATGGTCCGCTCAGGACCGAAGCCGAAGATCTCGTCGACGTCGTGCCAATCGAGGTCCACGGTCCGACCCTCCGTCCCCCACACCTCCACCACCGTCGTGTCGGCCGGCACGAAGTCGCCCGTATCCGGGACGACTCGCATCACCACGTCGAGGCGCTCGGCAAGGTGGACGAGACGGTGCATGTCGACGTCCTGGAGAACGGCACCGGCGTCGGGGAGCTCGACCGTGGCCAGCACCGTGAACGGGGCGAGCACGTCAGCGGGGTCGGGCTCGTCCGGGTCGGCACGCCGGAGGGACCGGGCCGTCCTCCTCGTCTCGGCGGTCACGTTCTCGATGATGCGGACCACACGGATCGACTGGGTGATGTGGGCCACGAAGCCGATGAAGGTGAAGACGGACGTGGCGCCGGCCAGCAGGGCGAGGTCGACGCTCAGCTCGGGAACGAAGGCCTCCTTGTAGCTGGAGATGCGCATGAGCACGAGGAGGTCGAAGAGGAACACGCCGGCGAAGGTCCCGAGGGCGACCTGGCTCGGGACGTCGCGGAGGAACTGGCGCAGGACGCGCGGCGAGAACTGGCTGGAGGTCAGCTGCAGGGCGACGATCGTGATGGAGAAGACCAGACCGGCGAAGGTGACGGTGGCGGTGGCGACCGTGGCCAGGAGCTGGCGGGCGGTCTCGGGGTCGCCGGTCAGGGTGGGGACGTCGATGCGGCGATCGAGCGACGGCAGCAGCGCCCCGGTCGCCACCGACCCAGCCACCAGCAACGAGGGGAGGATCCACAGTCGCGAGCGGAACCGGTCGACGAGCCGGGGCGAGGTCACGGACGCATCCTGCCCCGTCCGGAGGGTCCGGTTCGTACACTCCGGCCATGACGGGTTCGCTCCGCACGGATCGCCACGACCGCGTGCTGGTGGTGACGATCGACCGACCGGAACGCCGCAACGCCATCGACGGCCCGACGGCAACCGAGCTCCACGAGGCGTTCACTGCCTTCGACGCCGACGACGGCCTCGACGTTGCCGTGCTCACGGGGGCCGGTGGCACGTTCTGCGCCGGCGCCGACCTGAAGGCCATCAGCGAGGGCGCCGGCAACCGGGTCGACGAGGACGTCACCCGTCCCGGCCCCCTCGGCTGCACGCGGCTGTTCCTCTCCAAGCCGGTGGTGGCCGCCGTCGAGGGCCACGCCGTCGCCGGCGGACTCGAGCTCGCCCTGTGGTGCGACCTGCGGGTGGCCGCTCGCGATGCCGTCTTCGGCGTCTACTGCCGGCGCTGGGGGGTGCCGCTGGTCGACGGCGGCACTGTCCGCCTGCCCCGCCTCATCGGCCAGAGCCGGGCGCTGGACCTGGTCCTGACCGGCCGCGGCGTCACCGGCGAGGAGGCCGGCGAGTGGGGGTTGGCCAACCGGGTGACCGAACCCGGCGGCGCGCTGGAGGCCGCCCGGGTGCTGGCCTCGTCACTCGTGGCGTTCCCCCAGACCTGCCTGCGAACCGACCGTCGCTCCGTCCACGAGCAGTGGGCGCTGCCCTTCGTCGACGCCATGGCGAACGAGACCCGCCTCGGCCTCGTCCCCATCCGATCCGGAGAGACCGCGGCCGGCGCCACCCGGTTCGCCGAGGGCGAGGGGCGCCACGGGGCCGGCGTCGGACCAGGCTGATCGTCCATCACCTCGCCCGCACTGATGTCGTACTGACCACTGATCCGGGCGAGTTCAGCGCGATCTGCATGTCGTCGCCGCCCCGCAGCTGCCACATCGGTCGACAGATCACCGTTCGGGGTCCATGATGGACAGATGCGCGAGCTGGCCGTGGCCCTGCCCGCCGATCACCCGGGGATCAGCGACGAGGACTACCTCGAACGCCGCGCCCACATCGCGGCCGTCGGCAAGGAGTACCGCCCCGGCTCCCCCATCCCGGACGTGCACTACACCGCCGAGGAAGACCAGGTCTGGGCCACCGTGTCCCGGGAGCTGGCCGGCCTCCACCAGCGATTCGCCTGCGCCGAGATGCGCGCCGGCATCGAACGGCTCGGCCTCCCCACCGACCGCGTGCCGCAGCTCCGCGAGGTCGACGCCCGGACCCGCGAGCTGACCGGGTTCCGCATCCGGCCGGTGCCGGGATTGGTGCCGACCCGCACCTTCTACGGCGCACTGGCCGAGCGCACCTTCCTGTCGACGCAGTACATCCGCCACCACTCGGTGCCCTTCTACACGCCCGAACCCGACATCGTGCACGAGATCATCGGCCACGCCACGATGCTCTCCTCCGCCCGCCTCGCCGACCTGTACGAAGCCGCGGGACGGGCCTCGCAGCGAGCCACCACCGAGGCCGCGCTCGAGCTCTTCAGCCGGGTCTTCTGGTTCACGCTCGAGTTCGGCGTGGTCCGCGAGGACGACGAGATCCGGGCCTACGGGGCCGGGTTGCTGTCGTCGTTCGGCGAGATCCAGGTCTTCCGCGACGCCGAGGTCCGGCCATGGAACATCGCCGAGATGGGTACGACCTCCTATGACATCACCCAGTACCAACCAGTGCTGTTCGCCGCCGAGAGCGTCGACGAGATGATCGCCGATCTGACGGCGTTCTTCGACTCGTACGACGACACCACGTACATCGAGGAGTACGCATGACCACCTCACCCGTCACCACCGAACCGACCGTGTCGGCGAGCGTGCCCGCCACCCGACTGCGGGGATGGGACTGCATCGAGTTCTGGGTCGGGAACGCCCGCAGCACCGCCGGGTTCCTGATGTCGGCGTTCGGGTTCCGGTGCACCGGCTACGCCGGCCCCGAGTCGGGGGTCGGGGACCGGGTCAGCTACGTGCTCGAGCAGGGCGACATCCGCTTCGTGATCACGGGTGCTCTCTCGGCCGACTCGCCCATCGCCGAGCACGTCCGCACCCACGGCGACGGCGTCCACGACCTGGCCTGGATCGTCGACGACGCCGCCGCCACCCATGCCGACGCCGTGCGCCGCGGCGCTCGGTCCGTCCGCGAACCGTGGGAGGAGACCGACGACCTCGGGACGCTCCGGCTGGCGCAGATCGCCACCTACGGCGAGACCGTGCACACCTTCGTCGACCGGGGCCGCTACGTCGGAGGCGAAGGGACCCGGTCCCGTCTCGAACCGGGCTACGACGACGAGGGCCTGCCCCCGGAGCCGGTCGGCCCGCCCGTGGGACTGGTCGGCCTCGATCACGTGGTCGGCAACGTCGAGAAGGGCCGGCTCGACGAATGGGTCGACTTCTACGCGTCGGTCATGGGCTTCGACCAGCTGGTGCACTTCGACGACGCCCAGATCGCCACGGAGTACTCGGCGCTCATGTCGACGGTGGTGTGGGACGGGTCCAAGGTCGTGATGCCGCTCAACGAGCCGGCCGACGGACGCAAGAAGAGCCAGATCCAGGAGTACCTCGAGTGCTACGACGGCCCCGGCGTCCAGCACAT
This sequence comes from uncultured Acidimicrobiaceae bacterium, assembly GCA_963811245.1. Taxonomy (GTDB): domain Bacteria; phylum Actinomycetota; class Acidimicrobiia; order Acidimicrobiales; family Salinilacustritrichaceae; genus Salinilacustrithrix. The sequence continues at coordinate 392,334 of CAWEQL010000013.1, forward strand.
CGCCATGCGCACCGACGACATCGTCGCCACCGTCGATGCCCTCCGCCAGCGCGGCGTGCGCTTCATGACCGTGCCCGAGACGTACTACGCCGAGGCCAAGGCGCGCCTCGCCGACTTCGACCTGCCCTGGGACGAGCTGCAGCGGCTCAACATCCTGGCCGACCGCGACCACGACGGCTACCTGCTGCAGATCTTCACCGAGACGATCACCGACCGCCCCACGGTGTTCTTCGAGATCATCGAACGCCGTGGCGCGAAGGGGTTCGGCGAGGGCAACTTCAAGGCGCTGTTCGAGGCCATCGAACGGGACCAGGCCCGCCGAGGACACCTCTGAACCGGCGCAGCGTGCGCCACGCCTACGGCATCGTCCGATCGGCCGACGGCGGCACCCATCTCGCCGCCCGCCTCGACCAGTCCGCCGTCGACCTCCGCGGTGTGACGGGCGTTCCCGACCACGTGGCCGGCGCCGACTCCCTCGATCCGCTCCTCGCCCTCGGCCGCCGCGGGTGGGACGACGTCCACGGCGCGGTCACCGAGCACCTCGCCACCGATCCGGCCTCCGTCCCCGTCGGCGACGTCGACGTGGTCCTGCCCGTCCGGCCGCGCGACTACATCGACTTCTACGCCTCCGAGCACCACGCCACGAACCTGGGCCGGATCCTGCGTCCCGGCGAGGAGCCGCTCCCGCCGAGCTGGCGACATCTGCCGATCGGTTACCACGGCCGGGCCGGGTCGATCGTGGTCTCGGGCACCCCGATCCGTCGGCCCGTCGGCCTCGTCGGCCCGGGCGAACGAGTCCCCACGCGGCGCCTCGACCTCGAACTCGAGCTCGGCTTCGTGGTGGGGACCGACGTGGCGATGGGAACGGTGGTCGCACCCGACGCGGCCGCCGATCACGTCTTCGGCGTCGCGCTCGGTGAACGACTGGTCGGCGCGAGACATCCAGGCGTTCGAGTACCGGCCGCTCGGGCCCTTCGCCGGCAAGAGCTTCGCCACGTCGATCGCGGGCTGGATCACGCCGCTCGGCGCCGTCCCCCTCGTCCCGCCGCCGGTGCAGGAGCCGGCTCCCGACCCGGTCCTCGGCGCCGAGCGGGACTGGGCCCTCGACCTGGACCTCGCCTGGTCGGTGAACGACACGGTGGTGGGCCGGGCCAACGCCCGGGAGCTGTGGTGGACCTTCGCCCAACAGCTCACGCACCTGACGGCCAACGGCGCGGGGCTGCACCGTGGCGACCTGTACGCCTCGGGGACCATCTCCGGGCCGGGCGCCGGCCAGGAGGGTTCGCTCATCGAAGCGGCCCGCAACGGCGAGGCCCCGGTCACGCTCGACGACGGCTCCACGCGCTCCTGGCTCGAGGACGGCGACACCATCACCTTGTCCGGCTCATGGTCCGGCCCCGACCCCGGCACGCTGGCCGACGTCACCGGTACCGTCCTTCCCGCCCAGGAGGTTCCCTGATGCCCTACTACCGCTCCGTCGGCGTCGTCCCGCCCAAGCGGCACACCAAGGCCTACGACGACGACGGCCGGCGCCTGGCCGAGGAGCTCGTCGGCACCGAGGGCTTCTCCCGGGAGTCGGCGTTGCTGTACCACCGGTGCTCGCCGTCGGCCATCCTCGGAGTGGAGGCGGTGGAGATGCCCGAGTCCCCTCCGGGCGACGGGCGCGGGCCGCGCCACTTCCGCACCGGCGGACTGCCCACCGGCGGTGACCTCGTGACCGGTCGCCGCCGGCTCCTCACCAACCCGGACGTCACCATCGCCTTCGTCACCGCCGACACGCCCTCGCCGCTCTACCGGTGTGCCGTCGGTGACGAGCTCGTCTATCTCCACGACGGATCCGCCACCCTCGACTCGGTGTTCGGCCCGCTCGCGGTCGAGCCCGGCGACTACGTCGTCGTCCCGGCCGGCGTCACCCACCGGTGGGTCCCCGGCGAGCACGGCGCCGCCGCCCTCGTCATCGAGTCGAGCGGTCACGTCCGGATCCCCGACGCCTACCTGTCCCCCCACGGCCAGTTGCTCGAGGGGGCGCCGTTCTCCGAGCGCGACCTGCGCGCGCCGGAGGAGACCCTCGTCCTCGACGGATCCGATGTCGCCGTCCTCGTCCGGGACCGCCAGGGATGGACCCGGTACCGCCAGGCCACCCACCCCTTCGACGTGGTGGGGTGGGACGGCTGCCTGTATCCCCACGCCCTGAGCATCCACGACTTCGAACCGATCGTCGGCCGCATCCACCAGCCGCCGCCGGTGCACCAGACGTGGGCCCTGCCCGGCGCGGTCGTGTGCTCCTTCGTCCCGCGCCCCTACGACTTCGACCCCGATGCCGTTCGCGTCCCCTACCACCACCACAACGTCGACAGCGACGAGGTGCTCTTCTACGCCGAGGGCGACTTCATGAGCCGGTCGGGCTCGGGCATCGGGCGGGGGTCGATCTCGGTGCATCCCACCGGCTTCATCCACGGACCCCAGCCGGGGTCGTCCGACAAGGCCGACGCCGCCGAGGGAACGAGCGAAGTGGCGGTGATGATCGACACCTTCCGGCCGCTGCAGGTCCTCGCCGACGCCGTCGCCGTCGAGGACGCCGGGTACAACTCGTCCTGGACGTGACGCCGGTTCGGCGCCCGAGCGTCAGTCCAGGCCCTTGTTCGGGTTGACGAGGTACTTCTCGCCCGTGGCCTGGCGGCCGTACCCCGCGATCGCCTCCAGGCTGATGGCCTCCTCCAGCGAGATCTCGGCCGTGTAGCTGCTGGCGAAGGTGGTGGTGATCTCGGAGGCGACCCGCTGGCGCAAGGCATCGGCGCGCTCCTGACCCACCCGTTCCAGGAAGTACGGGAGCAGCCAGCCGCCGACGCCCCAGGCCATGCCGAAGCTGCGGTGCAGGACGGTCGGCGACCGATCGAGGCCCCCGTAGATGTACACCTGCTTGTGCCGGGTCGAGCCGTACCGGCCGGTGGCGCCTTCCTTCCGGCTCTGCACGGTCTCCATCGCGGCGAGGATGTCGCTGGCGAGGCGGCCGCCTCCGGTGGCGTCGAATCCCACCGTGGCGTCGGTCTCGGTCAGCGCCGCCACCAGCGAGGCACCGAAGTCGTCGTCGCTCGAGTTGCAGACGTGGGTGGCGCCGAGGTCGCGCAGCAGGTCCACCTGCTCCTGTCGGCGTACGACGTTGACGAGCGGGATCCCGTCCTCGAGGCAGAGCTTCACGAGCATCTGGCCGAGGTTCGACGCCGCCGCCGTGTGGACGAGGGCGGTGTGGCCCTCGAGGCGCATGGTCTCGACCATTCCGAGGGTGGTCAGCGGGTTGACGAAGCACGATGCGCCCTCTGCCGGCGTGATCTCCGCGGGGAGCACCAGACACTGGTCGGCGGCGGCGACCCGGAACTGCGAGTACATCCCGCCGCCGATCACCGCCACCACCTTGCCCATCAGGGCCTGGGCTGCCTCGGACGATCCAGCGGCAACGACGTGGCCGGCCCCTTCGTTGCCCATCGGGACCGGTACGCCGACGCGAGCGGCCACCATCGAGCGGTACTCGGGCGCGATGTCGGCCACCACCCGCGGATCGAGCCCATCGCCCTCGCGGCGAGCCGTGCGCATGTCGGCGGGTCCGAACATCGGTCCCAGGTCCGACGGGTTGATCGGCGCGGCCTCGACCCGGATGACCACCTCGTCGTCACCGGGTTCGGGCCGGTCGACGTCGGCGAGGGACAGTTCGAGCGTCCCGGCCTCGGTCATGGTCGATCGCAGCTGTCGTGGCATGGGGTCCATCCTCGGTCGTGGTCGGAGGTCGAGTCTCGCTGCCCAGCAGCGTGGACCGCGGCCGACGACCAGGATGCGGTGGTTGTCCGGTTCCGGCCGGTGGGTAAGGATGCGTCCGTGACACGAGATGGCCATCCCACCGTGCTGATCGTCGACGACGAGATCGACATGCGGCTCCTCGTCCGGGTGATCCTGGAGTCGGCCCGCCACGGCGTGGAGATCGTCGGTGAGGCGGTCGACGGTCTGGAGGCGTTGTCCGTGTTCGAGAGCTTGGATCCGCCCGAGGTCCCCGACGTCGTGATCCTCGACAACCGGATGCCCGGCCGCAGCGGTATCGAGGTGGCGGCCGAGATGCTGGCCAAGGAGCCGGCGCAGCACATCGTGCTGTTCAGCGGCTTCATCACCGACGAGCTCATCGCCCAGGCCGAGGCCATCGGCGTCGATGCCTGCGTGAGCAAGTCCGACTACGAGTCGTTGCCTCAGATCGTGCTCGACCTGGCTCGGCCCGCCGCCTGACCCCGGAGGTCCAGCGGCAATCGGGAGCTGGCCGTCAGCTGACGGTGAAGGTGCCCTCCATGCCCTTGGCCTCGTGGTCGTCGATGCCGCACACGTAGCGATAGGTGCCGGGCTCGTCGAAGTCGAGCACCACGGAGCCCTCGTCGCCGACCGTCGGTGGGACCGATCTCGCCGAGGGGAACGCCGTCGGGGCCCAGCACCTCGAACTCGTGGGCCACCGTGCCGTCGTTGACCATCTCGAACGCCACGGTGGACCCGGCCTCGATCGAGAGGTCGTCGAGCCCGGTGTAGGAGTAGTCCTGGGCTTCCATGGTGATCCTCTGGCCGGCGGAGTCGGCGGCGGGAAGGGCGGCGCCGCCCTCACCGCTGACGGTGATGGTCTGGCGGATGCCGTCGCCGGTCTGACCGGGCTTGCACGCCACCTCGTACGTGCCGGCGGCCAGGTTCGCCGTGAACTCGGCGCTGGTGCCGGGACCGATGTTCTCGCGCTCGGTGACGACCCGGTCGCCCTCGGCGTACACGTACACCTCGGTGACCTCGTTGCCCTCGTTCTGGACGCGGAAGGTCGTCTTGCCGGCGGCGAGGTCGGTTTTCGCCACGGTGCATGCATCGCCGGAGGCGGTGACGTCCACGGCGTCGGCGGTGTCGCCGCCGCAGGCGGCGAGCGTCGCGGCGAGCGCGACGACCGAGGACAACAGGACGGCCTTCATCAGGATCTCCTTCATCGGGTTCGTTCGTTCGACGGTCAGCTGGCGTTCAGCGGGCGCTGACCGGTTCCTGGACGGCACGGGGCGCCGGGACGGGCGGCGCGGTCGGCCGGCGAGGGCGGAAGAACAACGTCATGACCACGCTGATGTACGCCAACCACACCAGGACCTCGGCCCACGAGGGGTCGGGCCGGAAGTTCACCGTGCCCCGCAGCAGCGTGCCGTACCAGCTCCCCGGCGGGACGGAGGAGGAGACGTCGAAGGCGGGGTCACCGAAGAACGAGCCCGTCAGGATCCCGGCCTCCCACAGGTCGTGGATGCCGTAGGCCAGCACACCGGCGGCGACCACGATGAGGCCGGCGCCGGTCCAGGTGAAGAACTTGGCGAGGTCCAGGTGGAGGGCCCGCCGGTACAGCAGCCATCCGAGCACGGTGGCGACGGCGATGCCGAGGAACGCCCCGATGGCCGGGCCGGTGGTGGTCTCGGTGGCCTTGGCCGCCGACCACACGAACAGTGCCGTCTCGAGGCCTTCGCGGATCACCGCCACGAAGGCGGTGATGATCACGCCGCCGGCCCCACCAGCGACCACGGAGTCGAGCCGCTCGTGCAGCTCGGACTTGATGCTGCCGAGAGGTCCGCTGCATCCAGAAGATCATCCAGGTCACGAACCCGACGGCCACCAACGACATGACACCGCCGAAGGTCTCCTGGGCCCGGAAGGTGTCGAGCCCGTGCTGGGCGAAGGTGAGCAGCGCCCCCACCCCGAGCGAGAGGCCCACGGCCAGGCCGACGCCGATCCACAGCGGACGCAGAGCGGTCCGTGCGTTCGGTCTTCACCAGGTAGGCGACGAGGATGCCGACGACGAGGGCTGCCTCGAGACCCTCGCGGAGACCGATCAGGAAGTTCGCGAACACAGCCACCATGTTAGGCATGCTTACCGGAGTTCGTGCAACCCCCTGTCCGAAGCGTGGATCCGGTCGGCTAGCGTCCGGCGACGATCCGACGAGGGTGGGACCCCCACCGAGGAGGCCTGGTGGACGCATCGGACATCCTGGCGATCACCCACGACCACCCGGCCGCCGAGGTCGAAGACGGTGCCCTCCTGCTGGAGGAGGGTGTGCGCAGCGGGTCGCTGCTGGTCCTCGTCTCCGGCGTGCTCGAGATCCGGCGGGGCGGCCGCACCGTCGCCCGCATCGACGAGCCGGGCGCGATCGTGGGCGAGATGGGTCTGCTCCTGCAGTCGCCCGCCACCGCGGATGTGGTGGCGGTGGGTCCAGCGACCGTGCGTCGCATCGACGACGCCGAGGCCTTCTTCGTCCGCTACCCCGGCTTCGGTCGCTACCTCGCCACCCTGCTGGCCGGACGGCTGTGGCAGGTGTCGACCTACCTGAGCGACCTCCAGGCCCAGTTCGCCGATCGCGACGACGTCCTCGGCCTCGTCCCGCGGGTGCTCGAGGACATCCTCGGCAGTACCCGTGACCAGCCCGACCCGGGGTCCGAGCGGGAGGACGAGAGCCCGTACTGACCGGGCACTGGGGCCCGGCGAGCCCTCCGTCAGAACTGGAGCGTCCCCTGGTCCTCGAAGGTCCACCACGCCGCTGACCGCTCCGCCGTGTCGAGAATGATGTGGGCGGGCACCGGGCCGAGTTGGCGGCCGGCGTTGAGCACCACGGTGTCACCGATTCGGTCGTGCCAGGAGCCATCGGAACGGAAGGGCGCCTCGTGCACGTGCCCGGTGAGCACCAGGTCCGGGCCGTGACGCTCGATCATCGCGTTCGAGCACGTCGTCGCCGAAGTGGCGCTTGCCCGACCACGATGTGGGTGATCGGTCGGGCGGTGAGTGGTACACCCAGATCCAGGCTCCGTCGCGCGGTTGCGCGGCCGCTGCTTCCAGCTGCGCCTCCACCTCTCCCCTCGACACGGGGCCCTCCCACCACGCACAGGACGACACGAGGTCCACGTCCACGAGAACCGTGCCGCCGTCGACGGTGACACGGGGGTCGATCTCGGCCATCCACGCCGCCCCCTTCTCACCGTCGGCGCGCCGGCTGTCGAGGTCGTGGTTGCCGGAGTTGACGATCACCGTGGTGCGGTCGGCGAGCTGGGCGAGGTACGCCACCATCAGGGTGATCTGGGCGTTCAGGTCCACCCGGCCACCGACATCGAGGTGGTCGCCGGCGAGGACGACGGCGTCGAAATCGGCCGCCTCGCCGGCGATCCAGTCGAGTTGCTGCAGCCCGTAGTGGAGATCGGACGCCACCAGGTAGCGCATCGCGGGACGCTACACGCTGCCGTGGCACCCACAGGCCGTGCACTACCGTGGCGGAGTGCGGCTGCACCTCTGCGGGGTCCGGGGATCGACACCCGCCACGGGACCCTCGTTCGCCACCGTGGGCGGCAGCACATCGAGCCTGGCGGTCGCCCACGACGGTGACGTGCCCACGCTCGTCCTCGATGCCGGCACCGGCCTGAAGAAGTTGAGCGCCGTCCTCGGCGACCGTCCCTTCGCCGGGACGATCGTGCTGACGCACGTGCACTGGGACCACGTGATGGGCCTGCCGTTCTTCACGTCGGGCGACCATCCCGACGCGCAGGTGTCCGTCCGCGTCCCGGACCAGGGCGTCGACGGCGCCGCCCTGCTGGACGGGCTCATGTCACCCCCGTTCTTCCCGGTCTCGGCGTCCACACTCCGAGGGCACTGGGACGTGGGCACGTACGACGACGGAGCCTTCGACGCCGATGGTTTCCGGATGCTGGCTCGCGAGCTGCCCCACGGCGGGGGACGGACCATGGGGCTCCGGGTCGAGGACGCCAGCGGGTCGTTCGCCTACCTGCCCGACCACGGACCCCACCGGGTCGACCCCGGCCCCGACGGGACCGGTGCGGTGCTCCCCGATGCGTGCGCCCTCGTGGCCGGCGTCGACGTCCTGTTCCACGACGCCCAGTGGACCGCGGAGGAGGTGCGCCGCCGCCCGGAGGTCCCCAACGCCGCCGCCGACTACGCCGTGGCGCTGGCCGAGGCCGCCGGCGTCGGGCGGCTCGTGCTCATCCACCACCACCCGGGCCGGACCGACGACCAGGTGGCAGCGCTGTGCGCCGCCCTGGCCGACCAGACCGATGTCCCGGTGTCCGTCGGCACCGAGCGCGACGTCATCCACATCGGAGGATCTAGTCGAGGGTGAAGCGCCACACGTTCGTGTCCCGCCGCACGAACCCCTCGCGCTCGTAGAGCCGGTTGGCGGCCTCACGGGAGGGCCGTGACGTCAGGTCGACGGTGGTGCAGCCGAGCTCCTCGGCCCGATCGATCATCGCCCGGGTGAGCATGCCGCCCACGCCTTGGCCGGCGGCGGCTTCGTCGACGACCACGTCCTCGATCCACGCCCGCCGACCGGTGGGGATGCGGAACGTCACGAGGGTGGACGTGCCGATGATGGTGCCGTCGTCGTCGGTGACGAGGAACAGGTCGGTCAGGCCGGCGCGAGGTGACGATGTCGACCAGCTCGTCGCGGCCGGGCGGCGGGCTCGAACGGGACAGCTGGGGGATCAGGCGTTCGAAGGCGGCGACCAGCTCGTCGGTGACCTCGGCGACGATCTCGATGAACACGCCGGGCGAAACTAGCGGGGGGCGACGCCGGCGGATCGGCAGGGAGAAGGTGAAGGTCGCGCCGCCCTCGGATTCGCCCGTCTCGACCGGATCGTGCCGTCATGGGCGTCGAGGATCTGGCGGGAGATGTACAGGCCGAGGCCGGTGCCGCTGACGCTGGGGTCGCGGCCGCGGACGAACTTGTCGAAGACGCGGTCCTGGAGGTCGGCGGAGAGGCCCGGCCCCTGGTCGGCTGACCGACACAAGGCCTCGTCGCCCTCGCTCCCAGAGCCGGACCGTCACGGTGCCGTCGGGGGGCGACACTTGGCGGCGTTGTCGAGCAGGTTGGTGAGCACCTGCTGGATGCGGTCGACGTCGACGACGACCGGCACCCGCGGGGCGTCGAGCTGGGCCTCGACGGTGAGGCGCGGGTACATCGCCGACGGCGGCCTCGACCGCCACGTCGACCTCCTCGGCGAGGTCGGCGTCGCCCATCGCGTACGACATCCGGCCGGACTCCACGGCCTGGGAGTCCAGCACGTCGCGAGTGAGGCCCTGGAGGCGCCGGGCGTTGCTGGCCGAGCGGCGCAGCGCGTTGAACCGCTCGGTGTCGGTCATGGACTCCCAGTGGTCCATGGTCGTCTGCAGGAACCCGAGCACGCCCGCCACGGGCGTCCGCAGCTCGTGGGAGACGATGCTGATGAACTCCTCCTGGGTCTCGCTGAGCCGCTGCAGCCGCTCTTGCTCCTCCCGGGCGGCCCGGAGCCGCCGGGCCAGGGCCAGGAAGCGAGGACGCCGACGGCGAGGAAGACGACGACGATCACGAGCCGACCTGCTGCAGCGGGCCGGCGAGGGACACTCGAACTCGTCGCGTCCTGGGTGAAGGCGATGCGCCAGCCGGCGCTCGGGACGTCGGCGATGACGTGGACCGGCCGTCGCGGCGGTGGAGCCCGTCGCGGCGGTCGAGGAAACGCGGGATCGGGGACCGACTGCCGACCAGGGACGGGTTGTTGGCCGCGATGATGCCGCCTCGCTGGTCGTAGACGAGGTACTCGCCGGTGTCACCCCGGCGCAGCTGGCTGATCTCCTGGTTGAACGCGCCGTCGGCCGCCACCTCCTGCTCGAACACGAACGCGCCCCGCAGCGACGGCGTCACGCTCCCGTGTGGCGATGGGGAGGACGACGGCCACAGTCGGAACCGCGGCGGTGAGGCCCGGTGTCGACCGGGAGCCACACGCCGGGATCCCGAGCGCATCGGCGCGCAGCGTCGCCATGGCCTCGTCGAAGCCGGGCCGGTCCGGTGGTCGCCCGATCGCACCAGCGGGCACGCGAAACCCCTGGGTGATCCGGCCCGACGCGTCCGTCAGGTAGAAGCCGGTCGAGATGTCGTCGGTGCTCTCGAACAGCTGGACGACGTCGTCGAAGGCTGCGAGGTCGCGCGCACTGCCCACCTCCAAGTCGAGCTCCCGTCCGGCCAGGAACCCCTGGGTGGACGTGAGCTGGCTGGAGATGCCGCGAGTTCTGGCTGCGGGCGAGCGCATCCACCTCGGCCTGCACCGAGTCCTCGAGTGCATGGCGACCGCTGCTGATCGCACCCGCCAGCAACACGAGGACGAGCACCCCGACCAGCGCGAGCACGACGAACGCGGCGATGGGCAGCAGCCGATCACGTCGACGCAACATCTCGTTCCTCCTCGGTTGCCTCGAGCCGATCGATGGCATCGAGCTCCACGACGAAACGCGCCCCGCCCGTCGGGGCCGCCTCGACCCGGACGGTGCCGTCCATCTGGTCCACGAAGTCGCTCACCACCGACAGACCGATCCCGACCCCTCGGGTGCGCACGACGGAGTCGCCCGACCCCCGGAAGAACCGCACGAAGATGTTCTTCCGTTCGTGCTCGGGCACCCCCGGGCCGGCATCGTCGATGACGAGCGCCGCACGGTCGCCGAGCCGGGCGACGGTCACGGTGATGGTCTCTCCGGCAGGCGAGAACTTCACGGCGTTCGAGACGAGGTTCGTCACGACCCGGCCGAGGGCGTTCTCGTCGCCGTGGACCCAGACCTGCGGCTCCAGACGGCGGTTGATCACGTGGCTGTCCCACACGGTCGCCAACCGGTCGAGGACCGACGCCACGGCCACCGACAGATCGACGGGCTCGAGCGCGAGCTGCACGTCACCTCGCTCCAACCGGGCGAAGTCGAGCAGGTCCTGGACGAGGGCGTTGAGCGAGTCGGCGTTGGTCGCGATCCGTTGGGCGAACACCCGGCGGTCGTTCTCCTTGAGCTCGTCCCACCGCTTGGCCAGCACGGACGCCAACCCCGAGATGGCGGTGGCCGGCGTCCGCAGCTCATGGGAGGCCACGCCGAGGAACGTGGTCTTGAGCTCGTCGAGCTCCTCGAGCCTCGTCAGCGCCTCTTGTTGCTGTTCCAGGCTCCGAGCCGAGATGACCGTGGACGTGATCATCTCGCCGGCCACATGAAGCAGGTCGATGCCGCGATGGTCGAGCGGGACGCCGGCGACGACGCGCAGCACGGCCACCGAGCGCTCGGCGCGGTGCAACTCGATCGCCATCGTCTCCCCCGACGCCAGGTGGGTGTCGCGCCCGGCCGCCGACCGGACGGTTGGATCCGGGGAGACGCCGTGGACGAACAGCTCTCGGTCGCCGCCCGACGGGTTCGACACCCGCAGCGACAGCCCGATGAGTCCCAGCTCGTCGGAGAGCTGCACGGCGAGCGCCGGCAGGATCTCCTCGAGGCCCTGGCTCTGCTCCACGGCGCCGGCCAGCATCCGGATCGCCGAGGCGCGGTCCTCGGCAGACCTGGCGGCCGCCGCTCGGCCGCGAAGTGTCCGCCGCCGGGACAGATCGCCCGCCGCGAGCAGGGCCACGGCGAGCATCGCCAGCCCGAGCAGGAGCCAGCGCGCGCCGCTCGCACCCCTCCCGAACCGGGGACCGGCGCGGCGATCGTCCACTGGCGGTCGAGCACGGGCAGGTCGACCTGTTCGGCCGCCGACCCGAGCGCCGCAGGGCCGGCGAGGGCGGTGGTGCCGTCGGTGATCTGCCACCCGTCGGGGAGCGATCCGAACAAGGAGTCCACGTCGATCCGTGCGGCGACGAAGCCGGCCAGCTCGTCGCGTCGCGCCGCCACGGAGGGCGCCGAGGCCTGGTGCGATGCCGCCCCTCCGACGCGGTAGAACGGCGCTGCAACGACGGAGGCCGGGCGGGTTCCGGCCGTCGGGGCACTGAGCACGACCGCGCCCCGGTCGGTGGCACGCGCGAATGCCGTTCGCAGCGCGGGGTCGTCGGCCGCGACCGTGGGCACATCCCAGGTGCTGCTGCCGGGGTACGGCGTCCCGTTCGGGCGCAGGCACGCCACGGCAGCCATCCCGGAGAGGCCGGGCTCGATCGGATCCCCCGTGCCGCAGGCCGTCACGTCAGCGTGCTCGACGGCGGTCTGCATCTGCGTGAGTCTCACGGCGGCGAGACCGGCGCGGTGCTCGACGTCGACCAGCGCGTCGAGCCGGTCGATCTCGTGGCGCCGCGACGACACGACCGTGAACGCCACCACGGCGAGGACGACGACCGTGACCAGTCCGAGCGCCGCCAACCAGTTGGCGAGGCCCGACTCACGATCATCGGACACGGACACCCCGCCCTTCACCTCGCGTCACCGGCTCCCCCCGAGTCGTGCGCCGGTCGTCGGATCCGAGATGGACCGGCCTGCGCACCAGCGTGCCACGTACCATGGGCCGGCGGCCGGTTCGATCGGCCTCGACCCCCGGAGACGACGACGCCTGATGAACACACTCGAGGACACCGTCCGGGTCTTGATCGCCGACGACGACTTCGACATGCGCCTCTTGGTCCGCACCACCATCGGCTCCGAGGCCGGACTCGACATCGTGGCTGAGGCCGAGGACGGTCCGGGGGCGCTGGCCGCCTTCCGCGCCACCCACCCCGACGTGTGCGTGCTCGACTACCGGATGCCCGGCCTCACCGGCATCGAGGCCGCCGAGCAGATCCTCACCGAGGATCCGCGGGCGACGGTGCTGCTGTTCTCGGCCTACCTCACGCCGGAGATCACCGACGAGGCCGCGGCCCTGGGCATCACGTGCCTGCGCAAGGACCTCTTCATGGAGCTGCCGTCGACGGTCATGCGCCTGGCACGGCACGACTGAACCCCGCCGACGCTCAGCGAGGCGCCACGGCGCGCCGCAACGTGCGCAGGTTCCCCTTCGGGACGAAGGCCACCCCGAGGGACCGCGCCTCGGCCATGAGGTCATCTGACTGGTAGTTGCTGTACACGACGACCTGCACGCTGGGATGGCGCTGGCGCACCAACCGGGCCACCTCGATCCCCCAGGGGCCGGGGGGCATCCGGTGGTCCACGACGAGCACGTCCGGGCGGAGGCGCGCCACGAGGTCGAGAGCCTCGTGCCCGCCGGATGCCGACCCGACGATGTCGTGGCCCTCGAGGGCCAGGTCGAGCCGGATGAGCTCGAGGGCATCGGGGTCGTTGTCGACGACGACGATCCGCCGGCCAGCCGCGGCGGACGCCGGGGTGGCGGTCACGGCAGGGGCTGGGGTGGCGGGGGGCCCACGTAGCGGGCCGACGGCCGGATGATCCGGTTGTCGGCTGCCTGCTCGAGGATGTTGGCGCACCAGCCGATGACCCGGGACGAGGCGAAGGTGGGGGTGAACAGCTCGCGCGGCAGCCCGCAGTGGTCCATCACCACGCCGGCATAGAACTCCACGTTGGCGTACAGGTTCCGACCCGGCTTGAGCTCGGCCAGGACGTCGACCACGGTCTGCTCGACCACCTTGGCGAAGTCGATCTTGTCAGCCTGGATCCGCTCGGCCACACCCCGGAGGAACACGGACCGGGGGTCGTCGGTCTTGTAGACGCGGTGACCGAACCCCATGATCTTCTCGCCGTGCTCCACGGCGTCCACCAGGTACGGGCGGGCGTTGTCCTCGGTGCCGATGGCGTCGAGGAGGTCGAGGGCACGGGACGGTGCCCCACCGTGGAGCGGGCCGGACAAGGCGCCGATCCCGCCGACGACGGCGGCGCCAACGTCGGCGCCGGTCGAGCAGATGACGCGGGCGGTGAACGTGGAGGCGTTGAAGCCGTGGTCGATGGTGGTCATCTGGTACTGCTCGACCGCCCGGCCGATGTCGGCATCGTGGTCGGTGCCGTCCATCATCCAGAGGTAGTTGGCCCCGTAGCCCAGGTCGTCCCGAGGGCTGCGATGGGCTCCATCGCCCGTAGCGCAGCCGGTACATCGCCATGATCAGGGTGGGCACCACGGCGCAGATCGCAGCGCGTCGGCGCGTCGCGGCGGCGTGGTCGATGTCGAGCGTCGGGCTGCATGTCGGAGGTCGCACCCACGAAGCGACACCGCGGTCCGCAGCCCCTCCATGATCGAGCTCGGACTCCCGGGCGATGGCGGGGAGCATCTCCATGACCGCGTCGGGGATGACCCGCTAGGGGCGGATCTCGTCGAGGAAGGCGCTCGCGCTCGGACGCGGTCGGCAGGGCGCCCTCGAACAGGAGGTACCACGCGTCCTCGAGCGAGAGGGCGGCGGCGAGATCGACGGCCGAGTACTGGCGGTAGTGGTAGAAGCCCTCGAGGCCCCGCACGTCGCCCACCGTGGTCTCGGCGACGATGACGCCCTCGAGGCCCGGGCGGCGCCTCGATCTGGCCGGGGTGGGTGACCGGCTGGATGGAGGCGACCGAGAGCAGGTCACGCAGCGAGACACGACGCCGACCAGCGCACCGTCCTCGACGACCGGGAAGTGGCGATAGCCCTTGTCGGACAGCCGCTGGTAGGCCTCGGCGACCCCCGCGTCCGGCTCGACGGTGTCGGGGTCGGCGGTCATCCACTCCGCCACGGTGGTCGGCCGCGGCCGCGCCCCCGAGGCCGCGAACCGGATCAGGTCACGTTCGGTGAGGATGCCGACCGGCGTGGTCGCCGTCGACGACGATGACCGATCCGACCTCGGCTTCGACCATGCGACGGCTGACCGCTGCGAGCGAGTCGTCCCGCCGGCGGTGAGCACGGGTGCGCTCATGACATCGGACACGGAACGGGCCTCGGTTGCCATGGCGGCGAGACTATCGCCGGCCCCGGGGACTGCGTTCGAGCCCTGGGAGGCGGCCGACGACGCCGACAGCACTGTTCAGCCACTCGTGACCCGGTGTCCACGGCGCGGCGATCCCGCCGGTCACCGGCCGCTCCGTACCGTTTGCGCATGGACCTGTTGGACACGATCCGGATCATGGTGGGCGAGTCGTTCGGCACCCCCGGTGCCGTGCGGAACTGCCGGGCCGAGCTCCGGCGCCGCCACGACGTCGAGGCGGCGGTCGGCCAGCTCTGCGAGCGCCTCCCGGTCGCCGGGGACCCGATCCTGGAGCGCCAGGACAGCGCCTGAACTGCGCCTGATCCAGGGCTGATCCGGCCGGAGGACTGCGGTCGGCCCATCGGCGCCGGGGAGCGGCCCCGGTAACCTCGGAGGGGTGGAGCACCTCCGTTGGACCTACCGCCCGACGCTCGACCGCCCGGTACTGATCGCCGCGTTCGAGGGTTGGAACGACGCCGGCGACGCCGCTTCTTCGGCGCTCGCCTGGTTCCGCGACCGCTGGGATGCCGCGCCGTTCGCCACGATCGATCCCGAGGAGTTCTTCGACTTCACCTCCACCCGGCCCGAGGTCCGCATCGAGGACGGCCGGCGGGTCATCGACTGGCCGACGAACCAGTTCCTCGCCGGCACGCTCCCCGGCAGCGGCCGCGACGTCATCCTGGTCCAGGGCATCGAGCCCCAGCTGCGGTGGCGGACGTTCTGCGAGCTGGTCATCGAGGTGGCCACCACGTTCGACGCCTCGATGGTCGTCACGCTCGGCGCGCTGCTGGCCGAGGTGCCCCACAGCCGGCCGGTCAGCGTCGCCGGCACCGCCTACGACCCCGAGGTGGTCGAGCGGCTCGGCGCTCGAGCAGTCGCAGTACGAGGGCCCCACCGGCATCGTCGGTGTGCTGCACGCCGCCTGCCGTGACGCCGGCATCCCGTCTCGGCCTCGCTGTGGGCTGCGGTCCCCACCTACGTCCCGGCGCCCCGTCGCCCAAGGCCACGCTCGCCCTGGTCGAGAAGACGGCGGCCATGCTCGACGTCGGGCGTCATCACCACCGATCTCGAGATCGCATCGGCGTCCTACGAACGCCAGATCAACGAGCTCGTCGACGACGACGACGAGACCCGCGACTACGTGGCGGCGCTCGAGCAGCGCCACGACGAGGGCGTGGCCAAGGGCGAGCCCGGCGACCTCATCGAAGAGGTCGAGCGGTTCCTCCGCGAGCGGGGCGACTGAGCTGCCGGTCAGGGCAGCCCGGCGGCGGCCAGGACGGGCCGCCAGTCGGTGAACACCTCGTCGAGCGCCCGGACCAGGTCGTCGGGCGTCGCGATCGAGTAGGCGTTCTCGGAGACGTAGCGGGCCAGTGCGCAGTCGACGCGGTCGAGGTCGCCCAACCGGGCCAGGGCGACCGCGGTCTGCACGTACACGCTGCGGTAGTAGCTCCTCGGGCGCGGCTCCCAGTACGCCATGTCGGCGCCGGCACGGCCGATGCCGTCGGCGGGCACTCTCTTGGCGGCCATGGCGTCGAGTGAGCCGAGGAGCCGGCCCTCTGCGTACGTGGCCAGGCCCTCGTCCAGGTACGGGTGCAGCGCCTGGTTGTTCCCGACCAGGCCGTAGAACCACATGTGGGCGGCCTCGTGCGGAGTGGTGCGGCCATCGGTGCCGGGCCCCTGCATGACGTGCATCGGGTACTCGATCCCCCCGCCGAGGTCCGGGGTGATCGACACCGTGTAGGCCGGCCACGGGTAAGGCCCGAAGCGGGCGGCGAGCTCTTTGAGGTGGCCGATGACCGGCCCGAGGTAGTTGCCGGGGTCGTCGATGCCGTCGTGGACGCCGACCGTCACCAACACCAGGTTCGGGAGGTGCGTGGAGGCCGAGATCACGGTGAAACGCCCCACGCTGACGGCGATGTCGCGCACCGCCTGGGCCACGTAGGTGCCGTCGGGCAGGGTCAGGCCCGATGCCAGCACCGAGAACCCCTCGGGCACGGTCACGGAGTACCGCCAGTTGGCGGTGGGCGAGGTGGCCGCCTCGGCGAAGCCCGAGGTGGCGGGCTCGGTCGCCCAGCCCACGCCGGGCTGCCACGCCAGCAACGGCACGAACGACCCCAGCCGCAGCGAGCCGTCCTGGCGCGAGATGCGGTCGTCGACCGGCCCGCCGACCTGGAGGCGCCACTGCAGGTGCAGGCGGATCGCCGAGCCGGGGGCCACGGTCCGGCCGAGCTCGACCACGACGGTCGTCGGGTCGGGCTGGGCGGTGGGCCGGGGCTCGCCTCCCTCGTCCAGCTCGGTGATGGCGATGCTCGTTCCTGCCGATGCGGGACGGGGGGCGTTGCCCCACAACCGGAGCACGAGGTGGTCGACGGGGAGGTCGGGGGTGAACGTGACGTGCTGGATGCCGGTGACGACGCCGGTGTCGGGATCGGCCGACACCTGCACCCGGTAGTTCGGACGGTCGGGAGCGGGTTGCGTCCGGCCGGTGGGCGCCGGGCAGACCGGCGCCGTCGTCGTGGTCGCGGGCACCGCCGTGATCGTGGTCGTGGCATCGGGTGCCGAGGAGGTGGTGGAGGTGGTCTCCACCGTGGTGGACGTGGCGACCGGGGCGGACCGTTCCACGGCCTGGTCCGGGCCCCCGCAGGCGGCGAGCGCGCCCACCACGGCGACGACGACGGCCCACCGCCCGCGTCGCCGAGGGGCTCGGGTCACGATCGCCAGATCTCGTCCCGCGGCTCGTCGAACCAGACGCCGTCGTCCTCGCCCCGGATGGCACGGAAGACGTGCTCGCCCCACAGGTCGAACCCGGCGAGCGGCGAGGGCAGGGCGTCGGCGGCGAAGAAGCCCACGTCGGTGGTCTCGAGCTCGTGCGGGCGAAGGTCCCCGCCCACGGCGCGGCACAGGAACACGATGGAGTACAGCGGGACGGTCGTGAAGCGGAGCCGCATCCCGTCGAGGACCATCAGCACCCGTTCGACCACGCACTCGATCCCGGTCTCCTCGCCGACCTCCTTGACGGCGATCTCGGCCGGCGAGTAGCCGATGTCGGCCCAGCCGGTCGGGTACAACCAGATACCCGAATCAGCGCGTTGGACGAGCAGCAGCTCTCCGTCGTCGTTGTGCACGGCGGCGCCCACGGCGACCTTCGGCGTCTGGTAGCCCGGCACGCCGTCGCCGACGCCCTTCATCCACTCCGCCACGTAGTGCTCGGCGTCGAACACGGTCCCGGCGGCGACCCGGATGTCGGAGGCCACGGCGAGGATCTCCTCGAAGCGCTCCCGCTCGTACAGGCTGTCGGTGAACCCGAGGCCGGTCTTGGCGATGCCGGCGAGCGCCTCGGACCAGCGCCGCAGGTCCTGGGCGGTGGGTGCGGGCGGCACCGCTGAGGGATCGTCGGTTCCCGGCGCGGCCATGGTGCGACGCTACCGAGGCGGCGGCACTACCGCAGCGGGACGACGGCGTGGAGGACGGCCTTGCGAACCTCGGGCAGCATCGCCTCGTGGAGCTTTCCGCCGGACGCATCCTGCACGTAGAAGCTGTCGACGACCTCGTCACCCATCGTCTGGACGCGGGCCCGCATGATGTCGAGGTCGAGGTCGGCGATGGCGGCGGTGATGCGGTGCAGCACGCCGATGGAGTCCTGCGCGTGGACCTCGACCACGGTGGCCGTGCTCGAGTCGTCGAGGTGGAACTCCACCTTCGGCTCGATGTCCATGGCGGGTCGCACCGACCGGTACGCCTTCGCCCGGTCGGCGAGACGGGCCTTGACGGCCAGACGACCATCGAGGGCCAGGTCGATGTCGGTCAGCACCTTGTCCCACGAGAAGGTCGGGCCGAAGCTGGACTGCACGGTGAGGACCTCGAGGGCGCGGCCGTCGATCGTGGCGATGTTGGCCTCGAGCACGGCGAGGCCGTGCAGGGCGAGCACCCCGGCGACCCGGCTGAACAGGCCGGGACGATCGACGTCGATGACGGTGAGCGTCTCGCCGGTGCCGTCGACGACCCGGACGCCCTCGGACAGCTGGGCCAGCTGCCGGTCGGTCGGGAAGTCGACGGTGACCTCGTGGACGGCACCTCCACCGAGGACGTGTTCGACCCGCCGCACCAGCGAGTCGACCAGCTCCGCCTTCCACGGACCCCACGCGGCCGGACCGGTGGCGAGCGAATCGGCTTCGGTCAGGGCATGGAGCAGGTGCAACCGTTCCACCGTCTGGACCTGGGCGGCGACGCGGTCGATCACCTCGGGATCGTCGAGGTCACGGCGGGTGGCGACATCGGGCAACAGCAGGTGGTGCTCGACGAGCGCCACCAGGTCGGCGATGTCGGACTCGGGAAACCCCATGCGACGCCCGATGGCGGCCATCAGCTCCATGCCCACGGTGGTGTGGTCGCCCGGGAACCCCTTGCCGATGTCGTGGAGCCAGGTGCCGACGAGGAGCAGGTCCGGGCGGCCCACCCGGCTGGCGAGCGCGGCGGCGTTGGAGGCGGCCTCGCACAGGTGCCGGTCGACGGTGTACGTGTGGTAGGCGTTGCGCTGGGGCTTCGAACGGACCGCCGCCCACTCGGGCAGCAGCTTCGTCAGCACCCCGTGCTGGTCGAGCGACTCGAGGTGCGGGATCACGGCTCGGCCGGCGCCGAGGGCCCGCACGAGCGCCTCGCGCCCCGCATCGGGCCATGGCTCCGGCATCGCCGGCGCCGACTCCAGCGCGTCGAGCGCCGAGCGGTGCAGCGGCGCGTCCTCGGCGGCGGCGTGGCCGATCACGTGCAGCGCCAGGACCGGATCGGAGGTGTCGGCCTCGGCACCGAGGAACACCTCGCCGTCGCGCAGGACGATCCCGGGAGCCAGGTCGCGATCCCGACGAGCGATGCGGCCGATGGGGCCGCGCAGCGACGACTCGACGCGCCGCCAGGTGTCGTCGCTGCGGAAGGCGATGGTGCGCGCCGCCGCCGAGACCCGCTGCATGAGGTCGTCGGCGCTGGCGTCACGCAACGCGGCGGCCACGCCGTCCTGCTCCTGGAGCAGCAGCACGTCGCCGGGCCGGCCCGTGCGGCGGTGGAGCTCGACGCGGGTGTCGAGCAGGACGCGGTACGCCTCGTCGAGGGCGGCGTCGTCACCTTCCCACAGCAGCGGCCGCGCCTGGGCGGCCCAGTGGAGCGACTGCACGTCGCGCAGGCCGCCCCGCCCCTCCTTCAGGTCGGGCTCGAGGAGGAAGGCGACCTCACCGGCGCGCTCGTGACGCTCCCGCACCCGATCGGCCAGCTCGGGTAGCAGGCGCTTCGCCCGTTTGCCCCAGAGCTCGCGCATCTTGGTGACGATCGATTCGGTGAGCGAGGCGTCGCCGGCCAGGTGGCGAGCCTGGAGCAACGCCGTGGCCGAGTCGAGATCCTCACCGGCCAACGCCAACGCCTCCTTCGGGGTGCGCACCCCGTGGCCGAGCTTCACGCCGGTGTCCCAGATCGGGTACCAGATCCGGTCGGCGATGGCGGCGATGTCGTCGAGACCGTCGTGGAGCAGCAGGACGTCGAGATCGGACTGCAAGCTCAGCTCGCGCCGCCCATAGCCGCCCAGGGCGACGATCGAGATGCCGTCGCGCCCGCCGGCGGCCGCTGCGAACAGGGACCGGAGGAACGAGTCGGCCCGGTCGGCGTATGCCGCGCACAGCGCCGACCCCACCAACGCGCGGTCCGCAGCCAGCGCCTCGCGTCCGAGGTCGGCCGGGCCGGTGGCGTCAGCGTCCATGGTCGCCGAGCCTATGGGTCACCACGCGCCGCCGTACCCCGTCATGACCGGTGCATCCCTCCGAGGTCGGCGAACCCGTAGCCGGTCTCGGCGTGCTCGGTCTGGTCGATGCCCCGGGCCTCGACGTGATCGGCGACCCGCAGCCCGATGGTGGCGTCGAGGATACGGGCGATCACGGTGGTCATGACGAACGAGAACGCCAACACGACCACGATCGAGAGCACCTGTTCACCGAGGAGGTGGAGGCCGCCCCCGAAGAACAGGCCGTCGTCGAAGGCCGAGGGATCGCCGCGCCCGAGGATGGCGGTGTCGGCGAAGAACCCGATCAGCAGACCTCCCACGATCCCGCCGACCATGTGCACGCCGACGACGTCGAGGCTGTCGTCGTAGCGGAAGCGGTACTTCAACTGGATGGCGAAGTAGCACACGACGGCGGCCACAGCGCCGAAGACGATGCCGGCGAGCCCACCCACGAACGCGGCGGCCGGGGTGATGGCGACGAGGCCGGCCACGACCCCCGAGGCCGCTCCGAGCGTGGTGAAGTGACCGTCACGCACCCGTTCCACGAGGAGCCAGGCCACCATCCCCGCCGACGCGGCGAGGAAGGTGTTCATGAGTGCCGTGGCCGTCAACGCCGTGTTGCCCGCCGCCCCGCCGGAGTTGAAGCCGAACCAGCCGAACCACAGGATCCCGGTGCCGAGCAGCACGAGCGGCAGGTTGTGCGGCGGCATCGCCTCCTTGGGCCACCCGGCCCGGCGGCCGAGCACCAGCACCATGGCCAGGGCGGCCACGCCGGCGTTGATGTGGATCGCCGTGCCGCCGGCGAAGTCCAGGGAACCTCGCGCACCCAGCCACCCGATCAGCGACCCCGACTGCCGGTCGGTGCCGTAGATCCAGTACGTCACCGGGACGTAGACCAGCAGGCTCCACAGCGGGACGAAGACGGCCCAGGCCGAGAACTTGATGCGGTCGGCGACCGCTCCGCTGATGAGCGCCGGGGTGATGGCGGCGAAGGTCATGAGGAACGCCGTGACGAGCAGGCCGTGCCCGTCGAGACCGTGCAGCCCGAAGGCGTCGAGGTCGCCGAGGTACCCACCCGTACCGCCCAGCGCCAGCGTGGCGCCGAGCGTGACCCACAGCAGGGGCACGATGCCGGCGCAGTACATGTTCATCAGCAACATGTTCAGGACGTTCTTGGACCGGACCATGCCCCCGTAGAACAGGGCCAACCCGGGGACCATGAACAGCACCAGCGCCGTCGACACCAGCAGCCAGACGTCTCCTGCTTCCACGCATTCCTCCAGCGATCGCGACGACACCAGCGACAGGTGCCGCTGATGTACTCGTCACAATCGCGTCAGCGTGTGTCGGGCGTGCTTCTCGATTGTTTCCGGCCTGTGAACGGCCGCGAATCAGGCGTGGGCGAGCTCGCGGGCCTCGTCGCGCTCGCGGCGACGGGCCATCTTCTTGGCGGCGGAGTCGACGCGATCCAGGTACTTGAGCACCGTGTCGCGGGCCTCTTCGGCTTCCGGGGACAGGCCTTCCAGCTCGGGCAGCTTCCAGACGTCGACGAGCATGGGGCGCAGGATCTGGTCGTGGTGGATCTGGAAGTCGTAGATCTGGGCCTTGGCGATGCGCTTGGCGTGGCCACCGAAGTCCGGGATGCCGGTGCCGGGCATGGCGAAGTTGCGCACCTGACGGTCGATGGCGAGGACCATGCCGTTGGGGTCGACCTCGAGGGCCGCGACGGCCGCGTCGCGGTAGAAGACGTGGTGGAGCTGCTCGTCGCCGGCGACGGTTGCCATCACCTGGTAGCCCACCTTGTCCTCGAGGAGGCGGCCGGTGTTGCGGTGGCTGATCTTGGTGGCCAGCTCCTGCATCGTCACGTAGGCGAGGCCGTCGCACACGGTCTCGGGATGCGGCACCTCGCCCAACGACACCTGGGCCATGCGCCCCCGCTCGAGCTCGTCGAGATCGACGGCGCGCGTCACCTGGAGGTAGTCGCGGATGACGATGGAGTGACGACCCTCCTCGGCGGTCCAGCGCCGGGCCCACACGCCCCACGGCTCGTGCTTGCCGAAGAGGTTGTAGATGGTCTCGAAGTAGTAGGGGAGGTTGTCCTCGGTGAGGAGGTCGACGATCAGCGCCGAGCGCACCTCGTCGGAGAGCGTCGTCTCGGCCGGATCCCACTCGTCGTCGGGACCGATGTCCTCGCCGCGGCCCCACGGGACCAGCCGATGCGGGAACCATTCCTTGCTGTTGGTGAGGTGGCGGTCGACCAGGTCGGCGACGACCGGGGCGAGCTCCTCGGTGAGGGCGGCGTCGGACAGCGGCGCAGGGGAAGTCGACATGGCGGACAGCCTACCGACCGGTCGGTCGGGCGCAACACCCCCGCCAAGCCCGGTGGACCGTCACCCGGTCGCATGCTGAGCCGGACGGACGCTCAGATGGCGTCGCTTCCCCGTTCGCCGGTGCGGATGCGGATGAGGCCGTCGAGGTCGGTGACCCAGATCTTGCCGTCGCCGATGCTGCCGGTCCGGGCCGCCTCGGCGATGGCGTCGGCGACCCGCAGTTCGTCGCCCGTCTCCACGACGACCTCGACCCGGACCTTCGGGACGAACTCCACGGTGTACTCCGCGCCGCGGTAGACCTCGGTGTGGCCGGCCTGGCGTCCGAAGCCCTGGACCTCGGTGACCGTCATGCCCTGCACGCCGGCGGCCTTGAGGGCCTCCTTGACGTCGTCGAGCTTGAACGGCTTCACGATGGCGGTGACGAGCTTCACGGGTCCTCCGACAGATGCTGGGCGACGACAGGGCCGAGCCTTGCAGGTCGGCGCCGTGGTGGCCGCGTCAGCCGGTGGCGGTGACCGCGGACCCGGCGTCGAGCGCCGCCGCCGCCTTGCGAGCGGCGATGTGGACGGCGTCCCACACGCCCGAGAACGGCGGGGCGTAGGCGAGGTCGAGGTCGATGACGTCGTCGACCGTCATCCGGGCGGTGATGGCGGTGGCCAGGACGTCGATGCGCTTCGCCGCTCCCTCCTCGCCCACGATCTGCGCGCCGATCACCCGGCGAGTGCCGCGCTCGGCCAGCAGTTTGATCGTCAGCGGTTTGGTCTCTGGGAAGTAGCCCGCACGGGTCGTCGACTCGATGGTGACCGCCTCGTAGGCGAACCCATCGCGCTGCGCCTCGAATTCGTTGAGCCCGGTGCGGGCCATCTCGCACTGGCACACCTTGGTGATGGCGGTGCCGACCACGCCGGGGAAGGAGGCGTATCCCCCGCCGATGTTGACCCCGGCCACCCGGCCCTGCTTGTTGGCCACGGTACCGAGGGCGATGTGGACGGGACGGCCACTGACGCGGTGGAAGGTCTCGGCGCAGTCACCGGCGGCGTAGACGCCGTCGTGCGAGGCCCGTTGCCGACGGTCGACGTGGATGGAACCTCGCACCCCGAGACGGAGGCCGGCGTCGGCCGCGAGCGCCGAGTTCGGCGCGACGCCGAGACCGAGGACCACGAGGTCGGCGTCGAACGCTCCCGCATCGGTCAGGACGCGACCGGGCTCGAAGCCCTGCGCCCGGACACCGAGGCGGACGTCGACACCGTGCCGGCGCATGGCGGTGGCGATGGGGGCCGCCATGTCGGGGTCGAACGTGCGCATCAACTGATCGCCGCTCTCGACGAGCGTCACCGACGCACCCCACCGGATGAACGCCTCGGCCATCTCGATGCCGATGTAGCCCCCGCCGATGATGACCACGTTCGAGCAGCGGCCGGCGCGGGCTGCGGCGAGCAGCTTCGTGCCGTCGTCGAGGGTCTGGACGCCGTGGACCATCGGGAGGTCGATCCCGGGGAGGTCGGGGCGGATCGGGCTCGCACCGGTGCCGATGTGCAACACGTCGAACCCGAGCTGGAAGGTCCGGTCACGCTCGTGGTCGCGCACCTCGACCTTGCGGGCATCGAGATCGATGGCCATGGCCTCGTGACGCATCCGGACGTCGATGCGGTGGTTGTCGCGGAACTCCTCGGGTGTGCGGGCCACGAGCTGTTCGGCCCGCTCGACGTCGCCGGCCACCAGGTAGGGGATCCCGCAGGCCGAATAGCTCGTCCACGGTCCGCGTTCGAGGGCGACGATCTCCATGTAGGGCTGGAGGCGACGCGCCTGGGAGGCCGCTGCCATTCCCCCGGCGTCGCCCCCGATCACGAGGAGTCGTTCCGTCATCGCCGTCGGCCTCGGGTGCGCTCGGTCATGGGGCCAGGACCCTACCGGTGCCCCGGTCTGCGGGCGGACGCGACGCGAGCGCGACACTGGGCCCATGGCCGTGAGAGAGGACTGCAGGCACTACTCGACACGTTCGACCCCGACGGGTGACGTGTTGCAGCGCTGCCGGCTCGGGGTGAACGAGGAGATGCCCTTCGCCTGTCCCGACGACTGCCTGTTCTTCGAACCCCGCACCATCACCGATACCGGGATGGAGCCGGATCGACCGACCCGACGACGGCTGAGGCCGTTTCGGCCGCCGTCCCGGTTCGTCGCTCGTCCACGGCCCGGTGACCACGGGAGCACCGGTCAGGCGCGGAAGCCTGGCCCGGTGAACCGGTCGACGGTGGCAAAGGTCTCCACCGGCTGTCGCCGCAGCTTGGTGACGACATCCGTGGGATGGCCGAGGGCGATCAGCGACGCCACGGCGTGCGATGCGGGGATGTCCAGGAGCTCGACGACCGCTGGTTCCTGCCGGCAGATCGCCGTGGTCATGACCCCGCCGAGACCCTCGTCGCGGGCCTTCAGCATGATGTTGTGGCAGAACGGATAGATCGAGGCGCCACCGACGATGGACTGCCGATCGAGGCCGTGGTCCAGCACGGCCAGGGCCTCGAGGGCCACGCACACGACGAGCACCACCGGATGTTCGTCGAGGTGATCGGCGAAGGGGTTCGGTGCCTCGGTCCGGCCCGCCTCGTCGAGATCCACCCAGGTCTGCGAGAACCGGGAGGGCCCGGGCGAGAACGCCACCTTGCCGATGCGGACGTGGGCCATGTACTCACGCCACGCCGCCTGGTAGAGCTCGCGAAGCGCGGTGCGGGTGTCGGCGTCGCGGACGACGATGACGTGCCAGCCCTGGCGGTTGCCGCCGCTCGGGGCGAAGCGGGCGTGGTCGAGGATGCGGTGCAGCACCTCGTCGGGTACGGCCTCGTCGGTGAAGGTACGGGTGGCCGGGGTGGTGCGCATGACCTGGGCGAGCTCCATCGCCCCACCCTGCCATCACGACCGCAGGAGCGTGCCCTCCCGGAGCCGCCGGAAGAAGACCGAGCGGGGCAGGGCCTCGGCGCCGAGTCCTCGGGCCGCGGCCAGCGCGGCCTCCTCGACGTGGCTGCCGTACGCGATCACCGGGGCACCGGCGGCGAGGGCGGCCTCGAGGCCGCCGGGCACGGCCAGGTCGACGAGCACCACGTCCGGTGACCCGAGATCCTCGGTGGGGCCGAGGATGCGTACGTCGTCCGATGCCCGAACCAGCTTCGAGCGGTCCATCAGGTCCCGAGAGATCGCCACCACCGTCACGCCTGGCCCTCCGCACGCCGGCGGGCCTTGTGCACGAACGCCTTCGCCGCACCCCACGTGATGCCCAGCTCGTGCAGCGAGGGGTCGATGTCCGACCACGTGGCCGGGACGAGGCCGTAGACGTCGTCGGGGAACGACCGCCGGGCGAACTGGTCGCGCGGCATCGCGGGGACCCCGGTGTCGGCCAGCACGGCGTGAGCGAATCGGGTGGCGCCGCGGAGCACGGCCAACGGGTTGGCGCGTTGGGCGTCGACGTCGGTGGCGAGCAGCGACCGCAGCTCGGGCATCACCTCCTGTCGGGCCACGTCTCCGGCGGTCACCGCCGCGGCGGCGACGTCGGCCCCGACGTGGCCGCTCCACGCGCGCGACCCGGTCGAGCACCAGGCGTTCGATCCAGCCCGGCAGCACGACCTCCACACGGTCGGCGAGCGCCGCGGAGATGGCCGCGAACCGCTCCTCGTCGGACGGTGGCCCGTCGGCGCACTGAGCGGGAGGGGTTGGCATCGGCCGCCATCACGGCCAAGCTTCGGCCATGGACCCCGCGCGAGTCGAACCCGGCCCCGGTCAGGAATCGGTCTGGGACTACCCGCGGCCACCGGCGGTCGAGCCGTCCGAGCGCAGCACGTGACGGTGTCCTTCGGCGGTGTGCGTCGTCGCCGACACGAGGCGGGCGGTCCGCATCCTGGAGACCAGCCAGGCGCCGGGCGTACTACCTCCCGATCGAGGACGTCCGGTCCGATCTGCTCGTCCCCGCCGCCGGGAGCTCCTTCTGCGAGTGGAAGGGAGTGGCGTCGTACTGGAGCATCGTGACCGGCGACCGCACCGCCGAGAGCGCAGCGTGGTCGTACCCGGAGCCCACGCCGCCCTTCGCGGCGATCCGCAACCACGTCGCCTTCTACCCTCAGCGGGTCGACCGGTGCACCGTCGACGGTGAGGTCGTGCAGGCCAACAGCGGCTCGTTCTACGGCGGATGGATCACGTCCCGCGTGGTGGGCCCGTTCAAGGGCGGCACCGGGACCCTCGGTTGGTGAAGGCGGGCCGATGAGGATCAAGGCCATGTCGGTGTTCGAGGGGATCGTGTACCACTCCGTGTGCCTCGACCCGTCGAACCCCGAGCGGCCGTCACTGGAGATCGAGGCGGTGATCCGCGATGGCGACGTCGACGACGGCCCCGTGCTGCTTCCCTGGCCGGACTTCGTCTTCATGGTCGGCGAGGCGACCGCTCGCCGGTGCTTCACCTCCTTCGCCGCCGACGACCGCATCGTCGAGCACCTCGGCGTCAAGCACCTCGCCTTCCCGCTCTGGACCGCCGGCGACATCACGATGCGGTGACCCCGGGCCCGCCCGCCGTGCCGTGCCCGGCTCACAGCGAGCGGCCGGTGCCCTCCCAGTAGCGGTCCCGCAGCAAGCGCTTGTACAGCTTCCCGGTCGGGTGGCGGGGCAGGGCCTCCTCGAAGTCGACCGAGCGCGGTGCCTTGTAGCCGGCGAGGTGCTGGCGGACGTGAGCGATGAGCTCGCGCTCGAGCGCCTCCGACGGTTCGTGCCCGCTGGCGAGCTCGACGGCCGCCTTCACCTGTTCGCCCATCTCGTCGTCGGGGATGCCGAAGACGGCCGCGTCACGGACGGCGGGATGGGTGACGAGGACACCCTCGATCTCGGCGGGGTAGATGTTGACGCCGCCGCTGATGATCATGTCGATCTTGCGGTCGGACAGGAACAGGTACCCCTCGTCGTCGAGGTAGCCGATGTCGCCCAGGGTGCCGAACCCGCCTTCGCGGTGGGCGTTCGCCGTCTTCTCGGGAGCGTTGTGGTACTCGAAGTCCGTGCCGGACCGGTTCTTGAACCAGATCTGCCCGGACGTGCCGGTGGGCATCTCGTTGCCGTCGTCGTCGAGGATCCGGACCTCGTAGTTGGGAAGCACCTTGCCCACGCTGCCGGGCCGGGCCAGCCACTCGTCGGAGGAGATCACGCTCATGATGCCGCCCTCCGTGCCGCCGTAGTACTCCCAGATCCTGGGGCCCCACCACTTGATCATCTCGCGCTTCACCTGCGGCGAGCACGGCGCGGCGCCGTGCCACACGCACGAGAGCGATGAGCCGTCGAACGTGCCTCGCCGCTCGGGGTCGAGCTTGAGCAGGCGGATGAACTGGGTCGGGACGAGGTGGACGTTGGTGACCCCGTGGGTCGTCGATCAGGTCGAGCAGCTCGGCAGGATCGAACTTGTGCTGCATGATGCAGCGGCTCCCCGCCATCAACGGGAGGAGCGACCACGCCCATTGCGCCGAGTGGTAGAGCGGCCCGCACAGCAGCGTGGTGCCACCGTCGGGGATGTGCAGCGCCGCCAACGTTCCTGCGGCCACCAGCTCCATGAGGTCGGCCGGCATCCCGGGCTGGATGGTGGAGGTACGAACACCCTTGGGGAACCCGGTGGTCCCCGACGTGTAGAACATCGGCCCGCCGAGGGTCTGATCGGCGGGCTCGTCGCCTGACGCCGCGGCGAGGAGGTCGGCGTACGAGGCGAAGCCCGGCAGCTCACGCCCGATGACCACCTGCAAGGCCAGCGGCGAGCCGATGCGCTCGACGGCGTCGAGCGCGATCTCGGCGTAGCGGTCGTCGACGAACAACGCTCGTGCGCCGGAGTCCTCCAACACGTAGGCGAGCTCTTCGCCGGTCCAGTGCCAGTTGACCGGGACCACGAACAGGCCGGCATGACCGCCCGCCGCCTGGACCTCGAAGTTCTCGGCCCGGTTCCCGCAGAGCAGGGCAATGGTGTCGCCGGCCACGATCCCCGCACCTCGGAGCGCGTTGACGAGCCGGTTCGTCGCATCGTCGAGCTCCGCCCACGTCACGCTGCGCCGCTCGTCCACGATCGCGACGTCGTCGCCCTTGCTCGCGGCGTGCTTCTTCGTGACTGCGGCCATCGTCCCCCCGGATCGTTCGTACCGGCGCTCGCCGGTCGCGCCGAAGGTACCCGGCGGGCGTCAGGGCCGCGGCGGGTTGAGGTTGCCGGAGCGCAGCCCGGCGAGATCGAGCGTCACCCAGCGGTAGCCGGCGGCGGTCACCGCCGCGACCACGGCGTCCCTGGCCTCGACGACCTCGGCGAGGCGGTCCGCCGGCACCTCGACCCGAGCGAGCTCGCCGTGATGGCGCACCCGCAGCGTGTCGAAGCCGAGCTCGCGCAGGGCCGCTTCGGCACCCTCCACGGACCGCAACCGACCGAGCGAGACGGGCGTGCCGTACGGGAGTCGGGACGCGAGACACGGTGCCGCCGGCTTGTCCCACGTGCGGAGGCCCAGCGACCTCGATGCGGAGCGGATGTCGGCCTTGGTGAAACCGGCGTCGACCAACGGGAACACGGCGCCCCGTGCGGACGCAGCCCGCTGCCCGGGGCGGTGGTCGTCGAGGTCGTCGAGGTTGACGCCGAGCGCCACCGTGGCAGCCGAAGCGGCGATCACGGGGCCGAGCGCGTCCATCAGCGCGTCCTTGCACCAGAAGCAGCGGTCTTCGTCGTTGCGGCGGTAGGCGGCGTTGTCCATCTCGTCGGTGTGGACCTCGCGCCAGGCGAGCCCCCACTCCGTGGCCAGCGCCCGGCAGTCCTCGTGCTCGAGCCGAGCGAGTGACGGCGAGACGGCGGTCACGGCCGTGGCCCGCCCGGGCCCGACGGTGTCGTTCGCCACCCATGCGAGGAAGGCGGAATCAGCCCCGCCGGAGAACGCCACCACCACCTCGTCGAACGAGGCGAGCTGCTCGCGGAGCGCGGCCAGATCTCCCATGGGGCCATTCTCGCATCGCCGAGCCGGGCGGCCACGAGTCGGTACGTGACCTTCGTCCCTGGCTCGGGGCAGTCGAGGCGCCCATCGTGGAGGCGTGAGCATCGATCGTCTCCTCCTCGGTGACGACGGGTCCCCCGAGGCCGACGTCGCCTGG
The DNA here is from genome assembly GCA_963811245.1 of uncultured Acidimicrobiaceae bacterium. Taxonomy (GTDB): domain Bacteria; phylum Actinomycetota; class Acidimicrobiia; order Acidimicrobiales; family Salinilacustritrichaceae; genus Salinilacustrithrix. Next base: position 422,236 of record CAWEQL010000013.1, read on the forward strand.
CTGTGGTGCAACCATCAGTCCTGGCCGGGGTGGGAGCTGACGGTCCTGACCGCAACCCCACCGCCACTCGGCCGCGTGGTGGCCCCGGAGATCGGCGAGGTCCACGACGTCGATCCTCCGGAATCCCGGGCCCCGTGCCCGGGCGCCGGCTTCGCCTCGGTGCACTTCGTGCGCACGGTCGCCGATCCCCGGCTCGCGCTCACCGTCGGCATCGACGCCTCCCTCACCGTGGTGGGGACCGCAGCGGACGGCATCGGGCCGAACCGGTTGGGATCCACCACCGAGTGGCTGGTCCACGACATCGTCCGTCCGGTCGTGATCCCCCGGTGGGGACGTCCGGTGCGCCGGGTGTTGGTTTGCGCCGACGGTTCTCCACACGCCACGGCAGCAGCAGCATCGTTCCACGCGCTGCCCTGGGCGGCGTCGTGCGAGGTGACCATCCTCGCCGTCGCCGACGGACGCACGGACCCGGACTCCGCCGTGGGGTCGGTCGAGGCCGTGCTCGGCGTCCGACCGGGGATCGAGGTCATCCGGCGCGACCATGCCAAGGCCCACCGAGCCATCCTGGCCGAGGCGCAGGAGTCGCGGCCGGACCTGATCGTCCTCGGGAGCAGCGGCCTCACCGTCATGCGGCGGCTGTTCCTCGGCTCGACCGCCAACGCCGTGGTCCGCAACGTCCGGACCTCCGTGCTGATCTCCCGTCAGCGCTGACGCGGCCGATGGGACTTTGGTCCCGATCCGCGGTGACCCTCGGCCGGTTCGCGGTCGGTGTGCGCTCGGCCACCATCGGCACGAGCCCGCTCCCCCGAACATCCCGTTGGCGGGCCAGCAAGGAGATCCGATCCCATGGCGTCGACCCCGACGACCGAAGTCCCCCCGTCCGAATCGACCTCGTCGGTCGACTTCGGCATGATCACCGTGACGCTGATCGCCGCAATCGGCCTCATCTTCAGCTTCGTCACGTTCGCGCTGCGCGACGACGGCGGGACGGCATCCGTCGCCGCTGCTGGTGGCGGCGCAGTCACCGTCGACCTCAGCGAGTTCGCGCTCGGACCGGCGGCGGTGAGCGCCCCGGAGGGCGGCTCGCTGACCGTCACCAACAACGGCACCCAGACCCACAACCTCCGCATCGCCGGCACCGACCTCGTCACCCCCGACCTCGCGGCCGGCGAATCCGCCCAGCTCGACGTGTCGTCGCTGGCGGCGGGCTCCTACGAGATCTTCTGCCAGATCCCCGGCCACAAGGAAGCGGGTATGAAGGGCACGCTGGAGGTCGGTGGCTCCGCCGCGGCTGCAGGCGGCGACGGCATGGCGATGGGTGACACCAGCACCAGCACCCCGGACTGGGCCGCCATGGACCAGGCGATGATGGACTCGATGCTGAAGTTCCCGGCCAAGACCGAGGGCGTCGGCAACCAGCCGTTGGCCCCGACGATCCTCCCCGACGGCACGAAGCGCTTCGAGCTGACGGCGTCGATCGTCAAGTGGGAGGTCGAGCCCGGCAAGATGGTCGACGCCTGGGCCTACAACGGCATGGTGCCCGGCCCGTGGATGAAGGTCGACGTCGGCGACAAGGTCGAGGTCCACATCCAGAACGACCTGCCGATGGGCACCGACATCCACTGGCACGGCATCCAGACGCCCAACAACATGGACGGCGTCGCCCCCATCACGCAGGACCTGATCAGGTCGGGCCAGGACTTCACGTACGCCTTCACCGCCAAGCGCAAGGCGGTCGGCATGTACCACGCCCACCACCACGGCCAGATGCAGGTGCCGAACGGCCTCGCCGGCGTGTTCCAGATCGGCGATGTCGACCTGCCCCGGGGTCGCACCGTCAGCGGCGTGACCATCCCCGCCGATCTCACCGTGGCCCAGGAACTGCCGATGGTGCTCAACGATGCGGGCACGATCGGGCTCTCGCTGAACGGCAAGTCGTTCCCCGCCACGGAACCGATCTCGGTGAAAGCCGGCGACTGGATCCTGGTGCACTACCTCAACGAGGGGCTCATGAGCCACCCGATGCACCAGCACCAGTTCCCGCAGCTGGTGGTGGCCAAGGACGGGATCCCGCTCGACAACCCGTACTTCGCCGACACGATCAACATCGCCCCCGGCGAGCGGTACTCGGTGCTGATCCACCCCGACGAGGTCGGCACCTGGGTCTGGCACTGCCACATCCTCAACCACGTCGAGCGTGAGGACGGCATGTTCGGCATGGTGACGGCGATGATCGTCAGCTGAGCCGACCACGACCGTCGTCCGGCGCCGCCCGTCCACCCCGGTGGACGGGCGGCGTCGCGCGTGCCGACGGTGGGCGAGTTCGGCGGTTGCGGCCGAGGCGGGCAGTTTGTGGGGTTTCGCCTGCCGCAACACGGTCTTCACGTACTCGTCGGCACATCGGAGCGTCCCGACGCCTTACACTCGCTGGTTCCTGTTGGAGACTGAAGGGGAAACACCACTCATGCGTAAGCCAGGCAAGTTCCGCTTGCTGGTTGGTCTGTTCATGGCGTTCGCGCTCTTCGCTGCTGCATGTGGCGACGACGACTCGACCGCCAGCAGCGACACCACCCAAGCAAACGACTCGAGCACGACGACCGCCGCGGACAGCAGCTCTTCGGGAGGCGAGCTCGCCGGGATGAAGGGCACGCTCCCCCTCGCGCCGCTCGACGAGGGCTTCAAGAACCGCCTGCTCGAGGTCAACCCGGACCTGAAGGACTTCAACTACGGCCCGGAGACCTACGACGCCATCGTCGTGTCGGCCCTCGCCGTGCAGGTCGCCGGCACCGACGGCATCGACTACGCCAAGGAGATCAACGGCGTCACCCGCGGTGGCACGAAGTGCACCTCCTTCAAGGAGTGCAACGACCTCGTCACCGCCGGTACCGACATCGACTACGACGGCGTGTCCGGCCCCCTCGAGTTCTCCGGCAACGGCGAGCCCACGGTGGCCACCTACGGCGTCCAGACGTTCGGTGAGGACAACCGGATCGACGACTCCGCCACGGAGTTCGTGACCGCCAACGCGCCGGCCGATGCCGACGTGGCCCAGGTCCCCGTGGTCGGCACCCGCCAGGGTGACGGCGTCTTCAAGGTCGGCACGCTGCTGCCCGAGACCGGCTCCCTCGCCTTCCTCGGCCCGCCCGAGTTCGCCGGCGCCGAGCTGGCCGTCAAGGAGATCAACGACGCCGGTGGCGTGCTGGGCAAGCCGGTCGAGCTCACCCAGGGTGACTCCGGCGACACCAGCACCGACCTGGCCAACACCACCACCGACCGGCTCCTCGCCGAGAACGTCGACCTCATCGTCGGCGCCGCCTCGTCGTCCGTGAGCCTCACCGTGATCGACAAGATCACCACCGCAGGCGTGGTCCAGTTCTCGCCGGCGAACACGTCGAAGAAGTTCAGCAGCTACGACGACAAGGGCCTCTACTTCCGTGACGCCCCGTCCGACATCCTGCAGGGCTCGACGCTCGCCGACGTGATCGTGGCCGACGGGAACTCGACCGTGGGCATCCTCGCCCTCGACGACGACTACGGCACCGGCCTCGCCGACGACCTCCAGAAGGCCCTCGAGGCCGCTGGCGCCCAGGTCGTCGAGAAGGTCATCTACGACCCGCAGGCCCAGACCTTCGACGCCGAGGTCGGCAAGATCAAGACCGCCGATCCCGAGGCCATCGTGGTCATCGGCTTCGATGAGTCCAGCCGGATCCTGTCCCTCATGGTCGAGCAGGGCATCGGCCCGCAGAACAAGGCCGTCTACGGCACCGACGGCAACACGGGCAACGCCCTCGGCGAGAACTTCGACGCCGGGAAGTGATCCCATGTGCCGTCAGCGCTGACTGACGGACCAACGCAGTGCTGCGAGGCCCCGGCGAGTGCGCCGGGGCCTCGTCGCGTTCAGCGGGCCCGGGCGAGGGTGCCGAGGTACAGCTCGATGACCTTGGGGTCGTGGAGCAGTTCCTGGCCGGGTCCGGTGTAGGCGTTCTTGCCCTGGTCGAGGACGTAGGCCCGATCGCAGATCTGCAGGCAACGGCGGGCGTTCTGCTCGACCATGATGATCGACACGCCGGCAGCCTGGATGCGCTTGCAACGCACGAACACCTCGTCCTGGAACAGCGGAGACAGACCGGCCGACGGCTCGTCGAGGAGCAGTACCGACGGATCGGCCATCATCGCCCGTCCGGACGCCACCATCTGGCGCTCGCCGCCCGACAGCGAGCCGGCGCGTTGCTTGCGCCGCTCGAACAGCCGGGGGAACAGCTCGAACACCACCTCGAAGCGCTCGTGGACGCGCTTGGGATCGAGGTACATGCCCATCTCGAGGTTCTCCTCGACGGTGAGCGACGGGAACACGTTGTTGGTCTGGGGCACGAAGCCGACGCCCATCGCCACCAGCTTCGACGCCTTGAAGCTGGTGATGTCCTCGCCGCGCAGGCGCACGGCGCCCGAACGCACGGGGATCAAGCCGAACAGCGCCTTGAGCAGCGTCGACTTCCCGGCTCCGTTCGGGCCGATGATGCCGATCAGCTCACCCTCGTCCAGGGTGAGCTCGCATCCCGTGAGGATGTCCACTCCCGGGACGTACCCGGCGACGATGTCCTCGGCCGACAGCAGGGTCATGGTTGGTCCTCCTGCCAGTCGCTCAGATCGGCGTCGTGGTGGGCGCCGAGGTAGGCGTCGATCACCTGCTGGTTGGTGCCGATCGACTCGGGTGGTCCTTCGGCGATGATCTGGCCCTCGGCCATCACGACCACCCAGTCCGAGATGTCGAACACCACGTCCATGTCGTGTTCCACGAAGATCACCGTCATGCCCTGGGCACGGAGATCCTTCACGTGGCTCAGCAGCGACTGGGTGAGGGCCGGGTTCACACCGGCCATCGGTTCGTCGAGCATGACCAATTCGGGGCCCGCCATCAGCGCCCGAGCCATCTCGAGGAGCTTGCGTTGCCCCCCGGACAACGACCCGGCGAATTCTCCGCGCATGTGGTCGAGCTTGAAGCGGGCCAGCAGCTCGTCGGCCTGGGCCTCGATCGTGTTCTCCTGGGCCCGCCACAGGCTGGGCAGCAGCGAGGTGAAGAAGCGCTCGCCTCGCTGCCCGGTGGCCCCGAGCTTCATGTTCTCGATCACGGTCATCTTCGCCAACGACTTCGTCAGCTGGAAGGTGCGGATCATCCCTCGCCGGGCGACCTGATGCGACGACACCTTGCCCATCGCCTCGCCGTTGAAGTGCCACGTGCCCTGGTCGGGCTGGTCGAACCCGGTGATCAGGTTGAAGAAGGTGGTCTTGCCGGCGCCGTTCGGTCCGATGAGGGCGGTGATGAGCCCGCGCTGGAACTCGACGTGCTCGACGTCGACGGCGACGAGACCGCCGAACTGCCGGCGGATCCCGTCGACGACGAGGATCGGATCCGGTTTCGCCGCGCCGGGAACTCGTTCGACGTCGGCCAGCGGGTTCGTCGCGGTCGCGGGTGCGGGCTCAGCGGGCATCGAGTTCGATCTCCCTCCGGTCGCCGAAGATGCCCTGCGGGCGGAACACGATCAGCGCACCGAGGAGCACGCCGACGAGCATGAAGCGGACCGCACCGATCTGCGTGCCGGTCATGATCGAGCTCGGGATGAGGTCGTTCGACGAGGCCTGGCGCAGGAACGCATCCGTGAAGGCGAGCAACATCCAGAACAACATCGCACCGACGATGGGGCCGATGATGCGGGCCGCCCCGCCCAGGAGCAGCGAGGTGAGGATGAAGAAGGTGAGCGGGGTGCCGAAGTTGTCGGGCTGCACCGACTGGGTGGCAACGGCGTTGATGAACCCGCCGAGGGCGCCGATGACGCCGCCGAGCACGAGCGCCTGCATCTTGTAGGAGAAGACGTTCTTGCCGAGGCTGCGGGCGGCGTCCTCGTCCTCACGGATCGACTTGAGCACGCGACCCCAGGGGCTGCGCATGAGCAGGAAGACGAAGAACGCGACCACGATGACCAGCGCCCATCCCACCGTCATCGGCCACAGGTCGGTGTGGCGGAATCGGAGCGGGCCGAAGCCGTACCGGCCGGGGTTGTACGGGTTGATGCGGTAGAAGGGGTCGGCGAAGTTGTTGATGCCCGACGACCCGCCGAAGATGTCGGCGAAGGTGACCGAGCGGAAGATGAGGCGGAGCGACTCCGCGGCCGCGATCGTGACGATGGCCAGGTAGTCGGCACGGAGGCGCAGGGTCGGGACCCCGAGCAGGAGGGCGAAGACCGCAGCGGCACCCAGACCGGCCAGGAAGCCCAGCCACAAGGACTGGTTGAAGTACTCCACCGTGACGCCGGCGCCGTACGCGCCCAGGGCGACGAAGGCGGCCTGACCGAAGTTGAGGAGGCCGGTGTAGCCGAAGTGGACGTTCAGCCCGATGCCGGCGAGGGCGTAGACGATGGCGTCCTTGGTGAACCCCGCCCGGATGGTGGTGTCGAAGATCAGGCCCCAGTCCACGATGATCTCCTCTCCCCGATGCGGCGGTGCGCCGAACCGAACCGTCATCCCACCCGCTCCGCTCGCCCGAGGATGCCCTGCGGACGGACCAACAGGATCACGATGAGGATGGCGAAGGCGCCCACGTTCTTGAGCTCGGTCGAGACCCACAGCGTCGAGACCTGCACGAACATGCCGATCACGAACGAACCCAGCAGCGCGCCGTACGCGGTGCCCAGCCCGCCGAGCGTGACACCGGCGAACATCAACAGGAGCAGCTGGAACCCGAACTGGAAGCTGACCTGCTCGCCGAGGCCGTAGAGGACGCCGCCGAGGCAGGCGAGGGCGCTGCCGGCGACCCAGACGAACAGGATGACGCGGTCGACGTCGATGCCGGACGACTCGGCCAGGTCGGGGTTGTCCGACACCGCCCGCATGGCCTTGCCGATCCGGGTGTACTGCAGGGCCAGCCCGATCCCGATCAGGACGACGACCGACAGGATGATGCTGTAGATGTCCTTCGGCGCGATGGCGATGGGGCCGATGTCGACGGCGACCTGCAAGTTGTAGTCGCCGTAGGGTCGGGTGCGACCGCCGAACTGGTACAGGAACAGGTACCGGGCCAGGATCGACAGGCCGATGGACACGACCATCATGGCGATCAGGCCGGTCTTGCGGTGCCGGAGCGGGCGCCAGAGCCCGATGTCGAGCAGACCTCCGGCCGCGCCCGTGACGACCATGGCCAGGATCGCCGCCGGGATGAGTTGGATGCCGACGGTCTGGTTGAACAGGTAGGCGATGAGGGCGCCGAAGGTCACCAACTCGCCGTGGGCGAAGTTCACCAGCCCGGTGGTCCCGAAGATGAGGGACAGACCGATGGCCGCCATCGCGATGATGAGCCCGAACTTGATGCCCTCGACGACGAGCTGGAGGAACTGGTCGAAGCGGGTCCCGATGTTGCGGGGATCGTTGCCGAGGGCGAACAGCACCGGACGTTGCTGGCCCGGCCGGACGGCGACGTCGAGCGTGGCGCGATCCTCGCTGCGCAGTTCGACACCGTCGGGCAAGGAGCCGGGATCGATCGTCACTTGGTAGTTCCCGGGGCCGGGCAGGTCGACCGACCACGTGCCGTCGGCGCCGGTCTCGGTCGATCCGACCTCCTCGCCGTCAGGTGTCGTGACGGTGATGCTGACCCCCTCGACGAGGAGGTCCTCGTCGTTCTCGCCCTGGCCCTTCGCCACCAGCGTTCCCCCGACGGTCTCGCTGGCGGTGTCGGTGCCGCTGTCCTGGGCGCCGGCGGGGACGGAGAGGGTGGTGAGCGAGGTGACGAGGACGAGCACGCCGAGGAGCGCGGCGCTCGTGATCTTGGCCAGACGGTTGCTCACGGGATCGGGACTATACGGAATGACGCCGATCCGTGCGTCCGGAAGCTGTTTCCGCTGCGTTTCTTTTGCGTTCGGCCGGGGATTGCGGCCGGAACGTCGGATTTGCCCGGCGGTCAGCGGGAGACGCCGACGGCGTCGAGCACGGCTTCGAGGGCGCCGGTCATGCCGGTGACGAACGAACCGAACTCGGCGTAGACCGCCGACGCCTCGTCGTAACGCATGGTGTAGACGACCTCTTTGAGGTCGTCGGGCTTCTCACCGAAGAGGGTCACCCCCCATTCGAAGTCGTCGACGCCCGTGGAGCCGGTGACCACCTGCAGGATGCGCCCGGCGAAGGTCCGGCCGGACTTGCCGTGCTCCATCATCAGTTCACGCCGGGACTCGTAGGGCAGCGTGAACCAGTTCTGGTCGACGTTGCGTCGCTTCGACATCGGGTAGAAGCAGAAGGCCGGCTTGCCGTCGGGCGGCAGCTGCGGGTGGAGGCGGGCCTGCCTCATCGGCTCGGGGACACCCTGGGCGTACTCCGAGAGCTCGGTCAACGACACGTAGCTGTCGACGAGGTCGAGACCTGCGGCGGCGAGCTCGGTCTGGAGGCGGCGCAGCCGCCACTGGTCGGGGCCGAGCGCCATGAAGCCGAGGTCGGCCTTGTGCCCGAGCACCGCCACGGGGACGACCTGGTACCCGTCGGACTCCGCCGACTTGACCGCCTGGACGATCGCCTCGGCGTCGGCCAGGGGGCCGACGGTGAAGAACAGGTGCAGCACTGCCTCGCCGGTGGCCGGAACGGAGGGCGTGGTGCCGGGATGGTCGCTCACGACGTCAGCCTAGGGCTGGATCAGCCGGACTGTTGCGGTCGCTCAGCCGACCACCTTCGACAGCGTCTCGCCGAGCAGGCTCACCCGGCCGGGGACGTGGCCGTTGACGATCGAGTTGACGGTGAACCCGTCGATGCCGAGTGCCATCCATTCACTGAACTGCTCGCCGACCTCGTCCGGGCTTCCGTGGACGATCCTCGAGCGCATGGCCGTGGCGTCGGCGTCGGACAGGGAGGCGATGTGGACTCCCCGACGCTGGAAGAACGCGTCCAGGTCGGCGACGGCCTCGTCGTGGGTCGGGGCGATGCAGGCGTTGCGCTGCATGGTCACGGTGATCTCGGAGCGGTCGCGAGCGAGGTCGGCGCAGTGGCCGGCGAGCGCGTCGAGCTTGCGGGGGATCTCGTCGGGGCCAGCCGTCATGTTCGAGTCGTCGGCGTACTGCGCCACCATCCGCAACGTCTTCTTCTCGCCGGAGCCCCCGATCATGATCGGGATCGACGAGATCGGAGGTGGCTCGTTGATGGCGTCCTTGACGGTGTAGTGGGCGCCGTCGAGGCTGGGCCGCTCTCCCCGCAGCATCGGCAGGATGATCTGGAGGGCCTCCTCGAGCTTTTCGAACCGGTCGGTGAACGTGCCGAACTCGATGCCGAAGGCGTCGTGCTCGAGCTCGAACCAGCCGGCGCCGATGCCCAGCTGGGCGCGTCCTCCGCTGACGATGTCGAGCGACGTGACGATCTTCGCCAGCACCGCCGGGTTGCGGTACGTGTTCCCCGTCACGAGCGCCGAGAGCCGCACGTTCGAGGTGTGCTGCGCCAGCGCCGAAAGCATCGTGTAGCACTCGAGCATGTTGTCGTCGGGCTCGCCGAGCATCGGCAGTTGGTAGAAGTGATCCATCACCATGACGGTGTCGAAGCCGGACGTGTCGGCTTCCTTCGCCTGCTGCACCACCACGTCGAACAGGCCGGCGGAACCGACGTCGGGGTAGGTGAAGCTGGGGATCTGGTAGCCGAGGCGCGTCATGGATGCGACGCTAACGGGACACCGTCGCGATCAGACCTCGTTCACGGCGCGTCGGTGGTGTAGAGGCGGCCGCCGCTCCGCCCGGCCCATCCGATCAGCGTGATCCGCGCGATGCGTGCCGCCTCGACGGCGAGCGAGGTCGGGGCGCCCTTGGCGACGACGGCCGTGATCCCGCCGGCCCACGCCTTCTGCACGATCTCGAACCCCACGCGGCCGCTGACCGCCAGACCGTGACCGGCGAGGCCGTTCCCGTCGGCATCGAGCGCACCGTCGAGGAGCCGCTCACCGAGGACCTTGTCGACCGTGTTGTGGCGCCCCACGTCCTCACGAGTGACGACGGCCTCACCCGTCCGGTCGAAGAGCGCGGCGGCGTGGACTGCGCCGGTGGCGTCGAACACCGCCGTGTGATCCAGCAGCCGCGACGGGGCGGCGACGAGCACGTCGACCGGGATGGGGTCGCCGGCGGGGAGTGGTCGCAGCCGCGCCCGCAGCTCATCGACAGCGGTCGTGCCGCACATGCCGCACGCACTCGACGTGACGGACAGCCGCGGCTCGGGCACCGGGGCACGCCCACCCGTGCTCACGGTGACGACGTTGAACTCGGACTCCACCACGGCACCCGGCCCGGCGTCACGGCAGTACTTGACCGACCGGACGCGAGCGCCGCCGAGCAGGCCGTCGCTGAAGCAGAAACCGGCGGCCAGCTCGAAGTCGTTCCCGGGCGTGCGCATCGTGGTGCCCACCAGGTTGCCGTCGAGGCGGATCTCGAGCGGCTCCTCGACGGCCAGCACGTCGGGTTCCCGCGACCCTCGTTCGTCTGGTGCGTCGAAGCGGGTGGTGAGGATGCGGTTGGTGACTCCTCGGGGCACCGCTCCACCCTACGGCGACCACGACCAGCCGCGACCGGGCGCTCCGAGCGCGTTCCCGGGGGCAGGACCGGTGAGGGTCCGTCCCGAACTACCCGGGAAGTCGGAGGGAACCACCACCATGCAGCACCGCCCGGGGCGGTCGGCCGCCTTCGTCGCGGCCGTCGCCCTCCTGTCACTCCTCATCGTCGCCCCCACGTCCGCTGGCGCGGACCCCCAGGTGTCGGCGGTGCCCGTGGTCCACCTGGAGGGGAAGGGCCACGGTCACGGAGTCGGCATGTCGCAGTGGGGTGCCTTCACCATGGCCTCCAACGGATCCTCGGCCGCCGACATCATCGGCGCCTTCTACCCCGGCACCTCCCTGGCGGCGGCCGGCGGCGAGGTCGTGGTCACCGTCGACCATCGCGACCGCGTCCACGTCCAGTTCCCCGGTGGCGGCCAGGTCCGTTCGGCGCGCGCCGGCCAGCAGCAGCCGGGGTTCCCCGTCACGGTCGCACCCGGCGGCACGGTGGAGATCGTCCGTGACGGTGCCGGTTACCGCGTGCGCGGTGGCTCGGTGGCCCCGCTCGAGGCCGCGCACGCCACCCCCTATGCAACGACGTCCGACTGCGTGTTGGTGGTGTGCGACCCGGCCGCGCCTCCGACGACGGCACCGCCCACCACTGCGCCGTCGACCCCGACCACGACGCCGTCGACAACCACGACGACCTCGCCGGCCGGTGGGAGCGGTCCGCCGCCCACCGGGGAGCCGACGCCCGGTTCGCAGCCATCGCCTGCGCCCGCACCCGACGGGCCGCCACCGGATGCGGTGTCGACCACGCCGCTGTGGGCGATCCCTGACGGGGCGCGCCCATCCGATCCGTCGACCGCGATCGCTCGTACCGCGGGGCCTTCGAGGTGGCCGGGCCGGCCGGTGGCCTGGACGTGCGCAACCACGTCGACGTCGAGGACTACCTCAAGGGGATGGCGGAGGTCCCGGGCACGTGGCCGGCCGCCGCCGTCCAGGCCCAGGCCATCGCCGCCCGCACGTATGCGCTGCGAGCCATGGCAGCCGGCGGCACCCTCTGTGACACCGACGCCTGCCAGGTCTACGCCGGGACCGCACGCGAGTCCGCCGGCCAGGTCGCGGCGGTGGACGCCACCCGAGGCCTCGTCGTGACCTACGGCGGGCGCCTGGCGGCCACCTTCTACTCGGCGTCGGCGGGCGGGTTCACGGCGACGGCACCGGAGGGCTTCGGTTCCGACGCCGAGGTGCCCTACCTCACGGCCCACCCGTACGCCACCGTGCATCCGGAGCCGTGGGCGGTCGACATCGCGCTCACCGACGTCGCCCGCCGACTCGGCTACCCCGGCCTCCTCCACTCGGTCGAGGTCGACCAGGTGGGACCGTCGGGTCGGCCGCTGCACATCACCCTCGACGGCGACGCCGGCCCACGCGCCGTCGATCCCCAGGTCTTCCGGCGGCGGCTGGGGTTGCGGTCCACGCTGTTCTCCGTGGTCGCGGCGACGTCCGAGGTCGCACCTCCGCCCCCGCCGGAGGAGGTCGATGCCGGCGTCGTCGGCGCCGGTGACGATCCGACGGCGACCGACCAGGACGTGTTCCGGGTCCGTGCCAGCGCGCCTCCGGGGCCGCCGTCGATGCTGATCCCGACTGCGCCCGCCGCCCCGACGCGTCCGACCCCCTTCGTCGTCGCCGCCGCTGCCGTCGGGCTCCTCGCAGTGGCGTGGACGCTGGCCGGCCGATGGGCCGTTGCCACCGGGTCCGCCACCGCCTGGCGCGTGTTCCCCCACCGGCTGCGGGCTGCCACCATGACCCGGTGGACGAACCGCTCCCCCTGACACCGACGCGAGTCGTCCTGCGCGGCGTCCGCCGGCGGTGCCCGCTGTGCGGCGATGGCGCCGTCTTCGAGAGCTGGTTCCGCCAGCGCGATCGCTGCCCGACGTGCAACTACCCCACCACCCGGACGGAGGACCAGTGGCTGGGCGCCTACGGGATCAACGTCATGGTGACGTTCACGTTGCTCGTCGTCGCCATCGCCGTCGGGTTCGCCGTCACCTACCCCGATCCGCCGATCGGCGTCCTGCTCGCCGTGTGCCTCAGCGTGGCCGCCCTCTTCCCGGTGGTCTTCTACCCGATCTCCAAGTCGTTGTGGTCGGCCATCGACATGGCGATGCGACCCCCGGAGCCGAGCGACGACATCGATCCCCGCTTCCTGCCACCAACCGGCCGCTGAGGGCACGTATCGGACGACTCGGTACGCTTCGGACATGACACCCCGCGTCCGAGGCATCCTCGTCGGCGTCGTGCTGGTGGCGTCGGTCGGGATCCCGATCGGCACCGCCGACGCTCGCAGCACCGGCGATCCGCCCTACTCCGTCGATCGTGCCGAGCTGGACGCCGCCCTGGACTGCGACGCGTTCACCCACCCCGCCTCCGAGCCGGTGCTGCTGGTGCACGGCACGGGGACCATGGGTCACGAGGAATTCGACTGGAACTACGCCATCGCGCTGCGGGCTACGGGCCACGACGTCTGCATCGTCACCTATCCCGACCGTGGCCTCGGCGATCAACAGATCAGCGCCGAGTACGTCAGCCGGGCCGTGCAACGCATCGCCGGGGCAACCGGCCGGAAGGTCGACATGGTCGGCCACAGCCAGGGGGCTTCGATGCCGCGTTGGTCGATCAAGTGGTGGCCCTCGGTCCGCGACGCGCTCGACGACTTCGTGATGCTCGCCGGCCCCAACCACGGCACCAGCGTCGCCGCCGGCACGCTCCCGACCGGCGAGCCGGCCGCCTTCTACCAGTTCAGCCCCGACTCCCGCTTCGTCCAGGCGCTCAACGAGGGCGACGAGACGCCCGGCGACGTCGACTACACCTCGATCTACACCCGCTTCGACGAGCTCGTGGAGCCGGTGGCCCCGGTGCCGACCGCGGCGCTGGACTGGGGTCAGGAGAACCCGCACGTGCGGAACATCCTCCTCCAGGACCTCTGCCCGCTCCGCCTCGTCGACCACCTCAGCATCGGGACGACCGATGCGCTGACCCAGGCGCTGACCATCGACGCGCTCGACCACGACGGACCGGCGGACCCGGCCCGGGTCCCGCACGGACCGGCATGCAACCTGCCGGGCCAGTCCGTCTCGCCGGCCACCCTCCCCGCCCTGCTGGCCCAGATCAGCCCCGGGTCGACGTCCGGCGTTCCCGACTTCCACGTCGTCGACGCCGAACCTCCGCTGCGCCCCTACGCCAGCACCGCAGACTGACCGGGAGTCGCCCTGACGCGGCGAGGCCGGCCCTTGCGGGCCGGCCTCGTTCCGACACTCGTCGTGGTCCCGACGGATCAGGATCCCTCAGGATCAGAAGTCGTCCATGCCACCCATGCCGTGGTCATGGCCGCCCTTCTCGGGCTTGTCGGCGATGACGGCTTCGGTGGTGAGGAACAGGGCCGCGATCGACGCCGCGTTCTGCAGCGCCGAGCGGGTCACCTTGGCGGCGTCGATGATGCCGGCCTTGGCGAGGTCCTCGTAGTCGCCGGTGGCGGCGTTGAGGCCCTCGGTGTTGCCGCTCATGGCGAGCACCCGCTCGACCACGACGCCACCCTCGAGGCCGGCGTTGCGAGCGATCTGCTTGAGCGGCTCCGCCAGGGCATGGGCCACGATGCGGGCACCGGTGGCCTCGTCGCCGACGAGGTCGGCGGCCAGGGCGTCGACCTTGGCCTTGCTGCGCAGCAGCGTGGTGCCACCACCGGCCACGACACCTTCTTCGATGGCCGCCTTGGTGGTGCTCACGGCGTCCTCGATGCGGTGCTTCTTCTCCTTGAGCTCCACCTCGGTGGCGGCGCCGACCTTGAGGACGGCAACGCCGCCGGACAGCTTGGCCAGACGCTCCTGGAGCTTCTCACGGTCGTAGTCGGAGTCGGTGTTCTCGATCTCGTGCTTGATCTGGGCGATGCGGCCCTGCAGGTCGTCGTCGGAGCCGCCGCCCTCGACGATGGTGGTCTCGTCCTTGGTGACGACGACCTTGGCGGCGGTGCCGAGCAGGTCGAGCGTGGTGTTCTCGAGCTTGAGGCCGATCTCCTCGGAGATGACCTGGCCGCCCGTGAGGATGGCCATGTCCTGGAGCATCGCCTTGCGGCGCTCGCCGAAGCCGGGGGCCTTGACGGCCACGGACTTGAACGTGCCGCGGATCTTGTTGACCACGAGCGTGGCGAGCGCCTCGCCCTCGATGTCCTCGGCGATGATGACGAGCGGCTTGCCCGACTGCATGACCTTCTCGAGCACCGGGAGCAGGTCGCGCACGGCGGTGATCTTCGACGAGACGAGGAGGATGTAGGGGTCGTCGATGACGGCCTCCATGCGCTCCGGGTCGGTGACGAAGTAGGGGGAGATGTAGCCCTTGTCGAAGCGCATGCCCTCGACGAGGTCCATCTCCATGCCGAAGGTCTGGCTCTCCTCGACGGTGATGACGCCGTCCTTGCCGACCTTGTCGATGGCCTCGGAGATGGTCTTGCCGATCTCCTCGTCGGCGGCGGAGATGCCGGCGACCTGGGCGATCTGCTCCTTGCCCTCGACCTCGACGGCCAGGTCACGGATGGAGTCGACGGCGGTCTCGACGGCGGCCTCGATGCCCTTCTTCAACGACATCGGGTTGGCGCCGGCGGCCACGTTGCGCAGGCCCTCGCGGACCATCGACCAGGCCAGCACGGTGGCGGTGGTGGTGCCGTCGCCGGCGACGTCGTCGGTCTTCTTGGCGACCTCCTTGACGAGCTCGGCACCGATCTTCTCGTAGGGGTCCTCGAGCTCGATCTCCTTGGCGATGGAGACACCGTCGTTGGTGATCGTGGGAGCGCCCCACTTCTTGTCGAGGACGACGTTGCGGCCCTTCGGGCCGAGCGTGACGCGGACGGCGTCGGCGAGCTTGTTCATGCCGGCCTCGAGCGAGCGACGGGCTTCGCTGTCGAACGCGATCATCTTGGCCATCGGTTGTCTGCCTCCTGAGGTGCAGAGACGGGGCTGTTAGCAGTCGTCGATTGAGACTGCCAACAGCCAACCACCTCCGGCTGGCACTCGCAACCTCAGACTGCTAACTGCCCGAGCAGACCATGTTCTGGCACCACGTTCTCCGCCCGCCGTCCACCCGTCGTGGTACCAGAACGGGTTGGAGGGGGTCGGGCTCAGGCGCCGCCGGCGACGGCGGGGATGATGGCCACCGTCTCACCGTCGGGGACGGGGGTGTCGAGGCCGTCGAGGAAGCGGACGTCGTCGTCGGCCACGAACACGTTCACGAACTTGCGGAGGTTGCCCTCCTCGTCGAGCAGGCGGTCCCGGAAGCCGGGGTGGGCCTCGTCGAGGGCGGCGAGGACCTCGCCGACGGTCTTGCCCTCGACCCCGACCTCGGAGCTGCCCCCGGCCATCGGGCGCAGGGTGGTGGGGATGCGGATGGTCACGCTCATGCGGAACGGCTTCCTTGGCTCGGGAGACTCGCGGACGCACGATGGTAACGGGCCGGGCCTCGACGACATTCCCCCGCCGGGCACAGGTTGCCGGGAGCGAGGAGGCGCGGCGACACTTCCCCCCGTGTCGTTCCACCGCAGCACGCACGACGCGTACCGCCTCGCCGACCTCGTCGCCGCCAAGGGCGACCACACCATCTCGGTGTGCCTGCCGGCGCGCGACGAAGCGGCCACGGTGGGGACCATCGTCGACACGATCCGCCGCGAGCTGATCGAGGCGGTCCCCCTCGTCGACGAGGTCGTCGTCGTCGACGACCACTCCACCGACGGCACCGCCGCCGTGGCCGCCGCCGCGGGCGCCCGGGTCGTGGACGCCCGCACCACTCTCCCGGAGGCACCCGGACCCGGCAAGGGCCAGGCGCTGTGGAAGTCGCTCCACGAGACGTCGAGCGACATCGTGCTGTGGTGCGACGCCGACATCGACAACTTCGGCGCCCACTTCGTCACCGGCCTCGCCGGGCCGCTGCTGACCCACCCGGAGGTGTCGTTCGTCAAGGGCACCTACCGGCGGCCGCTGATCGGCGGCGACGGCGGCGGCCGCGTCACCGAACTGGTGGCCCGGCCCGTCCTCGCCAACCTGTTCCCCGAGGTCGCCGCCATCGGCCAGCCGCTGTCCGGCGAGTACGGCGGGCGCCGACGGCTCCTCGAACGCCTGCCGTTCGTCGACGGCTACGGGGTCGACATCGCGCTGTTGATCGATGCCGCCCACCTGGTCGGCATCCACGGCATCGCCGAGGTCGACCTCGGCGAGCGCCGCCACCGGAACCGGACGCTCGACGAGCTCGGCCCCCAGGCCACCGCCGTGCTGCGCGCCGCTCTCAGCCGGGCCGGCCTCGGCGCCGACGTCCCCGTGGCCTTGCGCCGCCCCGACCACGAGCCGTTGCTCATCGGCCACCACGAGCTCGCCCCATTGGTCGAATTGACGAGCTACCGCCGCCAGTCGGCCTGAATCAGTCCCGCACCGCCGTGCCCGCGCCGCGACCGGCCGGGCGCTCGGCCGGATCGTCGGTCACGGACGGCGGCGGGCCGTCGACCTCCTCGGTACCGTCGGCGTCGGAGGAACGCCGCACCAACCGACGCAATGGTTCGACGAGGCCCGGGTCCGGCCCGTCGCCCGGCGGAGGTTCGCCCAAGGCGGCGATCTCGTCGAACGGTTGGTCGAGGACGTAGACGCGCCACAGGTGGCCGATGACGACCTTGAGCGCTGCGGTGACCGGTACGGCCAGCAGGAGCCCGAAGAACCCGCCGAGGGTGCCGCCGGCGAGCAACGCCAGCATGACCACGGCCGGGTGCAGGCTCGTGGTGCGGTGCATCACCAGCGGGGAGATGAAGTGGTTGTCGATCTGTTGGGCGATGGCCATGATCGCCACGACCCACAGCGCGGTCCCGAGGTCGCGGGTGGTGAGTGCGATGACGACCCCCGGCACGGCGCCGACCCACGGTCCGATGAGCGGCACCATGTTGAACACGCCCGCGATCATCCCCACGATGAGCCAGAAGGGCAGCCCGAGGATGGCGAGCCCGATGCTGACCATGATCCCGACGATCGTGGCCACCGCGAGTTGGCCCCGGAAGTAGCCGCCGATGGTCTGGTTGAGCCTCGAGCCGATCAGCAGCACCTGACCCTTCGCTCGCTCGGGGGTGAGGCTGCGTGTGACGGCGGCGATGTGGGGCAGGTCCACGAGCAGGTAGAACGCGATGATCGGGCCCAGCACGAAGATGAGCCCGACGCCGAACAGTCGCGTGCCGATGTCTCGCGCTGTCTGGAGCTGCTCGATGACACCGGTCTCCCCGGGGAACTGGTTGCGGGCATCGGCCGCGACCCGGTCGAGGTCGGCGGCCAGTCGGGAGTCGCCGTTGCGTTCGAGCGCGTTGGACGCCGAGACGACGACCTGGTCGAACTCGTCCTTCTGGGCCGTCGACGTCCCGCCGCCCAGCTGGTCGCGCAGTTCGTTGACCGTGGGGATCTCGACGAACCAGTTGTCGTCCTTCGAACGCTGGGACAGGTCGTTGATGCTCTTTTCGAACTTGGCCCGGATCTCGGGCCACTGGTCGGCCAGCTCCTCGCCCTGCCGTTGCACCAGCGGCGCGACGAGGAAGCCGATCAGGACCACGAGGCCGATGAAGGCGACGTAGGTGATCGCGGTCCCGCCGGCGCGGGATGCCGCGACGCGGCCAGCCGGCTCACGATCGGGTTGAGGATGAACACGATGGCGCCGGCGAGCACCAGCGGCGGGAACACCACCCGGATCTGCCAGCCCAACCAACACAGCACCGCGATCACGACCGCAACGCCCAGCAGCGACCACGCCGCACGTCCCGCCACCGCGAAGCGATCGAACATCGGCGCCACGGTACCGGACCGTTCCGGGCCTACCCTGGGCATCGTGCCGGACCCGTCACCACACGACTCCACCCTCGGCATGGTGCCGAAGCTGATCCTCTACGGGATCGTCGCGATCATCGTCTTGACCATCGTCGGATGGATCATCGGGGCGATCTTGTCGATCCTGCGCATCGTCGCTGTGATCGTCGTCATCGGCGCCGTGGTGTGGGCCGTGACGGCAGCCCGGTCCGGGGACTGACCGACACCGACGCCGCTCAGCCGGCGCGCGCCGCCAACAGCTCGGCGACCACCGTCTCCACGCAGGTGGCGGTGTCGTGCATCGAGCGCTCACGGCCGAACCGCTCGACCAGCGACACCGTCTCGACGTGCTGGCCCACCCGACCGTCGACACCGTCGAGCACCTCGCCCACGATGGCCACCACGGGTACACCGAACGCCGACGCCAGCTCGGCCACGCCCCCCACGACTTTGCCGTCGAAGGACTCGTCGTCGAGGAACCCCTCGCCGGTGACGACGAGATCGGCGCCCTCGATGATCTCGTCGAGGCAGAGCTCCTCTGCCACCAGGGCGAAGCCGTCCTCGAGCTGGGCCCCGATGGCGGCCAGCCCTCCGGCCAGGCCCCCGGCGGCACCGGTGCCCGGGAGGTCGCGGACGTCGATGCCGTGGTCCTGCTCGTAGACGTCGGCGAGACGGGCCAGGCGGTTCGTCAACAGCCTGATCTGCGCGGCCGTGGCGCCCTTCTGGGCCCCGAACGTCTCGGCGGCGTGGAGGAACGTGGTCCGCACATCGCACGCCACCCGCAGGTCGACCGCCCGGTACCGCTGGTGGGGGTGCATGGCGCGGAGCGCACCGAGGCCACCGTCCACCGTGGCCGAACCGCCGAGGCCCACGATGATGCGGCGGGCACCGGACTCCAGAGCGAGTTGGATCAGCTCGCCCGTGCCCACGGTGTCGGCGGCGATCGGATCGTTGCCTTCGGGCCCACCGACCAGCGCGAGGCCGGAGGCCTCGGCCATCTCGATGACCGCCGTCCGGCCGGACAGCCGCCAGCGAGCCTCGACGGGCTCGCCGAGCGGGCCGGTCACCGTGGTGGTGCGGTTCGAGCCGCCGAGGGCTTCGAGGGTGCCTTCGCCGCCGTCGGCCACCGGCACCTCGTCGCAGGCCCATCCCGCCGCGACCGCGGCGCGGCCGACCGCCGCGGCGATCTCGGCCGCGGTGGCGGTGCCACGGAACTTGTCGGGAGCGGCGACGACACGCACGGCTCCCATGGTGTCAGCACCGAGGGGCGTGGAGACGGGCAGCCCCGGCCCCGTCACGACGCGAGCGGGCGGAACAGCTCGACGACGGCGGCCGGGCCGTCCACCACGAGGTCGGCGGCGCTTGCCACCGCCTCGGGGAGCTCGTCACCGCCGCTCGCCACCTTGATGGTGGTGATGCCGGCGGCTCGGAGCGCGTCGAGGGCGACGAAGGCAGGGAGGTCACCCACGTCGTCGCCGACGTAGACGACGGTGCGACAGCCCTCGGCCAGGGACCGGACCGAGGTGCCCTTGTCGACCTCCACCGGTGGGTGCAGCTCGACCGACGCCTTGGCCGATCGCCGCTCGAGGCCCGTCGACGCCGCGACCGACGACGCCCATGACTCGACCGCCGTTTCGGCACCGGGGACCCGCCGGAAGTGCGCCGTCATCGACAAGCCCTTGGACTCCACCTCCACCCCGTCCGGGAGATCGGCCTCGGCCACCACCTTCGCCACGACCGGGCGCCAGGCCTCGGCATCGGGGTGGTCGGACTCCACGCCCGCACGGCGCACCTCCAGCCCGTACAGGCCCGACAAATCGATCTCCGGCCCGAGCCAGCCGGCGAGGAACGACCGGGGCCGGCCGCTCACCACGGCCACACGACCGAAGCGGCCGGCGAGACGGGCGAGCAGGTCGGCCACCCCGGCCACAGGCGCCGCGTCAGCGGGGCGTTCGACGATCGGTGCGAGGGTCCCGTCGAAGTCGAACAGCAGCGCAGTGGAGGCCGGATCGGCCAGCACGGCGGCTCGGAGGGCGTCAGAGTCCATCGAGGCGAGAACCTACGCAGCCGTGGCCGCCGACGACGAGGGGTCGGGCCTGCAACACTGCGTGCGGTGCGCCGCAGCTCCGGCATCGTCATCGCCGTCGCCTTCATGCTGTCGCTGTCGGCGTGCCGGGAGCACACCGTGACCGTGACGTTCGATCCGGTGGTGGGCGACCGCTACGAGCTGCAGTCGGAAATCGACACCGACATCGCTCGCACGCTCGACGGCACGGTCGCGGGCGACCGCACGAACTCACGCCTCGTCGCCACCGAGGAGGTGGTGTCGGTCGACCCGGACGCCGTCGGGATCGAGGTGACCGTGCGCCGCGACGGCGCCGCACCGCGCCGCTTCGAGGCGCGGTTCGACCCGACCGGTCGGCTGTCGGCCATCGAACTGGTGGAAGGCGTTCCCGCCCAGGCGCTCGGCGTGGACGTCAGCAGCGACCTCCCCACCGACATCGCCAGCCCGCCGGCCCGGCCGCTCGCCCCCGGCGCCCGGTGGTCGATCGAGCGCCGCATCGACGGGCCCGGGGCCGGGACCATCCGGGGTACCGGGCGCCTCGAGTCACTGGGAGTCGAGGACGGCACCGACGTCGCCACCGTCGTGGTCGAGCTGGTGGTGCCCCTGCACTCGGAGACGACGACCCAAGACGGTGTCGTGTCGGTCGACGGCAGCCAGACCGTCGTGTCCCGCACGACGTATTCGCTCGCCGACGGCTCGGCCCGCGTCGACCGCACGCACATCGAAGGCGAGGCGCGGGTCACCGTGGCTCCTCCGCGAGGGGTGATCGCCGCGCCCGTCGACGGGCGCATCCGCTACGTGATCACGACCCGCACGCACCGCCACCGGATCGACTGACCGACCGCTCGGCTGCGCTAGCCCTTGCTGGCGAGCTCCGGCCCCACGACGACGAGGATGTTGGACAGCTGCATGTCGGTGACCGGTGCCGGTGTCGGCAGCGGCGTGACCGAGGTGGGCGGCGCGCCGATGGCCGTGGCCAGCTGCAGCGCCTCGGCCTTGTAGCCGTCGGTGAAGTACACGACGGTGGCGGGCACACGTTGGGCGTTGGTGGGCGTGGCTGCGACGTAGCCGAGCGCCTCGAGGGTGGACGACACCGCACCGGCGGCGCCGGTGACTCCGGAGCCGTTGGCCACCAGCACCTTCACCTCCTCCGGCGCACGGGGCGGCGCCGTCGTGGTGCTGCTGCTGGTCGTGGTCGAGCCTCCGTCGTCGGTGACCGTCGGGTTTCCGGAGGAGCCCACGTCGATCTGTGCGGTGCTCGACCCCTCGTCGCGCAACAGCGCGAACCCCACCAGGAGCGCCACGATCACCAGCACCGCCCCCTTGGCCGGCGATCCCTGCGCCTGGGGCGCCGGAGGCGGTTGGCGCCGGCGCCGGCGGGGGCTTTCGGGAGGCTGATCGGTCATGGATGGTTCCGCTTCCGGTTGGGTCCGATGTGGCGGGTGCGGCGACGATCGCTCCGGGCCCGACGCAGCCGTCGGACCAGCAAGGGGTCGGCGTGCTCGGCCTCGGGACGATCGATCAGGGCGGTGAGGCGCCGATAGTAGGCCGACGGGGACATCGACAGCTCGGTCCGGATGGCCGCCGCCTTCGACCCAGGCCGCAGCCACCACGACCGCTCGAACTCCAGGATCGCCTGATCCGCACCGGTGAGGGCCACGGATCAATGCTGCTCGGGCAGGGGACGAGATTCAAGGACCCCCGTCGTGTCGGGCCTACCATCGGGCGCCGGAACCGGGACGGCCGATCGTCGCACCGGACCCCGACTCCTTCGCCCGAGTAGCTCAGTTGGCCAGAGCAGCTGTCTTGTAAACAGCAGGTCGCGAGTTCGATTCTCGCCTCGGGCTCCACGAGGTCGCGGCCGGCCCACCGGGCCGAGGGATCAGCGATCCCGGGTCCTCCGGCGGCACCATGTGACGTTGGACCCTGCTCGCCGTCGGCGCCCCCACGAGAGGATGCGACTCGTGGAAGTGGACCGGAACGGACTCCAGGTACTCGGACGGGACGAGTGCTTTGCGTTGCTCCAGACGGCGACCCTGGGTCGCATCGGCTGCAGCTCCGGTGCCCTTCCCATGGTCCTCCCCGTCAACTTCGTCGTGGACGGCGACCGCATCCTCGTCCGCACCAGCCCGGGCACCAAGCTCGACGCCGCCCTGCGCGACTCCGTGGTGGCCTTCGAGGTCGACGACTTCGACCCGATGTTCCACAGCGGGTGGAGCGTCGTGGTGACCGGCGTCGCCCGCGTGGTGGAACCCGCCGACGGCCACGCGACCGGGTCGCACGGCCCGATCGCCCGGTGGGCGCCGCTCGGGCAGGACCACGTCGTCTCGATCTCCACGGAGCTCGTGTCCGGTCGGCGCCTGACCCCCGAGACCCTGGCCTCGTCAGGCGACTGGCACCCGCCATCGGATCACGGAGCCGCCCGCCTCCCCGGGTGACAGGGCGAAGGTGCCGCCGTGGCGCTCGGCCCGGGTGGCCATGTTGCCGAGACCGTGCCCGGTACCGGACCCTGACATCGCCGGCCCGGTACCGTCGTCGCTCACCTGCATGGTGAGCTGTTCCCCGTCGACCACGATCGACACGTGGACCTGGGTGGCACGGGCGTGCTTGGCCACGTTGCTCAGCGCCTCGCGGAGGGTGGCAAGCAAATCGTTGGCCATCTCGACGTCCACCAGCGAGTCGATCGGACCGTCGAAGAGGACGCGGGGCTCGAAACCCAGGGCTCCCGACGCCTCGCGGCAGAGGCTGAGCACACGATCGCGCAGGCCGTCTCGGCCGGGCCGCACGGCGGCTTCCAGGGCGAAGATGGCGGTGCGGATCTGCTTGACCGTCTCGTCGAGATCG
Organism: uncultured Acidimicrobiaceae bacterium; assembly: GCA_963811245.1. GTDB lineage: Bacteria > Actinomycetota > Acidimicrobiia > Acidimicrobiales > Salinilacustritrichaceae > Salinilacustrithrix. Next base: position 445,559 of record CAWEQL010000013.1, read on the forward strand.
TCGACAGCGCCCTCGAGCCGGGTGCGGACGGCGGGGGGGTCCTGGCCCACGAGAGGCACCGTTCCCTGCAGCGACAGCCCGGTGGCGAACAGGCGTTGGATGACGGTGTCGTGCAGGTCCCTGGCGATGCGCTCGCGGTCCTCGAACAACGCCAGCTCGGCGACGCGGGCATGGAGCCGGGCGTTCTCGATGGCGACGCCGGCGGCGGCAGCCAAGCCCACGGTCAGCTCCTCGTCGGCCTCGGTGAACGTGTCGGCCGAGGTCTTCTCGGTGAGGTACAGGTTCCCGAAGACCTCGTCGCGCACCCGGATCGGCACGCCGAGGAACGATCGCATCTCCGGGTGGTGGGGCGGGAAGCCGAAGCTGTCGGGGTGCTTGGTGAGGTCGGGGAGCCGCAGCGGCTTGGCGTCGACGATGAGCAGGCCGAGGATGCCGTGGCCCTGCGGCAACGATCCGATCCTGGCGCCCAACTCCTCGTCGACGCCCACGGTGATGAACTCGCTCAGCATGGTCCGGGACTCGTCGAGTACGCCCAGGGCGGCGTAGCGGGCGTCGACCAGCTCTGCGGCGAGCTCGGTGAGTCGACGCAGCATCGTGGCCAGGTCGAGGTTCGACCCCACCGAGACGACGGCGTCGAGCAGCTGGTGCAGACGTCGTGGTCCGGCCCGTGACATGGGGTCATCCTACGTCCGGGCCCGATCGCGCCCGGCCGGACGCCGGGACGGCCAGAATGGGGGCATGCCTGTACGCGTCTTCCTGCTCGACGATCACGAGGTCGTGCGGCGCGGGCTGCGAGAACTGCTCGAAGCCGAAGACGACCTGGAGGTCGTGGGCGAGGCCGACACCGCCGAGACGGCGCTGGCGCGGATCCCGGCCACGTCACCCGACATCGCCGTGCTCGACGTGCGACTCCCCGACGGCGACGGCGTGGAGGTGTGCCGCGAGATCCGGTCCAAGCATCCCGAGATCGCCTGCCTCATGCTCACGTCGTTCTCCGACGACGAAGCGCTCTTCGCCGCCATCATGGCCGGCGCTGCCGGGTTCGTGCTCAAGCAGGTGCGGGGCAGCGACCTCGTCGACGCCGTCCGACGGGTGGCCGCCGGCGAGTCGCTCCTCGATCCCACCGTCACGGCGCGGGTGCTCGAGCGGCTCCGTGCGTCCCCGGAGGACGACGAGCTGTCCGGTCTCACCCCGCAGGAGCAACGGATCCTGGCCCTCATCGGCGAGGGGTACACGAACCGTCAGATCGGCGAGGAGATGTTCCTGGCCGAGAAGACGGTGAAGAACTACGTCTCGAATCTGCTGTCCAAGCTCGGCATGAACCGCCGCACGGAAGCCGCCGCCTATGCGGCCCGTCTCGACGAGCGCCGCAAGCACGGGGATCGCTGAGCCCCGAGGTGACCAAGGTCCCGGTGGGGACCGACCGACGGCCCTGCTGACCGACGGGGCCGACGCCGAACATCGGGGCCATGACCCCCTTGGACGTCCTCGTCGTCGAGAGCCACGCCGGCACCGCTCAGCGCCAGGTCGCGGAGCTGGAGCGCGCCGGGCACCGTGTGCACCGCTGCTCCGAACCGGGAGCGGACGCCTTCCCGTGCCGTGAGCTCACCGACCCCGGCACCTGCCCCGTGACGCAAGGCGTCGACGTCGCCCTGCTGGTGCGACGCCACGTCACCCCCCGACCGACCGAGCGCGAGCAGGGGATCGGATGTGTACTGCGGTCCCACGTGCCGCTGGTCGAGGACGGCCCGAGCGTGCTGGACCCCTACGCCGACTTCGTGTCCGGGCGGATCACCGGTGATGTGGTCGCCTCCTGCGAGGCAGCGGCCGAGCAGGGGTACGCACCGGTCCGGGCCGCGGTGCGTGACCGCATCGCCCCGCTCCTCGCCCCCACGGGGTTCACCGCCGACGACGTCACCTGTTCGTTCGTCCGGGTGGGGACCGATCTCCGCGTCCACCTCAGTGGACCGGTCCTGGGGACGGACATCGAACAGGCGGTGGCCGTCCGGGTGGTCGATGCCGTCAACGCGGCCGGCCGCCAGCACGGCCGCATCGACGTGAGCTACCGGGCCCGGTAGCTCCGGTCGCCGTCCGGGTGGGCCGGGCGGGACGATCCGGGTCAGAGGATCCGGGGTCAGGCCGGGTCGTGGCCGAGGCGGCGTCCGGTGATCTCCTCGACCCGGATCCGCACCCACGTCCCGGCGACGGCGGCGTCGAGCCACGGCTCGACGCCCAGCGCATCGAGCTCCACGACCTGGTCGTCGTCGTAGACGGTCTCGCCGATCCCCCGCACCAGGACGCTCCACCCCTGCTTGGTCTCGACGTCCCAGCCGTCGACCTCGAAGGCCAGCGGCTGGTCCATCTGGGCGGCGGACAACTTCGTGCCGGAGCCCGAGCGGAACACGATCTGGTGACCGTGCACCCCGTGGGTCACGGGCAGGATCACCGGTTCACCGGCATCCACGAAGGCGATGCGCCCGACGTCTGCGTCGGCGACGAGCTGCCAGCACTCGTCGGGGGAGAGCACCTCGAGACCGAGGCGGTCGGTGGTCGTCCGTGTCATGTCGTCCATGGGCCCCACGATGCGTCGCCGTCGCGGCGACTCGCCAGGGCCCTTGGTCATACCGCGCTGCCCGGCTCCGGGGCGGCGGGCACGATGACCACCGGGCACGGCGCGTGCGCCGCGACCTGGTGGCTGACCGACCCGAGCAGGAGGCCCAGGAAGCCGCCGTGGCCCCGGCTGCCCACGACGAGCAGCGAGGCCTTGGTGGCGGCGTCGATCAGCTCCTGGGCCGGGCTGCCCTCGACCAGGGTGCGGACCACGGCGTGACCCGGGTCGACGGCGTCGACGAACGTGTCGAGCTCCTCGCGGTACGACGTCTCCATCGCCTCGACGTCGATCGGCATGGGCATGGCCCAGGCGTCGCCGACATAGGGGCGGTGCCACGCCATGATCGCCTCGACCGAGGCGTCGTGGGCCCGGGCCTCCTCCACGGCGTACCGCAGCGCGGCACGAGCGTTCTCCGAACCGTCGACTCCGACGATGATGCGTTCCATGCCTGCATCGTCCCACCGCGCGGAGCCCGGGCGAAAGGGACGAAGGTCATCGGGGGCGGGGGCGGCACGGGGAGCCGTACGGTACGGACCATGACCTCGACGCCATCCGGACCTCACCACCCCGCCCGCCGCCTGGGAGCTGTCCTCGAACCGGTGATCGGACAGGTGTACTTCGCGCCGGAGTGCCACGACGCCTACGAGGCGTTGGGTTTCGACCCCAGCCCGGCCTCGACCGGAGGGGTCGCCATGCCCGATGGGTCGGCGTATTTCACCAGCCGGGGATCACTCCTCGGTGAGGTCCCCGGCGAGGTCGTCGCCGCCGCCTTCGCCGTGTTCAACCCCGCCGTCGTGGTCCCAGCCGTCTCCGCCGGGTGGTCGAGGACCGATGCGCCCACCATCCGCTCGGCACGCGACCGCGGTGCGCTGGCGCAGCTCGAGCGGCTCCTGGGCGTCGCGCCCGACGGCCTCGACGTGGTGGAGTCGGCGCTGCGCCGCGGCGCCGACGCGGTCGCGCTGGCGGGACGACCCCTGGCCGCAGGACTGCGCGCCCTCGAGGTGCCCGACCACCCGCTGGGTGCGGTCTTCCGCACCGGCGACGTGCTGCGGGAGTACCGGGGGGACTGCCACACCGCATCCTGGGTCGCCGCCGGGCTGTCGGCCGCCGAGATCGGCCTGCTCACCGAGCTGTACTGGGGACTGCCCCTGCGGACCTACAGCCGGACCCGGGGTTGGTCCGCGACGGATCAGGACGAGGCCGAGGACCGCTTGCGGTCGGCGGGGCTCGTGGCTGATGGCGCCTTCACGGACGCCGGCCGGGAGCTCCGGGAGGAGATCGAGGCCACCACCGACGCCCAGCTCGAAGCCGTGGTGCGGGCCATCGGTGACGACCTCGACGAGGTGCTCACCGTGCTCGGCGCCTGGGGGCGGACCGTCCGGGACGGGCACGGCTACCCCGCCTCGGGCCCCCACGACCTCGCCGCCGCATCGGCAGGCTGAGCGGGCGACTGCGCCCCTTCCCAGCCGGGGCCCGAGCAGGTACGTTCTCTGTAACCGTTTTCATCGATCAGGGGGGAACCTGATGGCCGAGGTCGCACTCGAGAACGTCACCAAGCGGTATCCGAACGGGTTCCAGGCCGTCACGGACCTGAACCTGAACATCGCCGACGGCGAGTTCCTCGTGCTGGTTGGTCCGTCCGGGTGTGGCAAGTCCACGGCGTTGCGGATGATCGCCGGCCTCGAGGAGATCACCGACGGTGAGCTGCGCATCGCCGGGGAGCGCATGAACGAGGTCCAGCCGAAGGACCGCGACATCGCCATGGTGTTCCAGAACTACGCCCTGTACCCCCACATGACCGTGTACGACAACGTGGCCTTCGCCCTCAAGCTGTCCAAGACCCCGAAGGACGAGATCGACCGCCGCGTCCAGGACGCCGCTCGCATCCTCGAGCTCGAACCCTTGCTCGACCGCAAGCCCGGCCAGCTCTCGGGCGGCCAACGCCAGCGGGTGGCGATGGGTCGGGCCATCGTCCGCAAGCCCAAGGCCTTCCTCATGGACGAGCCGCTGTCGAACCTCGACGCCAAGCTGCGGGTGCAGATGCGAGCCGAGATCGCCCGCATCCAGCGCGACCTCGGCGTCACCACCTTCTACGTCACCCACGACCAGGTCGAGGCCATGACCATGGGCGATCGGGTCGCCGTCATCAAGGACGGCCACCTCCAGCAGGTCGACACTCCTCAGAACCTCTACGACGACCCCGACAACATCTTCGTCGGCGCCTTCATCGGTTCACCGTCGATGAACCTGTTCCAGTCCTCGCTCAGCCAGATCGATGACAACGGCGTCACCGTCTCGCTCGGTTCCCAGCAGATCCACATGCCCCGTCGGGTCCTCGACGCCAAGCCGGCGCTGCAGGCGTACGGCGGCAAGCCGGTGACGGTCGGGATGCGCCCCGAGGACCTCGAGGACGCCACGCTGACCACCGACATCCCGGCCGAACAGCGGTTCAAGGCCGACGTCGAGCTCGTCGAGGCCCTCGGGTCCGAGCTCATGGTGCATGCCTCGATCGACGCCCACGTGGCGACCTCGGGCGACCCCGACGCCGTCGAGACCGAGGAGGCCCGCGCCACCGAGGCGGGTGCGCTCGTCGTGGGCCGCTTCAGCCCCCGCAGCCGGGTCAACCGGGGTGAGACCATCGACATCGCCGTGACCGTCGACCGTCTCTACTTCTTCGATCCGCAGACGGGCGAGGCCATCCGCAGCTGATCCCCTGCGGTCGTTCGCTCGTGAGCGCCGGCGTCAGCCCTTGACGGAGCCCGCCAGCAGGCCTCGGACGAAGTAGCGCTGCAACGAGAAGAACACGATCAGCGGCAGCGCCATGGACACGAAGGCGGCGGCAGTGAGGATGTGCCAGTCCTGGCCGCGCCCACCCGACAGGTTGGCGAGGCGCACGGTCAGCGGCATGGCGTCGACATTGCCGCCGATGAAGGTCAGGGCGATGAGGTAGTCGTTCCAGGTCCAGAGGAACTGGAAGATGCCGAAGGCGGCGACGGCCGGGACCGAGAGCGGAACCACCAGGCGCCAGAAGATGGTGTAGTGGTCGGCGCCGTCGATGCGCGCCGCCTCGAAGATGTCCTTGGGCAGGCCCGAGACGTAGTTGTAGAGCAAGAAGATGGCGAGCGGCAGCCCGAAGCCGGTGTGGGTGAGCCACACGCTCACCGTGGTGCCCTGCAGGTTGAGATCGGGGAAGATCGTGGCCGAACCGATGTGGGCGCCGCCGTTGTACAGCTGCAGCAGCGGGATGAGGGCCATCTGCAGCGGCACCGCCATGAGCGACACGACGAGCACGAAGAGCAGCCGCCGGCCGGGGAACTCCATCCACGCGAACGCATAGGCGGCGAAGAGGGCGATGGCGATCGGGATGACCGTGGCGGGCAGGACGATGGCCAGGGAGTTGAGGAAGTGGCCCCACATGTCGGGGGCGTCGAAGCCCTTGGCGTTGAGCACCTGGCTGTAGTTGTCGAGGGTCAACTGCGGGTTGGTGAAGATCGTCCACCAGCCCTCGGTCTTGACCGCGACCTCCTGACGGAACGAGGCGAGGAGCAGTCCGATGGTGGGCAGCGACCACAGGGCGACGATCGACCACAGAACGACCGCTGACCCGGTGCGGCGGGCGCTGTCGCCGACCTGGAGGTCGTGCTTGGCCTCCTCGGTGCGCAACAACAGCGGGACGGCGACGAACACGCCGATGACGACGAGCGACACGAGGTAGGCGCCGAGGTCGGCGCCGCTGGCCATGGCCGCCACCAGGCCGAAGACGAACGCGGCCGCGGTGTGAGCGACGAACAGTGCGGTGGCCGAGCCCCAGGCCCAGGGCCGCTGGCCGAACAGTCCGACGCCCACCACGGTGGTGGCGGCGGCCAGCACCATCGTGATGCCCCCGCCGACGACGAGGGGCCAGGCGTCGCGGTCGAGGCCGATCATCAGCCACGTGAGGCCCCAGGCGAACCCGAGCACACCGGTGACGACGGCGATGGCCGCCGCGATGGTGGTGGGACGGGACCGACCGGGCCGGGGCGTGGCCCGGCTGGGGCGTTCCTCGCTCCCCTCGTCGTCGATGGTGACGTCGCCGGGTGCGGTGCGAACCGACATCAGATCAACCCTCCTCGCCGACCTGGCGGACGTTGTAGACGATGATCGGGAGCACGGAGACCAGCAGGACCACGGCGAGGCCGGCGCCGAGACCCTGGTTGTTGAAGATGAAGGCCTGGTCGAACATCTCGTTGGCGATCACGTTCGTCCCGAACTCGCCATTGGTCATGACCTTGACGATGTCGAACACCTTCATGACGAGGATGACGAGCGTGGTCACCACCACCAGGACGGTCGTCCGGATCTGGGGCAGCGTGACGCGCCAGAACACCTGGCTCTCGCTGGCACCGTCGATCCGGGCCGCCTCGATGAGATCGTCGGGCACGGCCTTGATGGAGGCCGACAGCACCACCATGGCGAAGCCGGTCTGGCCCCAGATGAGCACGATGATCAGGAAGAACGTGTTCCACGGGCCCTGCTGGAGGACCGCTTGCGGAACGCCGCCGAGGCCGACCCACACCGCGTTGAGCAACCCGAACTGCTCGGTGCCCGGTGGCGAGAAGGCGTACACGAACCGCCAGATGACGGAGGCCCCGACGAAGGAGATGGCCATCGGCAGGAAGATCAGCGACTTGGCGAGGGACTCGCCCTTCATCCGATCGGCGAGGACGGCCACGGCGAGACCGATGCCGGTGGAGAGCCCGGTGACGGCCACGACCCACCAGAGGTTGTTCCAGATGACCCCGCTCAGTGCGGTGAACACCGCGAACAGGGCGAGGATGGCGCCGCCCACGAGGGCGAGCAGCGGAACCTGGTCGCTGTAGTCGAGCCGGGTGCCGATCTGGCGGCCGGAGCGCCGGGCCAGGATCAGCGATCCGATGGCCAGGATGGCGCCGACGATGAACAGCCGGCTGGTGAAGATGTCCGACGCTCCCTTCATGCTGAAGATCGAGTCGTCGGTGAAGATGGCGCCGTAGTTGCGGCCGCCCACGAAGCCGCCCTTGTTGTCCTGGAGGCTCAGGTAGACGGTGCGGACGGTCGGGATGACCAGCGCGATGAACAGGAACAGCAACGCCGGGCCCACGAAGACCCAGGGTCGGACCTTGCGGCCGATGCGCTCCGGGAGGACGTCGGTCGCCTTGTTGAGGGCGATGAAGATGACGGCGCTGACGCCGATCGACACCACCACGCCGACGACCATCTCGATGAGCTTGTCCATCGTCCCCCCTGTGACCGGCGATGCCGGCAGTGCTGTGTGCGTGTGAGCGGGTCGGGCCCCGGGTGGGGCCCGACCCGGATCAGATCACTCGCTGGGCCAGGACTTCTCGACCTCGGCGAAGGCCTCTGGCACCGTCTTGTTCCCGGTCGTGATGTCGACGGCGGCGCTCCAGAAGCTGCCGGAGCCGACGGCCCCGGGCATCAGGTCGCTGGCGTCGAAGCGGACCGGGTCGGCCTTGTCGAGGATGTCGAGGAACAACGCCGCTGCGGCGTTCTGGTACGCCGAGGGCTCGACGTTCACGTTCGGCGACAGGAACCCGATCTGGGCCTTGGCCCGCTCGGTCGGGTAGTCGGTGCTGGCCGCATAGAGCAGTGCGTCCTGCGTGGCCTCGCTGTCGGAGAAGGCAGCGAGGATGGTGCCGGCCGACAGCAGCGGCATCTGGCCGATTCCGCCGTTGTCCTCGGACACCGGCGGCAGGTAGAAGGCCCAGATCTTGCCGTTCTCCGAGATGTCGGTGCCCTCGGGGAAGTTGGCCTCGTAGAAGTTGGCCTGGCGGTGCATCATGCACTTGCCGTCGAGCAGGCCGAGGCCCGACTCGGCGAAGGGCGTGTTGGCGACGGTCTGGAGGCCGCCGTAGACGTAGCCCTCCTTGCTCCACAGGTCCACGACGTACTGACCGACGTCGACGACGTCGGGATCGTCGAACGGGATCTCGTGGTTGACCCACTTGTCGTAGGTCTCCGGGCCCTTGAGGCGCAGCATGTAGTCCTCGACCCAGTCCGTGAACGGCCAGCCGGTGGCGGCGTCGGAACCGATGCCGATGCAGAACGGCGTGTTGCCGTCGGCGACCATCTTGTCGGCGAGGTCGAGGAGCTCCTGGTTCGTCTTGGGGATCTCGTAGCCGTTGGAGGAGAACGCCTCCGGCGAGAACCACACGAGGCTCTTGACGTCGGCCTTGTTCGGCACGCCGTAGAGCTTCCCGTCGACCTCGGCGAGCTTCCAGAAGCCCTCCGAGAAGTTCTCCTTCACCTTGGCCACCACGTCGTCACGCAGGGGCACCAGGTCGCCGCTCTTGGCGAACTCCTGGAGACGACCCGGCTGCGGGAACACGAAGATGTCGGGCGGGCTGCCGCCTTGGACCTGCACGCCGAGCTGCTGCTCGGCGGAACGGTCACCGGAGATCTGCACGTCGACGCCGGAGTCCTTCTCGAACGGAACCATGGCCTGCTCGAAGCCGCCCAGCTCCCCTTCGACCTCGGGCCCGAGGATCGTGACGGTGCCGCCGCCACTGCCTCCGTTGTCACCAGAGGCGTTGTTGCCGCTGTCGTCGTCGCCACACGCCGCTGCGACCAGCGCGAGGGCGAAGAACACGGCCAGAAGCCGCACCGTACGAGATGCCATGGATTGTCCCCCTTGGTGGATGCAAGGGACGGCACCGACAGGAGCCGAGCGCCGCCCCGGTGTGTAAACGTTTACAGACCCGACCCGGCTCCGGTCAAGGGTTCGCGTCGGATTTCTCGCCCGGTGCCGCTCACGTCGACGGACGGACCGGTGGTGCCGTCGAGGATCGAAGCACCATCGACGTGTCGTGGACGACGTGCTGCGGAGCGGGCGCGGCGGCACGGGCGGCGTCGAGGAAGGCGGATGCGGCGGCCTGGCCGAGGGCGTACGGGTCCTGGTGGACGGTGGTGAGCCCCAGCGCCGCGGCAGCGGGGTGGTCGTCGAAGCCGACGACGCTCAACCCGCCGGGAACCTCGATCCCGCGCCGTCTCGCCTCGGCGATGACGCCGAAGGCCAACTCGTCAGCGGCCGCGAAGACCGCAGTGGGCGATGGTCCGGCGGCGAGCAGGCGTCCGAGCGCCTCGGCCCCTTCGGTCACCCCGACCGCCGCGTCGACGACGAGCTCGGGTACCACCGGGCAGGCCGCGTCCTCCATGGCATCGCGGAAGCCGTCGCGCCGATCGGTCGGCACGATGTAGGGCAGATCGGCGCCGACACCGCCCGTGATGAGCGCGATCCGTTCGTGACCCAGGCCGAGCAGGTGCTCGGTGATCCCGGCGGCTGCCGACCGGTTGTCCACGGTGACCGACGAGTACCGCTCGGTGCGTTGCCCCACGGTGACCACACGCAGCTCGGACCGGGCCAACTCGTCGACCTCGGCCGGCTCGAGGAGCACGTCGATGAACACCAACCCGTCGACCCGCTTGCGCAGCGGTGCGCTGCCGGCCACCAGCTGCACCCGCGCCTCGACGTCGTCGACGCAGACCAACAGGAGGTCGTCGTGCCGGCCGAGGATCGACTCGAAGCCGGACAGCACCCCGGCGAAGTACCACGTGTCGATGCGAGGGACCACGATGCCGACCGTCTCGTGGCGGCCGGTGGCCAGGCGCGAGGCCCGACGGTCGATGTGGTATTCGAGATCGCTGGCGGCGCGCTCCACCCTCGTCCGCGTCGCTTCGGACACGTTCTCGAAGCCCCGCAGCGCCCGCGACACCGTGGCGACCGAGACGCCGGCGCGGACGGCAACGTCGTTGATCGTGGCCGGCCGGGGCCGCTCCGGTGAGCGGCGGCGGTTCACCATGACCGCACCACCGCGGCATGGTCCGGGGGGATCCGGAGCAGGCCGTCGGCGTGGCGCACCGATCCCGAGGTGGCATACACGACGTCACCGGGGGCGGTCCGCTCGAGTGGTCGGTCACCGGCGTTCACCCACACGTGGAGGGGTCCGCGACGGAAGGCCAGACCGTCGTCGTCCCACTCCACGACATCGTCGAGGTCGCGCCACTGCCGTCGCACCGCGAGGAGCTCGCGGTGGCGGCCGAGGAACGAGTCGGTCCGGCTCGACTGGTGGGTGACGGTGTCCTCCGGTCGCCGACCGCCGTCGGGGAGCCACGGTCGACCCGAGGTGAACCCGAAGGCCGGCCCGTCGTCCCACGGCATGGGGGTCCGGACGCCGTCACGGCCCTGGGCGGGATCCCCGTTCCGCACCGCCACGGGATCCTGGGCGTCGTCCAGGGCCACCCGACCGTCGGTGAGACCCAGTTCGTCGCCCTGGTAGAGGAACAACACGCCGGGCAGGAAGGCCACCAGCGTGGTGAAGGCGAGCGCCCGTCGCCGCCCCGCATCCCCGCCGCCGAAGCGGGTCGCCGCCCGGTGGTCGTCGTGGCTCGAGATCGGCCAGGCCGCGGCGTCACCGAGGTGGGTGACGCCGCCGGCGACCGCGGTGCGCAGCGCGTCGGCGTCCCACGACGCGTGGAGGATGCCGAAGCAGAAGGACAGGTCCAGCGCGCCGTCCACGTACCGGGCGAGGCGCGCCGGGTCGTCGAGATAGACCTCGCCGAGGAGCAGCGCGTCGTACGGCGCCGTGATCGTCCGCCAGCGGCGGTACACCTCGGTCACACCGGCCTGGTCGAGGTCGTGGCGATGGTCGAAGGAGTTGAACTGCTCGAGCGCGGTGGCCCTCGGGCCCGGAACCGCGAGCACCGGGTTGTCCCGGAGGGCGGGGTCCTTGACGAGGCCGTGGGCCACGTCGATGCGGAAACCGTCGACGCCCCGATCGAGCCAGAAGCGCAGGATGCCGTCGACGGCGTCCCGCACCTCGGGGTTCGACCAGTCGAGATCGGGCTGCTCGGGCAGGAACAGGTGCAGGTAGTACTGACCGCTGGCCGGGTCGAGCGTCCACGCCGGCCCGCCGAAGTGGCTCACCCAGTTGTTCGGCGGACCGCCGTCGGGCGCCGGGTCGTGCCAGTGGTACCAGTTCCGGTGCGGGTCGAGAGGGGACGACCGTGCGGCCCGGAACCACGGATGCTGGTCGCTGGTGTGGTTCGGCACGAGGTCGAACACGACCCGCAGGCCGAGGTCGTGGGCCCGGCCCACCAGCTCGTCCACGTCGTCGAGGTCCCCGAAGCTCGGGTCGACGCCACGGTGATCGGCGACGTCGTACCCGAAGTCCGCCATCGGGCTCGGGTAGAAGGGCGTCACCCAGACGATGTCGACGCCCAGCTCGGCCAGGTGGTCGAGGTGCCGGGTGACCCCGCGGAGGTCGCCGGTGCCGTCGCCGTCGCTGTCGGCGAAGGACCGCAGGTAGACCTCGTACCCGGTGGCCCCCCGCCACCACGGCCTCGCCGCCGACGACGTCGTCGGCAATGAGAACGACGCCGACGCGTCCCGGGCATCCATCTGCTGTCCATCCCCCACCCGTTCGGTGTAAGCGTTTTCACCCCGCCCTGTCAACGGGCGTCGTCGTCGAAGAGGAGTTGCTCGGCGGGGTGGGTGGGCAGGATCGTGCCGAGGTAGTCGGCGAGCGCGTCGGCGTTGACCACCTCCTCGCCGGCTCGTTCGGCCATCAGATACCGGTGCTCGAGCAGCTGGTGGAAGAACTCCGCCGGCTCCAGCCGACTGCGCAGGTCGTCCGGGATGGCGTCGATGATCGGCTCGAACACCTCGGCCAACCAGCGGGCGGCCGCCACGGCCGAGGGCACGGGTCGGCCGGAGTCGTGCTCGAGGCGGGCCCGGAAGTTCTCGATGTCGGCCAGCAGCCGGCGGGCCTGGTTCTCCTGGACCTCCAGGCCGGTCCGGCGCCGCAGCTCGCGGGCGTGGTGGCCCTCCTCGACGATGGTCGGCGTGATGCGCAACCGACCGCCGTCGCGTGGCTCTGCGCCGATCACCAGCTCCTCCACGTCGAAGCCGATGTCGTTGAGCCGCCGCACCCGGGCGTCGATGCGCCAGCGCTCGTCGGCCGCGAACTCGTCGGTGCGGGTCAGTTCGTCCCACAGGTGCTGGTACCGGCGGACCATCTCGTCGGCGACCTCGACCGGGTCGAGGTCGGGCCGCACCCGGCCGGATGCCTGCAGGTCGAGGAGACCGCCGACGACGTTCTCGTAGGCGATGTCGACGTCCTGGGCGCGCAGCTGGTCGCTGATCGACGGCCGCTTCTCGGTGGTCTCGGCGTCGACGAGGTAGGCCATCATGGCGCCGGCGTCGCGGCGGAACAAGATGTTCGACAGCGAGCAGTCACCCCAGAAGATGCCGCTGAGGTGGAGCCGGACGAGGAGGACGACGCCGGCGTCGAGCAGCGTGCCGGTCAGGCTCGGTTCCTGGTTGCGCCCGATCACGTACCAGTAGGGCAGCGAGTAGTCGAGGTAGCGCGTGACCAGCACCGCGCCCCACTCCGTGCGCCGTCCGCTCACCACGCCGACGGGCTCGACGACGGGCAGGTGCTCGTCGCTCATGGCCCGCAGCGTGCGGTACTCCCGTTCGGCCGACGAGGGATCGGTCGCCTTCAGGGCGTACACCCGCTGGTCGTATCGGACGAAGCGGACCACGTGACGGCTGATCCCGTGGGCCATGCGGACCAACCGCTGGTGGTCCCATTCCGCCAACGGCTCGGTCCAGGGCAGGTCGAGGAAGTCGGGGTGACCGCCACGGGTCACGAGCTGGAACTCGAGCGTGTCGTCGCCGGCCACGGCGAGATCGTCGCACGTGCGACGGCGTCGTGGTGGCGAGATCGTCAGGCGGCGCCGGCGGCGACGGCCGCGTCCTGGTCGTCGGGGTCGGTGTCGAGTTGGCCGTCGAGCTTGCGCTTGATCCGCTGCAGGGCGTTGTCGATCGACTTGGTGTGACGGCCGAGCCGGTCGCCGATCTCCTGGTAGCTCTGCCCCTCGAGGTAGAGCCGGAGCACCTCGACCTCGAGGCCGGAGAGCAGGTCGTCCATCGAGCGCCGCATCCGCAGCCGCCGCTCGTCGGCCACGACCGCGTCGCACGGATCGGCATCGGTGTGGCTGACGAGGATCTCGTCGACGGGGGTGTCTGCGTCGTCGTCGGAGCGTCCACCCGAGATGGACAGGTACGAGTTGAGGGGTTGGTGCTTCTGGCGGGTCGCGGTCTTGATGGCGGTGATGATCTGGCGCTTGATGCACAGTTCGGCGAAGGCGCGGAAGCTGGATTGGTGCTCGGGCCGGAAGTCGCGGACCGCCTTGTACAGCCCGATCAGCGCCTCCTGCTCGACATCGTCGCTGTCGCCGCCGATGAGGAAATAGCCCCGCGCCTTGGCCCGTGCGAACCGGCGGTAGCGACCGATCACCGACTCGAGGACGGCGGTGTCGCCGGTGCGGTGGTACCGGGCGATGAGGGCGACGTCGTCCTCGTCGCCGTGAGCGATGCGGTGCTTCCCCACGATGGTGGAGCTCCCTGGTGCGGCTGGTTCGATGGCGTTGGGTGTGGCCGGTGCGTGGCGATGGCCGGACGACGGCGAGGAACCACGCGCACGCAACCCCCTGCCGCCGAGCGACGGACCGACCGTTGGGTCAGGAACCAGTGGCACCATGACCCGATCGGACTAGTCAGAGTCTGATCGAAGGTCCCGGCGGTTGTCAACGCAGGCTGAGCAGCATCCTGACGACTGCGCCGGTGTCAGCCCCGCAGGCGCACGATCTCGTACAGCGCCAGGGCCCCGGCCACGCTGACGTTCAACGACTCGGTGGCTCCCCGCATCGGCACGCTGGCCACCACCTCGCAGCGCTCGCGGACCAGGCGACCCAGGCCGCGGCCCTCGGCCCCGACGACCACGACGACGGGTCGGTCGACCGGTGGAAGCTGGTGGATCGACACCTCCCCACCCATGTCGAGGCCGATGACGAGGGCGCCGAGCGCGTCGGCGCGGCCGAGAGCTGCCGGCATCCCGCCCACGATGGCGAAGCGGAGGTGCTCGACGGCACCGGCCGCGGCCTTGGCCACGGCCGGGGTCACATGGGCGGCGCGGTGGCGAGGGAGGATCACCCCCGTCACGCCGGCGGACTCGGCCGTGCGCAACAGCGCACCCAGGTTGCCGGGATCGGTCACGCCGTCGCAGGCGAGGAGGAACGGTGGGCCACCCGCCGGGGCGAACAGGTCCTCGAACGGGACCTCCTCGAGGGCCGCAGCGCGGGCGATGACCCCTTGGTGTGCCGTGGTGCGGGCGGCGGCGGCGAGCTTGGTCCGGCCCAGTTCGGTGACGGTGACCTGCATCTGTCCGGCGAGCGTGCGGATGTCGTCGAGCTCGGGCGAGCCGTCGCGGTCGGTGGACACGAGGACCTCGTAGGTCCTCCGGCGGTTGGCGACCAGGAGCTCCCGTACGGCGTGGATGCCCTCCACCTGCTCGCCACCGAGGCCGGTCTTGTCGGCGCGGGTGCGGGAGCCGCCGCCGCCGGACCGACCGCGCGGGCGTCCACCCGAGGGTTGACCGGACCCGGATCCGCGGCGCGCCGGGGCGGGGCGCCGGCCGCCGCCTTTGCCCTTGCCCTTCCCCTTGCCGGCTGGTGGGCGAGGGCTCATGGTGCAGTCTCCTTCTCGATGAGCGCGACGGCCCAGCAGGCGATGCCCTCGCCACGGCCGAGAGCGCCGAGGCCTTCGGGGCGCTTGCCCTTGACCGTGACGGGACCGCCGGCCGCCTCCGAGAGGCGCTGCTGCATCTCGTCGCGGTGCGGGGCGAGCCGGGGTTGGTCGCAGACGACGGCGCAGTCCACGTTGGCCACCTTCCAGCCCGAGGCGCGGATCTCGGCGCCGACCGTGCGCAACAACTCGATGCTGTCGGCACCGGCGAAGCGCTCGTCGGTGTCGGGGAAATGGGTTCCGATGTCGCCGAGGCCCGCCGCGCCGAGCAGGGCATCGGCGCAGGCGTGTGCGATGACGTCGGCGTCGGAGTGCCCGACCAGTCCGGGCCCCGGGAACGGCACTCCCCCGAGCACCAACGGGCGGGCGGTGTCGGACCCGGCGGGATGAACGTCGAACCCCATGCCGACCCGGCCGGTCACGGCCGCACCTCGTCGTCGCCGTCGTCGCCGGAGAGGACGCGTTCGAGCGCGGCCCGGTCGTGCGGGTGGGTCAGCTTGGTGTTGGTGAGCTCGCCGTCCACGATCACGATGGTGCCACCGGACCGCTCCACGAGCGTGGCGTCGTCGCTGGCCTCACCGTCTGCGGCGTGGGCGGCACGCAGCGCCGCGGCACGGAAGCCCTGTGGTGTCTGGACCGCCACCAGCCGGTCGCGGTCGACGGCCGCACCGTCGCGCTGGCGGAGCGAGTCGGTCACGGCGATCCCGGGGACCACGGCGTCGGCGCCGTCGCGGACCGTGTCGAGGACCCGGCGGAACAGCGCCGGCGATGCCGCCGGCCGGGCGGCATCGTGGACGAGCACGATGGCGGCATCGCCGGGCACCGCCGCCAACCCGGCCCGGACCGACGCCGCCCGCGACGAGCCGCCGGCCACGACCCGCGCCGCGCGTCCGGCCACGAGGGCCTCGTCGCCCTCCGGGACGACGGCGACCACGCCGTCGGCCACCGTGCCGGCCACCTCGAGCGACCAGTCGATCACGCGGCGGCCGGCCAGCGGTTCGTACTGCTTGGCCGATCCGTACCGTGTCCCACCGCCGCCGGCGACCACCACGACCCAGACCGCACCGGCATCCTGGCGGTCGGCTTGCATGCCCCGAGTCTGCCCGAGGGCGCCCACCCACGGGCAGGCCGGCGGTGGTCGATCGGAGACGTGTCGCCCGGCGGTCGCCTAGATTCGCCGCGTGCCCGATCGTGAGCTGCTCGCTGCAACCGATCTCTTCGCCGACCTGACCGCGGCCGAGCTCGACTCGATCGTGGCGGCCGCGGTCCAGCGCGAGCTGCGACGCGGCGACGTGTTGTTCACCGAGAACGACGAGTCCACCGAGCTGTTCGTGGTCGACGAGGGCCGCATCGCCATGACGCAGCGTTCCATCGACGGCCGCGAGTCGGTCATCGCCCTCATGGAACGGGGCGACATGTTCGGTGAGATGCCACTTTTCGACGGTCTGGGCCGGTCGACGGAGGCTCGCGCCCTCGAATCATCGACGGTCACGTGCATCGGCTACGACCCGCTCCGCGCCCTCTACGAGGCCCGACCGCACCTGCTCTGGAGCGTCGTGGCCATCATGTCGCAGCGTCTCCGGTCGACCGACGCCGCCCTCGCCGATTCGGTGTTCCTCGACGTCACCGGTCGCACTGCCAAGCGCCTGTTGGAGCTGGCCGGAGACCAGGACACCTTCGTGCTGCCCGTCACGCAGGAGGAGTTGGCCGGCATGGTCGGCGCCTCCCGCGAGCGGGTCAACAAGGCCATCGCCAGCTTCGTGCGGCTGGGCTGGATCGACCAGCGGGACCGCCGCTACGAGATCACGAACCGGGACGAGCTCACCCGTCGAGCCACGTGAGGACGCGGCGCCACGCGTCCGAGGCGTAATCGGCCCGGTGGTTCGGCCGGTCGGGATCGTGGACGAAGCCGTGGTCGGCGCCGGCGTAGCGGATCACATCGGCCCCGGCTTCCTCGAGGGCGTCGACATCGGCCGGTGGCGTGTAGGGGTCGTCGGTGCCGATGATGGCGAGGACGGGGCAGGCGCCGTCGGCTCGCACGGCGTCGAGCGGCTCCCGCTGGGTCGGGCTGCGCCAGTCCTTCGGGAGCCGGATCATGCCGTAGAACGCCGCCACCCGGTCGAACCGCCCCGTGGCCGCCGCCTTGAGCGTGTACATCCCGCCCATGCAGAAGCCGATCATCCCGACCGGCTCGACCCCCAACTCGTCGGCGGCGGCGACGATGTCGCCGAGGACCTCGTCGTCCACGAGGGTGCCGACCGCGGCGAGGCGCTCGTCGATCGACAGGTGCTCGCGACCGGGCCACGGTTCGGGTGCGCAGACCGCCCACCCCCGGGCGTCGGCGAGGCGCTGGCACATGTCGGCGAAGAGCGGGCGGAGCCCTCCGATGTCGGGGGCGATGACGAGGCCGCGGGCCGGCGCCCGGCCGTCGGACGGCGTGGCGAGGACTGCGGGGGTGCCGCTGGGGAGCTGCATCCGCTGGGGGGACGCCTCAGGCATAGCGGTCCAGGATGCTGGACTCGGCCAGCCGAGCCAGACCGTCCTTGATGGCCCGAGCCCGCGTCTCGCCCACGCCACCCACGTCGTCGAGGTCGTCGATGGTGGCGCGGATGATCTTCTGCAACGATCCGAAACGCTCGACGATGGCGTCGATGATGGCCTCGGGAAGCCGGGGGATCCGCGCCAGCAGGCGGTAGCCGCGGGGTTGGACCGAGGCGTCGAGGTCGAGCCCGCCGGGGAGGTGCAGCATCGAACCGATGCTGCGCAGGTCGAGCAGCTCCTCGGTGCTGAGCTCGGCCAGCGCGCCCAGGGCCTCGTCGATGTGCCAGGCCTGCTCCTCGTGGAAGTAGTCGCGCAGCACGAGGGTGCGGTCGTCGTCGACGCCGCCCATGAGCTCGTCGAGCTGGAGCTTGATGAGCCGGCCGTCGGTGCCCAGCTCGACGATGTCGGACGAGAGCTCCTCGGCGATGCGGCTCACCATCTCGGTGCGCTGCAGCACCGTCACGACGTCGCGCACGGTGACGAGGTCCTCGACCTCGAGGGCGGAGAGGGCGGCGGCCACGTCGTCGAGCCGGTTCCGGTAGCGCTCGAGGGTCTGGAGGGCCTGGTTCGCCCGGCTCAGCAGGATCGGGATGGGCTGGAGTGGGTGCTTCTCGTCTCCCACGTAGACCGCGATGACCTGCTGGTCCTCCGAGACCGAGACCACGGTGACGTCGATCGAGCGGGCGACGCGTTCGGCCGTGCGGTGGCGCGTGCCGGTCTCGGAGGTGGGGACGTTGGGGTTCGGCACCAAGTGGACGTTGGCCCGGGCGATGCGGGTGGCATCAGGGGCGAGGATGATGGCGCCATCCATCTTGGCCAGCTCGGACAGGCGCTGCGGGCTGAAGGCGGCGTCGAGCAGGAACCCGCCCGAGCAGATGTTCAGCACGTCGGGTCCGTCACCCACCACCACCAGCGCGCCCATCTCGGCCTGGAGGATCCGATCCAAGCCTTCGCGCAGTGGGGCACCCGGAGCGACGAAGCGGAGTGCCGCCAGCATCTCGGGTGAGTTCTTGGGTGCCACGGCCCCAGCTTACTGATTCACCGCGTACCGCCCCGGGCCCCGGTCCTCGGGGGCGATGCGGCCAGGCCGAGCGCCGCGATGGCGTCGTCCAGGCCGGCGCAGCGCACGGGACGGCACCCCGCCGGCGGGTCGGGGGCGGTGGCGGGGACCAGGACGCGCCCGAACCCGAGCCGGGCCGCCTCGGCCATCCGACGATCGAGGCGACCGACCTGGCGCAGCTCGCCGGCCAGGCCGACCTCACCGCAGACCACGACGTCGGCCGCGACCGGGACACCGGTGGCGGCCGAAGCGACCGCCAGGGCGACGCCGAGGTCGACGGCGGGCTCGGTGGCCCGGACACCGCCGGCGACGGTGACCCACACATCTGCCCCCGCCACCGACAAGCCCACCCGCTGTTCGAGCACGGCGAGGAGCATGCTGAGCCGGCCGCCGTCGATCCCTTGGGCCTGCCGGCGCGGCGTCGGCAGCGGGGACGGGCCGAGCAGGGCCTGGACCTCGACCATGAGGGGCCTCCCACCGTCGAGCACCGGCACCACCACGGACCCTGCCTCCCCCGCCCGCCGATCGGCCAGGAACATGGCGCTCGGGTCGGCGACGCCCTCCAGGCCGGCGTCGGTCATCTGGAACACGCCGAGCTCCCCCGTGCCTCCGTGGCGGTGCTTCACCGCCCGCAGCAGGCGCAGGGCGTGGTGGCGGTCGCCGTCGAAGGACAAGACGGTGTCCACCAGGTGCTCGAGCACCCGCGGACCGGCGAGGCCGCCGTCCTTGGTGACGTGACCGACGAGCACCACGGCGACGTTGCGCTCACGTGCCTCGGTGACGAGCCGGTGAGCGCACTCGCGCACCTGGGCCACCGACCCCGGTGCCGACGACAGCGCAGGGTCGTGCACGGTCTGGATCGAGTCGACCACCACCAGCGCCGGGCCCACGGCATCGATGTGGCCGATCACCGTCGGCAGGTCGGTCTCCGAGGCCAGCCACAGCGAGTCGGGGAGGGCGCCGATGCGGGCGGCCCGGGACCGGACCTGCCCGGCCGACTCCTCGGCACTGACGTAGAGGACGGGAACGCCTGCCGCCGCCGTGCCTGCGGCGGCGTGGAGCAACAACGTCGACTTGCCGATGCCGGGCTCGCCACCGATGAGGGTCACCGAACCGGGGACGAGGCCGCCGCCGAGGACGCGATCGAGTTCGCCGACGCCGGTGGCGGTGGGGCGGACGTCGTCGATGCCGACGTCGGCGATCCGGCGGGCGACCTGCGCCGGGCGCGCCAGGGCGGCCGCGGCGGGGCCGAGCCGCTCCTCGACCAACGTGTTCCACTCCTCACATCCCGGGCATCGGCCCGCCCACACCGGCGACGACGCCCCGCAGGCGGAGCAACGGTGCACGGTTCGGGGCCGAGGAGAGCGGGAGGGGCGGGTGGACGTGGCGGAGGGCATCGGCCCATTGTCCACACCGGGGGTGTCAGGAACTCCCGGCCGGGCTGCCACGCCGCCGGCGCCAGAGCACCAGGCGCACGGCCACGAACAACACGAGGGCGAACCCGGCGGCCGCAGCGACCCCGAGCCACACCAGGCGGCCCGTCCGGCGGATCGTGGACGTGGCGTGGAGCTCGACCGCTTCTCGTTCGAGCACCGACGGCCGCCACACCGCACCGTTCGACGCCTTCGTCGGGGCGTTGGAGTCGACGTCGCCGGGCAGGCGGACGGCGACCTGGACCCGCAGGAGTTGGTCGACGGCGCCTCCGACGCGCTGCTCGATGAGGGCAACGGGATCGGCGCCCAGCGCATCGGCGAGCGCCGGGTCGGCGGCGACGCCGGCGACACCGCCCGTGAAGTCGACCACGCCGTCGAACCGGTAGCGGGTCCGGGCGAAGCCGTCGGACCGGGTCAGGCGGAAGTCGCGGAACGGGCCGGATCCGCCGTCGACCTGGTCGAGCAGGTCATCGAGGTCCTCGGGGGCCCCGAAGTCGTGGGCGACCCGCACCTGGGTGAACCCGTCGGACCCCGGTTCCGGGCCGGTGACCGTCCACCCGGCGGCCTCCAGGTCGGAGAAGTCGAGTTGGTCGAGCAGCTCCGGGTTCTGGCGGACGCCGTCCTCGTCGAGGCCGATGACCACCTCCACCCGGCCGGAGCCGTCCGGTTCCACCGCGATGTTCAACTGGGTGCGCAGCTGGCACGCCGACAGGGCCAGGACGGCGACGACCAGGGCGAGAACGCGGCGGACGTGCGACCCGCGCACCCGGGGGCGTGACGACGGGCCGGGCACTCAGGTGGTCCGGACGATGAGCAGGCTCGACGGGAGGTGGTGGGAGAGCTTGTTCGGGACGTTGCCCACCCGCAGGAACCGGCCGACGCCGGTCATTCCCTTGTTCCCGACGACCACGAGGTCGTAGCCGCCGTCCCTCGCCGTGTCGATCAGGGCCGACACGGGGTCGGCGTCGACCACGGCGGTGTCGATGTCGACGCCGGCGCCGGCGTGCTCGGCCTTGGCTGCGTCCACCACCCGCTGACCGCGCTCGCCCCGGCCGGCGGTCAGGATGGTGAGGCGGGCGCCGGTCGTCGCGGCCACCGCCACGGCCCGGGCCACGGCGCGGCCTGCCGTCGCGGAGCCATCGGTGCCGACGAGGATGCGCTGGTACACGGTGCGCACACTAGGCAATGCGGACAGCCCGGTGAGCAGCCCGGGCGCGATCCGCGTCCCGTCGCGCCCGTGCCACGATGGGGAGATGGCGACCGATCCGATCCGGGCCATCCGCGACATCGCCCTCGGCTTCCCCGAGGCGACCGAACGGGAGGCGTGGGGACATCCCACCTTCCGCGTCCGCGACAAGATCTTCGTCTCGTGCGGGGTCGACGACGACGGCCGGGCCCAGCTGACGATGAAGGCGGCGCCGGGCGAGCAGGAGAGCCTGCTCGCCGAGGGCGAACCCTTCTTCCTGCCGAAGTACGTGGGCATCAAGGGATGGATCGGCATCCACGTCGACGACGACACCGACTGGCGCGACGTGGCCGAGTTGGTGGCCGACTCCTACCGGGAGATCGCTCCCCGCTCGCTGTCCCAGCGCATCGGCCTGCGCCCGGAGGGACCGTCGATCTCGGCCCGCGCCGTGGTGGCGGTCGGCAACGTCATCGGCGAGCTGGTCGAGGGCAAGCCCCCCAAGGACGAGGTCGTCGCCGAACAGCAGGCCGACGACACCGACGACGACGAGGGCCTCAAGATCGACTTCGATCCCGACGACCCCGGGGCCAGCTCGATCCAGCTCTGATGGGTCACCGCACCGAGAACACGCCGATCATTCCGTTCCGGCTGCCTCGAGCTCTTCCACGGACGGGGGCTCGAAGCCCTCGGCCGAACGGAAGACGATGACGTCGTCGCCGGTCTCGGGATCGTGCTCGACGTCGACGGTGACGATCTCGCCGGCCCGGAACTCCTTGTAGAGGAGCTTCTCCGATAGCGGGTCCTCGACGAAGCGCTGGATGGCACGGCGCAGGGGCCGGGCACCGAGGGTGGGGTCGTAGCCCTTGTCGGCGACGTAGAGCTTCGCCGCCTTGGTGAGCTCGATGCCCATGCCCTGGCTCTCCATCTGGATGGCGAGCTTGGCCACGAAGTTGTCGACGATCTGGATGACCTCGTCCTTGCTGAGCTCGTGGAACACGATCGTCTCGTCGATGCGGTTCAAGAACTCGGGCCGGAAGTGGGCCTTCAGGGCGTCGTTGACCTTCTCCTTCATCTTCTCGTAGGAGACGGCCTCGTCGGACTTGCCGAAGCCGACGGACTGCTTGCGCAGGTCGGCGGTGCCGAGGTTGGAGGTCATGATCAGCACCGTGTTGCGGAAGTCGACCGAGCGGCCCTGCGCATCGGTGAGACGACCTTCCTCGAGGATCTGCAGCAGCGTGTTGAACACGTCGGTGTGGGCCTTTTCGACCTCGTCGAAGAGCACGACCGAGAACGGCTTGCGCCGAACGGCCTCGGTGAGCTGGCCGCCCTCCTCGTAGCCGACGTAGCCCGGGGGCGAGCCGACGAGACGGGAGACGGTGTGCTTCTCCATGTACTCCGACATGTCGAGGCTGATCATCGACGACTCGTCGCCGAAGAGGAACTCGGCGAGGGTCTTGGCCAGCTCGGTCTTGCCGACGCCGGAGGGGCCGAGGAAGATGAACGAACCGCTCGGGCGCTTGGGATCCTTGAGCCCGGCCCGGGTGCGGCGGATGGCCTGGGAGACGGCCTTGATGGCGTCCTCCTGGCCGATGACGCGCCGGTGCAGCTCGTCTTCCATGTTGAGGAGCTTCTGGGTCTCCTCCTCGGTGAGCTTGTACACGGGGATGCCGGTCCAGACCGACAGCACCTCGGCCACGGCTTCCTCGTCGACCTCGTCGAACAGGTCGACGCCGGACTCCTTGATCTCGGACTCCTTCGCCTCCTTGCGGGAGAGCAACTCCTTCTCCTTGTCGCGGAGACGGCCGGCCTCCTCGAAGTCCTGGCTCTCGACGGCCTGCTTCTTCTGCTCGACGACGCCGGCGAGCTCGTTCTCGAGCTCCTTGTAGTCGGGCGGGGTCTGCATGCGCTTGATGCGCAGGCGCGAACCGGCCTCGTCGATGAGGTCGATGGCCTTGTCGGGGAGGTGGCGGTCGGAGATGTAGCGGTCGGCCAGGTTGGCGGCGGCGACGAGGGCCTGGTCGGTGATGGTGACCCGGTGGTGGGTCTCGTAACGGTCGCGCAGGCCCTTGAGGATCTCGATGGTGTGGGCCACGGAGGGCTCCTCGACCACGATCTTCTGGAAGCGCCGCTCGAGGGCGGCGTCCTTCTCGAGGTGCTTGCGGTACTCGTCGAGCGTGGTGGCACCGATGGTCTGCAGCTCGCCGCGGGCCAGCATCGGCTTGAGGATGCTGGCGGCGTCGATGGCGCCCTCGGCGGCACCGGCACCCACGAGGGTGTGGAGCTCGTCGATGAACAGGATGATGTCGCCCCGGGTGCGGATCTCCTTGAGCACCTTCTTGAGGCGTTCTTCGAAGTCGCCGCGGTAGCGGGAACCGGCCACGAGCGCACCGAGGTCGAGCGTGTAGAGCTGTTTGTTGTGCAGCGTCTCCGGCACGTCGTCGGCGACGATCTTCTGGGCGAGGCCCTCGACGATGGCGGTCTTGCCGACGCCGGGCTCACCGACGAGGACCGGGTTGTTCTTGGTCCGGCGGGACAGCACCTGCATGACCCGCTCAATCTCGCGGGAGCGACCGATGACCGGGTCGACCTCCTTGTCGCGGGCGAGCTGGGTGAGGTTGCGGCCGAACTGGTCGAGCACGAGCGAGCCCGAGGGGGTCTCACCGCTGGTGGATCCGGCGGCGGCACCGGCCTTCTCGCTGCCCCGGCCGGAGCCGGGAGCGGCGCCGCCCGAACCCTGGTAGCCCGAGAGGAGCTGGATCACCTGCTGGCGCACGCGCGACAGGTCGGCGCCGAGCTTGACGAGCACCTGGGCGGCGACGCCTTCGCCCTCACGGATGAGGCCGAGGAGGATGTGCTCGGTGCCGATGTAGTTGTGGCCGAGCTGCAGGGCCTCTCGCAGGCTCAGCTCGAGGACCTTCTTGGCCCGGGGCGTGAACGGGATGTGGCCCGACGGCGACGAACCGCCCTGGCCGATGATCTCCTCGACCTGGCTGCGCACCGCCTCGAGGCTGATCCCGAGCGACTCGAGGGCCTTGGCGGCCACCCCTTCGCCTTCGTGGATCAGGCCGAGGAGGATGTGCTCGGTGCCGATGTAGTTGTGGTTGAGGAGCCGTGCCTCTTCCTGCGCGAGTACGACGACTCGGCGGGCACGGTCAGTGAAACGTTCGAACAAGGTGCTGCCTCCCACCCGAGAACCGGGAGTGACGTGATCGGGGGCTCCGTGGGGCGAGTGTATCCCTGCCTGCCGGAGAAGCATCGCCGAGCGCGAGGGGATCCGGGAGGCCGGCACGCGTGGTGGAGATCGGGCCGGCGCCGGTAGCCTCGCACCGCCGTGCACGGGCCCCCAGGCGCGTCCGACATCCGGAAACCACCGATGGCCCCTGACTCCAACCCCCGACTGCGGAGCATCCCCGGTGCCGGTTCCGGCCGCACCGCCCGCTCGTCGCGGGGACCGCAGTTCAGCCCGGCACTGCTGCACGACCCCCGCCTCGGCCGCGACGGCTTCGGCGGCCGCCGGCGGCGATCCCGCGGCCCCAAGGCCTGGACCCCCCGGCGACGTCGCAGCATCCCGTGGTCGAACATCCTCATCGTCCTCGGCTTCGTGGCGCTGGGCGCCTTCATCGGCGACAAGATCTGGACCGCCACCCGGGTGGACGTGAAGATCACGGGCATCGCCGACCAGGAGCAGCTCACCCAGGAGCAGGCGAAGGCGCTCGACGTCCGGATCGACATCGCCCAACTCGACCTCGAGAAGGGTGTCCGGCCGACCCTGTTCTTCGACGGCCTCGAGGCGGCCGAGGACACCTACGAGGTGAGCGACACGGGGATCCGGTGGCAGCCCGCGCCGCTCGAGGAGGGCGTCCACACCCTGGCCATGTCGATCGGCCGGCCGCTGCTCTCCGACGCCACGTTCACCTGGACCTTCGCCGTGGACGCCACACCGCCGGTCATCGACGTGGTCTCGCCGCAACCCGCCGTGCCGATCTGCACCGCGGTGACGGTGAAGGGGCGGGTGGAGCCGGGCCTGGCCAGCTTCCAGGTCGACGGAGAGGACTACGACGTCGCCGACGACGGCACCTTCGCCCTTCACTTCGACAACGCGCCCACCGGACCGATCCTGCTGACCGCGCAGGACGTTGCCGGCAACCGTTCTGCCGCCGAGATCGTCATCCCGGTGCAGTACCCATCGACGCAGGGCATCCACGTCACCGCGGCGGCGTGGGGATACGACCCGCTGCGCGAGCACGTGCTCAGCCTCGTCGACGCCGGCAAGGTCTCGGCGGTCGAGCTCGACATCAAGGACGAGGGCGGCATCGTCGGGTACGACTCCGACGTGCCGCTGGCCAAGGAGGTCGGCGCGGTGCGCCAGGAGTTCGTGCTGCGCGACGCGGTTGCGCTGCTGCACTCCAAGGGCGTGCGGGTCATCGGCCGCGTCGTTGCCTTCCGTGATGCACCGCTCGCCCGGTGGGCGTCCGAGAACGGGCACATGGACTACGTGATCCAGGACCCCCAGGGCGGCGTGCTGTCGAAGTACGGCGGCTTCACCAACGTGGCCAACCCGGCCGTGCGCCGCTACAACATCGACCTGGCCATGGAAGCAGTCGACCGGGGCGTGGACGAGATCCTGTGGGACTACGTCCGGCGACCCGAGGGCGACATCGACGGCATGGTGTTCCCCGGCCTGCAGGTCGGTGCCGCCGACGACCCGTCGCTGGCCGAGAAACACGCGGTGAACGACACCGTCGTGTCGTTCCTGGCCGAGGCCGCCGAACCCCTGCGCAAGGCCTGCGTGTACCAGGGCGCCTCGCTGTTCGGCATCGCCGCCCGGAACCCCGACGCCATCGGCCAGCCGGTACCCGGCATCGCCCGCCACGTCGACTACATCGCCCCGATGCTGTATCCGTCGCACTGGGTGCGCGGCGAGTACCGCGTCGAGCACCCGAACGCCCAGCCCTACGACATCGTCACCAAGGCGCTCTCCGACTTCCAGCGCAAGGCGGCCGGCTCCGGCGTGGCGTTCAACCTCTGGACGCAGGACTTCTCGATCGGCATCCCGTACGGGCCGGCGGAGGTCCGGGCCCAGATCCAGGCCGCCCACGACCTCGGCGTCGACAACTTCCTGCTCTGGAACGCCACCGTGCGGTACACACCCGACGCCATCACCCCCGACATGGTCCACCGCCCCGACGGCACGGCTCGACCGGACGGCTGATCCGCAACCGCCCTCAGTGCGGGTGGTGGCCTGCGTGCCTGGTGGGACCGGGCTCCCCTCCGTCCGCAAGGAAGACGAAGTTGTTCACGTACTCCGGTGAGTGGACCCGACCGAGATGTTGGAGTTGGTCCCGGACGACGTCAAATGTCTCGAGCCGATCCCACCTGCCCTTCCGTCGGATCCAACCGGCATAGCCGAGATCTTCGAAATAGCGGAAGATCTCGGCGATGGGCTCGTCATGGAACCGCTGCTCGATCTCGATCAGCACGGCTGGATGCCACCGCTCGAACGTATTGACGGCTCCGGCCAACATGTCACGCTCGTGGTTCTCGACATCGATCTTCACGAACCGCACATCCTCGAGCTCGTAGCGATCGAGCGTTTCGAGTTGCACGGCGATCCGGCGTGAACCCGGTGACCGGTGCACGACCGACAGCGTCCCGAGCGCATCAGGCCCCGGCGCATCCGGAGCGAAGAGCGAGCCCGTTCCGGCCGTCGACGAGAGCGCCACGGCCTCGACGCGGACGTTCGACGGCGCAACGGCCCGCAAGTCGCCGGCCATGCGTGGGTTCGGTTCGAACGCCCACACCACGTCCGAGCGACGGGAGAGCCAATAGGTCCACGGCCCCCACCACACGCCGGCATCGACGGAGAGCCCGCCGCGGGGCACGAAGTGGTCCAGCAGGACCAGGCGCTGCTCCGCCCGCAACCGGAATGCGAGCGCCACTGCCCGATAGCGAGCCGTTGCAGGCAGCGACGCGAGCAGGTGCGAACGCAGCTTCACGCCCGGACGCTACCGCTGGAACAAACGATCTCTGCGGTGTGCGACGGCGTATCCTCACGCGCATGACCATCGTGGAGGGAGGCGCGGTCAAATGGGCCCTCCGATCCCCGCGGTCAGCGGGCACGTCACAGACCCGATGGAGGCACCGAGCACCGCGGGAGGATCGACGCCACGCCATCGGATCGCGGGCATCGTCGGCTTCGGCGTGTTGCTCGTTGCCCTGTTTGCGGGGTGGTTGCTCGTGGCTCGGCCCGGCAATGGGTCCACGGGCGGGCAACTCCGGCCGGGCATCGGGATCGACGACTTCAACCGAGCCGACGGCTCGTCCCTCGAAGTGCGCGAAGAGCGGGCAGGTCTGGAACGAGATCGCGGGCACGTGGACCGTGCACGGCGGTACCGCCAGCGCCGAGCCCATGGAAACGGGAGCGAGCCTCGCCACCGTTGACCTCGGGTCGGGTGACCAGCGAGCGTCCGTCACCATCATCACGATGAGGAACGCCGCAGGCCTGGCATTCCGAGTCGCCGGACCGCGCAACTTCTGGGCGCTCCGCAGCGCGACGGGTAGCGCCACCTGGAACGTGGTCAAGGTGATCGACGGTGTGGCAACAACCGTGCGGAATACGGGTCTCCAACCGATGGAGGACGGCACGACGGTCGCCGTCGAGGCGGTCGGCTCCCGCATCGAGGTATTCGTGGACGGCCTGTCCGTGTCGATCCTGCGTGACGACGACCTGTCGGGCGCCAGTGCGGTCGGAATGATCGCGGCGACCGGCGAGGCCGAAGCAGAGTTCGACGACTTCGACTCACACGCGATTCCCAACGGTTGACTGATCCCACGGACACCATGGCTCCCGTACGGATCCTCTACATCGGAGGGACCGGCAGGACGGGCAGCACCGTGCTGGAGAAGCTACTGGGCCAGCTCGACGGCGTGTTCGCCTGCGGCGAGATGGCGTATCTGTGGCACGCACTCCGGGTCGGTGGCCGGTGCAGTTGCGGCGAGCCCCTCCGTGCCTGTCCGACCTGGACGCAGATCTTCGTCGAAGCCTTCGGAGGAGCATCCGGCGTGCAAGAGGACCGGATGTTCGACCTTCGCCAGGGCTTCCGATCGGTTCACCTACCGCTCATGCCGTTCCGGCCTCTGCGTGAGCGAGCGATGGAGCGGATGAGACCGTTCCCCGAACGTCTTGCGACCCTCTACCGGGCCATCTCCACGGTGACCGGCGCTCGTCTGCTGATCGATTCGTCGAAGGAGCCACACTACTCGTCCATACTCCGGAGCCGACCCGAGCTCGATGTCCGGTTCGCCCACCTCGTGCGTGATCCACGCGCCGTTGCCCACTCGTGGCGCCGCACCAGAGCTGAGCCGGCCCTCGGTCGCGGTGCGCAGATGGAGCGTCGGGGACCGATGCTGAGCGCAGCCTTCTATGACATCTCGAACGCCGCCGCGGAGCTGCTCTGGGCACCGAAGGGCGAGTCGAAGTACCGGCGCATCCGTTACGAGGACCTCGTCCGCCGGCCGTCAGAAGTCTTCGACGTCCTCTCCGCACTCTCCGGTGTCCCACTCGATCCCAGCTGCGTTCTCGACGGCGACACTGCGTCGGTTCGTGCGACGCACTCCGTCTGGGGAAACCCCAATCGGTTCGAGGTGGGGCGGTTGCGTATCGCTGCGGACGAGGAGTGGCAACAATCGATGTCGGGACCCCGCTACTGGACGAGCACCCTGCTCACCTCCCCGTTCGTCCACCGCTACGGCTATCCCTGGAGGGCCCGTACCTGACCGGTCGGGGAAGGCAGAGACTCCTCGGCGTGCCGCGATCGCCACCGGATGCTCAGGAGCGAGCTCACGGCTGCGGCCAGACTGTTGGCCACGATCCACCCCACCACGGCGCCCGACGTCCCGAGACAGCCCACCAGGAGGACGGCGATGCCGACCGCCACCACCGCCAGGGTCGTGGCGCTGACAACCGTCGTGAGGTGGTCGTGGCGCAGACGAGCTCTCGAGAGGTTGATCGACGTCACGGACCACGGGATCCCACCCAGCACGAGCCCCGGCAGCAGATTCGCAGCCGCCTTGTAGTCCCGCCCGTAGAAGGCACCGATGAACGGCCGCGCCACAGCGAGCGACACGACGAGGGCCAACACCGTCCCTCCCACTGCAGCCTGGAACGCGGGCCGTGCCGGCGCGGGGATCGCCGGCCCACGGCTGGTCTCGACGAGCAGGACCCGACCAACGGTGACCGGCAGCACGAACACCACGGAGGCGATCGTCCACACGAGGAAGAACGACGCATTGTCGACGGGGTCGACGTGGACGAGGACCACGACGGGAAGAACGAACTGCGGCGCCTGCACCGCCAGCTCCGCCAGCCAGTTGGCGACGGCGAACCGCACGAGTTGTCGACCGGATCGGACGCCGCGATGGCGGCGGAGCCCGAAATCGATGTTCGTGAGTCGGGGCAGCGCCAGCATGGCCACGACCCCCGACACCGCGATCGGCCCGATGATCACCACGAAGATCCAGAGCGAGTCGTCGATCGGCGGGGGGACCGCCAACAGCGGAAGTCGCACCACACCGGCCACGCTCAGACGGATGAAGACGACACGCCACCGGCGGGCCGCCATCAGGCGGACATCGGTGAGCAGCGCGATCGCCGCACCCGTGCTCAATGCCCAGAAGAGCACGATGCCCGTGCCTCCGTGCTGCTTCAGCACCGCAATCGCGTCCGTGTCGACGACGGAGAGGTAGAGCATCGTGGCAAGGGCCGAACTGATGGTCGTCGCGACGTATGCCCGCACGAGTAGGTGATCGACGCGCTCGACTTCGTCTCGGGGAAAGCGTGAGAGCAACTCCTGTAGCCCGAGCGCTGAGGAGTAGTTCACGAACTGAAGGGAGGAGAACAGCGCCGCAGCCAGCCCGATGGACGATGCGGGGTACACTCGGGCAGCCAGGAGCCAGAAGACGGAGCCGGTGCCGGCTTGGACCAGGAAGCCGGCCATGACCCACGACGATCCACGCAGCAGGTGTCCCGAGTCCTGCGTCATCGGGCCAACCTCCCCGAGCGGATGATCGATCCGGCACCGATCGCGCACAGGGCCAGGCACGACGTCCACCAGTGGGCCACATCCGCGACCGCAAGCATCGCTCCGGAGCCAAGGCAGAACACCCCGAGTCCTTCGAGCCGCGACCGCTGACCGTCCCCCGGCGATGTCGATGGAACCGGCGCCACTGGGCGATCCCGCTCGACGCTCATCGCCACGGAGAGAGCGCCGATCAGCGACAACCCGGCCCCGAGGCCGAGTGTCGAGGAGACCGGCCGCACCGAGACGAACGTCTGGATGCGCCGGCCGTCGCCGAGCGGCGCCTCGAGGAGGGTCGCCAGCCCTGCGGCAGCGAGCAAGACCGCCGCGTACCCGAAGACGAATCGAGACGACCGCGCGCTGACGAATGCAGCGATCAAGACGACCGCCGCACCGAGTGGGCCAGCGACGCCCCAACCCACCACGACCCCTCCCGCGATCCAGCTGAGCGTTCTCGTCCTGGCGGTTGACCGAGTCATCGGCGCCGTCCAGTCGCGGCGAGCCACACGCAAAAGGCGGTACCGCCGGCGGTGAGAGCCAGGGCGAGCTCCCAGATCCGCTGGCCACCGTATGCGGCCTCCAGCCGTCCATCCCGACCCGGAGCCAGGTGCCACCCGACCATCGTGTCCAGGCGGAGGGCGGGTCCGAGATCGACGCCACCGAGACTTCCGTGCCACGCGG
The DNA here is from genome assembly GCA_963811245.1 of uncultured Acidimicrobiaceae bacterium. Lineage (GTDB taxonomy): Bacteria > Actinomycetota > Acidimicrobiia > Acidimicrobiales > Salinilacustritrichaceae > Salinilacustrithrix. The sequence continues at coordinate 476,770 of CAWEQL010000013.1, forward strand.
GGGCGAATGCCTGGCCGATGATGACGTATCCGCCCCGGGACATCACGTCGTCGATGTCGATCTCGGTCGGGCTGCGGGTCACCGATCCGAGCTGGGGCCGAGGAGGTGGCCCGTTTCGATCCGGTTCGGCTCCGGCTGCGAGATCGTCGGAGCGGACGTCGACGGCCACCATCGCACCCTCCGTGGCCTCGTCCGAGTCGAGGCGGTGCCGGCCCGGACCGAGCCGGACCGACGAGCATGACTGGAACTGCAGCTCCCGACCCGCCAAGAGATCCTTGGCGTTGCCGGCGATTCGGGCGGTGACCGGAACTCCGTCGATCTCGAGAAGGGAACGACAACCGGACGGCAGCGTCGCATCGACCGGCCATTCGAGCCCGTCGAGCTCCACCTCGGCGATCCGTGCCGGTAGGACCCCGAGGGCGGAGCTGCCCCGTTCGACGCCGTCGATCTGGATGCGGATGTGTCCTGTCGACGCTTCGGAACGGAACGACGACCTCCTGGATGCACGTTCCGGCCCGGGCGGGTTCGACCGCGCACGGCGTCGCTCGCGGCACCTCCACTGCCACGGACGTGTCGTCGTCGCGCACGGTGAAGGCCGTGGACGCGAGACGAGCGGTCGATCGACCCGGCAGCACGGAGGGGGAAGAGGACCCTCACCTCGTGGACCTGTCGGTCCGGGAACGCCAGATCGAGGTGCTCGCCGGGTCGCGGCTGGAATGCCCACGACGTAGCGGGCGACCCGTCGATCGCAAGCGAAGACCGCGCCTCGAGTGGTGAGCCCGATCGGCTCGATCCCACCGCCGATGCCGACGCAGGCAGGAGCGCTGCCAGGGCGGCATCGCTCACATCGGCACCCACTTGAACCGATCCGGTGATGCGGAATCGGCGAGATCCGACGGTGCGGAACGACCGGCGCACCGAGAGCTCGGTCGCCTGGTCACCGTTCGATACGGCCCGCTCGAAGCTGTAACGGACATCGGCCCGCTCGACCAGCGAGGACAGCCCCGCGTCGTTCGCGGCCGAGCGGAACAGATCGTCGGGCACCTGGATCCGTTCGGCGAGATCCAGGTCGCCGACGGAGATCTCGGCGAAGCCGAACGGTCCGGTTCCGACGCCGCCGAGCTCATCGACGACGACCCGGAGTGACGTCGTCCCGACCGCAGGGAGGAGCACCGAGGTCGTCCCGTCGCTGTCGAGTCGCACCGGGATCCGGGAGCCGTCGGACAATTCGATCGTCGCCCGAACGATCCGGCGGCTCGACACCGGCGACGTCACCAGCGTGACGCTCGGGATGACGGCTGGGGAGCGCAGGGTTACCTGCAGCCACGAATCGACGCCGGACGTGAAAGATGGCAACAGCCAGGACGTGGCCAGGGACCCGTCGAAGGCGTTGGCCGGTCGCAGCCACGGCCGGAATCCGTCGGGTAGCAGGATGTCGTCGGCCGAAGACGTGATCGCGACGGCGTCGCCGTACGTGGCAACACTTTGGCTCCCGGCCACCCCGAAGAGATCGAGTGCAGGCCGGTTGAGTCCGGCGCCGGCGGGCAGGGTGGCGGACTCGAAATTGCGCTCCCCCGTGACCTGCACGACCCGTCGCCGGTTGCCATCCGTGACGATGATCGGCGAGCCCGCATCCAGATCGGCGCGAAGTTGCTCTGGGTCCACGCTGGCGGTGTAACGCAGGGGACCGGAGGAGTCGAGCGTTCCGTCCCGCGCCAGACGCATCCACGACTGGCCCGCTCCGCTAACCAGGGTCGGCGCACGGTCCGCCACCGCGTGCACCGGCGGCAGAGCGTCCCGCACCTCGTAGAGCTCGACCGGTGGGAGGCGATCCTCGCCGAGGATCGTCGCCGACACGTCGCCGGCCTCGACCACGTTCTCTCCCGGCGCACCGAACGTCGCCACCTCGAGGAGGTCGGGGTCGGACCGGAAGGCGGAGAGTTGAGCGGGTCGTGGTGCGCCCGTGGCCCGCCAGTCGATGTCGTTGCGCACGACAACCCATCGGATGCCGAGACGCCGAGCGATGGGGGCGAACGACCCGGGTCGATACGTGCCGTCGACGGTCCGCTCGTCGAGCGACGCGATCAGATCGCCGGTCTCGTCCGTGCCCGCGTCCTGCGTGAACGACTGCCGCTCCACGTGCTGCCGTTCGAGGAGCGCATCGAAGATGTCGTCTCCGACGAAACCCCATCGGTATCGGTTCCGGGCGAAGCCGGGAAGGATCAGCACGGGAGCGTCGCCACTCAGCGCGTCGATCGTGTCGATGGCGCTGGTCCAGTACCGCGGGAATCGCATCGAAGCCGTCGCGCTGCGAGTACAGATCACCGCTCCAGATCGGTGTGGACGCGACCAGCAGGCAGACCCCACCGAGCGCCATCCCCCCGCGGGCGGCACCACGGCGGAGACCTGCGAGCGAACGGCTGGCCTCGGTCAGGCGCTCCGCGCCGAGCGCGAGAAGCCCCGCCACCCCCATCACCAACGCGGACCCGGCCTTGTAACCGTTCCGGAACCCCCGGGCTGGAACCACCGTGTCGTAGAGGTGGCCGAGCAGCGACCCGAAGGGCGGAGGATGGGCGACCGGATAGATGCCGACCATCAAGATCAACCCCAGGAGCACCAGCACGCCCAGGAGGAGCCGGGCGCGATCCCTGATCCACGCAATCGACACGAGAGCGAGCACGGGGATGGCGAAGGTGGCGACGACCGTCGGGACCACGTCGAAGTACGGTGCCGCCTCCGGCCGAGCCAGACCTGACGACGCCCGATGGAAGTACGTCAACCACGAACCCAACCCCCTCCAGGACTCCGTCCAGGACGAGGACCGATGCACCGTGGTCGCCAATTCGGTGGTGAGGACGTTCTCGTTGGCGGCCGCACCGAATCCACGGAGCTGCAACACCGTGGCGGTCGACACCAGTGCGGTGAGCAGGCCGGCGCTGAGCGACCACCGGACTGCCCGCCGCCACACCGCCGACCGATCCACGACGACGAGGAAGACGAGCCGCGACCGGGACCGGGAGCAGGACGTAGACGAGGTTCGGGATGTTCAAGGAGCCACGGCGAGCACGCACAGGGCGAAGACCGCGGCCCATCGCCACCGATCGGGATCTCGCGTGCCACGTCTACGCGGCGACGAGCAACCACGGCGCGACGGCGTGGTGGAGGAACAGCCCCGACGGGATGAGGAACTGCGTCGTGAAGGGGGTGAGCACGTAGGCGGATGCGCCGACGAGGCGCGCGATCCGTGCACGCGGACGGAGCGTTGCGACCAACGCGGCCATACCTAGCCCGCCGATGACGAGGTACGCCGCGTGGAGGAGCCGCTCGGCGAGCCACGGCGGCGCCCCGACCAGGTTCAGCCCTGTGAGCACGACCGCTTGCACCGGGGAGTAGTACTGGCTGGGGCATCCGAGGCTGCGAACCGAGTCCCACACGGACAGGTGCCGCACGAGGAAGCGCTGCGGTGCCCAGTAGTGCTCGAACCGGCTGTCGTACACGTACATGCCCGGACGCTGGAGGACGACCACCGCGACGACCACGGCAGCGAACGCAAATGGCCAGTACTGTCCCGGCCAGCTTCGGCATTGGGGCGAGCGCCGCCGATCCACGGCGACGACACCAACATCCACCACGTCGGTGCTCATGATCCGGCGATGGCCCCGCTGTCATCAGCATGCGGACCACTTCGGCGAAGCACGAGCAGACAGTTCCACGTGAGGATACTCGCGGAGGACCGGCACGGAGAGGACCCACCGCTGCGAGGGGTAGTAGCGCGGCACCGCCCGCACCACCGAGACGCCCGGACGAGCGCGGACGTGGGCCAGCACCCGGCCGACGTATGTCGGCCACAGGTTGACGTACGGGATGTTCCGGCCCTTCGGCTCGCCGAACAGCCGCCTCCACGTCCGCAAGCCGCGCTTCGGGCCCAGGTACTGGAGAGGGACGATCGCGTGCCCGCCCCACGGCGAGTACCAATTGGTCCAACTCAGCCAGATCCATCCGCCGGGACGCACGACCCGTTCGAAGCTCTGCGATCACGGCGAAGGGGTCGGGTACATGCTCGAGCATGTTCGAGCAGAAGACGCCGCCGAACACCCCGTCCGGGAACGGGAGCTGCTGAGCGTCGCCGCGCAGCGTCGCCGGCGTGGTCGAGCCGGCGGATGCGGCGGCGATCGGATCGAACTCCAGCGGAACGACTGCGGCACCTACCCGTCGCAGCGCCTCGCTGTAGTGACCCGGACCGCAGCCGACGTCGAGGATCGTCACGCCGTCGACGGGGAGACCGAGCTCGTCGATCGTCCGCTGGGCGAGCAGTCGGTAGAAGGGCTCCGGATCATGCTTCTCGTCGAGGAACAGGCGCAGCAGCCGCCATTTCATCGCGATCGGCCCGCCGACCTCAACCGACGGCTGGTGCACAGACCACCTCCTCGGCGACGGCCTCGAACTCGTCGACCGATCGTGCCCAGGAGAACTCGCCAGCGCGTCGGAGGGCACCCTTGGCGAGCAGCTTCCGTCGAGCTCCATCGCGCGTCAGGTCGATCCACTGCGAGACGAACGCGTGCCGATCGGTGGCGAGGACGCCGGACACGCCGTCGGCGATGGCGTCACGAACACCGTGTACGTCGAAACCCAGCGACGGTGTCGCCTGTGCCGCCGCCTCCATGATCACCAGCCCCCATCCTTCGATCTCGGCTGGGTGCACGAGCAGCCATGCAGCGGCGAGCAGGCGCTGCTTCTCGTCCTCGTCGACATGGCCGACGAGTCGAACCCCTTCCGATCGGATCGCGTTCAGACGAGTCATCTCGGGGCCGTCACCAACGATCACCAAGGTTCCGCCGACGACCGAATGGACCTCCCGCCAGAGCTCGAGCAACAAGTCGAATCGTTTGTGGGGAACGAGCCGCCCCACGGCGACGAACGTCGGTGAGGGCGACTCGGGTCCGGGTGTGTCCACGGCCCCGACACCGTTGTGCACGATCCGCACGCGATCTCGATCGACGCCGAGTGCGACGAGGTCATCGGCCGTCGATTCCGAGACCGCCACGAAGACCCGGTTCCGGTACACCGCGGGCATGGCGCGACGCTCGAGCAGACGGCCGGCCGCCGCAACCGGCGGGGAGAACCACTGTGCCCACTGCGGTGTGTGCACGTGGTTGACCAGACACACCACCGGCCGGCGTCGCCAGAGCGGGAGTAGAACGTGAGTCCGTCCGCGACGTCGACGACCAGGTCCTGTCCGCGCAGCCGGCGGGCGTAGGTGAGGGGGGACAGCGGGAACTGCGCCAGCGGCCCCGCACTCGGGACCGTGCGGTAGGGCGCGTCCGCCGCAACGCAAGGCGGCACGCAGCACAGCGACACGTCGTGGCCTCGGGCCGCGAGGCCACCAGCCAGCTGGTCGATCAACACCTCCGAGCCGCCGGCCAGCGGATGCGCCAACCCACGCCTGCTGTTGAACAGGATCCGCACAGCTCTGTGGTCACCCCTCCGTGCGGACCTCCGCGGTGGCGCCGGTGCTCCGTTCCCTCGGCGGATATCGTACCCCTCTGCGTGTGCAGGCGGGATGTGCCGCTCCGACGTCGGATCGCCGATCCTTCACCGACGCGATCCCCTGGATCGTCGGTTCGGTCGCTTCGTTGTCGATCACGTACCCGCTCCTGCGATCCGGCGCTCTGGTCCAGCTCGACCTCGTCGTGCCGAGCCGTGTGCCGGTACCACCGTCGGTGTTCGGCATCGGTCCGGAGCTGCCGCGTCGGGCCCCCTTCATGGTTGTGTTCGCTGCGCTCTCACCGGTGGTCGGCGCGGACCTCACCGCACGCGCCGTGCTCATGCTCTCCATTCCCGTCGCCGTCGCCGGCGCGGCCCGCCTCGCACGACCACAACCCATCGCCTGCCGCGTCGGTGCGGGGCTCGTCTACGGACTCGTCCCTTTCTGCTCACCCGGATGTCCGTCGGGCACCTCGGTCTGGTCGTGGCCACTGCACTGCTGCCGTGGACGATCGCCGCGCTGCTGCGTCCCGCCGATGCTCCCGCCCGTGCTCAGCTCGCCGTCGTCCTGTTCGGTGTACTCGGCATCTTCGGCGCACTCCTCGCGCTGCCGGCACTCACGGTGGGCATGGTCGCCGATCGCCGCCGGCCGTCACCCCGGCTGCTCGCGATCGTCGTGATCGCTCAAATTCCCTGGGCACTCCCCGGGGTGGTCGTCGCACTCGCTGGTCAGAGCGAGCGCGCTGCCGGAGCCCGGTTCGCGCTGGGGGAGACCGGTCCCCTGGCGGTGTTGCGACTGATCGCCGGCCACGGATTCTGGTCGGACGGGGCGCAGATCGGTGCTCCGGGAGCCCTCGCTCCGGCGATTTGTGGTGCCGCACTGCTCACGCTCGCGCTCTTCGGGGCGAGCAGGCTGGACCCGAGCTGGAACACCCGTGGCGCAGTGCTCGCCGGAATCGTCACCGCCGTTGTCCTGGCCAGCGTCGTGCCGGGCCTCGCCGAGCTGAACGATCGGGCGACTGCGGGTTTGGTCCTCGCGCCACTCCGAGAGAGCCAACGGCTCCTCCCTCTCGTACTGGTGTGGATCGCTCCGGCGTCGGCCACGGGGGCGGCCCGGATCGGGCGTGATGGGGTGGGTGCGCTCCGGTCCACCGCACTCGTCCTGCCCGCCGTCCTGGCCGTCGTGCTCGCGTCCCCCGGGTTCGGTGGCCTCGATGGCACGATCGACCCGGTCCACTTCCCGAGCGATTGGGCCGAGGCGAGGGTCGCGATCAACGCGAGGCCGGGAACTGTGCTGGCGCTTCCGTGGTATCGATATCTGGCCGTCAGTTCGACCCATGGGCGGTCGGTCTACAACCCGCTCCCCCAGTACCTCGGTGGCGACGTCATCATCTCCCCCGACCTCGGCATCGGTGCACCGGTTGAGGAGCGTGCAGATCCCCGCGACCGCGGCGTCCGGCGGGCACTCCCGCTCCTGCGGTCGGCCGAGCCCGCCAGCGACGAGCTCGCGCGCGATCGGCGTGCGGTGGATCGTGCTCCTGCACGAGGCCGACTGGACTGTTCTCCAGTCCGGTCTGCGGGACGATCCCGGCCTCACACTGCAGCTCGACGGACCCGCTCTCTCATTGTTCGAGGTCGACGATTGGCGCAGCGTCGTGACCGATGGCGGATCGACGGTGTCGAGCAATCACGTGCTGCCTCCTCTTCTCCGCCTCGATGCATCGGGCGAGGCCACGTGGTCTCAGCCGGTACGCGGCCGGCTGGTACCGCGGTCTGGACGCAGCCCGGCGCAGCCCCTCGGGTCTCGTCGTCTTGCCGGCGGGCCGCGGGCTCGTGTGGTATTGGCCAGCAGTCGTCGTCGTGTTCGGCGATGCGCTCGCCGCCGCCGTCGGAGTGATCGTGGTGCGAGGTCGCACCCGCAGACGGGACCACCACGACCCAGATCGTTCGAACGAACGTCTTTGACACATTGCGCCTGAACTGGTGCATCGCTCTGTCCAGTCGTATCCGGCGGTGTTACGTTGCGCCGGTGCACACTGGAGATTCGATGACAAGGCATGTTCCGACCGGTCGGTCCCGAGCTATGAAGGCAGCGGTCGGAATCGCACTCGCGGCAGTCGGATCGGTCATCTTCGCCCCATCTGCCTTCGGCGGCGTCGGATATGGCGACAACGTCGCCCAGGTCCCGCTGGGATCGGTCACGGCCGATGCGTCGGGCGTGGCACAGGGCACATTCGACCTACCGACCGATCTCACCGAGCCGTGGGAGATCGTCGGGGCTTGGGCAGGACACCGATGGCGAGGAGCTCATCGTCCTGGCCGCCGAGTCGGGGGGGAATGAGGCCGCGGTCCACCGATCCTTCGAACAACCCCCCCGGCGTGGTCACCGCCCTCGCGGCGTCTGCTGTGCGCTTCGGAGCGGCTGCCTCCGCCCCTGAGGCCGCCCGCCTCACTGTATCGGCGTCCGGATTCGCACCGGGATCCAGCGTGCTATTCGTCATCCGCTACGTCCCTGCGACCAGCGCAGGTTCCTCCGGGAGTTCGGGCGGTGGCGGCATCCTGCCCGTCACGGGATCCGATCCACAGGTGATGGTCGGCATCGGACTGGGTCTGCTCGTCCTCGGCGGAGCGGCCTACACCGGCACCCGGCGTCGGCGGCATCGCACCGCCGTTCACTGAGCCGCCGACGCGAGAACGGCCAGGCCTCAATCGGCATCGGTCTCGTCTGCGCCACCCGGGCGCTCACCTGGGGACTGCGCCGGTAGCCTCCCCCCATGCAGAACCCGCTGCTCGCCTACCCCGGTGTCGATGCGCACCTCGCCACGGTGGACGAGCGGCTGCTGGAGAGCGTGACCACCGACGACGCTCACCTCACCGAGATGACGTCGCACCTGATCCGCGCCGGCGGCAAGCGACTCCGCCCGCTGCTCGGGGTGCTGGCCGCCGAGACCGGCGCCGGCCGGGGTGGCACGGGCGTCACGCTCGCGGTCATCGACGGCGGCGTGGCCGTGGAGCTGGTCCAGGTCGGTTCGCTCTACCACGACGACGTGATCGACGAGGCCGACTCCCGGCGCGGCGTCGAGTCGGTCAACGTGCGCTGGAACAACCTCACCGCCATCCTCGCCGGTGACTTCCTGCTGGCGAAGGCGTCCGAGATCGCGGCCCGGCTGGGCACCGAGGTGGCCGAGCTGCTGGCGAGGACGATCGGACGCCTGTGCGAGGGCGAGATCCTCGAACTGCGCCACGCCTATTCGACGAGCCGCCCCGAGGCCGCCTACTTCGACGCCATCGAGGGCAAGACCGCATCCCTCTACGCCACGGCGTGTCGCATCGGCGCCATCGTCGGCGAGCTCCCCCGCCCCCACGTCGATGCCCTCACCGAGTACGGACGTTGCTTCGGCATGGCATTCCAGCTCGTCGACGACGTCCTCGACCTGGTGGCCTCGGAGGCCGAGCTGGGCAAACCCGCTGCCCACGACCTCACCGAAGGCGTCTACAACCTGCCGGTGCTGCGTGCCCTGCACACCGAGTCCGGTGACGAGCTTCGTTCGCTGCTCGGGTCCCCCGTCGAAGGCGACGAGCGCGACCGGGCCCGGGCGCTGGTCGTGGCGTCGGGTGCCATCGAGGCCACGATCGCCGAGGCCGAGTGCTTCGTCGCCGGCGCCAAAGCGGCGCTCGACGTCCTCGGTCCGTCGGCCGCGGCGACCGCCCTCGCCGATGGCGCCGACCACCTCATGGCGATGGTGGGCGCCGCCGCCGGTTGAGCCGCGGCACACCAGCGGGGCCCGCCGCCGTGGGCCACGACACCGCCCATCACGTCCCCGGGACGCTCGCCGTGACCGCGGCAATGGTGGTCTTCGGGATGAACAACGTCATCGTGCGGACCACGCACCTGTCGGGCCCGGTCACCGCCGGCTACCGGCTCTTCCTCGGGATCGCCCTGTTGGTCGCCGTCCTGACGATCGGCGGCCGGCCTCCCACCCTCGAGGGCGTGCGGGTGGCGGTGCCGGCCGGGATCGCCTACGGCGGCTCGATCCTGCTGTTCTTCAGCGCCTTCAAGCACACGTCGATCGCCGACGCCACGCTCATCGCCGCCCTCCAGTCCGGCGTCAGCCTCACCGTGGTCGGGCGCTTGTTCGGCGAACGCATCCGCGCCGGAGAACTGGTGCTGACCGCCACGGCCACGGCCGGCGTGGCGCTGGTGATCATCGGTGGCCGTTCCGGCGGCGCCGGCCACCTCGACGGCGACCTCCTCGCCGTCGCCGGCATGCTCGCCAACACCGCCTACTTCGTCCTCGCCAAGCGGACTCGGGCGGCGTCGGCGGTGACGGCCGGCTCCTTCCAGGTCGGCCTCCTGGTCGTGGCCGCCGCCATGACCGTTCCCGTCGTCGCCGTGTCGGGATCGCTCCCCGTGCCCGACGGCGGCGACTGGATCCGCCTGCTCGCTCTGGCGGCCGGCGGGACGCTCGGCCACCTCGGCCTCAACTGGGCCCACCAGCACGTGACGCTGACCACGGCGTCGCTGCTGACTCTCGCCGTCCCCGTGGTGTCATCGACGATCGCCTGGTTCGTGCTCGACCAACACCTGTCGCCGGTGCAGTGGGTCGGAGCGGGGGTGACGCTGGCGTCGTTGTGCGTGGTGGTGCTCCGTGCCGTGCGGCCGGTTCCGCTGGCGATGGAGCCGCCCGGCTAGGAGAACGGCTCGGGCTTCAGGGTGGGGAACAGCACGACGTCGCGGATCGACGTCGAGTCGGTCAGCAGCATCACCAACCGGTCGATGCCGATGCCGAGGCCGCCGGTCGGCGGGAGCCCGTACTCCATGGCCCGCAGGTAGTCCTCGTCGAGGGGCATCGCCTCGTCGTCGCCGGCGGCCGCCTGGCGGGCCTGGTCCTCGAAGCGGGCCCGCTGCACGTCGGGATCGACCAGCTCGGAGAAGGCGTTGCACAGCTCCCGGCCGGCGACGATGGCCTCGAACCGCTCGGTCGACGCCCGGCAGTCTCGCGGTGCGAGCGCGACAGCGGCGAGACCTCCTCGGGGTAGTCGGTGACGAAGACCGGGCCCCAGAGGCCGGCTCGGTCGTCTTCTCGTAGATCTCGAGGATGAGCTTGCCCGGTGCCCCACGACTCCTCGACCTCGACGCCGTGCTCGCGTGGCCACTGCCCGCACCCGTCGATGGTCGTGGCGCACGTCGAGACGGACGCCGATCGACTCCTCGATCAGCTCGACCATCGAGGCCCGCCGCCATGGCGTCGACAGGTCGAGCTCGCGGTCGCCGTAGGTCAGGGTGGTGGTGCCGTGCAGCGTCGGTGGCCAGGTGGGCGACCAGCTCCTCGACCAGCGCCATGATGTCGCCGTAGTCGGCGTAGGCCTGGTACAGCTCGAGCATCGTGAACTCGGGGTTGTGCCGGGTCGAGATGCCCTCGTTGCGGAACACCCGGCCGATCTCGAACACCCGCTCGAAGCCGCCCACGACGAGCCGCTTGAGGAACAGCTCGGGCGCGATGCGCAGCTTGAGGTCGACGTCGAGCGCGTTGTGGTGGGTGACGAACGGGCTTGGCCGCCGCGCCGCTGGCGACGTGCTGCAGGACCGGGGTCTCGACCTCGACGAAGTCGCGGTCCTCGAGCCAGCGCCGGGTGAGGCGACACGATGCGGCGACCGGGTGCGCAGGACCTGCGGCGGCGTCGGGGTTGGCCCACAGGTCGGCGTAGCGCTGCCGGTACCGGGTGTCGGCGTCGTTGATGCCGTGCCACTTGTCGCCGAAGCCCACGGCGGGCCTCGGCCAGCAGCACGAACGACCGGATCTTGATCGACAGCTCGCCCCGACGGGTCTTGACGACCTCGCCCGTGGCGCCCATCCAGTCGCCGAGGTTGAGCTTGACGAACTCGTCGTAGCCGTCGAGCACCTTGGACAGGGCGAACAGCTGGATCTCGGCGCCCCGCCCTCGCGCAGGGTGGCGAAGGCGAGCTTGCCCTGGTCGCGCAGCAGCATGACGCGCCCGGCGACCGTGACCGTCCGGTCGGTCTCCTCGCCGTCGGCGAGGGACTGCGAACTCGTCGGCGATGTCGGCGACGTGGCCGGTCGACGTCGAACCGGTAGGGCGGCTCGAAGCTCGTCGGTTCGGCTCCGGTCACGCCACGGCGTTCTTCTCGTGGATGATGCGCAGACCGTGGAGCGTGAGCCAGGGCTCGTGGTGGTCGATCGTCTCCGACAGCGGCGCGATCAAGCCCGGACAGGCCGCCGGTGGCGACGACCGTCGCGGGCTCGCCGAGCTCGTCCTCGAATGCGGTGCGACCATGCCGTCGACCACCGCGGTGAAGCCGTACACCGCGCCGGACTGCATCGACTCGACGGTGGACCGGCCGATCACGTTGCTCGGGCTCGACCAGCTCGACGCGGCGCAGCGCCGCCGCCCGGCCGAAGAGGGCGTCGAGGCTGATGTCGATGCCCGGGAAGATGGCGCCGCCGAGGTACTCGCCCTTGGCGGAGATGGCCTCGAAGGTGGTCGCGGTGCCGAAGTCGACGACGATCGTCGGGCCGCCGAAGAGGTCCCAGGCCGCCACGGCGTCGGCGATGCGGTCGGAGCCGACCTCGCGCGGGGTTGTCGTAGAGGATCGGCATGCCGGTCTTCACGCCCGGCTCGACGACGAGCGCCTCCTGGCCGAGGTAGCGCTCGCTGAACCGGCGCAGCGACCCGGTGACCCGCGGGACCGAGGAGCACACCGCGAAGCCGCGGCACGTCCTCGGGCCAGCCGAAGCCGTGGAAGGCGAGGAACTCCTGGAACAGCAGGGCGTACTCGTCCGCCGTGCGCTCGACGTTGGTGGCGATGCGCCAGTGGTCGAGCAGATCGGAGTCGGCGGACGCGGTCGGCGAGATCGGTGTCGGTCGTCGAGCGCGTAGAGCCCGATGACGGTCTGGGTGTTCCCGACGTCGATGGCCAGCAGGTGCACTCGGACACGCTAGGTCAGTGGCCCGAGCCGCTCGCTATCCGACGATGTCGAGGCCGATGTCGAGGGCCGGCGCCGACTGGGTGATCTGGCTGGTGGAGAGCAGGTCGACCCCGGCTGCGCTGTAGGCCTCGGCCGTCTCGACGGTGATGCCCCCGGAGCACTCCAACCATGGCCGGCGGGTGCCGGCGTCCGCGGCCCACTCGTCGGCGCGGCGCACGGCGGCTGCGGCCTCGTCCGGGGTGAAGTTGTCGAGGAGGATGGCGTCGGCGCCGGCGTCGAGGGCGAGGACGAGAGCGGCGAGGTCGTCGACCTCGACGTGCACCGTCCGGGCCGGCCAGGCGTGCCGGGCTCGACGGACGGCCTCGTCGATGCCGATCCCGGCCAGGTGGTTGTCCTTGAACATGACCCAGTCGGACAGGTTGCCCCGGTGGTTGGCCCCGCCGCCGGCACGAACCGCCGCCTTCTCGAGGCTGCGCAGACCCGGCGTGGTCTTGCGGGTGTCCCAGATGCGGGCCGACCCTCCACGGGCCGCAGCCGTGGCGAAGGCCCGGGTGATGGTCGCCACGCCGCTCAGGTGGCACAGGAAGTTGAGCGCCGTGCGCTCGCCGGTGAGGATCGGAGCCAGCCGCCCCCGCACGACGCCGAGCTGCTGGCCTGCCGTCACGGCGTCACCGTCGACCACGGACCACTCGACTGCGACGGCGCCGTCGAGCTGGGCGAACGTCTCGGTGACGCACGCGGTGCCGGCAACGACCCCGGCGATGCGCGGCACGAACGCCGCTTCGACCATTGCGTCCTGGGGCACGAGAGCCGCCGACAGATCGCCGAGCGGCGTCAGGTCCTCGGCGAGCGCGGCGACGACCGCCGCCCGCACGGCGTGGATCGGCGGGGAGTCCGGGACGTCCGGGGCGGCGTCGCTCGGCATGCGCTGGCAGCCTGCCACGCAGGCCTCGACGGGGGCCAGCACCAGGCGGAGCTCGAGGGCGGGGTCGGTCTCGGGGTGGTCGGTGCGGGTGTGGGCGCCACGGGTCTCGGTGCGCGCCCGCGCCGCCATCGCCACCGCCACGCCGAGCGTCGCCAGGTTGTGCAGCTCGGCCGAGGCGACGTCGGTGACCGGGTGGGCGGCCGCGGCGCGTGCGCCCTCGATGGCCTCGGCGAGCGACGCGTCGCTGCGGAGCACCCCGGCCTGGGCGGTCATCATCCGCTGGAACTCGTCACGGAGGCCATCGACCGAGCCGGCCTCGGAGCCGGGCGGGGTGGGTCCTCCCAGCTCGACTGGCCCGAGCGGCCGGCCGGCCACGCCGTCGGTCCCTCCCAGCACGCACCGCATCGCCCCGGTGGCCTCGGAGGCGTCCTTGCCTGCGTCGATCGCCTCGACGACCCGAGGACCGAAGACCATGCCGTCGAGCAACGAGTTGGACGCCAGGCGGTTGGCGCCGTGGACGCCGTTGCAGGCCACCTCACCGGCCACCCACAGGCCGGGAAGGGACGTGGCGCCGTCGAGATCGGCGACGACGCCGCCGCAGCAGTAGTGGGCGGCAGGAGCAACCGGGAGCCAGTCGGTGGCGGGGTCGAGGCCGACCTTCAGCAGCGCGTCGAGGATCGTGGGGAAGCGCTCGTCGAAGTTGTCGAGGACGGTGGCGTCGAGCCACACGTGGTCGGTGCCGTCCCGGAGGAGCTGCGCGGTGATCGCGCGCGAGACGATGTCGCGGGGCAGGAGCTCGTCGACGAAGCGCTCGCCCCGCTGCATCGCGCAGCAACGCTCCGTGGCCACGGAGCGCCTCGGACAGCAGCGGCCGGGGCATCGAGGGGTGGTGCAGCGCGGTGGGGTGGAACTGGACGAACTCGACGTCGGCCACGGCCGCTCCGGCCCGCAGGGCCATGGCCATGCCGTCGCCGGTGGCCTCCAGCGGGTTGGTCGTGACCGAGTACAGCTGTCCGGCGCCGCCGGTGGCGACCAGGACGTTGCGGGCGCGGACCTCGATGCGCCCGCCGTCCTCCTCGAACGCCACCACCCCGACGCAGCGGCCGCCCTCGACGAGCAGATCGAGGGCGAAGGTGCGTTCGAGCAGCACGGCGGCGGTCTTGCGGACAGCCTCGACCAGCGCCCGCTCGACCTCGACGCCGGTGGCGGCACCGCCGGCGTGGAGGATGCGGGCGTGGCTGTGTCCGCCCTCGCGAGCGAGCAGGTACTCGCCCCGCTCGTCCTGGTCGAACATGGCGCCCATCGCGATGAGCTCGTTGACGCGTGCGGGGCCCTCGTCGACCAGGACCCGCACCGCCTCGACGTCGCACAGGCCGGCGCCGGCCTGGAGGGTGTCGGCGAGGTGGAGGTCGGTGGAGTCGGGGTCGCCGCCCAAGACGGCGGCCACGCCGCCCTGGGCCCAGCGGGTGGTCGACTGCGCCAGCTCGCCCTTGGTGAGCACGCCGACCCGCATGCCGTGCACGTCTGCGGCCCGGACGGCGGCGGAGAGGCCGGCGACGCCGGAACCGAGCACCAGGAGGTCGAGCGTGTCCACGCCGCCAGTCTGCCCCAGACTGCGGATGTGGCTTCATGGGATGGCGATGCGTACCAGCGCCGGTTCGACGCCCTGGCGGCGACCGGCACCGACATGCACGGCGAGGCCGCGTTCGTCCGGGGCTTCGACCCCACGACGGTGCTCGACGCCGGCTGCGGGACCGGCCGGGTGGCCATCGAGCTGGCCCGCCACGGCATCGAGGCGGTCGGCGTCGACGTGGAACCGTCGATGTTGGCGACGGCGAGCGAACGCGCCCCGGAGATCACCTGGGCCGAGGCCGACCTGCGGACGCTGGACCTGGGCCGGCGCTTCGACGTCGTGGTGATGGCCGGCAACGTGGTCCTGTTCACGCCGCCCGGCACCCAGGCCGAGCTCGTGGCCGGCGTCAGCCGCCACGTCGCCCCGGGCGGCGTGCTGGTGGCCGGGTTCTCGACCGGCCGGCGAGACCGGCCCTACGACACGGCCACCTACGACGCCCACTGCCGCGCGGCCGGGCTGGAACTGGTCGAGCGGTTCTCGACATGGGACCGGGAACCGTGGACTCCCGACGACGACTACGCCGTCTCGGTGCACCACGCGCCCCGAACCGGGGACGCCTGTGATGTCAGTGCGGCGCTGACGGACCGGCCAGCTGGCCGGCGTCGACCTCGAGGTACCGGTGCGGGGCCGGGCCCCGTTGCGCCTCGGCGAGGAGCTCGGCGGTGACCTCGTCGATCTGGCGGTTGGCGGTGTCGACGTGCACGACCCGGGGCTCGTAGGACGCCAGCTCGGCCTGCTCGTAGTCGGCGTAGCTGATGAGGATGACGCGGTCACCGGGGTTCACCAGCCGTGCCGCGGCACCGTTGAGGCACAGCACCCCGACCCGCGCGGTCCGGCGATGGTGTAGGTCTCGAGTCGGGCGCCGTTGTCGACGTCGACGATCGCCACCTGTTCGAACTCGAGGATGTCGGCGGCGTCGAGGAGGTCCTCGTCGACGGTGACCGAACCCACGTAGTGCAGGTTGGCGTCGGTGACGGTGGCGCGATGGATCTTGGACTTCATCATGCGGCGACGCATGGGGATCACCTCTCCTCGGTGGGTGCCGGCGGCTCCATCGGAGACGGGACGGTCACCCCCACGTTGTCGATCAGACGGGTCGTACCGAAGCGCACCGCCGCCAAGAGGCGCAAATCGCCCACGAGCGGGTCGGGCACGGTGAGCGAGGCGGCGTCGACCACCTCGGCGTAGTCGAGCTCGGCCCGTGGCTCGGCGGCGACGATGCGGGCCATCGTCGTGCGTACCCGGGCCGGGTCGGTCTCTCCGGCCAGCACCGTGGCCGCACCGGCGCGCAGCGCCCGGTGGACCACCGGTGCCGCGCCCCGCTCCTCGGCCGACAGGTAGGCGTTTCGACTCGACATCGCCAGCCCGTCGGCCTCCCGCACGGTCTCGCAGCCGACGACGTCGACTGGCATCGACAGGTCGGCGACCATGCGCCGCACCACGGCGAGCTGCTGGAAGTCCTTCTCGCCGAAGTAGGCCCGACACGGGCCGACGATGGAGAACAGCTTCGCCACCACCGTGGCGACGCCGGCGAAGTGGGTGGGCCGGCTCGCGCCCTCGAGGCCCTCCGACACACCGCCGACGGTGACGGTCGTCTGCACGGGAACGGGGTACATCTCCTCCACGCTCGGCAGGAAGAGCACGTCGACGCCGGCGTCCTCGGCGAGGGCGGTGTCGTGGGCGAGGTCGCGGGGGTAGTCGGCCAGGTCCTCGCCGGCCGCGAACTGCAGCGGGTTCACGAAGACCGACGTCACGACGAGGTCGGTCTGGCCCCGTGCCGCATCCATCAGCGACCGATGGCCGTCGTGCAGGTAGCCCATCGTGGGGACGAAGCCGACCGTGCGTCCCTGCCGACGGGCCTCGCCCAGCTCGCGGCGCAGGTCGGCGATGCGGGTGACCGGCTTCACGGCGCCGTCTCCGCGAGGCGGCGGGCGGCGTCGGCCAGCAGGGCATACGCCGGACGCTCCACGTCGGGCAGCGCCCCGAGGTGCCGGCTCACGGTGGCCCAGTCGCCGCGTGAGACGGGGCCGGTCAGGGCGGCAGCCGGGCCGGTGGCCGCCACGTCGTCGAGCGAGCCACGGGCCAGGTCGAGGTACGCGTCCAGCGGTACGCCGACGCCCTGCGCCACCCGCTCCACCTGCCCGAGCAGCGCCACCAGGTGGTTGGACGCCATGACCGCCGCCGCGTGGTAGGCGGCCCGGTCGGCGTCGGCGACGGCAACGGGCCGGCCGTCGAGCGCCGCGACGATCTCCCCCGTGACCGGGTCGCCGGCGATCGCGAACCACGCCCCGCGGAGGCGGGCGGCACCGGTGTCGGGGTCGGGCAGCGCCACGAGCGGGTGCACCGACGCGGTGCGCGAGTGCGGGCGCGAGGACGTCGAGACCGAGGGAACCCGCCAAATGGACGACGACCGCGGGCCCGGGATCCACGGCGGCAGCCAGGCCGGCGATGGCGGCGTCCGGAACGGCCAGGACGAGGACCTTCGCCCCGATCGCCGCAGCGCGTACCGGGTGGCCGCGGCCCAGCGGGCCGTCGACCGTCCAGCCCGCTGCGCGCAGGCCAGCCGCGATCGCACCACCGGCTCGGCCGGCGCCGATCACGCGCGTGTCGTAGGTCGTCACGGATCTCCTCCCGGATCAAGCCCATGGGCGGTGCCTGTCCGCCCCGGATCCTATCCGTCCGTGAGCGGACCGATCCGATCGACACGCCCCTCGGCGTCGCGCTCCCAGTCGTCCGGCACGATGTCGGGCGCCAGCTCGGCGAGGGGGGCGATGACGAAGCGGCGCTCCCACATCCGCGGGTGCGGCACCTCGAGGTCGGGCTCCTCGACCGTGATGCCGTCGATCCAGAGGATGTCGACGTCGAGGGTCCGGGGACCCCACCGCACGTCGCGGACGCCGACCGGCCGCCGACTCGATGCGGTGGCACAGTCCGAGCAGCGCGCGGGGCGTCAGGTCGGTGTCGATCATCACGACGATGTTCAGGAACCGTCCCTGGTCGGGCCCACCGACGGGATCGGTCTCGTAGACGTCGGAGACGCCGGTCACCTCGGGCAACGAGGCCACGGCGGCGCGGAGGTGCGCTCGCCGGTCCCCCACGTTGGAGCCCAGTCCGAGCAGGGCCCGGGTCATCGGGCGCGGTGGATCCGTACGCCCGCCGACGCCACGTCGCGTGGGATCGGGGGACGCAGCTTGCGCACCGTCACGGTGACGGCGTCGACCCGGTCGTCGACGGCGAGCGCAGCGTCGGCGACCACCGTGGCCAGCCGTTCCAGCAGGGCGTGTTCACCGGCGGTGGCGGCGTCAGCGACGCGCACCGTGACCGTGCCGTAGTCGACGGTGTCAGCGACATCGTCGGAACTCGCGGCCGCGGCCAGGTCGACGGCGAGGTCGAGGTCGATCTCGAGCGGTTGCGCCTCGGCCCGCTCCGCGGCCGTGACCCCGACATGGCACAGCACGCGCAGGCCCCGGATCTGGATGGCGTCGGTGGTGGGGTCGGCGCCGGCCGTCACCTCTCGTCGCCGCCGTCGGAGTCGGGGCCGGAGCCGGCGGCCGTGCCGTCCTCGGAGGGCTCCGGGTCGCCGCCCGCGGCGGCCGGCGCCGGGGCCGGGGCCGGGAGCTTGGGGACGAGCGCCACCAGGCTGCGCGCGCCCGGGCCCGAGCTGGCGGTGCAGGAGCTGCTCGACCACCGAGATCGCCTGCGGCCCGGCCGGGACCAGCCGGTTCCACAGGATGTAGGCCGCCACGAGGCCGGCGACACGATCGCCGAGCTCGTCTTGGTGGAGGACGACCTTGCCGCCCTCGAGGAGCAGCTGGCGGACCTCGGGGAACAGGCGACGCAGGAAGGCCTCCTGGTCGTCGCTGGCGGACAGGGGACGGTGCCGCCACGGCAGGTCGAACTCGTCGTAGTTGTGCAGGTTGTGCGTCGACGGGACGAGCGAGATCACCATGGTGAAGCCCTGCTCGCGCAGCCAGATGATCTCCTCCTGACGCCGCACCTTCCGGTGGTTCTGGCCGTAGCCACCGGGCCGTTCGCACACGGCGAGACGATCCTGGAGGATCCACGTGAAGTTGCGGGGCGTGATGCCCTGGGCCCACTTGCCGCGGATCGCCATCAGGACGCTCCGGCCATGACGGCGTCGGGACGGGCGGGACCGGCGACGGTGACGGCCTCGACCGCGGCTCGCACGTCGTGGACCCGGACCATCGCCGCACCCATGGTGGCGGCCCACACCGTCGTGGCCGTCGTGGCCTCCAACCGGTCGGTGGGCGGCACCGGCGTGTCGACCCGGTCGGACGCGGCGACGGCGGCACCGAGGAAGCCCTTGCGGCTGGTGCCCACGACGACCGGGACACCGGTTGCGACGAAGTGGTCGATGCCGGCCAGCAGCAGCCAGTTGTGCGCCTGGGTCTTGCCGAACCCGAAGCCCGGGTCGATCCACAGCTCGCTCACTCCGGCGGCCCGGCCTCGTTGCGCCGCTCCGACCAGGTAGTCACGCACCTCAGCGACGACATCGTCGTAGCGGGGCTCGACCTGCATGGTGGCGGGGTCTCCCTGCATGTGCATGGCGATCCACCCGGCGCCGTGCTCAGCGGCGACCCCCTCCAGCGAGGCGGAGATGTCGTTGACGATGCTCGCGCCGGCACGCAGCGCGGCCTCGGCGACCACGGCGTGGCGGGTGTCGACGGAGATCCGCGCCCGGCCGCGGCCACGTCCGCGGCGAGCGCGGCGACGACGGGGACCACGCGGGCCGCTTCCTCGTCGACCGACACCGGGGTGGCCCCGGGACGGGTGGATTCGCCACCCACGTCGATGACCGCAGCGCCCTCGGCGAGCATCGCCCGGCCGTGCGCGACAGCGGCGTCGATGCCCAGCCAGGCGCCACCGTCGGAGAAGGAGTCCGGGGTGACGTTGAGCACCCCCATGACCTGTGCGTTCATCGGGATCTCATCGTAGTCGGCCGACGCCGCCGGACCCTGTGTCCTCTCGGTGCTTTTCAGCGCACCTCCGACGCCATCGTCCGCGTCTCGTCGCCAGGAAGGAGCTCGCCGCTGCGGGTGGACTACGGTGACGGCACCTCGGTGGTGAGACGAAGTCCGGTGTGAATCCGGCACTGTCCCGCAACGGTGATGCCCGTCGGTCTCCGGCGAGCGAGTCCGGTCGCGCTCCTCGCCGAACGAACCACACGACCCTCGAGGTAGGGGTTGGTTCGGCCGGCAGATCTCCTGTCGCTCGAGCAGCCGTCCTCGACGACAGGAGGTACCCGAACGTGCGCATCCCCCACGCCACCCGTCTGCTGGCGCTGCTCGCCGCGCTCGTCCTCGTCGCCGCGGCGTGCGGCGGCGACGACACCACCGTGCCGTCGTCCGGTGACGGCACGACGCCAGAGACGACGTCGACCACCGCCGGCGAGGACGCGGCCGCGGCGTTCCCCGTCACGGTGACCGCCGGCGGCGTCGACACGACCATCGAGTCCCGCCCCGAGTCGATCGTGTCGCTCTCCCCCTCGGCGACCGAGATGCTCTTCGCCATCGGTGCCGGCAACCAGGTCGTGGCCGTCGACGAGTACTCCGACTTCCCCGCCGAGGCCCCCACCACCGACCTCTCCGGCTTCGACCCGAACCTCGAAGCCATCGTCGCCGACGATCCCGATCTGGTCGTGTTGTCCGGTGACGCCAACGACGTGGTCGCCGGGCTGGCCTCCGTCGGCGTGCCCACGCTCGTGCTCCCGGCGGCCACCGGTCTCAACGACACGTACGACCAGATCGATCTGCTGGGCGCGGCGACCGGTCACGTCAGCGACGCGACCGGGGTGGTGACGCAGATGCAGTCCGACATCGAGGCGCTGACCGCCCGCGTGCCCGACCGCAAGACCGCGCGCGACCTACTACCACGAGCTCGACAACATGCTCTACACCGTCACGTCCGACACCTTCATCGGGCAGATCTACGGTCTCGCCGGTCTCGACAACGTCGCCGACGCCGCCGATGCCGACGGCGCGAACGGCGGCTATCCGCAGCTGTCCGCCGAGTACCTCGTCAACGCCGATCCGGACTTCGTCTTCCTGGCCGACACCACGTGCTGCGCCCAGGACGCCTCGACGCTGGCGCAGCGACCCGGATTCGCCGCCCTGAGCGCGGTGGAGTCGGGCCACGTGGTGGAACTGGACGACGACATCGCCTCGCGGTGGGGTCCTCGCGTCGTCGAGTTCCTCCGCGCCATCGTCGACGCCACCGCCGATGTGGGCACCACGGCGGGCTGAGATGGCCCGCGCCGTCACCGAGCACCGTTCCGGGAGCCTCCCCGGGTGAGCGCCGGCGCGGTGGTCGCCGTCGACCTGCCCGACGCCAGCCGGCTCACACCGGCCTGGTTCGTCGCGGGCGTCGTGGCGGTCGCCGTCGCCGTGGTGATCGGCGTGGCCAGCGGGCCCATCGGGCTGCCGGTGGGAGCAACCGTGGTGGAGTTCGTCGACCGGTTGCCGCTGGTCCACGCCCACTCCGGGCTCACCGCCACCCAACGGACGATCCTGTGGGACATCCGGACGCCGCGGGTGGTCCTCGGGTTGTTGGTGGGCGGCCTGCTCGCCGGCTCGGGCGCCGGGTACCAGGGAGTGTTCCGGAATCCGCTCGCCGATCCCTACCTGCTCGGCATCGCCGCCGGGGCCGGCCTCGGAGCCACGATCGCGATCGTGACCGGCGTGGGCGACGGGGTCGGGCTGCTCGACCCGCTGCCGATGGCGGCGTTCCTCGGTGCCCTCGTCGCCGTCTCGTGCGCGGCCGCGGCTCAGTCTCCGGCGCGACGGCACCGGCTCCCCGGCCACCCTGATCCTGGCGGGCGTGGCGGTGGCCGCCTTCTTCACCGCGATGCAGACCTACCTGCAGCAGCGCAACAGCGACACCCTGCGCCAGGTGTACGCCTGGATCCTCGGTCGGCTCTCCACCACCGGATGGGACGAGGTGACGATGCTCCTGCCGTACGCCGTGGTCTGCGGCGCGGTCCTCGTGTACGCGGTCGGGGGGCTCGACGTGCTCGCCGTCGGAGACGAGGAGGCCCGCTCCCTCGGGCTGCACCCCGCACGCGTCCGCGCCGCCGTGCTGGTGGCGGCATCGCTGGCGACGGCGGCCGCCGTGGCCGTCAGCGGCCTCATCGGCTTCGTTGGCCTCATCGTCCCCCACGGCGTCCGCATGGTGGCCGGGGCATCAACCGCCGGATCGTGCCTCTGTCGATGCTCTTCGGCGCAGCCTTCCTCGCCCTCGCCGACGTCGCAGCCCGGACCATCGAGGCGCCGGCCGAACTGCCGATCGGCGTGATCACCGCGTTCGTCGGTGCCCCGTTCTTCCTCACCATCCTGCGGACCCAACGGCTGTCATGAGCACCTCCACCGACATCCGGTCCGCTGCCATCCAATGGCACGACGTCAGCGTCACGCTGGGCGGCACCGCGGTCGTCGCCGGCGTGACCCTCGACGTGGCCCGGGGCTCCTGGCTGTCGCTGGTCGGTCCCAACGGCGCCGGCAAGACCACGTTGGTCCGAACCCTCGGAAGCGCCGTGCGCCACACCGGCCGGATCGAGTCGGCGGGACAGCGAGCGGCACGCCTGGGCGTGCGCGAGCCGGGCCCGCGCCCTCGCCGTCGTCCCCCAGCACCCGCAGATCCCACCGGGGGTGACCGTGTTCGACTACGCCATCCTCGGTCGGGCCCCGCACCAGGGCCTGCGCTGCTCGCGCCTCCGTCGTCGACCGGCGCCGGACCTATGCCGTGCTCCAACGGCTGTCGCTCGACGACATGGCGGACCGCCGGGTCGACACCCTCTCGGGCGGAGAGCGCCAGCGCGTCGTGCTCGCCCGAGCCCTCGTCCAGGAGACGCCCTTGCTGGTCCTCGACGAGCCCACCGCCGCCCTCGATGTCGGCCACCAACTCGAGGTGCTGGAGCTGATCGCAGACCTGCGCACCGAGCGCGACCTCACGGTGGTCACCACCGTCCACGACCTCAGCGTCGCCGGGCAGTTCGCCGACACGATCGCCGTGCTCGCCGAAGGGCGTCTGGTGGCCGACGGTCCGCCGCGGCAAGTCCTGACGCCAGAGATCGTGGGCACCCATTGGGGTGTCGACGCCGCCTGCGACATCGACGAGGACGGCGCCGTGATCGTCACCGTCCGGCGACGCCGCGAGCGGCGCGACGCCTCCACCACGGCCGAGGAGCGGACATGACCGACCAGACCCCACCCACCGAGCGCCACCAGCCGCCACCACTGCGCCGGGCCGAGTCGCTCGTCGTCGTCAACACCGGAGACGGGAAGGGCAAGTCGTCGGCGGCCTTCGGCATCATGATCCGCTCCGTGGCGCGGGGCTGGCCGGTGGCCGTCGTGCAGTTCCTCAAGTCCGGCAACTGGAACGTGGGCGAGGAGAAGGTGGGCTCGCGACCTCGGGGTCGACTGGTTTGCCCTCGGCGAGGGATTCACGTGGGACAGCACCGACCTGAGCCGGGACGAGGCCGTGGCGAACGCGGCATGGGAGCACGCCGCCGCGCTCCTCGCCGGGCAGCCATCGCCTCGTCATCCTCGACGAGATCACCTATCCCATGAACTGGGGATGGATCGACACCGACGGCGTGATCGCGGCGATCCGCCAGCGGTCGGTCACGGTCAACGTCGTCTGCACGGGACCGCGATGCGCCGCCGGCCCTGCTCGACGTGGCCGACACCGCCACCGAGATGCGCGTCGTGAAACACGCCTACGACTCGGGGATCCGTGCCATGAAGGGGATCGACTACTGAACGCCCATCCGCCGACCCCCGTGGCCGACACCGACACCGACACCGACACCGGCGCCGGTGTCGGCACCGGCCGCGAGATGCAACCATCGGTCATGCCCACTGCCGTCCACCCTGACTGCGTCACCCCGCTCGCGGTCGACGACGTGTGGGCCGCGCCGGTGTGGGTGTTCCCAGCGCCGGTGTCCGCCCTGTCGTCGGCCCCGGTCGGTGGAGGGCCGGCAACACTCGACTGGGTGCTGAACATCGGGGTGTCCGCCGGTTACGCACGCACGGATCTGGGCGACCACGCCGGGGCCGTCGCCCGAGTGCTCGGGCTGCGGGGAGCGGGCGCGGCGCTGTTCACCGCCGCTGACGTCACCGAACACCGGCGCCACGACGACAGCGGCGTGGTCGTCCACGCCACCGTCGGCGTCACCCGGCCGACGTGGGCGGCCGACCAGGACGACGCCGCGGCGCGCGACGGCGACCGATGGGTGCCGGGAACGATCAACACGGTGGTGCAGGTGCCGGTGCCGCTCACGGCGGCCGCCGCGGTGAACGCCGTCATCACCGCCACCGAGGCCAAGGCCCAAGCCCTGTTCGAGTCCGGGATCCCGGGGACCGGCACGGCCTCGGATGCGGTCGTGGTGTGCTGGC
Organism: uncultured Acidimicrobiaceae bacterium; assembly: GCA_963811245.1. Taxonomy (GTDB): domain Bacteria; phylum Actinomycetota; class Acidimicrobiia; order Acidimicrobiales; family Salinilacustritrichaceae; genus Salinilacustrithrix. The sequence continues at coordinate 501,175 of CAWEQL010000013.1, forward strand.
CGATGGGTCTACCCGGCCGAGCCGTTCGCCGGGCCGCGGTCTCGCTGGGGTGCTCGCATCGGACGGGCGGTGCACGGTGCGGTCCGGGCCGGCCTCGGGAACGCCTCGGCGGTCGACGCGTGATCACCCTCGTGATCGGCGGCACCCGCTCCGGGAAGTCCCGCGGTGGCCGAGCAGTTGGCGGCACAGTCGGCGGGCCCGGTCACCTACGTCGCCACCGCCGCGCTCGACCCGTCGGACGCCGACCACGCCGCCCGGATCGAGCGCCATCGAGCGAGACGCCCGTCGGCATGGGCCACCGTCGAATGCGCCGAGCCCAACCGTCTGCCCGACGTGCTGCGGGAACTCGAGGGCACCGTGCTGCTCGACTCGCTCGGGACGTGGGTCAGCGGCCATCCGACGCTCGATGCCGATCCCACCGACCTGGTGGCGGCCCTCACCGGACGCGACGGCGACAGCGTGGTGGTGGCCGAGGAGGTCGGATCGGCCCCGCATGCCCCCACCGACGTCGGCCGTCGTTTCGTCGACGCCGCTCGGCGAGGTCAACCACGCCGTGTCCGCCGTCGCCGATCGAGCCGTCCTGGTCGTGGCCGGCCGAGCGCTCGAGCTACCACCGCCGTGCTGAGCGCCGTCGGCTTCCTCACCGTCCTCGTCGGCGCCAGGGTTCCCGACGCCCGGACGATGCGCTGGTTCCCGCTCGTCGGGGCCGGCATCGGCGGTGCGCTGGCGCTCCGTGTGGCTGGCTGCTACCCAGCTGTGGCCCCCGCCCGTGGCGTCCGTCCTGGTGGTCGCGGCCGACCTCGCCCTCACCGGCCTGTTGCACTTCGACGGGCTCGCCGACTCCGCCGACGGACTCCTCCCGCATCTCCCCGCCGAGCGCCGTCTCGAGGTCATGCGCCAACCCGATGTCGGCGCCTTCGCGCTCACGGTCGTCCCCGCGGTTCTCCTCGCCCGGTGGGCCGCGCTCGCCACCGATCTCGTCGACCCGCTGGCGCTGATCGCCGTCTGGGCGGTGAGCCGCACCGTCATGGCCGTGACCCCGGCAGCCGTGCCCTATGCCCGCACGACCGGGCTGGCGTCGCCGTTCCTGGGTGGCGCCCGACGCCGTACGGCCGCCTGGCTCGTGCCGGCTGGACTCCTGTTGCTGGTGGTCGGCGGCGCGACCGGTGTGGTGGCGCTGGGCGTCGGCGTGCTCACCGGTGTGGGCGTGGTCGCGTTCGCGATCCGTCGCATCGGCGGGTTC
>CAWEQL010000014.1:0-7569 GCA_963811245.1 uncultured Acidimicrobiaceae bacterium
TTGGGTCGCCTTCGCCCCCAACTCCGCGCGCTACGGGCGGTAGCTGCCGGTCGTACGAGACCGTGGGGCGCGGCCTCCAAGTCAGGTTCGAGCGACGCGTCAGCGGGGGACGAATCCGCTCTGGAGGGCGGCGGCCACCGCGCCGGCGCGGCCGGAGACGTCGAGCTTGCGGTAGATGGCGGCGCAGTGGTGCATGACCGTCTTGGGGCGGAGACCGAGCTCGGCCGCGATCTCCTTGTTCGTGCTGCCGGCGACGAGGCCGGCCAGCACGTCCGCTTCCCGGGGTGAGAGCAGATCCGCGACCGGAACCGATCCCGCGCCGGCCCGGACGGAACCGTCGACGACGCGGGCGAGGAAGGCGTCGGCGCTGGCGATGAGGGCGCCCCAGGACTCTGCCCGCCCCCGGTCGCGCCAGCGGGCGTTGCGCTCGGGTCCGAGTGACCGCTCGATGGCAGCCACCGCCCGCCGGTACGAGTCGTAGGTGTGGGGGGCCATGCTCGCCTCCATCACCGGGCCGAAGCGGTCGAGGGCGCCGGCAATGGACGCGCCCAGCTCCTCGTCGTCGGTCGACACCACCAGCCGGACCACGAGGGCCAACCCCAGTCGGCCCAGTGGGGCATTCGCTCGGCGCACGGCGAGCGCGAGCAGCGCCCGGCCCGCGACGGCGGCCGCCACGGGGTCTCCGTCGTCGGCGGCGTTGCCGGCGATCAGGGCCAGCACCCAGCCCTCCCCCCGAACGTCGGCGTCGGCCCGAGCCATCTCGACCAGCTCGCTCGGGCTCGGCGAATCGGTGACGACCCCGGCCCGCACCGCGCTCGGCAGGCCGAGGAAGACGAGACACGAACGGACGATGAGCCGCCGGTCGTCCAGTGCCACCGCCTTGTTGATCGCCGCGGCACACACCGAGGCCGCGGTGCTGTCGTCTCCGCGCTGGTGCATGGTGACCGCCTGCCAGGTCAGGAAGCCCACCTCGGCCACGGGATGTCGGCCCCCTCCGGTCCTCGCCAGCCCATCGGCGATGGCGTCGTCGGCCAGGTCGAACGAGCGCAGCAACGTGTGGTTCTCGCAGATGGCGAGGAGCACGGCGAGGACGGTCGGTACGTGCCCCGACGCCTCGGCCAGCGATCGGGCCGCCAGCAGGTGCTCGACCGCGGCCCGGTGGTCGACGGGATCCGGGCTCTCGGCAACGAAGCGCGCCACCCACAGGTGGGCCTCGGCCTCGGCGCGCGGGTCGACCCCGGTGGTGTTGGCGAGGGCGCCGCGCAGGAGGTGACAGCCGGCGCCCGGTTCGCCGCGCCGGTCGAAGTCGGCGGCCATGTCGACCAGCACGCGCAGGGCGCCATCGTGATCGCCGGTCTCCTGGAGCCACCCGACGGCGGCGAGACGGTTGCCGTGGTCGATGGCGAGGTCGCGGTCGACGGCGCGGTCGCCGTGATCGGCGCGGTGCGCTCGCTCCCGAGCCCGCCGGGCGAAGTGGTCGGCGTGACGAGCCCGCAGGACGCGGTCCTGGTCGGCCGCGCCGTGATGACCACCGTCCTGGTCAGCGCCGGGACCGGCATCGGCGACGTAGGACGCGGCGGCAGAGGAGAGCGCGTACCGCGCCCGGGCTCGATCGACCGACACCAGATCCAGCTCGACCAAACCGTCCAAGGCCTCGACGGTGTCGGCCAGTTCGGGCAGGCCGCTCACGGCGTGGAGGGCGTCGACGGTGGCCCCACCGACGAACACGGCGAGGGCGACGAAGGTCCGCCGGCCGGCATCGTCGAGGTGTTCGATGCTGCGGGTGAGCTCGTCCCGCAGCGACAGGCCGACGAGGCGCCAGGGGCCGACCCGATGCATCTCCCGCAGCATGGCGTCGGGCTGCATGAGCGAGATCCGCGACGCGGCCAGCACCAGCGCCAGCGGCAGCCCGTCGAGGCGTCGACTCAGCTCCCCGATCGTGCGCAGGTCCTCGTCGTCGGGTTCGAAGGTCGGGTTGACCGCCCGGGCCCGGTCCACGAACAGACGGACCGCGGGGTTCCGGCGCAGCACCTCGGCCGATCGGTCGTCGACCGTGGGAACGGCCAGCGGCTGCAGGTGGAGGACCTCGATGTCCGCGCCGGCTGGCGGCCGCCGAGCGGTCAGCAGCACCACGAGGCCCTCGCAGGCGGCGAGCAGGTTGTCGACCACCGGCTCCACCGATGACCACTCCTCACAGCCGTCGAGCACCAGCACGGCCCGCCGCTCGCACAGCGATCCCACGACCACCCGCCGGATCCGGTGGCCCGCCTCGGTCACGCCCATCGTCCGGCCGAGGCGGACGAAGACTTCCTGCGCGTCCGCCGCGCCGTCGACGGCCACCACCACGGGATCGGGGGTGAGTTGCTCGGCCACGGCCACGGCGAGGGCCGTCTTGCCCACCCCCACCCGACCGGTGACCAGGAGGCGCCGGATGGCCCGCTCGCGCACGCCGTGCACGGCGCCATCGACGGTGCGAGTCCGCCCGACCAGTTCCACCGGCACCCCCATCACAGACCCGTACCCAGCCGACGTTACCCCGGTCATTTGACCGATGTGCGAACTCTGGACCCCGCCGTAGCGTCGGTCGGGGTACGTCGACACGTGGGGAGCGAGAGCAGAACATGGCGAGCACGGTGGGCGTCGCGGTCCTGTTCACGGACCTGGTGGGTTCGACCGCGCTCGCCTCCGAACTGGGGCCCGCCGAGGCGGAGCGGATGCGGGTGACGCACTTCGGCCTCCTGCGCGAGGTCGTCGAGGACCAGGGCGGCCGCGAGGTGAAGAACCTGGGCGACGGGATCATGGCCGTGTTCCCCGGCGCCTCGGTGGCGCTCGACGCCGCGGTCGCGATGCAGCGGGCCTTCCACCGTCACAACGCCACGCAGGGCGCGGTGCCGATGACCATCCGGACAGGGGTGGCCACGGGCGACTGCACCGAGGAGGACGGCGACTACTTCGGTGAGCCCGTCGTACAGGCGGCCCGGCTGTCCGCGAAGGCCGACGGAGGCGAGATCCTCGCCCACGCCGTCTTCCGCATGCTGGTGCCACACGATGCCCACGACCTGGTCGACGTGGGCGAACTCGAGCTCAAGGGGCTACCCGACCCGGTGCCGACGATCCGGGTCGCCTGGACGCCCGAGGACGACGTCACCGCCATCCCGCTGCCGACCCGCCTCACCGTGCACCATGCCACCCCGCTCGTGGGGCGCAGCCACGAACAGGAGGTCCTGCGCGACGGGCTGAAGGCCGCCGCCAACGGCGAGCGGACGGTGCTGCTCGTCACGGGCGAAGCCGGCCTGGGCAAGACCCGGCTGACCAGCTCGTTCGCCATGGAGGCGGCCGAATCCGGTGCGTTGGTGCTCTACGGGCGCTGCGACGAGGAGCTCGCCGTCCCCTACCTCCCGTGGATCGAGTCGCTCGGTCACTGGGCCGAACACGCCGACGACAGCGCCATCGACGCCATCGACGCACAGACCGTCACCGTGCTGGCCCGGCTGCTGCCCGCGCTGCAGGCCCGCATGCCCGGCGCCGCGGGCGGGACCGGCGGAACGGGCGACCAGTACGCCCTGGTCGCCGCCGTGTCCCGGCTCCTGTCCGCCATGGCAGCCCGGCGCACCACCGTCGTCATCCTCGACGACCTCCACTGGGCCGATGCCGCCTCGCTCCTGCTGCTCCGCCAGGTGGCGTCCTCGCTCGTCGACGCCCGGCTCCTGTTGATCGGCACCTACCGGGAGACCGACCTCGGACCCGACGACCCGCTCGCCGAAGTCTCCGCCAGCCTGCACCGCGTCGAAGGCGTGCACCGGCTGGCGCTCGGCGGCCTGTCGGACATCGAGGTCGTCCACCTCATGGAGGCCATCGCCGGTCACGAGCTCGATGACGAGGGTGTCTCCCTGGCGCACTCGATGCGGGCCGACGCCGCCGGCAACCCGTTCTTCGTGGTCGAGCTCCTCCGCCACCTCGCCGAGGCGGGCGAGATCGTCCAGGGCGAGAACGGCCGGTGGACGATCGCCGGTGGCCTGGACTCGATCGCTCTTCCCCAGAGCGTGCGCGACGTCGTTGGCCAACGCGTCCGGCGGTTGGGCGGCGAGACCCATACCGTGCTGACCGCCGCCGCGGTGGTGGGCCGCGAGTTCGATGCCGACGTGGTGGCCGGCGCCACCGACCGCGACGAGGACGAGGTGCTCGACCGGCTCGAGGAGTCGATGACTGCCGGCTTGATCGCCGAGGTCCCCGCCCGGGCGGGTCGGTTCACGTTCACGCACGCCCTGGTGCAGCACACGCTCTACGGCGATCTCTCGGCGGGCCGGCGGGCCCGGATGCACCGGGCGGTCGCGGAGGCGATCGAGTCGATCGTCGGTGACCGCCCCGGCTCGCGTGTCGGCGAGCTCGCCAACCACTGGTTCGCGGCGGTCCGCCCCTCCGAGCTCGACCGGGCGATCGCCTACGCCATCAAGGCCGGCGAGCGGGCGCTCGATGCGTCTGCTCCCGACGAGGCGGTGCGCTGGTTCACCCAGGTGGTCGACTCGGTGGGCGAGGACGATCCGGAGCTGCGGTGCGAGGCCCTGGCCCGGCTGGGCGACGCCGAACGCCGGGCCGGGCGCGACACCTACCGCGACCGGCTGCTCGTGGCGGCCGCCCTCGCCCAGCGCTGCGGGCGGGACGACATCGTGGTGCAGGCCGCCATCGACAACCACCGCGGCATCTACGGCATGCTGGGCGAAGTCGACGAGGCGCGGGTCGCGGTGCTCGAGTCCGCGCTGGACCGCATCGAGCCCGGCGACGACGCCACCCGCGCCCGGTTGCTGGCCACACTCGCCGGGGAGCTCACTTACGGGAACGACCTCCGGCGCTTCGAGCTGGCCCAGCAGGCGGTGGACGCCGCCGAGCGGACCAGCGACGACGATGTCGTCACCGACACGATGGAACGCATCGGCAGCGCGCTCAACGTCCCCGAGTCGCTGCGCGAGCGCGACCAGCAGACGAGGCGAGCCATCGAGTTGACCGCATCGGGCGCCGATCCCGTGCGGCGGTTCTTCGCCCTCGACCGGAGGATCCAGGTCCTGCTCGAGTTGGCTGACAGGCCGGGCGCTCGCCGGTGCGCCGAGGAGCGCGAGGCGATCGCCGATCAGCTCGGCGAACCGACGTTGCGATGGTTCGCGGCGCTCGGAACTGCGGCGCTCGATCTGATCGAGGGCGACCTCGCCGCAGCGCGTCGCGGCGCCGAGGCGTCCCTCGCCCTCGGCTTCGAGACCGGTCAGCCCGACGCTCTCGTGTTCTTCGGCGCCCAGATGATCCAGATCCACTGGCATCTGGGCCAGTACGATGAGTGCATCCCGTACGTCGAGCAGGGCATCGAACGTGCCCCCGGCGTGTCGACGTTCCCGCCGGTGCTCGCCACCTTCCTCGGCCACCTCGGCCGGACGGACGAGGCCCGCACGGTGATCGAGGGCCTGGCCGCCACCGGGTTCGAGACTCCACACGATCTGCTCTGGCTCACCACCGCGGTCTGCACGGCCGAGGCCATCCATCTGGTGGACGACCGGGATTCGGCCGCGGTGCTCTTCGAGCGTCTCCTGCCGTTCCGTGACCACGTCGCCGTGAGCCGCTCGACCTTCCAGGGTGCGGTGTCGTACTACCTCGGGCTCCTCGCCATCACCCTCGGTCGACCCGAGGCCGACGAGTTGCTGGTCGACGCGGCCGAGCGGAACGGCCGGCTCCGCGCGCCGTTCCACCGATCGCAGACGCTGCTGGCCCTGGCCGGCATCCGCCGGGAGCGGGACCCGGCGGGAGCGCAGGCGCTCGTCGCCGAGGTGGCCGAGCTCGTCGAGCGGTACGACATCGGCGCGTTGCGGGCCGCTGTCGGCGCCTTCGGTGGCTGACACCGCCTCGACTCGCCGCCGGTCGAGCGGTCGAGCGCCGCTCCGTGTTGCGCTCTCGACGCCTGCCCTCCGGCGCTGCCAGCTCGCTCCGGCCGTCGCCCGGATCGTCGACATGGCGACCGTGGTCGTCGTGTCGGTCCACCTCTTCTCCCACTTCGGACCCGGTTGGGTGGCACCGTTCGTCGCCGTCCGCACGCTCGCCCCCGCCTGCAGCACGCCGTTCGTGATGGCGGCCGCCGGGCGGCGCGCACCGAGCCGGGCCCTGACCGCGGCTGCGGCGGCGGCTGGTGCCTCCACGGCGGCGACGGCCGTGATCGTGGGCACGAGTGGGCCGGCGTGGACCATCGTCGTGCTCGGCGGTGTGACCGGAATCGCCCTGTGCTGCCTCCGGCCGCTGGTGATCGCCCTGCTCCCCTGCCACATCAACGGCCCGAGCCAGCTTCTGGCCACCAATTCGTTCGCCGCGCTGGCCGACAACGCCAGCACGCTCGCCGGACCGCTGCTGGCCGCCGCTGCCTTGGCCACCCTGGGGCCGGCGGCGGCGCTGTGGGGCTCCGCCGCGCTGCTGGCCTTCACCGCCGCGAGCATGCACACGCTCGGCACCGCCGAAGGCGCCGGGCCGCCACCGGAGGTCGACCACCGGGGCGGCGTCGTACGGGCCGCGGTCGACGGTCTCCGGGTGCTGGCCGACGGCCCGCTGCGACTGGTGACCCTGCTGACCGCCGGCCAGACCTTCGTCCGCGGCGCCCTCAACGTGCTGGTGGTCTCCTTGGCGATCGAGCAGCTCGGCATGGGCGACGGTGGCGTGGGTGTCCTCCTGGGGGCGATCGGTGTCGGCGGGCTCATCGGGCTCCCCATTGCGGTGCGGATCGCCCAGGCCGGCGGCATGGGCCGAGGGCTGGGCGTGGCCCTCGTCCTCTGGGGGGTGCCGATCGTCGCCGCGGCCATGGCCTCGGGGCCGGTGGTCGCCGTTGCGCTCTTCGCCGTCGTCGGGCTGGGCAACGACCTGGTCGACATCACGTCCGACACGCTCCTGCAGCGCCTCGTGCCGCATGCCCAGCTGTCGAGCGTGCTGGGCGCGTTCGACGCCGTGCTCTACGCCGGCATGGGTCTCGGCGCGCTGGTGGCGGGGCGGCTGACCGCCCACGTGGACGTCCGGACCGCTCTCGAGCTCGTCGGGCTGCTGCTCCCGGCACTGGTCATCGTGAGCTGGACCTGGCTCCGCCAGCTCGACGGCCACGTCCGGGAACGCGATGCCGATGTCGCCCTGCTCCAGGTCCACGGCATCTTCTCCCCGCTCGTGATGTCGACGCTCGACCACCTCGTCGGGACGATGCAACTGGACTCCTACGACGACGGTGACCACATCATCCGCAAGGGCGACGAGGGCGACTGCTTCGTGCTGATCGAGGACGGCGAGGTCGAGGTCGTCGACGACGGCGAGGTGGTCGCCGTGCTCGGCCCGGGCGAGGGCTTCGGCGAGATCGCCCTCCTCGACGGCGCGCCCCGGAACGCGTCGGTGGTGGCCCGCACATCGGTGCGGGTCCGCTCCCTCCCGAGGGACGACTTCCTCGCCGCCATCCGCAGCCACGGCTCGGCCCGGGACGCTGCCCACCAACTGGCCGATCGTCGCCGACGCTGAGCTCCACGTCAGCCCACCGGGTCGGCGACGCGGACCAGCGGCCCACCG
>CAWEQL010000015.1:0-3538 GCA_963811245.1 uncultured Acidimicrobiaceae bacterium
ACCACCTTGTCGAACACCTTCTCGTCCGAGGAAGAGTGCAGCGAGGACAGCCGGTGCGCCAGCCAGGCGATCGTGTTCGACTTGCCCGACCCGGCCGAGTGCTGCACCAGATACGACTGCCCGGCCCCGTGCGAACGAGCGTGGTCGACCAGAGCGAGGACCGCACTCCACTGGTGGTACCGGGGGAACAGCGTCACCTTGCGACCGCCACCTCCATTCGTGACGGTGTCGGTGGTGGTGAGCACGAACCGTGCCAACAGATCGAGCCAGGCGTCGCGGGACCACACCTCCTCCCACAAATAGCCGGTGCGGTAGCCGGCCCGTGCCGGGTTGCCCGCCCGGTCACCGTCGCCCCGATTGAACGGAAGGAAGCGAGTGCCGTCACCCGAGAGCCGGGTGGTCATGAACACCTGCTCGGTGTCGACCGCAAAATGGACGATCGCCCGCCGCAACAACGCATTGCGAGGATCGCGATCGCGCCGGTACCGCTGTTCGCGTCCTCCGCCGTCTGACCGGTCAGGTGATTCTTCACCTCGGCCGTGGCGACCGGGATGCCGTTCAGGAACAGCCCGAGGTCGACCGTCTTGGTGGAGGTCGGGTCGTACGGCAGCTGCCGGGTGACGGTCAGCCGGTTCGCCTGGTACCTCGCCTCGAGGTCGGCGTTGAGTCCCGACGCCGGCCGGAAGTAGGCCAGTCGGAACTCGGCTTTCTCGTGCCCGGCGTACACGACCCCGTGCCGCAACACGTCGACCGTCCCACGACTGTCGAGCTCCTTCGACAGACGAAGCGCGAAGGCGCGCTGTGCCTCGTTCACGTCACTGTGCGAGCGGATGACCTTGTCGAACTCCTCCGACTGCGTCGCACCGATGAACGCGAACAACTCAGCCGTGTCGAGCGCCAGATCGGGTGAGAAGTCGTCGTCCGATCGGCGGCGTTGCCCACCTTGCAGGTCGCGTGGCCACCAGACGCGAGCAGCGAGTCAGAGATCGACGTCTCGAACGCCCGCTCCGAAGGTCCGCCCACCCGAAAGACCATAGCCAACGCCACCAGACGCGCCCGCGGACGCGTGGCCCACGAACCCTGTTGCACCCCCTGAGTACGCTGGGTCGAGCGAGCTCGACCGAACCCCTCGCTCAACGGGCGGTCCGAAGAACCAGATCGATCTGATCGACACGTCTGGAGGCTCGCATGGACCGCGAGGACGTCGGTGTCGGCGGTAACACCGCCGGTAGTACCATTGGGGCGGTGAGCGTGATCAAGCGTTCGGTCTCGATCGACGACCAGGTCGCCGCGCGGGTGGAAGCGGCGGCCGAGGAGGACGGCGTGTCGTTCTCCGCCTGGCTGTCGGCGGCGGCCGAGCACCAGCTGCTGATCAGGGACGGCCTGCGCGGCGTCGAGGCGTGGGAGGCCAGAGCCGGGCAACTCACGCCCGCCGAGCGAGCGGCAGGTGAAGCCCTGCTCGACCGCCTGCTCGCCGGATCATGACGCAGGGCCTGACCTACGACACCGGTGCCCTGATCGCGGCCGAGCGTGACGATCGGCTGATGTGGGCACTGCACCGGGCGGCGCTCCGGCGTGGGATCGTGCCGACCGTTCCTGCAGCCGTGTTGGCACAGGCCTGGCGCGGCGGGCCGCAGCATCGGATGTCGCAGTTGCTCGCCGGCTGCCGGGTGGAGGCGCTCCTCGAACAGCACGCCCGAGCCGTTGGAGCGCTCAGCGCCCGCAGCGGACACCCCGATGTCATCGACGTCGCCGTGGTCGAAGGTGCCCTGCGGCGCAGCGACGCCGTCGTCACGTCCGATCACCGTGACCTCGAGACGATCGTCGCGGCCGAGCGCAAGCACCTCATGATCCACGACGTGTGATGCGAAGCGCCCGCGGACGCGCGGCTCGGGAACCCTGTTGCACCCCCTGAGTACGCTGGGTCGAGCGAGCTCGACCGAACCCCTCGCTCACTGGGTGGTCCGAAGAACCAGATCGATCTGATCGACACGTCTGGAGGCTCGCATGGCCGCCCACACCACCACACCGACCGGACCCATCCCGACCGGGCTGCGCCTGACGCACGACCTGAACGACGCCCTCACCACCTGGTCGACGAGCCAGCGGACGGTGATCGGCCTGGCCGCCGACTTCGCCGACTCGGGCGAGTGGATGGTCAGCAACGCCGCGTCCGCCGCGCACTGGATCGCCGCCGTCGCCGACATCGAGGTGTGCACAGCGCGGGAGTGGATCCGGGTCGGGCGCCGGTTGCGCTCGCTCCCATTGATCGCCGACCTGTTCGAGGCCGACGAGCTGTCGTACAGCAAGGTGCGGGTCCTGTCCCGAGCCGCCACACCCGAGAACGAGGCGCAGCTCGCAGCGATCGCCGTCGACGTGCCCGCGGGCGCGTTGCCGCGGGCGATCGCCGCGTGGCGGCACCGCAACAGTGACGACCGGGAGCTGGAGCGGCTGCAGCACGAGCAGCGGTCGGTCACGTGGCGCAACGAGCCCGACGGCATGGTCACCTTCACCGCCCGACTCCCACCGCTGGTCGCCGGCGTGCTGATCAGCCGGCTCACGACCCACGTGATGAGCACGAGGCCGACCACCACCGCGATCGAGCAATGGCCGAGCCTGGCCCAACAACACGCCGACGCACTCGACGCACTGCTGTGTGAAGGCAGTGGCCCGTTGACGACGGAGGTGATCGTCCACGTGCGTCCCGAGGACGGCGCCAACCTCGACGACGGCACCGCGGTCCCGATGAGCGTGGTCGAACGGATCGCCCCGGAGGCGTTCATCCGGGCCCTGATCCACGATGCCGAGAACCGTCCGATCAACGCCAGCGCCAAGCGCCGCCATCCGAGCACGAGGCAAAAGCGCGTCGTGAAGGAACGGGACCGGGTCTGCGTCGACTGCGGGGCGACGAGCTGCTCGAGTACGACCACGTCCCTGACTTCGCCCGGACCGGCCACACCGTCGTCGAAGAGCTGCAACTGAGGTGCGCCCCCTGCCACCAACGCCGTCACGAGCAGGAGGACGCCGCGTGACCGGGCTACGTATGACAGCGTATGCTGATCGTATGACGATGCTTAGCTTCCGCGTCGACGACGATGACGCCACGGCGATCCAGCGGTGGGCTGACGACCTCGGCGTCGATCGATCAGCGCTGCTACGCGAAGCCGTGCGCTTACATCTGAACCGCCTGGCATCGGAGCACGACGCGGTGCGGTGGGAGGAGCTCCCGCTCACCGAAGGCGAGTCGACGCTGGCAGCCATCGCCGATTGGGGTCCGGCCGAGGACTGGGCCGACTGGGCAGACGGCGCAACAGAGTGAAGCGGGGAGAGATCTGGTTCGCCGCCACTCCGGGCGGCGACCGTCCGGTCCTGATCCTGACGAGAGACCCGGTCGCCGACCGGATCGGTTCGGTCGTCGTCGCTGTGCTCACGAGGACCGTCAGGGGCCTCGTGTCGGAGCTGCCCCTCAGCCAAAGCCGACGGCGTGCCCACCGACTGCGTCGTCAACTTCGACAACCTCCACACCATCCCGAAGGAC
>CAWEQL010000016.1:0-40609 GCA_963811245.1 uncultured Acidimicrobiaceae bacterium
CTCGTGTGACCAGGACGTCTGTCCGTCGATCGACTCGAACGTGGCCACCGCAAGGAGCGGACGCCCCGGGCGAGGCGGACGCGAAGCCTGACGATCGACGAACCGTCGGGCCGGTGCGTCGTCGGCAGCGCTCGTCAGCGGACGATCCGTACCGACGTGATGCCGCCGTCGAGGCGGAACTCGACGCCGCTGGTGAAGGTCGTCGGATCGGCGAGGTAGACGATGGCGTTGGCGACCGACTCGGGTGGGACCAGGCCGCCGAGCGGTTGCCGAGCCTCGAGTGCGGCACGCGTCGCCGCGGGATCGGCGCTGTCGTCGATCAGGCGCCGCACCCACGGACCGTCGACGGTGCCGGGCGAGACGCAGTTGATCCGGATGCCGTTGTCGGCGTCGTCGGCGGCCATGGCCATCGTGAGGGCGCGCACCGCACCCTTCGATGCCGAGTACACGGCACGCTCGACCAAGCCGACTTCGGCGGCGACCGAGCAGGTGTTGACGATGGCGCCATGTCCCGCTGGCGCATGCCGGGGAGCACCGCCGCCGACAGGCGAGCGATGGCGAACACGTTCACGTCGAAGACTCGCTGCCACTCGTCATCGGTGGCATCGACGACGTCGCCCACCGCGCCGATGCCGGCGTTGTTGCACAGCACGTCGATGCCGCCGAAGTCGCCCTCGATCTCTGCGACGACGTGGAGGCACCTCTGACGGTCGGTGATGTCGATGCCGTCGGTGATGTCGAGGCCGACGACGGTGTCGCCGAGGGCCTCGAAGGCGTCGACGATGTGGGTGCCGATGCCACCGGCGGAGCCGGTGACGACGACGACCCGTTCGCCGACAGGGGTGGGGGCTCCCTTCACGTCAGTGCTTCCGTGGTTGCGACGGTGGTGATGGCGGTGTCGATGGCATCGACGGCGTCGGTGACGGTCGAGTCGCCGATGAAGACCGAGCGCAGCGCCATCCAACCGGCGTCCTCGATCTCCGGGAAGCGGGCGAGCGCCGGGTAGGTGATCATCTGCTCGGCGATGGCGTCGCGGGTCAGCTCGAGACGGCGGGCGTCGACGGCATCGGCCGGGGTGACTGCGGCGAACGCCTCGACATTCGCGCACACCGAACCGCTGGCGGCGTCCTTGGTGTGCGCCTCCATCCCGCACAGCTCGGTGACGAGTCCGACCGCGCCGTCGAGGTCGCCGCAGGTGGTGGGGATCGCCCAGGAGTGACAGCCCGAGTACGTCACCCGCCGGGCGGGGCCAGCCGGATACGGGGAAGGTGTCAGCCCGATCGCACAGTCGCGGATCTGTGCGGTCGACCCGGGCCATGCTGCGGCGGCGGCAACCGTGCCGTCGAGCAGCGCGGCGTCGACACCGTCGTAGTGCCAGCTCGGCGTGTCGGGGACCCCGGCGGCGATCCGGCGTAGCGTCTCGATCGCGTCGGCGGCGATGTCGCGGTCGAGGCTGACCCCGTCGGCCAGCAGGCGACCGCCGGCGCCGGCGACGAGCTCGAAGAACGTGCCGAACAGCCCCGACTCGCGCCCGGGCATGCCGAAGGGGATGCCCGCTTCGACCGTGGCGACCACATCGTCCCAGGTGTCGGGGACGCCGTCGGGGTACCGGGATGCGTCGGACCACAGGATGCGGACGTCGATCAGGCGGGGCACCGAGCAGACCCGCCCGTCGACTCGGCACAGGTCGACGGCCTTCGGCGACAGCGCGTCGATCACGTCGGGATCGAGCAACTCATCGAGCGGTCGAAGCCATTGCGCCTGGGACGGCGCGTACTTGCCGTGGGTCGAGAGCACGTCGATGCGCTCGCCGGCGGCGAGCAGCTCGGCGACCCGGCGGTTGAGCGTCGGGTGGTCGGCGTGCACGACGATCTCGACGTCGTGGTCTGCGAACAGGTCGTACAGGCCGTCGTACATCGGGCCGCCGACGAGGGCCAGCTTGAGGGTCATGCGGTCTCCCGCTTGGTGGTCTCGGATGGGGCGTCGACGGTCTCGTCGGTCCTCACGACCCGCCGCACCCACGTCTCGCCACCGAGGAGGTGGGCCGTGGCCGCCGCCCTCGCCGCCTCGGGATCGTGGCTGCGGATGGCGGCCAGGATGGCGCCGTGGTCGGCGATCGCCCGGTCGATCGCGCCGACGTCCACACGCGCCCGCCACTGGTGCACCCGGATCGAGCGGAGCCCGAGCCGCGGAGCAGGCTGGACAGGACCGTGTTGCCGACGATGTCGGCAACCGTGTGATGGAAGCCGAGATCGGCGTCGATGAAGCCGTCACGATCACCGGCGGCAGCGGCGTCGACCATCGCCCCGAGGCATCCCTCGATGGTCTCGATGTCGTCGTCGGTCGCCCTGGCCGCGGCGAGCGACGCGGTGGCCGGCTCCAACAGGCGCCGCAGCTCGAAGAACTCGATCAGCGTCTGCTCCGACGCCAGGTCGACGACGAAGCCGAGCGTGTCGAGGAGCGAGGCGCCGTCGAGATCGGTGACGTAGGTGCCGTCGCCCTGGCGGGTGCGGAGCACACCGATGAACGTGAGCGCCCGAACCGCCTCGCGCAACGAGCTGCGCGAGAGGGCGAGCTGCTCGGCGAGCTCGGCCTCCGGTGGCAGGCGGTCGCCGGGTCGGAGCGCACCCGTCACGATCATCGACCGGATGGCCTCCACTGCTCCCGATGTCCGAGATTCGGTCAAGTCCTCCGACCTTTCCCTGAAGAATCGCCCGTTCGAGTGAAACATGTCCCCCAGTTCCTGTCCAGACATCGGATGAATTGTTGACAATGTTCCCGAAAGGTGCACACCATGCCCCGATGGAGCGCCGGAGCCGCTTTGAAGACGCCAAGTTCGGTCTGTTCGTCCACTGGGGCGCGTACGCCGTCGCCGGCGTCGAGGCGTCGTGGCCGGTGATGCTCGGGCCGGAGCTGCAGGCCCGCTTCGTCGAGGCGCTGCACCGGGTCGGGATGACCGAGGTGGAGATGCCGGTCCGCGACATCACGCTCGAGCAGTACGAGGCGCTGCCGCAACGGTTCGACCCCACCGGCTTCGACGCCGAGCAGTGGGTCGACCTGGCCAAGGACGCCGGGCAGCGCTACGTGGTGCTGACCACCAAGCACCACGACGGCTTCGCGATGTTCGACACCGCGACCAGCGACTACTCGGTCGCCAACACCCCCTTCGGTCGGGACGTGACCGCCGAGCTCGCCGCCGCGTGCGCTGCCGGTGGCCTCGGTTTCGGTGCCTACTTCTCGGCCCCGGACTTCCACGACGCCGGTTACCGCGACCTCTCGCAGCCGCTGCCGATCAACTTCCTGGGACAGCCCGAGCGTCCCGAGTGGAACGACTTCCTCGACCGCATGGAGCAACAGGTGCGCGAGGTGTGCACGAAGTACGGCGAGCTGTTCTCGCTGTGGTGGGACATCGGCTTCGGTCCGCAGTGGTCCGTCGAGCGCTTCCACGGTCTCGTGCGTGAGCTCCAGCCCCAGTGCCTGCTCAACGACCGGCTCGGTGGGCTCGCACCCGGCCTCCCGGCCGACCTCGCCGCCGACTTCCTGACCCCGGAGCAGGCGGTGCCCAAGGCGATTCCCCGTCGCTCGACACTGGGTGTGCCGATGGATCCCACGATGATCTTCGCGATCATCATGCGCGACGACTGGGAGCAGATGATCGAGATGGTGGCGCCGATGCTGCAGACCCACTTCGACGCACCGGCCGATCCCAGCGTGCCCGCCGCCGACGACTTCCTGCCGTGGGAGTCGTGCCTGACGTTCGGAGGCCAGTGGGCATGGTCCCCCGATCTGACCGAGTTCAAGTCCGGCGACGAGATCGTCCGCGAACTCGTCGAGATCGCCTCCCGCGGCGGCAACTTGCTGATGAACGTCGGCCCCCGGCCCGACGGCACCATCCAACCCGAGTTCCGGACCGCCCTCCGCGAGGTCGGCGGCTGGCTCGAGACCAACGGCGAGGGCATCTACGGGACCACGTTCGGCCCCGTGCAGGGCCGAGACGACTGCCGGACGACCGCCACAGACGACGCCGTCTACGTGCACCTCTTCGACGCACCGGCCGACGGCACGATCACCCTCGACTTGCCCACCACGCCGACCCGTGCCCGCGTCCTCGGCACCGACGTGCCGGTGTCGATCAGCGGCGCCGGCGCCGTCACCCTCGACGTGCACGCCGTGCCCGTCGACGGTCCCGCCACCACGGTCGCCCTCGACCTGCGCTGATGGCCGACACCACGATCCGCAGCGTCGAGGCCTGGGACCTCCGCTTCCCACTGCCTGGCGGTGCCGGCAGCGATGCACGGCACGTCGATCCCGTGTACTCGCTCGGCACGTGCCTCTTGCACACCGACGCCGGCGTCTGCGGCACCGGCATCACGCTCACGCTCGGGCAAGGCAACGATCTGGTCGCCGAGGCGATCGGCACGTACGGCCAGGCCCTGATCGGTGCCGATCTCGTCGAGATCACGTCCCGTCTCGGCGCCTGGTGGGCCGAGCTCGCCGACGCCAGCCAGTTCCGTTGGCTGGGGCCCCACAAGGGGGTCACCCACCTGGCGTTGGCATCGGTGTGCGGCGCCGTCGTCGACGCATGGGCTCGCCACGAGGGCCAACCGCTGTGGCGGCTCCTCGCCGACGCCCCCGCCGAACAGCTCGCGACGATGACCGACCCGCGCACGCTGCGCGACGTGATCGGCGATGACCTCGACGATCTCGTCTCGCCGGCCGACGCCGACGAGGTGCACCGGCTCATCACGGACGGCTACCCCGGGTATGACACCTCGATCGGGTGGCTCGGCTACGGCCTGGAGGAGCTCGTCGAGAAGGCCCACGCCGCCGCACAGGCCGGCTTCGGCGCGGTGAAGGTCAAGATCGGGTCGCCCCGCATGTCCGACGACATCGCCCGCGTCGTCGCCGTGCGGGACGCGATCGGGCACGACCGTCTCCTCATGGTCGATGCCAACCAGGTGTTCGAGCCGGCCGCCGCCATCGAGGTGGCCAACGCCCTCGCCGGCCTCGACGTGTTCTGGTTCGAGGAGCCGGTGCACCCCGACGATCTCTGTGGGTACCTCGCCGTGCGCGAGGGACTCCGCACCACCGGGATCCGCATCGCCGGCGGTGAGCACCTCCCGAACCAGGTCGCGTTCAAGACCTTCCTCGGCGCCGGGGTCTTCGATGTCGCCCAGCCCGACGTCGTCCGGCTCGGCGGCCTGCCCGAGTTCCTCGGCGTCGCGCTGCTCGCCGCCCACCACGGAACGCCGATCGCACCCCACGCCGGCGACATGGGTCAGATCCACCAGCATCTCGCCCCGTTCGCCACGCTCCGCCTCGGCAACGACACCCTGCCGCTCGAGCACATACCCCACCTGCGGGAGTGGTTCACCGAGCCGGCGGAGGTCACCGGCGGCGTGTACCGGCTCCCCACGGCGCCGGGCGCATCCACCGCACTGACCGAGGCGGCCTTCGCCAACGGCACGAGGGTGGCCGAGGTCCGATGACCAGCACCGGGGGGAACAGCGACGGGGGCACCGACCGCGCCGTCCTGGCGGCGTCGATCCTGGCCGAGGACGAGCGACGACGGACCGAGGCGACGTCGGAGGAGGCGAGCTCGTCGCAACGGCGACTGCTCGATTGGCGACCGCAGTTCGTGCGCCACGCCCGGGCCCGCCGGACCCCGGTGGACACGTCCGACACCAGCACGGCGCTGGCGGTCCGCAACGTCGACTTCTCCTACGGCCACGTCCAGGTGCTCTTCGACGTGAACCTCGACGTGCGCGACCGGGCGAGGTCCTGGCCCTGCTCGGCACCAACGGCGCCGGCAAGTCCACGGTCCTCCGCGTCGTGTCGGGCCTGTCCCCGGTGGACGGCGGCAGCATCGTCCACCGCGGCCGCACGATCACGTACGAGGACGCCCCGCACGCGGGTCGCCGGCGGCATCGTCCAGGTCCCCGGCGGCAAGGCCGTGTTCCCGACGTCTGTCCGTCGCGGAGAACCTGCTCGCCGGCGCCTACACCTACATCTGGGACCGACCCCGGTTGCAGACCAAGCGTCGACGAGGTCGTCGAGCTGTTCCCGATCGCTGCGGGAGCGGATCGACCAGCCGGCCGGCACCCTCTCGGGCGGCGAGCAGCAGATGCTGGCGCTGGCCAAGGCGCTGCTGCTGGAACCCGACATCCTCTGCATCGACGAGCTGTCCCTCGGCCTCGCCCCGGTCATCGTGCAGGACCTGATCGAAGTGGTCGAGGGGTTGAAGGAGAAGGGCCTGACGATGGTCATCGTCGAGCAGTCGCTGAACGTCGCCCTGGCCATCTCGCGACCGGGCCGTCTTCATGGAGAAGGGGCGGGTCCGCTTCGAGGGCACCGCACAGGAGCTGCGTGGAGCGCGACGACCTCGCCCGGGCCGTCTTCCTCGGCGGTGAGGGCGGATGATCGCGGTCCAGCTCCTCGCGGTGGAACTTCTCCATCGAGGTCATCGTCATCGGCATCCTCACCGGCCTCGCCTACTCGGTGCTCGCCGCAGGTCTCGTGCTCGTGTACCGGGCGACCAGGGTGATCAACTTCGCCCACGGGGAGATCGGGGCCTTCCGCGCCGCCGTCATGGCCAAGCTCGTCCTCGACGGCGGTCTCGAACTACTGGGTCGGCCTCGCCGTGGTGACCGTGCTCGGGGGCCTCGTCGGTGCCGTGATCGAGCGTTCGTCATCCGCCGGCTGTCCCGCGGGCCACAGCTCGCGCTGCTCGTCGCCACGATCGGCATCGCCCAGCTCCTGCTGCTCGGCCAGTTCCTGCTGCCCAAGGTCAGCCCGCAGCACGTCGGTCCCGTACCCGACGCCACTGCACCGCTCGGCGACCGTCGGAAGCCTGGTCGTCGCGCAGCCCGCACTTCATGATCATGGCGTTCGCTCCCGCGTTGATCGTCAGCCTGGCCGTGTTCCTCAACCGCACCCCATGGGGTCTGGCGATCCGCGCCTCGGCCGAGAACCGAGATGCGGCCGAGCTCGCCGGGATCATCACCCGCCGCGTCTCGACGATGGTGTGGGTGCTCGCCGGCGTGCTGTCGACCCTGACCGTCGTGCTCGTCAACCCGCTGCGCAACGTGTCCGTCGGCTGGACCATGGGCGAGGCCCTCGGCCCCGGTCTACTGATGCGAGCGCTCGCCGCTGCGCTCGTCGGGCGCCTGACGTCGCTGCCGCTGGCCCTCGCCGGCGGAGTCGGCGTCGGCATCGTCGAGGCCCTGCTGTTCGCCAACGTCAGCCGTCCCCGGCGGTGACCGAGCTGCATCATCTTCCTCGGCGTGCTCACCCTGCTCGTCGTGCGGGGCGGCGACGCCGAGGCCGAGACCGGCCTCGAGCAACTCGGCTCGCTGGTGCGTCCCGTCCCGGCCAAAGCTGCGCAGATCTCCTGGATCCGCAACCTCGGCTTGTGGCTCGGGCTCGTCGGCGTCGTCGTCGCCGCGTTGGCCCCGCTCGTCCTGTCGATCGCGCGTCGCAGACCTTCCTGCTCGGGCGGGTGCTCGTGTTCGGCATCATCGGCCTGTCGATCGCCATGCTCACCGGCTGGGCCGGCCAGCTGTCGCTCGGCCAGTTCGCCTTCGTCGGCCTCGGCGCGATGACGACCGTCTTCTTGCACGACCGGGGAATGCCCTTCGGACCCGCCGCTCGGGTACGCCGTGGTCGCCGGCGTGATCGTGGCTCTGCTCGTCGGGTTCCCGGCCCTGCGCCTGCGCGGGCTGTTCCTCGCGGTGACGACGCTCGCGTTCGCGGTCGCGGCCACGACAGTGGTTGTTCACGCGCGACGTGTTCCTCGGGCGACTGGTCGGTCGTCTTCATCCAGCCGGGCAACACGCTCGGCCTCGACTTCGACAGCCCGCGCACCTACTACTACCTGTGCCTTGCCGGTCTGGTCGTCGACGGCCCTGGTCGACCTGGCGGCTCCGCTCGAGCGGCGTCGGTCGTCGCATCATCGCCGTGCGCGACAACGAACGGGCGGCGGCCAGCTTCGGCATCGCGCCGTCGGGCACCAAGCTGTTGGCCTTCGCCGATCCCCGGCGCGATGGCATCGTTCGCCGGGGCGCTGCTCGCCGGGCTCACGGTGCAGTTCAGCCCGCAGATCTTCGGCCCTTCCGACTCGCTCGACGTCGTCGGCCATGACGGTGATCGGTGGCCTCGGTTCGATCACCGGTGCCTGCTCGGCGCGCGTGTACGTCGTCGGGCTACCGGCACTGTTCGGCTCGTCACTCCAGACCAGATTGGCCACCTCGGGCATCGGCCTCCTCTTCCTGCTGCTGTACTTCCCCGGCGGCCTGGCCCAACTCGTGTTCCGTTTCCGCGACCGACTCGCGGATCGCTTCGGTGACCGGCTCACCGCCGGCCTGCCGGCGACGGTGTCGGCCCGCAGCGTGCGGTGCCGCCGTCGCCGTCGCCGTCGCCGACACCGCCGAGCCCGAGCCCGAGATCATCGTGCGGCGACGACCCCGACCGGAGCTCACGCCCGACACACCGATCCTGCGCGCGTCCGACATCGAGATCAGCTTCGGCGGTGTCCGTGCCCTCGCCGGCGTGTCCCTCGACGTGCGCCAGGGCGAGATCGTGGGCCTGATCGGTTCCAACGGCGCGGGCAAGTCGACGCTGATGAACATCATCTCGGGGTTCCTCGCCGCGGATGCCGGGTCGGTCGAGCTGCTCGGCCACGACGTCACCGCGCTGGCGCCCCACGAGCGGGCCCGCCTCGGTATGGGCCGGGTGTTCCAGGACGCCCGCCTCTTCCCTGGCCTGCTGGTCCGCGAGGCGCTCCAGCTGTCGCTGGAGTCGGACGACCCGACCGATCCGATCCCGGCGATGCTCGGCTTCGCGCCGGCCCGCCACGCCGAGCACCGCAAGCGCGTCAGCGCCGACGCCTATCTGTCGCTGTACGGCCTCAACCGCTACGCCGACTCCTTCATCGCCGACCTGTCGACCGGCACGCGGCGCATCGTGGAGCTGCGCCTGCCTCACGGCGCAGGGCGCCCGGCTGCTGCTGCTCGACGAGCCGACGGCCGGTGTCGCCCAGCGCGAGACCGAGGCGTTCGCGCCGCTGATCCAGCAGGTGCGATCCGAGCTCGACGCGTCGGTGCTGATCATCGAGCACGACATGCCGATGATCATGTCGATCTCGGACCGGGTGCACTGCTTCTCCGCCGGCGTCGAGATCGCCGCCGGCGACCCCGAAGAGGTGCGCAACGACCCGGCTGTGGTCGCCGCCTACCTCGGCACCGACGAGCGGGCCATCGCCCGCTCCGACACCGACCGCCACACACCGTCGGTTGATCCGCGCTCCACCGACACGCGCCGGACCAGCCGGCGCCGGCGGACGCCCTTGCGCGCTGCGCCCGCCGAAGAGGGTGGTGACGCGTGATGAGCACCGGGATCATCGAACGCTCCCTCGGATCGCTCGCCGACCGGCTCGGCATCGAAGCCGGTCAGACGTACACGATCGTCACCGGTGTGGCCCTGGCCCTGGTCCTCGCCGTCTTCGGACTCCCGCCGGTCCTCGACCACGCCGGCGAGTCGGTCGCGACGGCCGCGGTCGCCGGCGGCGAGCTGCCGGTCACGCCGCCGACCACCACCCCCTCGCCGGGCGCCATGGTGCCGGGTCCCACGGCGACCGCACCCACGCCGGCGTCGAACGCGGCGCCGCCCACCACCCTGCGGTTCCACGCGCCGCCGCCCCCCGCCCCGAACGCTCCGATCACGACCACGACCACGACCACGTCGCCGGCGCCACGACCGCCGATCCCGAACGCGCCGCCACCCGAGCCCGACGGGACCACGACGGTCCTGGCTCGGGTGCCCCAGCCGGGCGCACCCGATGGCGTGGGCGTCGGTCCCGACGGCGTGGTGTACGTCGCGACCAACAACGGCGGCGGGCGTGGCGGCGTGGGCCCGTCGGAGATCATCGTGTTCACGCCTTCCGGCCAGACCATCGGCTCGTTCTCGATCACCGGCCAGCCCGACGATCGGACCGCCGGCCTCACCGGTCTTGCCGTCGATCGCGTCGGGCGGGTCGTCGTCGCCGACGCGTCGACCAACCGGCTGCTCCGCCTCGACCCGTCGCGATCCGATCTGAGCGAGCTGGTCACGATTCCCGATCTCGCCTCGTGCCTGGTCACCCTCGACGCTGACTGCGAGCCGGGCGCGATCGACGGCGCGCCCGAACTGCACGGTGTGTCGATCTCCCCGGACGGTTCGATCCTCGTCGCCGACCGCGGGCAGGGGATCGTCTGGGGCTTCGACAGCCATGGCCTGCACATCGCCTACTCGGTCGACGACCGCACCCCCGGCGAGGGCCCCACGGCCGCGGCCATGCGCGGCAACGAGCTCATCGTCGCCGTCAGCGGCCTCGCCGACACCGTGCCACCCGGCCAGGCCGCCGTGCTGAGCGTCGTCGACGGCACCGCGACGCGGCTCACCACCTACGACGGCGCCGCCGACCTCCGCGGCCTGACCGTCGGTAACAGCGGCCGGATCTACGTCACCCTCGCCGGCGCCGGAACGGTCGATGCCATCGGCCCGGACGGCGTGGTCGACAGCTACGACGGCGGCGACGTCGAACCCGGCTTCGACGAGCCGACCGGGATCGCCGTGGCCGACGGCCGCCTGCTCGTCACCAACCAGTCCACCACGACGAACGACGCCGACCACTGGGTCGTGTACGCCGTCGCCGTCAACGACCACCGTCACCCCTCCGTCTGAAAACGGGAGCAGATCATGTCCGACAAGCCACCCGTCGACCTGCCACTCGCCAGCCGGCGGTCCACCTACGCCCTGCTCATCGGCGTCGTCATGGCCATGCTCGCGGTCGGTCTCGCCATCCCGATCCTGTTCGGCGACCGAGCCGGCGACCGCGTCGCGGCCACGGCGTCGCACACCGCCGATCTCGACCTGGGCGCGATCGGCGGTGACGGCCCGGCGACCACGGCAACGCCGAGCGGACCGGGCGCCACCGCCGATGCTGCGTCGTCGAGCACCACTGTTCCGGCCGGGCAGAGCACCGCCACCACCGTGGCCGGCGGCCCCACGAGCACGGGTGGTGACACCGGCGGCTCGCCGACCACCAACGCAGCGCCGACCACGACGACCCCGCCCGCCGAGCTGACCGCCTCCGACGTCGGCGTCACGCCCGACACGATCAAGATCGGCGTCCTGGTCCCGACGTCGGACACCGTCGGCGATCCGAGCGCCCAGTCGTCGGCCCAGATGCAGTACTTCCAGGCCTTCGCCGACGAGTGGAACGAAGAAGACGCCATGTACGGGCGCAAGATCAAGCTGGTCCCGGCCACCTACGACATCCTCGACCAGGAGAACGGCGCCCGGGCCGCATGCCTGCAACTGGCCCAGGACGACAAGGTCTTCGCCGCCGTCAACTCGACCGGCTTCGGTCCGCCCGGTGCCCTCTGCCTCACCCGGGAGCAGGGCGTCCCGTTCCTCCAGGGCTCCGGGCACCCTCGCGAGGTCTACGCCGAGGCCAAGGGCCTCTACTCCTCCAACTTCGACAACCAGACCCGCAACCTCGCCAACATGGTCTGGTTCGCCGATCAGCTCGGGTACCTCAAGGGCAAGAAGGTCGGCGTGCTCGGCTCCGACTGGATCGGCACCCAGCGCGAGTACCAGGAAGGCATCGTCGACACGCTGACCTCGCTCGGCTACGACCCGTTCGTGTACTGGCTCTCCGGTGACCCCGCGTCGTCGCAGTCGCAGGTGCCGGTCGCGGTCCAGCAGATGCAGACCCACGGAGTCGAGGTCGTGTTCCTCGGCGTCGACTTCATCAACGGGAACAGCTTCGTGTCCCAGGCCGATGGCCAGCTCTACTACCCGGGCTACGCGGCGGGCGACCCGTGGGGCTGGTCGACCGACTTCGTGACCCAGGCGATGCCGCAGTCCTTCGAGGGTGCGCTGACGATCACCGCGATGCGGACCTACGACTCCCGCGTCGGTGTGCCGGAGCCGGCCAAGGACGCGTGGTGCCGCGAGATCGTCGAGCGGCGCACCGACTTCACCCTCGACCGAGCGAACGACTCCAACGCCCTGTACGTCGGATCGATGTGGGCGTGCGGAGTCATGGAGCGCGTGAAGCTGGGGATACAGATGGCCGGACCGAAGCTGACGCGCCGCGCCTTCGCCGATGCCCAGGGCCAACTCGGCACGATCGAGGTGCCGTATTCGGGCAGCTTGGGCACCTTCCGCCCCGACAAGCTCGACGGAGCCAACGACTACCGGCCCCAGACCTGGCACTACAACTGCAAGTGCTGGCGGCCGCTCGTGGCCGACTTCAGCCCCGGCCACTA
This sequence comes from uncultured Acidimicrobiaceae bacterium, assembly GCA_963811245.1. Taxonomy (GTDB): domain Bacteria; phylum Actinomycetota; class Acidimicrobiia; order Acidimicrobiales; family Salinilacustritrichaceae; genus Salinilacustrithrix. The sequence continues at coordinate 12,312 of CAWEQL010000016.1, forward strand.
CACGCGATGAACGCGTCCGACCCTCGCTCGCTCGGGGCGTCGGGCGTCACCGTCACCGCCCTCGGGCTCGGCTGTGCCCCGCTCGGCAACCTGTTCTCACCGGTGACCGACGAGGACGCCGCGAGCACGGTCGCCGCGGCGTGGGACGTCGGCGTCCGGCTCTTCGACACGGCGCCGCTCTACGGCAGCGGTCTGTCGGAGCTCCGTCTCGGAGCGGGCCTCGCCGGTCGACAGGGAGCCACGGTCGCGTCGAAGGTCGGTCGCCTGCTCGACGACGACCTGTCGCCCGATCCGATCTTCGTCGACGTGCCCGACCGCGGCCCGCGGTTCGACTACTCGGCTGCTGGGGTGGAGGCGTCGCTGACGTCGTCGCTCGAGCGCCTCGGCATCGATCGACTCGACGTCTGCTGGGTGCACGATCCCGACGATCACGAGGCGGCCGCGACAACGCAGGCGTTCCCCGCGCTGCGCGCCCTCCAGCGCGACGGCCGGGTCGGGGCGATCGGCGCGGGCATGAACCAGGCCGAGATGCTGACCCGCTTCGTGCGGGCCGGTCTCGTCGACGCCGTGCTGATCGCCGGGCAGTACAACCTGCTCGACCAGCACGCTGCAGACGAGCTGCTCCCCGCCAGCGCCGCCGCCGGAACCGGTGTCGTGGTCGGCGGCGTGTACGGCTCGGGACTGTTGGCCGATCCGTGGGGCGACCACGTGCACTACCGGTACGGCCAGGCGCCGCCGGCGATCACCCAGCGGGCGCGGGCGATGCATCGGGTGTGCGAGCAGCACGGCGTGCCGCTGCTGGCGCCGGCGATCCAGTTCCCGCTGCGCCATCCGGCCGTCAGCTCGGTCGTCGTCGGAGCCCGATCGGCTGACGAGGTACGGGCCAACGTCAGCGCGTTCGAGACCACGGTCCCCGACGAGCTGTGGGCTGATCTCGTCAGCGAGGGGCTCCTCGACGAGGCCGTGGTGTACCCGTCGTGAGGATCGTCTCGATGGACGTCCTCGACGTCCGCTTCCCGACCTCCGTCGGTCTGCACGGCTCCGACGCGATGAACCCGGACCCGGACTACTCGGCGGCGTACGTCGTGCTGGTCACCGACGATCCCGCGGGTGCGCTCGGCTTCGGGATCACGTTCACCATCGGCCGCGGCACCGAGGTGGTCGCCGCTGCAGCGCGTGCGCTCGCGCCGGCGGTGGTCGGCCTCGACATCGACGAGGCCGCGTCGGGCATGGGTGACCTCGGCCGCCGCCTGGTCCGCGACTCCCAGCTCCGGTGGATCGGACCAGAGAAGGGTGCGATGCATCTGGCAACGGCGGCGGTGCTCAATGCCGTCTGGGACCTGGTCGCCAAGCGAGCCGGTCTTCCTCTGTGGGAGCTGCTCTGCCGGATGACGCCGGCCCAGATCGTCGAACTGGTCGACTTCCGCTACCTGTCCGACGAGTTGACCTCGGCCGCGGCACTGGCGCTCCTCGAGGAGCGCCGACCGATGGTCGAGGACCGGATGGCGACGGTCCGTGCCGAGGGGCTCGCGGCGTACACGACGTCGGCCGGGTGGCTGGGCTACTCCGACGACGAGATCCGCCGCCGGTGCGCGTCGTCGCTCGCCGATGGCTTCGACGCGGTCAAGGTGAAGGTCGGCCTCAGCTCCGAGGCCGACGTCGCCCGGCTCGAGCTGATTCGCTCGATCATCGGTCCGGATCGCCAGCTGATGGTCGACGCGAACCAGATGTGGGACGTGCCGCAGGCGATCGCCGCCATCGAGCCGCTGCTGCGGTTCGACCTCTCGTGGGTCGAGGAGCCGACCAGCCCGGACGACGTGCTCGGCCACGCGGCCATCGCCCGGGCGATCGCGCCCACCCGCGTCGCCACCGGCGAGATGGCCCAGAACCGGGTCATGTTCAAGCAGCTCCTGCAGGCCGAGGCCATCGGCGTCGCCCAGCCCGATTCGTGTCGCCTCGGCAGCGTCAACGAGTTCGTCGCCGTGCTGCTCATGTGCGCGGCCCGCGGCGTCCCGGCGTGTCCACACGCCGGCGGCATCGGCCTCAACGAGTACGTCGTGCACCTGTCCGCGTTCGACCAGATCGCCGTGGCCGGAACGAGCGAGGGTCGGATCGTGGAGTGGGTGAGCCACCTCGCCGAGCACCTCGTGAACCCGGCCGTGGTCTCCGACGGCCGCTACCGCCTGCCCACCCAGCCTGGCTACGGCGCGGTGCTCCGCGAGCGCTCGCTCGCCACCCACCGCTTCCCCGATGGCGCTGCCTGGCACGACCGAGGGATGTGACCCGTGGCCCGAACCCCCGACCACGACAAGCGTGCCCTCGGCGCCCACCACGCCCCGCCATGGTTCGACGACGCCAAGCTCGGCATCTTCATCCACTGGGGCCTGTACTCGGTGCCCGGGTGGGCCGCGAAGCCGAGCGGCGAGGGACCTGCCTTCGCCCAGATCGCCGAGGGGCTCACCCGTGGTGCCAACCCCTATGCCGAGTGGTACTGGAACAGCCTGCGCACCCCCGGCTCGGTCACGGCTCGCCATCACCGGGAGACCTACGGCGACGCCGGTTACGAGGACTTCCGCGCCCCGTTCAACGAGATGGTCGAGTCGTGGGATCCCGACGAGTGGGCCGAGCTGTTCGCGGCCGCCGGCGCCGGCTACGTCGTGCTCACCACCAAGCACCACGACGGGTTCCTCCTCTGGCCCTCCGACCACCGGAACCCACATCGTCCCGGCTGGCAGACCGAGCGGGACGTGGTCGGCGAGCTCGCCGCCGCCGTCCGACGGCGAGGCATGCGCTTCGGCGTCTACTACTCCGGCGGTCTCGACTGGACCTTCGTCGAGCGGTCGATCGACGACCTCGCCTCGGTGTACGGCACGGTGCCGACCGAACCGGCCTACGGCCGCTACGTCGACGCCCACTTCCGCGAGCTCGTCGACCGTTACGAGCCCAGCGTCCTGTGGAACGACATCGGCATGCCGCCGAACCATCCGCTCGACCGGCTGCTGGTCGATTACCTCGACCGGGTGCCGGACGGGGCGATCAACGACCGCTGGCGGAGCCCGACGTCTCTCGTCGTGAACGGCCTGAACACCCGGCTCGGCAGCGCCGTGGCCAACGCCATCGGCCGGCGGATCGTCTCGTCGGGAGCGACCCCGCAGAAGGTGCCGTACTTCGCCGACTTCGCCACCCCCGAGTACGCCACCGAACCCGAGGTGCGCGGCCACAAGTGGGAGAGCTGCCGGGGTCTCGGCCACAGCTTCGGATACAACCGCGCTGAGGGCGAGGATGACCACCTCGATCCGACCGAGCTGATCCGCGGCTTCGTGGACGGCGTTGCCAAGAACGGCAACCTGCTGCTCAACGTCGGCCCTCGGGGCGAGGACGGCGTGATCCCGGGACTGCAGGCCGATCGTCTGCGCGCCCTGGGCACGTGGCTCGATCGCTGCGGAGAAGCGATCCGCGGCACGCGCCCTTGGGTCCGAGCCGAGGGACGCACGGCCGACGGTACCGAGGTGCGCTTCACCCAGAAGGACGGCGACCTCTACGCCGTCGTTCTCGGCGACCCGATGCCCGGATCGCTGCGCATTCCAGACGTCGGTGTCCGGGGCGCGGTCGAGTTGCTCGGCCACGGTCCGCTCGAGGGCGCGGCCGACGGCAGCATCGTGGCGGTGGAATGGCCCTCCGGGATCGAGGCGGCGCCGGCGCACGCCCTGCGCATCTCCCGCCGCTGACCCTCGATCCCTGAGCACCAGGGTGGCAGCGCTCCCCACTAAACGATGTAAAGTGGCCCTGCCCGCCCATCAGGAGGTCAGCCCGATGTCCCTCGACTCGATGTCGATTCGCAGCAGTGTGACGAACGCGGCCGGTCACGCCGGCCTCGACGGGAACCTGTTTCCCGTCGAACGCGAGGTGGACGAGGCGCGCCTCGAGGTGCGGGGCGAGATCCCGGCCCGGCTGCGCGGCACGTACATCCGCAACGGGCCGAACCCGGCGTTCGAGCCGATCGGGCAGTACCACATGTTCGACGGCGACGGCATGCTGCACGGCTTCTCCATCGGTGACGACGGAATCTCGTATCGCAACCGGTGGATCCGGTCGAAGGGCCTACAGGTCGAGCTCGCCCACGGACGTGCCATCTACCCAGGCCTGGGCGACGTCCTGAACTTCCCGGACCGTTCGCTCACCGGAGACGCCGGACCGGTCAAGAACCCGGCGAACACCCACGTCATCCGCCATGCCGGCCGGATGCTGGCGCTGTGGGAGGGCGGGCTACCCACCGAGATCACCCCCGAGCTGGACACGGTGGGTGAGTACTCCTTCGGCGGTGCGCTCCCCATGGCGATGACCGCCCACCCCCGGCTCGACCCTCGCACGGGCGAGATGTTCTTCTTCGCCTACTCGCTGTTCCCGCCGCACCTCACCTACTACGCCGTCGACGCCGCCGGCACCCTGAGCCACCAGACGGTGATCGACGTTCCCGCGCCGGTCATGATGCACGACTTCATCCTCACCGAGCGCTACGCGGTCTTCATGGACTCGCCGGTCGTCTTCTCGCCCCTCGAGGAGATCGGCAAGGGCCCGATGGTGACGTGGAAGCCCGAGAACGGAACCCGACTCGGCGTGATGCCGCGTCGGGGACACGGGTCCGAGATCCGCTGGTTCGACGTGCCGCTCGGTCACGTCCAGCACTTCTGGAACGGCTGGGAGGAAGACGGCAAGGTGATCCTCAGTGGCACCGAGTTCGCGAGGGTCGACTTCGGCATCGACGCCGAGGCGAACGGGTCGAAACCGATGACCTACGACGAGGCCGGACGTCCCACCCGCTACGTGATCGACCTGGCGGCGGGCACGGCGACGAGCGAGCGGTACGACGACCTGCCCGGCGATTTCGCCCGGGTGAACGACGACTACTGCGGCGTCCGGACCAACTGCGAGTACATGTCGGCCTTCATGCGCCCGCGCGCTCTGCTCGGCGACTTCGACTCGATCGTGAAGTACGACACCGCAACCGGCGAGCGGGCGCACTGGACCGCCGGCGAGCACGGCCACGTCGGCGAGAGCGTGTTCTGTCCGGACCCCGCCGGTACGGCCGAGGACGACGGCTGGCTGCTCAACGTCGTGTACTACGACGACACCGATCACTCGGAGCTGGTGATCCTGGACGCCCGGGACGTCGCCGCCGGACCGATCGCAACGGTGCGGGCGCCGCAACGGGTGCCCTTCGGCTTCCACGCCAACTGGTTCCCGGCGTAGCGGGACTACTCCTCGCCGGACCGCTGCGACGCCCGCAGAGCCGGACCCATCTTCACCATCGAGGCCAGCACGCCGGGGATCCCCCGGACCGCACCCTTGATGTCCCGCCACAGTCCGATCTTGTACTGACTCCGCCGTGGCCCGACGCGGTCGGGCATCCAGGTCGAGTGCAGCAGCAGGCCCGGATTGAACATCGGCGAGGTGGCACGCGCGAGCGGTCCACGCTCGATGTGGTGGGCGTCGAAGACCTGGATCTCCTTGGGGCCGTCCTGGTGGACGGTGACGACGATGTAGCCGTCGTCGGGGTCCGCGGCGCCCGCTCGGGGGACGAACGTCGGCGGTGACGGGAAGGCTCCGCCCTCGTAGCTGAACACCTCCGCCACCTTCATCGACTCGAGGTCGATGCGGGACAGCGAGCCGGCGATGGCATGGGCCGGTAGGTCCACAGGAGCGACGAGACCGTCGGTGGCCTCGCCGTACAGGTCCCACCAGGTCTGCGGGACCAGATCGGGGTCGAACCCGAGCCCGGCGTACCAGATGGCCCGCTGGCGGGCACGGGCTCGGCTGGAGTACACGTCGTTGGTCGCCAGGATGCCGCCCCACGCCCGGTCGACGTCCACGGCGGTCTCGGCGTCGAGCACCTCACCGGAGACGGTGTCGACGACGTAGCGGCCGATGACCGAGGGCTGCACGGCAAGCGCGATCAGGCCTTCGTAGTTCGGGTCGATCAACGCGCCGTTGCGGTGGTCCACGCTCTCCCGGTCGATCGTCAGCATCAGGTCCGACAGCGGGATCTGCTGGAGGACGACCCGGATGGTCCCGTCGGTCTCCTCGTAGTCGACGGTCAGGTGCCCGGTGGGCATCGGGATGCGCACCTCGGTGACGGGCACGGACCCACCGGCAGGTGTGGTCCGCAACGCGTCCTTGGACACGATCCACAGGTTCGTGTGCTCCTGGTTGCGTCGCGTGCGCGGCTTGCCGGCGAACGTCTGCGGTTCGAAGACGAACGGCAGGTCGCAGAACACGACGTGGTGCTCGGTGACCTTGACGTCGTGGAGGGAGTCGAACGGCGACATGCCGGTGAGCCGCCAGCGCTCGACGGGGCCGTCGAGGGCCCAACGGGCCAGATGGGCCTCGGGGGCGGTGCCGGGCACGGCGACCTGGTTGTAGTTCAGGAAGTAGAGCGCCCGCTCCTCGTAGTCGGGAGCGGGGTGGGCGGCGACGGCGCACAGGGGCTCGAGCACACCCGGGAGCGCCTGCAGCCACTCGTCGTTCGCGCCAACCGGCGTGAGGTAGCGCATCGTCTCCGGGTCGACCTCGATCGGTCGTCCGGCGTCGTAGCCGATGAAGAGCCGGTCGTCGATCGGGCACACGCCCGTGTTCGCCATGTTCGAGATGCCGAACGGCGACACCTCCATGAAGTCCAGCGTGCGGAACAGGCGGGGGAGCCGATGCCGTAGTCGTTCCAGCGGCGTGCGCACCCGGCGGTGCTCGACCCGGATCCGGCCGTCGGCGTCCGGCTCGAGCCGGATCCGCTGGAGGAGGCCGTGTTGGTTGAACCAATGGCCGCCCGGGTGCCGCTTGTCCGGACCGATCACGAAGACCGAGCCAACCAGGTCGGACGGCCAGTGGCCCTCGACCACGTCGATCGTGTGATCTCGCGGGCCTTGGCCCCAGAACAGGTTCTTGGTCAGCGCAGCCATCGCGAACTCCCCGGCAGTCGTGGCTAAACACTGTTAAGTGTTTCGCGCGAAGTCCGCCGGCGCAAGTCTCGGCGTCGTCTCAGGCGCGCAGGCCGGCGATCACCATGTCGAGCACGTCGTCGATGAGGCGCTCGACCGTCTCCTCGTCGAACTCGAAGCCCATCGAGAGGGCCGTCGCGCAGCCGTGGACCGCGGCCCAGACGGCGAGCGAGGCGCGGAGCGGGTCGATGTGGGGGAAGTCGCCGGACTCCTTGCCCTGGCCCAACGGCTCGGCGGCGGCCATGAACACCTTGGTGGCGATGGGCAGCTCGTGGTCGACGCCGGTGCCGACCAGGTCGGGCGGGAACCGGAAGAGGAGCTGGAACAAGGCCGGCTCCTCGAGGGCGTACCGGATGTAGATGCGGCTCAAGCCACGCACCCGGTTCTCGGGGGTGCGGGTCCGAAGCGAGGCGAAGCGGTTCGCCAGCTCCTCGAACTGCGCCTCGGCGAGGGCGCGGAACAGACCGTCGAGGCTGTCGACGTACCCATAGAGGGCGGGGGCGGTGACGCCGAGGGCCCGGGCGACGCTGCGCAGTCCGAGCGCCTCGACGCCGTCGGCGCGGACGATGTCTGCGGCGCACCGGACGATGCGTTCCCTGGACAGTGGCGTGGCGGACACGAGGGCAGCCTACGGAGCGACGGTCGGCTGCGAGCTCGACCAGTGGGGCTCGCGGAGCTGGCGCTTCAGGACCTTCCCCGCGGCAGACCGCGGGAGGTCGTCGACGATCTCGAAGCTGCGTGGGCACTTGTACCCGGCGAGGTGCTCGCGGCAGCGGCTGACGAGCCGGTCGACCAGTTCGGGGTCGGCGCCGGGCGCCTCCACGACCGCGTGCACGGCCTCGCCGAACTCGTCGTCGGGGATGCCGAACACGGCAGCGTCGTCCACCCGGGGGTCGGAGGTGAGCACGGCTTCGATCTCGGCGGGGTAGATGTTCACCCCGCCCGAGATGATCATGTCGATCTTGCGATCGGACAGGTGGAGGTAGCCGTCGTCGTCCAGGTAGCCGACGTCACCCAACGTGCCGACGCCCGGTGCGCGATGGGCGTCAGCCGACTTCTCCGGCGCGTTGTGGTATTCGAAGTCGCTGCCGAGCACGCTCGAGAACCACAGCTGACCCGGTGTGTTGGCCGGCAGCTCGTTTCCATCCTCGTCGGTCACGGTGATGGTGATCACGTCGAGCGGCTGGCCGACGCTGCCGGGTCGTTCGAGCCACTCCGCCGCCGAGATCATGGAGATGAAGCCACCCTCGGTTCCGCCGTAGTACTCCGAGACGATCGGTCCGAGCCAGTCGATCATCTGGCGCTTGACGCGGTCCGGGCAGGGTGCCGCGCCGTGATGCACGGCCACCAGGCTCGACAGATCTGCGGCGCCCCGCACCTCATCGGGTAGGCGGAGCATCCGAGTGAACTGGGTGGGCACGAGGTGCAGGTTGGTGACCCGGTGTCGCTCGACCAGCGACAGCAACTCGGCAGCGTCGAACTTGTGCTGCAGCACGATGGTGGCGCCGCGCAGCAGCGAGAACATCGAGAAGACCCACTGCGCCGAGTGGTACGCCGGCCCGCTGAGGAGGAACACGGGGTCGGATGCCGGCAGATCGAACAGATCGGCCATGCCCGCCATCAGCTGCCAGATCACCGGATCGCCGCCGACCGCCGCCAGCCCGCCTCGGACGCCTTTGGGATGCCCGGTGGTCCCGGAGGTGTAGAACATCACGCCACCGCGGGCGGGGGGTGCGGCCTCCGGACCGGCCGAGGCGAGGAACGCGTCCCAGCCGCCGACGCCGTCGGTCCCCACGTCGATGCGTCGTCCGTCGAACGCCACGGCGTCGGCGACGTGAGCCCATCGCTCGTCGACCACCAGGGCACGGGCGTCGGCGTCATCCAGCACGTAGCGCAGCTCGTCGGCGACCCAATGCCAGTTCACCGGTACCAGCAGCAGGCCGGTCTGCATGCAGGCGAGTGAGGCCTCGAAGAACTCACGCTGGTTCCCCAGCATGGTGGCCACCACGTCGCCCGGCTGGAGCCCCGCCTCGGTCAATGCCCGCCCCGCCCGGTCGACGCGCTCGTCCAACTCCGCCCAGCTGGTGGCCCCTCGCTCGTCGACGAGCGCGATGGCATCGCGGTCCGGAGCACCCAGATCGGCGGTCAGCACACCCATGGGATCACGGTAGGTCGCGATTGACCACGAGCGCTAAACGATGTTTACTGAGCCGCCATGTCCGGACCGCACTCGCTGTCGACGTGGGGGCTGCGTGGGCGACGAGCGCTCCGTCGCTTCCTGTACTCCCAGATGTCGCTGCGGACCGGTGTCATGGTCGCCCTCGGCAAGGAGGCGCCGTTGGTACGGTTCACCGTCGCCGACGATCCTCCCTCGGTCTACCTGGTGCACCGGATCACCGCCCGAGATGCGTTCGTCGAGCACCTCGGTCTGCCGCCGGGGATGGAGCTCGTCCCGATCCGCTGCCTGGCCGATGACCAGCCGCAGTACCTGCTGACGCTCAACGTCTACCGGGTCTCCGGCATCACCAACGGGCTGCGGGCCGAGTGGTCGACCTACATCGCCGACCGAGACGGCGTACCGCGCTACCTGATCGTCGACGCCCGTTCCGACAACACGTCGATGGACCCCGTGGACGTGATCACGAGGAAGAGCCGGGTCGAGCACGCTCACCGGGGCGACGCGATCGAGCTCTGTGTGGGGGATGGTCCTACCGCCTACGCAGCGCGGTTCGCGTTGGATCCATCCGCACCCGCGGTCCGGAGCCACCCCGAGTGGGTGACGGCCAACGACTTCATCTACTGGCGCAACGGCGTCTGCGACCGCACGTACTACGACGCCGGCCTCGCCGATCCCGATCAGGTCGCCGTGGATCCTGGCTCGGTTGCGGTCACCGACGGCACCGAGTGGGCGGCCTTCGTCGATCCGGTTCCCAGCCACGTCCTGGTGTTCCGCAACGCCATCGAGCTCGTCGTGTCCCCGTGGGCCAACATCGACGAGCTCGGGCGCTGAAGGCCTCAGCCGAAGCGTTCGGCCAGCTCCCCGGCGATCTCCTTCGTCAATCGGGCGACGTCCGGGTCGACCGAGGACAGGGCTTCGCCACCGAGTTCGTCACCGAAGGAGAGCCGCTCGGCGTCGACCGCCGGCACCGCCCGGTGGAGCCACGCCGAGTGCAGCAGCAGGGGCGTGGTCCTGCCAGCGGGCGCGGAGGCGACAGCCACGGGACCGTCACCCACGCGCCCTGCGTCGAACACCTCGACCCGGAACCCGCGGTCGTTCTGCACCGGAAGCACCACGTAGCCGTCGTGACCGCCGGGGTCGCTGCCGGCGTACCGCGAGCCCCCTCGACCCGGATCCCGTGGAACGAACGTCGGGGACGTGACGAAGTCCTCGACGTCGGGGTACTCCCAGCGGGCCCGCTGCTCGAGCGATCCGCGCTCGTAGGACACGAGCGAGCCCGGGGTGTCCTCCGTGGGGATGAGCGACTCGTCGATGCGGTCGGCGTAGTAGCCGATGGCGCGCCGGGTGACTCCTTCGGTCCGGAAGCCGTGGTAGGCGAGGTGGTGGAGCGTGGGCGACGCCATGCCCTCGGTGCTCCAGTCGATGCCCGACAGCTGATGGTTCCAGGTCCAGGGTTCGTTCACGGACGCGAGCTCGAGCAGCTTGCCCGACGTCGGGTCGATCATGGCCTCGGAGACCGTTTCGGAGGTCAGGCCCATGGAGTAGAAGCCGCTCAGCCGCGGGTCCAGAGACTTGCCGTTCCGGTCGAGGTCACCCGCAACAATGGGCAGCCCGAGATCGACCATGTCCATGTGCTCGAAGATCACCCGGATCCCATCGGTGTCGTCCCACACCGCGTAATGGTGTCCTGACGGTGGACCCGTCACGAACGGGATCGCTTGCACGGGTGTGCCACTCGGCGTGCGGTCGACGTCGTCCTTGCGGACGAGGTACAGGTTGACCTCGTCGTCGATGAACACCGACTTCTCCCCGCCGAACATGGCCGCCGGATCTGCCTTGAAGTTCCCGGAGTCGGCCAGGATCAGCCACTGCTGGGTCTGGGCGATCTGGTGCATCGACCCGGCGACGTGCGCACCCTCGACCGGCCAGATCCTCGCAGGCGCACCATCACCGTCCCAGCGAACGACGGAGGGTGCTTGCGCGAAGCCGTTGGCCAGATCCGGGATCAGCTTCACGGTCCACAGACAGTCGCGGTCGGGATCGACGACGGGATGAGCCGAGCTGAACAGGAAGGGGAAGACGTTGCCCAGCTCGAGGCTCTGACCGCCCCAGCTCTCCATGGAGCCGGCGTCGCCCAGCCAGGTGAGGTCCACGGGGTCGACCTCGGTGGGTCGTCCGACGTCCCACGTGGCGAACAGGCGGTCACCCCAGGGAAGCGGGGCGGTGTTGGCCATGTTCGGGGGACCGAGCGGCGTCGAGTACCCCGTGGGGCCGGGCTCGAACAGCTCGGGACGACGCTCGTACAGCCGACGTGACGGGGAGTCGATGACCCGCGCCCGCCACGCGAGCGCGTCGCCGGGCGCCCCGTGGGTCCCGGGCGCCAGCGAGAGGCGGTAGAGCACGCCGAAGCCGAAGAACCCGTGGGTGAGGGCCGGATCCGGCAACGGACCGCTGATGACCATCTCGCCGGCGAGGTCCGCCGGCCAGCTGCCGTGCGTCACCCGGAGGTCGAGGTCCTGAGGTTCGCTGGTGAGCAAGGAGCGGGGAATGGGCATCGGTCCCTCCGGTTGATCTGGACGCCGTCGTCGAACCTACAGTAAACATTGTTTAGCTGGAAGGGGTGAGGGCATGGAACAGGCACTCGAGGAGCGGATCCGCGCGGCGATGGCCGATCGGATGGCGGTCGACACGGCGCCGCCGGACGCCGTACCGATCCCGGTCATCCCGGTGGAGCGATACGTCCGGGCGGACGTCTTCGAGCTCGAGCAGCGGTACGTCTGGGGCCGGGCGTGGCTGTTCGCCGGTCACGAATCCGAGCTCTCCGAGCCGGGCTCGTTCAAGTTGTTCGACAAGACCGGTGCACCGCTGGTGATCGTCCGGGGCCACGACGGCGTCATCCGGGCCTTCTACAACAGCTGCCGCCACCGAGGCGCTCCGGTGGTGCGGGACGACTGTGGCACCGCCAAGCGCCTCACGTGCCTCTACCACTCGTGGAGCTACGACACCACCGGGAAGCTGAAGGCCGTCCCCGATGCGCGCAACTTCGTCGATGCCGACCACGACGAGCTCGGTCTGGTGCCGGTGCGATGCGAATCCTGGGAGGGGTTCCTGTTCGTCTCCGAGGACCTCGGCGCTCCGTCGTTGGAGGAGTACCTGGGACCGCTCACCGAGCAGATGGCCGAGATCGACGGACCGAACCTGAGGGTGGTGGGTCGCCAGCGCCACCGCATCGAGTGCAACTGGAAGTTGCTCGTGGACGCGTTCAGCGAGGTGTACCACATCCGCACGGTGCACCCGGACAACGCCGCGTTGCTCTACGAGGACCGGTCGGTGACGGTGGCCATGCTGCCCAACGGGCACAGCCGGCTGACCGTGGCGAAGAAGCCGGAGATGATCCCCTTCACCTCGCCGAGCCCCGATGCCGACAATCCCAGCGTCGGCTCGCTGTGGCGAGAGACCAGCACGTCGTTCGGCATCTTTCCGAACCTGGTCGTGCCGATGGACGCCGGCGCGTTCTCCTGGATCTGCATCTGGCCGGAAGACGTGCGGACCACCGAGCTCGAGTTGGTGTGGTTCGCGCCTGCGTGGGGTGCCGGCGACCGTCCCGACGAGCATGCCATGCGCATGACCCTGTTCGAGACGGTCATGGGCCAGGACACCGCGAACATGAACGCGATCCAGCGATCGGTCGAGTCACGCGGCGCTCGGCCGTTCCAGATCGGCTGGCACGAACGCTTGATCCACCACTTCCACCGCAGCGTCGACCTGGCGATGGGCGACGCCATCCCGTCCGGCTGTGCCGTGAGCGACGCGCTGGACGGCTTCGTCGAACCGCGATGAGCTCGCACGAGCAACGGACCCGGTGGTCTGCGTGACCCGGACGAGGCTGGTCGGCGGACGCGTCATCGACGGTTCGGGCGACGCTCCCTTCGACGCCACCGTCGAGTTCGAGGCGGACCGGATCACCGCGGTCACGCCGGCGGGCGAGCAACTTGGGGAGGATCCCGGGGCGACCACCGTCGACGTCAGCGGGTCGATCGTCATGCCCGGGCTCATCGACGCCCACTGCACATCACCTTCGGCGACGCCAGCTCCAACGACGAGCTGTTCTTCCACCGCCAGCCCGCCACGCGCCCTCGTGGCCGCGTTCAACGTCCAGAAGCTCCTGCGGGCCGGCGTCACGGCGTTCCTCGACGCGGACACCATCCACGAGATCGGTCCCTCGTTCCGCGACGCCATCGAGGCCGGCCTGGTCGAGGGGCCGCGGATCGCCACCGGGGTGAACGCGCTGCTGACCGCGGTCGGGGGCACCGCAGGCACGATGATCCCCGACGAGGGCAAGGCCGGCTACGCCCAGGGTGGTCGGCGACCCCGGACGAGATGGTCGCGGGACACCCGCCACATCAAGCACGGCGCCGACTGGGTCAAGATCCACGTCACCGGGCTCGATGCCGAACCGATCGGGGCGAGGTCGACGTCTGGACCGAGGACGAGCTGCGGGTCGTGTGCGACACGGCCCACGACCTGGGCACCCCGGTGGCCGCGCACTGCCGAACGGCGTCAGTCGACCGTCGCCGCGGCGCGGCCGGGGTCGACCTCATCCTCCACGCCGCGTTCATGGACGAGGCCGCCCTGGAGGCGATCGTCGAACACGGTGCCGCGCTGTGTCCCACGTTCACCTTCCTCGCCAACCTGGCCGACCACGGCCACCGGGTCGGGGCGGCCGTCGGCCAGGTCGACCTGTTCCGCGGCGAGATCGAGGCCACCGCCGCCAAGGTGCGAGCAGGCCCACGACGCCGGGGTCCGGATGCTCATGCGGCTCCGAGAGCGGGTTCGCCCTCACGCCCTACGGCCACTGGCACGCCCGGGAGCTGGAGGTCTTCGTCGAGGAGGTCGGGCTGACCCCGCTGCAGGCCATCCGCTGCGCCACCGCCAACGGGGCCCTGGCCCTGCGCAGCGACGGGCGAGGTCGGCACGTGGTCGAAGCGGCCGGGCCGCCGACGTGCTGGTGGTCGACGGCGACCCGTCGACCGACGTCGCGCGTGCTCGGCGATCGCAGCCGACTGCGCCACGTCATCTAGCCGGGGCGGGTCCGTCGACCTCTCCGGCCCGTGGCCCGAGCGCCGGCCCCTCGCCGGGCGAGAAGGTCGGCCACTGGGCCACCGCGCTGCTCACGCAGGAGGTCGTCGGCCGATGACGCCGAGCGATGCTGGTGACCGGCGCAGGCGCCGGGCTCGGCGAGGCCATCGCCTGCCTCGCGCCGCCGAGGGCGGCTGGGTGGTCGGGGTGCTCGACTGTGACGCCGAGCGGGGCCGAGCGGCGTCGCCGACGAGATCGGCGGCGTCGCCGCTGGACGGCCTCGGTCGACGGACGAGGCGGCGGTCGACCGAGGCCCTCGACGCGCTTCGGGCGCCGGACGATGCGGTGGTGCACAACGCCGGGATCGTGCGCTTCGGGCCGCTGCGCCGAGTTGGCGGTCGAGGACTGGCGGCGCCGTGGTCGAGGTGAACCTCACCGGCACCTTCGTCGTCGGCCCGGGCGGCCGCGAACCGCCTGGTCGACGGCGGGCGGGGCGATCGTGGTCATCGCCTCGATGAACGGCGTGGCGCCGGGGCCGAACGCCGGGGCCTACGGGGCGACCAAGGCGGGGATCGCGCCTGCTGACCCAGCAGATGGCGCATGGAGTGGGCACCGGCGATCCGGGTCAACGCCGTCGCGCCCGGCCTGATCGACGCCGGCATGTCCGACCCCGATCTACGCGGATCTCGACCCGCGCGGCCCGCCAGGTCCGAGGTTCCCCTCGGCCGGCTCGGAACGTCGGACGAGGTCGCCCGGGCCGTCCTCTGGTTGGCCTCTCCGACGCCGTCGCTACGTCACCGGCCAGAAGCTGCTGGTCGACGGCGGGGTGACGATGGCGTGATGGCCACCCTCCCCCGGCCGGCGATCGTCGACGGAGCCGGATCGTGACCGGCGCACTGGTGCTCACCGGCGGCCTCGGTCACCCGGCGGCTGCGTCGCGGGACGCCTTGCACGCCGTCCTCGGTGCCGAGATCCAGGCGTGCGAGCAGATCGACGACGGCCTCGCGCTGCTCCAGCCCGATCGGTTCGGCCTGCTGGTCGTCACCGCCCTGGCGTTCGCGATGGGGGACGAGCGCTACGCCGAACTGGCTCGGGCCGAGCCGGCTTCCACCTCGACGCTGCCGGGCGGGCGGCCATCGAACGCTGGGTGGACGCCGGACGACCGATGCTGGCGATGCACACGGCGGTCATCTGCTTCGACGGCTGGCCTCGCTGGCGTCGATCATCGGCGGAGGCTGGGACTGGGAGCGGTCGTCGCACCCGAGCATCGGCCCGCTGGACGTCCGAGTCCGCCAGCCGGGGCTCGACGCCTTCTCCGTCGTCGACGAGCAGTACCGCGATCTCTGGCTGGCCGAGGACATCGAGGTGGTCGCCACCGTCGACGGCGAGGCGGTCGCGTGGCGCAGGACCGAGGGCGCCGCCCGGATCGCCTGCTCCACGCTCGGCCACGACGCTCGATCACTCGACCACGTCGGACATCGTGCGCTGCTGCGATCGCTCGCGACGTGGCTCCTGGAGGCCGGATGTCCCACGTGACGATCACCACCCACGCAGGGGCGCTGGACGCCTACCGCAACAGAGACCTGCGCCAGGCCCTCTACGACGCGGGCGAGGTGGTCATGGCCGACGTCCTGGTCAACCTGCACGGCGCGCCCACCGGGACCGGCGTCGGCTGGAGAACCGTCTCTTCCGGCGGGACACCCACCTGCACTACGAGCGCGACCTGTTCCCCGACATCGTCGAGGCGACGCTGCGCCCACACGTCGACCGGGGTCGGGCCGAGCTGGTGAGCCTCAGCCACCAGCTGATGATGAACCTGGCCGCCACCACCGCCGGCGTCGACCGCCCCCTCGGGACGCCCGCTGAGACGGAGCGTCTCTACGACTACCTGCATGCTGTTCATCGAGGGGGCCACGCTGGCCCACCACACCGGCGACGACGAGGCCAAGCGGGCCGAGGTGGCGAGCCGCCCTGGAAGCGTTCGACGCCGAGTTCCTCGCAGCCGTCGATCGCCCGCCGCACGGCGTCTGGAGGTGGCGACGCGGGCCGGTGACGAGGCCGACCTGCCCGCGACGTGCTCACCGTGCTGCTCGAGAACGAGGACGCCCTCCACCTCCCGCCCGAGGTGATCCGGCGCGAGATCTGCTTCTTCCTGCTCGCCGGCGCCCACACCTCGGCCACCGCGTTCACGAGGGTCACGCACAACGTGTTGTGCTGGATCGGCGCCCATCCCGAGGATGCGTCCGCCGTCACCGACCTCGACTTCATCCAGCGGTGCATGAACGAGACGATCCGACTCGAGCCGTCGAGCCCCATCGCCCTGCGGCGGGCGGAGCAGCGCACGACCCTCGCCGATGGCACGGTGTTGGACGCCGGCGACGAGGTGACGATCGATCTCCTCGCGGTCAACCGGGATCCGTCGGTGTGGGGACCCGATGCAGATCGCTTCGACCCGAACCGGTCCACCCCCGAGGGTGCCTCCGCATGGGGGCTCAGCTTCGGGCACGGCATGCACCACTGCATCGGTCAGGACCTCGCAGCCGGCGCCCTCCTGCGCGGCGATCAGGTGGACGACCGGCTGTGGGGCCTGGTGCCGGTGTCCGTCCGGTGGCTCTTCGCCCACGACTGTCGTCCCGATCCCGACGAGGCGCCGACGTTCGACCCGACGACGGCTCGGCCGTACTTCGCCCGGTACCCCGTGCTGCTCGGTTCCCCGTGATCGACGTCCACGCCCACGTCATGCTCGAAGGCGTGCTCGGTGCTGCCGGTGACCACGGGCCATGGCTGGAGACCACCGACGATGGCCGGCCGCGGTTCCGGATCGGGTCGTGGAGCCTCGACGGCGTCGCCTACCGGGACTCGCCGTTCATGGACGTCGACCTTCGGCTCGCTCGGATGGACCGGCTGGGCATCGCCCATCAGGTGCTGTCGCCGAACCCGCTGCTGTGGTTCCACCACCTGCCCGCGGCGACCGCCGTCCCCTACTGCCGAGCACACAACGACGAGCTCGCCGCGCTCGTCGCCGCGCACCCCACGCGACTGTCGGGACTGGCGCACCTGCCCGTACAGGAGCCACCCTCAGCGGCGGCCGAGTTGCGGCGAGCCGTGGGCCTCGGGCTCGTCGGGGGCGCGTTCGGCACGGAGTTCGGCACCCCGGTCGACGATCCGACCCTCGACCCGATCTGGGCCACGGCCCAGGAGCTGGGCGTCCCGATCTTCCTCCATCCGGCCCCGCCGGGCATCGACGGGCCGGACGATCCACGCGTCAACCGGCTCGGCTTCGAGCTCCACGGTGGCTTCGCCGCCGAGGAGACGTTGACGGTGTGGAACCTCGTGTTCGGTCGAGTCCTCGAGCGATTCCCCGCCCTCGACATCGTGGTGTCCCATGGCGGTGGGGCGACGGCCATGCTCATGGGCCGGTGGCGGCAGGCGATGAGGACCCGCCCTGGCGGCACGGGCGACCCGGCCGATGTCGATCGCTGGGTCCGGCGCCTGTGGTTCGACACCCACGTCGGCAGCGAATCGGCGCTGGCCGCCCTGGTGGCCGAGGTCGGGACCGACCGGCTGCTCCTGGGGACCAACTTCGCCGGGTGGGACGACGAGGGTCCCCGGACCCACGGCGTCGCCCCGGAGGTGCTGGAGAACAACGCCCGCCGACTGTTCCCCTCCCTGCGTCTGGCCCAGTTGCCGGCGCTCGACTAAACATCGTAAAGTGCTTCGGATGAGGTCTGGGGGGCTACGACGAGCCTGTGTGATCGGGGTCTTCGTCGCGGTCGCCGCAACCTCGTGTGCGCAGACCTCGACCCTCGAGGTGACGCAGCGCTCGAGCCACACCGAACGGGTCGTGTCGGACCCTGCCGACGCCGACACGGGTGTCGTGACCGCCGGCAGCGCGGTCGCAGGTCCTCCGACAACTCGCACCGGGAGCACCCGTCCCGACGAGTCCTCTGCGGTGGCGGCCCCGGCCACCGTCCCTGCTGCGGCAGAGGCCCCTGTGGACGACGGCCCGATCAAGATCGGCGTGATGTCGACCCTCTCCGGAGGCCAGAAGTTCGTCGGCGAGCCGCCGTACCGGGTCGCGCTGGCCTATGCCGAACGGCTGAACGCCGCCGGTGGCATCAACGGGCGGAAGTTGGAGGTCCTCGGCTACGACGTCTGCACAAACTGCCCGGACGAGGGGCTGGCGCAGGCCAAGAAGGCCGTCGAGCGCGACGGTGTGTTCGCGCTGGCCAACACCTTCGTCGTCAACGCCGCGCTCGACCAGGTCGTGCCCTACCTGAACGACAAGGGCGTGCCGATGATCCAGGGATCGAGTGGCGAGCAGTCGCGGAAGCCCGAGCTGTCGCCGTACAACTTCAGCATCGGGATGACGGTGCCCGGACGTGCCTCCATCGGCGCCGACTTCGCCAAGCGGTACCTCCGAGAGCAAGGTAAGCCGCCGAAGGTGGCCCTCCTCTACTTCACCGATGCACTCACTACGTACATCGCCGAGGAGCAGCGCAAGGCGCTCGAGCGCGTGGGCCTCGAGATCGTGGACGAGGAACCGGTGAGCTACGACGCCACGATGACGAACCAGTCGAGCCAGGTCGTCAAGATGCGGGCGGCCGGCGCCCAGATGGTCATCGGCAGCCACGGTGTGCTGTGCGCGTTCAACATGCAGTCGGCTGAACAGAACGGGTGGGACGTGCCGTACCTCTGCACGATCATGTACGACCCGTTCACGGCCGACATCGCCGGCCCCGCGGCACTGACCGACCGCGACGTCTTCGCGGACACCGAGGGCTACGCGACGATGGACCTCGACACGCCAGGCGTGCGTGACTACCAGTCGCTCATGGAGGAGTACTACCCGACCGGCGACATCGGTCTCGTGACGCTCTACTCCTACCTCGGCATGCGCCTCATCGAAGAGGGTCTGCGGTCGATGGGAGACCACATCACCCGAGCCGGTCTCGCCGCGTACATCGAAGGGCTCACCGACTACGACGCCGGTGGGCTCACCGCCCCGTTCACGCTGGGCCCCGACGACCACGGTGGCATCGACGCCGCGCACATCGTGCGGCTGCTTCCCGACCGGACGTTCCAGCGCTTGACCTCCGATTGGACCTATCCGGACCCGTTGCACGGCCTGCCGGGGCCGAACGGATGAGTGTCGATCTGCTCTGGCCGTTCCTGCTGATCGGTCTGTCGGCAGGAGGGCTCTACGTGCTGCTGGGGTGCGGCACGGTCCTGGCCTACCGCGCCAGCAGCTACCTCCACATCGCCCACGCCGGCGTCGCCATGGTGTGCGCGCTCGTGTACGTGGTGCTGATGCGGTCGCAACCCGTGCTCGTCTCCGCACCCGTGGCGATCGCCGTGGGGGCGCTGCTCACGTGGCTGCTCTACCGGTTCGTCTTCGCCCGCCTCGAACGAGCGACGATGGCCGCCAAGGTGGTCGTCTCCGTGGCCACCGGCATCGGGCTCCAGGCCCTCGGCGGCGCCATCGTCGTGAACTTCGGGCTCCTGCAGAACGTCCGGGGCAGCGTCTCGGTGTTCCCCGAGTCGGTCCGGTTCACGATCTTCGGCGCCTCGATCAGCGCCCAGGAGGCCGCGCTGCCCCTCGTCGCGATCGCCGTGGTCACGGGCATGCAATGGGCGCTGCACCACACCGACCTCGGCCTCGCGCTGCGCGCTGCCGCCCAGAACCCCGTGTCCGCCGAACTGGCCGGGCTGCCGGCGGCCACGGTGACCTCCACCGCCTGGCTGATCACGGGAGTGCTCGCCGGGGTCGCCGGCGTGCTGGCCATCTCTTCGTCCTCGTTCCTCGTCCCCACGTTCCTGTTCGCCGAGACGATCCGGGCTCTCGCCGCCTCGATGACCGGGGGGTTCGTCGACCTGCGCCGGATGGCCGCCGCCGGCTTCGTCCTCGGCGTGCTGGAGAGCGAGCTGGTCGGGTTCTCGGCGCCCTGGAACGAGATGCGCGGCGCAGCGAGCTTCGCGCTGATCACCGCCGTCGCGGTGTTCGGCATCGGCAGGCAACTCTCGGCCGGCGAGCGAGCGGAGGTCCGGGCGGCATGATCAACTCCGTCCTGCTTCGCATCCGGTCTGTCGGCGAGCGGCGCGTCCTCGGCGGCGCGGCGTTGCTGGGCCTCGGGGTGCTGCTCGTGTGGACGACGACGGCGGGCAACTACGAGTCGTTCCAGCTCGCGCGGTTCTGCATCTTCTCCCTGCTGTTCATGTCACTGGTCGTCATCACCGGCCAGGCCGGGGTCATCTCGCTGCTCACCGCTGCGTACTTCGGTGTCGGTGCGTTCGCGACCGCGACTGCGGTGAGTCGCTTCGACCTGCCGTTCCTGGTGGGGCTCGCGATCGCGGGGCTGGTCACGGGCGCCGCCTGTGTCATCGTCGGACTGCCCGTCCTGCGGCTTCCTCCGGCGGCGTTCATCGTGATGACGCTCGGCTTCGTCTCCTTGATCGAGGAAGTGGTCTTCACCAACGAGTGGTGCTGCGGTGGCGGTGCGGTCTCGGTGCCCGCCCCCCGCCCCTCCTTCGCCCGGTCGGATCCGTCGTACCTCTTGCTCTGTGCCGCGGTCCTCGTCGGCGCCTTCGCCTTCACCGTCGCCTGGCGCCAGGCTCGGGTCGGCCGAGCGCTCGTCGCCAGCCGCGACAACCCGACGGTTGCCGAGGTGCTCGGCGTCAACGTGGTCAAGGCCCGACTGGTGGCCTTCGCCGTCAGTGGCGCCATCGCCGGCGTCGCCGGAGGCTTGTTCGCCGGCCTGCTCGGTGGCGTGTCGTCGCTGTCCGGGGTCTTCGGCGTCGACCGGTCCATCGAGTTCTTCGGCCTGACCATGCTCGGTGGGGTCACGTCCATGTCCGGACCCGTGCTCGCCGCCGCCTTCCGAGTGCTGCTGCAACTCACCCCCATCGGTGAGTGGGAGCACTTCGGACTGTTGCTCTTCGCCGTCGCCGGTCCCGGGCTGGTGGCGGTCTACCTGCGCGCGCCCGATGGGTTGGCGGGACTCGTGCGCCGCTGGGTCGACCGGCGCCTCGCCGCCACCGAGCGGAGCCAGCATCGGGAAGCGACCGTCTCGGTGGGCGAGAGCCGTGCGCTCCAGGGGTGGCCCGGGGGCGCCGAGCTCGAGTGCCGCGGTGTGACCTGCCGGTTCGGAGGGATCGTCGCCCTCGAGGACGTCGACGCGGTCGTGCGACCCGGTGAGGTGGTCGGTCTGCTCGGCACCAACGGCGCGGGCAAGTCCACGCTGATCAACGCGATCTCGGGTCTTGCCCCGGTGACGCGTGGCCGCATCCTCCTCGACGGCGAAGACCTGCTCGAGCGCCTCCCGAACGAACGTGCCCGCCTCGGTGTCAGCCGGTCCTTCCAGCAGGCGCAACTCTTTCCGTCGATGACGGTGGTCGACAACCTCCTCGTGGCCGAGCACCCCGCGCTTCGCCATGGCCTGCTGGCGGGCGGCTTCCGGACCCCTCGATCGACCCGCGAGGAACGCCACGCCCGAGATCACGTCGAGGAGGTGCTCGACCTCGTCGATCTCACCCCCTTCGCCAAGGCCCGCGCCGACGAGCTCTCGTACGGCACCCTGCGGCTCGTGCAGTTGGCCGCCATGCTGGTCCAGCGTCCCCGGCTGTTGCTGCTCGACGAACCAGCCGCCGGTCTGGCCGAGGCCGAAGCGCGCGCCCTCGAGCCGCTGATCCGGCGAATCTCCACCGAGACGGGTGTCTCCATGATGCTCGTGGAGCACGACGTCGCTCTCGTCTCGTCGGTCAGCGACCGGATCATCGGGATGGACAGCGGGGCCGTCCTCGCTGAGGGGAGTCCCGAGGAGGTCCTCGGCGACCCGCAGATGGTGGTGGCGTACCTCGGCCTCGACCACACGCCCGAGCCGGAGGCGGTGGGGGCATGACCGCCATCCTGCGGGCGGAGGACATCCACGTCTCCTACGGCAAGCTCGAGGTCCTGGCCGGCGTCACCATCTCGGTCGACCCTGGTGAGGCCGTCGCGCTGCTCGGGACGAACGGCGCCGGGAAGTCGACGTTCCTCCGGGCCATCAGCGGTGTCCAGGCGATGACCGCCGGCCGGGTGCTCGTCGACGACGAGGACGTCACCGGTCGAGGGCCCCAGCACCTGCTGGAGCGCGGCGTCGTCCACGTGCCCGGCGGCCACTGCACGTTCCCCCGGCTCACCGTCGCCGAGTCACTTCGCGTCGCCATGTGGCCGTTCCGCCACGACCGGGCGAGAGTCGCCGAGGCGCTCGAGCGCATCCACGACCGGTTCCCGATCCTCCACCAGCGTCGCGAGCAGCTGGCCGGGGCGCTCTCGGGCGGCGAGCAACAGATGCTGGCCTTGGCGCGCGCACTGGCCACCTCGCCGCGTCTGCTCATCGTCGACGAGCTGACCCTCGGACTCGCCCCCACGGTCATCGAGCAACTCGTGTCGGTGGTGGCGGGACTGCACGCCGAGGGCACCGCGCTGCTCGTTGTCGAGCAACGACTGGCCACCGCCGTGCGCGTGACCGAGCGCGCCTACTTCCTCGAACGTGGGCAGGTGCGGTTCGAGGGTCCGACCGCCGAGCTGACCGAGCGCAACGACCTCGTGCGGGCCGTGTTCCTGACGGGAGCGGCCTCGTGACGGCCCGGCTCCTGTTGGCACTCACGTTGATCGCTGCCTCCGTCGTGGCTTCGCCGGCCACGGTCGGCGCCGAGGACGGTTGCGAGGCTCCGCAGGTCAACGTCCTCTCCGAGGCCGAAGCGGCCGTGAGCCGGCCGGCGCTCCGCTCGCCGTCGGAGTACGCGCTGTCGAACGTGTACGCCCAGAACAGCCTGGCGACGAAGCCGCAGTTCGTGTACGCCGAGGCGGGGCCGCAGTACGCCGGGGCGTTCGAAGCCCTGGCGCCGGTGGGCTCCCCACCACCGCCCCGAGCGGTGTCCGCGTACCCCGCCGAGGACATCCCCGACCAGGACGACGAGACCTGGGGTGGTACGTCGACGACCGAGGTCACGCCGGTGTCGGCGTTCGCCGCATCGAGCGGCGCGCAGGTGCTCGGCGTCGGAGACGCCACCACCTCCAACGGCAGATCCTTCGCCACCACGGTCGTCGAGTGCGACACCGTCACGGTCATCGCCGGCTGGGAGACCAGCGACGTCGTGCTCGCCCCCGGCGTGAGCTACGAGCAGCTGGGGGAGACGGTGACGCTCGTGGTCGGACCCGACGGAGCATCCGCCGACGTCGACGTCACCGCGGTGCGCTCGGGCGAGGCCGACGCCGTCCCGATCGGCGGCCGACCGGCCGACCCGGTGTCCGACCCGATGCGCGACAACGGTGGTCCGACCCTCGAGGCCGGGGAGCCTCGCACCGAGACCGGCGACGGGTACGCGTCTGCGTCGGGGGGCGGGTTCAACTTCTTGTTCGCCGACCCGGAAACCGGTCAAGGTGCCGCGTACCGGATCGGCTCCGTCAACGCCTCCATCACGGTGCTGGGCGCGCTGGAAGCACCGGTTGCCGTGAGCGAGGCGACCGCCTCGCCAGCGTCGGGGTCACTCTCGACCGGTGCGCTGCCCGCGAGGCGAGAGCCGGCAGCTTCGAGCGCGTCGACGCTCACCGGCACGCCGCCCCCGCCATCGGACCTGGCCGTCCAGGCGATCCAGAGCGTCCTGGTCAGCAACGTCGACACGATCACGTTCCGGGTCGTGCGCCGGAGCTGGCTGGCCTTGTGGGCCCTACTCGCCGCGATGGCGACCATCACAGCATCCTGGACGACGGTCGTCGTCGGACGGCGTCGGTTCCCGACCCTCGACTGGATCGCCCGGCAATCCGCCCGGTCGTCGCGTCGCTTCCGGTCCATGTACCTCCGATGGTGAACCGCCTCCTCGGCCTGCTGCTCGCGGCATGTGCGCTCGCGGGTTGCGCAACGGCACAGCTGTCTCAGCGAGATGCGATCGAGTCGACGGAGACTGCCCTGGATCGTGCGGGGATCACTGCCGACGACGTCGCGGTGACGGACTCGGTCCCCGACGCCTTCACGATCTCCGCGAACACCTCGTCGGGCGAGCTCGTGCTCGTGATGGACGCCGCCGCCGGGCGGTTCACCTCGGTCGAGCTCCCCGAGGACCTGTCGGTCTCCGAGGAGCAGCTCGGACGTCTGGCCAGGCACCAGAGCAACCCCGCCGACGACCGGGCGCGGACTCGACGGACGGTGCTGGTCGCCGCCCTGGTGGTTGCCTTGGCCGCCGGCGGCTTGGGATTGGCGCGACGGGCGAGACTGCGCGAGGAGGAACTCCCGCACTGATCGCCAGACGAACGGGTGCTGCGATGCGCTGAGGGCCTGCCCCTCGGCTCCCACCGGCACGGTCGAGCCGTCGAGGCGGCCTGGGCTCACACGATCTCGGCGTCGACGTCGTCGGGGATCATGCCGCCGTCGTCATCGTTGCCGGGCGGGACACGACCGACCGAGGCGTGGAACGCCTCCTCGAGCCAGCCGAGCAGCTCGTCGTCCACCTGATCGGGGTCGGTGAGGTTGACGACGTGGTGGTACTTGGACCCGTAGTCCTGGACCTTCCGCGACACGCGCCCGGAGGTCAGTTTGCGACGGAGCGAGAAGCCGACGGCCACCCACTTCGTCATCGACGTGAGCGTGGCGAAGGTGCCTCCGTGCTTGAACAGCACCATCTTGTCGATCGGGTCGATGATGAGGTCGCCCTCGAGGCTCGTGAGCCTGGTCTCGACGCGGTCGTAGATCGGGCGGAAGCAGGCCAGCGCGTCGGCGGCGTACTCGTCGATGGTCAGGCCCGGCCGGCAGTCATGTCCCTGGCCCCGGGCACCGAAGTCGCGCCCGCACTCCGGGCAGGTCCACACCGTCACGAATCCGACGGTAGCCCTGCTCGCGACCGAGCATCCGGCGTGGCCATAGGCCCCGATCCGTGGACACGCCTCGCTTCGACAACCGGATCACCCGAATGCTCGGCATCGAGATCCCGATCGTGCAGGCACCGATGGGCTGGATCACCCGCTCGCCGCTGGCGTCCGCGGTCTCCAACGCCGGTGGGCTCGGGATCATCGCCCAGGCGTTCGTCCGCGACCCGTCCATCGCCGAATTCGTCATCGACCAGGGCATCCAGTTCGTGACGACCTCGGCGGGAAGTCCGCTGAAGCACACCGACACGCTCAAGTCGGCCGGGCTCACCGTCTTCGACGTGGTGCCGAAGTTGCGGGCCGCGCTGAAGGCGGTGGATGCAGGCGTCGACGGCCTGGTGGTCGAGGGCGGGGAGGGTGGAGGTTTCAAGAGCCCGCGCGAGGTGCGATCGAGTGGGCCTCACCCATCGCCGACGGCACGCACTACGAGGGTGCGACGATCGCCAACGGGGTCGTGTACACGATCGACAACGCCGGCAACCTGCTCGGCTTCGACGAAGCCACCGGCGCAGAGGTGCTCCGCCGGCCCGCATCGCTCGATCTCGGCAGCCCCACCGTGTCGCTCGACAGCGCCGGGATCTCCGTCGCCGGGAACACGCTCTACGTGCCCGTCACCGACGCGGCAAACAACGAGGGCTGCGTCATCGCCTACCGCTTGCCGGCCACGTGACCGCCACGAACGGGTCCAGTCCTACGGGCCGGGCATCCATCGATCGACGTCCGGCGGGAGGTGGCTGCGATCGTTCCAGCGGTCGAGTACAGGCACCTCTCGCTTCCAGCCGAGCGCGCTGACACTGCCCGTGCCGAGGTCGAGGTGCCGGCCCTGGATGACCTCGAAGCCGAGCCAGCGGATGGCGAGGGCCTTCAGGCTGTGCCCGTGCCCGAAGACCAGGACGTCTTCGCGAGCGGCGCAGCTCTCGAGCAGCGTGTCGACCACGCGGTCGAGGCGATGCGCGACGTCCTGTGGTGACTCGCCGCCGGGTGCACCGTCGCGCCACAGGTCCCACGTAGGGCACTCGGTGCGGATGTCTGCCGTCGTGCGGCCTTCGTAGTCGCCGTAGTCCCACTCGACGAGGTCGTCGCAGACCTCGGCCCGATCGGCGAATCCGGCGATCTCGCAGGTGTCCCGAGCCCGACGGAGGGGGCTGGTGAGCACGCGGTCGAACACCGCGCCGTCCAGGCGGCGGCGCAGGTGCTCGGTGAGCTCACGGCCCTGCTCGGTGAGCGGCAGGTCTGTCCGGCCGGTGTGCTGGCCGCTGAGACTCCACTCGGTCTGCGCGTGACGGACGAGCAGGATTCGCTGGTTCGGATACTCGGCGCCTTCATCCATCGAGCTTCACCGTCCCCGGATGGCGGCCCGGAGTTGGTCGACGTCCACCTTGGGAGTCCGGTCGGCGCGCAGGAGCCCGTTGACCTCCTGGTAGGTGTCGGTCAGCTGGGTCCAGCAGGCACCCGAGAGCGCCGTGCTGGTGTGCACCGCCTCCCACAGCTCGCCGGCACGGCCGAGCAGGTCGCTCGGGGGAGGTGGCGTTGTCGTAGCCCCAGTTCGCCGTTCCGAATCCGGCAACCCGTCCGTCGGTGTCGGTGGCCATGGCGACGCCGCCGAACTCGGAGAGCACGACCGCCCGATCACCGGCCGGGGCGTGGTCCAGGTCGGCGGCCTTGCCGTCGACGCGGCGGTCTCGCAGCACGGCATCGACGGCCTCGCGGCTCCCCCAGCGAGCCTGGAGCGCCAACGGGTCCTGGTCGTAGTCGTGCACGCCCACGATGTCGCCGCCGACCGTCTCCCACCCGTCGTTGGCCGACACCGGACGGGTGCCGTCGAGGGCCACCGCGGTGGCAGCCAGGGCCTCGATGAGCGCGCGCTGCCGCGGGTCGCGCTCGCAGTCGGGTACGCCCCACGACTCGTTGACCGGGACCCAGGCCACGACGCAGGGGTGGTTGCGGTGGGCGCGCGACGATCTCGGGCCACTCGCGCGAGGAGCGCGGCGCTCGTGCGCGGGCCGGGCCGGTAGGCGCTGGGCATCTCGACCCAGGTCAGCAGACCGAGCCGGTCGGCCAGTGCGAAGTAGCGGGGATCCTCGGTCTTCTGGTGCTTGCGCGCGCCGTTGAAGCCCAGGGCCTTGGTCAGCTCGATGTCCCGGCGGAGGGCGTCGACATCGGGTGGCGTTGCGCCGGACTCGGGCCAGTAGCCCTGGTCCAGCACCAGGCGGAGCTGGTACGGCCGGCCGTTCAGCCGGAACCGCCCGCCCTCGGACGTCGACCGAGCGCAGTGCGGTGTAGGAGCCCACGACGTCGACGACTTCGTCACCTGCCTCCAGCGACAGCGACGCGTCGAAGATGGTGGGCCGGGTCGGCCACCACAGCAGTGCGACGCGGTCGTCGAAGCCGCCGTCGCCGACGCTGATGGTGCGTTCGACGGTAGCGACCGGTGACCAGGACGTGGTCGTCGGCCAGGACGCGCTCGCCGACGGTGAGCGTCAGCCGGAGCCGCAGGTCCGCCGGGAGCGGCCCGTCGATTCGAGCGCGCAGGCCGACCGTCATCGCCGCCGGGTCCGGGGCCCAGTCGACCTCGTGCGATCCGGGTGACCGGGGACGTGCTCGACCCACACCGTACTTCCAGATGCCGGTCGTGCGTGGGTACCAGATCGCATGCGGGGGATCGCGCCACTCCTGCTTGCCGCGCGGTATCTCCAGGTCGCGCTCGTCGTCGACGGCTCGTACCACGAGCGGCGCGTCCGGATGCGCGTGCGAGGTGATGTCGACGGTGAAGGCGTGATAGCCGCCGACGTGGTGGGTCACGTGCTGGCCGTCGATCCACACGTCGGCGGTCCGGTCCACCCCGCAGAAGTGCAACAGCACCCGCTCGCCCGTACCCGGCGGCTCGCCGCCCGAGGCGCCGCCGGTACCAGATGCTGCGGACGGGGCCGTCGGCATCGATGCCGCTGGCCGGCGTCTCGGGGGCGAAGGGAACTTCGATCTGCTGGTCGAACGCCGGTGCATCAGGGGCGTTCCACCGCAGGTCCCGGTCGATCGAGCACTCCCAGGTGCCGTCGAGCGAACGCCACGGCCGTCGCAGGAACGGCTGGGGATGGGCGGGATCAGGCGCGGGCGTCACCGGCTGACTCCCTGCACCCACGGTCGG
>CAWEQL010000017.1:0-17378 GCA_963811245.1 uncultured Acidimicrobiaceae bacterium
CGCCACCTACCGAGGTCACGTCGGCGAGAAGCCCATGGCCATCACGTGGGAGCTGGCTCACCCGCTCTCCGGGGACCTCTACTCAGCGTTCGCGGCTGCCGTGGCGTAGCGGCTCCCAGCCGTACGACACGCCCGACACGTGGTCAGCACGACACCAGGACCACGGACCGTCGCTGTCGCTTTGACGTGGCGCCGAAGGATCCTTGAGGACCCATGCACGCCAGATCCCACCGGGAATTTGGTGGTGTCGGAGGGGGGACTTGAACCCCCACGCCCTTGCGGGCACCAGCCCCTCAAGCTGGCGCGTCTGCCAATTCCGCCACTCCGACGTATGGGCCCGGGCGCTGCCGGGCAGGTCGGACACAGTAGCAACTCGCTGTCTCGCCACCGCATCCGCCGGCGCTCGTCGTGCCGCCCTCGAGCTGGGTCAGGTGAGGAGCATCGCCAGGCCCACCGTGGTGAACACGAAGGCGATGGCGACGATGATGGTGATCCGGTCGAGGTTCTTCTCCATCACCGTGGAGCCGCCGGCCGCGGCGCCGACGCCGCCACCGAACATGTCGGACAGGCCGCCGCCCTTGCCCGAGTGGAGCAGCACGAGCCCGATCAGCGCGAGCGCTTCGGAGATGTGGAGGGTCGTGACGATGATCTTCAGCATCGGTCCAGCAGATCGAGTAGGCGATGGAGCTTCACGAGGCTACCAGCGCACCCCCACCCGGCCCAGCCACGCCCTCCCACCGCCGGCGACGACCCATGCGCCACCTCAGCGGTCGACGTCGAAGCGGAACAGGTGCGCCAGCGGACCAAGGATCGAGGGAGCAGCAGCGGTGACGATGTCCGTGCGGACGTAGGACATCGTCATCACCTGGGCCAGTGGGAGCCAAGCCACGTCGGCGGCGGCGATCTCGCCGATCCGACCGACGAGCTGCAACTGCGGTTCCAGGCTGGGTGACGAGTCGAGGCTCTGGGCCGCGGCGACGACCTCCGGTTCGCACCAGGCCAGCACGCTGGAATCGGGCCCGCCGGCACAGCCGTACAGGCGCTCCACCTGGGCCGAGATGCCCACGTCCAGGGGGTACACGCCGATGCCGGTCTGCTGGCCGGCGGTGCGGGTGGCCAGCCATGCCGATCGGGGGATCTCGATGCTGTCGACGCCGATGCCGGCGGCCTGGAGCGACTCGGCCAGAGCCTCGGCCACCGCCGTCGAGCCGGGCACGGTCGGGTCGTGGGCGACGGGAACGGCGAAGACCTCCTCGCCTCGGCGCAGGATGCCGCCGGCGTCGGGCACCCAGCCGGCCGTCGTCAGGGCGAATGCCGCCAGCTCGGCGTCGTGCTCAGGCAGCGGATGGGCGGCCGCCTCGCACCACGGCCCCACGCCCGGGAGCCACCCGAGGCAATTGACGGTGTCCGCACTCGCCACCAGGTCGGCCAGCTCGGCCCGGTCGGTCAGCGCCGCCAGCACCTGGCGGTTGCCGACGGGTTGGAGCAACGGCGTGCGTCGGTCGAACCAGATGCCCATGACCTCGGTGGTCGGGACCGGCCGCGGGTCGAAGCCGTCCGGCACACCCTCGCCGCCGCCGGTGCCGTCACGGACCAGCACGTCGAACGCCTTGGGGTCGCTGAGGTCGTCGACCGACACCCGCACCAACCGGATCTGGTCGATCGCCGGCTGGCGGTCATCCACCCAGTACGACTCGTTGATGCTGAGCACGGCGTCGTCGGTGTCCCACGCCGCCACGCGATACGGACCGGCCGAGAAGGGCAGACGGTCCCGCCATCGCCCCGTGGTGTCCGCGGTCGGGCCGAGGGCGTCGGCCTGGAGCACGAAGCCGCGGGTGCCGCCGAAGAGCTGCTTCCAGTCGCCGTACCGAGCCGAGAACAGCACCGCGGGCCACGAGCGGGTCCGCGTCGTCCACGCCGGTGATCAGCTCGTAGCCGGTGGTGTCGGCGCCGGGTGTCGACACGATGGCCGACCACGTGGCCCGGAAGTCGCTGCTGGTGACCGGTGTGCCGTCGTTCCAGCGGGCCTCGTCGGCGATCCGGTAGGTGACCACCATGCCGTCGCCGGCCCGTGCGACGGTCGGAGCGTCGGCGAGCAGCGGGGACGGTTGCAGGTCGCCGTCGTCGCCGAGCTCGAACGCCACCGGCAACACGTGCTGCAGGATCTCCTGGCGCAGTGCCGGCGTGTTGCAGGTGATGGGGTTCAGGCACGCCGGCCAGGCCTCGGCCCCGACGCGGAGCAGCGTCTGGGCCGGCGGGATGGCGGTGGACGCCGAGCCCGACCGATCGGCAGCGGTGGGCTCGTCCGACGTGCACCCCACGACGAGCAGCGCCGCCGTCAGCAGCGCGACGACCGCGCGCGTCCGTGTCGGCCTGGGACGCGATCGCGGCATCAGGTCAGATGACGCTCTGGACCTCGGCGTAGTGGCAGGCCGACGGATGATCGGCGCCAGCACGATCGATGAGGTCCGGGTACTCGTTGGCACACTTCTCGGTGGCCTTCCAGCACCGGGTCCGGAAGCGGCACCCCGACGGCGGGTCGATGGGGCTCGGCACGTCGCCCTCGAGCACGATCCGGTGGCGGCTCCGCTCACGGTGCGGGTCAGCCATCGGCACCGCGGACAGCAGGGCCTGCGTGTACGGGTGCGTGGGCTCGTTGTAGATCTGGTGCCGCGACCCGTACTCGACGATCTTGCCCAGGTACATGACCGCCACGTCATCCGAGATGTGCTTCACCACCGAGAGATCGTGGGCGATGAACACGTAGGCGAGACCAAGCCGATCCTGGATCTCCTCGAGCAGGTTCACGACGCCGGCCTGGATCGACACGTCGAGGGCCGAGACGGGTTCGTCGAGTACCAGGACGTCGGGTTCGAGTGCGAGCGCTCGGGCGATACCGATGCGTTGCCGCTGACCGCCGGAGAACTCGTGGGGATAGCGGTTGGCGTGTTCGGGCGACAAGCCGACCTGGTTCAACAGGCCGCCGACCCGGGTCAGGATCTCGTGACGGGACAGGTCGGTGTGGACCCGCAGCGGTTCGGACACTGCGGCTCCCACCGTCATGCGGGGGTTCAGCGAAGCGAACGGATCCTGGAACACGATCTGCATCCGGCGCCGAACGTCGATCAGCTCCTTGCGCTTGAGCTTGGAGATGTCGCGGCCGTCGAACACCACCGATCCCTCCGTGGGAGTGATCAGGTTCAACAACATGCGTCCCGTCGTCGACTTGCCGCAGCCCGACTCGCCCACGAGGCCAAGTGTCTTGCCTCGGTCCACCGACAGCGACACACCATCGACGGCGGCGAAGGAGTCGACCTGGCGCGACAGCACCCCGCCGCGGATCGGGAAGCGCTTGACCAGGCCGGTGGCGACGAGCAGAGGTTCGGTCACGGTTCCGTGACCTCCAACAGATCAGGAGCTTCCGGCTCGGCCGCAACCTGCTCGACGCGCTCTCGCAAGTCATCGAGGGTGACGTCGGCCAGGGACTCGGCGAAGTGACAGGAGGCCATGTGGTGGGAGCTCGCCACGAGTCGAAGTTCGGGGACATCGGTGTCGCAGGGTCCCGGAACCTCGGCGAAGGCGCAGCGAGGATGGAACGGGCATCCCGACGGCCGATTGATGAGCGACGGGGGCGACCCAGGGATCGGGATCAATGGATTGCTGTCCTCGGTCTCGAGCCGGGGAATGCTGCCCAACAGACCGAGCGTGTACGGATGGCGGGTCTCGTAGAAGATCTCGTCGACCGTGCCGAGTTCGGCTTGGCGGCCGGCGTACATGACCATCACCCTGTCAGAGAGACCGGCGACCACGCCGAGGTCGTGGGTGATCAGCATGATGGCCGAGTCGATCTCGTCCTTGATCGCCACGAGTGCCTCGAGGACCTGGGCCTGGACCGTCACGTCGAGGGCGGTGGTCGGCTCGTCAGCGATGAGCAGATCCGGGTTGCAGGTGACCGCCATGGCGATCATCGCCCGCTGACGCATGCCGCCGGAGAACTCGTGTGGATACATCTTGGCGCGCTTGGCCGGCTCGGGGATGCCGACGAGATCGAGCATCTCGATGGCCCGCTTCATGGCCTGCTTCTTGCTGAGGCCTTCGTGGATGCGGGCCATCTCGCCCACCTGGCGCCCCACGGTGTGCACCGGGTTCAGCGCGGTCAGTGGATCCTGGAAGATCATGGCGATCTCGCCACCACGGATCGCACCCATCCGCTGCTCGTCGAACTCGAGCAGGTTCTCGCCCTTCCACAGGATCTCTCCCGAGGCGACCTTGAGCGTGGGGATGAGGCCGAGGATGGACATGGCGGTGACCGACTTGCCGGATCCGGACTCACCGACGATGGAGAACACGTCGCCCCGGTTCACGTCGAACGACACGCCGTCGACGGCCTGCACGACGCCGTCGTCGGTGTCGAAATGGGCGTGCAGGTCGCGGATGGAGAGCAACGGTTCGTCGTGACTGGTGTGTCGCATGGCGGAGCTCATCCCTTGAGCCGGGGGTCGAGAGCGTCGCGGAGACCGTCGCCGACCAGCACGAACGAGAGGACGGTGAGCCCGATCGCCGCGCCGGGGAAGAACACGAGGTGGGCAGCATTGGCCAGGTCGCCCTTGCCCTGGGAGACCATCGCCCCCCACGCCGGTGTCGGGTCCTGGGGTCCGACGCCGAGGAAGGAGAGCGCCGCCTCGGCGAGGATGGTGCTGCCGATCGCGATCGTGCCGTAGACGATGATCGGTTGGAGGGCGTTGGGCAGGATGTGGCGGAACATGATCCGGAATCGACCGAAACCGAGCGCCGTGGCCGCTTCCACGTACTCGAGCTGTTTCAGGGACAAGAAGCTGGATCTCACGATGCGGGCAACCCCGAGCCAGCCCGTGAGGCCGAGGACGAGGATGATGGCGTTCTCGCTCCGGCCGAAGACCGCGGCGACCGCGACCGCCAGCACGATGTAGGGAATGGCCAAGAAGATGTCGGTGATGCGCATGATCAACGTGTCCATGAGACCGCCGAAGAAGCCGGCGATCGCCCCGAGGACCAGGCCGATGAGCAGGGACATGGCGGTGGCGAGCACGCCGATCCGCAGCGACACCCGGGCGCCGTAGACGATCCGGGAGAACATGTCTCGGCCGATGGTGTCGGTGCCGAACCAGAACTGCGACGACGGGGGCGACCGGAAGGCGCCGACCGGTCCGCCGGGTCGATCGGTGAAGCCGTAGGGCGCGATGAGCGGAGCGAAGATCGCCGTGAGCGCGAGGATCGCGATGAACGCGAGGCCGATGACGGCGAGGCGGTTCTGCTTGAACCGACGCCACACGTCCTTGCGCAGTGGGCGGGCCGCGGTCAACTCAGGGACGTCGCCGAGACCACCATGACCCGAACCGACCTCGTGCCCAGCGGAGTCGGGATCGGTCGGATCCGAGCCGACGGGGATGTGGGTCACTACTCCCCCTTCGAGCCGAGTCGGATCCTGGGATCGAACCAGGCATACGACACGTCGACGACGAGATTGATGAGCGAATAGACGATCACGACGACCAGCGTGAGCCCGAGCAGCACGGGAAGGTCACGATCGAGGACGGAGCTGGCGATGGTGGAGCCGAGACCGGGCCAGGAGAACACCGTCTCGGTCAGCACCGCGGCGCCGATGACGGCACCGAAGTCGAGGCCGATGAGCGTCACCACCGGGAGCATGGCGTTGCGCAAACCGTGACGCATGATCACGTCGCGCTCGCGCAAGCCCTTCGACTTGGCGGTGCGCATGTAGTCGGCCCGGAGCACCTCGAGCATCGAACCGCGAGTCATGCGGGCGGCGAGGGCGGTCGACACGCTGGCCAGGGTGACGGCGGGCAGGATCAGGTAGCGCCACTGGGCACCATGGGGGATGAAGAAGAACCACCAGTCGCCGTCACCCGAGCCGGGTGGTCCGATCTGGGAGGTTCGCAGCTTGGCCCACTCGGGCCAGCCTTGCTTGTTGGGGTACACCGCGAACGCGTACTGGAACACGAAGCCCAGCACGAAAACGGGTATGGCAGAGAGCGCGGCCGTACCCACCGTGGTGAGCTTGTCGATGAGGCTGTATCTGCGGATGGCGGAGATGAGCCCGACCGCGATGCCCACGAGGATCTCGATGATGATGGCCCAGATCCCGAGACGGAGGCTGTTGACGGCTTTGTCACCGAGGATCTCGTTCACGCTCCGACTGGTGGCGTAGGAGTCCCCGAGATCCCACTGCAGCGTGCGTTCCCAGTAGTGGACGAACTGCGTGGGAAGCGGGTCGTCGAGGCCGTAGCGCTCGGTGACCTGCTGCACCCGGATCGGATTGGGGGTCCGGTCACCGCCACCGGCGATCAGGTTGGCCGGGTCACCGGGGAGCACGAAGAAGAGCAGGAACAGGAACGACAGCGCGAAGAACACCGTCGGAATGAGCAGCAGCAGTCGCCGGAAGATGTAACTCGCCATGGCTGGGACGTCCGGGAAAGATTCGAGGCGGTCAGGGAAATCGGGTGGGGCGGACCGACAGCCCGCCCCACCCGATTGGACATTCCTTCAGATCAGGCGACCGGCTTGATCCGCTCCCAGAAGATCAGACCACCGTTGGTCTGCGTGAAGTCCTGCCACTTGTCCTGGTTGAAGACGTAGTCGCCTCGGTACCAGTTGATCGGGATGGCCATGGTCTGCTCGTTGAGGAGCACCTTCTCCGACTCGCGGAACAACTCGCCCTGCTTCGCCTTGTCGACGGTCTGCTTGGCCTCGTCGACGAGGGAGTCGAACTTGTCGTTCACGAAGCCGTAGTTGTTGCCGTCGAGGGCATCGCTGTGGAAGAGGTCGTACATGAAGTTGTCGTACGTCGGGTAGTCGGCGAACCAACCGGCCCGGCAGATGACGCAGGCGCCATCGGCCAACTGTGAGAAGTACGTCTCGGTCGGGAAGGGCTGGGCCTCAGCCTGGATCCCGATCGCCTTCAGGTTGTCGACCATGATCTGCACGACGGGCTCGTGACCGGCGTCGGCGTTGAACTGGATCGGCAGCGGACCGTCCTGGCTGTTGCCGGCGGCCTTCCACTCGTCGAACAGCTTCTGAGCCTGCTCCGGGTCGTAGGTGCAGTAGTCGCAGATGCCCTCTTCGAAGCCCGGGATGCCCGGGGGCACGATACCGGTCGAGGTGTTGCGGCTGCCGTTGTAGACGGCCGAGTTGATCTGTTCCCGGTCGATGGCGGCCGAGATGGCCTGACGGAGCTTCAGGTTCGCGTCGCCGCCGATGCGGGGATCGCGGCCGTTGATCACGAAGTGGTACGAGCCGAGGATGTCGACGTCGAGCGTGTTGCCGTGATCCGCTTTGGCCTGGTCGACACGGGCGGGCGGGATGTTCGCATCGTCAGCCTCGCCGGCCTCGAAGGCGTTGTACGCCGTATCGGGATCGGCCTGGACACGGAACACGATCTTGTCGAGACGGTTGTCCCACGTGTCGCCGTTGAAGTCGCCCTTCCACTTGTCGTTCTTGACCAGGACGATCTCCTCGTCGGAACGGGGGGCGTCCAGCATGTAGGGACCGTTGCCGATCATGACGCCGTTCTCGTAGTCGGTGTTCGGGCTGGCGGCGTCGCCGGCCTCTTCGGGCATCGGGAAGAACAGCTGGAACCCGGCGACGGCGTCGAAGTTGGAGTACGGGGCCGACAGGGTGACCGTGAGGGTCATCGCCTCATCGTCGGCGACGACGCCGGAGAGCGTGTGGTCGCTGGCGGGGTCGAGGGCTTCCTTGCCGCCTTCGATGAAGGTCATGAGGTAGCTGTAGTCGCCGGCCATGGCGGCGGCACGTTCCCAGGAGCGCTTGAACGTCGACGGCACGATGGCCTCGCCGTTGGAGAACTCCTGGCCGTCCTTCACCTTGAAGGTCCAGACGGTGGCGTCGTCGTTGGCCTCGTAGGACTCGGCCAGCAGCGGCACGATCTTCGGCGTTGGCCGGATCGGAGTTGTCGATCTCGGTCAGGCCGTCGTAGGTCGCATTGATGACCTGGTAGGCGTCGAGAGTCGAGTTCAGCGCCGGATCGATGTGTTCCGGCGGATCACCCACGAAGGTGCCGAAGTCGATGAACTGGCCACCGCCGCCGTTCGAGCCGTCGGAGCCCGTCGTGGTCGTCGTGTCGTTGTTCGCACTGCTCGAGTCGTCGTCGCCGCAGGCCGCAGCGATCAGCGAGAGACCCAGCAGCAACGCGAGCACGCGCAGCCATCGGGATTGGGTCAGCACAGGGGAATCCTCCTGGGTCGGGTACAGGGACCCGGTCGCAGGAGTGAGTCCCCCCGGACCGGCCGTTCGTCACGCTACGTGATTCGAGTCGACGTTTCCGTGAACGGCGGGTGACGGTAGCAACGTGGAGACCGGTGACCAAAGGCATGTTGGCCAGAAACGCCGTGGTTCCGGGCCTCGATCCAGCACTTCCGGGCGTTCGCAGCCCAGATCGTCATCAGATCGCGATATGGATTTTTCCTCAGCTGGCCGTTTCGACCAGTCGGTACTGCACGATCCGCCCGAACGAGTCGGCGTCGAGGCTCGCCCCGCCCACCAGCGCGCCGTCGATGTCGGGCTGCGCCATCAGCTCGGGGGCGTTGTCGGGCTTGACCGAACCGCCGTACTGGATGCGAACGGCGGCCGCCGCATCGGCGCCGGCGCACGTCGCCACCACGCTGCGGACGTGGGCGCACATGGCCTGGGCGTCCTCGGCCGTCGGCGGTGCGTCCGGTGCCGATGGCCCAGATGGGCTCGTAGGCGATGACCATGGCCGCCACCTGGTCGGCCTTCACGCCGGCGAGGCCGGCGGTGACCTGGCGCTCGACCTTGGCCTCGCGCCTCACCGGCCTCGCGCTCGTCGAGCGTCTCGCCGCAGCACATGATCGGCGTCATGCCGGCGGCGATGATCGCCTTGACCCGGGCGTTGACGTCGTCGTCGGTCTCGCCGAACAACTCGCGCCGTTCGCTGTGGCCGACGATGACGTAGGCCACGTCGAGCTTGGCCAGCATCGCCGCCGACACCTCGCCGGTGAACGCACCCGTGGCGTCGGGGTGGCAGTGCTGGGCGCCGAGCTGGATCGGGATGCGGTCGGCGTCGAGCACGGTCTGCACCGAGCGCAGGTCGGTGAACGGCGGGTGCACGGTGACGTCGACGGCGTCGACGTCCTCCTGGGTCACGACGTAGCCCAGCTTCTGGACGAGTTGGATCGCCTCGAAGTGGTTGTTGTGCATCTTCCAGTTGCCGCTGATGATCGGCTTGCGGGTGGACTTGGCCACGGGTCATTCCCCTCGCAGAGCGGCGAGGCCGGGCAGGTCGCCTTGTTCGAGCAGTTCCAGCGATGCCCCGCCGCCGGTGGAGATGTGGTCGATGTCGCGGGCGAGACCGAACTCGGCCACGGCCGCCGCGCTGTCGCCGCCGCCGACCACGGTGAAGCCACGGCAGTCGGCCACGGCCTGGGCGATGGTGCGGGTGCCGGCGGCGAAGCGCGGGTCCTCGAACACGCCCATCGGTCCGTTCCAGAAGACGGTCTTGGCCTCGGCGATCAGGTCGCTGAACGCAGCCGACGTGCCGGGGCCGATGTCGAGCCCCATCCAGCCGTCGGGGATGGTGGTGTGCAGCTGGCGCACCTCTCCCCCGGCGTCGGGGTCGCCGATGGTGCCGTCGGGGCCCATGGCGGTGACATCGGACGGCAGGTGGATCTTGTCGCCGTCGGCGTCGAGCAGGCGCCGGCAGGTGTCGACCATGTCGGCCTCGAACAGCGACGCCCCGATGTGGTGGCCCTGGGCGGCGAGGAAGGTGAAGCACATGCCGCCGCCGACGATGAGGCCGTCGACGTGGGGCAGCAGCGCCTCGATGACGCCGATCTTGTCCGACACCTTCGAGCCGCCGAGGATGGCGAGGAACGGCGACCGGGCGCCGTCACGCAGACCGCCGAGGACCTCGACCTCCTTGGCCAGCAGCCGGCCCGCGGCCGACGGCAGGTGCCGGGGCGGGCCGACGATGGAGGCGTGGGCGCGGTGCGATGCCCCGAAGGCGTCGTTGACGTAGGCGTCCTGGCCGTCGATCAGCTTCGCCACGAAGGCGGGGTCGTCGGCGGTCTCGCCCGGGTCGAAGCGCAGGTTCTCGAGCAGGGTGACGCCGTCGACCAGTTCGTCGAGGCGGGCCCGGACCGGATCCATGGAGTACTTCGGGTCGGGCGCGCCCTTGGGGCGGCCGAGGTGGCTGCACGCCGTGACGGTGGCGCCGTGCTCCTGGAGCCAACGGATCGTCGGCAGCGCGGCGCGGATGCGCAGGTCGTCGGTGATCTCGCGGGTGCCGTCGTCGTGGGTCTGAGCGGGACGTTGAAGTCGGCGCGCAGGAGGACCCGCTTGCCGTCCAGCGGGAGCAGGCTCTCCAGCTGCGGTACCTCCGTCAGCCGCAGACGATGGCGACCAGGTCGACCAGGCGGTTGGAGTAGCCCCACTCGTTGTCGTACCAGCCGCTGATCTTGGCCAGCGTGCCCTTGGCCATGGTGAGGCCGGAGTCGAACGTGCACGACGCCGGCGAGCCGACGATGTCGCTGGAGACGAGCGGTGCCTCGCTGTAGTCGAGGACCTTCGCCAGCGGCCCGTCGGACGCGGCCTGGGCGAACGCCTCGTTGATCGCATCCTCCGTGGCGTCCTGCTTCAGCACCGCGGTGAAGTCGGTGATCGAGCCGGTGGGGACGGGAACGCGCAGCGAGGTGCCGTCGAGGTTGCCCTGCATCGACTGCAGCACGAGGCCCGTGGCCCGGGCGGCGCCGGTGGAGGTGGGGATGATGTTGATGGCCGCGGCGCGGGCCCGGCGCAGGTCCTTGTGGGGGCCGTCGACCAGCTGCTGGTCGCCCGTGTAGGCGTGGATCGTGGTCATGAGGCCCTTCTCCACCCCGAAGGCGTCGTCGAGGACCTTGACCATGGGCACGAAGCAGTTGGTGGTGCACGAGGCGTTGGAGATCACCTTGTCGGAAGCGGCGTCGAAGGTGTCGTCGTTGACGCCGACCACGAAGGTCTTGTCGGCGCCGCTGGCCGGGGCCGACACGATGACGAGCGGGGCGCCGCCCTCGAGGTGGGCGCTGGCCTTGTCCTTGGAGGTGAAGATGCCGGTGGACTCGATGACCACGTCGACGCCGAGGTCGCCCCACGGCAGGTCGGCCGGGTTGCGCTCGGCGAGGACCTTGAGCGTGTCGCCGCCGACGCGGATGCCGCCGTCGGCGACGCTGACCTCGTCCCCGAAGCGGCCCATCACGGAGTCGTACTGCAGCAGGTGCGCCATCGTCTCGAGCGAGCCGAGGTCGTTGACGGCGACGAAGTCGATGTCGGCCCCCTGCGCCTTGGCCGCTCGGAAGAAGTTGCGGCCGATGCGGCCGAAGCCGTTGATGCCGACGCGGACGGTCATGGTGGTCCCTCCTCAGAGATGTCGGAACGGACGGACTGGGGCCATCCGACCACGCGAGGCCGGGTGCCCACAAACACCTCTGCCCGGGTGGCGGTGGGGCTCAGACGAGTCCGGCGAGCACCGCACCGAGGAGGGTCACGTCGTGGGCGAGACCGTGGGGGCGGTCGACGTCGGCGACGACGACCTTCACGCCTGCGGTGTCGCCGAGGGGGAGGCCGCCCTCCTGGGTGACGACGACATCGACGCGGACGCCGTGGCGGGCGAGGGCGGCGAGGTGCGCAGCGACGTCGAAGCCGGCGACGCCCGGTTCATCGGCCCGCAGGTTGCAGACGTAGACGGAGCGGGCGGGGGACGCGTCGATGGCGGCCCGGATGGCCGGGATGGCGGCCGCCGACAGCACGCTGCCGAACAAGCTGCCGGGGCCGAGCACGATCTGGTCGGCGGCGGCGATGGCTTCGACGACGACGCCGGGCACCGCGGGGTCGGGGGGATCGGTGACGACGTCGAGCACGCCGGCCGTGCCCTCGACGGCGACCTGGCCGCGGACCTCGCCGGTGGCCGTGCGCCCGACCATGCACACGGGCAACCGGGTGGCCGGCACGACGCGGGCCCGGTCGGGGTCGATGCCGAGCCAGCGGCCGAGAGCGTCGGCGGCCTCGAGCAGGTCGGCGCCGGCGTCGACGAGGCCGGCCAGGACGAGGTTGCCGACGGCGTGGCCGGCGAGGTCGCCGCCGGTGAAGCGGTGTTCCAGACGGTCGGCGAGGAGCTCGTCGCCGGCGAGGGCGGCGAGGCAGCGGCGCAGGTCGCCGGGCGCCGGCATGTCGAGGGCGTCGCGGAGGCGCCCGCTGGAGCCGCCGTCGTCGCTGGTGGCCACGACGGCGGTGACGCGGTCGGCGTAGGTGCGGATGGCACGCAACGACATGGCGAGGCCGTGGCCGCCGCCGATGGCGACCACCTGCGGTGCGCTCAACGCTCGATGTCCCGGTGCATGACGGTGGCCTCGGTGCCGAGGGCGGCGAGGCGCTGGCGCAGGGCCTCGGCGATGGCGACCGAGCGGTGCCGGCCGCCGGTGCAGCCGAAGGCGATGCTCAGGTAGGCCTTGCCCTCGGCCCCGTAGGCGGGCAGGACCAGCTCGAACAGGTCGGTGAGCCGGTCGAGGAAGGCGGCGGCGTCGCCCCCTTGCATGACGTAGTCGCGCACGTCGTCTGCAGGCCGGTCAGCGGGCGCAGCTCCTCCTCCCAGTGCGGGTTGGGCAGGAAGCGCAGTCGAGGACGATGTCGGCGTCGAGGGGCAGGCCGTGCTTGAACCCGAACGAGCGGATGACGACCTGCATGCCGGCGTCCTCGGCTGGTGCGCCGAACGTGGCCCGGACCCGGTCGCGCAGCTGGTGGACGTTGAGCTCGGTGGTGTCGATGACGACGTCGGCCACGGCCTTCACCGGTTCGAGCACGCGCCGCTCGGCTTCGATGGCGCCCTGGAGGCTCTCGCCGTCGCTGAAGGGGTGGCGGCGGCGGGTCTGTTCGTAGCGGCGGACCAGCTCGCCGGTGGAGCACTCGAGGAACAGGAGGCGCATGCGGGGCACGGTGCGGCGCAGCTCCATGATGCCGTCGAGCACCTCGGAGTCGTAGTGGCCGGTGCCCGCCACCAGCGCGACGCGGCCGATGGTGGAGCCGGGGGCGTCGGCCAGCTCGGAGACCTTGGGCATGAGCGACGGCGGCAGGTTGTCGATGACGAACCAGCCGAGGTCCTCGAAGTCCTTGGCGGCCTGCGACCGCCCGGCGCCGGACAGGCCGGCGATGACCACGTAGTCGCCCATGCGCTCAGGGTACGTGCTGGCCGGCGGGGCGCCGGTGGGTCAGGCCACCTTCACCGTTCGCAAGACGAGGAGGCGGGGGATCTCGGCCGCGTCGGTGTACTCGGGGGCGCGGGCGAGGAAGCCGGGCGGCGGCGGCGGCTCCTCCATGCGGGTGAGCAGGAGGCCGTTGTCGGCCAGGGCGTTGACGTAGCGGCTGAGGGGCCGGTGGATGAAGGGGATGAAGACGTCCTTCTCGACCTCTTCGATGGTGGCGTCCTCGCGCAGGTACGCCCCGATGCGCCAGTACTGCTCGGGCGGGTCGAGGACCTGGTCGTCGATCCAGCCGCTGTTGGGCGTCTGGAGCAGCGGGTGGTTGAGGAAGAACAGGAACCGACCGCCGGGCTCGAGCACGCGGGCCACCTCGGCGATGGCCTCGTCGACGGCCTCGATGTGCTCGAACACCAGGCACGCCACCACGCAGTCGAACCGGGCGTCGCCGAACGGGAGGGCGGCAGCTCCGGCCCGCAGGTAGGCCGGCCCCCCGCCGCGCTGCGCCGCCACGGTGACCTGGTTCCACGTGGGGTCGAGGCCCACGACCGCGGCGCCGGCCGCGGCGGCCAGGCGGGCGACCTGTCCCTCGCCGGTGCCCACGTCGAGCACCCGGCGCACGCCTTCGAGGTGGTGGGCGGCCAGGGGGAGGATCTGCTCCTCGTACTCGGGGTCGACGCCGGCGGTGAAGCCGTCCTGCCACCAGTCGGCGTGCCGCTCCCAGAGGTCGTCGGGCCCGCTCACAAGCGCGGCGGCCGCGTCGGCCGGGGTGAGCCACTCGACACCGTCGAAGCGCCCGAAGTCGGTGTCGTAGGAGACGATCTGGCAGCGATGCTCGATTGCGAGGGCGGCGAGGTGGGCGTCGTTGACGAGGTTGCCGCCCGTCCCGACATCGCGCAGCAGGCCGCTGAGCACGCGGACGTGGTCCGGCGTGGCACCGACGACGACCGCCGGACCCGCCGCGAGCCACGCGTCGACGCGCTCCATCGCCTCGTCGATGGTCAGCGGATCCGGGAACAGTGCGACCTTCGTGGCGAGCCGCACGAAGGCGAGGAGAACGATCCACGAGAAGGCCACCGTCTCGGAACCCGAGAGCGCCTGGTCGAGCCAGGCACGCGACTCCTCGTGGTGGGATGCGTCCCGGTTGACGGCGTACAACAGCACGTTGGCGTCGACGATCTTCACGAGCCGTTGCGCTGCTTGCGGACCAGCTCGTCGTCCTCGAGATCGGCGACGAGCTGGAGGGCTCGGTCGAGGTTCACCCTTGAGACGCCCATCGCCGCCGTCTTCGTCCGGAACGGCGCTGCCCCGCTCGCGGCGACCGCTCCGGCCCGAATGGCATCGTTCAACGCCTGCTTGAACGACTGATCTCGCTCGCGCATGCGCCGGCGGACGATCTGCTCAGCATCAGGGTCCAAGGTCACCGTCGTCCTCACGTTGACATCATAGCATCACAACATTTGATGCCGTGATGCCAGCGACGGGAGCCCATGCGTCCGCATCGACAAGCAGGAGTGGAAGCTCGAAGAGCGAGGCCAGCGGGGCCGAGACGGCCACGGGCCCGGCGGATTCGATCCGGTCGGTCGACTCGAACGCCGGCTCGTAGCCGTCACCGATCAGGCGCAACGAAAGGAACGACTCTCTGCCCTTGCGCGTGTCGACCATCCAGTAGTGGGGGATCCCGGACTCGGCATAGGCCTGCCGCTTCGCCACCGTGTCCCACACCGCGGTCGACGGCGAGACCAGCTCAACGACGAGCAGCACGGGCAACGACAGCCGCTCCTCGCCGACGCTCGATCGCGGGACGACCACGAGATCGGGTTCGACCGCGTTGCCCACGAGGCAGATCGAGGTCGACCGGAGCGAACAGCACGACGTGCCCCTCAGCGGCGGACCGGGCGGTGGAGGTGGTTCCAGAGCTCCTCGGCGACGGTGTCGGGGAGCCAGCTCGGCGCTTGGAGCTCCTCGAGCGTGGCCGCCTTGACCTTCTTCAGGGAGCCGAACTCCTGGAGCAGGCGCTTGCGGCGGGTCGGGCCGAGGCCGGGGATGTCGTCGAGCACCGACTTCGTCATGCGCTTGTCGCGCAGCTGGCGGTGGTAGGTGATGGCGAAGCGGTGGCTCTCGTCGCGGATGCGCTGGAGCATGTAGAGCGCCTCGGACTGGCGGGGGATGCGGATGGCGTCGGCCTTGCCGGGGACGAACACCTCCTCGAACTGCTTGGCCAGGCTGGCCACCGGGATCTCCTCGCGCAGGCCGAGCTCGTCGAGCACGTTCACGGCGCTGGTCAGCTGGCCCTTGCCGCCGTCGACGAGGAGCAGCTGGGGCGGGTAGGCGAACTTGTTGGGCCGCTCCCCCACCGGCTTGTCGCGCTCGATGAGGTAGGCGGTGAGGCGCCGGCGCAGCACCTCCTCCATGGCGGCGAAGTCGTTGTTGCCGTCGACCTCCTTGATCTTGAACCGCCGGTACTCCGACTTCTTGGGCAGGCCGTCCTCGGTGACGACCATCGAGCCCACGTAGTC
The DNA here is from genome assembly GCA_963811245.1 of uncultured Acidimicrobiaceae bacterium. Classification (GTDB taxonomy): domain Bacteria; phylum Actinomycetota; class Acidimicrobiia; order Acidimicrobiales; family Salinilacustritrichaceae; genus Salinilacustrithrix. The sequence goes on from CAWEQL010000017.1 coordinate 15,779, forward strand.
GGTGCCCTGGATGTGGGACATGTCGTAGCACTCGATCCGCAGCGGGGCCTCGGGCAGGCCGAGGTACTCCTGGAGCTCGTTGAGGGCCCGGGCCCGGCTGTTGTGGTCGCTGGCCCGCTTGAGCCGGTGACGGGCGAAGGCCTCCTTGGCGTTGTGGGCCACCGTCTCCTGGAGCCGCACCTTCTCGCCGCGCTGGGGCACCTTGATCTCGACCCTCGACTCCCGCAGCTCGCACAGGTACTCCTCGTAGAGCTCGACGTCGTCGGGCATCGTCGGCACCAGCACCTGCTTGGGGATGCCGAGCGGCGGGTCGTCGTAGAGGCCCTCGAGGACGTGCTCGATCAGCGCACCGGGCGAGAGGTCCTCGACCTTGTCGACGATGAAACCCTTGCGGCCCGACCACCCGACCCTTGCGGACGAAGAAGACCTGGACCGCCGCTTCGAGATCGTCCTCGGCGAGGCCGATGACGTCGAGGTCCTCGCTGCGGTCGCCCACCATCTGCTGCTTGGCGATGGCCTTGCGGACGCTCTCGAGCCGGTCCCGCACCCGGGCCGCCTTCTCGAACTCGAGCTCGCGGCTGGCCTCGGCCATGTCGGCTTCCATGCGGGCGACGACCTCGTCGGTCTCGCCGTCGAGGAAGGCGAGCAGCTCGTCGGTCATCTTCCGGTACTCGTCGCGGCTCGACCTCGCCGACGCAGGGACCGGAGCACTTCTCGATGTGGAACAGCAGGCAGGGCCGGCCGAGGCGGTGGTGGTTGTTGAACTTGTTGTCCGAGCACGTCCGCAGCGGGAACGTGCGCAGCAGCAGGTCGAGCGTCTCCCGGATGGCGTAGGCGTTGGCGTAGGGCCCGAAGTACTGGACGCCCTTGCGCTTGCGGCCCCGCATCACCATCGGCCGGGGCCAGTCGTCCTCCACGGTGACGGCGAGGAACGGGTAGCTCTTGTCGTCGCGCAACCGGACGTTGAAGCGGGGCCGGTGCCGCTTGATCAGGTTGTACTCGAGCATGAGGGCTTCGACGTCGTTGCGGACCTGGATCCACTCGACCGACTCGGCCGTGGCCACCATCTGCGCCGTGCGCGGGTGCATGTTGCGCGGGTTCTGGAAGTAGTTCGACAGCCGCTGGCGCAGGCTCTTGGCCTTGCCGACGTAGATCACCCGCCCGTGGGCGTCCTTGAACTGGTACGAGCCGGGCGCGTCCGGGATCGTGCCGGCGGGAGGACGTTGGACCACGGCTCGAGGCTATTGGCCGATCGCGGACCCGTGCTCGTCCCGCTCGGCGCTGCGACAGCCTCGCTCGGGACGAGCCTGTACCGGATCGATTCGCATCGACGGCACCGGCAACGAGACGACCCACAAGCATCGACGCCAAGACAATCAATGCGCAGACTGCAGGCAGCACGAAGCGGGGTGATTGGAAGAAGTAGGTGAAGTACAGCAGCAGGTTGAGCACCGCCACGCCAGCAGCGAAGTGGACGGCAGGCTCGCGGTGCCACCGCCGCCAGGCCTCTCCTGCGAGCAGCGGCACGAGCAGCGGCGGCACGATCAAGCCGAACCTCCCCAAGAGGATCGCAGGGTAGAGGTAGACGTTGTGCCACGGA
>CAWEQL010000018.1:0-39649 GCA_963811245.1 uncultured Acidimicrobiaceae bacterium
GTCACAGTCGACAAGTCTTGACAAGACCCGTTGCACCCCCCATAGTGTCCGACGTGAGCGACGAACTGATCGGCACCGTCGAGCCGGCGGAACGGCTCGGCATCGAGCGGAGCACGATCACCCGCTGGTCCAGTCGGGGCGCATGACGCCCGCCGTGAAGTTGCCCGGCCCGAACGGTGTCTACCTGTTCCGCACCGCCGACGTCGACCGGCTGGCCGCCAAGCTCGCTGCTGAGGCGGCGTCGTGACCCCCCTGGACCGCATGTCCCCCCAAGCGCTGCGGGCAATGGCCGACGACCTCGAATCGGACGACGAACTGGCCCGCGACTGGGCACGCCTGTCAACGGCCCGGCTCTGCCGCAGCCTGGCCGACACGTTGACCTGTGAGCGGATGGAACCGACGTGAGCTGGGCGACAGTCCTTGAAGTGCTGCCCGTGCTGGTCCTGATCTTCGCTGGTGCGCTGTTGACGTTCGCCACGGTGGTGGTGCTGCTCGAACATCTCGCCGACCGGGACGGCGACCTGTGATGCGTTGCCCCGACTGCGGTTCCCGCACCGTCCGCCACTTCGCTCGCTGCGTGACACGCCGCGACGAGGTCCGCTGTGCTGCCCTTCGTCGGGGCGCGGCGATGAGGCACCGGAGGGGCCCCGCCTCCCCTCCGGTGCCGTTGACCGCACGGACGACCAGTGACCGGCGAACAGTGGTTCTTCGTGCTGGTCGCCTCGTTGGCCGCGGTCGGCTGGCTGTTGTGCGAGTGGCGTATCCGGCGAGAGGACCGGCGAATGGTCGATGACCGGTTGGAGCGTGCCGGGCGGCTCTGGACTCCTCGACCGGTACCGCGGTGGTGGGTGGCCCTTTCCCCGCGGTGCCGGTCCGGGTGGCTGGGACCACGACATGCCCTCCCGACGTGTCCGCCCTTCGGGGCGCCCGCACCCGACCCCATAGAGACCGCTGCCCCGCCTGGTCGTGAGCCATCGGCGGGGCAGCTCAACAAAGGAGAAGCGTACATGGCAGACATCGAGTGGGAGACCCCACCACCGTCGAAGCGTGGCCGCACGAGCCCCGTGCTGGAAGCGTTCCGGGCCGAGCTGCGGAACCGGCCCGGCGAGTGGGGCGTCTCCGCGACCGGGTACATCGTCCGCCCAGGCGATGAGGAAGCACCACCGTGGGTTCGAGGCCGTCACCCGGGTCCGCGCTGTGGGCGGCGAGAAGGTGTACGACCTGTACGCCCGGTATGTCGGAGAGGCCGACCAGTGACCGGCGGGGCGCTGCACATCACCATCGACCACGGCGACGACCGCCTGTTGGTGGTGGTCCACCCCACCGGGGAACACGAGGTCGCGGTCGACATGGGTGACCACGTGTGGCAGCCGGTCGAGTTCGTGCCCGAGAAGGTCGAGGTGCGCGCCGAGGTGGATGGCGATGAGCCCGCTGTCGGTGACCGACGCGAAGGACCGCACCCGGTCCGGGTGTACTACCCGACCGGCGAGGTCCGCACCGGTCGACTGTGGTACTGGCCGCTCCCCGCCGGTGACCGCCGCCCACAGACCCGTACCCGATACCGGGGGGGCCACGCGACAGTCCAGTTCGACTCCGGCCGGTTCGTGTCGATCGACCCGGATCTCGTGGAGCGCGACGCGTGAACGGCACCGAAGCCGAACGTCGGTGGCGGCACAACGCCGACCTCGCCGAACGGCTCAGGGCCGAACGCCGCGACCCGGACCTCGACGTCGACCACGACTGGTACGACTCCGACGAGGCGGTCGCCGAAGTGCGGGCGTGTCGGGCGCGTGGTGGGGGACTGCTCGATGTGCGACCAGCCCGTCGCCCGGGGCCACGACCTGTGCCCCCGGTGCGACCACGACGGCCAGTCCATCCCCGCTGACTGGGTGGACCTGCCATGACCGCCTACATGATCGACGGTGAGTACCGGCCCCGTCCCTGGCCGCAGCTGCAGCACGTCATCGATCCCCGTACCGGGGTCATCGCTGACACCTGCCATCACCCGCTCGGGCAGGCGTTGGCGGCGGCGGTGGTCGAGGCGGTGACCCGGTGAGCCGGTTCACTCCCCGTCCCGCTGTCCGCAAGGGCCAGAAGGCCCGGGGTCGGGTCGGCTGGACCCGTGGGGTCCGGCAAGACGTGGACTGCGTGGGGCTCGCCCCGCACCCTCGCTGGTGACGGCCGGGTCCTGGTGATCGACACCGAACGAGGGTCCGCTAGTCGCTGTACGCCGACTTCTACAGCTTCGACGTTGTCGAGTGGGACCCGCCGTGCGACCCCCGAGAGTTGAAGGCGGTTCTCGTCGAGCAGGGCGACGACTACGAGGTGATCGTCGTCGATTCGCTGTCGCACTACTGGGAGGGCGAGGGCGGCACCCGTGACATCGTCGACGCTGCTGCTGCGAGGGCGAGGGGTAACAGCTTCGCCGGGTGGAAGGAAGGCACCCCCGCACAGAACGACATGATCATGGGGCTGCTCACCGCTCCGTGCCATGTGGTGGTGACGATGCGGTCCAAGACCGAGTACGTGTTGGAGGAACGCAACGGGCGGCAGGTGCCCCGCAAGGTGGGCATGGCACCGATCCAGCGGGCCGGCCTCGAGTACGAGCTGACCGTCACCGCCGACCTCGACTACGAGCAACCTGTTGGTGGATAAGACCCGGTGTGCCCCGTTGGCCGGGCAGATGTTCAAGCTCGGTCACACCGCCGAGTTCGGGGAGACGTTGCGCGACTGGTTGGGGTCCGTGGAGCCGATGGCCGGTCATGCCGAGGTCGAAGCGTTGAAGGCGGCGATGAACGCGATCGAGGACCCGGACCGGCGTAACGAGGTGAAGCGGTCGTTCGTCGCCGAGTTCGGGCGCCCGGAGCGGTTGACCGCAGACCTGGTCGGCAAGGCCAACGGCTGGTTGGAGGGGCAGGCGTGACGCCGTCCGAGTTGACCGCCGAGATGGTGCGCCTGTCGCGCCTGTTGGACGACGGCATCGACGCGATGCGCCGTTTCGCCCGCGAGTACGCGGACGCCGAGGACGACTACCGCCTGGCCCGGGCGAGGGCTCACGCTGCGACGGAAGGGACGGTCGATGACGCCGCCATGCCGTCGATTTGGTCACGTCAAAGGAACGTCGTGCCGCCCACTACGCCGGAGGCGATGAAGCAGGCAGCAACAGAGGCGGTGCGTGCCCGTCGTGCCCAGCTCTCGGCCCTGCAATCCCTCATGTCCGCCTACCGTGCTGACGCGGAGTTCGCTCGGACCGGTCCGGAGATGGCGGCATGAAGCGGACCCGGCTCAAGGCGATGTCGCAGAAGCGCCGCATGCTCCTGGCGGAACGGCGCAAGGTGCGTGCTGTGGTCCTCGAGCGGGACGGTGGGTGTGTCGCTGCGCCCCTGGTGCCCGACGTGGCGTGTGCCGGCCCGTTGGACGTCCACGAGCCTGGTGGGGGGGCGTACAGGGTGTCGTCGTGGCTTGACCCGGACCGGTGCCTGACGCTTTGCCGTGCCCACCACGACAACGCGCATGCGAATCCGGCGTGGGCCTACGAGTTGGGCCTGCTGGTGCGGGGTGACCGATGAGCGAGAAGAGGACCGTGATGGAGCTACCCGAAGGTGCCGAGCTGGTGGCCGCAATGGAAGCGTTACGGCGTGGGATGGAGGTTCAGTGTGTGGTCGGTTGGCGCGACCCCAATAATGGGCTTGGGCACATCCCGAGTGGCCTTCACGTCGTCGCCCGACCCAAGCCGGAGCCGACGTGGCAGGAGAGGCTGCTGGCCGAGCACCCCGACGCCCTCCACCCGGAGCGGGTGACAGCGGCCCCCGGCGGGTGGAAGTTCCTGGTGCTGCGACGCTGGGGGGACGGCGAAGCGTGGGCCCGGGTCGGCTTCGATCCGTGGCCCCATCCCGATGTGATCGCCGTGTGGTCGCTGATCGACGGCACCCCCGTTCTGAGCCCCCAGGAGCGGGCACGGCAGCTCATCATCGACGCAGCCGCCCCCGACCTGCGCGACTGGCTGGCGGGCGCCGAACTGGGTCGCTGGATGGCGGTGCACCCCGACGGCGACGTGCGCTGGTGCACCGAGGACGAAGCGAAGGACGAGGTGGAGCAGTGGGGCGGCTGGTACATCGACACCACCACCGCCATCCGCTACGAGCCGCACACCGTCACCGAGTGGCGGGAGGTGGAGGAGTGAGCGAGCCGAAGGACCTCATGGCTGCGCTGCAAAGGTCGCTGCAAGAGTCGAAGGCCGCACGGCTGGCACAGGACCGGCCGGAGACACCGATAGCTGACCTCCGGGCCGAGCGGGACCTGGCTCACCGTGTGGTGCGGCTCCTGCACGACACGGGCGGGAGGTGCGGGGCGCGGCGTGGCGGTACGCTCGGGCCGGGCAGGTGTTCGGAATGGCCGGGTCATCCCCAAACCAGCCACGGGCCGCCGTTTGAGCGAGGTGCGTGGCGCTGGACCGACGCTGACCCTGGCGCCATCCCTTCCCCGTGGGACCCCGAAGCTCTGGCCGAGTACCGGCGCATCGTGGAGGCAGGGGAGTGACGGCCAGCCTACGTGGTGGGCGACACCCGCAGGTGGTCGCCGCGCTCCCCGACGGGACGGTCGACCTCGTGGTGACGACGTTCCTTTCTTTCGTCAGCGCGAGTACCTGCCCGCCGACCACCCTGACAAGGCGCTCGAACTGGGGGGCGAGCCGACCGCTGTCGAGTTCGTCGCCACATGCTCGACTACACCGCCGGGTGGCGGCGGGTGCTGGCGCCGCACGGGTCGATCGCCGTGGAGATCGGCGACAAGATGGGGGGCTCCGGTGGCGCGGGGGTGACTACGCCGCCGGCGGGTGGCGCGACGGCCAACCGAAGTTCGGCCGGATCACCGGCGACGAGGTGCTGGCCAAGTCGCTGTACCTGACCCCCGAGCTGTACCGGGTGGCGTTGGCCTACGGGGTCCACCCGTTGACCGGCGCCGGTTCACCCGCGGGGAAGTGGCGGGTCCGCAACGTGGTCGAGTGGTGCAAGCCGAACCCGACCCCTGGTGACGACGGCGACAAGTGGCGTCGGGCGCACAACGACATCGTGGTGGCCTGCACGTCGGCGCGGCGTTGGTGGGACGAGTTGGCGACCCGGCAGCCGGCGAACCCGAACACCCACGCCCGCACCGCCCAAGGGGTCGACGTCCGGCCGAACACGACGGCGAAGGCGGGGGTCGCGGACAACCGGGACACGCTCGGCATCCAGCACCGGTACGCGAGCGGCGCCCCGTTGCTCGACTGGTGGGTGGTCAACAAGGGCAACTACAGCGGCGCCCACTTCGCAACATGGCCGACGGAGATCCCTGAGCGGCTGATCCAGGCGATGTGTCCTCGACGCGTGTGCCGCACCTGCGGGGTGCCGAGTCACGGCGCAAAGCGTGGGATCGATGACCCGACTACCGCTTCGACGATGCACAGCGGCACCACACCCTGCAGGCCAACGACCCCACGGTGCCGCGAGCAACGCCATCAAGGAGACCACCGGCTGGTCGTCGTGTGGCTGCCCCGGTACCGACGGCATCCGTCTCGACGGCTACCACACCGGCCCCGGCTGGCGACGCGGCCTCGTCCTCGATCCGTTCGCGGGGACGTTCACCACAGGGATCTCGGCGTCGGGCCACGGCCGGGACGCCATCGGCATCGACCTCGACGCCCGCAACGTGGATCTGGCCCACGACCGGCTCGGCATGTTCCTCGACGTCGTGGAGCTGTCCGACCTGCCTGCCCTGTTCACCCCGGAGCGTGCCGCGTGAGCGTCTGTGCGGCCCTGTGGGCGCTCACCCCACCCGGACGGCAACTGGCCGCCGCACGACACACCTGCACCCGCCTCGAAGCCGCTCTGGACGCCGAACGGCGCGCCCACTGGGCGTCGGTCCGTGCCATGTCGGTGCGGGTCGAGGTGGCCCAAGCCCGGGCAGACCGGGCGCAACGGGACCTTGCCGCCGTCCGCGCCGACCTCACCCGCCAACTCGATCTGATCGAAGGAGCACCATGACCGCCACTCTCGACCTCGACACCCTGCACCTCGACAAAGGCGCCCACGACAGTCCCGACGACGGGGCCTGCGTGATGGACCCCCGCCTCGTCGCGTCGTTCTGGGCGCGAGTGGAAGCCGGGCCCGACTGCTGGCGATGGGTGGGCCATATCCACCCGCAAACCGGATACGGCTCGTTCAGCTACCGAGGAAAGGGGTGGAGGGCCACGCGCCTAAGCCTCGCCATCCATGGCAGGCCCGTCCCTGACGGCATGGACGCTTGCCACACCTGCGACAACCGCTGGTGCGTGAACCCCGCTCACCTCTACGCCGGGACACGGCGCCAGAACATGGCCGACTGCACGGAACGAGGGCGGCACAACAAGCCGACCGGCGAGTCCCACTGGTGCGCCAAGCTGAGCGACGAGGACGTAGCGGACATCCGGGCAAGCCGGCTCAGGGGCGAACTCCTCGCTCCCATCGCCAAGCGGTACGGCGTCCATCCGGCCACCGTCAGCCGGATCTGTAGGGGCACCTGGCGGAAGGCGGTTTCGCCATGAGCATCACCGATGTCGATAGCTGGCTTGACCATCTCCACCTTGAGAAGGGTGCGCACGACGACCCGGCCGACGGGGCATGTGTTCTTGAGGCGGTAGCCCTGTTGGCCGGTGAGGCGTGGTCGGACCAGCCGGCCTGCGCCAGCCCGGTGATCGCCGCGTTCCTGCGGGCCTGGAACGACGACCTCGGTGACGACGAACGCCAGCAGCTGAAGCGGTACATCCCGCGGCTGGTCGGTTCGCGTGCCTCGCAGGAGGTGGAGGATCGGCGGGCGTGGATGGCGCTCGATTGGCTGGTACGGGTGCATACCCCGGCATGGTTGCGGCTGGCCGGTTTGGTCGAGTCTGCGGACCGGTTGGCCGGACTGCCGGAGTTCACCGCCGGGACGGACGTGGAGTCCACGCTCCCGACCATCAACGCGGCCCGCGAGGACGCGATGGCGGCGTGGGATGCGGCGTGGGATGCGGCGAGGGATGCGGCGTGGGATGCGGCGAGGGATGCGGCGGGGGCTGCGGCGTGGGATGCGGCGGGGGCTGCGTGGGATGCGGCGGGGGCTGCGAGGGATGCGGCGAGGGCTGCGGCGAGGGCTGCGGCGAGGGCTGCGGCGGGGGCTGCGAGGGCTGCGGCGTGGGATGCGGCGAGGGCTGCGGCGAGGGCTGCGGATGCGCTCGCCCCCATCGTCGCTGAGCTACAGCAGTCCGCCCACCAGCTCGTCGACCGGATGCTGGGCGCGGCATGACCCGCGAGTACACGATGCGCGAACGGCGCCAACTGACAGACAACATGCTCGGACGGCGACCCCGCAACAACTGGGGAACAGGGACCCTGCCGGCACCGTGGGCCGAAGGTGACGTCGTGGAAGGCGCGACCGGATGCGTCGTCGTGACCTACGCGAGTCGGCCGGCCCCGGCGACGAATGGTACTTCCAGGTCGGCGACGGGACGTCCGGCTGGAACCTCGCCGACCTGGCACCCGTGTCGCTGGTCGAGACCGCCGACCCCGACGGTCTGGCGGTGCGGGAACGGATGCTCACCGACGGGTGGCGGTGCCCCACCTGCGGACAGGAGATGCGGGCCGACCTCGCCGCCGTGCTCGACGGGGCGGTGGGGCAGTGAGCGGCGATGTGAGGAATCGCACGTTGGGCGTCAGCCTGCCGCCCGCCATCTTCGATCGGGTGAAGGCTGAGGCACACATCCGGGATCTGACCGCTAGTCATCTCGTCACCCGAGCGCTGGAGATGTACCTCCCGACGCTGATGCCCGTCGGACACGCGCCGCTCACCAGGCGTGAGCAGGTGGGGCGGTGAGCGCCGCCGAGCCGACCGCCGAGGACTGGGCAGCCATCGGGATGGAGCCGAGCAAGCCCTGGGGGTACGCCGGCATCTTCGGGCCGTGGAAGATTTGGTGCTTCGAAACGATGAATGCTGGACTGTCGACGCCGAATCGCATGCCGCCGTCGGATGGGAGCGGACCTGTGCGTGCGAGGTCGCCACCGAGGCCGAGCCGTGGGAGGTGTGCGCCGCGCTGGTCCTGCTCGACGCCGGCATCCTCGGGGGTGAGGCGTGAGCGCCGTCTCCTTCCACGTCGTCGGCCTCCCCGCGCCGCAGGGCAGCAAACGCCACGTCGGCAACGGGATCATGGTCGAGTCGTCCAAGGCCGTGAAGCCGTGGCGCGAAGCCGTCGTCCACGCGGCGCTCGCTCTGCGCCCTCCGGTGCCGCTGGACGGCCCGCTGGGCCTCCGGGTGGCGTTCACCCTGCCGAAGCCCAAGAGCGCCACGAAGGCCCGATGGGCGCCCGACCGCAAACCCGACCTGTCGAAGCTGGTCCGGTCCACCGAGGACGCCATGACCGTCGCCGGGATCTGGACCGACGATGCCAGGGTGATCCACTGCGACGCGTCGAAGGTGTGGTGGGGCCACTCCAATGAGGCGATGCCGGTCACCCGGTGCCGTGATCATGGTCGCCGAGATGGACGGCGACGTGGTACCGAGCTGGCTCCGCCGCTGGTCGACGCCATGCTCGACGCACTGGGGGAGGGCCCGCCGGTGACCCTCGATCTCGCCGACCGCACCACCGAGGCACGCATGGATCGTGCGATGCGCTTCGGCGCTGACATCGACCTCGACGACCGCCAGTGGTTCGTCTCCCACGACCTGCTCGTCTACGCCTGCGGCGGCGGCTGCTACCTGCCCGCCATGCACCAGCGTCGCCACCTTGGGATTCGTAGCGGCGGTGGCTGGAAGCTGTGGCCCCGCTCCACCGTCACCCGCGCCCTCGTCCCCATCGACCCAACCTGTTGCCCGGTCTGCGCCTCGGCCGTCAGCACCTTCACGTTCGGGCAACTCCCGCTCATCCGCCACGGCGGCTACGGCGCCGTCGAAACCACCACCCGACGCGACTGCACCCGCTGCGGCTGGGCACTCGTCGCCGATGTGACCGAGACGAGCCCCCGGTGAACGCCTACACGGTGCCGCTCTCCTGCCCCCGATGTGGACGGCCCGTCGACCACCGCGCCAGCGGACGCCCCTACCCGACGCTCACCCAGGCCATCGCCCACTGTGCCCCGTGCCGCACCGACTACCGGGTCACCGTCACCATGCACGACGAACGGCGGCAGGGGTGAGAATCGGTTCGCTCTGTTCGGGAATCGGCGGCATCGAGTTGGGCGTCGAGCGCGCCACCGGGGCCCGCACCGTCTGGCACGCCGAGGTGGACCCGCACGCCTCGGCCGTGCTCGCCCGCCACTGGCCCGGCGTGCCGAACCTCGGGGACCTCACCGCCGTCGACTGGGCGGGCGTTGAGCCGGTCGACGTGCTCACGGCGGGCTACCCGTGCCAGCCGTTCAGCCACGCCGGACTCCGGCAGGGGGAAGATGATGACCGACACCTCTGGCCCGCCGTCCGTGACGCCGTGGGCGTTCTACGACCCCGCTTCGTCCTGCTGGAGAACGTCCGCGGGCACCTTTCCCTGGGGTTCGGACGAGTTCTCGGGGACCTGGCCGACCTCGGGTTTGATGCGGAGTGGCAGGTGCTTCGTTCGTCCGACGTCGGCGCCCCCCATCGACGCGAGCGGGTGTTCATCGCTGCTTCCGACGCCGATGGCGAACCGCTCGGGGCGCAACCGTTCGGCGAGCGAGGGAGCGGCGATCAGGTGGTCGCTGGACTCGATCGACAAGCTGCTGCCGACGCCGACGGTGGGCGACTCGAAGGCTGCCCGCAACGGGACGGCGAACCGGAAGGCCAAGAAGGACACCATGTCATTGGGATGGACGCTGACCGACGTGGTCCGTGGGGCGCCTACCGACCCGCCGTCGAGCGGTGGGAACGGTTGACCCGCCCCGCCCCGTTGCTCACCGACGACAGGGGCCGGCTGTCCCCGCCGTTCGTGGAGTGGATGCTCGGCTACCCCGAGGACTGGGTCGACGGGCTCGGCCGCACCGCGGCGCTGCGGTGCCTCGGTAACAGCGTCCAGCCCCAGGTGTCCGAGCTGGCGGCACGGCTGCTGCTCGTCCCGATGCTCGACGGGGTCGCCGCGTGATCGAGCCGCCTTCGTCGCGCCTGCGACCGCCGCCGGTGCTCACCGACTGGCCGCCACCACCGGCCCGCGGGAACTGCGCTCGCCTCGGCCACATGTTCACCGACGACGGCCACTGCCTCTACTGCGACGAGAAGCGCGAGCGATGACCTGGCACCAGGACGCCGCGTGCAAGGGGAACAGCGTGGTCATCGACCACCCGCGCAGCCCCGCCGCCCGCGACCTCTGCGACCGCTGCCCCGTCATCGCCGAGTGCGCCGCCGAAGCCGACCGGGTCCGTCCCGTCGCCGGCCGCTGGGCCGGACGGGTCTACGACCTCACCGACGGCCCGAAGCTCCCACGGTTGGGCAAAGTGCAACGGCGGATCGTCGCCGAGCTGGAACGTTCCGACGTGGTCGACGACGCCGGTCGTGCCGTCCGCACCTTGGCGACGCTGGTGGGCCACTCGAGGAACACGGTCGGCGACGCGGTCGACGCGCTCGTGGGGCGCGGTCTGGTGGTACGTGACCACGAACCGAACGTGGGGACGTGGCGCATCGCCCTGGCCGACGAGGTGATGACGTGATGGTCCCTTTGTCGCTTCCACCGCGGGTTCCTCGGCCCCCATTGCCGTTGTGGCGGTGCCTCGATTGCGGGTTTGTCGGCCCGTTCGATACCGATCATGTGTGCGAGGGGGGTGCTACTGTGACCGGAGAACGAGATGAGCCGGGCGCCGTTGTAGCGGCCCCGGCTCTGGCCAGTCCTACGAAGGAGGACCAGCAATGACCGACATTAGCCACCAAACCCAGCTAGCGCACGACGAGGCGAAGCTGCGGGTCGAGGCGGCACGGAGGCTCATCCGCCACGCCGAGGCCGGAGAGTTCCCAGCCTGTGCAGCGATGCGCCAGATCGACATCTTGCTGTACGACGCCCTCGACTACCTGAGGACGCGGTGAGCGGGCTCTACGTCCAGTTGGACGCCACCTACGCCGCCGACCCGAAGGTCCTCGACCTCGACGACGAGAGGTCCGAGCTGTTGTTCATCCGGTCCCTCGCCTACTGCAAACTGAACCTCACCGACGGGTTCATCCACCGTCGCGCTCTCGGCTCGATCACCCCTTCTGGCGACCGGGACATCTACGTCGCGGACCTCGTCCGGGTCGGCCTCTGGACCGAGTCGGAGCGGGGCTGGTACGTGACGGCGTGGCTCAAGCGCAACATGTCGGCCGACGAGGTAAATCCGCGTAGGCAAGCGGAAAACGACCGCAAGAAGGTGTGGCGGGACAGCAAGAAGAAGAACGCCCGTGTCCCGCAGGACAAGCCCGACACCGCGACGGATACGCGACGCGTCGCGGAAAACGGGACGCGACAGACAGGGAGAGGGAGAGGGAGAGGGAAGAGGGAAGTAAAACCCCGTCACCGGACCCCGCTCGTTCGCTGCAGCTCGTCGGTACCGAACAGTCGTCACCTGCCGGTGACGGGTGCGTTCGACGGGTTCTGGTCGTCGTACCCGCGCAAGGTCGCCAAGCAGGAAGCGCTCAAGGCGTGGCGGAAGGCGGTCAAGGGTCCCGGCAAGGTCTCCCCGACGGTGCTGAGCGAGCGACTCGCCGTCCAGAAGCGGGCGTGGGCCACCGAGGGCCGCGCCCCGGACAAGGTGCCGCACGCCGCGACATGGCTCAACGGCCGACGCTGGGAGGACGACGACGTGGTGAACCCGCCCCCCGCCCCCGACTTGAACGACCCCTACGCCGGGCAGCAGTTCACGTGAGCGACGCCCTCCCACACGACCTCGACGCCGAACGGGCCATCCTCGGCGCGGTCGATGCTCGCCACCCGGGCGTTCGACGCGGTCCGCCACGCCCTCGAACCCGGCGACTTCTACGACCAGGGCAACGCCGGGCTGTGGTCGGTGCTCTGCCAGATCCGCGACACCGGCCGGGACGTGACCGACGTGATCGCCGTGGCCGACGAGGCCAAACGGTCAGCGAGTTCGATGACCGGCCCGGCCTTGCTCAAGTTGACCGCTGACGCTCCGGGCACCACCGGCCTCGCCCAGTGGGTGAACATCCTCACCCGTTGGCGTACCCACCGTGACATCCTCCGGGTGGCCGCAGATCTGCGGGTCAAGGCGTGGGAACAGACGATGGAGGCCGGCGAACTGGTCGACATGGCCCATGCGTTGCTCGGCGAGGTCGGGCGTCCCACCGGGGCCGGGGACGTGTCGGGCCTGTCCACCTTCGACGAGTTCCTGGACCGCGAATCGGTCGACGAGCCGTGGGTGGTGCCGGGCCTGTTGCGCAGGTCGTGGCGTGCCATGTTCGTCGCTCCCGAGGGCGCCGGGAAGTCGATGGTGGCCCGCACGATCGTGCTCGGCGCGGCGCAAGGCATCGCCCCGTTCGGCGGTCCACGCTTCGAGCCGGTCCGGTGCCTGCTCGTCGACTGTGAGAACCCGGAGGACGCGGTCCGGACGACATGCCGCCCGATCCGGGCGAAAGCGAAGATGAACGCCGAGGACTATGCGCCGTGGCGGGCGTGGCTGTGGCATCGCCCCGACGGGATGAACCTCCGCACCCGGGCCGACCGTGCCGACCTCGAGCGGGTCATCGCTGCGACGAAACCCGATGTGGTGTGCGCCGGCCCGATGTACAAGCTGTATCGGCCCGGCAAGGACGGCGACGAGCAGGCGGCGCTCGACGTGATGCACCTGTTGGACGGGTTGCGGATGCGCTACGGGTTCTCGCTGGTGCTGGAGCATCACGCACCGAAGGGTCAGGCCGGGGCCCGAGAGTTGGTGCCGTACGGGACGTCGCTGTGGTTGCGGTGGCCGGAGCTGGGGATCAAGTTGGCGCCGTCGACGGACATTCGTGGGTCGCTGGATTTGGGGCGGTTCCGCCCTGATCGGATGCCGTGCGACTGGCCGGACCGGTTGGATCGTGGCCGGCCGGGTGAGTGGCCGTGGGTCGGGTACTGGAAGCGCGGCCAGCAACGACGAGGTGCCGCGTGACCGCCCCGTTCGCTGTCGACCATTCGATGCTCGGCCAGTGGTTGCGTTGGCCCGACGGGATCGAGGGCGAGGTGGGGTGCATTCACACCTCGTCGACAGAGGGCACCATCTACACGTTCCCGCATGTCGAGCAGCAGGCCAAGGCAGCGGAGTGTCGGGCGTCGATGGTGCTGTACCGGCTACCGGACCCGGCCCGCCAGGTGCCGACGATGATCTGGCCGGTCCACGACCTGGATCAACTAGCAGGGCGCATCCGTGCCCGGAAAGCGAGCAAGAGTGAGCCTGACCACCGGCCGGGTGAACCTGAAACTCCGAGTCGACAACATCGAAGCCCACCGCATCCGCAGGGGCGACGGGTCCCCGACGATGGAGGTGGTGACCGCCACCGACGGGGCGTCGACCGGGGAGTCGACCATCACGTTCGTCACCGCTGCGGGAACGTGGCGCATCGGTGACCGTGTGTTCGTCACCGTCCAGCGAACGGCCAGCGTGAAGTGACTGATAGGGGAGACAGCATGAACAACACCGACCTGCCTGCAGCGAGGCAGGCGCCGTGACCGCCCGTCCGCGCCCCCGTCCCCACAGTGGGAGTCGGTGACAGACCCGACCGTCCTCCGATCCGACGAAGCCGCCACCCTCGCAGAGCTCCAAGCCGCCACCCGCCGACTCGACCAAGTCGCCGCCGTGCTCGGCAAAGCGTTCCGGGTCCTGCGCGACAGCCAAGCCGGCAGCCCGGGCGCCCAGTCCTACGACGGTGTCGGTCGAGGCTCAGGGAAGCCGTGGTGCTGGACCCACCAGCGTGACCACGCCGCCTGCCGCGACGACACCGACCTCCTCGCCTGCGAAGTCGAAACGATCGTCCACACCGACCCGGCCGGCGAAGCCGCGTTGATCGCCGACCGTGCCGCCGCCATCCACCACCAGCTACGACAGCGGGTCCACCGCCTGCACCGCGACGCCGTGGCCCTGGTCGACGAGGTCGCCGCTGCCGCCCCGCAACGCCGCCCCGCGACCGACATGGAGAAGCGCCGCACCGCAATGGACAACACGAAGGGCTGCGAGTGTTGCGCCAAGGCCGACGACCCCAACAGCGGGCAACCCATCTGGTCGCCGGTGTCGCGCCCCAAGTGCAACCCGGGCGGCAACCTGCCCCGCCCGATCGCAGCATGCGAGGACTGCTACCGGCGCATCCACCGCACCGGTAGCGAACCGTCGAAGGCCGACGTCCTCCACCACCACATGACCGGCAAGTGGCCCCGCCAACACGAGACGACACACCGATGAGCACCATCCCCCGATCCTGTCAGCGCCTTTTGGTACGGTGGTGTCGGCTGGTGTGTCGTGGTCCCTGGCCACGACACCTGCGCGTCAGGGGCGGAACCGGGACATGAGGCCATCGACGTTGCCGAGGGTGGAGCGCGTCGCCTTCCTCCGCCGCCAAGGGTTCACCCTCGACGAGGTAGCCAAGGCCGGCATCCTCGGTCCGGATGGGTACGTGCCCCGGTCCCGGGAAGGTGTGCGCCAACTCCTACTGCGAGCCGGGCGACGCCTCGACGGATGGGAAGAGCAACAGTTCGCCACCTGTTCCACCTGCGGATGGGCGTACGAACCTGCGCTCTACCCGTACAACCCATACGCCTCTGCAGGATCTCCGTGCTGCGATCGAGACCCAGTGTGCTCCTGCCCCGGCTGCCCCCACTGCACCCCCCGCGGCTGCCCCGACTATGCCTACGCCGAACCCGGCCGAGCCGGCCGCTGCTTCGCATGCTGGCAATACCGTTTACATTCCTACCGTTCGTGTGGTGCGCCCGAGGCGGGATGGCGTGAGCGACCCAGATGAACCCGACGAGTACGGCGACCTCTTCGACCGGCCAGTAGCAGCACCCGACATCGAAGTCGAGTGGCACGACCCGGCCGTCGTCGGTGTGCTGCTCGGCCCCGACGGTCAGCCCCTCATCACGATCACCGAGCCGCGCGTCATCGGGTTCCAACGCTCATGACTTGGTCGACGAGCAACCGCCGCGACCGACTACCGCCGGACTGGCAACGACGGCGCCAGGCCGTGTTCGCCCGCGACGGTCACCGCTGCACATGGATCAGCCCTGCTCTCCAGCGCTGCAACGGTCCCGCTGAGGAGTGCGACCACATCATCCCCGGCGACGACCACAGCCTCGCCAACCTCCGGTCGCTGTGCACACCTCACCATCGCCGCAAGAGCGCCGCTGAAGGACACCAGGCAGCTGGCCACGGCCCGAAGCGCCGCCGGGACCCCGAGACGCATCCCGGCCTGTCCTGAGGGGGTGGGGGGTGACCCCTTGCCCCGCCAGCGCCCACGCCGCTGGGATAGCAGCTCCCCATCTGCGTGCGGCCTGTCGACGTTTTCAGCAGCGCCCCTGGAGGGCCTTGGACCCCGGGAGGGTCGCCGAATGGACGAGAAGCCGCCGACGAAGCTCGGCACGAAGGCCCGGACGCTCTGGCGGTCGCTGACCTCAAGCTTCCAGCTGCGCAGCGACGAGCTGCGGGTGCTCGAGGACGCCTGCCGGGAGGTCGACCTGATCGAGCGCCTGGAGAAGGAGCTGCGCGACGGGCCGCTGATGGTGAAGGGGAGCATGGGCCAGCAGGTGGCGTCGCCGCTGGTGCAGGAGCTGCGCCAGCACCGTGCCCTGGTGGCCCGGCTGCTGAAGGCGCTCGACCTGCCGGACGAGGAAGGAGGGGCGAGCCGCTCGGCGGGTGCCCGTGCGGCAGCGCAGCAGCGCTGGCGTCGTGGCGCGTAGGCCGCTGGCGGCGCCGACCGGCGACGAGCACGAGGAGGTCATCGCCTGGTACCGCCGGGCGCTGGCCGAGCCCCCGGTGTTCCCCTGGACAGGGCGCCGATGGGAGCCGGTCCGCATCGGGCCGACCTGGCAGACCGACGGTCGCCGCTGGCTGCTGCCGGAGCGCACCCTCGGCTGGGACGTGCTCGGCTGGTGCGGCACCGAGCTGCAGCACGGGCGCGGCCGGCCGTGGCGCTTCACCCTCGAGCAGGCCCGGTTCCTGCTGTGGTGGTACGCCCTCGACGATCTCGGCCGGTGGCTGTTCCGCCACTTCGTGCTCCAGCGGCTGAAGGGCTGGGGCAAGGACCCGATCGGGGCGTGCCTGTGCGCCGTGGAGGCCTTCGGTCCGTGCCGGCTCGGCGATCTGGTCGCCGGTCAGCCGGTGGCGATCGACGAGCCGAACGCCTGGGTGCAGACCGCAGCAGTCAGCCTCGAGCAGACCAAGAACACGATGCGGCTGTTCCCGTCGCTGTTCTCAGCCGAGGCCAAGGCGTTCTACGCGATCCAGGTCGGCAAGGAGATGGTCCACGGCCTGGCCGACACCCGGCTGATCCAGGCGGTCACCTCGTCGCCGACCACCCTCGAGGGTGCCCGCTCGACCTTCACGCTCGGCAACGAGACCCAGCACTGGCTGGCCAGCAACGACGGCCACGACATGGCCGCGGTGATCGACCGCAACGCCGGCAAGTCCGAGGGGGGCCGGGCCCGCACCGGCAACATCACCAACGCCTACGAGCCCGGGGAGGACTCCGTCGCACAGCAGGACCGGGAGGCGTGGGAGCTCGCCGAGGCCGGCCAGTCGCTCACCACCGGCATCCTGTACGACTCGCTCGAGGCCCACCCCGAGGCGCCGCTCGCCGTGGCGAGGCTCGACGACGAGACCGCCGACGAGCACGCCGCCCGGACCCGCGCCAACATCCGCGAGGCCGTCCTGTCGGTGCGGGGCGACAGCGTGTGGCTGGACCCCGACACGATCGTCGAGAGCATCCTCGACACCCGCAACCCGCCCAGCCGCAGCCGGCGGTTCTGGTACAACCAGATCACCGCCACCGAGGACGCCTGGCTGGCACCCGCCGAGTACGACGCCTGCTACGACGGCACCAAGATCGTCGCCGGCGGCGACCTCGTCACCCTCGGCTTCGACGGCTCTACGACCGACGATCACTCGGCGCTCATCCTGTGCCACGTCGACCTCGACCACCTGGTCGAGGTGAAGGTCTGGGAGCCGCAGAAGGCAACCGGCGAGGTCGACCGTGCCGACATCGACCGCACGGTGCGGGCGGCGTTCGAGACCTACGACGTCGTCGGCTTCTACTCCGACCTGCACCCCTGGGAGTCCTACGTCGACCGTTGGGCCGAGGACCTCGGCGCCGACCTGCTGGCCAAGGCCACCGTCCGCCACCCGATCGCCTACGACCTCCGCAACCGCACCCAGACCGCCACTGCCGGCTACGAACGGCTGCACGAAGCGATCGTCGACAGGGTGGTGACCCACGACGGCGCCGCGAAGATGCGGCTGCACTTCCATCACGCTCGCCGGGCGCCGAACAAGTTCGGCATCGCCGTCCGCAAGGAGCACCGCGAGTCGGCGCGCAAGATCGACTCGGTGCCCGCCGCCATGCTCGCCCGGCTGGCCCGGGCCGACTACCTGGCCCTCCCCCCTTCGAGGCGCCGCAGACGACAGCGCACCGGGAAGGTGTGGTGAGGAGCGTCGCCATGCTCGACCAGTCCACTGCCCTCGACATGGTCCGCCAGGAGCTCTGGCCGGCGCTGACCACCGAACGTGACCGCCTCAACCGCATCGACAAGTGGGCTCGCTGGGAGCACGACAGGCCGGCCGTGCCCCGCCAGGCCACAGCGGAGTACCGCAGGCTGGCAGAATCGGCCCGCACCCCCTGGCTGCGCCTGGTGGTCAACTCGAGGGTGCAGCAGCTCTACATCGACGGCTACCGGCGCAAGGACGCCACCACCGAGGCGCCGGCGTGGACGGCGTGGCAGGCCAACCGGATGGACGCCCGCCAGGTGCCGCTGCACCGCGCCACCTTCACCTACGGGCTCGCCTACGAGACGGTCCTGCCCGGCCGTAGCCCCGCCGGCCAGCCCATGCCGGTCATGCGGGGCGTGTCACCCCGCCGGATGATCGCCATGTACGAGGACGAGGGCGCGGACGAGTGGCCGGTGATCGCGCTTCAGGCCGACCCGGCGAAGGTCGACGGTGAGAAGGGCTGGCTGCTGCAGCTCTACGACGACGAGGTCGTGCACCGCATCCTCACCGACAGCACCGTCGGCCGGCTGACCTACGTGACCCACGACGTCCACGGAACCGGCGTCTGCCCGGTCGTCCGCTTCACCGCCCAGCTCGACCTCGAGGGCCGCGCCGACGGCGAGGTCGAGCCCTACATTCCGATCGCCCGTCGCATCAACCAGACCACCTACGACCGTCTCGTCGTGCAGCGCTTCGCCTCCTGGGTGGTGCGCACCATCTCCGGCATGACCGAGCCCGAGGGCACCGCCGAGGAGCGGGCGGCGCGCAGGCTGGAGCTGTCGATCGAGGACATTCTCATCGCCGAGGACCCGGATACGAAGTTCGGCTCGCTGCCGGCAACCTCCCCCGACGGGTACATCGCCGCCACCGAGCACGAGATCCACACCCTCTCGGCCACCAGCCAGACCCCCGCCCACGAGATGCTCGGCCAGATGGCCAACCTCTCCGCCGAGGCCCTCGCCGCCGCCGAGGCCTCGCTCACCCGGGCCATCACCGAGGCCCAGTACGGCCTCGGTGAGTCCCACGAGCAGAGCCTGCGCCTCGCCGCCCTGGGCATGGGCGACACCGCCGGCGCCAGCGACACCGAAGCGCAGGTCCGCTGGCGCGACATGGAGTCGCGCAGCCTCGCCACCGCCGCCGACGCCCTCGGCAAGCTCGCCCAGATGCTCAACGTCCCCGTCGAGCTGCTGTGGGAGAAGATCCCTGGCTGGACCCAGCAGGACGTCGAGACGGCCAAGGAGATGGCGGCCAAGGGCGACGCCATCGGCTCACTGACCGACCTGCTCAACCGCCAGATGGGCGGCACGCCCGCTCCGAGCGCGCCGGGGACCGGTGGCAGCAACAGCGGCGGGTGACCGGCTCACCGAGCAGCACCGCCGACTCCAGCTCGCCTTGCGCGCCGCCACCCTCACCCAGCTGCTCGCCATCTGGCCCGCCTTCGACTCGGCCGACATCGACACCACCTGGCCGCCGGTCGAGGCCGGACTGGTCGCCCTGATCCAAGCCCGGGGCGCCAACTCCTCCGGCCTCGCAGCCCGCTACTACGAGCAGTTCCGCACCCTCGAGGGGGCCGGCCCGATCGTCGCCCACCTCCCGCCGCCACCGCCGGCCACCGACATCATCGGCGGCCTCCGCTACGCCGGCCCGGCCAACGCCCGCCGCCTCGTCGCCGCCGGTGCGCCCAACCCCGGCCCGACCACCCTCACCCACGTAGCCGGCGAGGTCACCCGACAGACCCTCAACCAGGGTCGACGCACCATCACCGACAACGTCGAGAGCGACCCTGTCGCCCTCGGCTATGCCCGGGTCACCGACGGCAACCCCTGCGCCTTCTGCGCCATGCTCGCCAGCCGAGGCCCCGTCTACCGCAGCGACCAGACCGGCGGCTTCTCCGCCCACGGGCACTGCGGCTGCACCGCCGAACCGGTCTTCACCCGGCACCAGCCGTGGCCCGGCCGGAACCGGCACTTCCAGCAGCTCTGGGCCCGCTCCACCAGCGGCCTGCACGGCGACGACGCCCGAGCGGCGTTCCGACGTGCCGTCGAGGACCGCCCGCTACCGACCGATCCGATCAGCACCCCCTGACCGCCCCGGAGGCGGCCACCACCCAGCCCCAGGAGGGCAGCGCATGGACCAGCACGCCTACGACTTCGACACCTTCACCATCCCCGGCCAGCCCGGCCGCTACCTGAACGTCGCCGGCCGCATCCGCCCCTTCATCTCCGGCGGCGACGGCCCCGGTGAGGGCGGGGGCGACGGCGGAGACTCCGGCGCCCCCGGCGGTGACCCCGGCTCGGGTGAGGGCGACCCCGCCGATGGGTCCGGCGGCGACGGTTCCGGCGAGGCCGGCGACGAGCTCGAAGGCGAGTTCGACGCCGACCGGGCCAGGTCGGCGCTCCGCAAGAAGAACCAGGAGAACGCCAGCCTGCGCAAGCGACTGAAGGACGCCGAGCCGCTGGCCAAGAAGGCACGCGAGGCAGAGGAGGCCGCCAAGCCCGAGATCGACCGGCTCAAGGGCCAGGTCGAGCAGAACGCCGACCGCGCCGCCTACGCCGACCGCCTCGAGGTCGCCATGGAAGTCGGCGGCGAGGCCGGGCTCGACCACGACCAGATCCGGGAACTCGCCAAGCGCATCCGGGGCGACGACGACGAGCTCGCCGCCGACGCCCGCAAGCTCGCCGCCCTCTTCGGCGGCACCAAGACCAACGGGACCAGCGCCGAGACCCGCCCGCGCCGCAACCTGCGCGGCGGCGGCGCTCCCGGCACCGAACCGGTCGAGACCGACCCCGCCAAGCTCGCCGCCCGCACCCCGCGGCGGTAACCCAACCGCACGCGCCGGCCATGGCGTCGTAGCGGTCCACCTCCGACCCAAGGAGATCAGCCATGGCCAACAACTTCGAGAAGCCCGACGTGATCGTCGCCGGCGCCCTCGGCATGCTCGACCGCGAGCTCGTGCTCGCCAAGACCATCTGGAACGACCCGAGCCTCAACTTCAAGGGCGTGCGGGGCGACTCGGTCAACGTCCGGGTCCCCGCCCGCCTCAAGGCGCGCACCCGCACGCTGCGCGGCGGTCTGCCCCTGCAGCTCGACGAGCTCAACGAGACCTCGATCCCGCTGACGCTCACCACCGACGTCTACTCGGGCGTGGCGCTCAGCGACGAGAACCTCACCCTCGACATCGCCGACCTGCAGACCCAGGTCACCGGTCCGCAGATGCTGGCCGTCGCCCAGGAGGTCGAGGACGAGGTCGGCTCGCTCATGGCGGACGCCGCCTACGAGCGCACCATCACCGTCGACCCCGCCAACCCGCACCTGTCGGTCCTCGACGGCCGCCAGTTCCTCAACGACAACCTCGTCCCGATGAACGCCCGCTTCGGCGTCCTCGGATCGGGGCTCGAGCGGGCGTTCCTGGCCGACGAGCAGCTCAAGCGGGCCGACTACTCCGGCGACCCGTCCGCCTTCCGCGACGCGGTGATCGGCTCGGTCTACGGCGCCACCTTCGTCGCCGCCCAGGCCCTCGCTCCCCAGCTCGGGATCATGTTCCACCGCACGGCGTTCGTGCAGGCCATGGTGGCCCCCGTCGTGCCCGACGGCGCCAGCTACGGCCGCACCATGTCCTACAACGGCCTCGCCATGCGCTGGATCCGCGACTACGACCCGCTGAACACGGCGGACCGGTCGCTGTTCTCGGTGTGGCTGGGCAACAACACCGTCAGCGACCCGATCGACCCGACCGACCCCGAGTCGGAGCTGCACTTCGTGCGGGCCGTGCGCCTCGAGCTCGAGGTCGCCTCGGTGGCGGTCGCTCCGGCCAGCAAGACCCTCGCCAACCCCGGCGACACCCAGCAGCT
The DNA here is from genome assembly GCA_963811245.1 of uncultured Acidimicrobiaceae bacterium. Taxonomy (GTDB): domain Bacteria; phylum Actinomycetota; class Acidimicrobiia; order Acidimicrobiales; family Salinilacustritrichaceae; genus Salinilacustrithrix. Next base: position 21,503 of record CAWEQL010000018.1, read on the forward strand.
GACCGCGGTCGCCACCTACAGCGACGGCTCCACCCGCGACGTCACCTCGGACCCGGCGGTCACCTGGACCAGTTCGGCCCCCTCCAAGGCGACCGTCTCGGCCACCGGCCTCGTCACCGCGGTGGCAACCGGCTCGTCCAACGTCAAGGCGACCTACCAGGGGAACGACTCCGGCAACTGCTCGGTCACCGTCAGCTGATGGCCCTGCCTGCGCTCGCGACGTCCTCGGACCTCATCGCCCGGGCCCCGGGCGAGGTCACGTGGGACCAGTCGCGGGCGCAGGCGGTGCTCGACGACGCGTCGGCCTGGTGCCGCCACGTCGCCGGCACCACCTGGACCGATGACCAGGACCAGCTCGCCGAGGTGCCCGACATCGTCGTGGCCATCGTCTGTGCCGTCGCCCTCCGGGTCCTCACCAACCCGGAGGGCTACACGTCGCAGGCGATCGGCGACTGGTCTGGGTCGCTGGCCAACGCCTCGATCGACACCTACTTCACCGCCCAGGAACGCAAGGTGCTCGCCACCTACCGGCCCGCCGGCGAGACCGGCGGCCTCTGGGCGCTGCCGATCGCCCGCCGTGACCTGCCCGTCGACGACACCGAGTACATCGCCGTCGACCCGACCGGCGAACCCGTCCCGTGGATCGACACCCGATGGTGAGCGTCGAGGGCCTCCTCAACCGCACCTGCACCATCGAGGCCCGTACCGCCACTGCCGACGGCGCCGGCGGCTGGACCGGCGAGACATGGAGCACCGTCGCCGAGCTCGTCGCCTGTCGGGTGTCCCAACCCACCACTGCCACCGTCACCGTCGCCGTCCAGCAGGAGGAGACGATCACCTCCCAGGTGTACTTCGCCGCCGCCGGCGTCGTCCCCACCCGTGGCCAGCGCCTGGTGCTCGGCGATCGCATCATGCTCGTGGTCGCCGTGGTCGAGCCGTCGGAGCCGATCTACCGCCGCGCCGACTGCACCGAGGTCCAGGAGGCCGCCTGATGATCTCGGCTCGCATCACCGGCAACGTGGCCAGCCAACTTCGCTCGTACCTGCGGGGCCTCGAGACGGCCGTCGACGGCGCCGTGGCCGAGCAGGTCGACGCCACCGCCGCCGACATGCGCTCGGGCGTGCCGGTCCGCAGCGGCGAGCTCGAGTCGACCATCCGCGGCGAGCACCAGGCCGGCCGGGGCCGAGTCACCGCTGGGGAGGGCTCCGATGGCGTGGTCGGCTACGTCGAGTACGGGACCTCGAAGATGGCCGCCGAGCCCTTCGTCCGCCCCGCCGCCGACAAGGCACGCCAGCAGCTCCCCCGACGGGTGCGCGACGCCGCCCGGCGAGCCAGTCGATGACCGACACCACCGACCCGCTCGGCGACCTGCAGCGGGCGCTGTACGCCGACCCTCACCTCTCTCGCCGGCCTCGGAGCCCCCGGTCCTCGACGACGTCCCCGAGACGACGCCCTACCCTACATCACGATCGGCACCGGCTGGCTGATCCCCGACAACGCCCACGGCCGCCTCGGCTACCGGGCCACCGTCCAGCTCGACGTCTGGTCGACCGCCCGGGGCATGAGCGAGGCCAACGGCATCGCCGGGCGCCTCCTCGCCGCCCTCAACGGCCAGCGCATCACCGTCACCGGCTGGGGGACCGTCGAGCTGTCGCTCGAGTCGGCGACCGCCATGCGCGACAGCGACCCGCGCATCCGGCATGTGCCGCTGACGCTCTCCACCTTCCTCTCCCAGCCCTAGGAGCACCCCCATGGCCCAGTACGAGACCCGCCCCTACGCCGGCCGGGACCACTTCTACTGCACCCTCTGCCCGTTCGACTCGTCGTCGAAGGCGACGATCGAGGCCCGGGTGTGCGACCAGTGCCCCGAGCCGCTCCAGGAGGCCGTCGAGCCGGGCGCCGAGGCGCCGGCCCGCAACGCCTCCCGAGACGTGTGGGCCGCCTACGCCGCCGAGCACGGCGTGGACCCCACCGACCAGTCCCGTGACCAGATCCGGTCGCACTTCACCAAGGAGACCAACTCATGACTGACGCCATCCTGGGCTTCGGCACGCTGCTGCAGCGTGGCGACGGCGCCCCCACCGAGGCCTTCGCCACCGTCGGCGAGGTCGGTGACATCAAGGGCCCCTCGGGCGACAAGGACACCGTCGAGGCCACCAACCACAGCTCGCCAAGCCGCTACAAGGAGTACATCGCCGGCCTCAAGGACGGCGGCGACGTGTCCTTCGACCTCAACCTCGTCCCGCAGGACTCGACGCTGTCCGACCTCAAGGCCGACTTCGAGTCGAGCACCACCGGCAACTGGAAGCTCGTCTTCCCCGACGCCGGTGCGGGCACCGCCAGCGAGATGGCCTGGGCCGGGTTCGTCACCCACTTCGAGGTCGCCGCCCCCGTGGCCGACAAGCTCACCGCCAGCCTCTCCATCAAGATCACCGGGCCGGTGACCTTCACGCCCGGCACCTCCGCCTGATGGGGCTGCTCACCAAGGACGACATCCTCGGCGCCGACGACCTGGCGACCGAGGATGTCGAAGTCCCCGAGTGGGGGGGGTGCGTCCGGGTCAGGGCCCTCACCGGCACCGAGCGCGACGCGTTCGAGGCCGCCATGTTCCGCATGCCGAAGCCTGGCAAGAAGGGCGTCGTCATGCCCGAGCGGGACATGACCGACCGCGCGCCAAGCTCGTCGCCCGCTCCGTGATCGACGAGGCCGGCGAGCTGATGTTCACCCCCAAGGACATCGCCACGCTCGGGAAGAAGTCGGCGGCGGCGCTGCAGCGGGTGTTCGAGGCTGCCCAGCGGCTGTCGGGCCTCACCGACGACGACGTGGACGCCCTGGAGGGGACTCCGAGCCCGACCCGAGCGACAGCGGTACTTCCGGCTAGCTCTGGCTCTCGGGTGCACCGTCGCCGAGCTCCTGGACCGCGTCAGCGCCCGGGAGCTGGCCGAGTGGGAGGCCTTCGAGCGGATCGATGGTCCCATCGCTCGAGCGCGTGAGGACCACCGTTTCGGCATCGTCGCCGCCGCGGTGGCCAACGCCGCCGGCGGCCGCAAGGGCCAGGCCCTGAGCCGTCGGAGTTCGTCCCGGTGTGGGATCAGGGCGACGTGGAGCCCGAGCCTGCGGTCCAAGGCATTCCACGTGTTCGCGTCGCTCGGCGTCGAGGTGAGAGAGGGGTAGCGCATGTCGACCATCGCATCCCTGGGCGTCTCCTTCTCCGCCGACACCAAGGCAGTCGATCGGGCCATCGCCCGGATGGAGCGCCAGTTCGCGTCGCTCGACAAGTCGTTGACGTCGCTCGGTGGCACTATCCGGCTGCAGGCCAACACGTCGGCGTTGGACCGGGCGGTCGCAAGGCGCAGGCCGCGGTCGACGGGCTGTCCGGCAAGGACGTCGTTCTCAACGGCGACACCTCCGGTGGACGCGCTCGGTGGCGAAGTCCGAGGGGCTGATCGACGGCATCTCGGGCAAGCAGGTGATGCTGCAGGCCGACTCCTCCGGGGTAGCTGGGTCTGTCGCTCAGTCCCAGGGCGAGATCGGACGCGCTGCACGGCAAGACCGTGCAACTACAGGCCGACACCTCCGGGGTCACCCAGGGTGTTTGGCAGGCCCAGGCACAGACCGAGGCCTCGTCGGGCCGGATGAGCGCCTTCTCGAGAGCCTTCGCTCGGACACGCCGTGGTCGGTGGAGCGCTCGTCACGGGGCCGCGGTCGGGATGGGCGCCTACCTGGGCAAGCTCGGCGTCGAGTTCCGCCAGCTCAAGCAGAACGCCACCGTGGCGTTCACCACCATGCTGGGATCGGGCGAGAAGGCACAGAGCTTCCTCGACAACCTCTACCAGTTCGCCCTCACGACCCCGTTCGCCTTCCCGACCTGATCGAAGCGTCGCAGCAGATGGTGGCCTTCGGGTACAACGCCGGCGACGTCATCCCCACCCTGCAGGCCGTCGGTGATGCCACGGCCGGCCTGGGTGGCGGGACCGAGAAGCTGAAGCAGATCTCGGGGGCCTTTGCCGACATCCAGGCACAGGGGAAGATCTCGCTCCAGCAGATCAATCAGCTGTCAGCGGCCGGCGTCCCCGCCCTGCAGATCCTGGCCAACGAGGCGGGCGAGTCGATGGGTGACATGAGTGCTTCGGTCACCGCCGGCACCGTCGATTCGAAGACCGCCATCGACGGCCTCGTCATGGGGATCGAGCAGGGCACCACGGGATCGCCGGGCAGACGGCCACCTTCTCCGGGCTGATGGGGCAGCTCAAAGGGCACGTTCACCGGCGCCCTCGACACCATGAAGTCGGCGACCCGCAACGCCGGTTCGGCCATCATCGCTCCGATCTTCGACCAGGTCGTCGCCGGCATGAACGGCATCACCGCGCAGATCAAGACCTTCCGCAGCTCCTCGCTTTCACCGGGATCGGCGACGCCATGTCGACCCTCCTCGGTGGCCTCGTCTCCCTCGCCGGCCCCTGCCGTCCACCCTCGCTCAGCTCCTCGCCCCGATCTCCACCATCCTCGGCTCGCTGATTCCGACCTGGCCCCGGTCGGTGTCCGCCATGGCCGACGCGTTCCTGCCGGCCGTGCGCGCTCTGGTCGGCCCGCTGCAGGTGGTCGGGGTCATCCTGTCGGGCGCTCTGACCGACGCCTTCCGAGCTCTGGCCCCGATGCGCTCGAGATCGCCACCGCCCTGGGTCGATCGCCGGTCGTGTCCGCACAGGGCCGCGCCCAAGTCCTCCCGGTCATCGCCCTGGGCGATGGCCTTCGCCGGTCTGTTCAATGCGGTCGCTCCGCTGGTGCCGGTCATCCTCGACCTAGCGAAGACCTTCATCGACGGCGTCGTCCCCGCCATCACCCCGCTGATCCCGGTATAACCCAGGTGGTCACCACCTTGGCCAAGGCCCTGGCACCGGTCCTTGTGCAGCTCGCGCCGCTCATCGCCGAACAGGGCAAGATGTTCGGCGAGCTCGTCAAGGCCGCCATGCCGCTGGTGCCACCGATCCTCGAGATCGTCACCGCCATGCTCCCCATGAACCCCTGGTCTGGGTGAAGTTGCAGATGGTCGGCATGAGGCTGGCGACGCTGGTGCTGGTGCCCCTCGCCGGCCTCATGTCCAAGGTGGCCGACGTCGCCGCCACCGTGCTGGTGCCGGTCATCTCTACGCTGGTCGACTGGCTCGGACGGTTCGCCTCGGCGCTGCTGCACCCCATGGACACCCTGTCGAGTCTCGGCGGTGTCATCGGCGACATCGACTGGGGCGGGCTCATCACCGGGGCGGTGGACGCCATCAACCGCCTCGGCGACTGGCTGACCGGCACCGGGCGCCGGGCTCGCCGCCGAAGCGGCCCAGCTCGGCTCGGCGTTCCTGTCCTGGGTGGCCGGGCTCCCGGGCCCGATGCTGTCGGGACTCGGCGACCTCCTGGGCGCCTTCGGCGCATGGGTGGCCGGCACCGCCATCCCCTGGATCGCCAGTACCGCCGGACAGCTCGCCGGTTCCGCGCTGTCCTGGATCGGTCAGGCCATCCTCCAGCTGCCCGGCCTACTGCTCGGCCTGCTCGTCAAGTACGAGATCTGGCTCTACTTCACCGCCATCCCCTGGGTGGTGAACACCGGTATCGGTCTCGCCCTGGCCGCGCTCGAGTGGATCGGTACCGCCATCGCCGAGGCCCCCGGTCGCCTCCTGAGCTTGCTGGGCACCGTCACCGGCTGGATCTTCGGCACCGCCATCCCCGCGGTGGCCGGCGCGGCCGGTGGGCTCGTCGGATCGGTCCTCGGCTGGATCGGGGACGCCATCGTCGCTGCCCCCGGCGTCCTCGCCGACCTCGGCAACCGATTCCTCGACTGGATCCGAGGGATGCCCGGTCTGATCGCCTCGGCCGCCTCCGGCATGTGGGACGGGATCAAAGAAGCGTTCCGGGCGATGCTCAACTCGGTCATCGGCATCTGGAACGACCTGCGGATTCCGTCGTTCGAAATCGGCGGCTGGTCCACCCCGCTCGGGGACCTGCCCAGCTGGTCCACCCCTGAGATCAACTTCCCGGACATCCCCCTCCTCGCTGCTGGTGGCGTGGCGACCGGAGCGACGATGGGGGTGTTCGGCGAGGCGGGCACCGAGGCGATCCTGCCGCTGACCAACCCGACCGCCATGCGGACCATCGTGGACGCCGCTCCTCGCCGCCGCCAGCCGCGCCGGATCGGGAACTGCGCCGGCGGCCGCCGGCGCCACCACCGCTCCAGACACGTCGACCATGGACGCCTTCGCTCAGGCGAATCAGGACTCCTTCACCGCTGCCACCGCCGCCGCCACCAGCTACGCGGACCAGCTCGACGCCGTCGGTACCCGGACCCTGACCTGGTACTCGGACCAGACCAAGGCGCTGCAGACCTGGTCGCAGACCCAGCAGGCCGAGTGGGCATGGCTGTCGGCCACCATCGGCGCCGACACCTCGAACACCGCTGCGACCGTGGCCGCCTCCTACGCCATGATGGCCGCGGCAGTCACCGCGACCATGGCCACCATGGCCGCGCAGGTGGCGGGCATCTCGGCCGAGATGGTGGCCAGCTTCGCCGGGTCGATGGCCGCGCTCGCCCAGGCAGGCACCACCGGCGGCGCCAGCACCGGCTCGGGTGTCACCGGCGGGCTGTTCACCGCCGCGGGTGCGGTCACCTCGATCTCCCAGGGCTACGCGGGCGCTGCGCGACGCCATCAACCCGATTCTCTCCGCCGTCGGCCAGCCGCCGGTCGTGCTGCCCTTCGCCACCGGCGGCCCTGTCCCCGGTGCCGGTTCGGGCGACACCGTGCCCGCCATGCTCACCCCCGGCGAGTACGTGCTGACCAAGAGCGCGGTGGCGCGCATCGGTGTCGGCCAGCTCGATCAGCTCAACCGGGTCGGCTTCGCCGCTGGCGGCCTCGTGTGGCCGGTCGCCGGTCCGGTCACCCAGCCCTTCGGTGCCGCCAACGGCCGAGACGCCGGCGGGCACCCCGGCATCGACTTCGGGGTCCCGACCGGTACCGCGGTGCACGTGGCCGGCGCCGGCACCGTTACCTGGGCGGGCCCGCAGGGCGGCTACGGCAACCTCCTGCAGGTCGACCACGGCGGCGGCGTCCAGACCCTCTACGGGCACCTGCTGCGCACCCTCGTCGCCGTCGGCGACCGGGTCACCGCCGGCCAGATCGGCGCCCTGTCCGACAACACCGGCCTCTCTACCGGCCCGCACCTGCACTTCGAGGTCCGCGCCGACGGCCAGATCGTCGACCCGATGCGCTACCTGTCCGGCGACATGCCGCTCGGCAACGCCCAGTTGATGGCGGCGCTCGACGGGTTCCAGCTCCCCGCCATCCCGCTGTTCCCCGGCGGTGGCTTCGGTCGCACCCAGCCCGGGGCGGCCCAGCGCACCGCCACCGCCGTCCAGAGCTTCGTCGACCAGGAGCGGGCACTGATGGCCTCCGCGGTCGACTCCCTCTCCGGTGGCGCCGCCCCCGGCGCCGCGTCGGACTGGGTCCGCTCGGCGATGCACCTCGCCGGTGTCGGCGACGACTGGTTCTCGGGGCTGATGACCCTGCTGTCGCGCGAGTCGAGCTTCGACCCCCGGGCGGTCAACTCGACGCCGGTCGGCAACGAGCACGCCACCGGCATCGCCCAGACCCTGCCCTCCACCTTCGCCGCCTACGCCCTGGCCGGCCACGGCGACATCTTCAGCCCGGTCGACAACATCGCCGCCGCCATCCGCTACATCATCGACCGCTACGGCTACATCGGCCGGGTCCAGCAGGCCAATCCGAACCTGCCGCCCGCCGGCTACCGCCTCGGCGGCTACGTCCAGCCCCACAGCTTCGACTCCGGCGGCACCCTCGCCCCCGGCTGGAACTACGTCCACAACGGCACCGGACGACCCGAGCCGGTCGCCCCCAACAGCGACCGGCGAGGCCCGGCGGTCGTCATCGAGCACGTCGAACTCACCGACGGCCTCGACGCCGACCGCTTCGCCCGGGAGCTGTCCTGGCGGGTCACGGCGGACCGGCTCTGATGCTGCGCCTCGAGCTCGACGGCGACGCCTTCGACCTCACCGCCACCGGGGCGGTCGTCACCGAGGTCGACCCCGGCTGGCCCGACGTGCGCACCGTCGTCGAGGACCGCCAGTCCAGCTCTGGCACCCGCGACGCCACCGTCCACCACGGTGCCCGAATCCTGTCCATCAAGGCCACGGTGCCCCACGACGCTCGCCGCCATGTGCTCGACGGCCTCGGCCGCTTCCTCGCCCCCGGGTCCCGCCCGACCGTGGTGTGGGACGACGACGACGGTCAGCTCCGGCAGGCCACCTGCGCCGCAGACAAGTTCTCCCAGCCGCTCGTCGCCGGACCCCGCGACCTCACGCTGTCGTGGCGGGTGCCGTCCGGGCTGATCGAGGGTGTCGAGCTGATGGACCGGGCGACCCCACCGCAGTTCCCGCCGGCGGGCCGCACCTACCCGCTCACCTTCGACCGCACCTACCCGCACACCGAGATCACTGCGATCGACGCCGTGAACGAGGGCAACGCCTTCGCCCCGTGGTCGGCGACGATCATCGGTCCGATCGTCGGGCCGGCGATCGTCAACCTCGACACCGACCAGGCGGTCGTGCTGTCGGGCCTGACGTTGGCAACGGGGGAGTGGGTCGTCGTCGACTCGGCCGAGCACACCGTGTACGCCTCCGGCGATCCCGGCTCGTCCCGGTTCGGGACGGTGGACGTGACCTCGACGAACTGGTGGCGCCTGGCGCCGGGAACGACCCGGGTGCAACTGCAGTGCACCGACGCCGAGGGATGGGCCTCGATGGCCCTGCGCTGGCGGGACGCCTACCTGACATGAGGAGCCACCGATGACGCTCGACGGACCGCTGTGGACGCAGAACGGCTCCACCAACGCCCAGGCCGACCGGATGCTGCTCTCCGCGGTCCTCGCCGAGGGTGTCGCCAACTCCGGCGACCTCGACGTCACCCCCCGCGCCGCCGGGGCGAACATGTCGGTCGACGTCGCACCCGGCACGGTGGCCATCCAGGGCGACACGCTCTCAGATCAGGGCATGTACCTGTGCCGCTCGACGGCCACGGTGAACCTCACCATCGGAGCAGCACCGGCGACGGGCAACGCTCGCCACGACCTGGTCGTGGCCCGGGTGCGTGACAGCCAGGTCGACGGCGGCGCCCACGACGACTGGGTCCTCGAGGTGGTCCCCGGTGTGCCCGCCTCGTCGCCGGTGGACCCGGCGACGCCGCCCTCGGCGGTCGCGTTGGGTGTCGTGGTCGTGTCCTCCACCACCACCTCGATCGCGGCGATCAACATCGCCGACTACCGCAACTCGGCCGCCCCGATCCTCACCACCCAGGTCGGGCTGAACCTGGCCGACACCTACGCCGGGTCCAGTTGGACCGACTGGGGTTCGGCCCTGTCGATCGCGTCCCCCGAGACCTCGGTGGTCGTCACCGCGTCCCTGACCGGCAAGGTCACCCCGGCATCGGCCGGTTCCGTGCTCGAGGGGTGGCGGCTCCAGATCAGCTTCGACAACGGGTCCACATGGACCACCGGCTCCGAGATCCAGGGACTCACCGCGTCCACTGTCGATCCCCGCCCGGTCGTCGCTCAGGCGATCCACGAGGGCCGACCCGGGAACACCATCAAGATCAAGGCGCAGATCAAGCAGTACGCCGGGACCACCCTCGCCCAGTTCACCTCCGGCACCCTGATCGCCACCATGTCCACCGCCCCGTGACCGACTGGCAGTGGGTCGCGGCGACCGTAGATGGCGACCCGATCGGGGCGTTGACCTCGGCTTCGGACCGCAAGGTCACCTTCGCGCTTCTCGATGCCTGTTCGGCCACATGGAAGATGGACGGCCGTCACCCCGAGGCGGCGATGCTCGGTGAGCTCACCACCGACCTGCTCGCCTACCGGGACGGCGAGCTGATGTTCCGGGGCCGGGTCGGGTCGACCAGCGACGACATCGACGCCGACCGCCACACCGTGCAGTTCGCCGCGGTCGACTACCGGGGGGTGCTGCACCGCCGCAAGGTGTACGGCGAGCAGACCTACACCGCCACCGACCTCGCCGACATCGCCTGGGACCTGATCGACACCACCCAGACCGACGTCATCCTCCCCGGCGGCCCGCTCGGCATCATCCGCGGCACCAACGGCTACGACGGCATCGGCACCGCCCGGGACCACACCGTCAAGGACGGCGCGTGGGTCGACGAGGCCATCGACGACGTCGCCAACGTGTGGGGCGGGTTCAACTGGTCGATCGACCCGCGCCTCGCCTTCCAGGCGTGGCCGTGGCGTGGCCGCACCCGCACCGACGGCATCCTGCTCGCCCCGACCGGCGGCAACGTCACCAAGCTCTCCCGCCAGATCGACACCGCCGACTACGGCAACTGCTGGCGGGCATCGGGCACCGACGGTCTGATCCCCGCGGTCCGATTCGCCGCCGACCTCGCCCAGCGGCCCGAGGGCCGCATCGAAGGCCAGGACTCATCGACGGAGTGGACCACCCAGGCGATGGTCGACGCCGCCGCCGACGAGGCCCTGTCCCGCCACGGCGCCCTCACCCCCAGCTTCACCGCCACCCTGCAGGCCGGGCTGTGGGCGCCCGGGGTCATGGACGTCGGCGACACCATCCCGATCCGCATCCGGTCCGGGCGGCTCGACGTCGACACCACCGACCGGGTCCAGGCCCTCGACATCTCGATCGACGACGACGGCAACGAGACCGTCGACGTCACCTGGGGCCAGCTGCGCCGGGACATCTTCACCGTGCTGCGAGCCCAGCCCGCCCGCCTCGAACGCCTGGAGCGCCGATGAGCAACGTGACCGTCGTCGTCGCCCCTGTCACCCCGACCGGCGACCCGATCTCACAGCGTCGCCTCACGGTCGACCTCGTCGCCGGCTCGCCCGGCGCCCCCGGCCACTTCTCCGACGGCGAGATCATCTGGACGTCTGTCTCCGAGATCCCCGCCGACCCGCTCGAACTGTCCTTGGTCCGCAACAGCGACATCACTCCGGCCGGCACCTACTACCGGGTGCGGGTCCCGTCGCTGGCCGGGGTCGAGTGGTGGATCGCACTCGACGCCGACACCCCCGACAGCGTGGAGATCGGCGACCCTTCGATCCAGGTCCTATCACCGCTGCCGCCGGCGCCGACACCTGGACCGGCGATCAAGGGCGACCCCGGCGAGGCGGGCGCACCCGGGGTCACGTCGTGGCAGATCGACGGCGACGACGGCGGCATCTACGGTCTCGCCGTTACCACCGACGGCCAAGTCGTGGCCCGGCAGGTCCCGACCACTAACCGCCGCCGGCTGTTCACCTTCGGGCACTCATACATGGACGGGGTGTCGGCGTCCGCTGAGCACGCCATCCCCGACGTCGTTCGCGACGGCCTGCACCTCACCGGCGACATCTACGACGGCTTCGAACGCGCCGATCCGCTCGTCGGCCTCGTCTCGGCCTCGTTCCCCACCCCGTCGACCACCTCGCTCGGTGCTACCGACCAGGGGGTGCCTTGGACGGTCCCCGTGTCCGGCGACGTGTTCGGCGTCGACGGCAGCGGCCAGGCGTACACCGCGGCGATCGGCGCAGGGTCCTACCACTACGCCCTGGTCCCCACCATCGGCGAGGGCGCCATCCGCGCCAAGATCACCTCCGGCGCCGGCAACGTGCGCCCCGGGCTGATCTGCAAGTACGTAGACGCCAACAACTTCATCTACGTCGAGTGTTCAAACCAGTTTGGCGTCGTCTACGTCAACAAGCGGGTGGCCGGCGTCACGACCCTCATCTATTCGTCGGGATTCGGCGCGCAGGGCGCCGACGGTCGCACCCTGCGCATCACTCGCACCGGATCATCCACGACCGGCGGCCTCGTCATAGAGGTGGCGGTCAACGGTGCCGTGCTCACTACCCTGACGGTTACCGACGCCGTATTCGACGGTGCCGGGCAGGCGGGTCTCATCTCCCTCGGCTCGACGTTGTTCACCGGTATCCGCTGGGACGACTTCCAGCAGTACACGCCCGGATCCGGGCTGGGCGCGGCCGCCCTCATCCCCGTCGGATCGAAGGCGGCGTGGCGCATCGTCGACTCTGGCACCGAGCGCGGCGCCCAGCTCTTCTCCAGCGGTGTCGACGTCTTCAACAACGTTCAGGTCTGGGAGACGGGCAGCGCCGACAAGACGGTCACGGTGAAGCTCCTCACCGACGCCCAGGACTACGACGCGGTGGTGGTCAGGTACAAGGACAAGGACAACTGCCTCTACCTCCAGGCGTCAGCTACCTACGGCGGCTGGACGCTCGTTAAGCGCATCGCCGGCGTCTCCACCAACATCGTGGACATCGGCGGATCCAACCGCGCCGGCGCCGTGGTCAAGGTGCAGGTGATCGGCGACCGCATCCGGATCAAGACGAACGGGTCGTGGCTCTCTGCCGGTGGCAATTCCGGCCTCATCCAAATCCCCACCGACGCAATGACCGCCTGCGGCACCGCCACCCGCCACGGGTTCGGGCCCGTCACCCAGCGAGGCACCTACACAACCGTATGGGGTTGGGTCCGCTTCGACGACTCCTTCACCCTCTCCCATGCTGGCTCGAAGATTGCGTTCGGGCCGACGACGCTCGGCGGCGGCGGTCAGAACGACCTCCTGCAACTTCTGCCCCGCCTCCAAGTCGACGACATCGCCATGCTCGGCTGGGGCACGAACGACGCCATCTTCGGCGGCAACTACACCTCGATGGGTCCGGCCACCGTCGCCGCCATCTCGCGGTGCCTCGCTGACAATGTCTACGAGGGCGCCGACGCATCCGTCTCCTTCGCCGGCACCTGGACGACGAACACCCGCACCGACCGCAACTCCGGCACCGGAACGCACAGCTCATCCACTGCCGGCGACACCGTCTCGATCGTCACACCCGCCGGGTACAACGGCGCTCCGATCGCCCTCGGGTTCATCTCGTCGAGCACGGCCGGCGTCGTCTCGATCCAGGTCGACGCGGGCGCCGCTACCTCTTACAACACCCAGCCCGGCACCCCCGTCATCTACCAGGACGTCGCCCGCCTCACCGGCCTTACCCCCGGCGTCCACCTCATCACCATCACCGTCATCTCAGGCACCATCGAGTTCGACTGCTGGCAAACCGAGGGCGCCAGCCCGGCCGCGGTGCTCGTGCTCAACATGGCCCGGTTCGTAATGTCGACCACGGTCCTCGCTCCCACCATCTACACGTCGACCACCATCGGCAAGACCGGCGCCGGGTGGACCACGAACCAATGGGTCGGCCAGTCCGTCGTCATCTACAACGGGCCGGGTGTCACCCCCGACAACGGCCCCGGACACACACAGGCTGCGCGCACGATCACCGCCAACACCGCCGACACGATCACCGTCTCGTCGGCGTTCGCCTCCACCCCGGACGCCACCTCTGACTTCTTGATCGTCGACAAGCGCCGCACCGACGCCCAAATCTGGGGGTCCATCACTGACGACGATGTCGCCGCCTTCAACGCTCAGATCGCCGCAGCGGTCGCCCTGTTCCCACCGGCCAAGAAGGTCCGCCTCGTTGACGTCGATGCCGCCCTGGCCAAGGAACCGACCAACTTCTCGGTCGATACGCTCCACCCCGGCGACATCGGCACCGGCAAGGCCGGCGCCGGGATCGTCAATGTGTTCCAGGTGGCGAACCCGGCGGGCGGCAGGGCGCAAGGCGCCACCCAATCAGAGTTCGACGCGCTACTCAGCGCGTGTCGTCGCATTGGAGAGCGCCTGATGTTCCTGCTGACCGATACGTCACCGGTGTTCCACCTCGCTGATCCCGACGGCCGACCGGCGTGCGGCATCGAGGCCGAGGAGGTCAGGGAGAAGCTCGGCATCGGTGCAGTTTCTCACCGACACCGGCCTGGGGTTCTGCGCCGACTGCGCCGCCGTCATGGAGCTGGCTGCCGCGCCGCCTCCGAAGGCCAAGCGCAAGCGGAAGGCGAAGCCATGATTACCGTCACGTTCCAGGCCGCCGCCGTGCCGCTCGTCCAGTTCCTCGCTGCGTGATCGCACCTCAAGGAGACCACTGCTGATGAGCAACGTGACCGTCGTCGTCGCACCGGTCACCCCGACCAGCGACCCGATCTCCCTGCGTCGCCTCACGGTCGCCCTCGTCGCCGGCCTGCCTGGTGCCCCCGGCCACTTCGACGGCGGCGAGATCATCTGGAGGTCTGTCGCAGAGCTGGGCGACGTCCCGCTCGAACTGTCCTTGGCTCGCAACAGCGACATCACTCCGGCCGGCACCTACTACCGGGTGCGGGTCCCGTCGCTGGCCGGTGTCGAGTGGTGGATCGCACTCGACGCCGACACCTCGTCCAGCGTGGCGGTCGGCGATCCGGCCATCCAGGTGATGTCGCCCATCCCAGCGGTTCCCGCGTCGGGCCTGGCCATCCGTGGCCCTGCTGGCCCCGAGGGGCCCCCGGGTAGTGGGGGCGGTGGGGCCGTCTCGTCGGTCAACACCCAGACCGGGGACGTGGTCCTCGACTACTCCGATGTCGGTGCGGCATCGGTCGCGGACCTGTCTGCTGAGGTCACCGCTCGAAACGCCGCCATCACGGCCGCCATCGACGCCCTGGTCGCCGGCGCCCCTGGCGCGCTCGACACATTGGGCGAGCTGGCCGCAGCGTTGGGTGACACCACCACCTCGCTTGCTGCGAAGGCCGACCAGTCGGCGCTCGACACCGAGACGTCCCGGGCCGAGGCGGCCGAGACGGCGAACGCCGACGCCATCACCGCGCTCGAAGCCGGTCCGTCGCATGTGGTCGGCGACCCGGGCGAGGTCCCCTACGAGTCCGACTGGACCGACCCGGCGGCCGTGGGCCTCGACGGCGTGGGCGTGACCTGGCACACCTATGGCGACATGCTGCGGCTCACCGGTGGGGGAGCGCACCTCGGGCCGGGACCGTGGCCGACCATGTTCACCCTGCCGGCCGGAGTCCGGCCAGCGACGCAGCAGTGGCCGTCCGTGGCAACCCTGATCGTCTCCGGCACACCCACGTCGACCCTGTCCGTCGTGACCCTCGCCACCAGTGGCGAGATCATCGTGGAGGTCGCCGGTTCGGATGATCCGTCCGTCGACGGCATCGCCGCAAACGTCGGCCCCGTCTTCCTCGACCTCTAGCAAGGAGCAACCGTGCCCACCACCACCCCCAAGACCGTGACGATCGAGGCCCGCGTCTCCGTCGTCGTGGAAGCGCAGAACGTCGCCGGCCAGGAGGCGCAGGTCGACGCGTTCCTGCTCGCCGCGACCGACGACCTGCGGGCGGCCACGTTCACGTCGCTCGACACCGCCGGGCTGAACCCGGACACCGTCGACGTCGACCTGTCCACCACGTCGGGGTGTTCGACGCTGTGACCTCTGTCGACCCGGTCACCCGCATCCTGCGCACTTGCGCGCAGGTGGTCGCCGCCATCGGCGTCGTGCTCCCCACGGTGGTCGCGCTGCTCGCCACCGTCGGCGTCCACCTCGACGGTGTGGCGCTCGCCACCACCGCCGGTGCCGCCGTCGCCGTCGTCGCCGCCGCCCAGAACGCGTGGGAGCAGGTCCGCGGCCGGTCGCTCGGCGCCACCCCAACCCCGACTGCCGGTCCCGGCGCCCACGATCAGGCCATCCCCGACGGTGTCACCACCGTCCCGCACCCGAGCGACTGATGGCCGTCCTCGTCGCCGACATCGCCCGCTCCCAGCAGGGCGCCGACTTCGCCGCCATGAAGGCCGGGCGGGGCGGACTGCCGTTGGCGGGGCTCATCGCACAGGTGTCCTTCACCGACACCTACCTCGACTACGCCGTCCAGGCACGTGCGGTCGGACTGCCGATCGGCGCCTACTGGTGGCCCACCTTCTCCGCCGACCCCACCCAGGAAGCCACCACCGCATGTCAGCGGCGCGCCACCGCAGGGATGGTCGGCAAGCTGTGGCTCGACCTCGAAGAGCAGGGCGTCGGCGACGTGACCGGCTGGGCCCAACGCTTCTCCGCCACCGCTGCCAGCGTCGGGGTCGAGGTCGGCTACTACTCGACCCGCTACTGGCTCGCCACCTACGCCCCCGGCCTAGCGGTCGACGCCGAACACTTCTGGATGGCCGGAGGTGCGCTGTACAACGCCGTCGACCCCGACCCTCCGACACCCGACCCGTCCTGTGCCCTGTGGCAATACACCCAGTACGGGCGGCTCCCCGGCACCGGCAACGTCGACCTGAACGTGGTCGACACCCACCACCTCGCCACCATCTTCGGTGGCACAACCCAAGGAGGACTGTCGATGGCCGACGTCCAGACCATCCTCACCCGCCTCGACCAGATCGACGGGTCGATCGGCAAGGCCGAGAACAAGCTCGAGGTGATCCTCGGCACCCAGGTCATCCCGATCGGCCAGCAGATCGCCGCCCACATCGACCACAACTCGATGCTGGAGGCGAAGGCGGTAGTGGACGCGATCAACGCTCACGCCGACCAGAACACGATGAAGGGCGCCGCCGCGACCCACGACGACGTCGCCAAGATGTCCGACGAGCTGGCGGCGAAGGTCGCGGAGGCGATCCAGCAGTACGGGGTCGATCTGCGTGCCGCTGCCGGCCCGGCCAAGGCGGCGTGATGCGGCGGCGGCTCACGTCGGTCGAGTGGCTGGTGGCCTCGGGTTCGTGACGGTGGCCGTGATCCTGCTCACGGGGATGTCGTGATGGGCGTCGGCATGCCGGCTCACATGCACCTCGACCTGTTCGGCCTGGTGGTGCAGGACGCCTTCGGGCACCGCCCGTACCTCGTCGGCTCCGCCGTCGAAGGCAAGCAGTGGCGAGACGTCGACGTGCGGCTGATCCTCCCCGATGACGAGTGGGAGGGCCTGTTCGGTCCGGCGCTCCACCAGGGCAGCCCCGACCCGAAGTGGTCGTCGGTGTGCATGGCCTACTCGGCGCTCGGCAAGGAGATGACCGGCCTCCCGATCGACTTTCAGATCCAATCGAGGTCCCACGCCAATGGCTGCTACGGCGACCAGCGACGTGATCCGCTGGCGATAAGGGTGCAGCGATGACCGCCGACGGCTGGCCTGCCCGCTTCCACGTCCTGTCCCGTCGAGCCTGCGCGGCCGCCGGGCTGCTCGTCGCCGCCGCGTTGGCCGGGCTGCTCGGCGGGCTCCGCTACGGCGAAGCACCCAGCCTCGACCGGGACTGACCGTGGACGCCGGCCTGGCCGAGATCGCCAAGGGCGTCGGGGTCGCCGCACCGTTCGTGGCGTTCCTGATCTGGCTGGTCACCTCGCAGGCCAAGACGATCCGGGAGAAGGACGCCGAGATCGCCCGGCTCAACGAGTCCGACCGGGGCCTCGTCGAACGGATCGCACCGATGCTGTCCGACGCCGTCCGGGTACTGGGGGATGCCACCGCCGAGCTCCGGAGACGCGAATGAACGACCAACCCCCCACGGCCCCCGACCCGTACGCGGCGCTCGCCCCGCTGCTCGACGACGTAGCCACCGCTGTCGACGCCCTCCGGGCCGAGATCGACCGCATCCAGGAGGACCGCCATGACCGACCTCGACCCTGACGACGTGGACGGCGAGAACACCGCCGAGCTGCTCGTCGAGACGATCGGCGCGGTGCGTGGCCTGGTCGAGGAGTTGCGGATGGTGCGCGACGGGTTCGACCGGGAGCGTGTGCGGCGCCGGTGGGCGACCCGCCTGCTGGCGGGCGCGGTGGTCGTGCTGATCGTGGTGACCTCGCTGGTCGCCTGGGACAACTCGCGGTACCGGGTGCATCGGTGCGAGTCGGCGAACGATACGCGGCAGGCGATCCGTTCGTCGGTGTCGGCGGTGTTCGCCACCTTGGCGGCGCACCCGACGCCGGCCCAGCAGCAGCGGATCGACACGGTCAACTCGGCGCTCGCTGCGCAGCTACCCGACCAGTCCTGCTAGCCCGCCTCCGCGCTCTGTCCCGTGGCCGCCGGTCCTCCTTCGTGGGGGCCGGCGGCTACTTGCGTGTCCGGGCCCGGTACCGGGCCCGCTGGTAGGCCCGCTCCGCCTCCCGGCACGCGTCGTCCATCGGTTCACCATGCTTACGATGCCGATTCGCCGCCGCCGGTGTCCCGCACGGCTCGGTGACCGGCCGTCCC
>CAWEQL010000019.1:0-114110 GCA_963811245.1 uncultured Acidimicrobiaceae bacterium
GCCGACAGCATCCCCGGCGTCACCTGCCTGGAGCCGGAGGGTGCCTTCTACGCCTATCCCAAGCTCACCGAGCTCCTCGGCAAGCCCATCGCGGGGCCGGACGGCGTCGAGCACGCTGGAGCTGGCCGAGATCATCCTCGAGGAGGCCAAGGTGGCCATCGTCCCCGGCGAGGCGTTCGGCACGCCTGGTTTCGCCCGGCTGTCGTTCGCGCTGGGTGACGACGACCTGGCCGAGGGCGTGCAGCGCATCGCCGACCTCGTCGCCGGATGAGCGCGCCGTACGGCGAGTGGCCGTCGCCCATCACGCCCGAGCTGGTCGTCGCCGCGTCGGTCGGCCTGGGCGAGGTCGCTGCTCGACGGCCCCGACGTCTACTGGAGCGAGCTGCGGCCGGCCGAGGGCGGCCGGGTGCAGGTGGTGCGGCGCACGCCCGGACGGCACCACGCGACCTGCTGCCCGACGGGTTCAGCGCCCGGACCCGGGTGCACGAGTACGGCGGGGGAGCCTGGCTGGTCGACGACGGCTGGCTGTACTTCGCCAACTGGGCCGACCAGCGGCTGTACCGGATGCCGGTCGACGGCGGCGCGGTCCGGAGCCGATCACGCCTGAGCCGCCGTCACCCGCCGCGTTCCGCTTCGCCGACCTGCGCCGGGTCGGCACGTTCCTCGTCTGCGTCCGGGAGCGGCACGACACCGGCGGCGAGGCGGTCAACGAGATCGTCGCCGTCCCGGTCGACGGCAGCGGCGAGCCGGAGGTGCTGGTGAACGGGCCGGACTTCGTGGCCAATCCCGCGTGTCTCCCCGGACGGCAGCCGGCTGGCGTGGATCCAGTGGAACCACCCCGACATGCCGTGGGACTCCACCGAGCTGTGCGTGGCGCCCATCGACGTCGTCGAGCGGCAAGGTCGAGCTCGGCGATGCTGCGGTCGTCGCCGGCGGCCCGGGGGAGTCGGTGATCCAGCCGGTGTGGCCGCCGACGGCGACGCTGCACTTCCTGTCCGACCGGACGCGGCTGGTGGAACGCGTACGCCGTCGGCCGCCGACGGCGACGCGTCGCGGCCGCGACCACGCTCGAGGCCGAGATCGGCACGCCGCAGTGGGTGTTCGGCATGTCGCGCTACGGCTTCCTGGCCGACGGCGGATGGTGTTCGCCGTACGCCAGCGACGGGCTCGACCACCTCGCCGTGCGGGGCCTCGACGGCACGGTCACCGACCTCGGGCTGCCCTACACCGAGATCGCCTCGGTCGCGGTCCGCGGACCAGTCCGTCGTGTTCGTCGGCGCCGGCTTCGACCGGGAGGCCGAGTCGTGGTCGAGGTGCCGATCGACGGCGACGTCCGGGCGAACCGGTGGTCGGACGGTCGACGTCCTGCGCCCGGCCCGCGACCTCGGCCTCGACCCGGCTGGTTCTCCGTCGGCCGGCCGGTGTCGTTCCCGTCCGGGCCCGACGGCGAGCGCACCGCCCACGCGCTCTACTACCCGCCGGCCAACCCCGACGTCGACGGCCCCGAGGGCGAGGCGCCGCCCCTGCTCGTGCTGATCCACGGCGGCCCGACCGCATGGCCCGGCCCCGCCTCGACCTGGCCAAGCAGTACTGGACGTCCCGGGGCTTCGCCGTCGTCGACGTCAACTACGGCGGCTCCACGGGCTTCGGCCGCGCGTACCGGGAGCTGTTGAAGGACCGCTGGGGCATCGTCGACGTGGAGGACTGCGTCGCCGCCGCCACCTGGCTCGCCGACCAGGGCCTGGCCGACCGCGACCGGCTGTGCATCCGGGGCGGCTCGGCCGGCGGGTTCACCGTGCTCGCCGCCCTCGTCCAGACCGACGTGTTCGCCGCCGGCGCGTGCTCGTACGGCGTGGCCGACCTGACGGCGCTGGCCGAGGAGACCCACAAGTTCGAGTCCCGCTACCTCGACGGCCTGGTCGGGCCCGTATCCGGAGGCGAAGGACGGTCTACGACGAGCGGTCGCCGATCAACCACGTCGATCGGCTCGACTCGCCGCTCATCGTGTTCCAGGGCCTCGAGGACGAGATCGTCCCGCCGAACCAGTCCGAGATGATCGTCGCCGCGCTGCGAGGCCAAGGGCGTGCCGGTCGAGTACCACGCCTTCGAGGGCGAGCAGCACGGCTTCCGCAAGGCCGAGACGGTGTCGCCGTCCTCGAGGTCCGAGCTGGCCTTCTACGGCCGCGGTCCTCGGCTTCACCCCGGCCGGCGACCTCCCCGATGTGGCCATCGACAACCTCTGATCGCGGCGGCTACCCTCCGGCCCCCGCCTCATTTCGTTCTGGTCGCACGATGTTCGGTGCGCGACCAGTGGACGTGGTGCCAGAACGGGTTGGGGAGCCGTTCTGGTTGCACGATGTTCGGTCGGGCACCGGCGGACGTGGTGCCAGAACGGGTTTGGGGGGGGTTCGGGGTCCGGATTCGGGGGCTGGGGGTTGGGGGCTGGAGACGGGCGGGCCGAGGGGCTATGTGCGGGCGGCGAGGTCCTCGTAGAGGGCCTGCTGGCGGGTGACGGCGTGGCGGATGTCGAACTCGTGGGCCCGGGTGGCAGCGTGGGCGGCCAGCTCGGAGCGCCGGTCGCGATCGGCGAGCTCGGCGATGGCGCCGGCCAGCGCCGCCGGGTCGCCGGCCGGCACGACCCGGCCCTCGACGCCGTCGCGGACGACGGACGGCATGCCGCCGACGTCGGTGACCGCAGCGGGAAGGCCCATGGCGAACGCTTCGAGCAGCGCGATGGGCAGGCCCTCGTAGCGGGACGAGAGGCAGAACACGTCGCCGGCGGCGAGGACCCGGATGGGATCCTCCTGGTAGCCGAGGAACCGGAACCGTTCGCCGAGCCCGAGCCGGTCCCGCATCGGCCTGCAGCTCTGCCTGCGAGGGGGCCCTGACCGACGCTGAGGAACGGACGGGCGGGCCGTGGTCGGCCAGCGGCGCGGGCGGCCCCAGCATGGTGGGTAGTCCTTGTTGGCCCTCAGGTTGGCGACCGTGACCACCAGAAATCGTCGTCGGGGAGACCGTGCTCGGCTCGGGCGTCTTCGCGTTCGCCCCGGCGGGCGGCGATGGCATCGACGTCGACGCCGTGGATGAGGACCTCGGTGCGGACCGCCGGCCGAGGCGACATCGACTCCCGCACCTGCTCGGACACGGCGAGGGTGGCGTCGAGCCCCAGGGTCAGCCGGTTGGCCCCCGGGTGATCCGGCGGTGCGAACCCCACACGTTGTGCTCGGTGCCATCAGCGCCGGCCGGTGACCGCGGGAGAGTTCGTAGCGCCGGCCGGGCGAAGGCGGCGACCAGCGGGGAGTGGGCGTGGACGACGTCGATCCGCAGGTTGCGAACGAGTCGCCGCAGCCGCACGAGCCAGCGGAGGTCGCCCGGCCGGCCGTCCAGGCAGTGGCGGGTCACGCCGGCCGGGCCAGGTGGGCGACGAGGTGGTCCTTCCAGGGCAGCAGGTAGGCGGCGTGGAGCTCGAAGCGGTCACGGTCGGCGTGGTGGGCGAACGAGAGCAGCAGCCGCTCGGCGCCACCCGGGCCGAGGCCCTTGGTGAGCCAGAGCACGCGGATCCGCCCCTGTCCCGCCGCAGCCACGTCGGGCATGATGCTCAGCATGGACGAGGAGCCCCTCATCGTCCGGCCGGCAGACCGCCGGCGATCGGATGCCATCGTGGCCCTGGCGGCCGGGCGCTTGGCTGGGCCGGCGACGAGCGGGACCGTGCCTTCTTCGCGTGGAAGCACCTCGAGAACCCATTCGGTCCGTCACCCGGCTGGGCGGCGTTCGACGGCGACCGGCTGGTGGCGTTCCGGACCCTGTTGCGGTGGGAGCTGACCCGGGGCGCGAGTCGGCTGCAGATGGTGCGGGCGGTGGACACCGCCACCGATCCCGAGTACCAGGGCCGGGGCCTGTTCCGGCGGCTGACGATGCAGGCAGTCGACGAGCTCACCGCCGACGGGATCGACGCCGTGTTCAACACCCCCAACGACCAGAGCCGCCCCGGGTACCTGAAGATGGGATGGGTCGAGCTGGGCCGGCCCACGCTGCTGGTCCATCCGTCGTCGCCCGTCACGCTGGCCAAGATGCTGCGGGCCCGGGTGCCGGCGGCGAAGTGGTCCGAGCCCGTCACCCACGGGGAAGCGATCGACGACGCGAACGCTGACCTGGGGGCGCCGGTCGACGAACGCGGGTGGTCGACGCCCCGCACCCCCGAGTACCTGGCATGGCGATACGGGTTCGAGCCGCTCCACTACCGGGTGATCGAAGTGCGTGGCGGGCACTGCGTGTTCCGGGTCCGGCAGCGAGGGCCGTTGCGGGAAGTCGCCATCGTGGACTGGCTGTCGGATCGGCCGGACCCGGCGGCCGTGTTCCGGCTGGTCCGGGCCTGTGGCGACTACGCCGTGGCCATCGGGCTCGGCGTTCGGCACGGTTTCGTACCGGTGCCGCGACAAGGACCGATCGTGACCTGGCGGCCCCTCGCCGAACAGGCGATCCCGGCGCTGACGGACATCGATTTCAGCCTCGGCGACATCGAGCTGTTCTGACCCCATCGGCTCCGAGCGCATGCCGCCGCCGGCTCCGTTGAAATGGACGGGTTCGGCGGGAGCAGTCGTAGATTCGTGGCGATGTTTCGAGACGGGCGCTGGTTCTGGTGGTTGGTGGCCGCCTCCGCGCTCGTGGTCGTGGCCAACGTCGCCGGCCTCGGTCCCTTCGCCGACTCCGCGGAGAACCGGGTGCGTACCGAGGTGCTGGACGACCAGGTCGACCGGTCGACCACCACATCGACCACACCGACGACATCGACGTCGACCTCATCCGTCACGACGACGTCGACCGATCCCGGTCTGATCGGTCCCGACGGTCTCCCACCGACCACCGAGACGACCACCGTGACGGTCGTGCCGCCCCCGGCCACATCACCGAGGACCACGCCGACGACACGGCCGCGGACCACGACGACTCCACCGCCGACCACGGCACCGCCGCCGACGGCACCGCCGACCACCGCTCCACCGACCACGGAGCCCCCGGCGACGACCACGACGCAACCTCCGACCACGACGACGCAACCGCCGGCCACCACGACCAGCGTGCCGCCGCTGTAGGCCGCGCTACCGGGAGCGGTACACCGCCAGCGTCCGTTCGATCACGGTCTGCTGGTCGAAGTCCCGTCGGGCCTTGTCGAGCGCCGCGGCCGACATCGAGGACCGGAGGTCGGGGTCGTCGACGAGCAGTTCGATGTTCGAGCGCAGCGACGCCGGCGAGCGGACGGTGCCGAGCAGGCCAGTGACGCCGTGGTCGACCACTTGGCGGCTGCCGCGGATGTCGCAGGCGACGATCGGCAGGCCGGTGGCCGCCGCCTCCATCGCCGAGCGGGGGAAGCCCTCGCGGTGGCTGGCCAGGACGTAGACGTCGAAGGCCTGGTAGAGCCGCTCGGGGTCGTCGCGATGGCCGAGGAACCGCACGCCGGCCGCCTCGGCGGCGGCCACGTCGTCGGCCGTCAGCGGGTCGCCCTTGTCCGGGTCGAAGGGCCCGGCCACCACGAACACGACGTCGCCGCGCACGGCGAGGATCTCCTTGGCGGCCTCGAACAGCTCGGCATAGCCCTTCTCCCACACCAGTCGGCCGACCGCGCCGACCACCACCGTGTCGTCGTCGATGCCGAGCTCGGTGCGCACCTCGTCGCGTTGCGCCGGCCGGGGGCGGAAGCGATCGAGGTCGATGCCGTTGCCCAGCAGGTGCAGCTTCGGGGCCGGGACGCGCAGCCGGCGCAGCGTGACGATGTCCTCCTCGTTCTGGACCAGCTCGGCGTCGGAGAACGCAGCGGCGAGCCGTTCGCAGGCCGTAGACCGGCAGCCTTGCGCGCCCACCGGTCGGCCGGTTGCGCGTACAGCCCGTGCTGGGTGTTCACCACGAGCGGCACCCGGGCCGCCTTCGCCGCGATGCGTCCGTAGACCCCCGTCTTGGGGTTGTGCGTGTGGACGATGTCGGGCCGGAGCCGGCGGAACAGGCGGTACAGCTCGGCGAGCGCCCGCAGATCCTCACGGACGGCGCTCGCCCTCGTGGCATGACGGAGCGGGTGGTGCACGATGCCGTCGGCCTCCAGGCCGGCCACGAACGGGCCCGGCGCCGATGCGGCATGGACGTCGTAGCCCGCCTCCTGGAACGCCCGCAGTTGCGGGCCGATGAGGAGCTCGAGGCTGATGTCGCTCGTGGTCACGTGCAGGAGGCGCGTCATGCGGCATGCAGCGTAGGGACCGACCCGACTCGCTACCGTCGGCGGGTGTCCAACGGTGCGGTCAAGGGCGCCACCCGTGCGGTGGCCAAGGCGGTGGACCGGTTGCACCCGCCCCGGGCCGGGCTCACCATCTTGATCTACCACCGCGTCGGTGGGCGCACGTCGACCACCGTCGACCTCCCGACGGCGCAGTTCGCCGAGCAGCTGTCGTTCCTGGTGGAGCACTGCCACGTGGTCTCCCTCGATGACGCGGCCGATCTCCTGGCACCGGTCCGCCCCCGGACGATGGCCGACCCGTGGTGGCCATCACGTTCGACGACGGCACGGCCGACTTCGTCGACGACGCCCTGCCGGTGATCGCCCGGTACGGCCTTCCGGTCACGTACTACCTCGCCACCGCCTTCATCGAGGAACAGCGGCCGTTCCCCGACGGCGGCGTGCCCATGACGTGGGAAGCGGCAGCGGAGGCGTTGGCCACAGGACTGGTGACCATCGGCTCGCACACCCACCGCCATGCATTGCTGGACCGGATCCCGGCGGGGGAGGCGGCGATCGAGTTGGACCGGTCGATCGACCACATCCACGACCGGCTCGGTGTCGTTCCCCACCACTTCGCCTATCCCAAGGCCGTCCTGGGCTCGCCGGCCGCCGAGGCCGAGGTACGGACGCGGTTCCGCACCGCCACCATCGCCCGCACCCGGGCGAACCCGTACGGCGCCTCGGACCTGCACCGGCTGACCCGCTCGCCGATCCAGCGCAGCGACGACGCCGACGTGTTCGCCCGCAAGGTGGCCGGCGGCATGGCGTTCGAGAACGACGTGCGCGACCTGGTCAACCGGTGGCGCTACCGAGGGGCGACGGAGTGAGCAGCGACCGAACGATCAGCGACCGGTTGAAGCGGCTCGTCGACCTCGTCGGCGCCGGCACGGCGCTGGTGGTGCTGGCCCCGGTGATGGCGGCGGTTGCGGTGCTGATCCGGATCCGGCTCGGCTCGCCGGTGTGGTTCCGCCAGGAGCGAGCGGGGCGCAACGGCATGCCGTTCGTCCTCACCAAGTTCCGCACCATGACCGACGCCCGCGACGAGCACGGGGCGCTCCGGCCCGACGCCGAGCGCCTCACGCCGTTCGGGGCCTTCCTGCGGTCCACCAGCCTCGACGAGCTGCCCGAACTGATCCACGTGCTTCGCGGCGAGATGAGCCTCGTCGGCCCTCGACCGCTCCCGACCGCCTACCTCGACCGGTATTCGGACCGTCAGGCCCGCCGCCACGACGTCCTGCCCGGGCTCACCGGCTGGGCCCAGGTGAACGGCCGCAACGGCACCTCCTGGGCAGAACGGCTGGAAGCCGACGTCTGGTACGTCGAGCACCGGTCCCTCCTCCTCGACCTGCGCATCCTGTGGCGCACGGTGCGGGTGGTGATCCGCCGAGACGGCGTCAGCGAGGAGGGCTCCGCCACGATGACCGAGTTCACCGGCGAGTGACCGGCGGTTTCGTGACGACTGTGACGGTTGCGTTCCAGACGTTCGGCAATGCCACCATTCGCGTCTCGGCGAACGTCAGAGTGGGTACCGCAGCCACAAGGGCCGCTCGTCCCGGAGGTATCCGCTCCATGGTCATCACCGACACCACCGCCGCACTCGACATCGCCCACCACCGCGTGTCGCTGGTGCCGCGGGGCGAGATCGATGCCGGCAACGTCGGGTCCCTGGCCGAGTGCCTGCACGATGCGTTGCTCTCGGGGGCCTACGAGATCGACCTCGACCTCGCCGACGTCTCCTTCATGGACACCGCCGCCCTCGAGGTCCTCGAAGGCGTGCGGGAGTCGCTCGACGCCGTCGGCGGCCACCTCTGCATCCGCAATCCCCGCTCGTCGGTCCAGCGGCTCCTCTCGCTCACCGCCTTCGCGACGGAATGCCCCCGGATCGCCTGACGGCCCGTGCCGACGGTCGGCCGTTGACGGACTAGACCGATCAACCGGACTGTCACCGTACGAGTGAGGCATTGCACGCTGCCCAGCGATGCCGGATCCTGACAACGTGTCCGTCCGGTGGAGGGCGGGGGCGGGACGGGGCGAACAGACGGGCGGCCGGCACATCCCATGACGAACGTGGACGTGGAGCGAGTGGTGGCCGGGCGGTACCGGTTGGCCTCGGAGCTCCACCGCGGCTCGGGCGTCGAGACCCACCTCGCCGAGGACCTCGGTGCCGGCGACGACGCTGCGCCGGTGGTGATCAAGGTCGCGGCGCTGACGGCGTTGTCGGAGGCTGCCGTCCGCCGCCTCGACCACGAGGGCGTGGTGTTGGCCCAGCTCGACCACCCCAACGTGGCCCGCCTGCTGGACCACGGCCGGGACGGCGACGTCCGCTACCTGGTGACGCCATGGGTTCCGGGACGGAGCCTCGACGCCCGTCTGGCGGACGGAGCCCTCCCGGTCGACGAGGCCCTGACGGTGATCAGGGACGTGGTGGCGGCGCTGTGCCATGCCCACGACCACGGCGTCCTGCACCGTGACGTGAAGCCGGCGAACATCGTCGTCGACGGCAGCCCCACCGAACGGGCGGTGCTGATCGACTTCGGCCTCGCCCGCAGCGGCCTGCTCGACGCCGACATCCGCGACATCCCGGTCGGCAGCGCTCGCTACCTGGCCCCCGAACAGGCCGGCCTGATCCCTGGTCCGACCGACGAGCGGTCGGACCTCTACGCGGTCGGTCTGACGTTGGTGGAGTGCCTGACGGGAGCGCCGATGTTCGACGGCGCCAGCGTCGGTCAGGTGCTGCGCCAGAAGATGACCGGATCGGTGCCCCGTCTCGACGACTCGGTGCCCCGTGTCCTCCGCCACGTCGCCGACCGGCTGGTGCAGCGCGACCCGGCCGAGCGCTACCAACGCGCCGAGGCGCTGCTCTACGACCTCGACCGCCTGGTCGAGGGACGACGCTCCGGACGCAGCGAGCCCGTGTTCGTGGTCGGCTCACGGGACCGGCGCGAGACCCTGGCCGAACCCAGCTTCGTCGGCCGCCGGGCCGAGATCGCTGCGCTCGAGGCGGCGGTGTCCCGGGCCGAGGAGGGTGACGGTGGGATCGTCGTCGTCGGCGCCGAATCCGGTGCCGGGAAGAGCCGGCTGCTCGAGGAGCTCGGTCACCGGGTCGGCGAGCCGGGTCCACCGGTTCGACGGCCAGGGCCTCGACCAGGCGGCCCAGCGCCCCTTCCAGGTGTTCTCGGGTGTGGTCCGGGACATCGTCTGCGCTCGACGATCGGGCGCTGATGGAACGGATCGCTGCCGAACTGGGGGACGCCGCCGACGCGGTCGCCGCGGTGTTCCCCGAGCTGGCCGGTGACCTCGGCGAGGGGGGACGGGCGGCGCTCGGCCCCGACGACTTCAGCGAGGTGCGGGCCGTGCGGGCGCTCTCTGCGCTGCTGGACGCCCTCGGCTCGCCGCAGCGGCCGGCGCTGGTGGTGCTCGACGACTGCCAGTGGGCGGACGAGCTCAGCACCCGCCTCCTGACCCGCTGGGACGAGGATCGTCGTCGCCCCTGCCACGTCCTCGTCGTGGTGGCGTACCGCAGCGAGGAGCTCGGGATGGAGTCGGCCATCCGCCGCCTCGCCGCTCACCAGCGGATCGCGTTGGCGCCGCTGGAGTCGGGCGACGTGGAGGCGCTCGCCACCTCGATGGCCGGGGTCGTTCCCGACGAGGCGCTGCAGACGACGGCACGGCTCTCGGAGGGCAGCCCGTTCATGGCCGCGGCCGTGCTCCGGGGCTTGGTGGAGTCCGGGGCGTTGGTGTCCGGCCCGGACGGCTGGGAGGTGGACGCGGCCGCGCTCGCCACGGTGCGGTCGTCGAGCCGCGCCGCCACCGTCCTGGCCCACCGGATCTCGTTGCTGAATGAGGAGACGCGACGCCTCCTCGCGGTCGGCGCGGTGCTCGGCAAGGAGTTCGAGGTCTCCGTCGCCGCGGCGCTGGCCGGCGTGGAGCCGGTCGATGTCGGGCGCGCCGTACGGGAGGCGAGTCGCCGACACCTGACGTGGTCGATGGACGGCGGCGGCCGCTGCCTGTTCGTGCACGACAAGATCCGCGAGACGTTGCTGCAGCTGATCGACGGCGAGGAGCGTCGCCGGTTGCACGAGCAGACGGCCACGCTGCTCGAGGACGCGCTGCCCCGACGAGGTTCTTCGATCTCGCCTACCACTTCGATGCCGCCGGCCACCCTGACCGCGCCCTGCCCTACGCCCTTGCCGCTGCCGAGGAAGCGCGCGCGCAGCAGGCGCTGGCCGTGGTGGAGGAGCAGTACCGCATCGCCGAGCGCGGAGCGGTCGATGCGCCGGCCGACACGCCGCCGCCGGATCGCGGAGGAGCTCGGGCGGGTCCTCATGCTGCGGGGTCAGTACGAGGAGGCCGCCGAACGGCTCGAGGCGGCGCGCTCGTTCGCCGCCGACCCGGCGACGCTGGCGCGCATCGACGGCCTGCTCGGTGAACTCGCTTTCAAGCGCGGCGACATGAACGGCTCGGCGGAGGCGCTCGAACGCGCCGTCCGATCGCTCGGACAACGGATGCCGGCTCGGGTGTGGCTGCCGTTCGTCGTGTGGGAGGTGCTGGTGCAAGCGGTGCACTCCCTCCTTCCGGCCGTGGTGTGTGGTCGACGGTCCATCGACGACCCCGGTCGTGATGCCGACCTCCTGGCCGCCCACCTGTACAGCCGTCTCGCGCACACCTACTGGTTCCAACGGGGCTCGGTGGCGACCCTGTTCGCGCACCTGCGCGGCATGAACCTCACCGAGCGGTACCCGCCTACCGCCGAACGCGCCCAGGCGTACTCCGAGCACGCACCGGTGATGTCGCTGCTGCCGTGGTTCTCCCGCGGCATCGACTACGCAACCCGCAGTCATGCCATCCGACGTGACCTCGGTGACATCCACGGCCAGGGCCGGTCGCTGCACTTCCACGGTGTGGTGCTCTACGGCGCCTCCCGGTGGGAGGAGTGCCAGGAGCGCTGCCGGGAGGCGGTTCGGCTGCTGGATCGCACCGGCGACCGCTGGGAGGTGAACACCGCCCGGTGGCACATCGCCTATGCCGCGTACCGCTCCGGGCGACCTGGCGACGGCCGCCTCGGTGGGCAGCAGGTGTGGCGCGACGGCATCGATCTCGGCGATCCGCAGGCCCGGCAGATCGGCCTGGCCGTGTGGTCGAAGGCGACCGACGGCCGCATCCCGGCCGAGGCCGTGGCGGCGGAGGTTGCCGCAGCTGTCCGACGACGTCCACGCCGGCGCCGAGGTCCTGACCGCCGAGGCGATCCGATGCCTGGCCGAGGACCGACCGGATGACGCCGTCGACCACCTGGCCCGGGCCGACCGGATGGTGCGCGACGCCGGCCTGCGCCAGGAGTACGTGGCGCCGGTGCCGTCGTGGTTGCTGACCGCGCGGCGAGCGAAACGCGCGACGACGGGCGACCACGTCGGACTGGCGGCCCGGCGGCGGGAGCTGCGCCAGGCGCGCCGCATCGGCCGGCGGGCGCGTCGGCTCGCCCGCGCCTACCGCAACAACGCACCGCATGCCTGGCGGGAGTCGGCGTTGGTGGAGGCTGCGCTGGGGCGTCCGCGTCGGGCCCGGCGGTGGCTCGACCGCAGCGTCGCCGTCGCCCAGGAACTCGGCGCCCGTCAGGAGCTGGCCCACAGCCTTGCGGCGCGCGCCGCGGTCGGCCACGCCCACGGCTGGCCCGGGGCGGCGGACGACGAGTCACGGGCCGCGATCGAGCGGGGCGGGATCACCGCACCGCCGATCGACGACTCGTCGACCGTCACGCTCTCCCTGGTCGACCGCTTCGACTCCGTCCTGTCGGCCGGCCGACAGATCGCGTCCAGCCTGGACGTGGCGGCGGTGTTCACCTCCGTGTTCGATGCTGCCGGTGCGCTGATCCGCCCGCAGGACTGCCTGGTGCTCTCCACCCCGGACCTCGCTCGCCACCCTGCGGCAGATGCCCTCTCCGTGGTGGCCGGCGCCGGCGCCGCCCCGAGTCGGACCGTCGTCGCCGACGCGCTCGCCGGAGAACGGGTCCTCGTCGCGCGACGGGCTGGCCGATGCCGACGCGAGCGAGAGCATGGTGCTCTCGGGGGCACGGTCGACGTTGTGCGCGCCGATCCTGGTCCGCGGCGAGCCGGTCGCGTTGCTGTACCTGGTCCACCGCGACGTGGGCGGGGCCTTCGGCGATGACGAGGTCCGCATCGCCGGCTTCCTCACCTCGCTGGCCGGCGCCGCACTGGAGAATGCCGAGGGGTTCGCCGAGATCGAGGCGCTGACCAAGACCTTGGAGCAGCGCGTCCTGGCCCGCACCACCGCGCTCTCGGAGGCGAACGCCCAGCTCGACCTGCGCCTGTCCGAGCTCCGCGACTCCTACGAACGAGAGCAGCAGATCGCCGACCGGCTCCGCCAGCTCGACCAGTTCAAGACCGAGCTCGTGGGGATCACCGCCCATGACCTGCGGACGCCGCTGACGATCATGCTCGGGTTTGCGTCGACGCTCCTCGACGCGGGCGATGCCATCGACGATGGCCAGCGCCGCATGCTGCTGCACCGCATCGTCGCCAACGCTCGGCGCTTGTCGGAGTTCGTGGAGAACCTGCTCCAGTTCACCAGCATCGAATCCGGCGAGTTGGCGGTCGAGCACGATCCCTTCGATCTCGAGACCCTGGTCCGCCGCACGGTGTCCGAGTTCGAGACGGCCGAACCCGGTCGACGCTTCGACCTCGAGATCGCCGATGCGCTGCCGTCCGCCGTGGGCGACGAACCCCGTCAGTGGCAGATCCTGATGAACCTGCTGTCGAACGCCGTGAAGTACTCGCCGGAGGACGCACCGGTCGTCGTCACCGTGCGACGCGCGGCGGACAGCCGCCCGATGGCCGAGGTCTCGGTGCGGGACGCGGGCGGGGGAATCCCGTCGGGTGAGCTGCCCAAGCTGTTCGCGAAGTTCTCGCGGGTCGCGTCCAGCGACGGCGCGCCGCGAGCGAAGGGCACCGGGCTCGGGCTGTACATCTGCCGCTCCTTGGTGGAGGCCCACGGGGGCGAGATCAGCGTGCGCAGCGAGGTCGGCTCCGGTACGACGTTCTCGTACACCGTGCCGCTCGAGGAGCCTGTGGACGATCGGGGGCCACGCGGCGACGGGGGTGTGGACGGGAGCTGAACGCCTTCGGCCCTTTTCACCACGGGCGCGGGCAACCGCGAGACTCGGACGCGATGGCACGCATCCTCGTCACCGAAGAGATCGCCGACAACGGCCTGCAGAAGCTGCGCGACGCCGGCCACGAGGTCGACATCCGACTGGGCCTCACCCCGGACGAGCTGCTCGATGTCGTGCCCGGCGCCCAGGCGCTCATCATCCGGTCGGCCACGACCGTCACCCGGGAGGTCCTGACCGCCGGAGCCGACCTCGTGGTGGTGGGCCGCGCCGGCATCGGGCTCGACAACGTCGACACGGACGCCGCCACCGAGCGCGGTGTCATGGTGGTCAACGCTCCGCAGTCGAACACGCTGTCGACCGCCGAGCACACCATGGCCATGCTGTTGGCGCAGGCCCGCAACATCCCGGCCGCCAGCAGCGCCCTCAAGCAGGGCCGGTGGGAGCGCAGCAAGTGGACCGGCGTGGAGCTCGCCGACAAGACGCTCGGCATCATTGGCTTCGGTCGGATCGGCACCCTCGTCGCCCAGCGGGCCAACGCCTTCGGGATGCGTCTGCTGGCCTACGACCCCTTCGTCACCGAGGACCGCGCCCGCCGCGCCGGCGTGGAGCTGGTCGACCTCGACACCCTCGCCGCCCAGTCCGACTTCGTGACGTTGCACCTGGTGAAGACGCCCGAGACGGTCGGCCTCCTCGACGCCGGCTTCTTCGCCAAGGCGAAGCCGGGCATCCGCATCGTGAACGTGGCCCGCGGTGGCGTCATCGACGAAGCCGCCCTGGCCGATGCCATCCGCAGCGGGCAGGTGGGCGGCGCGGCCATCGACGTGTTCGCCAGCGAACCCACCACCGAGTCACCCCTGTTCGAGCTCGACCAGGTGGTGGTCACCCCGCACCTCGGCGCATCGACCCACGAGGCGCAGGACAAGGCCGGCCTCACCATCGCCGAGATGGTCGGGCTGGCGCTGGCCGGCGACTTCGTGCCGTACGCCGTCAACGTCTCGGCCGCCGAAGCGTCCGAGACGGTCAAGCCGTACCTTCCGCTCGCCGAGCGCATGGGTGCGCTGTTCGTGTCGATGAACGAGGGCATGCCGGACGTCATCGACATCACCTACGCCGGTGAGATCGCCGACTACGACACCCGCATCCTGACCCTGTCGGTGCTCAAGGGCGCCTTCGGCCGCATCAGCGACGAGCCGGTCAGCTATGTCAACGCTCCCATGCTCGCCAAGGACCGTGGGGTCGAGATCCGCGACACGTCGTCGTCGACGTCGCACGACTACGTGAACCTCATCACCATCAGCGGCGGCCACCACGCCATCGGCGGTTCCATCGTGGGCGCTCGGAGCGAACCGGCGATCGTCAAGATCGACGACCACACCGTCGACGTCCCGCCGGCCGACCACATGCTCGTGGTGCGCAACGACGACCGTCCCGGCATGATCGCCGCCGTGGCCCAGACGTTGGCCGACGCCGGCGTGAACATCGACGACATGCACCTGGGCCGGTCGACCACCAGCGGAGACGCCTCGCTCATGGTCCTCGCCACGTCGCCGGCCGTTCCCCGCGAGGTGGCCGACGCACTGCGGTCCACGGACGGCATCGAGTCGGTCCACGTCATCGGCTGAGCGCGGACGTGGCGGCTGATCAGCCGCCGAGGAGGAACTCCCGCATGGCCACCTCGCTGCGGCGGTCCTCGACGAAGAAGGCGTGTCCGCCCTCGAACCAGTCGATGATGGCGTTCGGCAGCCGAGCCAGCATCGCCTCCTGGTTCTGTGGCGGGGCGATGCCGTCGTAGCGGCCCGCTGCCACGAGCACCGGCATCGTCAGCAACGGCAGACGGTCCCAGCAGTCGTGGTCACGTCGGGCCATGAGCTGTGCCACCTCGCCCGGCGTCTGCTCGGGGGACTCCCGACCGGCGTCCATCGACTCGATGATCGACAGCACCACGGCATGTCGCTCGGGGTCGATGTTGCGGGAGTCGAGCGCGTCGACCCACCGCCGGCGTCGCTCGTCCGGGGTCAACCCCACCAATTCGTGCAGCGGGTATGACGCACCGCCGGCGCCGCCCGGGGACGTGCACGCCAGCACGATGCGCTCGAAGCGCTCCGGCGCGGTCGATGCCGCCTCCTGCAGGACCATGCCGCCGAAGCTGACGCCCACGGCCAGGCACCGATCCCAGCCGACGTGGTCGAGCAGGGCCAGCAGGTCGGTGCCGAAGTCGGCCATGGTGGCGGCGTCGGGCCCGGTGGTGGAGCGACCCAGGCCCCGATGGTCGTAGGCCAGGACACGGAAGTGGTCGACGAGCGTCGTGTCGAGGGCGTTGGGCGCCCGGCGCAGGTCGGAGCCCGACCCGCTGACGTACACGAGCCGGGGTGCGTCGGGATCACCGCCCAGCGCGTAGCAGAGCTCCACGTCGCCGAGGTCGGCGCGTTGGGTCCCGGCGATCATCAGCGCTTGGCTGCTCGCAGGCCGTCGGCCTCGGCGGCGGCGGCGTCGACGTAGCAACGATCCGGTGTGGTGCGGTCGTAGTTCAACTGGCCGGGCGCATGGAAGATCTTCGACGTCATCTTGGCCTTGATGGGGTGTCCGGCCGGGCACTGCCCGTCGTCCGGGGCGACCCACGCCGGGATCTGCGGTGCGTCGGTGGGGGCCGGTTCGGGGACGGGGCTGGTCTCGTTGCGCAACGGCGGCCACGGGCCGCTGGTGGGGCCGGCGGCCGGCGCGGGCAGCGGATCGGCCGACCGGGTCAGCGCCCGGACCGCCATCCCGACGGCCGTCGCGATCCCGGCGAAGACGACGAAACGGAACAGGCGCCTGATCACGCCACGGACCCTAGCTGTCCCGCCCGGAGGGCGATCTCGTCGCAGAGCCGGGCGAAGATCAGACGGTGGAAGGGCGCGACCGCGTACCAGTAGACGCGGCCGAGCAGTCCCCGTGGCACGAAGATGGCGCGCTGGCGCAGGCACGTGCCGGCGTCGTCGGGCTCGATGGTCCACTCGAGCCAGGCCTCGCCGGGGAGGCGCATCTCGGCCCGGAGCCGGAGCCGGTGCGGCGACTCGTGACGTTCGACTCGCCAGAAGTCCAGGGCGTCGCCCGCCCGCAGGCGATCCGGGTGGCGACGGCCCCGCCGCATCCCGGGACCGCCGATGATCTTGTCGGCGACCCCCCGCAACGACCACAGGCGGTCGGCGACGAACCACCCCCGTTCTCCGCCGATGCCGCTGACCACGTCGAACACCGCCTGCGGGGATGCATGGGTGTGGGACTCCTGCGCGTCGATGAACACGGTTCCGCCCGACCAGTCGGGATCGGAGGGGAGGGGATCGGCGGGGGTGGTGCCGGGGAGCAACGCGTCCGACCAGCGGGTGTTGACCTCGATGGATTCGATCCGGCGCAGGGCCAGCTCGATGGAGCGGTGGAAGTCGACGCGCTCGTGGCCGGCGAACAGGTCGATGTCGCTGTCCTCGGCGACGACGACCTCGTTGACGAGGCTCTCGACCAGCGGCGCAGCCAGATCCTGCGGCAGGGGCGTGACGAGGCCCACCCAGCGGCTCGACAGGCCCGGTGAGAGCAGCGGTACCGGGATGATCAGCCGCCGCCGCAGCCCGGCCACCTCGGCGTAGGTCTGCATCATCTCGCGGTAGGTGAGGATGTCGGGGCCGCCGATCTCGATCGTGCGGCCGCGTGTCTCGGGACGATCCAGCACTGCGGCCAGGGCGTGGAGCACGTCACGGATGGCAATCGGCTGGACCTTGGTGTGCACCCAGCGGGGCGTCACCATGGCGGGCAGCACCTCGACCAGGTTCCGGAGCATCTCGAAGCTGGCCGAGCCGGAACCGATGATCACCGCGGCGCGCAGCTCGGTGACCGGCACCCGCCCCAGCGCCAGGATGCGCCCGACCTCGTGGCGGCTCTCGAGGTGGGGGGAGAGCTGGTCGTCGTCGCGTCCGAGGCCACCGAGGTAGACGATCTGCTCCATGGTGGCGGTGTCGGCCGCGGCGCGAGCGAACACGGTGGCGTGCTGACGGTCCTGGGCAGCGAAGTCGGCGTCGGCGCCCATGGAGTGCACGAGGAAGTACGCTGCGGTGCAGCCGGACATGGCGTCGGCGACAGCGGCCGGGTCGCCGATGTCTCCTTCGATGATGGTGGCCCGGCTGGCCCACTCGACGTCGGCCAGCTTCGACGGTGTGCGCACGAGGCACCGGACCTGATGGCCGGCGTCGAGGAGGGCGGGCACGAGCCGGCCGCCGATGTACCCGGTGGCCCCCGTGACGCAGACGGTGGTCATCGCAGTGTCCTTTGCATCGGGGGGTCGGTCATGTGCCGGCGTCCGGATCGGCGGGCGTGGCCATCGGTTCTCCGGCCGTGACCTCCTCGGCGTCGAGGGCCCGGTCGGCCGCCGCCGACACGAGGTAGATCCGGAGGTTGTCGTCTACCGGAGCCTTGTCGGGCGGGGCGGTCATGACGACGGGACCGTCGGCGGTGACCGTGAGGAGGGCGATGGAACCGTCCAGGTGATCGGGATCCCAGGAGTCGGCCGACACGGCGACGAGCTCGCCGCCCCGGCTCATCCGGGCCTCGATGGCCTGCTGGGTGCAGCCCTTGACGAAGGGCCGGCGGGCCATCACCGCGCTGTGGGCCGACTCGGCGGCCTCGTCGTCCTCGTCGAACCGGGGCAGGAAGTACACGTTCGCCCGGCCGACGGTCTCGACGGCGCGCGTGATGCCGAGGGCGTTGACCTCTTGGAACCGGGATGCGGCGATGACCACGGCGATGCCGATGCCCTCGAGTGCGAGCACGAAGTCCTCGGAGTCGAGCTTGCCGGTGTAGGTGAGCACGCCGCGCGCCGAGGCCTCGGCTGCTTCCTCGGGATCGGTGGTGATGACCAGCGTCGGTACCTCGTGATCGGACAACCACCCGGCCAGCTCCACGGCCCACAGCGGCCCACCGATGAACGCGACCCCGCGTGGGGCGGGCCGGGCGACGCGGAAGCGACGGGCTCCCACCTGTGATGCCACGGCGGAGAACAGCACCGTGACGACGATCACGATGAAGGTGACCGGCACCAACGCGGGAACGGGGCGGCCGGCGTCGGCGAGCTCCAGGGCGAACAGCGCCGACACGGCGGCGGCGACGATGCCCCGGGGGGCCATGCACACGAGGTAGGCGCGCTCGGTGAAGCGCAGCCCGGACCCGACGGTGCTCAGGTAGACGGCCAGCGGGCGGGCCACGAGGATCAGGACCGCCGACAGGGCGAGCGCTTCGGGGAGGTAGTCGCCGAGGCGGTCGAGGCTGATCCGTGCTCCGAGGATGATGAACAACGAGGCGAGGATGACGGAGCCGAGGTTCTCCTCGAACTCGCGGATGTGGGCGATGGGCGCCCAGCGCTGGTTGGCGAGCGCCACGCCCATGACCGTGGTGGCGAACAGGCCGGCCTCGGCCTGGACCAGATCGGCGCCGGCGAACGCCGCCACCACCAGGGCGAGCGTGAACGGGTTGTGCAGGTTGTCGGCGACCCAGTGCCGGTTGAACAGCAGCACCAAGATGGCGGCCCCGAGGAGTCCGGCGACGGTGCCGGCCACCGTGGTGATCAGGATCCGTTGGACGCTCGACCCCGCCCCCTCGTCGGCGATGACGGCGTCGAGCACGACGATGGCCAGGGTGGCGCCGACCGGGTCGATGAAGATGCCCTCCCAGCGCAGGATGGCGTTGACCGGCTCACGGACCCGGGCGAAGCGCACCAGTGGCAGCACCACCGTCGGTCCCGAGACCACGAGGATGGCGGCGAGCAGGACGGATTCGCCCCGATCCAGGCCGACGATGGCGTAGACGGCCACCGCGCCGACGATCCACGTGACCACCACGCCGACCGTGATGAGGCGGACGATGGGGCCCCGGCCGTGCCGCTCGAGCTCGGCGAAGCGCAGACCCAGACCGCCCTCGAACAGGAGGATGCCGACGGCCAACGACACGGCGGGGAAGAGGAGGTCACCGAGGAGCTTGTCGGGCTCGACGATCTCGAAGACCGGCCCGGCCAGCACACCACCGACGAGCAGGAACAGGATGGCCGGCAGGTGGACGCGGCTGGCGATCCACTGGAGGCCGACGCCGAAGACCACCACCGCGGCGAGACCGACGCCGAGGTTGGTGTCGGTCGCGGCGAGGACGGTGCCGGTGACGCTCATGTGGGCCAAAGGGTACGCAGCGCGCTCCCGGGGGGCGCTACGCCACCTCGTCGTCGCCGAGGACGGCGGCCAGGCAGTCCTCGATGGTTGGGTGGCGGAACGTGAAGCCGTCGGCCTCGAGCGCAGCCGGTACCACCCGCTTGGACTCGAACAGCAGCGTCTCGGCCAGCTCGGAACCGAGGAGCAGCTTCGGGCCGAAGTCGGGGATGGGGAAGATGGTGGGACGGCCGAGCTCGTGGCCGAGCGCCTTGGTGTACTCGCGGTTGCGGACCGGGTTGGGCGCCGTCAGGTCGACCGGGCCCGACAGCTCGGACGAGGTGAGCAGGTGGAGCATTGCCCGGACGTGGTCGTCGAGGGAGATCCAGCTCCACCACTGCTCGCCCGAGCCGAGCCGGCCGCCGATGCCGAGCTTGAACGGCACCAGGGTGCGCTTCGAGCGCGCCGCCGGCGGCGGTCTGGACGATGCCGGTGCGGAGGAACGCCGTGCGGATGCCGGCGTCGACGGCGGGCTGCGCCGCCGCTTCCCAGGCGACGCAGACCTCGGGGAGGAAGCCCGATCCGGCCGAGGACGTCTCGGTGAGGACCTCGTCGCCCCGATCGCCGTAGTAGTCGATGCCCGACGCCGACAGCAGGACGCGCGGGCCGTTGTCGAGGCCGGCCAGCGTGGTGGCCAGCAGCGTGGTGGAGTCGGTACGGGAGTCGCGGATGAGCCGCTTGCGCTCGTCGGTCCACCGGGCGTCGCCGATGCCGGCGCCCGCCAGGTTCACGACGGCGTCGACGCCCTCGAACACGCTGGCGTCGATGCGTCCCTCGGCCGGATGCCACTCGATCTCGTCGGCGGAGGCGGCGGAGCGCACCACCGGGACCGGCGTGTGGCCGCCACCGGCGAGCGCTCCCTTGAGTGCCGTACCGATCAGCCCAGTCGATCCGGTGATGGCGACCTTCATCACATCCGTCTCCTCGGTCGTGTGAGTTGCGTACGGTACCGGGTGTCACAACGGATGGATTAGGGGTGGATCATGTTCGCGGATCTCAAGAAGTTCCTGATGAGAGGCAACGTCGTCGACCTCGCGGTCGCGGTCGTGATCGGCGTCGCCTTCCAGGCGGTGATCACCGCCTTCGTCGACTACATCATCAACCCGATCATCGCCGCCATCTTCGGCAAGCCCGACGTCACCGGCGTGCTCAACATCACGCTGCGCGGCGAGGGGGCGGATGCGGCGGTGCTGAGCATCGGCGGGTTCCTCCAGGCGCTCATCAACTTCCTCATCATCGGGTCGGCGTTGTTCATCGTCGTCCAGGCGTACAACAAGCTGCAGGCCGTGCGGGCCGAGAACCCGCCGGAGGAGGCGCCGGTGCCCTCCGACGAGGTCGTGCTGCTCACCGAGATCCGCGACGCCCTCCGCGCCCGGAACTGAGCCCGCTCGTGGCTCGGCAGGACGACGACCTGGAGCCGACGCCGGCGCCCGGCCGCTCGGTGAGCGCCGGCATGGTCCTCGGCGCCGTCCTCGGCGCCGCCCTGGTCCTCTTCGTGGTGCAGAACACCCGGCGCATCACCGTCGAGTGGCTGGTGTTCGAGACCCGGCAACCGCTGTGGCTGGTGCTGCTGGTCACCGCAGCGGTCAGCGCCGTGGTCGTCGAACTGGTGAGCGGGGCCCGTCGCCGTCGGCGCCGGCGATCCTGAGCCGGGCGGCCATCGCCGCCGTGGCTGACC
This sequence comes from uncultured Acidimicrobiaceae bacterium, assembly GCA_963811245.1. Taxonomy (GTDB): domain Bacteria; phylum Actinomycetota; class Acidimicrobiia; order Acidimicrobiales; family Salinilacustritrichaceae; genus Salinilacustrithrix. The sequence continues at coordinate 21,288 of CAWEQL010000019.1, forward strand.
GGCCGCCAGACGGCGAACCGAGCTCCGTCGGGCCGTCCGGGCGGCACCGATAGAGTCCGCCCCATGGCCGACATCGAGATGCCGCAGCTCGGGGAGACCGTCACCGAGGGGACGATCACCCGGTGGTTCAAGCAGGTGGGCGACGCGGTGGCGGAGGATGAGCCGCTGTTCGAGGTGTCGACCGACAAGGTCGATTCGGAGGTGCCGTCGCCGGTGAGTGGCACGGTGACCGAGATCTTGGTGGAGGAGGGTGACACGGTCGACGTGGGCACGAAGCTCGCCGTGGTCGGCGACGCTGGCGACGCGCCAGCGTCGGCGTCCGGATCGGACGAGCAGCCGGCCTCCGACGAGCAGCCGGCCTCCGACGGGCAGCCGGCACCAGAGGCGTCGGCCGCTGCAGCTCCCGAGTCCCCGCAGACGCCGGCCGGCGGTGACACGCCCGCCCGCACCGCCGAGTCGTCGTCCGGGTCTCATCACGGCGACACCCTCGATCGTCAGGACCAGCACTTCGACGTCGTTGTCATCGGTGGCGGCCCCGGCGGCTACGCCACCGCCCTCTACGGTGCCTCGGCCGGGTTGAACATCGCCCTCATCGAGAAGAACAAGCTCGGTGGCACGTGCCTCAACGTCGGCTGCATTCCGGCCAAGGAGCTGCTGGAGACGGCGCACGTGTACCGCACCATCCGCGGCGCGGCCGAGTTCGGCTTCTCCGTCGGCGACGTCGACATCGACTGGTCACGGACGCTCGAGCGCAAGCAGAAGGTGGTCGACACCCTGGTGGGTGGCCTCGGCCAGCTCCTCAAGGGCCGCAAGGTCACCGTCTTCGACGGCCACGGCCGTCTCCACGCCGGCCACCGGGTGTCGATCGAGGGCGGCGAGTCCGGTTCGGTCACCATCTCCGGGGACTCGGTGGTCATCGCCACCGGGTCGTTGCCCCGCACCATCCCCGGCTTCGACGTCGACGGCGAGATCGTCCTCACCTCCGACGAGTTCCTCTCCATGCCCGATCTGCCCAAGAAGGCCGCGGTGATCGGTGGTGGAGCCATCGGCTGCGAGTTCGCCTCGACCATGGCCGACATGGGAACCGAGGTCACCATCCTCGAGGCGCTGCCCAAGATCCTCCCCGGCTGCGACGACGACGTCACCCGCGCCGTCCAGCAGTCGTTCAAGAAGCGCGACATCGACGTGAAGGCCGGCGTGGCGGTGTCGGGCCACGAGCCCCGCGACAAGGGCGGGACCACCATCTCCTACGGCGACGGCGAGACGCTCAAGGTCGACGTCGTGGTGGTCTCGGTCGGCCGCCGGCCCAACACCGACGACCTCGGCCTCGACGGCACGAAGGTGACGCTGTCCGACCGGGGCTTCGTCGAGGTCGACGAACGGTGCCGCACCGGGGAGCCCGGTGTGTGGTCGGTGGGCGACTGCATCGCCACCCCGGCCCTGGCCCACGTCGGCTTCGCCGAGGGGATCGTGGCCGTGAAGGACATCCTCGACGAGGACCCCGTCCCCGTCGACTACCGCAACGTGCCGTGGGCCATCTACTGCCACCCCGAGGTCGCCTTCGCCGGCCTGTCCGAGTCAGCGGCGAAGGAGGCCGGCTACGACGTCGTCACCTCGAAGCACCGCTGGACCGGCAACGGTCGGGCCATGATCGTGGGTGACACCGAGGGCCTGGTCAAGATCATCGCCGAGAAGGACGCCGACGGGAAGGCGGGCCGGATCCTCGGCGTGCACCTGTGCGGGCCGTGGGCGACCGAGCAGCTCGGCCAGGGCTACCTCGCTGTCAACTGGGAGGCCACGGTCGACGAGGTGGCGCACTTCATCCAGCCCCATCCCACGCTCTCCGAGCTCTTCGGCGAATCCGTCCTCGCCATGACGGGCCGCTCGCTCCACGGCTGATACTCGTCCCTTCACGAACATCGTCCCTGCACGAACATCGTCCCGTGACGACCGCATGCGGGACTCCTGGGCCGAGGTTCGTGTCAGCGGCCGTCGGTAGGGTCCGACCCACTTCCCCCGATCACGGCGTTCGGGAGGAACCATGGCCGATCTCGCCCCGTTGTTCGCGCTGGCGCGCCGCCAGCACGCCGCCTTCGTCCACCGCCAGGCGACCCAGCTGGGTGTGGCATCGTCGACGCTGACCCGGCTCTGCACGCAGGGCATCCTCGAACGCCCGTCGCCCCGCATCTACGTCCTGGCCGGCTCACCGACGACCCGACGACAGACGCTGATCGGCCACGTGTTGGCCGCCGGTGACGGCGCACTGTCCACAGCCGACTCGGCGCTCGCCCTGTGGTGTCCCGAGCTCACGCTGCCGGTGGAACCGGAGATCGCCGTCCCCGAGCCCTGCCGCTACCGGCCAGCCGGCGTGCGGATCCGTCGCAGTGGCGACCTCCATCTGGCCAAGCCGGGCCGGGTGGACGGCATCCCCACCGTCGGAGTCGCCCGAGCGCTCCTCGACGCCTCGATCGGCCGGTCGGTGGAGGATGTGCTGACCCGGATCGACGCCTGTCGCCGTCATACGCCCGTGTCCGTCGGGGCACTGGTCGAGGCGGTGGAAGCCCACCGCGGTCGGGGGCGTCCGGGCATCGCGGTGTTCCGCCGAGCGGTGCAGTCACTGGCCGCTGAGGTCCCTGACTCGGACTTCGAACGGTTCGTCCTCAGGGATCTGGCGCAGGCCGGCATCGCCCGGCCTCAGCTCCACCACATCGTCCGCCTCCCCGACGGTTCGATCATCGAGCTCGACCTCGCCTGGCCGTTCGAACGTCTCGATGTCGAGCTCGACGGCCGAGACCACATGGCTCGGTCGCGCACCGCCCGGCGGGATCGTCAGCGGGATCGGCTGCTGCAGGCGCAGGGGTATCGGGTGCTCCGGTACACCTGGGACGACTACTGTCGGCCCGGGACGGGATGCTGGTGGAAATCGCCGCGATGCTGGCGGGTGCACCGAACCTCGTCCCGTGACGAACATCGTCCCGTCAGTACCGCATGCGGGCCTGTAGGGACGGAGTTCGTCGGCGCCGTGGTCCCGCTCGGGCCGAGAGCCCACGCCGGTAGAGTCCGGGCCATGGCTGATGTCGAGATGCCGCAGCTCGGGGAGACCGTCACCGAGGGGACGATCACCCGGTGGTTCAAGCAGGTGGGCGACGCGGTGGCGGAGGATGAGCCGCTGTTCGAGGTGTCGACCGACAAGGTCGATTCGGAGGTGCCGTCGCCGGTGAGCGGCACGGTGACCGAGATCTTGGTGGAGGAGGGTGACACGGTCGATGTGGGCACGAAGCTCGCCGTGGTCGGCGACGCCGCCGACGCGCCAGCGTCGGATCAACAGCCGCCCGCCGACGAGCCCCAGTCGCAGCCCGAAGCCCAGCAGCCGCCGGCCGAGCCGGAGGCGCCGGCGCAGCCCGAGCCCGCCGCCGAGGCGCCGGCTGCGCCACAGCCGGCACCGAAGTCCGACGACGCCCCCCAGCAGCAGCCGGCGTCCGCGCCGAGGAGCAGCAGTCGGGTCAGCAGTCGAGCGCCGCCGATGGGTCGGGTGGCGGGAAGTTGCTCTCACCCGTGGTGCGCAAGCTGGTGCACGAGAACGATCTCGACGTCGACGCCATCGAGGGCACCGGTCCTGGCGGCCGCATCACCCGCGACGACGTGCTCGACGCCATCGACGCCGGCACCGCCAAGGCCACGCCGGCCGCCGCCCAGCAGTCGTCGACGCAACAGCAGCCGTCCCAGGCATCGGCGCCGGCCCCGGCATCCGGCGGTGGACAGGCCGCAGCCGCCCCCGCCGCATCGTCTGGTGCCCCGGCCCGTCCCGCCCCGTCGGCTCCCGCACCCCGGGCCGGCGAGCGCGACACCGCCATCCCGCATTCCCGGATCCGCCAGGCCACAGCCGCTCACATGCGCCGGTCGGTCGACACCTCGGCGCACGTCTACGCCTCGATCGAGGTCGACTTCGAATCGGTCGAACACGTCCGGTCCGCCCACAAGGCCGAGTTCAAGGACGCCGAGGGCTTCAGCCTCACCTACCTGCCGTTCATCGCCCGCGCGGTGGTCGACGCCCTTCGCGAGTACCCCGAGGTCAACGCCAGCTTCGGCGACAACGAGCTGATCGTGCACAACTACGTGAACCTCGGCGTTGCCGTCGACCTCGACTTCAAGGGACTGCTCGTCCCGGTGATCGCCGATGCCGACGGCATGCGCATGCGGGCCATCGCCCGAGCGGTCAGCGACCTCGCGGCCCGGGCCCGGTCGAAGAAGCTCAGCCCCGACGAGCTCCAGGGCGGCACGTTCACCATCACGAACCCCGGCCCGTACGGCACCACGATGACGATGCCCATCATCAACCAGCCCCAGGTCGCCATCCTGTCCACCGACGGCGTGAAGCGCCGGCCGGTGGTGGTCGCGACGGCGGACGGCGACGAAGCCATCGTCATCCACTCGGTCGGCAACCTCACGCTGACGTGGGATCACCGGGCCTTCGACGGCGCCTATGCCGCCGCGTTCCTCAAGAACGTGAAGGACCTCATCGAGTCGATGGACTGGGAACAGGAGCTCGGCTGAGCCTGGCGGGCCACCACCCGACCTGCCGTCGATGACCGAACGATCCACCGCCGCCGTCCCGGCGCGGATCCATCTCGCCGGCAACCCGTCGGACGGCTATGGCGGCGCCGTCCTCTCGACCGTCGTGCCCCAGCTGGTCGCCACGGTCCGCGCCCGGCGTGCCGACCGGGTGACCGTGACCGGACCGGCCCGGTCGTGGGCCTCCGTCGAAGAGCTGCGTCGCCATGGCGCCCATCACGGCCACGAGGACGGGAACCGCTTGGTGACCGCTGCGCTCGTCTCCCTCGACGACGAGCTCGGACCCGGCACCGCACGGGCGCCGTTGGCGATCGAGTGGTCGACGTCGATCCCACGGTCGGTCGGTCTGGGTGGGTCCAGCGCCATCGTGCTCGCCACCATCCGTGCCGCCCTCGGCTGCTGGGACGCCGACCTTCCGCCCCGGGCCCAGGCCCAGGCCGCGCTGGCCGCCGAGACCGCCCACCTGGGTATCGCCGCCGGCATCGCCGACCGCTCGGTCCAGGCGTGGGGGACGACGGTGCTCACCGATTGCCGCGACGGGCTCGCGATCCGTCCCATCGACGGGCTCGAACCGATGGGCGTGCGGTTGCTCTGGAGCGAGGCCGCGGCGGAGCCCTCGGGCCGGTACCACGCGCAGCTGCGGGCTCGGATCGACGGCGGTGACGGCTCGGCTCGGGAGGTGATGGACCGGCTGGCCGCCCTGGCCGACGACGCGGCCGATGCGCTCCGCGCCGGCGACCGAGACGCATTCGCCGCCGCCGTCGACGCCAGCCTCACGGCCCGATGCGCGTTGGGACCGGTTCCGGGATCCGCCATGGCACCAGTGGCGGCGCTCCGGGCGTCGGGCTCCGCCGTCAACTTCGCCGGCTCCGGCGGGGCGCTGGTCGTGGTCGGCGGATCGGAGCAGACACCGGCGGGCTGGCACTCCCTCCCCCTGGCGATCCGGACCGACGAGGCGGACGCGCCGGGCGGCACCACGGCAGGCTTCGACGACGTCCCTCGGTAGCCTCGCACCGTGACGTTGCGCATCCGCTGGCTCGGCCGAGTTCCGTACTCCGAGGCCCACGAGCTGCAGCGGGCGCTGTTCGAGCGCAGTGCCGACGACCACCTGCTGCTTCTCGAACACCCGCACGTCTACACGCTCGGTGTGCGAGCCGATCTGGCCAACGTCCTCGTGCCGCCGGCCTCGGTCGGTGCCGACCTGGTGCGCACCGATCGCGGTGGAGACGTCACCTATCACGGCCCCGGTCAGCTCGTCGGCTACCCGATCCTCACCGTGCCGGGCAAGCGAGGTGGCGGCATGGCCGACACGGTGGCCTACGTGCACGGCGTCGAACAGCTCGTCATCGACGCCCTCACCGAGCTCGGCCTCCCCGACGTCGGCCGGCTGGACGGGTTTCCGGGGGTGTGGGTGGAACCGCGGTCCGATCGGCCCCGGAAGATCTGTGCCGTCGGGGTGCGACTGTCGCGAGGCCGGTCGATGCACGGCTTCGCGCTCAACGTCGACCCGGACCTCGGGTTCTTCGACCACATCGTCCCCTGTGGCATCGACGACAAGGCCGTCACGTCGCTGGCCGCCGAGGGCCTCGACGTCTCCGTGCACGACGTCGTCGACACGATCGCCGACCTGGCCGCCGACCGCTGGGGCGGCGCGGGCCACGAACGGGCCGACGTGGTGTGGCGCGAGGCGCCGACGGACCTGGCCCCGTTCAGCCGCGGCGAGGGTCCCGGCGAGCCCGTGCGCCTCCGGGGTCGTCTGGCCGAGGCGGGCGTCACCGACGGCCTGGCCATCGCCTCTCGCAAACCCGACCACGTCAAGGCCCGCTTCCGGATCACCGACGACTACATCCGGCTCAAGCGCACGATGCGCGATCTCGACCTCGTCACCGTGTGCGAGGAGGCCGGGTGCCCGAACATCTTCGAGTGCTGGTCCGACGGCACCGCCACGTTCATGGTGGCGGGGGAGCGGTGCACACGGAAGTGTGGCTTCTGCCTGGTCGACACCCGGCGACCCGAGCCCCTCGATGCCGGAGAGCCTGAACGGGTGGCGACCGCGGTGGCGGAGATGGGCCTGCGCTTCGCGGTGGTCACCATGGTCGCCCGCGACGACCTCCCCGACGGTGCCGCCGCGCACGTGGCCGCCACCGTTCGCGCCATTCGTGCCCGCACGCCTGACGTCGGCGTCGAGACCCTGATCTCCGACTGCAAGGGAGACCCGGCCGCGCTCGACGTCATCTTCGACTCCCGGCCCGACGTGTTGAACCACAACATCGAGTCGGTGGCCCGCCTCCAGCGTGCCGTCCGCCCCAGCGCCGGCTATGCCCGCAGCCTGGCCGTCCTCGCTCGGGCCAAGGCGGCGGGGCTGACCACGAAGTCGTCGATCATCGTGGGCATGGGCGAGACCGACGACGAGGTCGTCCAGACCCTCGCCGACCTGCGAGCCGTCGGTGTCGACATCGTCACCGTCGGGCAGTACCTGCGGCCCACCAGCCACCACCTGCCGGTCGCCCGGTGGGTGGCGCCGGAGTCGTTCACCGAGTGGAAGCGCATCGGCGAGGGCCTGGGCATCGGCCACGTCGAAGCCTCTCCGCTGACCCGATCGAGCTACCACGCCCGCCAGGCCGCGGGCTCGGCCGCCGAGGCCCGGGACGTGCCGGTGCGGATCGACAAGTTGGCGTGACGGTGCCCCGACGCCACCAGCAATAGGTCAGCAGCAGTAGGAGCCGTTCCGTCAGGCCGGTTCGATCGAGATGCCGGCGAGGACCTGGTTGACGGCGTCGATGCGGGAGAGCCGGGACGCATGGCTCCCCAGCACCACGTAGAGCACGAACGCCCGCCCGGCCTCGGTGAAGAACAGCTGCGTCCCCGACTGGCCGCGGAGCGGCCGCTGCATGGCGTTGGGGGAGAAGTCGTCGGCATGGACGCGGGGGACACCGGTGTGACCGTGGAGCCGGGACCCGACCGCGGTGGCCGACTCCTCGAGCAGGCAGAGCAGTACGTCACCGTCGATCATCTGCTCGACGGCGCCGCTGCCGAAGTCGCCGCGGACGGCTGGCAGGGCGAAGTTGGCCAGGTGGACCCTCGGGGTGGTGACCGGTTCCATGCCGGGCTGGCGCTCGCCGGCGCCGCCGTCGATCTCGGCCTCCCAGCCGGCGGGCAGGTCGAGGCTGATGCCGGGTGCGGTGACCCTCACGGTCGTCGGGCTCTCATGACAGCTCCTGGAGGGACGCGGCGACGCCGATGAGGGCGGCCGCGAGGAGGATGGACGTGGATGCCAGGCGGACGGCAGCGGCCGACCGGTCGAGGCGCTGGTGGAACCGGACCAACGATCCCGGGGTCCGGATGAATCGCGCCGGGACGATGGTGAGACCGCGGGTGATTCCGAACGTGAGCCCGATGGCGATTGCGGCGGCCGGCGAGCCGACGAGCATCGCGGCGAGCAGGACCACGTAGACGGCCGCCGACGTGATGTATGTGAGGACACCCGTCCCCAGCTGGAACCCGAAGCCGGCGCCGTAGACCCACCCCCGGTACTCGTTGAGCCAGTTCTCGTCGACCTGGCGTGGCAGCGACGGCAGCCGAGCGCCGGAACGTTCGAACCACGCAGCCACCAGCGCGGCGACACCCACGGCGGCCAGGGCGCCCGGATGGGGCAGCCACCGCAGCGACAGTCCGAGCACGCCGGCAATCGTCCCGGTGGCGGAGCCCCCGAGGACGGCACCGCCGACGAAGGACGACGCGGTGAGGAAGAATCGGTTTCCCTTGCCCCGCTCGCCGAGCGGGTGGATGCTCGAGAGCATCGACTCGCCTCACGGCGACCACGTCGAGCGGACGGCACCGACCACCGCCGACACGAGCCCGATCACCAGGACCGGCACGTTCACGTCGGATCCTGCTCCTCGTCGGACGCATCCGTGGCGGCCGGGTGGTACAGCCGTTCGTCGCCCGGCACGAACCCGGCCTGGCGCAGGTCTCGGTCGACCCGTTCCGTGCGGGCCTTGCCGAACAGGAGATCGCGCCGGCGCACCTGTCCGCCCTCGTAACCGGCATCGGCCAACGCCCGGTCGAGGAGGTCGTGGACCCGGTCCCAGGTGTTGGCGGCGCCCTCGCCCACGACCACGCCGCGTCGGCCGTCGACCAGGGCGAAGTACGGCGCCACCGGCACGCGAGTAGTCGTCCCAGGCCTGGCTGGTCTGGAGCGTCACGAGATGGGGCGCCGCCATGGCGGCGACGTCGGCCGGGCTCTCCGTCTCCGGGCCCTTGGTGACCACGACGAGACGCGTGTCCGGCGGCAACTGGACGCCCTCGGCGAAGGCGGTCCAGAAGTTGGCGCAGGTGGCACAGCCGGTGGTGAGGAAGGCGAGCAGCGTGGCCTGGTCGGTACCGGTGACCGCCACGGTGCGGGTCGCTCCCGTGGGCGTGATACCGACGAGATCCGCGGCCCGTCGACCGGTGGCGCCGGACGGTTCGGGGACGCCGTCGATGGTCCGGATCGTGGGAGGTGTCGACGACTCGAACGTGGCGGTCGGCCGGGGCGCCGGCCGGTGGTCGGTGCCGTCGGGGTCGAGGGAGATCCCGGCGTCGTGCAGGGCTCGGAGGATGTCGGCGTGGCTGCGCAGGAGCCCGACCACGAACACGGCCAGCACCGCCACGACGACGGTCAGCAACCAGACGAGCGCGGTCACGGCGTGGGCGACGTGGTCGACGTCGTGCTGGTTGTCGAGGTCGTGCTGGTGGTCGACGTGGTGGTCGCCGGCGGGAAGCGCACGATGGCCTTGTCGAAGTACTCGGTGCTGCCTGTGAGGAAGCTGGCGAGGCGCAGGTCGTCACCGTCGGCCAGGGCGCGCGTCCAGCTCTCGAGGCCGGTGGGGTCAGGCCGACGCTGGAGGAAGTGCTGGTAGAGGCCGACGACCCGACGCCGCCGGGACTCGACGGACCCGTAGAACTGCGCCGTGACGGTGCGGCGGGGCACCCCGCCCTCGATCTGGTCGATCCAGTTCTGCTTCCCCGACGGGTCGGCGGATCGACCGAGGATCTCCTCGTACAGACGCTCGACGAAGCGCTCGACGCTGCCCGACGAGTTGAAGAACTCATCCGAGGCGTACAGGCGGGCGGCGACTTCGGACGGCAGCATCCCGCCCCTGATCGCCGTGGTCCAGGTCTGCTTGCCGCCCGCGTCGACCGGGCGCCCGAACACCGACCGGTAGAGGCCGTCGAGGAACTGCGCGATGTACTCGTCGCTCCGGGCGAAGTCGGCCGAGATGGACTGGCGGCTGCGGCCCCGCACCAGCAGCTCGGCGTGGTGCTGCTGGTCGTCATCGGTGGCCGGCCGGCCGAGGTAGTCCACGAAGATGGCGCGCACCCAGGCCAGCTCCTTGTCGGTGGGCGGGCGCGGGGGTGGTTCGAGGCACGGCCGGTGGTGGTACCGGGTGTTGTTGTCGGTGCGGGCCACGGTGCTGCAGCCGGGATCGATCTCCCATGGCTTCGTGCACGTGACCACCCGGCACATGATGGGTCCGACGCAGGCCACGTCGTTGTTGCAGTTCCCGTAGCGGAAGACGGTGCAGCCGTCCTTGCGATTGCCGCAGCTGCGGCACTGGCAGGTGGTGTCGGCGCCCCGACACACGCCCGAGGCCCCACATCCGCAGGCCGGTGACCGCTTGTTGCAGTCCATGTAGTAGCGGGCGGCGCCGTTGCAGAAGTCGGAGTTGTCGACCTTCCACCAGCCGGCGAGCAGCGTGTCCGGGGGGCAGGAGTTCTCGCCGTAGATGGCGCAACAGAACTCGGTGTAACCGTCGCAGCACAGGTCGCCGCAACTGCAGCTGCGTCCGACGCAGGAGCACACGGCGGCGTAGGCGGTGCCGGGCCGCAGCACGTAGGTCGACCCGGCGACGGTGAGCGCGCTGCCGACCATGGCCGTGCGGCTGAGGAAGCCGCGCCGCGTCGATCGGCGGTCGAGGAACTCCGAGGCCCGATCGGTGAGGGTGGTGGCGAGGCTCATCGGGCGGTGCCGACCCGGGGACGGACGGGCCCGAACGATCTCGGGGCGGTACCGGCTCGGGCCTGACCGACCTCCGCGGCGATGGCGGGCCCGACGAGGACCAGGCCGGCGCCCACGGCCAGCAGCACCACGTAGGGCACGGCCACGCCGAGGCCGGAATCGAAGACGTCGACGATGTCAGGGACGCCGGCGGCGGCGGTGCCGAACGCGACGACGGCGGCGACGACGTCGATCACCAGGTGCGCAGCACCGGGGGGCGTCGACGATGCGCCGAAGCAGCCGCAGCCGGCCCCGGCGTCACGGCGGCGCAGACGCAGGATGAACAGGGCGAAGGCGGCGTAGAAGCTCCCGAGGGCGGCGGCGGCCCACCACGTCGGGACGGCCAGCGCCATGAGGCCGGTGGATGCCTCGACTGCACCCAGCGCGATGCCGGTGATCGGACGGCCCAGCAGCGGCACGGGCAGGGCGGCGTCGCGCATCGCAGCGGCAGCGGCGCGAGGGGCCACCAGTTTGCCCACGCCGCTGACGACGAGGACCACGGCGAGGAGGTGGAGGGGACCGGCGAGGGCGATCATGGGAGGGAGACGTGGTCGACCACGGTGGGGAGAACCTACCCGCCGGGGGTCGGATCACCCATGCGGCCACGGCCGGATAGGTTCCCCGCCCGTGAGTACCCGACGCCTCATCATCGCCGCCCTGCTGTGCGGGCTGGCGATCCTGGTGGCGTTCACGGTCCAGCTGCTGCTGATCCTGTGACCCCTCACGCGATGCGGGCGTGTGCGCGCCGCCCGTAGTGGACGTAGGCGGGGCGGTCGTCGTCCTCGTCACCGTCGACCATGACCACCAACGACTCGACGCCGGTGTCGGGATCGGTCGTGACGAAGCGGTGGTCGTCGACCGGCTCGAGGGTGAGGGTCCGCTCACGCATCCCGGCCAGCGCGAACAGCTCGTCGGGGATGATCGTCATCCGCAGGGTGCCGTCGTCGCCGCCGGCCACCGCCAAGCGCTGGTGGAGCCGCTCGTAGATGCCAGAGCAGCCGCTGGGATCCGGGCGGTCCTGCGGGTCGAGCACTGGTGGGAGTGCCGGGGGGCGCAACGACACCAGGTCGGGGCCGGCGGTCTCGAAGACGGCCCGCGCGACGTGGTCGCCCCGAGCCGAGTTGGTCAGGACGACGATGGCGGCGTCGGCGTCGGGGATGACGCGGAGGAACGCCCGCTGTCCGACCGTGTCGCCGTCGTGCGACAGCACTTGGACCCCTTCCCAGTGGGTGATCTCCCAGCCCAGGCCACGTTCGTCGTCGGTGCCGGGCACCTCGACCTGGCCCTCCTGCATCTCGGCCAGGGCGCGGGACGGCACGACCTGCTTGCCGTCGGCCGATCTGCCGCCGTGCAGGTGGACGCCGGCGAAGGTGAGCAGGTCGGGGGCGTCGGCGATGACCCCGCCGATGGCGACGTTGAACCGGGCCAGCGACCACGGGTTGACCTTGACCTCGCCCCCCTCCAGCCGGTGCCCGGCGGCGACGCGGTGGACGATGGCCTGCTCCGCCAGGGTGACGGTGTGGTGGAGCGCGAGCGGGCGGAGCAGGCGCCGCTGCAACGCACGGGTGAAGTGGTCGCCGGTGGCTTCTTCGACCAGACGGCCGAGGACTCCGTAGCCGGTGTTGCAGTAGCTGAAGAGGTCTTCGGGCGGATGGATCTGGTCGACGATGTCCAGCGTCGAGACGAACCGCCAGAGGGCATCCGGGTTGCGGCCGCAATCGATGAAGTGGTCGCCCTGGATACCGCTGGTGTGGCTGAGCAGGTGGCGGGGTGTGATCGTGAGCGTGGCGGTGTCGTCCGCGACCCGGAACTCCTGCAGCGCTCCCCGGACCGGTTCGTCGAGGGCCACGAGGCCGGCGTGCACCAGCTGCATCACGAGGCTGGCGGTGTAGATCTTCGAGATCGAGCCGATCTGGAACAGCGTGTCGGGGGTGGCCTCGACGCCGGTGCCGGCATTGGCGAGGCCGCCGGCCACGACCACGCGCTCGTCGCCCCGAACGATGCCCACGACGGCGCCCGGGACCCGGTGCGCTGCGATGGCGTCGTCGAGCGTCGACTGCAGCGTCGACTGGTAGGCGTCCAGGGCGGGCATGACGGGAGCAGGGTAGTGGTTCCCCCGCCGGCCGGTGCCCGGGCCGCACCGGCCGGGCTCTAGCCTTCACCCGATGTTCTCCGAGCGGCTGGAACGGGTCAGGGCCCGCATGCGCGCCCTCGGCGTCGACGTCTCCTTGCTCTCGGTGGGTCCGGAGCTGCCGTACCTCACGGGGTACGAGGCCATGCCCCTCGAACGGCTCACCATGCTGGTCCTGCCCGTCGACGGCGAGGCGGTGCTCGTGGTGCCTCGCCTGGAGGCGCCCCGGGTGGTCGAGCGCCCCGAGGTCTTCCGCCTCCTCCCCTGGGACGAGACCACCGACCCGGTCGCCCTCGTGGCCTCCCTGGTGGGGCCCGCCACTTCCGTGGCGATCGGCGACCGGACCTGGGCGCGGTTCGTCGTCGACCTGCTGCCACACCTCGACGGGGCCCGCCTGTGCCGATCCAACGACGTCGTCGGTCCTGTCCGAGCCGTCAAGGACGCCGCCGAGATCGCCGCGCTGCAGGCCGCGGGAGCGGCGGCCGACCGGGTGGCGCACCAGCTCCAGTCCGGGTCCATCCCCTTGGTCGGGCGCACCGAAGCCGAGGTCTCCGCCGACATCGGGCGGCGGTTGGTCGACGAGGGCCACCACCGCGTCAACTTCGCCATCGTCGCCGCCGGGCCCAACGCCGCCTCGCCCCACCACGAGCCCGGCGCCACCGTGATCGCCCAGGGCGACGCCGTGCTCTGCGACTTCGGGGGCACGATGCACGGCCCCGGGGGCGTCGGCTACTGCTCCGACATGACCCGGGTCGTCGCCGCCGGATCCGCCCCCGACGACCTCGTCGAGGCCTACGCCGCCCTGCTCGACGCCCAGCAGGCCGCGGTCGCGTCTGCGGTGGTCGGCACCAGCTGCGAAGGCGTCGATCACGTGGCCCGCCGCCGGCTCACCGACGCCGGCTGGGGCGAATGGTTCATCCATCGCACCGGCCACGGCATCGGCATCGAGGAGCACGAGGACCCCTACATCGTCGAGGGCAACACCGCCGTGCTCGAGGCCGGGCACGCCTTCTCCGTCGAACCGGGCGTGTACCTGCCCGGCCGATGGGGCATCCGGCTCGAGGACATCGTCATCGCCACCGACGACGGCCCTCTGGCCTGCAACGAGGCCGACCACGGTCTCGTCGTCGTCGATGCCTGACCGATGATCCAACTCGACGCCGCCACCTTCTGCCTCCAGTGGGCGACCGGTGGCCTGTTCTTCCTGTGGGTGACCACCCGCGGCCGCGAGGTCGGGATCGGCTACGGCTGGCTCATGCGGACCAGCTATGCGCTGATCGCCGTCGATCGGCATCGTCGCCGGCTTCCGCTACGGCGATGCACCGGCACGCGAGGCTGGCGGCCATCGGTGTCGTGCTGGCCGCCGCCGTCGCCCTCGCCGTCAGCATCATCCGCCGCCGCGCCGGGGTTGCCGGCGAACGCGAGCGCGTCGCCGTCCGATCCGCCCGGGTCACGGCCATGACCGGCATCGACCGCGAACATCGACGGTCCCCTCGAAGGCGTACCCGAGTTCCCGCCGGTGCTCGATCTCGTGGCGCCGGTCATCGGCGTGATCGGGCTGTTCATCGCCGCCGACGTGTCCGGCGGCCCCTACGCCCTGTCGCTCCTGCGGATCCTCAGCGGCGCCTTCTTCCTCGGGTCCGTGACCGACGCCATGCTCCTCGGTCACTGGTACCTGGTCCAGCCCGGTCTCGCCCGAGGGCCGCTGCTCGAACTGGTGCGCTGGACGGGACTGCTGTGGCCGGTCGAGGTCGTCGCCATGCTGGTTCCCACCGGCATGTTCTCCGTCTTCAGCGGTTCCATCGACGACGGCTATGGCGGCATCCTCGGGTGGTTCTGGGTCGCCTGCGCGGTCACCACCATCGCCCTCGTCTTCGTCACCCGCGCTCGCCCTCAAGGAGCGCTACTACTCGGCGGTCATGGCCGCCACCGGCTTGCTCTACCTGGCGATCCTCACCGCCTTCGGCACGGACCTGGTCGCGCGGGCTGTACTTTCCTAGGTAGCAAAGTCGCCGTTCATACGGTGTACTGACGGTATGCCTCGTGCCATGTGGAGCGGCTCGATCAGCTTCGGGCTGGTGAACATCCCGGTCAAGCTGTACACCGCGGTGAGCCGCAAGAACGTCCGGTTCCACCAGATCGACGCCACCAGCGGATCGCGCATCCGCTACAAGAAGGTCGCCGCCGAGTCCGGCGAGGAGGTCGCCAACGACGACATCGTCAAGGGCTACGAGCTCCCGTCGGGCGACTACGTCACCGTCAGCGACGACGAGCTCTCCCAGCTCGACCCCCAGGCCAGCCGCACGATCGACATCGAAGAGTTCGTCGACCTCGCCGACATCGACCCCGTGTACTACGACTCCGCCTACTACCTCGCCCCGGACAAGGCCACGGTCAAGCCCTACGCCCTGCTGTGCCGGGCCATGGAGGAGTCGGGCAAGGTCGGCATCGCCCGGGTCGTCATGCGCACCAAGCAGTACCTGTGTGCGGTGCGACCCCAGGACGGCCATCTCGTGATGTCCACCATGGTCTACGCCGACGAGGTCAACGCCCCCGAGGAGATCCCCGAGCTCACGCAGGTGGCCGAGGTCGAGGTCTCCGAGAAGGAACTGACCATGGCGAACCAGCTGATCGCCTCCTTGAGCGAGCAGTTCGACCCGGCCAAGTACGAGGACACCTACCGCGAGCGGGTCATGGAGGTCATCGAACGCAAGGCGGCGGGCGAAGAGGACGTCATCGCCACGCCCGAGCCCCAGGAGGAGAAGGTCGTCGACCTCATGGCCGCACTCGAGGCCTCCGTCGCCGCGGCCAAGGAAGCACGCGGACGCCACCCGGCCTCCAAGTCGGCCTGATCCGCCACCGACGCATCGATGGTCGACACCGTCGTCGAGCTCGAGGGTCGACGTCTCCGCGTCCGCAACCTCGACAAGGTCCTGTACCCCGAGGTCGGGTTCACCAAGGCCGAGGTCATCGACTACTACGTGCGGATCGCGCCGGCGATGCTCCCGCATGTCACCGGCCGCGGTGTCACGCTGCGCCGCTACCCCGACGGGGTCGACGGCCCGTCCTTCTTCGAGAAGCGCTGCCCCACGCACCGTCCCGACTTCGTCGGCACCGTGCTCGGGCCGGGTGACCACGTCGGCGGCATCCACTACTGCGTGATCGACTCCGTCCCCGCCATCGCCTGGGTGGCGAGCATGGCGGCGCTGGAGGTCCACGCCCCGATGGCGCTCGGGACCGACATCGAGTCACCACAGCTGTGCGTCTTCGACCTCGATCCCGGCGAACCGGCGGCGATGACCGAATGCGCCCGGGTCGGTCTGGAGATCCGACAGGTGCTCGACGGCATCGGGCTCGCCTGCATCGCCAAGACCTCGGGCTCGAAGGGTCTCCAGCTCTACGTCCCGCTCAACCGACCTCACACCCACGACCACACGTCCGGCTTCGCCCACGCCGTCGCCCAGGTGATCGAGAAGCACCGCCCCGACGAGGTGGTCTCGGTCATGACGAAGAAGGTCCGTACGGGCAAGGTGTTCATCGACTGGAGCCAGAACAGTCGGCACAAGACCACCGTGGCGGCCTACTCGCTGCGAGCCCGGCCCGACGCCGACCGTGTCGACCCCGGTGACGTGGGACGAGGTGAGCGACGCCGCCGACGGCGCGCCGCTCTCGTTCACCGCCCCCGAGGTGCTCGACCGGGTGGCGACGCTCGGCGACCTCTTCGCTCCCGCTGCCACCCTCGAACAGGACCTGCCGCCCGTCTGAGTTCGGGCGCTTTCGCTGCGCTCACCGGGCCACGAAATACTTGGCGCGGGGGTGGTGGCAGATGAGGGCGGACGTCGACTGCTCCGGCTGGAACTGGTACCCGGTGTCCTCGCCGACCTCGATGTCGATGCGGCCGGCGTCGAGCAGGTCGGCGACGGTCTCGTTGTCCTCGAGGTCGGGGCAGGCGGGGTAGCCCCACGAGTAGCGGCCGCCCTGGTACTGCTGGCGGAACAGGCCGTGCAGGTCGGCCGTGTCGTCCTCGGCGATGCCGAGCTCCTCGCGGATGCGCCGGTGCCAGAGCTCGGCCAGGGCCTCGGCCATCTCGACCCCGAGGCCGTGGAGCAGGAGATAGTCCTGGTACTTGTCGGCGGCGAACAGCTCGGCCGTGCGTTCGCTGACGGCGCGGCCCATGGTGACGATGTGGAACGCGGCGACGTCCACCTGGCCGGAAGCCCGACGGGTCGGAAGAAGTCGGCGATGCACAGGAACGGCTCGGAGCGCTGGCGGGGGAACGAGAACCGGCACCGCTCCTCGGTGGCGGTCTCGTCGGTCCAGATCACCAGGTCGTCGCCGTCGGCGTTGGCCGGGAAGTAGCCGTACACGACGGCGGGGTTCAACAGCCCCTGCGGCCTTCGCCTCGGCCAACTGGACACGCAGCTGGGGGCGGATGCGGTCCTTGAACTCGGCGTCGGTCTCCTTGGTGCCGTCGGGTTTGTCCTCGGGCCGGAACTGCCACTGGTTGCGGAACAGGGCGGTCTCGTTGACGAAGCCGGCGATCTCGTCGAGCGAGATGCCCTTCACCACCCGGCTGCCCCAGAACGGGGGAGCGGGGACGGGGTTGTCGGTGACGACGTCGGGCGAGCGGTCGGGAAGCACCACGTCGGGGTCGTCGGTGGGCTCGGTCAGGCCGGCGCGAGCCCGGACCGTGGAGGTCGACGGCACGGTGCCCCACTCGGGTTCGTCGGGCTCCTCCCCGGCGCGGATGGCACGCAGGCGGTCCATGGTGTGCAGGCCCTCGAACGCGTCCCGGCCGTAGAACAGGCGCCCGTCGTAGACCTCGCGCAGGTCGCGCTCGACGTAGCTGCGGGTCAGCGCCGCCCCGCCGAGCAGGACCGGGATGTCGGCCAGGCCGCGCTGGTTCAGCTCCTCGAGGTTCTCGCGCATGATCAGGGTCGATTTCACCAGCAGGCCCGACATCCCGATGGCGTGGGCGCCCACCTCCTGGGCCTTGGCCACCATGTCGGCCGACGGGCACCTTGATGCCGAGGTTGTGCACCTCGTAGCCGTTGTTGGTGAGGATGATGTCGACCAGGTTCTTGCCGATGTCGTGGACGTCGCCCTTCACCGTGGCGAGCACGATGCGACCCTTGGAGGTGTCCTCCTCCGAACGTCTCCATGAACTGCTCGAGGTGGGCGACGGCCGCCTTCATCGTCTCGGCCGACTGGAGCACGAAGGGCAGCTGCATCTCGCCCGACCCGAACAGGTCGCCGACCACCTTCATCCCGGCCAGGAGGTGGTCGTTGATGATGGCGAGCGGCTCCAGTCCCTCGGCCCGCGCCTCGTCGAGGTCGTCGACCATGCCGTCGCGGTCGCCGTCGATGATGCGCTGCTCGAGCCGCTTGGTCACCGGCCAGCCCGAACGGTCCTCGGTGACGGTCTGGACCGAGTCGACATCGGCGAACAGTTCGATGATCCGGCTGAGCGGGTCGTAGCCGTCGCGGCGACGGTCGTAGATGAGGTCGAGGCAGGCCTCGCGCTGTTCGTCGGGGATGCGCGACAACGGCATGATCCGACCGGCATGGACGATGGCCGAGTCGAGGCCGGCCTGCTGGCACTCGTGCAGGTACACCGAGTTGATGACGTGACGGGCGGACGCCTTGAGGCCGAACGAGATGTTCGACAGCCCGAGCGTGGTGTGCACGCCCGGCAGGTGCTCCTTGATCAGCTTGATGCCCTCGATCGTGGCGATGCCGTCGCGGCGCGATTCCTCCAGACCGGTGCCGAGCGTGAGTGCCAGCGGGTCGAAGATGAGGTCGCTGGGCTCGAGGCCGTAGCGCTCGATGGCGATGTCGTGGATCGACCGCGCCGCCCGCAGCTTCCACTCGGGGCGTGCGGGCCTGGCCCTCCTCGTCGATGCAGGTGCACACGACGGCGGCCCCGTACTCCTTGGCGAGGCTGAGGAAGCGGTCGAAGCGAGTGCCCGGGGCGTCGCCGTCCTCGAGGTTGACCGAGTTCAGGATCGCCCGGCCCCCGAGGAACTGCAGCGCCGTCTCGACCACCTCGGCCTCGGTGGAGTCGATCATCAGCGGTGCGGTGGACTGGGTCGAGAACCGTGATGCGATCTCGGCCATGTCGGCCGATCCGTCGCGTCCCACGTAGTCGACACAGACGTCGATCACGTGGGCGCCGCCGGCGATCTGGTCCTTGAGCATCTTGACCGTGCCGTCCCAGTCGCCCTCGATCATGGCGTCGCGGAACGCCTTGGAACCGTTGGCGTTGGTGCGCTCGCCGATGAGCAGGACCGAGGCGTCCTGCTCGATCGGGGTGAAGCTGTAGATCGAGGCGGCGCCGGGCTGGTGGTCGGGCTCGCGCCGGCTTCGGCGTGAGGTCCTTGCAGTGCTCGGCGAGGAGGCGGATGTGCTCGGCGTTGGTGCCGCAGCAGCCGCCGACGACCTGCACGCCGTAGTCGGTGATGAACCGGGTCTGGGCCTCGAGGAGCTGCTCGGGGGTGAGGTCGTAGTGCATCTTGCCGTCGACGACCGAGGGCAGGCCGGCGTTGGGCAGGGCCGAGATCGGCATGCGAGAGTGCTGGGACAGGTAGCGCAGGTGCTCGCTCATCTCGCCCGGACCGGTGGCGCAGTTGAGCCCGAACGACGTCGACGCCGAGCGGGTCGAGGGTGGCCAGGGCGGCGCCGATCTCGGTGCCGGGCAGCATGGTGCCGGTCAGCTCGATGGTCGACCTGGACCTGGAGCGGGATGCGCCGGCCGGCGGCCTGCCATCGCCCGCCGGCAGCCGTTGATCGCGGCCTTGAGGCCGAGCAGGTCGATCTGGGTCTCGATGAGGAACAGGTCGACCCCGCCGTCGAGCAGGCCCCGGGCCTGTTCCTGGTAGGCGTCGCGGAGCTCGCGGTAGGTGATGTGGCCGAGCGTCGGCATCTTGGTGCCGGGCCCGATGGAGCCGGCCACGAAGCGAGGGTGTCGGCGGCGAAGTCGCGCGGCCACGTCCATGGCGATGCGGGCCGCGGCGAGGTTGAGCTCGTAGGTGCGGTCGGCGATCCCGTACTCGCCGAGCGGCACGCGCGAAGGCCCCGAAGGTGGCGGTCTCGGTGACGTCGCAGCCGACGTCGAAGTAGCGTGGCGTGGAGGCCCTGCGATCACGTCGGGTCGGGTGACGGCGAGGATCTCGTTGCAGCCCTCGAGCTCGTCGACCGCCGGCGAAGTCGTCGGCCGTCAGGCCGTCGAGCGTCTGGACGTAGGTGCCGAAGGCGCCGTCGTAGACGACGACCCGCTCGTTGACGAGATCGAGGTACGGCGAGTCCATGAGCGTCGAGCCTACCGACGGGCCCCTCGACGCACGCCTGCGTCCGATTCGTCCGGCGGTGGGCCGCCGTACCAGCGTTCAGCCCGGGTCCGGTGACCAGGTGCCGTGGAAGCCGAAGGGCACGCGCCGGGGCAGCATGATCCGGGCCGCCGGTCCGCTCGCCAGGTCCTCGGGATCGAACACGGCGAGGACACTGACGTCGGTCCGGCGGTCGTAGACGAACGACAGCAGCCACCGCGGGTCCGCCCTCCCGGTCGGATCAGGGACGAAGGTGGCCTCGCCGGCGTGCTCCGCCTCGTGCGGCGCCCAGCGTTCGGTGGTCACGGTCCGGCCGAAGTCGACGCCGGTGATGCCGCGGAAGAGCAGGCCCTCGTCGTCGGTGTCGGTGAAGTCGACGAACCACGCCCGTTCCTGTGGCTCGTCCGGTCCGGCGAGGTCGATCCGGGGGAAGTCCATCCACCGGTCGTCGAGCTGCTCCTCGCGAGAAGGTCAGCGGAGCTCGGTGCCGCGCCGGTGCCGATGACGCCAGCGGTGCAGGTGCGATCCGGGCGGATCGCCGGCCGGGTCGAAGGCGCTCGCCTGCCGGCAGACGTCGATGACGATGTCGTCGCCGTCTCGGTGGGCGTTGACGCCGTGGAAGACCATCTGGTTCGGGATCTCCACCCACCGGATGGCCCGACGGTCCGCCGAGCGGCATGACGCCGAGGCGGGCGCCGTAGCTCGGCGTCCACACGAACGGGAAGCCGGTACCCGACACCGCGGCGTCGAGGTCGAACAGCACCGGTAGCTCCCAGAACACGACGTCGCGGTCGGTGATGGCGAAGTCGTGCATCATCGTCGGGCCGGCCACGTCGACGGTCTCGGCGGCGAGAAGCGTGCCGTCCGGGGCCGATGCCGGTAGTAGGTCAGGTACGGCTCGACGAACCCGTAGCCGAAGGCGTGCATCTCGCCGGTGTCCGGGTCGATCTTGGGATGGGCGGTGAAGTTCGGTCCCGACCGTCCGCGCTCGGCCCGGTGAACTCGAGCGGCCCGACCGTCGAGAGGTCGGCCGGGCGATCTCGTAGGGCCATCCGACCTCGCCGAGGCTGATCAGGCGCTGGACCGAACGCGCACGACCGACACGTTGCTCTGGCCGTTCGCGCCGCCCGGGGCGCCGCCGGCGAGATCGCCGAACTCGAGCCGCACGGCTGGTAGGCCGGGGTCTGCACGTAGCGGTTGCGGTACCAGCTCGGCCCGACCGTCGAGTCGATCCGGACGCCGTGGACCA
This sequence comes from uncultured Acidimicrobiaceae bacterium, assembly GCA_963811245.1. GTDB lineage: Bacteria > Actinomycetota > Acidimicrobiia > Acidimicrobiales > Salinilacustritrichaceae > Salinilacustrithrix. Next base: position 42,605 of record CAWEQL010000019.1, read on the forward strand.
TGCCGTCGCCGAGGAACCAGTGCGGGGAGCCGGCCGGTCGCCGGGTTGGAGCCGTTGCGGACGTAGAGCCCGCGCAGCGACGGCGGGAACGAACCGACCGACGTCGAGGTCGGTCGCCTCGGTCTCGTCGATCGACCGGTGCGTAGTTGCCCTGCAACCAGTACGGGGTGGCCGGGTCGAGGCGGTACGGGGCGACGGTCACGGGCGGCTCCGAGGTCGGTGGGGGGCCGGACCGGGGCGTGGCTGCGCTCGCCGTCGACGGACCGGCACGCCGCCAGCACGGCAGCGCTGGCCGCGCCGGCGACGAACCGACGTCGCCGGATCAAGCCGACGATGGGAGCGCGAGGTTCGGCGATGGCAGCAGTCTCACACGATGTCGCTCGTGACGCTGCCAGCGCCGATGCCGGCCGGTGACGCCGTCGTGGTCGCGGGGCTCCGGGGGTGGGGCGGTAGCGTCGCCCGGGATGAGCGAAGCTCTACACCGGCAAGGGCGACGACGGCACCACCGGTCTGTTCTACGGCGGTCGAGTGCCCAAGGACGACGCCCGGCCGGAGGCCTACGGCACGGTCGACGAGGCCCAGGCCACCATCGGCCTCGCCCGGGCGGCGGTCGAGCGTGGCGGCGAGCTCGACCGACCTGCTCGTCGGTCTGGAACGAGACCTGTACGTGCTGATGGCCGAGCTCGCCACCCTGCCGACGAGAACCACGACAAGCTCACCGCCGGCCAGACCGCGGTCACCCAGGCCATGGTCGAGCACCTCGGAGGCCGTCACCGACGACATCGGGTCGCGGTTCGAGTTCCCCACCGAGTTCGTGGTCCCCGGCCAGTCCGAGTTGCCCGCCCGTCTCGACGTGGCCCGCACCGTCGTGCGTCGGGCCGAGCGACGGTCGATCGGCGTCGACGGCGACGGCTCGCACGTCGTCCCGTACCTGAACCGTCTCGTCTTCGGTGCTGTGGACCCTGGCGCGCTACGCCGAGGCCGACGACACCTTGCTGCGCGCGACCGTCGCATCCCGTCCGAGGAGGACCATGACCGTCACGATCACGCTCACCAAGGAAGCGCCCGAGGGCGCGCGTGGAGATCTCCGGTGGTCTCGGCCGAAGCGCTGGCCGACCATCCCCTGCTCGCGTTCCTCGGCGCCGGCGACTTCGAGCCGAGGCGGACGCCCGGTTCGTCCCGCACGGTGCCGTCCGGCGACGGTTCCGTGGCGATCGTCGTGGGTCTCGGCTCCGACGAGGGCCGCACGGCCGACACCTACCGACTCATCGGTGGCGCCATCGCCCGGGCCGCGTCGAAGCACCCGGTCGTCGTGGTCGACGAGTCGGTGCTGGCGTCGGCCGGCGAACTGAACCCCGCCGCTGTCGCCCAGGCGCTGGCCGAAGGCATCGGTCTCGGCAACTACCGCTACACCGCCCTCAAGAGCGAGCCCGAACCGCCCGCGCTGTCCGAGGTGCACGTCGTCGGCAAGGGGGGCAAGCGGGTGCAGGACGCGTTCGATCTCGGCGCCGCCATCGCCGAGGCCGTGGGCGTGAGCCGCGACCTCGTGAACGAACCGGGCGGGACGATGACCGCGCCCGCCTACGCCCGAGGAGATCGAATCGCTCGGTGCGGTCTACGGCTTCGACGTGACGGTGCTCGACGAGCAGGCCATCGAAGCAGGCCGGCATGGGCGGCCTGCTCGGCGTGAACCGTGGCTCCGACATGCCGGCCCGGTTCGTCGAGCTGCGCTGGTCGCCGGCCGGCCGCGCCCGTGGCGCGGTTGCGCTGGTCGGCAAGGGCGTCACGTTCGACAGTGGAGGGCTCAGCCTCAAGCCCAACGGAGGGCATGCTGGCCATGAAGGGCGACATGGGCGGCGGCGCCGCCGTGGTCGGGGCGTTCTGCGCCCTCGGCGCCGTGGCGCCCAACGGTCGAGGTGCGGGGATACGTCCCGCTCACCGACAACATGGGCGGCGGCGACGCCACCCGGCTGGGCGACGTCCTGCGGATCTGCAACGGCAAGACGGTCGAAGTGCACAACACCGATGCCGAGGGCCGGCTCATCCTCGCCGACGCCCTGTCGAAGGCGACTCGGCCGAAGCACCCGACGCCATCGTCGACCTCGCCACCCTGACCGGTGCCTGCATGGTGGCGCTGGGCAACACCTACGCCGGCGTCATGGGCACGAGCCAGGACTGGATCGACCAGGTGCTGGAGGCCGCCGATGCCTCGGGGGAGAAGGCGTGGCCGCTCCCGCTGCCCGACGAGTGGCGCAAGAGCCTCGACTAGCGACGTGGCCGACATGAAGAACATCGGCGGCCGCTACGGCGGTGCCTCGATCGCCGCGTCTGTTCCTCCGGGAGTTCGTGGGCGAGGGCATCCCGTGGGCCCACCTCGACATCGCCGGCCCGTCCTTCGTCGACAACGAGACGCCGACGGAGACCAAGGGCGGTACCGGCTACGGCGTGCGCCTGCTCCTCAGCCTGCTGAAGTCGTACCGCAAGCCTCGCTGACGCCGGCGGTTGTGCCGGCGGTCCCGGTCCTGCTGGCAGACCGGGTCCACCCGACCACCCGACCACCCGACCACCCGACCGTTCTGGACCCACATTGATCGGCGGTTGACCGCTCGTTGTGGTGCCAGAAGGCTCGATCTCCGTTCTGCCCCTGGACCGTTCTGGACCCATGTCCGTCGCGGCGTGACCGTGCGTTGTGGTGCCAGAAGCGACCCACCCCCCGTTCTGGCACCTGTTCGTCCGGTCGGCGTGCGGACGTTGTGGTGCCAGAACGGAATGGCGGTGGCCGGGCGCCGGACTCATGCGCCGATGCGGGGCGAGGGTCCTCGCTGTCGGACCCCTTCCGTACCGTGGGCGGTGGACGGATGCGTGCGCGCTCTGCGATGCGGCCGGTCCACTCGCATCTCCTGGTGCCGACGCCCGGACCAGTGGAGGCGCCATGTACCCGTCGGAGCTCACCGACACCCTCGGCCGGCAATACCGGCTCATCGCTCACCGCCAGTTGCGCTCGATCGTGCCCGACCCGCTCGAACGTCGCGAGCTCCAGCGCCGGCTCGACCTCCGTCCGATCACCGGACGGGTCCTCGGCCAGGTGATCCACGAGCCCGGCCCCGGCCGGCGGCTGATGACCGAGGTGCTCGACGCCGGCGCACACGCCGCGCTGTGGGGCAAGACCGCCACCACGTGGTGGGGGATGACCCGGTTCCGACTGACGCCGATCCACGTTGGTCGGCTGCGAGGTTCCAGTCGCCCGCCGGCCGGGGCGCAGCTCCACAACCTGAGAGCATTGGCTTGCCGTGACATCACCGAGCACCGGGGGATCCCCATCGCTCGACCGGAGCTCGCCATCCGGTGGCTGGCGGGTGCGTGGACGCATCGGTGGCCCGACCACCCGGAGATCGTCGACGACAAGCTCGGCCGCACCCTCGATCACGCGTGGCGGGAGAACCTGATCGACGGTCGGTACCTCCACGAGCTGGCGGAGCGCACCGGTGGGCGTGGGCGATCGGGGATCGTGGCGTTGCGACGGGCGCTCGAGACCCGACCGGCCGACTACCTCCCCACGGGGTCGGGTGCCGAGAGCCGGTTCGAGGAGATCATCCGGCCCCAGGACCTGGTGCGCCTGCGGCGGCAGGTGGCCGTCTCCGACGATGCCCCCATCGGCGTCACGGACTACGAGGCGCGATGCCGTCCACTGGTGATCGAGATCAACGGCGAGCAGTGGCACACGACGGAGGTCGATCGGCGGGCCGACGACCGGCGGTACGACCGCCTGCTCGCGATGGGTTACTCGGTGCTCGTGCTGTGGCAGTACGACGTGTGGCACGAGCCGGGCCTGGTCCGAGCTGTGACCGCCCAGCTGCTCGACCAGTGCGATGCCGTCCCGCGCCTGCACCGGCCCACGCCGGCACCCTGGCAGCTCTGACCTGACGACGCTCGGCGTCCGATGCCCCGACCCGGACCGGGTGCCTCGGGTCCCCCCATGCTTCTGGCACCACATCGGTCGCAGCGCGACCGCACGTTGTGGTGCCAGACGCGACCCACCCCCGTTCTGGCACCTGTTCGTCCGCTCGGCGTGCGAACGTTGTGGTGCCAGAACGGAATGGGGGTGGGGGTGGGGTGGGGGTGGGGCGGGCGGGTCAGGCGGCCGTGCCCGGCGGTGGGGCGTCGGCGGCGCTCGCCGCGGCCCGGAGGGCCCGGCGGGTGGCGTGCTCGTCGAAGTTCCAGCGGCGGAGCTGGTCCTCGACGTCGGCCGGCGAGGCACCCACGTCGAGGAGGCTGCGGGCGAGGCGGGACGCGTGGGCGTCGCTGGACGGATGGGTGTTGCGGCGGACCTGGTCCTCTTGCCAGCGCTGGTGGGCGCCGTGGAGGTGGCGGGGGAGCCGGCCGACCTGCGACCGGGCCAGCGGTGGCACGCGGGTGCGGACGGCGAGGATGTCGTTGTCGTCGGGGCGGACGAGGCCGAAGCGGACGCAGCGATCGATCGACCGCTGGAAGGGGTTGCCCCGGCCGCCGCGGTTGCCGATGCCGATGGAGCGGGCGCAGTCGGCGGCGTCGAGGCTGAAGCCGGACGGCTGGCGGTCGAACTCGGCGGCGAAGCGCCGTAGCAACCAGGTGCTGGTCGGCCCGAGCAGTGGGAGCCAGAACCGCTCCACGTAGGTGGCGCGCGGGTCGAATCCGAGCGCGTCGACGACGGGGTCGTGCCACGGGATGACGAGCAGCGGGGGGAGCGGGGCGTCGACCGGGGCGGTCGACGCCCCGCCGATCGGGCCGGACGGGGCGGTGGTGGGGCTGGCAGGCGGGGTGGGCGACGACGGGGCCACGGGAGTCTCCTTCGGGAGCTGAAACCGGGGGAAGGGGGCACCGAACGACATCGAGCATCATCTCGGGTGTTTCGATATCTTTCGGTGTGTCCTGATGAGAACAGACGACCCGGTGATCTGTCAATCGCCGTCTCGGTGCTCCGACGGGCCACGACGGGGTACGGGTCCACCCATGGCACCGCTTCCCAAAGCCCGATCCGTCACCGCCAACCCCACCCAGGCCGAGCTGCGATCGTGGGCGCTCGACAAGATGTCGCGCGCCCAGGTCAGCCGGTTCGACAACGTCGGCTACACCACCATGGTCACGGCTCGTCTCGCCCCGTCCACCTTCTTCGTGTCCGACGAGCCCACCGGCAAGCCGATGATGAAGCGTTCCGAGTACGAGGAGTGGGCCGAGATCCAGGACGCCTTCATCGCCGACCAGGACATGGTCCTCATCGAGGGCTACATCGGCCCGGATCCCGAGTTCCGCACGCCGGCCCGGCTGTTCATCGAGCAGAAGAACGCCAACATCCCCGCCATGCAGCAGCAGCTGTACTTCCCGCCCGACGACGACCTGTTCGACGACGTCTTCGACCAGTCCGGGTTCACGATCATCTACACGCCGGGCCTCCTTGCTCCGGGCCAGCCGAACAACCGGCTCATCACGGTCGACCTCGACAACTACGTCACCCGTGTCTTCGGTTCCGACTACTTCGGCGAGTCGAAGATGGGTGGCCTGCGGATGTGGAACCACCTCGTGTACCAGCGCGACGGCCTGGCCATGCACTCGGGCGCCAAGGTGTTCCCGGCGGACCAGACGCCGGATGGGGAGGAGAAGCTGGCGCTGATCATCGGGCTGTCCGGCACCGGCAAGACCACCACGACGTTCCGTGAGGTCAAGGGTTCGCTCCCGGTCCAGGACGACTTCATCGCCCTGATGCCCGACGGCACGGTCCACGCCACCGAGAACGGCTGCTTCGCCAAGACCTACGGCCTCGACCCCGACGACGAGCCCACCATCCACGGCGGGGCCACCTCGTCCCAGGCGTGGCTCGAGAACACGGCGATCGATCCCCGGGACGGATCGGTCGACTTCTTCGACGACCGCTACACCCGCAACGGCCGGTGCACGTTCGGCCTGGCCGACATCCGCCACCGCGATCCCCGCGACCTCCCGCCGGCGACGTACCTGTTCATCCTCAACCGCAACGAGAACATCATCCCGGCGGTGGCCAAGCTCAAGCCCGAGCAGGCGGCCCACTACTTCATGCTCGGCGAGACGAAGGGCACCAGTGCCGGGGGAGCGGCGGAAGCCGGCAAGAACCTCCGGGTGCCCGGCACCAACCCGTTCTGGTTCGAGGGCGACGCCTCCCAGGCCAACCGGCTCCTCGAGCTCCTCGACCAACACCCGCTCGAGGTGTACCTGCTCAACACCGGCCGCATCGGCGGGCCTGAGGGCGACGACCGCTCGAAGAAGGTGGCGATTCGCCACTCGGCCGCGATCCAGGCCGGCATCGTCGACGGCACCATCGAGTGGGAGACCGATCCGGACTTCGGCTACGAGGTCGCCACCAGCATCCCGGACTTCGACGATCCGCAGCTACTTCGACCCCGCACGCTCTACGAGGAGCAGGGCCGGGCGGACGAATACCGCCAGATCGTCGAGACGTTGATCGACGAACGGCGGGCCTACTTCGAGGACTATCCCGACCTCGACGACCGGATCCGCGAAGGACGCTGACGGCGCCGCTCTCCCTAGCCTGGACCACGTGTCGCCGCATCGAGACGAGCTGCCCGATTCCCGCCAGCCCGACCCCCGCGTGTCGGACGCCCGTGACCTGCTCGGTGCCGCCGAGCGGGTCGTGGTGCTGACCGGCGCCGGCATCAGCACCGACAGCGGCATCCCCGACTTCCGGGGTCCCAACGGACTGTGGACCAAGGATCCCGGAGCGGAGAAGCTGTCGACGCTGGACCACTACGTCTCCGACCCCGACGTCCGCCGGCGGGCGTGGCGGCGCCGGCTCGACACCGCCGGCCAAGCCTACGAACCGAACGCCGGTCACCGGGCGCTCGTCGAGCTCGAGCGGCGGGGCACCCTCGAACTGCTGATCACCCAGAACATCGACGGCCTCCACCTGGCCGCCGGCACCAGTCCCGACAAGCTGGTCGAGATCCACGGCACCACCCGTGACGTGGTCTGCCTCTCGTGCGACGATCGGGCCCCCATGGAGCGTGCCCTCGAGCGGGTGCGAGCAGGGGACGAGGATCCGTCGTGCCGCTCGTGCGGCGGAATCCTCAAGTCGGCGACGATCTCGTTCGGCCAGGGCCTGGTCGAGCACGACCTGCGTCGGGCCGACGTCGCCGCCCGCCGGGCCGACCTGCTCCTGGCCGTCGGTTCCACGCTCGGCGTGTACCCCATCGCCAACGTCGTGCCGCTGGCCAAGAGCCACGGCGCCGACGTGGTCATCGTCAACGGCGGCCCGACGGAGATGGACGACCTGGCCGATGTACGACTCGAGGGATCGATCTCGCACCTGTTGCCGGCCATCGTCGCCGGCGCCTGAGCCTCGCCATCCGCCCCATCGCCGCCGCCGTCGCGGTACGGTTCGCACCGGTCAATGTCGGCGCGAGACAAGGGATGGGCTCCATGGATCTCAGCAAGCTTCGGTTGTCGGACAAGATCATCGGAGGGGCGGGGATCCTCCTGATCATCGACCTCCTCTTCTTGCCGTGGCATGACATCAACATCGACCTCGGCATCGTGAGCGCCAGCGCGACGCGCACGGCCATCGAGTCCCCGGATGCGTTCTGGGGTGTCCTGGCCCTGTTGCTCACGATTGCGGTCGTCGCCGTCGCCGCCATCCGGGTGTTCAAGCCGGAGACGACGCTCCCCGATCTGCCGGTGACGTGGGACCAGGCGTTGTTCTTCGCCACCATCGCGGTGGCGGTGCTCTTGCTGCTGAAGCTCGTGGTGAACACCGACTACCTCGGCTTCGGCGCCTGGCTCGGCATCATCCTCGCCGCCGGCCTGGCATACGGCGGGTTCCTGAAGTCGAAGGAAGAGACCGGCGCCGCCGCCATCTGAGGGCCGCCGGCGGGCAGCGTCCCGGCGTCGCCGAAGCGGCGCTGCACCGCAACCAGCTCGTCGACATCAGCGAGGAAGAGGTCGAGCAGCTCGGGATCGAAGTGGGTTCCGCGTTCGGCCGTCATCGTCTCCACTGCCTCTCGGACGGTGAAAGCCCGCTTGTACCGCCGGGCCGAGGTCAGAGCGTCGAACACGTCGGCGATGGCCACGATGCGACCCTCCAGGGGAATCTCCGACGCTCGGAGGCCGGCGGGGTAGCCGGTGCCGTCCCACCACTCGTGATGGGAGGCCGCGATGACCGCGGCTGTCTCGAGCAGCGCCGCCCCCGTGCCGTGCAGGATCTGCCACCCGAAGGTGGTGTGTTGGTTCATCACCGCTCGCATGTCGGTCGTCGAAGCGGCCGGGGTGGGTGAGGACGGAGTCGGGGATGCCGAGCTTGCCGATGTCGTGCATCGGACTCGCCAGGCGCACCTCCTCGCACTGCTCGGGGCTCAGCCCCGCTCGCCGGGCGAGGATGGCGCTGTACTCGCTCATCCGTTCCAGGTGATCCGCGGTCTCGGGGTCGCGGAACTCTGCCGCCGTGGCGAGGCGACGAATGGTCTCCCACCGGCTCGTGCGGACCTCCTCGGTCCGGTGCTCGACGAGTTGGGTGAGCTGGTCCCGGTGGCGCCGGTTGTCCTGCTCGAGCTGACGCCACCGCGCCGCGTTGCGCGATGTTCACCTCGAGTTCGGTGTGCTCGTAGGGCTTGAGCAGGTAACCCTGGACGCACGATTGCACCACCCGATCGGCGACGGTCGGGGAGGTCGACGCCGGTGACGACGACGGCACCGACCTCCGGATCGATGGAGCGAAATCCGTCGACGAGGTCGAGGCCGTCGCCGTCGGGGAGATCGATGTCGGTCACCACGACGTCGATGTCATCCCGGTGCACGGCGTACTCCGCGTGGGCCTGCGTCGCATCGGCAGCGACGTGCACCGTGTGCCGACGCTCGAGGCGGCGTTGCAGCGCTCGTAGGAGCGCCGGCTGGTCTTCGATGACCAGGAGGGTGGTCACGACGACGCCCCGATCCGGTCGTCGTGGGTCCCACCGATCGCGGCGAGCAAGGCCTCGCTGGAGAACGGCTTGGCGAGGAACTGGGCCCCTTCGTCCAGCAGCTGTCGGCGGGTGATGATCTCGCTCGGGTAGCCGGAGGCGAACACAACCCGCGCGGTCGGGGACCATCTGCAGGATGCGGCTGGCGAGATCCCGCCCGTTGAGGCTGCCGGGCAGCACGACGTCGGTGACGACCACCGTGGGATCGAACCCGTCCTCGACGACCGCAATGGCCTCGATGCCGTCGCCGACGTCCACGACCTGATGGCCCGCCCGCTCGAGGAGCCGACGCGTGGCGCGCCGGACAGTGGGTTCATCCTCCACCAGGAGGATGGTTTCCCCACGACCGGACGTGTCCGCCGAGGGTCGCTGCACCGTCGTGGACGGTGGCAGGGGCGACGGTGGTCGCGCACGGCAGCGAGACGACCACTGTGGTGCCCCGACCCGGGGTGGAATCGATGTGGACCGTCCCTCCCATGCGGTTGGCGATGCCGTAGACGATGGCCAGGCCCAGCCCCGTCCCGCCTGACGAGGACTTGGTCGAGAAGAACGGTTCGAAGGCACGGCTCGCGACCTCGGTCGTCATGCCGACGCCAGTGTCGCTGACGCTGAGCCGGGCGCAGCCGTCGACGACCTCGGTGGTGACGATGATGTGGTCGTCGCCGCCGTCGCCGGCGTCCCGGGCGTTCACCACGAGATTGAGCAGGATCTGCTCGATCTCGCCCGCGTCGCCGCAGCACGGGGATGGTGCCGGGGTACAGGTCGAGCCATGGTCACGTCCTCGGTGATGCTGCGGCGCAGCAGCGGCTCCGACGTCCTCGATGGTCTGGTTGAGGTCGAGGACCTCGCGGGCCTCGACATCCCGCCGGGCGAAGCTGAGCAGGCGCCGGGTCAGCGCCGCCCCGCGACGGGCGGCGTTCTGATCTCGTCGAGGTCCTCCAGCGGTCCGGTCTCGAGGGTCCCGGTCACGTCCTCGGCGACCAGCTCGACGGTGGAGGTGATGGCGGCGAGGAGGTTGTTGAAGTCGTGAGCGATGCCGCCGGCCAACTGACCGACGGCTTCCATTCGCTGCGCCGTTGGAGGTCGGCCTCCATGCGGCTACGTGCCTCGTCGGCCTCCCGTGCCGCGGCCAGGGCGTCCACTGGCGCCGGTTCCGGCGGCGCTGGGACACGAACAGCAGGCGGCGACAGCACGAGTGACATGGCGGCGCCGATAGACCAGCACGGCCACCGGTGAGATGACGCTGTCGGCGGGACCCTGGACCTCGATGAGCAGCTTCTGGCCGCCGATGGATGCCGTCGTCGTGGCGACGGGGCGGCGAGAGGCAGCCGGTCGGTGGAGGCCAGGATCGCTGAGGCCGGGTCGGCGGTGCGCGGACACGTAGACGGCGAAGGTGTCGATGCCGTCGACGAGGTCACGATCGCCGGGCCGGCGTCGCCGAGGCGGGAAGCGTCGGACCTCGACGAAGGCGTGGTCTCGTCGCTCGCCCCGGCGGCGATCAGCAGGGACCGTTCGCTGTTGCGGTCCAGGTGAGGACGAAGCGGAAGTCGCCGCCTCGGCGAGGTGTCGAACTCGCCCTGGATCCCGTCCTCGCCGGATCTGGCGAGGATGGAGGCGGCGGCCGGTTCGGCGTCGGGCGTGCGGTCGCGGCGACGGCGGTGGGCTCGGGCCGCAGCGAGATCAGGGCCCGATCACCGCCGGAGCCGTCCTCGGCTCGCGCTCGGTAGGCCGCGACGTCGCCGTCGGTGGCCAGGGCGACGCTGACCGTGGACGTGAGGTCGGTCTGGATGCTGCTGGCGAGCGACTGGATCGAGCAGCCCGAGCTGGGCGGCGCTCGCCTCGGTCCGCCGAGCGCGCCGCGTCGGCGTCGGCATGCCTCGATCCGGGCCTGGGTGAGCATGGTCAGGGACAGCCCGAGCAGGAGGATGAGCAACGGCGGTGAAGCGCGTCCCGGCCGGACGGGCTGGTCGTCGCATGGCCGCAGCGTCCGTCGCCCGCATATCGGCACACAGCGTACCGGCATTTCCTCAACGGCGCCTCAATTCGTACACTTCGGCCAGGGGGCGCGACAGCGAGTGGTCGGAGGAGAGGCATGGGCGACAGATGCGGCGCACGATCGGGTCCTGGTGGTGGAGGACGACCCGACGGTGCGTCCGCGTCCTCGGGCGAGCTGTTCCGCCGCGACGGCCTCGACGATCGCCGGGGTTCGTACCGGAGGCCGAGGTCGAACCGGCGCTCGATCGGCTCCGCCCCGGCGTCATCGATCCTCGATCTCGGCCTGCCGGACGTAACGGCTTCGACCTCCTCCGCGAGCCTGCGCAGTCGCCACGAGCTGCCCGGTGATCGTGCTGTCCGGCCGCGGCGACGAGTCCGACCGGGTGCTGGCCCTCGAGTTCGGCGCCGACGACTACGTCGTCAAGCCGTTCCTCAACCGCGAGCTCGTCGCCCGGGTCCGGGTCCGGCTCCGCCGCCCCCCGGTCGACCGACGTCCCCGGCGACCCGTGGTCGCCGACGCGGGTCTGGTGGTCGATCCGCTGAGCCGGGAGGTCGCGGTCGACGGCGCGGTCGGTCACACTCACTGCCAAGGAGTTCGACCTGCTCGAGTTCCTCGTCGGTCCTCGCCCCGGCAGGTCTTCTCCCGTCGCAGTTGCTCGACCGGGTCTGGCAACGTCGAACGCGGACTGGCAGAGCGAGAACACGGTCACCGAGCACATCCACCGGCTCCGCCAGAAGGTCGGCGGCGACCGCATCGTCACCGTCCGCGGCGTGGGCTACCGGTTCGACCCCGGCACCCCCGATCGTGGGGGCCTGACCGCCACCTAGCGTGCGGCGCATGCGAGCGGTCGTCCTCAACGGTGCCCACGATGTCTCGGTCGAAGACGTCGACGACCCCGTGCTGTGCGGACCCGACGGCATCGTGGTGCAGCGTCGAGCACACCGCCATCTGCGGGTCGGATCTCCACCTGTACCACGGCGACATGGGCGTCCCCGGGGTGCACCTGGGCCACGAGTTCATCGGCACGCGTGCATCGAGACCGGCGCCGACGTGCGGTCGGTCGCGCGACGGTGACCGGGTGCTGGTGTCGGGCGTCATCGGCTGTGGCACGTGCCGGGAGTGCGTCGCCGGCTGGCCGATGCGCTGCCTGCGGGGTGGGTCGCAGGTGTTCGGCACCTCGCTCGAGCTGCCTGGTGGCCAGGCCGAAGCCGTTGCCGTGCCGGCGGCCGACACGTCGGTGCGGGTCATTCCCGACGGCGGTGACCGACGAGCAGGCGGTCCTGCTCACCGACATCCTCCCCACCGGCTATCTGGGAGCGCGCCGGGCCGACATCGCCCCCGGGTCCACGGTGGCGGTCATCGGTCTCGGACCGGTCGGGATCTGTGCGTTGCGGGCCGCACTGCTCTACTCGCCGGCGCGCGTGCTGGCTGTGGACCCGGTGGCGCACCGGCGTGCCCACGCCGCTCGGCTCGGCGCCGAGGTGGTCGACCCCGACCGACGGCGGGGCGCCGGCCCAGCTCCTCGAGGCCACCAGCGGCCGGGGTGTCGACGCCGTCATCGAAGCCGTGGGGCGAGACGAGACCATCACCGACGCCGTCTACTCGGTGGCTCCCGGCGGGACGGTGTCGGTCGTCGGCGTGTCGGTGAACATGGCGCTGCCGTTCCCCATGGCCATGGCCATGATGAAGGGCATCACGTTCCGGATCTGCGTGGCCGACATCCCGTCGACGTGGGACGCCCTCATCCCGCTCGTCGCCCACGGCAAACTCCATCCCGAGGACGTGTTCACGCACCGCCTGGGCTTGTCGGACGCCGCCGAGGCATACCGCCTCTTCGACGCCCGGGACGACGACGTCATCAAGGTGCTGCTCGACCCCACGCGCTGATCGCTGCGGCGTCGGCCCGGCTCGGTCGACGCCGGGTTGTGGGGCCCGGAATAGGACCGGGGTACGATTGTTGACCCAACGAGTAGGGATTCATCCGTCCGGGCCGCCGCCCGACGATCCGAGCACCGGAGCGCCACCGCAATGCCCAACTTCCGCGAACTCCTCGCCGCCACCAAGGCCCAGGTCGTCGAGGTCGACACCGCCCAGACCGACGATCTGCGCCGCAGCGGCTCCGATGTCGTGATCCTCGACGTCCGCGAGCCGGACGAGAACGCCCAGGGGTCGATCCCCGGCGCCATCTTCATTCCCCGGGGCCAGCTCGAGTCCAACGTCGAGAACAAGATCCCGAACAAGGACGCCAAGGTGCTCATCCACTGCGCCTCCGGTGTCCGATCGGTGTTCGCGGCCAAGACGCTCAGCGAGCTCGGCTACTCCGACGTCGCCTCGGTCGCCGGTGGTTTCAACAAGTGGAAGGACGAGGGCCGCGACTGGGGCGTGCCCAAGAACCTCACCGCAGAACAGCGGAACCGGTACCAGCGGCACCTCCTCCTGCCCGAGGTCGACCTGGAGGGCCAGCTGAAGCTGCTGGACGCCCGGGTCCTGCTGCTCGGGGCGGGTGGTCTCGGATCCCCGGCCGCCCTCTACCTCGCCGCGGCCGGCGTCGGCACCCTCGGCATCATCGACATGGACGTCGTCGACGAGTCCAACCTGCAGCGCCAGATCCTGCACAACATGGACCGCATCGGTGACCGCAAGGTCGACTCGGCCAAGAAGACGCTGACGCTGCTGAACCCGGACGTGAACGTCGTGACCCACGACGTCCGCCTCGACGCCAGCAACGTGCTCGACATCATCGGTGACTACGACATCATCGTCGATGGCACCGACAACTTCCCGACCCGGTTCATGGTCAACGACGCCTCGGTGAAGCTGGGCATCCCCGTGGTGCACGGCTCCATCTTCCGGTTCGAGGGCATGGTCACCGTGTTCGACCCCAGGAACGGACCGACCTACCGCGACATGGTCCCCGAGCCGCCTCCCGCCGAGCTGGCCCCGAGCTGCGCCGAGGCCGGCGTGCTGGGCGTGCTGCCCGGCATCATCGGCTCCCTCCAGGCCATCGAGGCCATCAAGCTCATTCTCGACCTCGGCGACTCGCTGCGCGGGCGGCTGCTTGCGTACGACTCCCTGGAGGCGAGCTTCCGGGAGTACAAGATCCGCAAGGACCCCGCCAACGAGATCACCTGGGAGAACCGGGACCGGATCGTGGTGACCGAGCTCGACGGTCTGTGCATGCCGGCGCCCCTCGCGGGCTGAACTTCCGGCCCATCGGGCCGGAACACGAAGTTTCCGAGAGAAACGGTAAAGAACCCTCGCTGATCGTCCGATCTGTCTCTTGTGGAGGGTTTCGAACTCACAGCAGAGGGACAGGAAGTGGCGATGACCGCCGGGAGCCACGGCTCCCGGCACATCGTCCGGCGATTCGTGGCGGCGATCACGGTCGTCGGCGCGCTGGGGATCGCAGGGGTGGCGGTGCCCCCCGCGGTCTCCGCCGCCACCACGGCGGCCACGACGACGTGCTCGGCCTCCGGGACGCCGTACGTGGCCGATTCCGAGGCCAGCTTCGTCGCCAAGCTGAACGACCTGCGCCGGTCGAAGGGGCTGCCGGCGCTGGCCGTCAACTCCGCCATCATCCCGCCCGCCCGCGGGTGGTCGCAGACCATGGCCGCCCAGATCCCACCCGGGGGAACCAGCAGCGACCCGGGCTGGCTCCACCACGCCCGTGACACCGGCGCCGGCGACGGCGTCGAACCGACCCAGGACTACGTGTACCTCGTCGGCCAGACGGTGCCGAACTGGACCAGGGCCGCCGAGAACGTGGGCGTCAGCACCTACTCCGCCGGATGCACCGCCGCCGACGCCCGCAGCAGCATCCTGTCGGCGACCTCCGGGCTCCACGACGCTTTCGTCCGATCGGCCGGTCACTACGCCAACATGGTCGGCGACTACAACCAGGTCGGCATCGGCGTCCACATCACCGACCGCAAGCTCTGGGTCACGGTTCGCTTCGCCAAGGGGACGCTGCCCAAGGCGCCGGCCCCGGCCTACTCGTCGGCCCAACTGGCCGATGCCGGCCAGTACGTGAGCGCCGCCTACCAGGTCTTCCTCTCCCGGACCGCGTCGTCGTCCGAGCAGTCCTTCTGGGCGCCGGCCGTCGCCGGTGGCAACCGGGCGGCCCTCACCCATGCCCTCGCCGTCAGCAACGAATGGGCCGGCAGCCGGGTCAACGACCTGTACCGCACCGTCCTGGGACGCGAAGCGGACGCCGCCGGCCGGACCAACTGGGTCAACGCCATCGCCCACGGCATGCGCCTCGAGGACGTGGCGGCGGGGTTCTACGGGTCCACCGAGCGCTTCACCGCCTCCGGGTCCACCACCATCGGCTACGTCAAGGGCCTCTACGCCGACATCCTCGGCCGCCCCGCTGACGGGCCGGGCCTGTCCAGCTGGGTCGGCCTGCTGGACCGACGGGCCATGAGCCGCACGCAGGTGGCCGCCGGGTTCTACGGCTCGATCGAGTCCCGCACCACGCGGGTGACGGCGCTCTACCAGGCCATCCTGCACCGGGCGCCCGACGCCATGGGTCTGCAGTACTGGGCCACCAAGCTCTCGACGATGGGCGATGTCGTCCTCGCCGGGACCCTGGCCACCTCGGAGGAGTTCTGGCGCCAGGCCGTCGCCTGACGCAGACCCCCTCCACGGGACGTCGCACGCCACGTCCTACTGTGAAACCGGCATGGGCGCTGCGATGACCATCTGCGTGTTCGGCACGTTCGACGAGCGAGCCCACCCCAGGGTCCGGGTGCTCCGGGAGGGGTTGGCCGCCCGGGGGTGTCTCGTGCAGGTGTGCAACGTCCGCCTCGGCCTCGACACCCACGACCGCGTGCGCATCGCCCAGGCCCCGTGGAGGGCCCCGGCGCTCGCCCTGCGGATCCTGGTGGCGTGGGCCCTGCTCCTGTGGCGGAGCCGGCGCCTGGACCGGCCCGACGTGGTGCTCGTCGGGTACATGGGCCATTTCGACGTCCACCTGGCCCGGCGCCGCTTTCGGGGTTCCACCATCGTCCTCGACCACCTCATCGGCCTCGCCGACACCGCCGCCGACCGGCGCATCGAGCCGGAGCGCCTCGTCAGCCGGCTGCTGGCCGCCCTCGACCGCTCTGCCGTCCGGGCTGCCGATCTCGTCCTGTGCGACACCGACGAGCAGGCCGACGCGCTCGAGCTGCCGGCGTCGAGCACGGTGGTGGTGCCGGTCGGCGCCCACGAGGCGTGGTTCGCCGCGGGCGAGGCCGCGGCCGCCCGCGTCGACGCCGCCGCCACCGACCACCCGCTCCGCGTCGTGTTCTTCGGGCTGTTCACCCCGCTCCAGGGCACGCCGGTCATGGGCGCGGCCGCTGCGCTGCTGCGCTCCCGGGATGTGCCCGTGACCTTCACCTTCATCGGAGGCGGCCAGGACGCGGCTGCGACGTTCGAGCTGATGGGCGACGACCCCAACGTGCGCAGGATCGACTGGATCGACGCCGACGCCCTGCCCGTGGTGGTCGCCGACCACGACGTCTGTCTCGGGGTGTTCGGCACGACCCCGAAGGCCCAGCGGGTGGTACCGAACAAGGTGTACCAGGGTGCGGCGGCGGGCACGGTGGTGGTCACCGCCGACACGCCGTGCCAGCGTGAGACGCTCGACGGGTTCGGCGTGCTCGTGACCCCGGGCGATCCGGAGGCCCTCGCCGACGCCTTGGCCGACCTGGCCGCCGATCTCGCCACCACGAGGAAGCGGCGGGAGCAGACCCGACGGGAAGCCGTCCGCCGGTTCGCGCCCGCCGTGGTGGTCACCCCGCTGCTCGAACGACTCGCCGCCGCATCGTGACCGCCCCCGCGCTGTCGCCGAGCGCCTGGTTGCGCTGGGACGTCATCCGCGACCACGTCGCCCGTCTCCGGCCGGCGTCCGTCCTCGAGCTGGGGATGGGAGGCGGAGCGGCCGGGGCCCGGCTGGCCGCCATGACCGGCACCTACGTCGGGTTCGAGCCCGACGACACGGCGCGCGCCCTGGCCCGTACCCGGCTGCCGGCATCGGCGGAGATCCTCGACGAGCTCGGCCTCCCGGGGTCCCGGCGCTTCGAGCTGGTCTGTGCCTTCGAGGTGCTCGAGCACATCGAGGACGATGGCGCCGCCCTCGCGGACTGGGTGGAGTGGACCACACCCGGCGGCCACCTGCTGGTGTCGGTGCCGGCGTTCGCGTCCCGGATGGGCGCGATGGACCGCCGCGTGGGTCACCACCGCCGCTACGACCCCGACCACCTGACCGGTCTCCTCGACGATGCCGGTCTCGTCGACGTCGATCTGCGCCTGGTCGGCTTCCCGCTGGGCCACGTGCTGGAGGCCGGCCGGAACACCATCGCACGTCTCCGGCCCGACCCCGAGACGTCGATGAGCGAACGCACCGCCCAGAGTGGACGGATGCTGCAACCCCCCGACATCCCGTGGCTCACCGAGCGGGCGACCGCCCCGTTCCGGGCCGTGCAGCGCCGCTTCCCCCAGCGGGGCACCGGCATCGTCGCGCTCGCCCGTCGACCGGCGTGAGCCCGACGGCCCCACCACGGTGAACCGACGCCGCATCCGAGCCGCCGGCACCGTCCTCGGCCTCGCCGGGCTCGTCTTCGCCGTGGTGAAGACCGCCGGCGACTTCGACGGCGACGTCCGACCCTCCGCCGGCGCCGGCGCGTTCGCCGTGGCCCTCGCCATCGGGTCCCTGCTCGCCACCGGCCGGGCCTGGGCGACGCTGCTCGACGTGCGAGGGTCCGATCGCCGCGACGTGGTCGGCGCGCTGTACCTGTCGCAGCTGAGCAAGTACCTGCCGGCCGGCGGCGTGCTGCAAGCCGTCGGCCAGGTGTCGATGTCCACCACCGATGCCGTCCCCGCGGCCCGGGCGGCGATGGCGTACCCGGTCGCCGCCCTGGAGGTCGTCGTGAGCGGTGCCGTGCTGGCTTCGGGGCTCGCCGTGCGCTCCGACCTGCCCGCCTGGGCCCGGCTCTGCGCCGCGGCCGCGCCGCTCGCCGCCGTGGCCCTGCACCCCCGGGTCCTGCGGTCCGTGCTGGGCGTCGCCCGCCGGATCGTCGCGCGGATCCCGGACGCGACCAACCTCCCGGCCGGGACGACGATCCTCCGGTCGTCGTCGTGGGCGATGCTCAACATGGCGGCCACCTCGCTCGTGTTCACCGTCCTGGTGCGCAGCGTCGCCCCCGGGGTGTCGGTGGTGGCGGTGTTCTCCGCCTTCGCGGCCGCATGGGTCATCGGCTTCTTGCTGATCCCGTTCCCTTCCGGCCTCGGCGTGCGAGAAGCCGTCCTCCTGGTGGCGGTGCCGAGCCTGTCGCCGGCGCAGATCCTGGCCGCCTCGCTCGCCCACCGGGTGGTGACGGTGTTCGCCGAGGTGGTCGTCAACGCGACGCACACGGTCGCTCGGCGGCGCGAGGCCCGCCGGTGACCGCCGTGACGGCGTTCGCCGAAGCACTCGGCGTCCTCGCGGCGCTCGCCATCGCCGGCCTCCCGTTCGCGTTGCTGGTCAGTCGTCGATGGGAACGTCCCGGCGCGGCCGAACTGGTCGTGCTGTCGGCCGCAGCCGGGCTGATGCTCTTCATGGCGGTGTCGATCGTCCTCGGCCAGCGTGACCTGTTCACGACCGTCGGTCTGTTCGTCACCGTCGGCGTCGTCGTCGCGGCCGGCGCCGTGTTCGGGTGGCGCAGCGGATCGCTTCGGCTGCCGACGCTCGACCACGTCTCCCTGGTGCTGTTGGGGCTGTCCGGACTGCCCTTGCTGGCATCGGTGCGTACGTCAGCGTTCGTGTTCCAGACCGGCGACATGGGCGCCTACGTCAACTCCGCCAACGTCCTGGCCGACACGGGCACGCTCGGTCAGGGCTTCCCGCACGGCTTCACCGTCCTGCTCGCCGCCACCCACCTGGGCATCGGTGAGGCCGACGCCACCCGCGTGATGCCGGCCCTCGGCGCCCTGCTCGTGCTGAGCGTTGCCGTGCTGGCCCGCCGGCTCACGGGCTCGGACCTGGTGGCCGTGCTCACCGCGGCGGTGCTGGTCGTCCACCCGACCGCTCGCTGGTTCGCGCTCATCCCTGTCTCCGAGACCCTCTTCGCCGTCGTCCTCGCCGCCACGTTCGTGCTGCTCGCCGAAGCCCGCTGCCACCACGATCGATGGGCGGCGATCGCAGCCGGCGCCTGCGGTGCATCGCTGCTGGTGATCCGGGCCAACGCCGTGGCGATGGGTGTCGTCGTGCTGGTCGGCCTGGTCGTGTCGGTCGTGGGCGACGACCGTCCGACCCGGGTCGTCCAGGCGTGGTTCAACGCCACGATCACGCTCGGCCTCGTCGTCGCCTACGGCTACGACGTCCGCTACGTCCCGCAGTACTTCGTCGATTCGCAGCTGCGCGTCGAGCTTCCGAAGGCAGCGTTCGATCTGCTCGACCGTCTCGACCTGCTGCGGGTGTCGCCGGCGCTCGTCGCCTTCGCCGTGGTGGGCACCGCCGCCATCGCTGCGATCTCCCTGGTGGACCTGCCGCGGGCGGCCGACGACCGGAGTGGGCGCCGCCGATGGCTGGCTCCGGCGACGTACGCCGCGGTGATCGTCGTCGTGGTGGCCGCCACCGTGGCGCTGGGTACGGCATCGACCACCGACGCTCTGGTGCGGTGGCACGCCGTCTTCCTGGTCCTCGCCGGCGGCGGCGCGCTGGTCCTTCTCGCTCGGGCCCGTGGCGTCCACGACGTCACGGTGACCGCCATGGTCCTCAGCGCCGGCGCCACGGGCGTGGTGCTGTTCGCCGTGCGACTCGACGAGCCGCTCGAACA
This sequence comes from uncultured Acidimicrobiaceae bacterium, assembly GCA_963811245.1. Lineage (GTDB taxonomy): Bacteria > Actinomycetota > Acidimicrobiia > Acidimicrobiales > Salinilacustritrichaceae > Salinilacustrithrix. Next base: position 62,374 of record CAWEQL010000019.1, read on the forward strand.
CGCCTACCACCTGTACTGGGACCGCTACCTGTACGGCGATGCCTTCGTCGTCGCCAGCGTGCTGGTGGGCGTCGCCGGCGCTTCCCTCGTCGCCGTCGTCCGTCGCCTCCTCGTCGAGCGGCGGTGGCTCGGCATCGTTGCCGGAGTGGTGGTCGTGCTGGCCATCGGCGTCGGGTCGGTGCCGGTCGTCGCGGAGACCGACCTCGTGCTCCGCCACGAGCTGTTCGGCGACTCCTACGACGTGCTCGCCGACATCGCGGCCGAGGTCCCGACGGATCGGAGCGCCCCGATCGTCTACACGGGCGACCCGCGGCCCCCGGACGGTTGGTTCTTCCCGAACACCTTCCGGGCCTACGGGCTGCCGTTGCGCCACACGTTCGAACGGCCGATGCTCGACATCCCCGCCGACCCCTTCGCTCCCGATCCGGTGGTGACGGTGGCCGGTGCCCGACGCCTCATCGCCGGATTCGGTCGTGACCACGGGTTCATCCTCCAGGTGCTCGCTGAGGGTGACCGCAGCCCCACCATCGGGGCCGGTGCCACCCTCGTGCGCACGGTGCACCACCGGGTCTGGCTCCTGCCGAGACGCTTCGACCGCAGCGAGGAGCGGTACCGGGCCGTCGACGTCGTCCTCCGTCTCTACCGCGTGGACGTGGCCGGCAGCCGGTGACCGGCCCGGCCCGGCCCAACCCGGCTCGGCCCGGACCTGACGGGTGTCTCAGACCGTCCGATCGGGGGCGAGCGCCCGCTCCCACCGGTCGAGCACCGGCTCCCAGCGGTACTCCCGGTGGACGAAGTCCGCACCGACAGCACCGAGGTGGTCGGCGAGACCGGCGCGGCCGGCCAGCGCCTCGAGCGCCACGTCGTAGCTGGCCAGGTCGTCGAAGGTGAGCCCGCCCCGGCTCCGGCGGACCTGGCCGGCGAGCACCGGGGAGTCGGCGTGCACGAGCACCGGTCGGTGCAACCCCCATGCCTCGATGAGCGTGAGCCGAAGCTCTCGTACGGGGAGGGGTGGACCAGGGCGAGCGACCCGGCGATGGCGGCCTCGCGGGCATCGGCAGAGACGAAGCCGGTGACCACCAGGTCCCGCGCCGGCGGCAGCGGGAACACCGGGTCCCCCACGAACACGAGCGGGATGTCGGGCCGGCGGGGGAGACGACGCCAGGCCACATGCACGTCGGCGAGCCAGTCGCTGCCCTTGTTCGGATCGATTCGTCCGACCGACACCAGGTACGGCCGGTCACCGAGGCCGTGCTCGGCTCGGAACGCCGAGATCGATGCCGCACTCGGACGGGCGAGCCCGACGTCGGTGCCGAGACCGACGGTGTGCGCCGGGGCCCGGCTCGGGAAGCAGCCGGTCACGAGCTCGGCCTCCTCCGGGGTCAGGAACAGGCGGCGGTCGGCGAGCTCGAACGTCCGGCGATTGATCCGCCACCGCAGCGGCGGCTCGGCGTGGGCGCACGGAACGAGTGCGGTGGGGATGCGCCCGGCGGCGGCCGCCAGCCCGACCCGAGTGGTGGCGTACAGGTAGGTGAAGAAGACGGCCACGTCGTGGTGGGCGGCGTGGTGCTGGATCGCAGCGGGAAGCGCCGGCACGTCGGGTCCCTGGAGCCAGGCCCACGATCGCTGCAGCGAGTCGTTGGCGCGGTTGCCCAACCCGTCGAGGCGGGCGTCGGCCCGGGCGAAGAGCTCGAGGTCCCGGGGGTGGCGGACGGGGAGCCGCTCGACCACCACGCCGTCGAGCTCCTCTTCCCCGGGGGGGTATTCGTCGGCCCACGTGGTGTAGCTCCGCGCGCACGTCGTCAACACCCGTACCTCGTGGCCGCGTGCGGCCAGCCGGGTGGCGACGTCGCGACACGCCGCCTCGGCGCCCCCGGCCACCTCGTGGCCGTAGCGCTGCACCACGAACAGCAGGCGCATCAGCGATAGGCCGACAGCAGCGGCAGCAGACGATCGGGGTCGGTCAACCGCTCGATCTCGTCGGCCCGTCGTCGGCCCCGACCCCGCAGGTCCTCGGCGAGGGCGTCGTCGACGAGCACGGCCCGTAGCGCTTCGGCAACCAGGGCGGGACTGGCGTCCGGGGGGAGCAGGAGGGCGGCGCCGCCCGCCGTCTCGGGGATGGCGCCGCTGGCGGCGGCGACGACGGGAACCCCCGCCGCCATGGCCTCGACCACCGGGACGCAGAACCCCTCGTGGACGCTCATCGTCACGAACGCCCGTGCTCGGCGGAGATGGGTGGCGAGCACGGCGTCGGTCACCGGGCCGAGCACGCGGCACAGGTTCAGGCCGAGCTGCTCGATGGTGCGGCCCAGGACCTCGCCGTAGGCGGGGACGGGGGTGGCGCCCACGAGCGTCAAGGTGGCGTCCACCCCGAGATGGGTTCCCAACAGGTAGTGGGCGAAGACCAGCTCGTGGGGCCGCTTGTGCGGTGCGCTCTGGCCGATGTGGATGAGATCGGGCAGCTCCCGCTCGTCGAGTGTGGCGGCCAGCTTCGGGTCGTCGGGGACGGAGGCGAGGCGGCGGGTGGTGGCGATCGGTGGTTGCAGGGCGTCGACCTGCCCGCCCAGGGCCTCGATCTCGGCCGCGTTGAACGCCGAGTCGGCGATGATCAGCTCGGCTCGGGGTACGAGGCGGGCGAGCTCGTCGCGCCCCTGCGCGGTGAGGGTGGCGTGATCGTGCGACAGCCCTTCGAAGAACGAGCTGGGCGTGATGTTGTGGTACACGAGCCCGAACGGTCCGGTGCGCTCCAGCAACCAGGCCACCGCTGGCCCGCAGCCGATGGTCACGTGGTAGAGCACCAGGTCGTCGCCGGCGATCTCGGCCGCGGAGGGATCGGTGAGGGCGACGAACTCCTCGTCGACCGAGTCGTCGAAGGCGTGCGCCACCAGCCGCGAGGGCGTCGCGCCGCCGAGGATCGGTTGCAGCGCGAGCGCCTGGTTGGTGACGGCGTCCACGACACGCGTAGGAGAGCAGCTGGTGGACGGCCATCAGCGGCGAGCGGTGACGGCGTAGTCCTGCGGGCCGTAGAGCAGCCCGTTGAGCTGCTCGATCACCTGTCGCAGTCGGGCGGTGGCCTCCGTGCCGTCGTCGTCGATCTGGGGGAGGCGGTCGTCGTCGGACACGGGTGAACGCCACTCCACGGCGACGTCGGAGAACCCGGCCTCCCGGAACAGGAACTGGAGGTAGTCGGGATGGATCGGTTGGGTGTGCGTGGGGTCGGCGTACATGGCGTTGGCGTAGACGCACAGCGACCGCGGGTTGACGGTCTCCACGTAGACCAGGCCGCCGGGTCGGAGCTTGGTGCCGCACAGCTCGACGAAGTCGAGTACGCCCTGGGGGCCGAGGTGCTCGACGACCTGGACGCAGAGCACGCCACCGAGCGATGCGTCGGCGACGCCGCCCATCACCTCGAGGCCGTCGCCCGATCGTGCCTGGTGGCCGGCGGCCAGGGCGTCGGCGACGGCATCGGGGTCGATGTCGACGCCCCAGGAGGGGACCTCGAAGCGTTGCAGGACACCGAGGAGCTCGCCTCGTCCGCAGCCCATGTCGAGCACCGGGTCCTGCCCCTGGAACCGGCGGGCCACGTCGTCGTAGCGGTTGTCGACCGGTCCCCGGAACGCTTCCTCGAAGCGGGCGCCGTCGTAGAAGGGCGAGAACCCGCGGCGGTCGACCCGGCGCAACAGCTCCTCGAGCTGGGCGGGGACGTCGGCGGCCTGGGCCGTGCGGCCGCGGCGCTCGAGGGCGGACACCCGTTCGCGGACTTCGGCGAGATCGTGACCCAGCGCCCCGGCCTGTGGCTCGACCCGGTCGATCAGGGCGTCGAAGAGTCGATCGAGGCCGGCTCGGTACGAATTGAGCTGCCCGATGATGTCGATCAGGGCGTACCCCACCGCCTTCTCGACCGCCTTGGACAAGGCGATCTTGACGCGGTTGTCCCCGGTGTAGGGGCGCAGCTCGAACATCCCGGCGGCATGAGCGTGCTGCTGCGCCGCCCGCAGCTCGGTGGTCTGGGTGGCGGCGGCGCGGAGCCGACGGGCGAATTCGTCGCGGAGCTCGTCCTCGATGCCGGGCGGGTACACGCCGGCGTCGCGTCGCTCCTGGGCCTGCGCCTCCAACTGGGCGACGAGGGCGTCGAGGTCATGGGTCGGCGCATCGGTCACGGCGGGCGATGCTACCCAGCCCCTGCTCCCGGCCCGAGATGCCAGCGGCCCGTGCGGGCGGTCGCAAGGCGGCGCACCGTCGTGGCGAGCCGCCCTCGTTAGGGTCGGGTCATGGCGTCGTCGTCCCGATCGGGCCCGATCGTGTTCGTCCCACCGCGCTTCGGCGTCGACGTGGTCGGCGGGTCCGAGGCCGTCATGCGGGAGGCGGCGACCGGCCTGGCCGCCCGGGGCCACGAAGTCGAGGTCCTGACCACGTGCGCTCGCGACCACTACACCTGGGCCGACGAGCTACCGGCAGGGCGATCCCAGGTCGACGGCGTCACCGTGCACCGGTTCCCGGTGGTCCGGGGCGAGGACCCCGTGGATCAGGCCGCCCTCGAGCACCGGGTGCAGACCGGCGAGTCGCTTTCGCCAGGGGAGCAGGTGCGCTGGGTGAACGGGTTGTTCCGGGTGCCCGACCTGTACCACCACCTGCTCGGCCACGCCACCGGATACGCCGCGGTGGTGTTCTCCCCGTACCTGTTCTGGACCACGATCGCCGGTGTCGACATCGCGCCCGAACGGTCGATCGTCATGCCGTGCCTGCACGACGAGCCCTACGCCAGCGTGCCGATCGTCCGGTCGGCCGTCGCCGGTGCGGCCCGCCACTGGTACCTGTCCGACCCCGAGCGCGACCTCGCCGCTCGCCGAGGCATGGGTGCGGCTCGGGATGACGTCGTGGGGGCCGGCGTCGGTGTCCCCGCCGGCTACGACCCCGGCCGGGCTCGGACCCGCGCTGGGCACCGACCGGCGGTTCGTGCTCTACGCCGGACGGCGCGAGGGAGGCAAGGGGTGGGACGACCTGGTCGCGTCGTGGGTTGCCGCCGTGGACCGCGGTGCCGACATCGATCTGGTCACGATGGGGGTGGGGACCGCGACCGTGCCCGAGCGCCTGGCGGGCCGGTTCCACGACCTCGGTTTCGTCAGCGACGACGCCGCGCCCGACTTCTTCGCCGCCGCCACCGCCTACGTCCAGCCCAGCCGGAACGAGAGCTTCTCGCGCACCATCATGGAGTCGTGGTTGGCAGGGACACCGGTCCTGGCCAACGCGGCGAGCGAGGTCGTGGCGTGGCACTGCCAACGGTCGGGTGCCGGTCTGCTGTGGAGGGGTCGGGACGAGCTGACGGCGGCCATCGAGCTGGTGGCGATGCTGACCGACGACCATCGGACCGCGCTGGCCGCCGGTGGCCGGCCCTACGTGCTCGACCACTACACCTGGCCGACGGTCCTCGACGCCATGGAAGCGAGCCTGGAGGACTTCACGTGCGCTGGTTGATCGTCGGCCCGTACCCGCCGTCCACCGACGCCGGCGCGGCGATCACGCGAGCCGTGGTCGCCGAGCGCCTCGCCGCCGGAGACGAGGTCCACGTCGTCTCACCCGCGCCCTCCGCCGCCCACGAGGTGCTCGGGACCACCGGGGTGGCCGGGGTGTGCCGGGCGCTGCTCCGCAGCCGCCGCCATGACGCCGTGTGGATCCACATCGGCTCGGCGCTCGGTCCGACGCCGCATGCCGGTCGGGTGCGCGCCGGTGCCGAGCGGGCTGCCATGGCGGCTGCCATCCGTGCGACGGCGGCCGTGACGTTGTCCGTCGGCGACATCGAGCGGTTCCCGGGCGGCCGCATCGGTCGCCTCGTGCTGGGTTCCGGGGCCTCGTTCGAGTGCGCCTCCACCGCCGAGCGGGACGTGTTGGTCGAGCGCGGCGCGCCGGCGGACGCGGTCACGGTTCGCCCCGTACCTCGAGCGCACAGCACCGGCGTCGGGTCCGAGGGCCTCGGGGCCGGCGAGCCCGTCGTGACGCCCCCGACGGCGGTGGGCGATCCGCCACCGCTGCCAACCGGCGCCGACCGTGCCTCGCTCGAACGGTGGATCCACGACCGCGCCTCGTCGACCTCCTGATCCCGCCGGAGACCGGGGGAGGGCGACGGCTCAGTCAGTCGATGGTGATGGTGGCGGACAGGTCGGCGATGCCCTGGACCTTCTTGGCCCCCAGCACCTCGAAGGAAGCAACCTCGTCGGCCTGGTCGTAGTGCTCGACGACCTCGTGGTCGTGGATGCCGATCGACACCTTGTAGTGGCCGTCGAGGAGGGGGAGCCGATGGAGGTCGAAGTGCGCCGTCCCCGAGTGGTCGAGCTTCGAGGGGGCGCCCAGGAGGATCTCCGAGTTGACGCCGTAGACCAACCGCCCGGAGGGGTCGACGACGTGGAGCGCGAAAAGACGACGTCGTCGAGCGGTTCGGTGACGTCGAACGCCACCGAGATGCACAGCTCGTCGCCGGGGGTCAGCGGCCGGGTCTTGGCCGTGCCGAGGTCCACGTCGCGGATGCGGACCCGGTGCGAGTGCCCGGCAGCCTGGTCGGGGACGACCTCGCCACGCTCGTCACGAGCCCCGTGGAGGTAGCGGCGGAAGGCGCGGATCGCCTCGGTGGGCTCGTCGACCGCGACCTGGCGGCCGTGATCGAGGACCACGATGCGGTTCGAGATCTGGCGCACGAGGTCCGTGGAATGGGAGACGACGACGATGGTGCGGCCGTCGTGCTGGAAGTCGCGGATGCGAGCGAGACACTTCTGCTGGAACAGCTCGTCGCCCACGGCGAGCACCTCGTCGACGAGCAGGATGTCGGGCTCGACGTTGACCGCCACGGCGAAGCCCAGCCGGATGTACATGCCGGAGGAGTAGTGCTTGACCTGGTGGTCGATGAACTGCTCCATCTCGGCGAAACCCACGATCTCGTCGAAGCGGGCGTCGATGTCCTTACGCGACATCCCGAGGATGGAACCGTTCAGGTACACGTTCTCGCGCCCGCTGAGATCGGGATGGAACCCGGCGCCGAGCTCGAGGAGGCTGGCGACCCGGCCGCGGGTACGGATCTCGCCGGCCGTCGGGCCGCAGGATCCCGCCCACGCACTTGAGGAGGGTCGACTTCCCCGAGCCGTTGTGGCCGAGCAGGGCCATCGTCTCGCCGGTGCCGACGCTGAAGTCGATGTCGCGAAGGGCGTAGAACTCCTCGTGTCCCTTGCGATGACCGAACTTCAGGACTCGCTCCTTGAGCGAGTCGTGCTTGTCCCGGCTGATCTTGAACCGCTTCGAGACGTTCTGGACCTCGATGGCCGCGGTCATCGGCAGGCCCGCATCTACAGCTCCTCGGCGAAGGACGACTCGAGCTTGCCGAAGATGCGGATGGCGAGGAGCAGCAGTCCGGCGGCGACGGCGAGGACGATGAGCAGGTTGCGCAGGTACCAGAGCGCGCCGGCGTCGGGGAGGACCTGGGTGGGTGGGGTGCCGCCCACCACGACGCCGTAGATGGCGCGCTGGAACACGAGGATGGGCGAGACCATGGGGTTCAGCAGCAACAGGGTGGACGAAAGCCCCCGGTCCTCGACCTGGTTGGCGGCGAGTCCCCACGGGTACACGACCGGCGTCAGCCAGAACCAGGCCAGCATCACCAGCTCCAGCAGGTGTTGCAGGTCGCGGGCGTAGACGTTCAGCGCCGAGAACAGGATCGCCAGGGCGCTGGTGAAGACGACCACGGTCACCACCGCCAGCGGCGTGAGGGCCAGGTAGCCGAAGCCGCCGAAGTCGTACCGGAAGACCACCAGCGCGGCGACGAGGACGCTGGTCTGGAGGAAGAAGTGGATGATGTTGGCGCCCACGATGGCCAGCGGCAGGATCTCGCGGGGGAAGTACACCTTGTTGACCAGCGACCCGTTTCCCACGATGACGGTGACGGCGGTGGACACCGAGATGGCGAACATGTTCCACAGCAGCAGGCCGGAGAGCAGGTAGACGGCGAAGTTGGGGATGCCGCTCTGCAGGATGACGGCGAAGACGATGTAGAACACGGCCAGGTACATGGCCGGGTTGAGCATCGACCACAGGAAGCCCAGCGAGCTGTCCTTGTACTTGACCTTCAGCTCCTTGCGGACCAGCCCGACGAGCAGTTCTCGGTACTCCCAGATGGCGCGCAGGTGCTCGCGCACCGACCGGTCGGCGGCGATGACCTTGAGGGTCGGATCCGATTCCATGGGTCTCGGAACCCTATCGGCGGGGTGGGCTCACTTCGTGACCCGCAGGTAGTACTCGTCGGAGGCGGCCAGCTCGGCGGCGAGCACGATGTCGCCGATGGTCAGCAGCTGCTGCTTCCAGTGCTCGAGGCCGGCCGGCTCGGGGTTGCGCCCGAGGATCTGCTGGTACAGGGCGGTGACCCGGTCGCGGCGGGACTCGGTCGAGGCGTAGAACTGGGAGGCGACCTGACGACGGGTCATGCGTCCCGAGTCCAGCTCGCGGGTCCAGGTGGTCCGGCCCCCGGAGTCGGCGGGCCGGCCGAGGAGGTCGAGGTAGAGCTTGTCGACGAAGCCGGCGTTGGTCTTGCCCGCCTTGTTGAAGTACTCGGTGCTCCCGTAGAAGCCGGCGGCGATGTCCTCGATGCGCATGCCGCCCCGGATGGCGCTCAGCCAGTTGGCCCGGCCTGATGCGTCGGCCTCCCGGCCCAGGATCTTGCGGTAGAGGTCGTCGATCTGGACACCGGCCCACTCGTCGGACACCGACAGGGCGTTGGTCAGCGTCTTGCGACCCCCGGACACCACCTTGTCGCACCACTGGATCAGCTCGGACGACGTGGCCGGTCGCTGGAGGAACAGCTGGTGCACGGCGTCGACGTACTCACCCGGCGGGGTGCCGGTGCAGTCCGACGCCGAGACCGTGAACCAATCCGAGCGCAACCCGAGCTTCGAGCGCACCGTCTCACCCGTCACGAGCTGGGTGGTGCCGTCGGCGTAGCCCAGTTGCACCTTGAGCACGCGGCCGCCGTCGGCGCCGAGGCCGTTGCGCTCGGTGACGAACAGCTTGGTCAGCGTGCCGTGGGTCGGAGCTGTTGAGGGGGGCGAGCGACACGCCGGTGCTGGTCCAGTCGTGCAGCGGGCTGATCGCGTCCCCGAGGTCCTCGACGGCGGTGAAGTAGCCGCCGGCGGTCCAGCCGCCGGACGTCGAGGAGAACTCGGTGCGGGCGATGGTGCCGGTGGCGATGCTCTTCGGGTTCCCTGCGACGAAGGCTCGTACCACGCTCGCCGTGGCGACGATGGCCGCGTCGGTGCGTGGATCGGTCATCGGCGTCTTGGCGCCGCTGCCGAGCTGCTCGGCGCTGCCCTTGTAGACCTGGCACAGCGTGCTGTCGCAGGTGTCGGCGTAGAAGCCGCCGGCCGGGTCGGTCCAGCGGTTGTCGCCGGCCATGGCGTACGAACGGGCGGCGATGGCCTGGGCCTGGAGCGCAGCGGACGACCACGATGCCGGCATCTCGCGGGGGACCACCCCACGGAGGTACTCCTCGATGGTGGTGATGTTGATCGTCCGGGTGCCCGACCCGACGATCTTGGAGCGCAGCGAACCGGGGTAGAAGTGCTTCCCGTCGGTCCGGCAGATGAACAGGTGGTCAGAGCCCTGACGACCCACGGTCACCGTGTCGCCGGTGCTGGTCCCGAGCGGGGTCCACGGACCGCTGCAGTCGGGTGCGGTGTCGATGGCCCACACGCTGCCCTGCTTGACGGTGCGCACCGCCTTGGCGTCGGCGGGGACGGTGAAGGAACCGCCCTCGGTGATCTCGAGCGTCGAGCCCGCCGACGTGCCGAACATCTGCACGGTCGTGTCGTTCATCGCCATGAGCCGGATCCGCAGCGACGACGGATCGATGGCGATCCCGCTGGTGTCGGCGATGAACCGGCTCTGGGTGCCGCCGTAGTAGTGGTCGAGGATCTGGCCGACGGACCAGCCGTAGTTCTTGGCGTAGCCGTAGGCGCCGTACTGGCTCATGCCTCGGCCGTGGCCCCAGCCGTGGCCGGCGATGTCGACCGTTCCGTCGCCGATGGCGGCGCTGGCGGCCGGTGCGGTGGCGACGGTGGGGAGCAGCGTGACGACGAGCGCCACCACCGCCAACAGAGCGGCGGAGAGGGGCCGGCGGCGGACGGTGGTGGTCGGGGGGAGGGTCATAGGGATCCTTGCAGGACTCGGATGTAGAACTCCCGGGAACCCGCCAGCTCGGCGGCCAGGACGAGATCGTCGACGGCGATCAACTGCTGGGACCAGGTGGCCAGACCACCGGGATCGGGTTCCCGGTGCAGGATGCGACCGTACAGGCGCGTGACCCGGTCCCGGCGTGATTCGATCGAACCGTAGAAGCCGGCGGCCACCTGCTTGGGCGTCAGGCGCTTGTCACGCAGGGCGCTGGTCCAGGTGTCGAAGCCCTGGGGGTCGGGCGTGCGGTGCAGCAGCTCCTGGTACAGCAGCTCGACGTAATGGTCGACGGAACCGGCGCGCTGGAAGTACTCGGCGCTGCCGTAGAACTCGATCCCGACCTGTTCGATGCGCATCCCGTTGCGGATGGCGGCGAGCCAGTTGGCCCGGCCGGCCGGATCGGGCTCCCGGTTCAGGACCCGCCGGTAGAGGTCGTCGACGATGAGACCGGCGTACTCATCGGAGCGTGCCATCCCGAGGGAGGCGTCGACCCGGCCGTTGCGCTCGGCCCGGTAGTACCAGCGGTCGAAGTCGGCGCCGGTCGTGGAGGACTGCAGGAACAGCTGGTGCTCGGCCTTGACGACTTTGCCGAGGTCGCTGGTCTCGAGGCCGGGGCGGTCCACCCGGCCGGCGTCGACGGCGTTCGGGAACCCGACGTGGCTGGCGATCGGGAACACGGCCGGCGCGCCGCCCACGGGCCAGAGCCGGCCGTCGGCGTCGAGGACCGAGGCGCCGGACTCGTCGCCGGCCAGCACCAGCGCGCGAGGCGCCGACGATCCGGCCGGCCGGTTGAAGGTGGGAGCCCCGCCGAAGCCGCGGACCGCGCCGTCGGCGGTCAGGACCCACCCGCTGGCGCCGTCGGTGCGGACGACGAGGTCGACGGCGGGTGAGCCGGAGGACACGATGGCGCGAGCCGGGGCGCCGCCGACCGAGAGCAGCGCGCCGGACGTCAAGAGCACGTATCCCCGGCCGCTGTCGTCGAGGACGGCGGCGAGCGCCTGTCCGCTGGTGCCCGCCGACTGCGTCGACGTGGCGCCACCGAACCCGGTGAGCCGGCCGTCGGTGGTGAGGACCCAGCCGCTGGCGCCGTCGCGCCGGACGACGAGGTCGACGGCGATGCCGCCCACGGTCACGGTGCGGGCCGGAGCGCCGGAGAAGGCGGTCAGGCGGCCGTCGGACGTGAGCACGTAGCCATGGCCGTCGCCGCCGTCGATTGCCACCGGCGTGCCGGTCACGGTGGTGGCCGTCTGGTCAGCCGCACCGGCGACACGGATCCCGCCCCGGGCGTCGACGGTCGCCAGGGCGATGCCCGTGGTGGCCGGCTTCCACCGGTCGAACACGTAGGGCGGGTTGCCGATGCGCGCCGCGGTGGCCAGGTCACGGCGCATGGCGGGCAGCACGTCGTAGACGTGCTGGCCGGGGCAGGAGGTGAGGCCGAGGTCGCGGTGGCCGAGGATCGTGGGGACCCGGATCACCGCGTTGGCGGCGAACTTCATCGGCGGGTCCGACGCACGGTTCTGCAACTCGGTCCACCCGAGCGGGTCCACGCCGTGCAGGGCCAGCTTCCACGCGACGAGCCGTTCGGTGGCGCCGATCATGGCGCTGTAGGCCGGCGCGCTGCCGAACTCGCCGATGAGCGCCACGCCGACGGTCGAGGTGTTGAAGCCCTTGGCGTGGCCGCCGATGACCGGCTGGTCGATGCCGCCGGTCCGGCCCTCCCAGATGGTGCCGAACTTGTCGACCAGGAAGTTGTAGGCGATGTCGCACCAACCACGGGAGCCGGTGTGGAAGTTGTAGAAGCCGCGCAGGATCGACGGGGACGTCGGCGGCGGCGTAGTCGGTGGTCGATGCCGTGTGGTGCACCACCGCGGCCCGCAGCTCCCGGGAGTAGTCGGGGCCGCCGGAGCAGCGGTACGTCATCGAGCTGGTGGCCCAGTCGGAGCGGGGGCGGATGGTCGGCTGGGCCGAGGTGGTGGCGGCGGCAGTGCCTGGTGCCGGCCCGACCGTGGCGTAGCTGGTCCCCGGGGCGACGACGCGTTGGTCGCGTGCGGCGGCGGCATCGGTGACGTCGAGCTCCCGGACGGCGAGCTGCGTGACGGCGCCGTCGACCACGGCCACCTCGGTGCGGTCGGCGTCGTGGCCGATCCACACCGGTCCGATCCCGGAGCTGGGGACGTCACCTTCCTCGCCGGCGCGGCCATCGGGGGCCTCCGACGGGTCGGCGTGGAGCTCGATCCACTCGCTCCAGACGCCGGCGTTGCGGCTGCGCACCGCCAGCGTGGTGCCGGGGGCGACATCGGGGAACTCGAGCAACTCCGGCGCCTGAGGATGCAGGATCAGGGTGCTCGCGCTCCCGGACGCCGTATCGGCGGTGGTCTCGCCGGCGGTACGTGCGAAGGCCACGTCGAACGGGCGGTGCTGATCGACCGGCACCGTGCGTTCGGTGACGGTGAAGCCGTCGTCGTCGACGACGGCGTTGTCGCGAGCCGGGGCCGGGGCGGCGGGCGCCGCCGAGGCGACGACCGGTCCGGAGACCGACACGACGGTCGCTGCCGCGACCAGGACACCCACCACTCGGCGGGCACTGCTGCCCACGAACATCACTCAGACTCCCATCACCGAACCGTCGCCCGCCGGCCACGGAGTGTAGGGGTCAGCCGTCGACGGTTGGCGGCACCCGCTGGACCCGTTCGTAGTGGGACGGCTCCACCCCGACCTGCAGCTCGATGCGTCGGATCCGCTCCATGGTGCGCTGTGAGATGACGCGGTGGGCGGCGACCAGATCGGCGATCACCCCCAGGGCGAAGAGCTGGACCGAGGCGATGAACAGCACGCCGCCGAGCACGAGGGACTGCAGGTGCCCGGTCCGGTCGCCGTTCACGATCCAGTCCCACAGGAACGGGCCCAGGCTGACCAGTGCTCCCACCAGCATCGCCCCGGCCAGGGTCGAGAACACCAGCAGGGGCTCCCAGCTGGTGTAGATGCGGAAGATCGCCACGATGTTGCGGCGGATGTATCCCCACGTCGACCCGAACAGCCGGGACTCGCGGGTCTTGGGGTTGGTCCGGACCTTGGTGTGGCCGACGGCGGTCAACGACTTGCCGGCCTGGATCAGCGACTCGAGCGTGTAGGTGAAGCGCGACACGACGATCACGCCGAGCGCGGCCTCGCGGTTGTAGGCCCGGAAGCCCGAGGTGGCGTCGGGCACGTCGGTCTCCGACGCCTGCCGGACCACCCACGACCCGACCTTCTGGAGGCGCTTCTTGGTGGTCGAGAAGTGCTCGATCGACATGACGTCGCGGTCGCCGACCACCATGTCGGCGGTTCCGTCGAGGATGGGTCGGACCAGGGCCGGGAGGTCGGCGGCGGAGTACTGGTTGTCGGCGTCGGTGTTGACGATGACGTCGGCGCCGATCTTGAGCGCAGCGTCGAGACCGGCCTGGAACGCCGACGCCAGCCCCTTGTTGTTGGTGAGCTTGACGATGTGGTCGGCGCCGTGCTGCCGGGCCACTTCGAGGGTGCGGTCGGTGGAGCCGTCGTCGATGATCAGGATCTCGACCTCGTCGAACCCGTCCACCTGCCGCGGGAGGTCGGCGAGCGTGGCGGCCAACTGATCCTCCTCGTTGAGGCACGGGATCTGGATGACGAGCTTCACCGCCGGCACCGTAATGCAGCCGGTTCGCTGGGCCGGGGAAGCCGGGTCAGCCCCCCGCGGCGTCGCGAACGGCGCGGACCAGCGTCTCGGCGGCGTCCTCGGCGCGGAAGCGGTCCCGGTGGGCGAGGGCGGCGGCGGCCATGTGACGGGACCGATCGGGGTCCTCCCGCAGGGCGCGTACGGCCGAGGCGATGGCTGCTGCCGTGGGTTCGACGACCAGGGCGGCGCCCGTCTCGGACACCAGCTCCACCAACCCGCCGCCGTCCCGACAGACGATCACCGGTCGTCCCCGGGCGAAGGCCTCCAGCACCGTGAGGCCGTAGTCCTCCCGGAAGGCCGGGGCCACGATGACGCCGGCCCGGTCGTAGGCCGCATCCCGGTGCGCGTCGTCCACCTCGCCGTGGACCGTCAGGTTGTCGGCGCCCGGGCCGCTGCGATGTCCACGGGGCAACAGCTGGGTGCCGATGTTGCGCCAGGTCTGCTGGGGATCGTCGACCGTCGCGGCCGGCGCGTCGGCGCGGAGGTGGGCGTCGAGGGCGCGGACCCACGGCAGGCGTTCGCCGCCGCCGACGAGCTCGTAGCGGCCGGCGGCGTCGAGGTGGGCCGCCTGGACCACCAGCTCGGTGCGCTTGGTCCAGCTGTGCCGGCTCACGCACACGGCCGGGCCGGCGGGGTCGTAGGCGGCGGGTGCGGAGGCCGGCGGCGGTGGCACGGCACGGAACGGACGAACCCGGTCCGTGATGCCCCAGTACGTCTCCAACCGGGCTGCCACCTCGTCGGAACCGGCCAGCCAGATGCGGACGTCCCCCACCCGCGAGCGGTCCAGTCGGCGGATCTCCCGCACGGCGGCCTCGTGCACCTCCGGATGCACCACACCCGACTCCACCGCCGTCTCGGACAGGTCGTAGAAGGCTCGGGCCTGGTGGTAGAAGACCGCCACCACCCGTGGGTGGCGGACGAGGTAGGTCGGCGGCTGGGAGGCGACCACGACGTCGAACCCGCCGAGGTCGATGCGATCCATCCGCTCCACCAACGCCAGGTACCGGAAGTACTCGTGGTGCTGATCCCGTACCCCCGCGGGACGCGGATCCCGAAGCATGCCTCGGCGGGGACGGTGGCATCGAAGCTGACCACCTCGACATCCATGCCGGCGTCGGAGAGCGCGGCCTGCAGGTCGGCGAAGAGCCGCTCGAAGCCCCCGTGGGAGCCGTAGTCGGGTTTGAGCAGCGCGACGCGCACCGGTTCAGCCGGCTCCTTCGCCCGCCCGGGCCGCCGCCAGCTCGGCCTCGAGCTCGTGGATGCGGAGCTCGAGCTCGCTGCACCGATGGTCGAGGTCGTGCACCAGTCGGACCGCCTCGGGCCCACCCCCGCGCAGGAGCAGCAGCAGGCCACCGAGGCGGTTGACCACCAGGCGGCTCAGCTTGCCGAGCGCCCGACGGACCAGGTCACGGGGCACGCGCGAGAGGAGCGGGTGCTGGCGCGGGACCGCCGACCCGGTGTGCAGCTCGCCGGCGAAGGGGCGGCCGGCCGCCCGTGCACCGGTCTCGCCGATGACGCGTATGGCGAGCGCCCGCCGGCCGGGTCGTTCCCCCGCGAAGGAGCGGGGCGCGACGGGGAATGGGTCGGACACGGCTCGAAGCGTACCGAGCGGTCCCGAGGGGCCGTCTAGCGTGCCTTCGATGGAGACGCGGGACGGACAGGTCATCGGGACGACGGTCGCCGAGTCGGTGCCGCACTGGCCCGCCACCACCGAGACGGCTCCCGGTGCCACCCCGAACGTGCTGGTCATCCTGTTCGACGACGTCGGCTTCTCCGACTTCGGTTGCTACGGGTCCGAGATCGCGACGCCCGCCATCGACGCCATCGCCGCCCGGGGCCTGCGCTACGGCGGGTTCCACACCACGGCGATGTGCTCCACCACGCGCGCCGCCCTGCTCACCGGCCGGAACCACCACAACGTGGGCGTGGGGTGCCTGGCCAACTTCGACAGCGGCTTCCCGGGCTACCGCGGCAAGATCGCGCGGTCCGCCGGCACGATCGCCGAGATGCTCACGCCCTACGGGTACCGCACCTACCTCAGCGGCAAGTGGCACGTGACCCCGCTCACCGAGACGGGTCCCACCGGTCCGTACGACGGCTGGCCGCTCCAGCGCGGGTTCGACCGGTTCTACGGCTTCCTCGACGCCGAGACCGACCAGTACGCCCCCGAGCTGGTCCACGACAACCACCATGTCGATCCGCCGGGCACGTTCGAGGACGGGTACCACCTGTCGGTCGACCTCGCCGACAAGGCGATCGAGTTCCTCAAGGACCACCGGGCCGGCGCACCCGATGCGCCATGGCTGACGTGGCTCGCCTTCGGTGCCTGCCACGCCCCCCATCAGGCTCCGAAGGACATCATCGACCAGTACGTCCCGGTGTTCGCCAAGGGATGGGACGTGACCCGCGACGAGCGGCTCGCCCGCCAGATCGAGCTCGGGATCGTGCCGCCGGGCACCCAGCTGCCGCCGCGGAACGACCACGTCCAGGCCTGGGAGGACCACTCCGACGACGAGCGCACCGTGTTCGTTCGCCTGCAGGCGGCGTATGCGGCGATGCTCGACCACGCCGATCGCCAGGTGGGTCGGGTCATGGCCTTCCTCGACGAGGCGGGGATGGCCGACGACACCTTGGTGTTGGTCCTGTCCGACAACGGCGCCAGCCAGGAGGGAGGTCCGTCCGGCTTCGTGAACGCCATGGGCCCGTTCAACGCCCAGCCCGAGTCGATGGCCGACAAGCTCGCCCGCCTCGACGACCTCGGTGGCCCCGGCACCCACTCGAACTTCCCGTGGGGGTGGTCGATGGCGGCCAACACGCCGCTCAAGCGGTACAAGCAGAACACCCACGGGGGAGGCATCCGCGACCCGCTCGTGGTGTCCTGGCCGCGGGGCATCCCGGCCCGCGGCGAGGTTCGGTCCCAGTTCTGCCATGCCAACGACGTCGTGCCCACGATCCTCGACGTGCTCGGCGTCGACCCGCCGGTACGGATCGGCGGGGTCGACCAGCAACCGCTCGACGGCGCCTCCTTCCGCTCCACCTTCGGGGACGCCCACGCTCCGGTGCCGAAGCCCATGCAGTACTTCGAGATGTTCGGGCACCGGGGGATCTGGGTCGATGGCTGGAAGGCGGTGGCGTACCACCCGCCGTACACGCCGTTCGACGCCGACGTCTGGGAGTTGTACCACCTCGACGAGGACTTCTCCGAGGTGCACGACCTCGCGGAAACCCAGCCGGCCAAGCTCGAGGAGCTCCAGGCCGCGTGGTGGAGGCAGGCCGCCGACAACCAGGTGCTGCCCCTCGACGACCGGTTCGCCGAACGGTTCGCCGAGAACGCCGACCGTCACCGAGGCGGACGGACCCACTACGAGTTCTGGGCCGGCATGGGACACGTGCCCACCGACGCCGCGCCGGACTTGCGCAGCCGGTCGTACACCATCACCGTCGAGGTGCTCGAAGGAGGTGACGGCGTGTTGGTCGCCCACGGTGACGAGACATCGGGGTACTCGCTGTACGTCGCGCGACGGCCACCTGGTCCACGACCTGTCGGTGGGCGGCAACCACCAGGTCGTCCGCTCGGACCGACCGATCCCTCCTGGTGCGTCGACGCTCGAGTTCCGGCTGCGCCGTCAGGGCAGCCGCGGCGTCGGCACCCTGCGCATCGACGGGGAGGCGTGCGGCTCGTTCGAGACCGACCGCATCTTCGTGGTGACGATCTCGTGGAGCGGTCTCGACGTCGGCCGCGACCGGGTGTCGCCCGTGTCGGACTACGAGTCGCCGTTCGAGTTCACCGGCCGTCTCCGGCGGGTGATCGTCGATCTCGACGACGACCAGGAGCTCGACCACGACGCCGTCGGACGCGCCGAGGCCGCCCGCGAATGATCACGGGCGGCCTCGGGGTTGCTCGATGGAGAGCGGTGGGTCAGTACCAGTGGCTCCGGCCGCCGATGGCACGGCCGGTGGTGCCGAGGAGCGCCAGGATGGCGCCCACGACGGCCAGGATGATCCCGATGGTGGTGAGGATCGGGATCCCGACGAGGACCCCGATCAGGATGAGGATGATGCCGAGGATGATCATGGTCACGTCTCTGCCCCGACGTCTCCTGTTCCAGACCCTCCGCGCGCCATTTCGCGCGCTGTGATGTGGACCCCGACTGGCGACGACACCCTCGTCGGCGAGGTGCTCGATGCCATCGGCGCTCGTCGGCACGATCCGGTCGAGGCCGTCACCGCCCGGTTCCGGGCCTGGTTGCCGGCCGGATCCACGGCCAAGTGGCGTGCCGTCGACGCCGGCGACACCCCGCCGGGAGCGGATCCGAGCACCGCACTGCGGGCGCGGCTCGCCGGTTCGCTGGAGTCATGGGCGTGCTGGCCGCTGTGCACCGCACTGGGCATGGTCCTCGGGTCGGCGGGTCACGACGTCCGCATCGCCGTCGAGCAGCTGCGTACGGGGGCCAACGCGCCCGCCGTCGACTTCCACTCGGTGCTCGTGGTCGACGGCGAACTGCTCGACCCCTTCCTCGGGCCGTCCGCGCCCGTGGGCCCGGGGATGGATGTCACCCGGCCGGACGCCTGGGCGTCATGGGTTGCCGGCCCCCGGCCGGATCACCTGGGCGTCCGGGGCGGCAGCACGCCGTTCCGGTACCGGTTCCTGGCCGATCGCTTGGACCGGCGTGACGTGTCGGCCTTCTGTGCCATCTCCGCCACGCACACCGGCGTCGGTCGGCGGCGCACGGCGCACTGGTTGCGCGACGGCCGCCTCTGGTTCGTCCGCGAGGAGGACGACGGCCAGGCCCGTCTCCGCGTGACCGACGGGTCATCACCGTTCGCATCGTCGCGTCGCATCGTGGGCACAGGGACGTTCGACGAGCTCCGCCGGGCGATCGACGATCCGGCGTCGTGGTTGCGAGAGGAACCCCAGAGAACATGAGCGTGATGCCGTTGATGCCCGCCGTCGACCCCGCCCGCCGTCGTGAGATCCGCGCCGCCAAGTGGCGGGCCACCGGTCTGCTGTTCGTGGTGGCCGCCGCCTTCGTGGTCGTGGTGCTCACCACCGACGAGGGTGGCGGCGCCGGGTACGTCCGTGCGGGCCTGGAAGCTGCCATGGTCGGTGGCCTCGCCGACTGGTTCGCCGTCGTCGCCATCTTCCGCCAGCCGCTCGGGCTGCCGATCCCGCACACCGCCGTGATCGTGTCCCGCAAGGACGCCTTCGGCGAGACGCTCGGGCAGTTCGTCCAGGAGCACTTCCTCAACGCCCGCACCGTCGGCGAGCGGATCCGTGCCGTCGGGGTGTCGGATCGGGTGTCGGCCTGGGTGGTCCAGCCCGAACATGCCGAGCGGGTCGCGGGCTACGCCGCCCAGTTGGTGGTTCGCTTCGCCGACGTGGTTCGCGACGACGACCTCGTCCACGTGGCCGAGACCGAGGTTCGGAGCCGGCTCGCCGGCGTGGACGTGGCGCCCCTCGCCGGCCGCCTCCTCGACGTGGTCACGGAGGAGGGACGGCACCGCGAGCTCGTCGATGCGGTGCTACGCGGCCTCGACGCCTTCCTGGCCGAGAACGAGGCGCTCCTGCGCTCACGCTTCGGCGAGGAGTCTCCGTGGTGGGTCCCCGACGTCATCGACGATCGGATCTTCGAACGCCTGCTCTCCGGCGTCCGGGCCATCATCCGCGGCGACACCGTGGGCGGATCCGACGAACTGCGCCAACGCATCGACCTGGTGGTCGAGCGGGTCATCGACCGCCTCCAGCACGACGACGTGTGGCGGGCCCGGGCCGAGGAATTGAAGGACGAGCTCCTGGACCACCCGGCACTGCGGGGGTTCCTCGAGTCGTTGTGGACCGACCTGAAGACCACGTTGCGGACCCAGGCCGACGACGGCGGCTCGACGCTGCGGCGCCGGTTGGCCGAGATGACCATGACCACCGGCGCCCACTTCCGTTCCGACCCGGAGCTCATGGCGCGGGCCGACGAGCGCATCGAGGCCACCGTGCGGGCGGTGCTCGACACCTTCGGCGGCGAGATCACCCACCTGATCCGGTCGACCATCGAGCAGTGGGACGCCGAGGAGACCGCCGACCGGCTCGAGCTGCTCCTCGGCCGCGACCTGCAGTTCATCCGGATCAACGGGACGGTCGTCGGTGGTCTGGCGGGCCTCGTCATCCACGCCGTCGCCACCGGGCTGGGCTGACGCCCGAACCCAGCCGTCACACCCGTCACCCCGCGGAGCGCGACGGTCAGTCGAGGAGTCGGGCGGCGGCGACCGTGGGCAGCAGGCGGCCGGCCACCACGTCGAGCTCGGCCTGGTGCACGGCGTCGCCGGCGCGATCGACGAAGTGCTCGACGAGGCCCTCCCGCAGCTCGGTCCACAACCACCGGCGCCGCTGCTCGGCCCGCAACTCGGCCAGCTCGCCGGACTCGGTCAGCGCGGCACGGTGGCGCTCGACAGCCGTCCAGGCGTCGGTGAGGCCGGTGCCCTCGAACGCCGAGGTGAGCACCACCTCCGGCGTCCAGGCCCGGTGCACGGGCCGCATGAGGTGCAGGGCGTGGCGGAGGTCGGCCGCCGCCCGGTTGGCGGCCGGTCGCAGATCGCCGTCGGCCTTGGTGACCACGACGAGCTCGGCCAGCTCCATCACACCCCGCTTGATGCCCTGCAGGTCGTCGCCGCCCCCCGGTGCCGCGAGCAGGCAGAAGAGGTCGACCATGTCGGCAACGGCCGTCTCGGACTGGCCCACCCCGACCGTCTCGACGAAGACGGTGTCGAACCCGGCCGCCTCGCACAGCAGCATCGCCTCACGTGTCCGTCGTGCGACGCCGCCGAGGGTGCGACCCGCCGGCGACGGGCGGATGAAGGCTTCCGGTCGTCGGGCCAGCTCCTCCATGCGGGTCTTGTCGCCCAGGATCGACCCGCCCGTCCGGCCCGACGACGGGTCGACGGCCAGCACCGCCAGGCGGTGGCCGTCGTCGACGACCTGCTGGCCGAAGGCGTCGATGAAGGTCGACTTGCCGACACCCGGCGCCCCGGAGATGCCGAGACGGATGGCCGAACCGGTGTGGGGGAGCACCGCCTGCAGGAGCTCGGTGGCCTCGACCCGGTGCTCGGGCCGGGTCGATTCCACCAGGGTGATGGCCTTGCCGAGGGCGCGACGCTCACCGCCGAGCAGGTCCTCGGCCAGGCTCAAGCCAGCAGGTCCAGCACTCGATCAGCGGCGTCGAGGATGTTGGTGCCGGGCCCGAACACGGCCGCGACCCCCGCCTCGCGCAGGAAGTCGTAGTCCTGGGGCGGGATGACGCCGCCGCACACCACGATGACGTCGTCGGCGCCCTTGGCGCGCAGCTCGTCGATCAGCGCGGGCACGAGCGTCTTGTGGCCGGCTGCCTGCGAGGACACACCGACCACGTGGACGTCCTGCTCGATGGCGTCGCGGGCCACCTCGTCAGGGGTCTGGAACAGCGGGCCGACGTCGACGTCGAAGCCGAAGTCGGCGAAGGCGGTGGCGATGACCTTGCCGCCCCGGTCATGGCCGTCCTGGCCCATCTTGGCGACCAGCATGCGAGGGCGTCGGCCGTGGGCCTCGGCGAAGCCTTCCACCCGCCGCAGCAGCTCGGCGTACCGTTCGTCGTTCTCGTAGGCGGCGCCGTAGACGCCGTGGATGGAACGGACCTCGGCCTTGTGGCGGCCGAACACCGCCTCCATGGCGTCGCTCATCTCGCCGACGGTGGCCCGGGCGCGAGCGGCGTCGACGCACAGCTCGAGCAGGTTGGACCCGTCCGAACCCCCCGGCCGGGCGGCACCGGCACGCAGCGCGTCCAGCGCGGCATCGCAGGCCGCCTGGTCCCGGCTGCCCCGGACCTGCTCGAGGCGGGCGATCTGGCTCTCGCGAACCTTCGTGTTGTCGATGTCGAGCACGTCGACGAGCTCGACATCCTCCGGGACGTACGTGTTGACGCCGACGATGACGTCGTCACCGCGGTCGACCCGAGCCTGGCGGCGGGCGGCCGACTCCTCGATGCGCAGCTTCGGCATGCCGGCCTCGATGGCCTTGGTCATGCCGCCCATGGACTCGACCTCCTCGATCAGGGTCCATGCGGCATCGGCGAGCCCGGCGGTCAACGACTCGACGTAGTAGGACCCGGCGAGCGGGTCGATCACCTTCGTGACCGCCGTCTCGTCGCCCAGGATCAGCTGCGTGTTGCGGGCGATCCGGGCGGAGAACTCGGTGGGCAGCCCCAGGGCCTCGTCGAACGCGTTGGTGTGGAGCGACTGGGTACCGCCGAGCACGGCGGACATCGCCTCGTAGGCGGTGCGGACGATGTTGTTGTAGGGGTCCTGCTCGGTGAGCGACACGCCGGAGGTCTGGCAGTGCGTACGCAGCATCATCGACTTGTCGTTCTCGGCACCGAGCTGGCGCATGACCTTGGCCCAGAGCAGCCGGGCGGCGCGGAGCTTGGCGATCTCGCCGAAGAAGTTCTGTCCGATGCAGAAGAAGAAGCTGAGACGAGGGGCGAAGGCGTCGATGTCGAGGCCGGCGGCCTGCGCGGCGCGGACGTACTCCATGCCGTCGGCGATGGTGAAGGCCAGCTCCTGCTCGAGCGTCGCGCCGGCCTCCTGCATGTGGTAGCCGGAGATCGAGATCGAGTTGAACTTCGGCATCTTCGTCGCGGTGTAGGCGATGATGTCGGCCACGATCCGCATCGACGGCGCCGGCGGATAGATGTAGGTGTTCCGGACCATGAACTCCTTGAGGATGTCGTTCTGGATGGTCCCGGCCAGCTTCTCGGGCGACACCCCCTGCTCCTCGGCGGCGACGATGTAGTTGGCCATCGTCGGCAGGACGGCACCGTTCATCGTCATCGACACCGACATCTGGTCGAGCGGGATGCCGTCGAAGAGGATCTTCATGTCCTCGACCGAGTCGATGGCCACGCCGGCCTTGCCGACGTCGCCGACGACGCGGGGGTGGTCGGAGTCGTACCCGCGGTGCGTGGCGAGGTCGAAGGCCACCGACAGGCCGCGCTGGCCGGCAGCGAGGTTGCGCCGGTAGAACGCGTTGGACTCCTCGGCGGTGGAGAACCCGGCGTACTGGCGCAGCGTCCAGGGCCGGTTGGTGTACATGGTGGCGTACGGGCCCCGCACGAACGGTGCTTGACCGGGGAGGCCGCCGACATGGGTCAGACCGTCGAGGTCGTCCTCGGTGTAGAGCGGTTTGACGTCGATGCCCTCGGGCGTGTGCCAGGTGCGGGAGGACGGCGGGTCGCCCTTCAGCTCCTTGGTGGCCGCCTCCTCCCAGACGCCGAGGTCTGCGGCATCGAACCCCTCGGCGTGGTCGTACCCGGTGTTCCGGTCGTGCTGGTTCCCACGGTCATCGGTCACGCCGTCGAATCGTACGGGGGGCCGAACAGGTGGGGCGATTTCGGCCGTTCGACCGGCACGGTGTCCGGGCGGCGATACTGCCGGGGTGGCGCTGTTCGACTTCGACGACGTGGTGGTCCGCTTCGGGGACCAGGTCGTGATCGACCACGTGTCGACCGAGGTGGCCGACGGCGGCTCGATCACGTGCCTGCTCGGCCCGTCGGGGGCGGGCAAGTCGACGCTGTTGCGGTTGTGCAACCGGCTCGAGGTGCCCTCGGAAGGCTCGATCCGGTTCCGGGGCACCGACCTCGCCACCACCGACCCGTTGGCCCTCCGGCGAGATGTGGGGATGGTGTTCCAGCGGCCCACGGTGTTCCCCGGTTCGGTCCGCGACAACCTGCTCGTCGCCGAGCCCACCGGATCCGACGAGGTCTTCGCCGC
Organism: uncultured Acidimicrobiaceae bacterium; assembly: GCA_963811245.1. Classification (GTDB taxonomy): domain Bacteria; phylum Actinomycetota; class Acidimicrobiia; order Acidimicrobiales; family Salinilacustritrichaceae; genus Salinilacustrithrix. Next base: position 86,060 of record CAWEQL010000019.1, read on the forward strand.
CGCGCTGGAGCGGGCCCGTCTGGACCGACGCTTCCTCGACCGCGACGGCGATTCGCTGTCCGGGGGCGAGGCACAGCGCATGTGCCTCGCTCGCACGCTCGTGACCGCCCCCGACGTGTTGCTGATGGACGAGCCCACCTCGGCCCTCGACCCCACCGCCACGAGGGGCCTCGAGGACCTCGGTCGCACGCTGGCCGACGACGGCATGCCGATCCTGTGGGTGACCCACGACCTCGCCCAGGCGGATCGGATCGCCGACGATCGCATCATCTTGGTGGGGGGCCGTCTCGCCGACGAGCACGAGGCCCAGCACTACCTCGACTCGGAGGACGCCCTGCACCACCACCACGACCTCTCGGGCGAGACCCACGAGGGCCACGCTCACGCCGCCGCCGACCAGGAGGAACGACGCGATGAGACAGGGTGACGTCGGGTGGTGGGGGCTGGCGGCGTCGCTGCTGCTGATCGCCGTGACCGTCGGGATCTCGGTGTGGCGCAAGCTGGCGCTCGAGACCGACGTCATCGTCGCCACGGTGCGCGCCCTCGCCCAGCTCCTCGCGGTGGGCTACGTCCTCGCCATCGTGATCGACCCCGACCAGCCCATCGCCTACGCCTGGGCGTGGCTGGTGTTCATGGTGCTGTTCGCCGCGTGGACCGTGTCGCGCCGCGCCCAGGAGGTGCCCGGTGTCCTGCGCCTGGCGCTGCTCTCGTTGGGCATCTCCACCACCGCCACCGTCGCGGTGATCTTCGGCCTCGGCATCTTCCCCGTCGAGGCCCGGGCCATCGTTCCGGTGGGCGGGATGATGGTCGGAAACGCCATGACCTCCACGGTCGTCGCCGGGCGGCGCATCGTCGCCGAGTTCTCGGAGAAGCGGGCCGACGTGGAGGCCCGTCTGGCCCTCGGGCAGCCCTGGCAGGAGGCGTCGCGCCCGTCGCTGCGCTCGGCCCTGCGGACGGGGATGCTCAGCCAGATCGAGACCACCAAGGCGGTGGGGCTGGTGTTCCTGCCCGGGGCCATGACCGGACTGATCCTGGCCGGCGTCGACCCGGTGGATGCCGTCCGCGTGCAGGCGGCGATCATGTTCCTCATCCTGGGAGCGGTCTCGATCAACGTCGTGGTGATCGGCACCGGCGTCACCGCGCAGCTGTTCACCGACGACCACCGCCTCGTACGCCTCGCCCGCTCGGCGGGCTGACCAACACCCCACGACCCCCAACCCCCGAACCGTTCTGGCGCCACGTTCCTCGGCCGACGAGCGGACGATGTGGTGCCAGAACCGGGCCAGGATCGTTCTGGCGCCACGTTCCTCGGCCGACGAGCGGACGATGTGGTGCCAGAACCGGGCCAGGAACCGGGCCAGGAACGGGGTGGTGGAGGCGATGTCGGTAGCCTCGGGCCATGGCGCTCAGGCTGGTGATCATCGGAGGTGGGCCCGGCGGGAACGCCGCGGCGACGCATGCCGCCAAGCTCGGGGCCGAGGTCACGATGATCGAACGCGACATCGTCGGCGGCGCCGCCCACCTGTGGGACTGCATCCCATCCAAGGCGATGATCGCCACCGGCTCGGCGCTCGGCGCCATCAACGCCAGCGAGGACATGGGCCTCACCGACGTGACCGCCCAGCTGGACTTCGCCGCCCTTCGGGACCGCATCGGCTCGATCGAGGACCGCCTCCGCTCGTCGGTGACCACCCTGCTCGAGAGCCAGGGTGTCCGGGTCATCCGGGGCACGGGGCGGCTCGTGGGCCCGAACGAGGTCGTGGCCGACACCGCCGACGGTGAGGAACGGCTGCACGCCGACGCCGTGCTGCTCTCCACCGGCTCACGGCCCCGGATCCCCGAGTGGGCCGAGCCCGACGGCGACCGGGTGCTCACCACCCGCGACGCCTACCCGCCCAAGGAACTGCCCGAACACCTGATCGTCATCGGTTCGGGCGTCACGGGAGTGGAGTTCGTCCACATGTTCTCCGCCTTCGGTTGCCGGGTCACGCTGGTGGTGTCACGCCAGCAGGTGCTGCCCCGCAAAGACCCCGAGGTGGCGGCGGCGCTCGAGGACGAGTTCCTGAACCGGGGCGTGAAGCTGCTCATGGGTGCTCGCGCCGAGGGGATCGAACGCACCGAGGACGGTGGCGTCCGGGTCCTGTGCGACGACGGACGGGTCGCCACGGGGAGCCACGCCCTGCTCGCCATCGGGTCGCTCCCGAACAGCGAGGGCCTCGGGTGCGAGAAGGCCGGTGTCGAGGTCAACCGCTGGGGCTACATCGACATCAACCACCACTGCCAGACCAACGTGGCGCACATCTACGCCGCCGGCGACCTGTCCGGGAAGCTCCCGTTGTCCTCGGTGGCGTCGATGCAGGGCCGCAAGATCGCCGAGCACGTGATGGGCCTGCACACCCGCGAGCATCGGCACCTCGACTACGACAAGGCGGCCTCGGCCATCTTCACCGATCCGGAGATCGCCGACGTGGGGCTGGCCGAGGCCGACGCCTTCGCCGAGGGTCGCAAGATCCGGGTCACGAAGGTGCCGTTCTCCACCACCGCCAAGGCGTTGATCAACGCCGCGCCCCGCGGCTTCGTCAAGATCCTGTCGGATCCCGCCACGGGCGTGGTCCTCGGCGGGTCGATCGTGGGCCGCCACGCCGCCGAGCTCATCTCGGTCATCGCGCTGGCGGTCACCGCCGGCCTCAAGGTCGAGGACATCGTCGACAGCTTGATGGTGCACCCCAGCCTGGCCGAAGCCCTCGCCGACGCCGCCGATTAGTGCTATCTCGATCGTGCTCAGGGTCTGCGGCTCGCGGCGACCGTTCAGGCGACTCCTATCATCCGATCACGATGATGATGTCGCCGGAGCTGACCGAGGCGCCGGCTTCGACGGTGATCGACGAGACCGTGCCGGCCTTGTCGGCGACGATGTTGTTCTCCATCTTCATCGCCTCGAGGACGCACAGGACCTGACCCTCGGTGACCTCGTCGCCCTCGGCCACGTTGACCTTGGTGATGGTCCCCTGCATGGGGACGGCGATCTGGCCCGACCCGGCAGTGGGCGCCGCGCCCTTGGTGGTGCTGCGCTTGCGGGCCTTGGGCAGCGCGCCGCCACCGCCGGCGGCAACCGTGCCGACCTGGTCGGCGGGGATGAACATGCGCACGGCGAAGCGCTTTCCGTTCACCTCGACGTCGACGTTGCGTTCGACCTTCTCGACGTCGTCGTCGCCAGCACCGGTGTTGGTGGACCCGACACCGGTGAGGTCGAGGGTGTCCTCGACCCACTTGGTGGAGTGCTCGCCGTTGGCGAAGTCCTCGTGGGACAGGATGGCGACGTCGGCCGGGATGGTGGTGGCCGGGCCTTCGAGGATCATCTCGTCGAGGGCACGCAGCATGCGGGCGATGGCCTTGGGCCGGTCGCTGGCCCACACGCACAGCTTGCCGATCAGGTTGTCGTAGTACTGGCTGACCTCGTCGCCGGACTCGAAGCCGCCGTCCCAGCGGATCCCGATCCCCTGGGGCGGAGTCAGCGTGCTGATGGGACCGGGGGAGGGGAGGAACTTGCCCTCGGCGGGGTCCTCGGCGTTGATGCGGACCTCGATGGCGTGGCCCCGCAGCGAGATGTCGTCCTGGGCGAAGCTGAGGTGCTCGCCGGAGGCGACGCGCAGCTGCTCGGCCACGAGGTCGAGGCCGGACACCAGCTCGGTGACCGGGTGCTCGACCTGGAGACGGGTGTTCATCTCGAGGAAGTAGAACTCGCCGTCCTGGAAGAGGAACTCCACCGTGCCGGCGTTGACGTAGTCGCAGGCCTTGGCCACCTTGACCGCCGCCTCACCCATGGCCTGGCGGATCTCGGCCGGGAAGTTCGGTGCCGGGGACTCCTCGACCAGCTTCTGGTGCCGGCGCTGGGCCGAGCAGTCACGCTCGCCGATCCACACGCAGTTGCCGTGGGTGTCGGCGATGATCTGCATCTCGACGTGGCGAGGCCAGGTCAGGTACCGCTCGACGTAGCACTCGCTGCGACCGAAGCCGTTGAGGGCCTCGGACTGGGCGGACTGCAGCGCCTCGTGGGCCTCGTCGGCGGAACGGACGACGCGCATGCCGCGACCGCCCCCGCCGTAGGCGGCCTTGATGGCGACGGGCCAGCCGTGCTCCTCGCCGAACGCGACCACTTCGTCGCCGCTCTGCAGGAACTCGGTGGTGCCCGGCACGCCCTGCACGCCGGCTTCCTGGGCGGCGATGCGGCTGGACACCTTGTCGCCCATGACCTCGATGGCCTCGGCCGGCGGGCCGATGAACACGACGCCGTTCTCCCGGATGGTGCGAGCGAAGTCGGCGTTCTCGGAGAAGAAGCCGTAGCCCGGGTGGACGGCCTCGGCCCCGGAACGCTCGATGATGTCGAGAATGGCTTCGGTGTTCAGGTACGACTCGGCCGCCGTCGTGCCCCCGAGGGCGTAGGCCTCGTCGGCCAGGCGCACGTGCAACGAGTCACGGTCCAGGTCGGAGTAGATGGCCACGGAGGTCACGCCGAGCTCCTTGCACGCCCGGATGACCCGGACGGCGATCTCGCCGCGGTTTGCGATCAGCACCTTGGAAAACACCCCGTATGGTTACCGCGGTGGAGGGCCATGACGCCATTGCAGCCACCGAGGCCGGTGGCGGCGCCCTCCCGAACGGTCGCTCTCGCCACCGTTTCGCCGACATCCGTCGAGTGGCGAGCACCGGCTCCACCAACGCCGACGTCATGGAGCTCGCCCGCCAGGGAGAGCCGGAGGGCATCGTCGTGGTCGCCGACGTGCAGACTGCCGGCCGGGGCCGGGCCGGGCGCACCTGGACCGCGCCGCCGGGCGCCTCGCTCCTGTGCACCGTCCTGCTGCGCCCACCCGCCTCGGTCGCCGGCCTGGTCACCTTCGCCCTGTCGGTCGCCGCGGCCGAGGCGTGCGAGGCCGTGGCCGGGGTCGCGCCCGGCCTCAAGTGGCCGAACGACCTGGTCGTCGAGGACGAGCACGGCACGAGGAAGCTGGCCGGCCTGCTGGCCGAGGCCGAGTGGCCGGGGGTTCCGACAGCGGCCACCGTCGCCCGGCCACCCACGAGCGGGCGGCCGTGGCGGCGGGGATCGGCCTCAACGTGAACTGGCCCGACGGCCTTCCCGAGGACCTGGCCGACATCGCGGTCGCCCTGAACCACGTCTGCGGCCATCGGATCGACCGCGACACGGTGCTCGATGTGCTCCTCGACCGCCTGGAACTGCACTACGGCGATGTGGTCGCCGGCGCTGGCAGCTCGGTCCTCGATGCCTGGCGGGCGCGGTCGGCCACGCTGGGACGTCGAGTGCGGGTCGACCTCGGGCGCGACGACGTCGTCGGGGTCGCCACCGACATCACCGCCGACGGGCACCTCGTGGTGGACGGCGACGACGGCCGGCGCCGGACCCTCGCCGTGGGCGACGTCGTGCACCTCCGCACCGCCGACTGACGGGGGTCAGGGGGTGAGCACCTCGACGCCGGCGTCGTCGTGCCAGATCCCCAGCTGCAACCCGGCGGTCGCCGCCCATGCCGTCACGGCGTCGATCACCCGTCCCTCGGTGCGCCGGTCGGCGCCCTCCAGCAACTCCTCGGCGGATCCCAACCACTCGGGGACGGTGCCGGCCAGCCGATCGAACCGGCAGGACCCCGACGACCGACCGTCGCGTCCACCGCACCCGCAGGTGGTCGCCCTGCTGGTCCCCGTCGACCTCCACCGGGGTCACGGAGCAGAGCTCACGGGTCGAGGTCGCCGGCCGACGAGATCGGCGAACCACGCGGCGAGCGCCGCGGTGCACCGGGCCGGGGGCCGGGAGCTGTCGTGCGTCCACCCGGCGCTGGCCCTGGACGTCGCGGGTCGACGAGGTGAGGAACACCTCGTCGGCGGTGGCGAGCTCGTCCATCGTGACCCTCGCTTCTCGCACCTCGGCCACGTCGGCGCACTCGAGCAGCAGCTCCCGGGTGACGCCGGCCAGACAGCCGGACGACAGCGGCGGCGTGCGGACCACCCCGTCGTGGACGACGAACACGTTCGAACCGGTGCCCTCGCAGAGGTCGCCGGCGGTGTTGGCGAAGATCGCCTCGGAGGCGCCGGCGTCCTTCGCGGCGCGGCCAGGGCGACCACGTTCTCGGCGTAGGACGTGGTCTTCAGGCCGGCGACGGCCGAATGCTCGTTGCGTCGCCACGGCACCGTGATCGCGGCCCCGGCCGCCGGCCACGGGTCGAGGCGGTCGCCGGCGACGTAGACGGTGCAGCGGGCGTCGTCCCGGCCGGAACCGAGCGGACCCGGGCCGGCCGTGACCGTGAGGCGGACCTTCGCCGGGCCGTCGATGGCGCCGGCGACCGCCTCCATCGCGGCGCGGAGCTCGTCGTCGCTCCGGTCGAGTTCGATGCCGAGCCCGGCCAGGCTGCGCCGCAGGCGGGCGAGGTGGCGTCCCATGGCGAAGGGCGCGCCGCGTCGGTGCGCAGGGTCTCGAAGACCCCGTCACCCACGGTCAGGCCGTGGTCGAAGACGGGTACCGACGCATCGGACGGGTCGACCAAGGCTCCGTTGAGCCACACCGGGAACACGGCGGCACGCTAGCGAGGCGGATGCACCGATTCGTCGGCCGGGCGGCGCCGGGTATCGTGCGTGCACCGCACCCGGGTCGAGCTCGCTCCCCGGACGAACGCGGGAGGGTCAGCCGGCCCGACGCCTCTCGATCTTCGTTGCTTCGCACCTGAGCTCGAGCGCCGCCGCCAGCAACGAAGCCGAATCGAGAAACACCGCAATGTCAACGACCTTCACCGACCTGGGCGTCCCCGCGCGCCTGGCCGATGTACTCGCCGCCAACGGGATGACCGAAGCATTCCCCGTCCAGGCCGCCACCATCCCCGATGCCCTCGCCGGCAAGGACGTGTGCGGCCGTGCGCCCACCGGATCGGGCAAGACCATCGCCTTCGGCATCCCCGTCGTCGTCCGCACCGAGCCAAGGCGGCTCCCCGCCGTCCCACCGCCCTCGTCCTGTCACCGACCCGCGAGCTGGCCGACCAGATCCGCGTCGAGATCCTCCCCATCGCCATGGCCAACGGCCGCGACGTCGCCGCCGTCTACGGCGGGGTCGGCTACGGCCCCCAGCTGCAGGCGCTCCGCAAGGGCGTCGACATCCTCGTCGCCTGCCCCGGCCGCCTCGTCGACCTCATCCAGAGCAACGAGGTGTCGTTGGCCGACGTCGGCATCGTCGTCGTCGACGAAGCCGACCGCATGGCCGACATGGGCTTCCTGCCCACCGTGAAGCGGCTGCTCGACCAGACCAAGTCCGACCGCCAGACGCTGCTGTTCTCGGCCACGCTCGACGGCGACATCGCCGAGCTGACCAGGCGGTACCAGCGCAACCCGGCCCGCCACGAGATCGGCGACGCCGAGCCCGACATGCACGCCATGACCCACCACTTCTGGACGCATCGACCACGAGAAGCGGGTCGACCACACCCGTGACGTCGATCATCGCCGCCGGACCGACCATCGTGTTCACCCGGACCCGCCACGGCGCCGACCGCCTGGCCAAGCAGCTCGACCGCGCCGGCGTGAAGACCGCGGCGATCCACGGTGGCCGCAGCCAGAACCAGCGCACCCGCGCCCTCGATGCGTTCTCCAAGGGCAACGTGTGGGCCATGATCGCCACCGATGTGGCGGCCCGAGGCATCCACGTCGACGGGGTCGCCTGCGTGGTCCACTTCGATCCGCCCGAGGACGACAAGACCTACCTCCACCGCTCCGGCCGTACGGCCCGTGCGGGTGCCGAGGGCACCGTGGTCTGCTTCGTGCGCCCCGCCAACCGCGAAGACGTCCGTGTCCTCCAGCGCGACCTCGGCCTGCCCCAGGCGGTCACCGAGCCCACGCCGGACGTCCTCGGCGACGGCAGCCTGCACGTCCACACCTCCCCTCCCGGGCGAGTCCAGTCGGGCAGAAGTCGGGTTCGGCCAAGCCCGCCAGAAGTCGGGCGGCGGCGCCAACCGTTCGCACGGCGGCCGTCCGGGTGCGCCCCGCACCGGTGCCAGCCCGCAACAAGCAGCGGTCCCGGAAGCAGACCTCCGGCTCCGGCTCGGGTTCGTCGTCCGGGTCCCGCCGCCGGGGCTGACACCTTCCGCCGACGCGGAGGCCGGTCCCCGACGGGGGCCGGCCTCAGCCGGCGGCGACGGTCAGGAGCGTCCGAGCCTTGAGCTCGGTCTCGTCCCACTCGCCGGTCGGGTCGCTGTCGTGGGTGATGCCGCCGCCGGTGCCGAACCGCAGGGTCGGCGCACCGGCGTCGGTGGCGATCCAGAACGTACGGATCGCCACGTTCAGCTCGCCGATGCCGCGATCGGCATCGACCCATCCGACGGCACCGCAGTAGATGCCTCGGGGCCGGTCTCGAGCCGGTCGATCATCGCCATCGCCGCCAACTTCGGCGCGCCGGTGATCGACCCGGCCGGGAACGTGGCGGCCAGCAGCTCGGGCCAGCCCACGTCGGGGCGCAGCTCGCCGGCCACGGTCGACACCAGGTGGGCGAGGCCCGGGATGCTCCTCGACGCTGAGCAGCGCCGGCACGCAGACCGACCCGGTGGTCGCAGACCCGGCCGAGGTCGTTGCGCACCAGGTCCACGATCATGACGTTCTCGGCCCGGTCCTTGGGCAAGAACGCGTCGCGGTGGGCGGCGGTGCCCTTGATCGGTGACGACCACACCAACGGGCCCTCCCGCCGCAGGTACCGTTCGGGCGACGCCGACGCCACGTGGACACCCGCCGACGGGACGCGGACGACCGCCGCATAGGGCGCGGGGTTGCCGGCGGCGAGGGCCGCACCCAACGCCGCCACGTCGGCATCGGCGGCCACCGGCGCGGACAGCATCCGGGTGAGGTTCACCTGGTAGACGTCTCCGGCTTCGATCGCCGCCCGGATGGCGCGTGACGCCGCAGCAGAACGCGTGTCGGTCCAGCGACGTCCGCCACGAGGTCACGGCTGGTCCGACCCAGCGGGCACCACGCCACGGCCGGGCCGGGCGGACCGTGGCGAACCGGGCGAACACCGCTCGTCCCCGGTAGGGGACCACGGCGGCCCAGAACCCGTCGCCGTCGAGGCAGGCCGGGTCGTCGGTGACGTCGATCAGGTCCGTGCACAACCGGTCGCCCACGACGGCCAGCGCGGTCTGGTCGGCGAGCGGTGGCACGGCGCGACCGTAGAGCGGCCCCGACGCCGGCGGCGACCGTGACGCGTGCCCGCCCAGACCGGCCGTTAGCATCGACGGATGCCCGGTTCGACCTCTCGCCGGGCACGGCGAACGGTCTTCCAGCGCCTGGTCATCGCCGGCAACGTCGTGGCGATGCTCGGATTCCTGGTCTCGGCAGCCGTGCTCGGCTACGGCTACCAGAAGTTCGGCCAGATCCCCCGTGTCGAGATCGCCGATTACCTCAGCGCACCGTCCGAGACGGCTGACGGGGTGGTGGCCCAGAACTACCTGCTCGTCGGCGTCGACTCGGCCGACGGCCTCGACCCCAACGATCCGGTGCGCTCCAGCCGGGCCGCGGTGAGCGGTCTCCGCTCGGACACGGTCATGGTCCTGCGGGTCGACCCGGCCTCCACCCGGGCCGCGCTGTTGTCGATCCCGCGTGACCTGTACGTGCCGATCGCCGGTCGCCAGGGCAGCGCCAAGATCAACAGCGCCGTCCAGGTCGGCGGCCCGCAAGGGCTGATCACCACGATCAAGAACTACTTCGGCATCCCGATCAACCACTACGTCCAGGTCGACTTCCTCGGCTTCGGCCAGATCGTCGATGCGCTCGGCGGCGTCCCCGTGTACTTCCCGCACCCGGTGCGCGACCTCAAGAGCGGTCTCGACATCCCCGAGGCCGGATGCATCACGCTCGACGCCCACAACGCTCTCGGGTTCGTGCGGTCCCGCGCCTACCAGGAGTACATCGACGGCCGATGGCGCACGGACGGGACCGGCGATCTCGGACGGATCACCCGTCAGCAGGCCTTCATCGTGGAGGCGCTGAACCGAGCCTTCGAGCGTGGCCTGCGGAACCCGGTCACGCTCGACGCGCTCATCAACAGCGGCCTCGACGCCGTCACCCTCGACGACACGCTCGACGGCAACGACGTCATCGATCTGGCATCGCAGTTCCGCAAGTTCCGCCCCGAGGCACTCGACATCTACCAGCTCCCGGTCACCCCGGACACGGTCGGCGGAGCCGACATCCTCCGACTCCAGACCCGCCAGGCCGAGCCCGTCCTCGACATCTTCCGCAACCGCGATCCCAGCGCCATCGTGGAATCCGCCGTTCGCGTCGAGGTCCTCAACGGCACCGGTCGTCCGGGCGAGGCGTCGTCGGCGTCGAAGGCGCTGCGGTCGGCCGGGTTCGCCATCGCCGGCACGGGCGACGCCGTCGAGCTCGGCGCGGGCCGCACCGAGATCCACTACCCCGGCGGCGACCGGGCCGAGGCCGACCTCCTGGCCCGGTGGCTGACCAACGGCGCCGACCTCGTCGAGGACGCCGACGTCGACGACGTCACGCTCGTGACCGGACTGGACTACGCCGGGCTCCGCGACCAACCCCAGCCCTCGACGTCCACCTCGTCGACATCGACCACGCTGCCGCGCGTGACCAGCACCACCGTGGCACCCGGTCGGTCGACGACCACGGTGTTGGGCACCATCCCCACCGAGGTCCCGTCGGGCGCCAGCTGCGGCTAGTGACGTCGACCGGCGTCCCGGATGCACTGGTAGAAACGCCGGCGTGAAAGGCATCGTGCTCGCCGGCGGTCGCGCCACCCGCCTGGGCCCGGCGAGCCGCGCCACGTCCAAGCAGCTGATGCACGTATACGACAAGCCGCTGGTGTACTACCCGATCACCACCTTGTTGCACGCCCGGATCAACGAGATCCTGATCATCTCGACTCCCGACCAGCTGCCACAGTTCCGCGCCCTGTTGGGTGACGGCAGCCAGTGGGGTTGCTCGTTCCGGTTCGCCGAGCAGCCCGAACCCCGCGGCCTCGCCGACGCCTTCGTGCTCGGCGCCGACTTCATCGGCGAAGACGCCGTCGCCTTGATCCTCGGTGACAACATCTTCTACGGCGCCGGCCTGGGCGAGCAGTTGCAGCGGTTCACCGACCCCGACGGCGCCGTCGTGTTCGGGCTGTGGGTGCCGGATCCCGAGCGGTACGGCGTCCTCGAGTTCGGCGACGACGGCCGATCGGTGCGGGCCATCCACGAAAAGCCCGCCGAACCGCCGTCCAACTTCATGGTCCCGGGCCTGTACTTCTACGACAACACGGTGGTGGAGGTGGCCCGCAGCGTGCAGCCGAGCGACCGGGGCGAGATCGAGATCACCGCCGTGAACAACCACTTCCTCGAACACGGTCGGCTCGAGGTCTCCCGGTTGCCCTTCGCCACCGATTGGTTCGACGTCGGGACCTTCGACGCCATGCTCGACGCACAGGCGTGGGTGGCGGGCCAGCAGCGCCGCAAGGGCCTGCTGATCGGCGCGCCCGAAGCGGCGGCGTGCCGGGAGGGATTCATCACCGCCGACGAGCTCCGCTCCCTGGCCGCGGCCGAGTCCCACGGGGGAGATCTGGCCAAGAGCGGGTACGCCGAACTGCTGCACCGCTTCCTGGAGTTCGAGTCCGCCGACGCCGGGACCGGATGATGGCCGAGGTGGTTCCGTTCGCGGTCCAGGCCACGTCGATCGACGGTCTGTGCACGCTCACCATGAAGCAGGTCACCGACGAGCGCGGCACCGTCCGCGAGTTCTACCGGGAGTCGGCCTTCGTGGCGGCAGGCCTCCCGTCGCTCGGGCCCTGGGTGCAGGTCAACGTCACGGAGTCCCGGCGGGGCGCCATCCGCGGCATGCACGGCGAAGCCATGCACAAGCTGGTGGCGGTGGCGGCGGGCGAGGCGTTCGGGGCCTACGTCGACACCCGCCCCGGGTCCGCCACGTTCGGCGTCGTCGTCACGGCCGTGCTGCTCCCGGGGATGCAGGTTCTCGTCCCGCCCGGTGTGTGCAACGGCTTCCAGGCCGTGTCCTCCACCATGCAGTACCTGTACGCCTTCGACACCGAGTGGCAGCCGGGGATGGCCGGGGTGGCGCTGTCGCCGGTGGACCCGGAGCTGGCCATCCCGTGGCCGGTCCCGATCGACCCCGACGACCCCGCCTTCGTCTCCCCGAAGGACCGCTCGGCGCCGTCGTTGGCCTCACTACGGTCGTCGCCGTGAGGATCCTCGTGACCGGCGCCGCCGGCTTCATCGGTTCCAACTACGTCCGCCACGTGCTGCACCACACCGACGACGAGGTGGTCGGCTACGACGCGCTCACCTACGCCGGCAACCGGTCCACGCTGCGCGACGTCGACGACGACCCCCGGTTCTCGTTCGTCCACGCCGACATCTGCGACCCGGGCCCGTTGCACGAGGCCATGGCCACCTGCGACGCCGTGGTGCACTTCGCGGCCGAGAGCCACGTCGACCGATCGATCGTGGGCTCCGACGACTTCGTCCACACCAACTGCTTCGGGACCAACGTGGTGATGGACACCGCCCGGGCGGTGGGCGTCGAGCGGGTCGTGCACATCGGCACCGACGAGGTCTACGGGTCGGTCGAGACCGGCTCGTCGCGCGAGTCCGACCCCCTCGAACCCCGCTCGCCCTACTCGGCGTCGAAGGCCGGCTCGGACCTCATCGCCCTGAGCTACCACCACACCCACGGCCTCCCGGTCAGCGTCACCCGGTGCACCAACAACTTCGGCCCCTACCAGTACCCCGAGAAGGCCATCCCGCTGTTCACCACCAACCTCATCGACGGCATCCCTGTGCCGCTCTACGGCGACGGCTTGAACGAGCGCGACTGGATCCACGTCGACGACCACTGCGCCGGTGTCCACCTCGTGTTGACCGCAGGCGACGCAGGGGAGATCTACAACATCGGGGCCGGGAACGAGACCCCCAACCGGGCGCTGGTCGACCGCCTGCTCGCTGCGTTCGGCGTGGGTGAGGAGATGGTCGACTACGTCGACGACCGGCTCGGCCACGACCGGCGGTACTCGGTCGACGTCGACAAGATCACCGCCCTCGGCTGGAGCCGCCAGCGGACGCTGGACGAGGCGCTGGAGGCCACCATCGACTGGTACCGCGCCAACGAGTGGTGGTGGCGGCCACTGAAGCACGGGGACCGCCCCACCTGACCGGTACGGTTCCCCGCCGTGCGGATCCTCATCACGGGTGCCGGGGGACAGGTCGGCACCGATGTAGCGGCCCATTGCCGGGGCGCCCACGACGACGTGGTGGCGCTCGACCGTGCCCACCTCGACGTGGGCGACCGTGACGCCGTCTTGACCGCGGTCCTCGGTGGCCGGCCCGACGTGATCGTCAACGCCGCGGCATGGACGGCGGTCGACGCCTGCGAATCCGATCCCGAGCGGGCGTTCCGCGACAACGCGCTGGGCGCCCGATGGGTGGCCGAGGCCGCCCGACGAGCGGGGTCGTACCTGATCCAGGTCTCCACCGACTACGTCTTCGACGGCACCAAGGAGGGTCCGTACCACGAATGGGACGAGCCGGCCCCGACCTCGGTCTACGGGGCCTCGAAGTGGGCGGGGGAGCGAGAGGTGCTCGCCAGCGGTGCCGACTGCGCGGTGGTGCGCACGTCGTGGGTCGTCGGCGAACACGGCCACAACATGGTCAAGACGGTGCTGGGCCTGCGCCACCGTCCGGCGCTGCGCTTCGTCGACGACCAACGGGGGCGGCCCACGTTCACCGCCGATCTGGCCGTAGGGCTCCGGCGTCTGGCCGCCGCCCGGCTCCCCGGAGTGTTCCACCTCACCAACGATGGCGACACCACGTGGTTCGGCTTCGCCCGCGAGGTCCTCGCCGCCGCCGGTGCCGACCCCGGCATCGTCGAACCCGTCTCCACGGCGGCGTTCCTGGCCGCCGCCGACCGGCCCGTGGCACCCCGCCCGGCGAACTCGGTACTCGACGGCGTGGCCTGGAGGGGTTCCCTGCTCCCCGAACTGCCCCACTACCGTGACCGACTCCGCACCACCGTCACGCACCTGTTGGGTGCCGAAGCCCCGGAGGAGCCTTCGTGAGCAGGATCGCAGTCATCGGCACCGGCTACGTGGGCCTCACCACCGGCGCGTGCTTCTCCAAGCTCGGCCACGATGTCGTCTGCGCCGACATCGACGTCGAGAAGGTGGCGGCGCTGCAGCGGGGCGAGGTCCCGATCCTCGAGGCGGGACTCGATGCCATCGTGCACGAGGGCATCGAGTCGGGCCGGTTGCAGTTCGTGGTCGGTGCGGCCACCGCCGCGGCCGACTGCGAGTTCGCCTATCTGTGCGTGCCCACACCACAGGGCGACGACGGCTCCGCCGACCTGAGCTACATCCAGCAGGCGGCGCGCGAGATCGCGCCGGTGCTGCCGTCGGAGTCGGTCGTGGTCAACAAGTCCACGGTGCCGGTCGGTTCCACGCGGGTCGTCGAGCGTGCCCTCGGTCGCGACGACGTGGCCGTGGTCTCCAACCCGGAGTTCCTCCGCGAGGGGTCGGCGGTCCACGACTTCATGAATCCGGACCGCATCGTGATCGGCGCCCACGACCAGTCCGCCGCCATCAAGGTGGCGTCGCTCTACATCGGGGTGACGGCTCCGTTGGTGGTCACCGACCCGGCGTCGGCCGAGACGATCAAATACGCGGCCAACTCGTTCCTCGCCACCAAGATCAGCTTCATCAACGCCGTGGCCGCCATCTGTGAAGCGGTCGGCGCCGACATCAACGATGTCGTGCTCGGCATCGGCTACGACACCCGCATCGGGCACGAGTTCCTCCGTCCCGGCCCTGGCTTCGGCGGGTCCTGCTTCCCGAAGGACACCCGGGCGATGGTCAAGATCGCCGAGGAGGCCGGCTACGACTTCGACCTCCTCAAGGGCGTGATCGAGGTCAACGACGAGCAGTTCGACCGCACGGCGCAGAAGGCCGTGGACCTCGTCGGCGGCGACATCAGCGGCAAGCAGGTGGCGGCCTGGGGGCTCACCTTCAAGGCCCGCACCGACGACCTGCGCGAGTCCCCGTCGCTCGAGGTCCTGAGCCGGTTGATCGGCCAGGGAGCCAAGGTGCGGGCCTATGACCCGGCGGTGTCGAAGAGCCCGGCCGACGGCATCGAGGTGGTCGCCGACCCCTACGACGCCTGCGACGGCGCCGACGTGCTGATCGTGCTCACCGAGTGGGACGAATTCAAGTGGCTCGACCTCGACCAGGTCCGGGACCGCATGGCCACCCCGGCGGTGGTCGACGCTCGCAACCTGCTCGACCGCTCCGCTCTGCGCCGCCGCGGCTTCGAGTTCCGCGGTGTGGGGCGCAACTGAGCTCAGGGTCTCCGGCTTCGCCGGAGCCGTGTCGCCTGCTCGCTGGCGCTCCCGACGGCGACGCTCCAGAAAGGGATCAGCACATGTCGAGAATCGTTGTCACCGGGGCGGCCGGGTTCCTCGGGTCCCACCTGTGCGAGCGCCTGCTGGAACGGGGCGATCAGGTCGTGGCGATCGACAACTTGGTCACCGGGAGCATGGTGAACCTGGAGCACCTCTTCGGCACGCCCGGCTTCACCTTCGTCGAGCTCGACGTGTCGACCTACATCTGGGTTCCCGGCCCGGTCGACGTGGTGATGCACTTCGCCTCGCCGGCGTCGCCCAAGGACTACCTGGAGATGCCCATCCAGACGCTCAAGGTCGGCAGCCTCGGGACCCACAACTGCCTCGGGTTGGCCCGCGCCAAGTCATCCCGGTTCTTCCTCGCTTCCACCAGTGAGGTCTACGGCGATCCCCAGGTGCACCCGCAGACCGAGGAGTACTGGGGCCACGTCAACCCGGTGGGCCCCCGCGGGGTCTACGACGAGGCCAAGCGCTTCGCCGAAGCGATGACGATGGCGTACCACTCGCACCACGGTCTCGAGGTCCGCATCGTCCGGATCTTCAACACCTACGGCCCCCGGATGCGGCCCGAGGACGGCCGGGTCGTGTCGAACTTCGTCGTCCAAGCCCTCCGCGGCGATCCCATCACCATCTACGGCGACGGGTCGCAGAGCCGGTCGTTCTGCTTCGTCGACGACGAGGTGGAGGGCTTCCTCCGGCTCCTCGACGCCGACATCACCGGTCCGTGCAACATCGGGAACCCGAACGAGTTCACCATCGCCGAGCTGGCCGAGCTGGTGATCGAGGTCACCGGGTCCCGGTCGGAGATCGTCCACGAGCCGCTGCCCGTGGACGACCCGACCCAACGCCGGCCCGACATCACGCTCGCCCGCTCGGCGCTGGGATGGGCGCCGACCGTGGAGCTGCGCGAAGGCCTCGAGCGCACGGCGGCCTACTTCTCGACGGTGATCTGACCGTCCCCACCGGCTCGCCGGTGCTGACGGAGAGTTCAGTCGGCGAAGAAGTCGACGGCGAAGATCTGCCAGCCGCCGGAGGGGCGGAAGCGCATCGAGAAGATGGCGGCGCCGCCGTCGTAGGAGTAGGCGCACTCCGTGTGGGCGTCGGGGGCGTCGCTCACCGAGCAGTCCTGGAACGTCCAGTCGGCCCGGCGGCCGTCGAGGGCGAAGAGCGTGTCCACCGCCGCCGGCGTCGCCACCTTGCCGGCGCAGCCGGTGTCGTCGACCGTCCACGCCTCGTAGAACACCTCGGCGACCGGCTCCGGCGTGGTGGGCCCGGTGGCTCCCGTGCACCGGGCCGGGGCCACGGTGACTGCTGGAGCCGCAGTCGTGGTGGTGGCCGGTGGCCGGGTCGTCGTGGTGGTCGGTGCCGTGGTGGTGGAGGTCGACGTGGTGGTGGACGTCGAGGTCGTGGACGACGACGTCGTGGTGGTGGTCGTCGATTCGGAGGTGCTGGTGGTCGATGACGGGACGGCCGTGGTCGTGGTCGTCGTCTCGGAGGAGTCGTCGCCGGACAGCTGCACGATCACGAGGACGAGAACGAGCAGGCCGATGACGCCGAGGAGCGCAGCGATGACGACGACGCGTCGGTCCGGCCCCCCGCCCGGCGACGGCCCGTCTCCGGAACGGGGACCCGCCGGCACCCTCCGCGTGGGTTCGGTCATCCGCCGGCTCCCTCGAGCAGCTCGTCCCAGCGCGGCAGCGTGGCGGCATCGCAGTAGGCCTCTTCGAAGGCTCGCCGAGCGTTGGCCGCCACCCTGACCCGACGGTCGGGGTCATCGCGCCACGTCCGGATGGCGTCCACGAGATGGTCGACGTCGCCGTGACGCACCGACACACCGCAGTCGAAGGCGGTGATCGCCTCGGCGATGTTCGAGCCGGCGGGGCCGACGTAGGTGATGGGAAGACCCATGCCCAGGCTGCCGTGGAGCTTCGAGGGGCTCATGACGCCGAGGGCGCGGTCCTCGAGGCAGATGAGCGACGTGTCGGCTCCGGCGAGCACGGCGGGCGTCACGTCCTTGTCCACGTACGTGTGCAGCACGACGTGGGGGAGGTGCTCCGTGGCGGCGGCGAGCTCGGCGCGTCGGGGACCGCCGCCGACGAACAAGAAGGTCACGTCGTCGTCGCGGAGGCGTTCGGCTGCAGCGATGACGGTGTCGAAGCGATGGCCGAGGCCGATGTTGCCGAGGTACAACACGACGAACCGATCGCGCAGACCCAGCTCGTCGTAGCCGCCCCATCGCTCGGTGACGTCGTCTCGGTACAGTTCGGCCCGCTCCCAGTTCGGGATGATGTGGACCCGATCGGGCGGGGCCCCGGCGGCGACGAGCAGGTCGGCCATGGCGCCGTCGAGGACCACGACGGAGTCGAGCTTCGGGAGCGCCCAGGCGTTCACCCGGCGGAGCAGGCGGGACAGCCAGTTGCGCTCGCTCACCGCCCGGAGCCGTTCGGCCACCTCCGGGTAGACGTCCATGCTCCAGAGGATCACCCGCGTGTCGCGACGACGGAGCTTGTGCGCCATCGCCACCAGGTACACGAACGGCGGGGTGGTCATGGCGATGACGACGTCCTGGCGGGGCATCCGCAGCAGCGTCCACAGCGCGGCCAGGACGTAGGTGGTGTACGTCCACCCGCGGGCGACGACGGAGCTGCGCCCGAGGCCGGGAGCCCACACGCGGCGCACCCGGACGGAGGGGTCCAGGGGGCGGGCGTCCTCGGCGTCGGCGTAGCCGCCGGAGCCGCACACGACGGTGCACTCGTCGCCCCGCGCCGCCCGGTGCTCGATCAGCGACGTGGCCAGCTGCGCGGTCGGCGAGATGTCGGGGGCGTAGAACTGGTTGAGGAGGCAGAGCCGCACGGGTCAGCCGAGGCGATCGGCGACCGCAGCGACCATCTCGTCCACGATCGAGTCCAGGGAGTGTTCCAGCCGCCAGTCCGGGTAGTGGCTCCGGAACTTGCCCATGTCGGTGTAGTAGCAGATGTGGTCACCGATGCGGTTGGTCTCGTCGTAGGTGAGCACCGGCCGCCGGTCCGAACGGGCCGCGATCATGTCCACGCACTCGAGCAGGCTGGCGGCGTTGGCCTTGCCGCCACCGAGGTTGTACACCTCGCCCGGCCGGGGATCCTGGGCGAAGGCCCAGAACGCCTCGATCACGTCGTGGCTGTGGATCTGGTCTCGTACCTGCTTCCCCTTGTAGCCGAAGATCGTGTACGGACCCTCTCGCAGCGCAGTGGAGACCAGGTACGAGAGGAAGCCGTGCAGCTCGACGCCCGAGTGGTGTGGCCCGGTGAGGCAGCCGCCTCGGAAGACGCCGGTGTTCATGCCGAAGTACCGGCCGTACTCCTGGCAGAGCAGGTCGGCGCTCAACTTGGACACGCCGAAGAGCGAATGGAGGCACCCCTCGACCGACATCGACTCGTCGACGCCCTCGGCGTCGGCCGGGTCGGCGTAGTCGTAGCGGGTCTCCCGCTCGATCAGATCGAGGCGGTTGGGGTTGTCGCCGTACACCTTGTTGGTCGAGACGAGGATGAACGCAGCGTCGGGGGTGTGGCGACGGCAGGCCTCGAGCAGGTGCAGGGTGCCGTTGGCGTTGGTGGTGAAGTCGTCGACCGGCCGGCTCGCCGCGAGGTCGTGGCTGGGCTGGGCGGCGGCGTGGATCACGAGGTCGTACGCCCGCCGGGCGAACACCTCGTCGACCGCTCGGGCGTCGCGGATGTCGATGTCGTGGTGGGTGTAGTCGCGGCTGACCGCCTCGAGGCGCTGGCGGTTCCACGTCGTGTCGCCCTGCGGGCCGAAGAAGTCCGCCCGACCGTTGTTGTCGATGCCGTCGACCCGGAAGCCGAGGTCGTCGAAGAACGTCACGGCCTCGGAGCCGATCAGGCCGGCGCTGCCCGTGACCAGGACCTTCATGACATCCGCCGGGGCGTCGCGCGGCCGGTGAGCGGGGCGTGGAACGGGCGGTGCACGACGCTCGATCATACCCTCGGCCTCCGGGAGGGCCGGGACGCCCCGTGGTGCCGTGCGAGACTCCGACCCGATGCGTGTGGGGTTCGTGATGGAGCAGTGCTGGCACGAGGTGCCGGGAGGGACGGCCCTCGCCACGCTCGGCCTGGTGGATGCCCTCTCCGAGCACTCCGACATCGACGTCGTCGGCGTGGCGGCCCGTCACCAGCGCCCGCCGGCGCCGCCGTGGCGGCCCCCGATCGAGGTCCGTCAGCTCCCGCTGCCCCGGACGCTGCTCTACGAGACCTGGCACGGCCTCCGGCGGCCTCACGTCGAGCGCGCCACCGGACCGATCGACATCCTCCACTGCATGGGCGGGGCGGTGGCCCCCGCCGACGCACCGCTCGTCGTCACCATCCACGACCTCGCGTTCGTGCACCACCCAGCGATGTTCACCCGCCACGGACTCCGGTTCTTCGAGCGGGCGTTGCAGCTCACCCGAGCCGAGGCGGCCGCCGTGATCGTGCCGTCGTCGGCCACGCTCGAGGACTGCGTCGCGGCCGGCATCGAGCGCAATCGGCTCCGGCGCATCCCGTGGGGCATCACGCCCGCCGACGTGTCCGCCGCCGACGCCGCCGCGGCGCGGAAGCGGTTCGGCATCGACGGGGAGCACGTCGTGGTCGTCGGAACCCTCGAACCACGCAAGAACCTGGCCCGGCTCTTCGAGGCGTGGCGTCGTCTCGATCGCCCCGAGCTCCGGCTGGTGGTGGTCGGCCCGTCGGGATGGGGAGACGTCTGGGGCGACCGCGGGGTGCCCCCCAACGCCGTCCTCACCGGGTTCGTGGACGACCGCACCCGCGATGCGCTGTACTCCGGCGCCGTGGCGTCGGTCTATCCCAGTCTGTTCGAGGGCTTCGGCCTCCCGGTGCTCGAATCGATGGCGCTGGGGTGCCCGGTGGTGACCTCGTCGGGGACCGCCACCGAGGAACTGGTCGCCGGCGGCGCCGGTCTCGCCGTCGACCCCACCGACGCCGAGGCCATCGCCGGCGCGCTGGCGTCGCTGCTCGACGACCCGGATCTGCGGGACCGGATGCGCCGTGCCGGTCTCCAACGCGCCGCCGAACACACGTGGGACCGCACCGCACAGCAGACGGCGGACGTGTACCGGCAGGTCGCGGCATGAGGGTCGGGGTCAACCTGTGCTGGCTCGTGCCGGGTGTGGTGGGCGGATCCGAGGAGGCGACGCTGCGGACCCTCGACGCCGTGCTCGACGCCGCGCCCAGCGACGTGGAGATCGTCATCTTCGGCCTCACCGCGCTGACGGAGGCGCACCCGTCGCTCACCGATCGCTTCGAGACCCACACCGCACCGGTCCCCGGCCGCGTCAAACCGCTGCGGGTCCTCGTCGAGCACACGTGGCTGCCCGTCATGGTGCGTCGCCACCGGATCGACGTCCTGCACGACGCCGGCGGCACCTCGCCGGGACGGATGCGGGTCCCGCGGGTGCTGACCGTGCACGACATCCAGCCGCTGGAGCTGCCGGGCAACTTCCACCCCGTCAAGGTCGCGTACCTGCGCAACGTCTTGCCCCGCGCCATCGCCGGCGCCGCCCGGGTGCTGGTGCCGTCGGAGTTCGTGCGCCAGCGGATCGTGGCCCGTCTGGGCGTCGAACCCGCGCACATCGACGTGGCGCCATGGCCCCCGCCGTCCCCGGTGGATGCCCTCCCGATCGAGGACGTCCGGCGCCGGCTCGGGATCGAGGGCCGAGTCGTGCTCCTGCCCGGCATCACGTACCCGCACAAGGACCATGCCGTGGCCATCCGCGCCGTGGCCCGGCTGGCCGAGCGCCATCCCGACCTGGTGCTGGTCCTCACGGGAGGCGAGGGCCCGGCGGAGGACGACGTCCGTTCGGCGATCGGCGCATCCGGCCTCGGAGACCGCGTGGTCCGCACCGGCCGCATCCCCGCCGCCGAGCTCGCCGCCCTCGTCGAAGATGCGACCGTCGTCGTCGTGCCCTCCCGCTACGAGGGCTTCGGCATCCCCGCGCTCGAGGCCATGGCCGCCGGGACGCCGGTGGTCGTGTCCGACGCCGGCGCGCTGCCCGAACTGGTCGGCGACGGTGGCGTGGTCTTCCCGGCCGGTGACGACGCCCAGCTGGCGATCGAGCTGCACCGGATCCTCGACGAGCCCGACCACCGCACCGCCCTCGCCGACGCCGGGCGCTCCCGGGCGGCCGAGTTCTCGGGGCGGCGCACCGCGGTGGCCGTGCTGGCTGCTTACCGATCGGCAGCGGCGGCCCTGTAGCCTCGTTCCGCTATGGGTAAGGCCTCCTCCAACAAGAAAGTCGCCCGCGCCGCGAAGGCGGGTGGCAGTCGCGCCCGGGCGGCGGGCGAGCGCAACCTGCTGTTCCCCGTCGCCCTCGTCCTCGTGGTGATCCTCGGGTCGTTGCTCGTGTTCTACACGCGCGACAACCGCCAGGCCCAGGCCTCGGAGGCCCCGACCCTCACCGATCACTGGCACGCCGCCTACGGGCTCTACGTCTGCGGCGAGTTCCTCGACCCCCTCCCGGTGTTCGAATCGCCCCAGAACGGTGGCACCCACACCCACGGCGACGGCCTGATCCACATCCACCCCTTCTCGCCGTCCCGGACCGGCAAGAACGCCACCGTCCAACACTTCCTCGAGGACGCGGCGACCGAGCTCGGCAACGAGGGCGGCATCCAGGAGAAGTCCCTCGCCATCCCGGGCGGCAAGACCTACACCGAGGGCAAGGACACCTGCGACGGCATCGACGGCGATCCCATCGTGCAGGTCGCCGTGTGGGACTCGGTCGACACAGCCCTCGCCGGCGACGACGCCGACCGGATCGTGACCACCAACTTCGACAAGGTCCGGTTCCTCCAGAACAGCCAGGCCTACACCATCGCCTTCATGCCCGAGGGCGCCAAGATCCCGCCGCCGCCCACGGCCGACAAGGTCGCGGCCGCCACCGGTGTTCCCGACTCCGCCGTCCCGACCGACACCGGTTCGAGCTCCACGACGTCGCCCGGCGACACCGGTTCGTCCACCACCTCCACGACGGCCCCGGCGACCGACTCGTCGACCACCACCGCCGCGCCGTGAAAGCCGTGATCCTCGTGGGAGGGTTCGGCACCAGGCTGCAGCCGCTGACCTTCACCACGCCGAAGAACCTGCTGTCGGTGGTGCACGTCCCCATGGTCGAGCGCGTGGTCGCCCATCTGGGCCAGCACGGGATCACGTCCGTGGTGCTGTCGTTGGGGTACCGGCCGGACACGTTCCGCGCCGCCTATCCCGATGGCTCGTGTGCCGGCATCGAGCTGACGTACGCCGTCGAGGACGAACCGCTCGACACCGCTGGCGCCATCCGCTTCGCGGCCGCCGAGGCCGGGATCGACGAGCGCTTCGTCGTCGTCAACGGCGACGTGCTCACCGACCTCGACGTGAGCCGGCTGGTGCGGTTCCACGACGCCTCGAGCGCCGAGGGAACGATCGCCCTCCACACCGTCGAGGACCCGTCCCGTTACGGCGTCGTCGTCACCGACGTGGCTGGCCGGGTCGAGGCGTTCGTCGAGAAGCCCGCCCGCGACGAAGCGCCCAGCACCACCATCAACGCCGGAACCTACGTACTCGAGCCCAGCGTGCTCGGCCGCATCCCGGTGGGCCGACGCGTCTCGGTCGAGCGCGAGACGTTCCCCGCGATGGCCGAGGCCGGAACCCTCTACGCCCTCGACGGCAACGCCTACTGGCTCGACGCCGGCACCCCCGAGACCTATCTCCAGGCCAACCTCGACCTGCTCCCGCCCGACGGTTCGTCGGTCCACGAGGATGCCGTGGTCGCCGAGAGCGCCCACATCGAACGTTCGGTGGTCGGGGCCCGGGCCACCATCGGCGACGAGGCGACGCTCACCGAGGCCGTGGTCCTCGCCGGCGCCACGGTGGAGGCGGGCGCCCGCATCCACCGTTCGATCGTCGGGGCCGGTGCGGTGATCCGCAGCGGCGCCGAGCTGCTCGATCTGACCGTGATCGGCGACAACGTCGACATCGAGCCCGACGGTCGCTTCACGGGCGAACGCATCCCGCAGGAAGCCGGTTGACCGTCACGGAGCCGGTTCCGCGGTGAAGGCGCTGGTCACCGGCGGTGCGGGGTTCATCGGCTCCGACGCTGGTGGACCGCATGCTCGCCGGTGGTCACGAGGTCGAGGTCGTCGACGACCTGTCGTCCGGCTCGCTCGCCAACCTGGCCGACGCCCGGCGCGACGCCGGCCACCACCTGAAGATCCATCAGTGCGATGTCCGCGACAACGCCTTCGCCCAGCTCGTCGTCCGTCACCGCCCCGACGTGGTCTTCCACCTGGCGACCTGTACGGACCGTACGGACGAGATGTCAGCCGCCGACAGCGCCGCGATCGACGTCGTCGGTACCGTGCGGTTGCTCGAGGCGGCGCCGGCGGCGGGGGTGCGCAAGGTGGTGGCGGCGGGCAGCCTCCGGGCCGGCGTCTCCGCCTCGGTTCGGTGGGCGGTCCGCGAGCACGCCACCCGGCTGGTCCTCGGGGCCCGTGACGCCGACGGCGTGGAGTGCACGGTGGTGGACCTCCCCACGGTGTACGGCCCCCGCCAGCAGCGCGGCCGTCGAGGGCTCGGTGGTGGCGACGTTCGCCGATCGCCTGGCCCGCGACCTGCCCTGCGTCGTGCACGGCACGGGTGAGCAGACCCGGGACCTGCTCTTCGTGGACGACGCCGTGGATGCGCTCGTGAAGGCGGTGGATTCGGCCGACGGGCTGCGTGTGGCAGTCGGGACGGGCGTGCAGACCTCGGTCCGCAACCTCTACCGGGCCCTGGCGGCGGTGGCGGGTGTCTCCACCGAGCCCGTCCCCGGAGCAGCCCGGCCCGACGAGCCCGGTGCGGTCCCGGCCGACCCCGCCCGCGCCCGCATGTACCTCGGGTGGCAGGCGTTCACGCCGCTGGCGGAAGGGCTCACCGACACCCTCGCCGCGTGGGTTCGGCGCGAGGAGCGGAATCGCGGCCCGATGCCGTAGCGGACGATGCACACGATGGCCCACACACCATCCCGCCACCCGATCTTCTTGCCCTCGGCGTAGGTCCGGCCGTCGTAGGAGATGCCGACCTCGTAGATGCGCACCCCGGCCCTCGCCAGCTTCGCCGTGATCTCGGGCTCGAACCCGAACCGGTCCTCCTCGATCTCGATCGACTGGATCACCTCGCGGCGGAACGCCTTGTAGCAGGTCTCCATGTCGGTGAGGTTCAGGTTCGTGGCCATGTTCGAGGCCAGCGTGAGCAGCTTGTTCCCGACGGAGTGCCAGAAGTACAGGACGCGGTGGGACTCGCCGCCGGCGAAGCGGGAGCCGTACACGACGTCGGCTCGGTCTTCGAGGAGCGGTCGGAGCAGCTTCCCGTACTCGCCGGCGTCGTACTCGAGGTCGGCGTCCTGGACGACGACGTAGTCGGCGGTCGGCGCCGGCGAAGCCGTGCGCAGGGCGGCGCCCTTGCCCCGGTTCACGTCGTGGTGCAACAACCGCAGTCGCGGATCCTGCACCGATGACGACCAGCGCGGCGGTGTCGTCGGTGGAGCAGTCGTCGACGACGACGAGCTCGCTCACCCATGGCGACGCCAGCACCTGGGCGACGGCGGCGAGCACCGTGGCCTCCTCGTTGAAGGCCGGCATGACGACGGAGAGGCACGGGGTCGGGGGTCAACGGAACAGATCCTCGCTCGGGTGTCGCACCAGGTCGTGCTGGGCGCTGCCGTCGCGCAGCCAGGCGGGGTCGACGCCGCGGCACACGGCCACGGGGATGCCGGTGGCCTTGCCCATCACCAGGTCGGCGGCGCGCGGCGAGCTCGTCGACGACGGCGACCTCGGTGACCTGCAGCTCGCGTCCGAGCGCGTCGGCGGTGCCGCGGAGGTCGGCGATCGGCGGCGATGCCGGCGCAGCCGATGGCGACGTCGGTGACGCCTCGCCGCCACGGGCGGCCGAAGGTGTCGGACACGATGACGGCGACGTCGACGCCCGTGCGGTGGCGGAGGCCGTCGCGGATGCGGCGGGCGGAGCGGTCGGAGTCGACGGGCAGCAGCGCGGCGTAGCCCGGCCTCGACGTTCGACAGGTCGATGCCGGCGTTGGCGCACACGAAGCCGTGCGCGGTCTCGCTGATGATGAGGTCGCCCCGCCGGCGCAGGATCCGCACCGACTCCCGCTCGACGAGCGGCTTGTGGGAGCGGGGTCGTCGGGGTCGATGGCCACGATGCGGTCCCTCGGCCTTGGAGACGACCTTCTGGGTGACGACGACGACGTCGCCGTCGACGAGGGCGGTCGGCGGGGCCGGCGGCGCCGGCGTCGGCGATGATCGCCGGCCAGGTCGGCGCCGGCGGCGATCTCGCGGATGCCGCGGATCGGGATGACCGAAGCTCGCCGGGCAGCCGGCCTCACGCGAGACCGTTCTGGTGCCACCACGTGCGTCCTGACCGAGGAACCGGTGCCAGAACGAGGGCGGGGGAGGGGTCGGCATGCGGGGGTCCGGGATGGCGGCGAGCACTGCGGGCCAGCGCGGCGACCGCTCGGGGTGGCATGACCGTGTCGGTGACGACGCAGCGCATGCCCTCGGCCTCGACGGCGGCGGCCAGGTCGGCGTCGGCCTCGTCGATGACGAGGGTGGCGGCGAAGGCGGCGTACAGGCGGGCCACGCCGACGACGCTGGCCTCGTGGCCGAGCTCGGTCGAGCAGCCGGTCGGCCGGGCCCTTGAGGGCCGCGCCGGCGACGATGGGGGACACGGCGACCACGTCCGGTCGCGACGCGCGCAGCGACCGCCTCGCGGACGCCGGGGACGGCCAGGACCGGCCCGATGGACACGAGCGGGTTCGAGGGGGCGACGACGACGGCGTCGGCGGCGGCGATGGCATCGAGCACGCCGGGCGCCGGGTCGGGCGGGTCGGCGCCGTCGAAGCGCACCGCGGCGCACCGGGACGTCGTGGCGGCGCTGGACGAAGTACTCCTGGAAGCCGATCTCGTGCCGGCGCTCGGGTCCCGTCGTCGACGGTCACCATGGGTGCCGCAGGCGGTCGTCGGTGACCGGCAGCAGCGTCAGGCCGAGGCCCCAGCGCCGCGGCGATCTCGGCGGTGACGTCGCTGAGCAGTCGGCGCCGCCTCGGCGAGCCGTTCGGTGCGGTACAGGTGGGTGCCGAGGTCGCGGTCGCCCAGGCCGAACCAGCGTCGGGTCCGCCGTAGCGCCCGAGCATCTCCATGGCCTGCCAGGTCTCGTCGCGAGGCCCCAGCCCCGCTCGGGGTCGATCGCGCCGGCGAGGGTGTAGGTGATGGTGTCGAGGTCGGGGCTGATGTGCAGGCCGTGCAGCACGAGGTCGTCGCCGACGTTGACCACGGCGGTGACCGACGTGCGGGTCGACACACGGCCAGCAGGCCACGCAGGAACCGGGCCGCGCCGACGCCGCCGGCGAGGACGGCGATCGACCGGTCAGTGCGCGATGTCCTGCGAGGTCACCCTTCGAGCAGCGCGAGGTCGGCGTCGACCATCATGTCGACCAGCTCGTCGAACGACGTGCGCGGCTCCCAGCCGAGCTCCTCGCGGGCCTTGGTGGCGTCGCCGACGAGCAGGTCGACCTCGGCGGGGCGGAAGAAGCGCTCGTCGATGACGACGTGGTCCTCCTAGTCCAGGCCGACGTGGCCGAAGGCCAGCTCGCAGAACTCCCGGACCGAGTGGGTCTCGCCGGTGGCGACCACGAAGTCGTCGGGCTCGTCCTGCTGGAGCATGCAGCCACATGGCCTCGACGTAGTCGCCGGCGAAGCCCCAGTCGCGCTGGGCGTCGAGGTTGCCGAGGCGGAGCTCGTCCTGCATGCCGAGGTCGATCTTGGCCACGTTGTACGACGATCTTGCGGGTCACGAACTCGAGGCCGCGGCGGGGCGACTCGTGGTTGAACAGGATGCCCGACGATGGCGTGCAGGCCGTAGCTCTCGCGGTAGTTGACCGTGATCCAGTGGCCGTAGACCTTGGCCACGCCGTAGGGCGACCGCGGGGTAGAACGGCGTCGCCTCGCGTCTGGGGGACCTCGACGACCTTGCCGAACATCTCCGACGAGCGACGCCTGGTAGAAGCGGATCGCCGGGTCGGCCAGCCGGATGGCGTCGAGGAGGCGGGTGACGCCGAGGCCGGTGGTCTCGCCGGTGAGCACCGGCTGGCCGAACAGGTCTGCACGAAGGACTGGGCCGCCAGGTTGTAGACCTCGTCGGGCCGGTGGGTCCCGAGCAGCTGGATCATCGAGGCCTCGTCGAGCAGGTCGCCGGACACGATCTCGATGTCGTCCTGGAGGTGGGCGATGCGCTCGAAGGTCACGGTGCGAGGAGCGCCGCGGCCATGCCGATCACCTCGTAGCCCTTGTCGAGCAGGAGCTCGGCCAGGTACGAGCCGTCCTGGCCGGTGATGCCGGTGATGAGCGCGCGCCGGCCGGGTGGTCGGGGTGGTCATGAGGGACTCCTCGTTGGATGGGTTGACGCGTCGGTGGTGGCCAGCTCGGCGTGGGCCCCGGCCCGGCACTCGTCGAGCAGGTCCTGCAACGTGTCGGTGATCGTCGTGCTGGGGCGCCCACCCGGTGGCGGCGCGCAGCTTCTCGTTGTTGCC
>CAWEQL010000020.1:0-40656 GCA_963811245.1 uncultured Acidimicrobiaceae bacterium
GTCGCAGGTTCAAATCCTGCCCTCGCTACGAATGTGATGTCTCAGGACATCGCGGACACCCGGACCTACGGAAACGTAGGTTCGGGTGTTCTTCATTTGGCGTGCGTGGTTGGTAGTCCTTGCTGGTGTCGATGGTGAGCTCGCGGAGGAGTTCGCCGGTGATGGCGTTGACGATGCGGACGTCGAGGTCGTGGACGAGCAGGATGACGTGGGTTCGGGCGTGGGTTCGTCCGATGCCGATGTGGCGGAGTTGGCCGGCACGCGCAGGGTGACGCTGCCGGACTTGTCGACGCGGTCGTGCCGGATCCGGTCGTGGGTGTCGGTGTCGCGGCTGGGGCCGGGTAGGGCCTTGGGCATGGTGTCGTAGAGCGCGGCCGGGGTGGCGCGGTGCGGCAGGGATCGGTGTGGTCGCTGCTGGTTGTATTCGCGCTGGAACCGGTCCAGCAGCGTCTGGAGTCTGCGATGGTGGCGGGCTGGGTGGGCTGGGCGCGTAGCCAGTTCTTCAGGGTCTGCTGGAAGCGTTCGACCTTGCCGCAGGTGGTGGGGTGGTTGGGTCGGCTGTTCTTCTGTACGACGTGCCAGTCGCGGAGTTGTTGCTCGAAACCGTTGCGGCCGCCTCGGTGTCCGATGCTGGCCAGGCGGACGGTGTAGACCATGCCGTTGTCGGTGAGGGTCGATGCGGGGATGCCGTGTTGACCTGCGACTTTGCGGAACGTGGCCTTCACGATCGGGGTGGTGATCGCCCGGTGTGCGCTCACGTGCAGGGCGTAGCGGGTGCAGTCGTCGAGCCAGGTAATGATCTCGACGCCCTTGGGAAAGGTCGCGGTGTCGGTGAGCGGGTAGTGGGTGAAGTCGGACTGCCAGCACTCGTTCGGCATCGCCGCCTGGAACCGGATGTAGGACGACTTGGGCCGCTTTCTCGGCTCAGGGGTGACGGCGCCGTGGCGGGTCAGGATCCGGTGGATCGTGGCCCGGGACAGGGTGATGTCGTGGTGCTGGGTCAGGTGCCAGGCGAGTGTCTCGGCGCCGGCGTCGTGGCCGGCCTCGAGGAGCTGCTTGCGCAGCGTGAGGACCAGGTCGACGGTCTCGGGCGGGGTCGCGCCTGGTGAGGTCTTCGGGGCCTTGGAGCGGGGTTCGAAGGCGGCCTCGCCCTCTGCTCGGTGGCGGGCGAGGAGTTCGTAGAGCCAGGAGCGCGACACGCCGTAGGCCTCGACGACCTCGGCGACGGGTCGCTTCTCCACGGTGATGGCGGTGATGACCAGGCGAGCCTTCGACATGGCCGCACGCTGGTGGCGGGGTGTCTCCTATGTCTTGAGACATGCCGTCCGGTATGTCGTGAGACAGGTGTCCGGGATGTCCTGAGCCAGCACACTGCCCTCGCTACGAATGTGATGTCTCAGGACATCGGCGACACCCGGACCTGCGGAAGCAGGTTCGGGTGTTGTTCATTTCGGGGTTCTTGGCTGGTAGTCCTTGCTGGGGTCGAGGATCAGTTCTCGCAGGAGCTCGCCGGTGGTGGCGTTGACGATCCTGATCTGGAGGTCCTGGACGAGCAGGATCACGCAGGTTCCGGCGTGGGTTCGGCCGATGCCGATGTGGTGCAGGCGGCTGTTGTGGCGCAGGGTGACCGAGCCGGCCTTGTCGACGCGGTCGTGACGGATCCGTTCGTGGGTGGTGGGGTCGGTGGTTGGTCCCGGTAGCGCCTTGGGCATCGAGTCGTAGAGCGTCGCGGGGGTGGCCCGGTGGGGCAGTGAGCGGTGCGGGCGGCGGTGGTTGTACTCGTCGGCGAAGAGGTCGAGGAGTGCCTGGAGTTCGGCGGTGGTGGCGGGTTGGACGGGTTGGGCGTGTAGCCATTTCTTCATCGTTTGTTGGAAGCGCTCGGCTTTGCCGCAGGTGGTGGGGTGGCCGGGTACGGCGACCGCCAGCTCAACAACGCACTGCACACCGTGGTTGCGAGCCGCATCCAGTACCAGCAAGCCACCCGCGACTACGTCGCCCGCCGGACAACCGAAGGCAAGACACCCCGAGAGATCAAACGCTGCCTGGCCCGCTACGTCGCCCGCGACCTCTACCGCCTACTCGAAAGTGAGGCCACAACTGCTTGACGAAGCATAGGAGCGTCGCGGTGGCCAAGAACCCAGTGCGCGACACGACCAGGCTCAGGAAGCCGCCGTCGCAGGCCATGGCGCTGACGGCCAAGCAGGTCGATGCCATCCGGGCCCCCGTCCGGGGCTGGCGGCGCGGCCCTGGCGTGCCCGGACCACCTCCGGACGGTCAACTCGAGCAGATCATCGAGGTCATGCTCGGGACATCCGGACGGCGAACGTCCGGGGCTCGGTGTCCTTGGGGTAGGGCTTGGCGACGTACCGCTCACCGGTCGGAGAGTGCTTCCTCGACACCTCGACGATCGTGTCCTCGACTGTGATCGTGCGCCGTAGGAAGTCGACGTGCCGGGGCTTCAGTGCGATGAGCTCGCCCCACCGCATCCCGGTCTCGATGGCCGTCTCGACCCGGCCGTGACCGACATCGAGGCCCAGAACGAGGACCGATCCGGTCCCGGATACGACCACTCGCGTCAGTTGGGATTCGAACCTGCCTACCTCAGGACGGTGTTTCACCGCGCCCCGTCGGCTTGACGTCGCATGCGGCGTTCACCTCAGCGGCGCCGGGACTCCCGGATGGCGTCGACGGACTCCCGGATGTACGAGGCGGCCTGACCGGCGGGCACGGTGACCCGCAACGTGGCGCCCACCTGGGCCGTGGCGAGGTCGGTGAGGGCGACCCTCGTGATGGGGGCGTTGGACACCGCCGACAGGGGAGCGGCGTCGAGCGCGGCCAGGGAGCGGGCGGTCGGGGGGTTGTTGAAGTCGATGCGCCACGCGCGCGTTGCCGCTCCGATCGCATCGGTCTCCACGAAGATGATCGAGTCGGGGACCTCGACCAGCGTCGTGCCGTTGGTCGCGTCGCGCGAACGGGAACCGTGCGCGACCCGGTCGGTGCTCGACGGGGCGTTGCGCTGCTGGTAGCTCCCACGTCGGCTGCGGATGAGGCCCTCCAGTTGGCGGCGCAGGTGCTGGCCCCAGTCACTGACGTTCCGGCCGGCCGAGTCGGTTGAGCTGTACGGCTCCGGTGTGTAGTTGGTCGTGCTCTCGTTCAGTGTGCGCGGCGGGGTGCCATCGGGCCGGAGTCCCGGCGGGACCTCGCCGGTCGCGCCCAGCGGATGGACGGCGGGGTCGGGGTTGTCGGCCAGCGCCGTGTTGTGACCGGGTCCGTGGCGGGTGGTCGTCTGCCCGGCCGCGTCGACCTCCCGGAAGTGACGTACGGCCATGTCGGAGCGGCCGCTGACGCTCGGGTCGGTGGGCAGGGTGGTGTCGGTGTGCGACTGCACGAGCCGCTGCGAACCACCGCGTCGCCCGGCGACGAGGTTGTACGACCGACCCTGGGCGTGCAGCGAGTACGGCGTGCTCATCCGACCGGTGGCCGACATCGGCTGCCACGTCCCATTCACGCGGACCCAGCTGTCACCGTTCAGCAGGGGCGGCAACTGATCGGCGGGCAACGAGTTGAAGCCGGCGAAGGCAGGTCCCTCGGGCGTGAACCCGTAGCGGCCCCGCAACGCCGAGGGCATCCGCCACGGGTTCGCGGTAGGCACGAAGTCGGGGCTCAGCTGGAACGGGTGGTAGCCGAGGCCCTCCATCATCCAGCGCGGCGTGACCACCTCGGCACCCGGTCGGAACAGGCCGCGGGCGCCACCTTGTCGGTACAGACCCCGGATCGGCAGACCGGACATCGCCGACCCGAGACCGAGGCCCAGCGCACCCGAGAACATCATCTGGCTGCCGTAGTCCGACAGTGACAGGTCGCCGGCGAGGACGTCGTCGGCGAGATCGAGCCCGGTGCCCACCACGCCGGACGGGAACCCGATCAACCCGCCGGTCACGGCGTTCACACCGAAACTCCGCGCACCGGTGAGCGACGACGCCGACGCCCCGAACATCCGGTTGGCGACGACGTTGCTGAGTCCGGGGGCGACGAGTGCGCCGCCGGCGCCAACGAAGCCGTCGATCGCGCCGCTCTTCACCCCGGACCACGTGCGTGCGCCCACGTACCCGATGTCGAACCGGTGGTCGGACTCGGTGGCCGACAACCACCCCTCACCACCCGCAGATCCCAACAGCTCGAGGCCGCCGCGGGTACCGGCACCGGCCAGGGATCCCGCTCCCAGGGCGAGCGCCAGCGTCCCGCCCCCGCCCGCCCCGGCTGCGAAGACAGCGCCCGCTGCCAGGCCGCCCGACAGGCCGGCGGCGACGGCGAACATCACGTCGCGGGTGATCTCGAGCGCGATCACCGCGCGCTGCGCGCCGGCGATGTGACCCTCGTTGAACAGCTTGCCCGCGACCTCGATGCGCCGTGAGGCGGTCTCGGCCACGATCAGTTGACGGGCGGCCTCGCCGTAGTCTCCACCCGCGAGTGCCTGGCGCATCCTGACCAGTGCGGACGCGGCGGTCACGGACTGGCCGATCATGGCGCCCATCGGGTCGTCGGCATCGCCGAGCCAGCCGGCGATCGTGGAGATGATCGGATGCTCCCGGTTGACCGCCAGCTGGTGCTCGTAGTAGCCGTACCCGGTCGACCGCAGCGACTCGGTACGCTTCTCGCCGTCGCGGAACGCCTGGTCGATGCGGCTGCGCATCTGTGTGACGGCCTCCGCCGGGATCAGCACCCGCTCACCCTGGTGGTAGGCGGAGAGCGCACCCGGGTGCTCGGGGTCGGGAACCAGGTCACGCAGCCGCTGGGTGATGAGCGCGAACTGACCGACGACGTCGTCGTCGTCGGTCGTCTCGAACACCTGCGCCATGCGCTGTGCGTGTCGGGCGACGATGCCTTCGGTGCGACCCTGCCGGTACTGGGGGGCCAGGAAGTCGAGCTCGGACTCGAGGGTGGACCGATCCCGCCGGCTGAGGTCGGCGCGTTCGAGCGCCGCCATGATGCGGTCGACCTCGTCGTTGACGTCGGCGGTCTCGGTGTACTGGACGCTGCGCTGCTCCTGCAGGATGCGCGGAGCCTCCGTCAGCGGGCCGTCGGCGGTGTCGTCGTGATCGGCGGAGCGTTCACGACCCCTGGGCCGCGGTCGGCGCCGGGCCGCTCGCTGCCGCAGCCGTCGACGCCGAGCCAGGTCGGCGCGCAACTCGGCCACCGCCTCCTCGATTCGGGCCGATTCCACGGTCGAGGTGGTCTGGCGACCCAACCACTGGTCGAGTTCGTCGATCTCCCGCTCGACCGCCGAGAAACCCCAGTTGCGATAGTCGGGGTTGGAGTGCAACCACTCGTCGGGCGACCGGGCCACGCCATACCCCGTCCCGCCGGCCGGTCGCAGTGACCAACGGGGCGCAGCCGTCGATTCGCGCCCGTCGACGCCGCGGGCGCGTCGGGCGACCGAGTCCGCCTCGGCCTCGTGGCTGCGATCCGGCAATCGACCGCCGCGCCGCTGCTGGACGACGTGGGCGATCTCGTGCGACAGCAGGCGGAAGCCGTCGGTGGTGTCCGGCCGATAGCGCCCCGCCGCGAACCCGATCGACTCGGCCACCGTGTACGACTCCGCCCGGAGCGCCCGTGCCGTCGCGGCGGCGGTCGGGTTGTCGTGGACCTCGACCGTCGACAAGCCCTCGCCGACGAGCCGCTCCAGGGGCATTCGGACCGGTGGGTCGAGCGATCGCCCGGAGCCCCGCGCCGCGGTGGCCGACGGCGACGGGCGCGGACCGAACGACCTCGCCGCCATCAGCGATCCCGATCCCGATTGCGCGCCGGTCCGGCGGTCCGGTCGATGTCGACGTCGTCGACTGGGTCGAACAGGTCGTCGTCGGAGGCGTCCCGCCACCAGCCGTGAGTTCGCTCGCGTCGGCGCGTTGCCTCGTCGCCCGTCGCGTGCTCGGCGTCCGGGTCGAGCACGGGATCCCCGTCGAAGTGCTCACTTTCGCGCGCGCCCCGATCCCAGATGTCGGTGCTCCCGGGTGGCGGACGAACCGGGTTGCTCTGGCGCGTCAGGTCGACGGGTGGTGCCGAGGTGCCGGTCGGCGGGGCCGTCGGGACCGGATCGGGCACGCCGGCCTGCCCGCGCAGCTGGGCGATGTCGGCGTCGCTGAGACCGAGCTCGCCCAAGCGAATGAAGTCGTTCTCGGTGGTAGTGATCCGGCGACGGTTCGCCGGATCACCGATCTCGAATCGGATCCGACGCGCCGAACCCGGCTCGCCGCCCGTGGTGGAGTAGCGGACCTCGTACCCGATCGACTCGAGGATCGTGATCTCCGTGAACGTCCCGTCCTCGAGGGGGAGCCGGAGGCGCTTCCCGACCGCCTCGATCGCCACCTCCACGTGCCACCCGAGGTCCGACGCCTTGCGGATGATCGCCTCGATGCCGCGATTCTGGCTCCGCAGGTTGAACCGGTCCGGGGCGAGCCACAGCCCTGTCAGGAGCTCGGACCCGAACCCCGGGCCGACCATGTGGGCCCGTTGGTACCCGCGGAACATGGCGGCGAGGCGTTGGCGCAGCGTTCGACGGAAGCCGAGTTGGGGGAGGTCCCCGGAACTGTCGAGATACCGCTCCAGGCCGACCTCGGGCAGGGTCCGATCGAGTCCCTCGGTGACCTCACCCTCCGCGCGGGCGACCACCCGTGACTCGGTGACGTCCGAATGTCGGTTCAGGGGTCGCATCGTCGGTCGGCGAGATGGCCCCGCCTGCTCGGTGCCGCGGAACAACGGTTCGCCGAGTGCTCGCATGCGCTCGCGCACGCGCCCCACCGCACCTCGCGCCCGCTCATACGCGAGGCCGAACTCGATCGGGCTCATCGTCGCGTGATCCGCGAGCCGGTCGATCGCCTGACGGGCGGCTTCCACATCGGGTCGCAACCGGTCGTCGGTGCCCCGGGTTCGCTCGATCGGCCGAGGTCTGGTCTCCGTCGTTGTGCCCGTTACGTAGCCGTCGAGGACCTCCCGGAGATGCGTCTCGAGGTCATTGATCCGACTCGTCCGACGCGGCTCGCCCTGACCGGCCAGTTGCGTCGCGAGCCGCTCCAGTCTCCGCACCCGCGCATCCAACGCCGATCGACTGACCATCCCGTCGTCCTGCGTGGGCGCGCGGAGCTCGTCGACGATCAACCGGCGGTCGCGGTCGGTCAGGAGGCCGGATCGCTCGAGGGTCTCGACGGCGCGATCCAACCGTTCGGAGAACCTCCGGTTCCAGGCGCGCCGGTTCCCGAGGTCGGTGTCGGCCGGATGGCGGATCCGGCGCGTGACCTGGCGCCGCATGCGGGCGAAGGCAGGTGCGTCGAGGGCGGCGACGTAGCCGCGGCCCGGCTGCTGGTAGCCGGTCTCGAACATCTCGACGTAGGCGTCCATCTGCCGTCGCAGGTTGGCGATGTCCGCTTCGATGTCCCGCGCGTGGGGCGAGCCGCGCTCGATGGCGCCGGCCAGCTCCTGCATCCGGAGCTGGATCACCTCGGGGAGCTTGTGCAGCTCGAGCAGGGCCTCGAAGGCGAGCGAGTCGGTCGGGGGATCGCCGCGCATCCCCAGCGTCCGTTGCACCTTGTTCAGCGCGATCCGGACCAGACCCTGGAAACCCTGGTACCGCTGGAGCCGGGAGATGGTGGAGGCATGGGCGGCGACATCGGCCGCCGTCACCCGCTCACCGGCCACGAGCTCGATGTTGCGGACCAGCCCGAAGATGTCGGTGTCGAAGTGGACCTTCAACGAGCGCGAGTCGCCACCGAGCTCCCTGCTGAACCCGAGGCCGCGGGCGACGTCAGGCGCGAGACCGGCGGCCAGCGACGGATCGGCGACCAGCCGCACCACGGGTTGACCGTGCTCGCCTGCGCCTCCTGCGTCACCGGCCCGATCGCGCCGGACGAGGACCGAGTCGTCGCCTGCGACGTCGGCTCGGGCGGGTCCGACATCCTCGGGGCCGGCACCCACGCGTCGCGTCGTCGGTTCGTCGACGCCCCCGCGGGCGCGTGGCGAGCCGCTCTCAACGGCCGCGCCGTGCCTCGCCGGTGCATCGACGGCCGATCCGGTGGTCGGACGCCGGTGGCCGGCGCCGGCGTCGGGGAGTCCGACGGCCCGGCCGTGGTTCATCAGGTGGGGCGCGACCGCCATGCCGTTGGCCTGGAGCGCACCGGCGAGCAGCATCGTGACCGCAGCGCGCTTC
Source organism: uncultured Acidimicrobiaceae bacterium (assembly GCA_963811245.1). Lineage (GTDB taxonomy): Bacteria > Actinomycetota > Acidimicrobiia > Acidimicrobiales > Salinilacustritrichaceae > Salinilacustrithrix. The sequence continues at coordinate 8,201 of CAWEQL010000020.1, forward strand.
TGGCTGTCGGTCCCGGGGCCGCTCATGATCTTCCGGATCTCCACGATCGTGTGGGCGTTGACGAGGATCAACCCCAACTTGTCGGCACCGGCGCCGATGATCGCCACGCCCCGGCCGGTGTAGCCGACCACGCGGAGCGCAGTCGACGTGCTCTTGGTCGCCCGCAAGGTCACTCGACCCAGCGGTCCGGCGAAGGCGGACAGCACGTCCACCACGTCGAGCCAGGTGGTGAGGGTGTCGAATCGGAGCGTGTCGGCGCTGTAGTTGTCGGCGAGCCGGTACGCGGCGGGGACGGCTCCGACCATGCCGATCGGCACCATCAGTGCGAGCGAGGCACCGCCGGTGAACGGCGCCGCGACCAAGGCGGCAATGGCAGCCGCGTTGCTCAGATCCTCCACCGTCCGCATCCCGATCGCCGTGGCATCCGCCTCGATGCGGAGGGTGAACTGGCGGCCGACCGTTCCGTCGGGCGTGTCGGGGATGAACACGCGGAGGTGACCCGGCCGAACGCGTTGTAGCGCTCGAACAGTGCCTCCAGCGCCGCCAGGACGGCCTCGCGCCGTCGGATGACCGGGTCGCTCGGATGAGTGCCGGTCCCCCTGCCGCTGGCGTCGCGCCCGCTGGAGAGCTCGTAGGCCCGGTACGTGATCGAGTGATCGTCCGCGGCCCGCTCCGTCCCGGCCGTGTCTCCGCCCACCTCGAAGATCTCGATCAGCGGCTGTGCGGTCGGGCCCGTGTCGGGCACGAACGCGACGGTCAGGATCTCGCCCCGGCGCCCGTTGCCGATGCGTTCGGATCGCCGATCGACCGTCCGCTCGATGTTCTCGATCACCTCGTTCAGCGCGTCGAGTTGCGCCTCGCTCTGGCCGGGCTGCTTGGCCTGGTCGCGGTAGTTCCGCAGGAGGAGGCGAAGCCGGTCCCCGGCGTCCGGCGACGCGGCGTCACGCAGTCGGCCCGTCGGTCGAGCAACGCGGCTCGCAGATCCGGGTCGAGCTCGGTGTCCTCCAAGATCTGGTCGAGCAGCTCGAGCTCGTCGCCGATGCGGTTTGGGTCCTCGAGGCTGGCTGACAGCGCTCGCTCGGCCAGGTCCTCCTGCGTGCGGATCCAGATCGGCAGGACGGCGACCGACGGGTGGCGGCGCACCTCGTCGTCGTCGTCCAGCTGCTGGTTGAGGACGCCCCGGACCAGGTAGAGCCCGGGACCGAGATCCTCGAACGAGACCTCGACCTTGCAGCGGTCGTTCATCATCAGCCCGATGAGGCTGCGGAGCAGGGTCCCTCCGAGTCGGAGCAGCGCAGCGATGCTCGCCAGGCTGAGCGCGCCCATGCCCAGCGGTACGCCGCCCCCGACCATCGCTGCAACCGCGGTCCCGACGGTGGTCGCGTCGAGGTGGTCGAGCGCGTCTTGTCCCAGGGTCTCGGCGTCGGCCCGGAGGTAGCGCCACTCCTGGGCCATGTGGTGACCGATGACGTCCGTGGCCGATGGTCGGTACGGATCGGCGTCCGGCTTCCGCTCGGCGTCGGCCAGCATCTTGTCGATCTGCTTCTCGGGAACGGCGTTGATGTCCTGGTCGGCGGCTCGGAGGATCTCGCTGTCGGGCACCCGCAGCACGTCGAAGTGGTACTGGAAGCCCCCGAACGTCTCGGCCAAGCGGTCGTAGAAGTCGGCGAACACCACTTCCATGCGGAAGAGGTGGGTAGTCGATATCGACGCGGCCCATCCCTCGGTCCGGTACAGCTCCGGGACGTGACGCATCGTCGACGGGAACGGCGGGGCATTGCGGTCGCCAAGACTGTCGACGAGCCGGAGGGTGTCGTCGGACCGTGTGCTGCTGGCCCGGATCCGTCGCTGGAAGCGGCGCCACAGCTCCGTCCGCACGTCGCCCTCGATCCCAGGGGCCGTCAGACGCCCCTCGACCAGCGCCTCGAGCAGGGCGGGCTGCGAGTGGACGTACCGGAGGAGCGCCAAGGCGTCGCTGACCGACACGTTGGCGTCGGATGGTGGGCCGGCGACGGCCGGGCGCCCCGGCTCCGCCTGTGCGGCGTCGGCCTGACCCGACGAGGTCTGGTCCTGGGCGGGTGCCTCCGGAGGGCGGGACAGCCCCCAGAAGCGCCGGAACGCCGGATCGTCGAACAGCTCCTCGTCGACCCTGATCTCGTCCACGGCCAGGACGTCGGGCCACAGCGTCGAGTACAGCTGGTCCGCCACGTGGGTGAACACCTGCTGGGGAGGTGTCTCCAGACCGATAGCCTCGAGCGCCCACTCTTTCACCGTGCCGGCGATCGACTGCAAATGTGACAGCGCCACCGGTCCCCGGTACCAGTCGGGCAGATCGCTGTTCTGCTGGAACTCCTCACTGGCGAGCGTCTTGGCCACGCCGAACGCGAACCAGCCGACGTAGAGGAACTCGGTGTTCTCCTGGGTGATGTTGAGCACCTCCCACGCCGGCTTGTCGCCGCGGGGTGCGAACTGGCGGAGGAGGTGGGTCAGGATGCGGTAGGCGACCGCGGTGTTGATCGTGAACGACGGGTAGATCGAACGTTTGCCGGCGATCTTGATGTCGTCGTTCGCAGTCAGGAACTCGGTCGTGTATCGATGCTCATAGCGGTCGCCGAGCAGGTGCTTCGAATAGACGGCGAAGAAGTGCTCCTGCCAGGACCGCTCGGGGAGCGGGCGTTCGGGTCCGCGCGGGGTGATGACGATGTCGGTGAACCCGGAGTAGGTGACGGTGGACGGTGGCGGATAGCTGCCGTCCTCCTCCGAGAGCGGCGCAGCGTTCGGGTCCGGTTCGGCACCGTCGTCTCGTTGAATCGCCCAGGGTCCGTTCCGCTGCTGGAGGGTGTGGACGGCCTCGTGGGCCAAGAGGCGCTCATTGCCCAGATCGACCGGGTCGGCGAGCCAGATTGCCGATCCGTAGGTGAACGCGTCGGTGGCCAGCAGGGCGGTGGCGCGGCGGGCGTTCAGGTCGTGATGGACGCGTACGTAGCCGAGATCCGCGCCGAGGGCGGTGGACAGGTGGGTGAGAGTCGGCTCGGGCATGCGTCGTCCCGGTCCGGCGGTGGCCAGCAGGCGGAGCAGCTCCCCTCCGGTGGGGTGTCGCGCGGTCAGCGTCGTGCCGGGCGAGGACGACGACCGGCGCCCCGGGCGCGGCGGCGGGCCGGACGCACCGCTGGCCACCCGGCGGGCCACCAGCTCCGCCTCTCGTTCGAGGCGGTCGTCCACCAGGCCCAGGTCGACGGCCTCCAGGTCGTCGGCCAGCAGACCGCCGACGAACGCGGGTGCCCTGCCGCCGCCGGCCGCGCCGGCGGAGTCGGCCGTCCCGCCGCCTCCGCCGTGCTGCCGGTCGGCACCGTGCTCCCGACCGGTCGCGGGCGCCGCTTCCTTGGTCGCATGATCGGGCCGCGCCCCGGCGGCACGCCCGCCGCCGGGGCGCGGCCCGATCCCGACCTGGGCGGTCACCGCCTCAGTGGCCGATCACCCAGCCGACCGAGCAATTCGCGCGCCCGGCCGACGGTGGCGGCGGCTGCGGACGTCAGCTCGGGCAGTCGTTCCGCCCGCCGCAGGTCGTCGAGGGTGCTGATGCCGACCGCCCGCAGCCGATCGGCGTTGACCTTCGACACCGACGTGAGGGCTTCGACGCCGAGCGTTCCGAGCCGTCGGGTGTCGGCCAGGGCGTCGGACCGGAACGCGGAGTACCCGGCGTTGTCGAGGATGTGCTCGACCTCCGACACCGCGTCCCGGTAGGCGGCGACGTCGACGACCGGCGTGCCGACCCGGGTCTCGAGGTCGGCGATCCCGTCCAGGACGGAGTCACCGCGCAGCGGGCTGTGGGCCAGCAGGTCGCCGCCCTTGAGTACCTGGCCGCCCGTCACGGCGCCGCCCGGGTTGGTCGAGTCGAACATCGTGATGTCGTCCCAATCCGCCTTGAGGTCGGCGGCGGTCCGGCCCTCGATGTCGGCGGCCCGCACGGCCATCACCGCCTCGGCCGGGGCGCCGTCGTAGTAGAAGTCGAAGGCCACCGTGGCGTCGGGCTCGGACGCGGCCACGCCGACGAAGGTGCGCTTCGCCTCGACGAAGCCATGCTCGAGGTGGTCCTGCGTGCCTTCGTCGCACGTGAAGCAGGCCTGCTGGAGCGACACCAGGTACCGCCGGTGCCCCTCGGCCTGGAAGCTCGTGATGCCGTCCCCGTCCACGACCACGGTCGCCAGCACGATCCAACCGGACTCGGGGCACGGGAGGCAGGTGCCGACCGTCGAACAACGCCGGCCGAACCCAGCACACGGCTGGTCGTAGTGGGCGGGTAACTCGTCGAGCAGGGAGAACTCGTACCAGTCGCGGATGCGGCTGTACTCGCAGCTCACGTCGGAGCACGAGCAGCCGACGGGCCCGAGGACCGGCTTGACCGGGATCTCGAGGTGGCGGACCGCGAGGTAGCGCGGCTCACCGCTGCGGATGGTGTTGATGGGTGCGCACCAGGGGTCGACGGCCGGCGGGCACACGAGTCCCCGCCCACCGTCCTGGTGGCAGAGGTCGATCACCACCGCCTCGGGGACGAACACCTCGTTGCCGAAGGGATCGAGCCCGTACCCGGCCGACACCTTCACGAGGCAGGGGTCCAACTCGCCGTCCTCCGTGCCGCACCGGCTGACCACGAGCCCACACGCGATGCCCCACCCGTGGAGGAAGCGGTTGTGCCGACGCAGGCGGTCGGCGACGTAGATCTGATCCTGTTCGAGGTCGTCGTGACCGACCAGTTGGCGGGCGAAGTAGCGGGTCCGCTCGAGGCCCGTGGTCGGGTCGACCGACTCGCCGGTGCCACTCCACGTCGCGATCGTGGCCTGCGGCTGCGAGGAGCACCCGCACGAACAGGACGAGGTGATGAGATCAGCTGATGACGCCATGGTCGCGCTCCCAGAAGAAGGTCCAGTGCATCCAAGCGCCCGCGTGGTGCGAGCGTGGCATCCGAAGGGTGGATGGTCGGATGTCGTGGTAGTGGTCGGGGGTGAGCCCGTTGAGGTGGATGGCCGCGGCGTCGGCGTCGCTGAGGCAGGTGCCTGCGAACGCACCCACCGACGGGTGCTCGTCGGTGTGGGCGGGCACGACGACTAGCACCCGACCCCGGCTGAGGCCGTCCGTGTCCGCCCGGTAGGCGACGGTCGCAGCCAGCTCGCCCGCGAGGGTGCCGTCGAACCCCGCCGGGAACCGGTCGAACGCGGCGGCGGTCTCACCGTCGTCGAGCGTCCGGGGGGTCAGCGCCAGCTCCTGGTGGGACTCGCCGCTGATGATCCACGCCCGCGGACTGAGACCGGCGATCGGCTCGGTCGCCGAGAGTTGGATCTCGATGCGGTCGCCGCCGATCCGCGATCCGTTGGTGGGCGTGAGAGCGGTCACCAACGGATCGGCCGGCTCGACCGGTTCGACGGCGAACGCGGCGTGCAGGCGGCCTCCGTCGTAGTCGTCGCCGAAGCACGTCGGGAGCGGGCCCGCCATGATCGCATCGAGCGTGGTGTCGCCGGTCTGGAATCGGTCGGCCTGCCAGATCGCCGCCAGCAGGTCCTCAGCGATGGGTGTCCCGGGATACTCGATGTGGGCCACTCGGCCCGCGGGGGCGGCGGCCGCCGGACCCGTGTTCGCGTTCGCACGGGCCTGGATCAGCACCACCTGACGACCCGTGTTCGACATCGCCGCCCGTGACCTGAACTCGAACACGAGGCGGTGCTCGGCACGGTCCCGGAACCCGGCGTCGGGCAGGAACGTGAGGCCGGTCCGGTTGAAGGTCACCGAGCGGACTCCCTGTTCGTCGACCGCCTCGGTCGCGACCCACGCGCGGATCCAGTCGTCGGGGTCGTCGATCCGATCGACGTCGACGGGTTGATCGAACGTGAGCTCGATCCGCGGACGCCGGCGCCACTCGGCCCACGGGGACGGTGATCCGACCCGCGACAGTGTCGTGCCCGGTAGCGGCCATAGCCGGCACAGGTTGGGGCCGCCACCGTCGGTCCGGTCGTCCGAGTCCCTGCCGAGGCCCAACTGGTCGGTGAGCGCCGCGTTCGAGGCGATCAGGCGACGGTCTCGCCCGACCAGGCCCTCGATCGCGTCGGTACGGACCGTCAGAGTGGCGAGCACCACGCAGTCGTCGCACTCGGACTCGCAGCTCCGCCCGGCCTCGCGGCACCGGCAGGGATGCCCGTGTGAGCCGCAGGCAGCGGCGTCCGGTCGAAGCTCGAAACGGAATCGTTCGAGGACGGCGCCGGGCAGGCAGCGGGTGGTGGTGTCGCAGCCGGTCACGACCACCGGAGCGGGTGACGTCGGACACTCGTGATGGATCAGGCAGAGCCGGTAGCGACCGGGCACGGCGGGCTCCCGGTCGGGACACAACCAGGGCGCCGGATCCTCGAGCTCGACGGACTGGGGCACGAGGATCAGTCGGCCGCTGCCGTCGACGGCTGCGCCGGCCGAGACCGCCAGGCCCTTGGCGCCGTGGGGCGCGACCTCGAGTCCGCAGAGGATGCCGCAACCGACCGTGAGCCGTGTCAGGGTCTCGACCCACTGACGGACGTAGGTCTGGTCCCGCTGAAACTCGAGCACGCCCATCGACTTGCCGTGCCAGTAGGTGTTGCGTTCGAGCTGTGGCAGTACGTCGACGGTCGGCGCGACGGGGTGGATGATCTCGGTCGGGTGGTGGCTCATGGTCGTCCCCTGACGTCGGGCCGTTCGGATCGGATGTCGTCGGATGAGGGTGGTTCGCAGGGCTCGGTGCTGGTCGGCTCGTCGGGGTCGCTGGGCCCGACGAAGGTGGTGAGCCCGATCACGGCGTCGTGACCGACCACCGTGGCGGGCTCGACGCAGACGTGGGCGTGGGTGTGGGCCGGTGCCTCCCGCGCGACCGTCGTGGCGACGCGTTGTCGCACGCCGGGGCGGTCGGCCCACGGGGGGATCAGGACCCGAAATCGGTGGGCAAGGTCGCCGAAGAGGGGAGCGCCGCGATCGTTCTGACCGATGAGGTGCGATCGGTCGAGCTCCACGGTCCGCTCGAGGATCGATCCCTCGGCGGGAGCGGCGGTGGTCATGGTGGTGAAGCCGAGTTCGGAGTGCTCGTCGCCGAGGATCCACACCGACGCCCGCTGTGCCGGTTCGTCGATGGACACCTCGATACCGTGCTCGTGGCGGATCCGCCGGGTGAGCGCCGCCGCAGTGCCACGACGGGCGTGCCAGGCGAAGGCCTCGGCCACCTCCTGCCGCCGTAGCTCGGGGAGCCACGTCTCGCTCAGGTCGGCATCGACCCACGTGGAGAGGTAGTCGAGCCAGCGGCGGCCGTCGAGGTCGTCGACGGCGGTGGTCGGATCGAACTGGTCGGGGAGCTCACCGAGCAACTCGACGACCTCGTCGAACCCGGCGCTGAGCAGACGGAGGAACGGGTCGAGGAAGTCGTCCGGCCGTCCCTCGGTGCGGTAGATCTCCGGCAGGAGGTCGATGAGTCCTGGTTGGTCCAGCCGCAGTTCGATCAGGTCGACCCAGGCCGGAGCCGTGCCGGTCGTCTCGATCCTCAGATCGAGCTTGACGGCAGCAGCGGTCGGCGGCACGCCGATCAGTCGGTCGGCCCTGCCCGGCGAACCGGGGTCGGGGTCGCCGGTCGCGTTGCCCCCGACGTCGACGAATCGGACGGTGAGGTCCACGTCGGCAGCCGTCAGCCCGCCTCGGACGCGCACCCGGGCCCGATGGTCGGCCGCCGGATCGAGGGCGAGTGGGATCGGTCCGACGGTGGCGGTCGCCCGGTCGGTCGGCGTGACGCGGGTGACGATCGCCACCGTGTCGGCGTCGGCGGCCCACACCCTGTGGTCCGGATCTGCGATCAGGCCCAGCACCGTGGCCGGGACACGTCCGAGATCTCCGAGCTGCAGCATCGATTCGGACGTGGACGCCGTCACGACGACCGTCGCCGACGTCGGTGCCGACAGGGCGAGCCGGTCGTCGACCGTCCGGACCAGGAACGGGCCGGCAAGCCCGCCCAGGGACGCCTCGACCATCGTGACGATCGATTCGGGGGGCTCGGCGCCGGTCGGATCGAACGCCGTCACCCCGTCGGTCGTGCCGATCAGCAACGTCGGCCCCAGCCTCGCCAGCGATCGCCCGCCCTCGACCGCGTGCACGAGGGGGCTCGACCCGTCGAGCTGCAGCCGCCGGACGCCGTCGGCCGCGACGACCAGGACGTCGTCGCCGTCGACCAGCAGGTCCTGCGGGGCGGGGACCGCCCATCGGGCGACCAACCGGGTCGTGGCGGGATCGAAACCGTCCACGCGATCGGCCCCGGTGTCGGCGACCAGCAACGTCCCGTCGGGCGCGAGCGCGAGACCGGCGCCGTCGACGAGCAGGGCGCAGCCGAACCGGCGCTGTCCGCCCATGCAGTCGATCACGTCGATGGACGTGCGGTCGGCACTCACGGCGTGGATGAGACCGTCGACCATGCTCAGCCCACGCACCCGGGCCGCGGCGGCCGTGACCGGCTCGGCCGAGAGGACCGAGGCGAGGTCCGGGAGGAGCGCCACGGTCAGGCGGCGTCCGGCCCGGTCGAGCTCGAACCCGGTGGCGATCACCGCGACGGACGGGTCGGGGAACCGCACGGTCGTCGTGCCGGTGTCGGACGCCGTCGGGGCGAGGGACGTCGTCACAGCGACCCCTCCACACCGATCCAGGTGATCGCCCACACCAACTCGTCCGCGACCAGGATCTTGAAGTCGTCGCTGGTCGTGAAGTAGTCGTGCAGGAACGACTCGAAGCTCATCGTGTTGGTCCCGAGGCCCCGAACGCGCACCGACGGGATCAGCACTTCGACCGTCAGTCGGTTGGCGGTCGGCTCGAGGACGTTCGCGTCGACCGTCCACAACATGACGTTGAACGACGGGCCCTCGATGCCGCTGATGTCGAGCCACCGCCGTCCGACCAACCGGGCCTGGTAGTCCGGGGTGCCGCTGAAGCCGGCGTCCGACGTGTCGACCACCGTGCGCATCCCGTAGCGCGGCTCGGGGGGCGTGGTCGACACGACCATCTCCCAGTCGAGGGCGGACGGCCGGAAGACGCCGCCGTCGACGTAGGGCAGACGCTGAGGCCCGAGCACCTGTCGACGGGCGAAGTCGATGCCGCTCAGCACGCACTCGGTCACCACCACGGCGGCGAGGGGAAGGGCGGAGTCGGCGACCGCGCCGAACTGGTCCGCAGCGACGAACTCGACGCGGGGTCGCTCCATCCACGCCGAGACGCCGGTCGCCTCGCACAGCCCGGTGGCGGTGAAGGCCACCGGGTCGGGGTCGTACTGCGCGACCAGCACGTACTCGCTCGGTCCCGGCACCGGCGGCACCTGCAGCGTCACCGGTTCGGTCAGCACGAGCTCGTGGCCGTCAGGGTCGATCCCGTAGCCGGGTTCGACCGTGACCTCCACCTGTCCGATTTCGTAGCGGACCGTCAGACCCGTGCCGATGCCGGAGCCGTGCAGGATCCGGTTGTGCGTCCAACGCCGCTCCCACTCGACGGCAAGGTTGTCGTTCAGGGTCTGGGCCGTGAGCGACTGCCCGTCAAAATAGTTGGGTCGCATCGGTTGGGTGTTCGACATCGTGTTCGCCTTCCTGGTCACACCGGCACGGGGACGGTGGGGGGCTGGTCAGCACAACTCAGGTCGGCGGGGTCGTTGCCGTCCCGACGCGGGTCGACGCCGATCCAGATCAGGTCGAAGTCGACCGGTGAGAACTCGTCGGAGGTCAGGCTCTGCCACAGCAGTAGTTCGGAGAACAGGTCGTCGGTCCCGTCGACGTACGCGGTCAGCCGGAACGAGTGGGCGTTCACGTCGCAGATGGCGGTGAACCAGCCGTCGAGGCGTTCGAGGTCGACCGAACGCAGGTTGCGGTCGACGGCTATCGTGGCGAAGTACAGCGGCGGCCGGGCGAAGCCGGCGTCGACGGTGTTGACCTGGCGGCTAATCGTGTGCTGGTCGGCGTCGATCACGACGTCCTGCAGACCGAGCCGCTCACGACCGGCGCCCACCCGGGGCGCGACCGCGCTCGGGATCCGGGCCTGCCCGTCGAGGTCGATCGGTGCGGTCCACACGATCTCGATCGCGTGGTCGACGGAGCGCGGCAGGGCGCGAACCGAGGCGAGTGGGAGCAGCGGGCCGGGCCGGGCACCGGACGGCACCACCACCACCGACCCGCCCGCGGCCAACCACACTCGGTATCGGCCAGGGCGGGCGGGTGGCTCGATGGTTACGGCCTCGCCGATCGTGATCAGCTGCCCGCACGGATCGTAGCCGACGCCCGGTTCCAGGACCAGTCGGCCGGTGCCGTCGATCCGGAACTCGAGCCCCTCGGCCACTCCGTGCCGTCCGTGTACCTTGGCCACATGGTGCCCGTCGGCGGTGGCGACACGCAGCGCGAGCCGATCGAGTGGGAGATGGCCGAGCACGGTGCGGGTGGTGAACACCATCGGCGCGGACGAGGTCGCACTCACGGGCACCTCCCGGGGCTGACGGTGGTGATCGCCGCACACGACTCGTGCCCGGCGTCGGTCGGGACCACGTCGACTCGCACCGAGACGAGTGAGACGAGGTGTGCTGCCGGAACGCACGCGTTCGCGCATCTCTGGTTCGATGCGTCGTCCTCGCTGGCCACGGTGACCGAGACGGGGAGGTCGACGCCGTCGACGGCACCGATGACGGCGAGCAGTTCGCTCTGGTACACATCGCGGCCGAACGGCCAGCCGGTCCCGTCGGGCCCACCGTCGAGCGGATGGAGGAAGCGGGTCACGGCCTCAGTCACCGCCGCGGTGACGCGTTCGGTTCGGGCGTCGGGCACGGGGGCGACGACCGCGGCAACGGTCACCGTCGTGTACCTGGGAGCGAACACCTTGATCCGCGTCCCCACCGTCCGGTGGCGGTCGAGGTGGGCGGACACCGCCGTCCGTTCGGCGTCGGACAGCATGGGTTGGTCACGGGGCAGGTCGGGCACGACCGTGACCGACACGGTGCCGGGTGCCAGTGCGCACGGCAGGTCGAGATCGTGGTTCGGCCACGCGCGCACCCGTGCGGGGGTGAAGCCGGGTGTGGCGAGCGCCAACCGCTCGATGTCCCATGTCGTCGCGGCCCGGGCCGGGACTTCGGTGTCGTCGACCACCGACCGGGGGAGCTGATCGAGCGAGTCGACCCCGGCACGCTCCACCAGGTCGGCCAACCGCTCGTGGGCCCAAAGGATGCGCGACGCGCGGGCCAGCACGTCGTCGATCGACTCGTCGTCACCCCGGCTCACGCCGAGCAGCGTCAGGAATCGCGTCCGATGGCTGTCGGGGATCTGGTCGAGGCGATAGCAGAGCTGCTCGGCGGTGAACGCCAGCAGCTCGATGATCGTGATGCCGGGATCGTGGAGGTTCTGATCGGTCCACGCCGGCGCGATGGCCGGAACGCGGTCCCGAGCTTCCTCCACCAGCTCGGACCACTCGAGATCGTCGAGCACGGGGACGGGCAGGGGCATCAGCGTACCTCCGGTCGGATCAGGGTCAGCGACAAGGGCCCTGCGAGCGGGAGCTCGGCCGGGCCGAGCGTCAGACTGGTCCCGGCCACGATGCCGTCGACCGTGACGACGAAGCTCTCCACGTAGTCGACGTCGGGATGGGCTTCGAGCAACTGCGCGAACCGGGCCGGGTGCACCGTGGCCCCGAACGGCCAGCCGGCCCCCCCGACGCCTCCGATCACGGGGTGGAGGTGGTCGACGACGGCCCGACGGATCCGGTCGAGCGGACCACCGTCGCTCGGCGGCGTCGACGCGGACTGCGGACGGACCGCGAGCGTCACCTGCAGGCCCACCGGTACGAAGACCGGCGCCGCGACAACCAGTCCGATGAGGGCGCCCGGCGGGCAGCGAGCGACGAGATGCTCGTTCACCCGCTCGAGCAGTTGCGCCGATGGGTCGGGTCGGTCGGCGGTCGAGTCGGGGAGGACGTGCACGCCGAGGGTCCCTCCGAGGTCGTCGGGCCTGGCCACGACCGTCGCCCGCAGGACTTCGGGCGAGGCCTCGAGCGCCACCGAGGCGTAGTCGGCTGCGGTGATCGCCTGGAAGCGGTGGCGGAGCACCTTCGCCGCTCGATCGATCGCCCGCGACGAGTGTTCGGCTTCGGCGCCGCCCTGGGCGGGGAGCGGGTTGGACACCCCGCCGACGAGCATGGCCGACAGCGGGTTGGTGATGGTGTCGGCGTCGACGTTCCCGCGGCGGCCACCGCCCGAGCGTCCGCTGAGGCGGACGTTTTGGGGGCCGGTCGGTAGGGATCGGGCGTGACGGTCGTCTCCGAACGTGAACACCCCGGCGGCGAGGTCGACGACCAGATGGCGCTCGGTGGGCCCGGACGACGCCAGGTTGGCGCGGGTGGTCCAGCGCACCCACACCTCGTCGGGCTCTCCGTCCGGACCGGTCTCGACGACGAGCGTGTGCTCGGTGCCCTCGAGCTCGCGCTTGAGGATCGCGAGGTCGGTCCGAACCCGGGCCCCGGCGAGCTCGCGCACCTCCACCGTCACGTCCGGGAGGAGGGGGGCGTTGGTGGAGAACAGCCGTTGGTTGGGACGCCCGTTCCCGGAGCCGAGCATCTCGAGGCTGACGGGCCGGGACTCCGTCGCCCACGCGACGTTGGTGAGGATCCGGTTCACGGTCAGCTGCGGCTGAGGGCTGCCGGGCCCGAGCCGAGCCCGGATCCAGGTGCGGGGCACGCCGAACAGGGGCGGCTCGGGATCCTCGACCGTCGCCTGCTGGTACGACGCCCCGAGCGGACGCGCGACCTCGATGCTGCGCCCGTCGACGCGAGCGACGATGGCGAGCTCGCCGCCGTCGTCGCCGCGGACGTAGACCGTCTCGCCGGCCACGAACGTCGCCGCCGAGCCGTCGTCGGCGGTGGTGATCGTCGTGCCGGTGGCCACGACGGGTCCGGCGCGACGGAGCCGCCGGTTGCCGGGCCAGGTCGGTCGCACGAGTCCCGTGCCGGTCAGATGGTCCGTCTCGTCGTCCACGGGGATCGGCACCCACGTCGTGCCGTCGAAGCGCTCCCACAGGAACTCGTGATCGGCCCGTGCGGCTCCGCTGCCGTCACCGGGCGGCTCGATGTCGAACAGCAAGCCGAGGTCGGCGGCGGGGAGGGGCCCGTCGAAGCCGAGGTACACGGTCGGCTCGTGGTCGCCGAGTGGTCGGAACGGAGCGAACGGGGCACCGCGCCACCGGGCCGACTCCGTGTCGTCGCGGTGGACGGCTCCGTCGAAGCTGACGACGTGGTCGGGTGCGGTTGCGGTCGATCGCCCGTAGAGCTCGAAGCGGAGCTCCGAGAACAGCGCCGGCGATTGGACGTCGACGGGGACCGCGGCGGTGCCGATGGTGACGGTCCGCACCGCCGCGTAGCTGCCGGAGGTCAGGCGCAGGCGAGCCCACGTCCCCGGTCGACCGTCGATCTCGTGCTCCAGCCAATCGCCGGGCATGGTGAGCGACGTGGTCGTCCGGCCGTTCGCACCCGGCGTCAACCCCGACAGCAGCTTCCACCCTCGGCCGTTCCAGTACTCGAGGGCGAGGGTCGGGTTGGCGGTCGGGGCAGGTGTGTCAGTGGTCGCCTCGAGGATGAAGTCGGCCCGCTCCGTTTCGGCGTTGACCGCGTCGGCGGCGTCGAGGTACAGGATCGCAGTGCGGTCGGGGGCCGGCCCGAGGGGGAGGAACGGGAGCGTCAGGTCCACGGGCGATCCCGCCGACAGCGCGGAGGTGACGGGCATGATGACCGGGCTGCTGGCCCGCCCGAGCTCGACGGCCAGCCGGATCTGGTCGATGGTCGGCAGGGCCAACGGATCGGCGATCCCGATCGGTCCGTCGAGGTCGGCCCGCAGCCAATGGCTCTTAACCCCGTCGACGGCGGTGGCACCCGCCTCGATTCCCTCGCTGGAGAGGGTGACCGTCCCGCTGCGACTCAGCGACGCCGAGCCGTCACCGGCGCCGTCGGTCTGGTCGACGATGCCGTCGGGGTCGAAGCGCCGCCAGCGCGCTCCGTCCCAGATCGACCAGGTCAGACGGAGCGGGACGCGGCTGACCTGCGCCAGCTCGAACTCGACCGCCACCGTTGCGTCGCCCGTGATCGCGAGGAGCCGGTCGTGGCCGATGAACAGCGATCGCTGCACCGGCAGAGCACCGGTGAACGGCGAGAACGGTCGGCCACCCAGCACCTCGCGGCTGTGATCGGAGATCGAGTCCGATCCGGGCAGCACCGAGCGGACCTCCACCAGCGGGCTGGCGGAGATCCCGACGCTGTGCTCGGTGCGGAACGCGATCTGATCGCCGTCCGGTCCCGGGGCTCCGACGGCCGAGCCTCCGGGAACCACGGCGCCGTCGAAGGTTCCGCGGCCGGGGCCACCGGCGCTCGGGAGCGGCTGGAACACGATCGGGGCCCGGGCCGCCGCCGGGGGAAGCGCGTCGATGCCCAGCGCCGCCAGGAACGCCAGCTTGTTCTTGTCGGGCACCCGGTCGAGGCGTTCCCACAGCGACGCGAGCATCGCCGCCTGCACCGACACGACGGCCGATCCGGGATCGTCCGGCCGTGCACGCCAGGCCGGCACGTAGCCGGCACGGTTGGCGCGCACCGCCGCGATCAGCTCCTCGACCGACCGGCTGAGCACCGGCGATCGGGTCGTCCGTGACGTCATGCGACCGCCCCCCGTTGACGGAGCGCGCCGTCGATCTGGGCGTCGCCGCGGGCCTCGTCGAGGTAGAACGGGTAGACGAGGTTGTAGAAGGTGTTCGTCGCCCGGATGCGGTACGAGATGTCGACGTCGACGCGGGTCCCGGCGGTGCCGTTGACGGTCACCGTCACCTGATCGACGTCGATGCGTGGCTCGCCGCGGACGAGCGCCTCCGACACCCGGTGTTGCAGGAGCGCGAGGGTGGTGGTGGAGACCGACTCGAACACGAAGCGCCGGACGTCGGACCCGAACCGCGGCCGCATCAGCCGCTCTCCGTGGTTGGTCTCGAGGATAATCCGGATCGACTGACGGATGTCCTCCTCGTGGTCGACGAGGGCCACGTCCCCGTCGTCGTCGAGCGACACGGGGAACGCCCAGCCTGTGCCGAGGAAGCTGCGGTCGGAACCCGCACGCTCGGGGGATCGGGCGACCATCTCAGCCTCCGATCTCCACGCTGGGGAAGCCGACGGTGATGGGTGCGCCGCATCCGGCGACGTCACCGACGCGTGCGGCGGCCCGACCCCCGATGAAGACCGAGGTCGAGCCCTTCGTGATGGTGGACGGTGGGTGGGCCGGCGGTGGGGGGAACGCGCACGTGTGGCTGTCGCCCATCACCGCCGCCGGCTTCCCACCGATGGTCACGGTGATCACACCCGGGCCGGAGATGAGCCCGGGGTGACCGGTCGGGTCCTGGACGCGAGCTGCGGCTGCCATGTCAGTTGAGAGCGATCCGGGCGGCGCTGACGCTGCAGGAGGTCCCACCGTCGACCGTGACCCGGCCGGTGGACGACACCGCAACCTGTGCCGTCCCGTCGATCGTGACCTTGGGAGCGCTGAGTGAGATGGACTTCAGGGCCGTCAGCGTGAGGTCGCCCTGCTGGCTGAGCTCCACGGACGCCGTGCCGCCGGTGGTGGACAGCTTGATGCCGGTCGGTCCGAGCTCGACGGACACGCCGGTCGACGTGTTGATCGTGATCGTCTGGCCGATGTCGTCCATGTCGAGCTCGTGGCCGAGCTCGCTGCGGACCGAGAGCCTGGTCAACGGATCGAGCGGGCCTCGGTTCGGGGGCGGGTCGGTCGCATTCCACAGGCCGCCGATCACGTAGCAGTCCGTGACGTCGTTGCGATTGAACGCGACCAGCACCTCGTCGCCGGGGTGGGGGATCGCGTACGTGCCACGGCCCGATCCGGCGCCCGGGAGGGCGACGCGCGCCCATGGGCGGATGTCTTGCAGCCAGGGGACCTGCACCTGGACGCGGCCGCAGGCCAACGCATCGAACGACGAGGTCACCTCGGCGACGGCGATCGTGAACATGCCGGCGGTGGACTCGCTGGGTGGGCCGCCGGCGTCGGATGCGCCGTGGGCGTCAGTTGACAGCACTGGAAACCTCCAGGAAGGGGATGTTGAGGGAGACTGCGCCTTGCTCGGTCGCAGGAATCGACCCGAACCAGATCTCCTTGCGGGCCTCGAAGTTCGTCGTGTAGCCGCCGGCTCCGATGGTGTGGGTGGCCGTCGTGATGCGGTACCGCCCGCCGTAGCGCTCGCCGAGCCCTTCGAGCTGCACGACCTTGCCGGCTTGCAACGCCGGCTCGCCGACGACCGTCCCCGATCCGGTCAAGCGGTTGTTGAGGCTCGGGACGAGGGTGCCGAGGATGCGGCGGGGAGCGGTGAAGAGGGTCAGGTTCTCGCCCAGTACGAGATGGTTCTCGCCGCCGGACAGGCGGGTCGAGCCCGTCGGGTCGGGCGACGGCAGCGAACTGAGCACCGCCGGCGTCACCGAGATGTCGAGCGACGCGTTGTCCCAGTCGTAGCCGACGGTGACGGCGAACACCGTCTTGATCGCCGACACCCGCAGGTAGGCGGTGATCGAGGCCAATACGCCCACGGACGTCACGCGGGGCATCCACTCCACGAGCGAGCTGCCGTAGTGGTAGGTCCGCACGGGCGACAGCTCGCCCTCCGGTGAGAGGAAGCGGAGCTTGTAGCCACCCGTCGAACCGGAGTGGTCGACGAACAGATCCCAGCCGTTCTCCCGGGCCAGCACCTTCAGGAACTCGAGATCGGATTCGTTCTCCTGGCGGCGCACCATCTTCTGCATCTCGGCGCAGTCCCCGATGCTCACGGCGAGGGTGACGCCGTAGATGAGCACCGACAGCGTCGCACCGAGCGGATCGAGGATCGGGAGGAAGCCGTTCTCGAGCGCCAGCAGCGGAGCGATCGCGGCGTCGGGGATGGCGGTCGTGCCGATCGTGGGGATGGGGACGGCGTACCAGCGGCTCTGGTGGCGGTCGGCCAGTCGGATCATACGGTCCTGGGCGGCCACGGTCAGCATCGGGCAGCCGTCGGCGGGGAACGTGGCCTCGGCCGACACCACGTCGCCGACGAACATCTGGGTGAAGTCCCCCGGGTTGTACCCCAACCACAACTTGACCGACGATCCGACGCGGAGCTGACGTAGGTCCGTCCACTGCAGGTACTGGTTGGCGATGGTGATCTCCACGCGGTCGGCGCCGTCCAACGCCGACGTCAACGAGACCTGGCTGATGGCGGCCCGGAGCCCGGCGGGGATCGGATCGCCGCCGAGCTCGAGCCGGAAGTCGGGCGCGAAGCGGTCGGTCACGTGAACACCCGATCGCTGTGTCGGTCGCGGTAGGGCAGCGACGGGATGCGGAGTGCGTCGCCGGCCGCCATCGCAGCGGGATCGACGAGGTCGTTCTCGAGCGCGATCGGCCGCCACTTGCGGGGATCCGCGTACGCCTCGTTGGCGATCGTCCACAACGTGTCGCCTTGGCGCACCCGGTGCTCGGTCGTGTAGTCGGCGGTCTCCCGCTTGATCGCCTTGGCCTCGACCTCGAGATTGCGGTACTCGTTGAACGTGACCTGCATCCGGATCCGGACCGGAACGCCGTCCTCGCGGAACATCACATAGGTGGACGACGCGCTCGCGAGCACGCAGGTGAACACGAGCGAGCCCCACGCGAACTGGAGCCGCGGCGGGGCATGGGTGTCGGGGTGGATCGTCATCAGCGACAGGACTTGGTCGGCCACGGCCCGGGCGTCGCCCCCCGCTCGATGGTCGGTGTAGGTGTCGATGAACAGCTCCATCTCGAGCGTCTGGAGGTTGCCGGCCACGAACTGCAGGAGCGGCGCACTCAGCCCGGGGATGGTCGTCTGGGCGTAGTTGATGTCACGCCGCAGCGAGTACTCCTCGGGGTTGAAGAGCACCTCGACGACGTCCTCGGTCTCGAGGTTGAGAACGGTGGCGCGCTCCAGTCGGCGGGTCACCCCAACGTTGACGGCGGTGGTGCTCATCGGGGGTCACCACCCTCCCGGGCGCCGGCCGAGCCGCTCGCGTTGTGCGACCTGGCGCCGATCGAGCGCGGTCAGCACCCGGCGGGTGAGCTCGTCGAGATCGACGCCCGGCGTGGTCGGGTCGACGGTCCGTGGGCGGTGTGACTCGGTCGCACGCTCCGATCGGTGAGCGGTCGAGTCGGCGGCGGTCGGCGCCGACGTCGCCGCCGGCGTGGTGGGACGGGCGACGGTGACCAGGTGACGTGGGACCGGACGCGCCGTGATCGGTGTCGCGCCGACGGCTCGCGCGATCCGAGGCTCGCGTCCCGGTCCGGGAAACGTTTGGCGGACCGCCGCGAGTCGGGGGAGTGACGGCGTCGCTGCGGGCCGCGCTGGCCCCGACCCGCCGGGAGCCACCACGGTCGGAACGGGTCCGTGCGGGTTCGTCGAGACAACCGGCCGCACGCCCGATCGTCGGACCGGATCGATAACCACCCGTTCGACGAGCCGTCCGGCCCGGCGGTCGATCGTGATCCTGGTGGAGGCCCAGCGGCCCGTTATCGTCGTCGAGTGGTGCTGATGACGATGGTGGTGGACCGCGATCGCCGGCGGCCGGGCACGCCGCCCCGGACTGCTCCGCTCGACAGCGGCGATCCCGAGGCTGGTGTGGTGCGCGATCCGACGGAACGCCCGCAGCAGGATTCGCTCGGCCGGGTCGCCCGTCATCAGGCCGGGATGCCGGCGTCGACGGGGAACGGACGCGGCGATCCGCGTCGCGGTCCGGCGGCTCGGTGGGTTCGGTCTGCGCTTCACGATTCACTCCAGGGTGTTGATCCGGTCGTTGATGTCGGAGATCTCCCGAACCCAACGGCGACGGTCGTGGTGTTCGAGCTCGAGGATCTGGTTGAGGGGCCAGTGGAAGTGGTATGCGAGAAAGGCCATCTCCTCGTTCAACCAGGCGAGGGGATAGCCGGTCATCCCCCCGGGGCCACGCTCTCCAGCGTCACCGTGTCGGCGCAGCGGTCGCAGCGGACCTCCACCCCGTCGATCGCCACCTGGTTGACGGTGTTGTAGAGGTTCTGCAGGTAGTCGAGATCCGCGGTGAAGAGGTTCTCGATGGTGCCGGTGCTGATGTGGCGGACGTCGCCCAGCCGGGTCACGACTCGGGACAGGATGATCACGTTCAGGTAGGCCGGGTTGGCGCGGACGCGTTCGTCGCGCTGGGGCAGGATCTCGTCGGCCGCGGTCGCGAGGCGCATCACGCCCTCGCGGTGGAGGGCGCCGTCCTTATCTATGAAGCCCATGGGGAGGGTAAAATCGAACTCGGTCTGCAACATCAGCCGATCTCCAGACCCTCGTGGGCGAGCGTCACCGATTCGTTGGCCACGTCGCTGGCCGTCGCGTTGAAGTCGGACGGCGAGAACTCCTTCGGCCACGCGTAGAAGAAGTTGTACCGGAGCGCCTCGTTGCCCTGCCGGTCGGTGACGATGATCGAACCGGAGCGGCGGGTGATGATCCCGTTGATTACCTTGCGGTGCCACTCGTAGAGCGTGTCGTCGCCGCCCGTGGTGCCCTTCTTGAGGACGATGTCGGAGTAGGTGGTCTTGCCCGGCAGCTTGCGGACCGTCGTGTTGTCGCCTCCCTCCCGGTACTCGATCGCCTCGACGGTGCTGGCGAGTCCGGTCACCTCGGCGAAGTGACCGACCGCGAGACCTTCGATCTCGACGGCGAAGTTGAAGTTGGCCAGGGGATCGATCCGTTCGGCCATCTCAGGCCTCCTCTACTTGAGCGCCACCGTCGAACAATCCGATGTTGATGACGATGTATTCGGCGGGTCGCACGGGTGCGACCCGGATCTCGATGTTGAGGCGCCCGACGTTGCGGACCTCGGGCGGGTTGAGGCCCTCGTCGATGCGGACGAGAAACGCGTCCTCCTCGCTAGCACCGAACAGCGCGCCCGCCTTCCACTGCTCCCGGAGGAACGCCTTGATGATCCGTTCGAGGCTCTTCCAGAGGCCGAGATCGTTCGGTTCGAACACGGCCCACCGGATGGACTCCTGGATCGACTCCTCGATGAACAGCAGCAGTCGCCGGACGTTGACGTACATCCAGTCCGTGATCACCGGGTCGACGGTGGTGCGCGCACCCCAGACGGTGACCTGGGTGGTTCCCGGAAGGACGCGCAGCACGTTGGTGCCGCCCCGATTCAGCGGCGCCTGCTCGCGGTCGGTGATCTGACGTTCGACACCGAGCACGTCTCGCACGGTGACGTTCGCCGGCGCCTTGAACACCCCGCGCTCCGCGTCGACGCGTGCCATCACGCCGGCCACGTGGCCCGACGGCGGGATGGAGATGCGGCGGGGCGCTTGTGGTGGCACGCGCGTCGGATCGAGGATCTGGAACCAGGGGTAGTAGAGGGTGGCGAAGCCTCGCTCCGACTGGACGTCCTGGCGGACCTCCTCGATGCTGCCATCGCCCGACGGAGCCAGTCCGGGGGGCGGGTCGATGATCGCGATCCGGTCGCCCTGATCGATGCAGTGCCCGATTATGGCGCTGTGCACGGCACGGCGGATGTCGGCGGCGAGGGTGGCCGCGTCCGGTGCACAGATGAGGTTGACCTCGTCGACGCGCCGGAGCGCGTCGAGGGCGTCCTGGTAGTCGGCGACCCCGAGCGTGGCCGGGTTGCCGACGACGCCGGCCGACAGCGGGACGCCGGCGACGTCGGCCGGGGTCTGCTGCTCGATCGGGGCGAGGAAGGGTTGGTCGGGCTCGGACACGACGACCAGGTCCGAGGCGACCCCGCTGAGGAAGTGGTTGGCCGATGTCGGGTTCATGGACAGCCCGGTGAAGCTTTCGACGACGATGCCGTCGGTGACGGTCATCGCGAACTCGACCACCTCCATCGAACCTCCGGCGGTGATGGTCGAGGTCCGGGTCGGGTTGGGGGCGAGGGTCACGAGACCCGACGTGGACACCTGAGAGATGACGGCATGGGTCTCGGCCCCGCCTCCGTCGGTCAACCGCACGGCCATGCCAGGTGTCAGCCCACGGTGGTCGAGCACGCGGAACCGGTTCCGGTCGGGGGTGAGGTCGACGATGGTAAGGGTGCCGCCCGCAAGGTTCGTGTCGACGGTGACGACGGTGCCGGCGATCGAGATCACGGTGGCGGTGGCGACGCCGTCCGTCACCTGGTCGCCGGCCGCGAAGGGGCTCGCGTCGTCCACGGTCAGCTCCGGTCCGTTGTTGGCCGTGATGTTCGCAGTGCCCGACGCAAGCGTGTACGTGGCGACGGAGAGGGTGGGGTTGGTTCCCGCGAGGTCAAGCTGCGCCGGCAACGCGCCCACGTGGACGAGGTCGCCGTCGACCCGGGAGACCGTGGTCGCCACCTGCGTCGGGACGTCGTTGCCGAGCGTGACGAGGGTGCCGGGGCGGAGGATCGCCGGGTTGCCACCGACGCGGACGACCGTGTCGGCCACGCCGGCGGCGAGCGGCGCGATGGACAACTGCGTCGCGACGGCGAGACCCGTCGACGGCCGGATCCAATTGCCTTCTGATCGTGGTGATCTGAGCGACCACCGCACCGTCGCTGACGACGGAGTCGCCGACCCGGAAGCCGCTGGCGTTGTCGACGTTCAGGTCGTTGGTGGCGTCGCCCGCGATCGGGGACGGCCCGGGGGGTGGATCGACGATGTTGGCGGTCGGCGCCGCGATCGCGAACGACGCTCCGGCCGTCCGGTCGATCGACACGACGGGCACGACCTCGGGATCCGTCGCGTGGAGCGTCGCCACCCTGTCGCCATTGCCGTTGAGCAGGTCGAGCGTGCCGACTGCGGAGTTGTCGACGCGGACGACGTAGGCAGCGGTGCCGCCGTTCTGGAAGAAGCCTCGGACGGCCAGGCTGAGGTACGACAGGCGGCCGTCGACGATGAGGTGCGGCGCCGACCCGCCGGTCGCGCCGAAGATGGCGATGAACTGGTCGAAGTTGGTGATCCGCAGCGGGACGCCGGCCGGGCCACGGCCGGTGGGTCCGATCAGGGCGGCGGTGGACGTACCCACCCCTTGGATCACGCCGGGTCCGGTGATCTCGTGGATGTAGACACCGGGTGCTAGATCTTGGATGCTCATGCGGGGTCCTGTCTGTGTGGGCCCGCTGGTCCGTTGCTGGGCCCGGTGGGCGGGGACGTCGGTCGTGGCGTCGTCATGTGAGCTCGAGGTCGTAGTGGTCGTCGTCGGGCACGGTCACCGCCCGGGGCACGGAGGCGGCGGCCATCGTCCACGCCGCGAGCTGGTACCCGCCGTCGCGGAGGCGGTCGAAGCGGTAGTGCCCGAGCTCGTCGGTCGAGGTGGTGGCGAGTACCTGGACGGCGGCAGCGTCGAGCAGGCGCACGGCGGCGGACGGGACGGGTTCGCCCACTGACGTCCTTACCGTGCCGCCGATCGTGACGCTGCCGTCGGCGACTGCGGACCCCTTCACCGTCGGCGACGTCAGGAGGTGGACCGTGCGCACGCTCGGGGCCACGGTGCGAGCGCTGAGGTCGAGTGGCAACATGACGACGACGTGAGCTGCCGGGTGCCAGGTGTTCCCTTGTCCGAGCCCGGTCCAGAAGTCGGCGAGGTTGGCGTAGCCGTCCGGAGGGAGGACGTCGGTGGGCAGATCTCGATCCGCGAGGATCGGATCGACGTCTGGCGGGAGCGGGTCACCGTGGATGGCGGTGGCGTTGACCGGTGCCGCATCAGCGACGAGCCGGATCGACTCGCCCAGAAGCCAGTCCTCGACCACCGTCGGGCTGGCGAAGCTCGGGTCGGCGGTCGGGATCCAAGCGGAGAGCAGGTAGTGGCAGTCGACCAGGAACGGCTCAGGGCGTGGCCGGCCGACCGCTCCCGACGTGCGCTGCTCTCTCGCCTCGCGCACCTCGACCAGGTAGACGTTGACCGCCGGACGGCCGTTGGCGTTGACGGCGGCGCGCCAGGAGTCGTCGGGCGGCCGCACTGCGACGTCGATGGTCCACGGGGCGGGCGGGTCGTTGAGACCGCGCTCGAGCAGCAGCCGCAGCATCTCGTCGAGTTGGTTGATCACGGTGTCGCCGCCACTCGTGGACGCATCAGCGAGCGGAAGTCGCCGATCTTCGTCAGCTCCAACCGGACTGCCTCGGCGACTGCCTCGCCGTCGATGGCCACGCGGACGCGCTCGCCGTCGCCGTCGGTCCGGGGCTCGAGGTCGTCGTGACCGACGACGGCTACCTCGACATCCGCCTCGACCGCGAGGAAGGCGGCGTTGCGGGCGATGTTCGCGATGCTGCCGCCCGACAGCGCGTGGTCGCGGGCGAGGCGTTCCAGCACGGGTGAGTTGGCGAGCGGCGCGCCGTCGACCACGACCTCCAGCGGTGTGCCGTTCGCCGCGACGGTCGGCCAGACCGACCGCCAAAGTGCGGCCCGGGCCCGCTCGTCGGGGAGCCGGAAGCGGATCGTGGCCGTCAGCCGTCGATGGAACGCCGGATCGATGCTGTCGGCGCCCACGAGGTTCGTGGTGAAGATGACGTGTCCCGTGAACTGCTCGAGACGGCTGAGCAGATGGAGGTGCTCGCGTTGGCGTACCGGGCGTTGACGCTGTCGACGTCCGTCCGGCGGGCGAGGACGGCGTCGGCCTCGTTCAGGATGACGATGCCGCCGTTGCCCTCGGCCGTGGCGAACACCTTGTCGACCGACTTCTCGAACTCGCCGACCCAGCGGGACAGCAACGCCGACAGTTCGAGGTACTGCACCGGGAGCCCGAGCTCGTTGGCGATCGCCTCGGCGGCCATCGTCTTGCCGGTGCCGGGGGGGCCTGCGAACATCAGGTAGGTGCCGGTGAGGCGGCTCGAACGCCGATCCCAACCCTGGTCGACGATGACCTGCTCACGGTTGCGGATCCGGGCGCACGCGTAGCGCAGGTCGCGTCGCGTCTCGTCGTCGATGACGAGGTCCGCGAGTGTGACCTTGGGGTGGGCGGTGACCAACATGCCGTCGGCGTCGTCGGCGGTCGCGTCGAACAGGGCGGCAGTGACGCTGGCGGCGGCCACCGTGACGAACCTTCCACCTCGGGCCGCTGCCTGCAGCGCGGCCGCGGCCCGGTCGACCGTGACCGGGAATCGGTCGGCGAGGCTCGCGGTCCCCTCCGCGATGTCGACCGTGGTCCACGTGGCTCGCCGCGTCCCAGATCGCCTGGCGCTCCCCACCCCGGGGTGGTTCGACCTCGATGTTGGGGCGGACGGCGTCGGCGCCCGCCTCGGCGGTGGTCCGGTCCAGCAGATTGAGCGGTTGCGGGCTCGCCGTGACAAGTCGCGGGACGGCGCGCGCCGGCAGATCCGAGCTCGCCGCCGTGGCGGCCAGCTCGACCAGCACGATCGCGTCGAGGCGCAGGCCCTCTCGCCACAGCCGCTCGGCGTCGACCTGGTCGAACCGTTCGGCCGTGACGACGAGCAGATGACGGTCAGTCAGGCGGGCGACGTCGAGGGCTCTCGAGCGTCGGGCTGACGCCGTCGACCCGCAGAGGTGAGGGTTGTGGCCACGGCCGAGTGCGTCGACCGCCCGTTCCGCCGCAGTCGCCGGCCGGTACCCGTCGAGGGTGCGGGGCGTAATTTCGGGATCGAGCAGGGTGCTGATCCGAGGCCGGCACCGCGCTGCTCAGGAGCAGGCGGCTCACGGTCGGGTCGAGGCCGAGGTCACGCGACCGGAGCGGCTGGCCGGGTCCGCCCGGGGCCATGTGGATCAGCCCGTGCGCGACGAGCGGGCCGTCGAGAAGATCCCGCTGCAGGTCGAGACGATCGGCGGTGTCGGTGGCGAGGAGGGTAGCGACGAGGTCGATCGTGGGGGTCATCGCCGACGGATCCTGACGCAGGTAGGCGAAGCGTCGGCCGTAGCGGGCGTCGAGCTCGGCGGCGAAGCAGAGGAGGAGCACGTCGATCTCGCGACCGCTCAGCTGGTAGCGATGGACGATCGCCGCCATCGGATCGCCGTCGTCATCGCCCCCGTCCGGACGCAGACCGTGGAGCTCGCTGAGGAACTTCGACGCCGACGCCGACGTGGTGGCGATCGGTGAACCGAGACCACGGTCGCCGTCGTGGTCGGTCGCGATCGGCCGGGTGCGCGCCGATGCCCAGTCCGAGAAGTCGCCGCCCTCGTCGTAGACGCGGCGGGCCGATGTTGTCGCCCGCTCGAGCATCACGTCGATCCGCCGGCACGCCACCAGAACGACATCGAGCCAGTCGAGGTCGCGAGTCCGAGAAGCGTTCACGGCGAGGGTCAGCAGCGCCTCGGTCAGCTGGCTGCACGGGAGCGCACAGAGTGCGGTGCCGTCCTCAGCCACCAGCAGCGTGGTCGACGCGTCGGGATCGACGTCGTTGTCGCCCTGGATGACGAGATCGGCGACGACACCGTCCGGCAGGCGATCGACGTGGGACTCGACCTCGGTCAGGCCGTCGAGCGCGTTCCGGACGAGCTCGGACAACATGCCGTTGCCGAGGTTACGGAGCAGGACGACGCAGGTGTTCGTCGACTGGTGGCCGACCATGCGCCCACTTTCCTGTGGTTCGCGGCCGCCGACAATGGCCGAGAGGGACTAGCTCCCGAGCGGCGAGGAGTGGCTCGGATCATGACCGAGCCACTTGCCAGACCGATCCGAACAGGGCAACTTCTATGTATCAGGACCTACCAAACGCGCATCAGTTCGGACAGGGAAGATCACCCGATCACACAACGGTGAACGTCATCGAGAGGAGGTGAGGTGCACCGTGCACTCCGTGCACTCCGTGTTCGTCGTGTCCGCCGTCGCCATCTATCGCGAGGGAATTTCCTCGTTCCTGGCGAGGCAACCAGACCTGTTCGTCCTGGGAAGTTCCGACGTGCCGACCGCTCGTGCCGCCGACTCCGACGTGTGCCTTTTCGATCGGGTCAGCCTCGCCGCCTACGACCTCAGTGCGTTCTGTGCCACTCTCCGGCGGAGCCAGACACCGGTGCTGGTCCTCGGTCTGGCTCGCGACCAGGACGAGGTGATGGGCTGCCTCGAAGCTGGAGCAGCGGGCTACGTGACGCGGGACGAGACCTTGGACGATCTGCACCGGGCTGTCACCAGCATCCTCGACGTGGGTGCACGAGTCCGGCAGTCCGACCTTGCCGCCGTGCTCCTTCGTCTCCGCGCCAACGGTTCCTTCAACCCGGGCGCGGCGGCACCCGGAGGTGCGGACGCCCTGACGTGCCGCGAGCGGGAGGTGGCCGATCTGATGTGTCGCCACCTGTCGAACAAGGAGATCGCGTCGATCCTCGGCATCTCCGTCCACACCGCCAAGCACCATGTCCGCGCCACCCTCTCCAAGCTCGGCGTGGAGCGACGGGGCGAAGTCGCCGTGGTCCTGCCCGCGGCTCAACTCTGAGCCGGGCTGCGCTGCCGGGGACCGCCGACGCTCCCGCCGGATCAGCGGGTGAGGATGGTGATGCCGTCGCCGAGTACCTTGGCGCGAGGACGGCGAACAGGGCGGCCATCACCGTCGCGTTGTTCGCCAGCAGCCACGCCTTCATCGAGTGGAGGCCCGGGGCCATCCGGTCCCGGGCCGCGAGGAAGCCGAAGACGGGGACGATCAGCGTGATCGAGGCGATCGCCACGTAGACCACGACCACGATCACGATTGCTTCCTGTCCGGCGGATCATTCGTGATGGAGATCGTGCGGAGTCTGAGCGTCGGACTCGTTCGGACTGGGTGGGAGCCAGGGCTGCGAAGCGTGCGCGGATCGTGCTGCTGGCTGCGGATGATGAGGCGAACACGCGGATTGCGGAGTTGACCGACTCGGCGGTGCGACAGTGCTGAGCTGGCGTGGCCGCTACGAGCAGCGCGGTATCGCCGGCCTGGCGGACGCGTCGAAGCCTGGTCGGCCCCGCGAGCTGGACCATCGCGCGATCGTCGCGGCGACGTTCAAGCCGCCGCCGAAGAAGCGCGGGGTGACGCACTGGTCGACCCGGCTGCTGGCGGACCGCTTGAAGATCTCCAACACCTCGGTGGCACGTGCGCGGCGGGCGTACGGGATCAAACCGTGGAAGGCGGAGTCGTTCCGGCTCTCCACCCACCCCGAGTTGGTTGGCAAGGTCACCGACATCTGCGGCTCTGTCTCGCGCCCGTGGAGAACGCGATTGTGCTCTGCGTGGACGAGAAGTCCCAGATCCAGGCACTGGATCGCACGGTGCCGATCCTGACGATGCAAGAAGGCAGGATCGAGCGCCGCTTGCACGACTACTACCGCCGCGGCACCACCACCCTGTTCGCCGCATTGGACATCGTCACGGGTGAGGTCACCGCGGCGCTGAGGCCCAAGCATCGACACCAGGAGTTCCTGGCCTTCCTCAAGCAGATCGAACGGACTTACCGCGAGGTTCTCGACGCTGACGGGCGACCGGTCGAGCTGCACCTGGTGATGGGCAACTACGCCGCCCACAAGCACAAGAACTTGCGCGCCTGGCTCGCCAAACACCCACGGTCCACGTGCACTTCACCCCGACCCACGCCTCCTGGAGAGGCTACTGCACGGATAGGTGACTTCTCGTCACCTGATCGTGCAGCAGACCCGCCGACGCTGAGCGTGGAGTACGAGTCCTTCCGCGGCAGCCTGGGGATCGGGGTGCACCTGTGCCGCCCGCGTGACCCCGACGCCAAGGGTCTAACCGAACGCAACAACGGCTACTTCGAGACCTCCTTCCTGCCCTGCCGGGAGTTCACCGGTCAGCACGACTTCAATACCCAGATCTGCGAGTTGTTGACCAGGGCCAACGGGCGGCACTCGCGGCGGATCGGCTGCGCACCGACCGCCCGGTGGACCACGGACCGGGACGCGATGCTGCGGCTGTCCCGGCGCCGCCCGCGGTCGGGTGGCGTACCCGGGTCCGGTTGCCGCGTGATCACTACGTGCGGCTGGCATCCAACGACTACTCCGTCGACCCCTCGGTGGTCGGCAGGTTCGTCGACGTGGTCGCGGACCTCACGCACGTGACCATCAGCTGCGCTGGTGTCGTGGTCGGCCGCCACCACCGGTGGTTGGGCCAGGCACCAGACGCTGACCGACCCGGCCCACCGGGAGGAGGCCCTCCAACTGGCCCACCGGGCACGCACGTTCAAGGACCAGCCAGTCGAACCGGCCGGGCTCGTGGTCGGAGCGCGTGACCTGAATGTCTGCGACACGATCTTCGGCACCAGCACCACCGACGCTTCGTCGATGGCGAGGTCGCCTGATGACCACCAGGACGACGGAGACGACCAGCCGCGACACCGACAGCGAGCTGGCGTTCCTGACCCGCGCCCTGAGTGCCCCGACCCTTCGCGAGTCGATCCCGCGGCTGGCCAAACGGGCCCGCACAGAGTCCTGGACCCATGAGTGGTTCCTGGCCGCCTGCCTGCAATGTGAGGTCGCGGCGCGCGAGAGCCACGGCGGGGAAGGCCGGATCCGGTCAGCCCGGTTCCCCGCCCGCAAGAGCCCCGAGGAGTTCGACATCGCCCACGCCCGAGGACTCAAGCGCGACGTGATCGCGCACTTGGGCACCTTGGACTTCATCGCCGGCAAACAGAACGTGGCCTTCCTCGGACCACCCGGCACCGGCAAGAACCGCCACCACCGGGATCGCGATCCGGGCAGGCCGGGCATCGGGTCCAGTTCGCCACCGCCGCCGAACGGGTCGACCGGCTCGCCGGGCACCACGCTGCCGGCAGGCTGCAAAACGAGCTGCGCCGCCTGGCCCGCTACCCACTCCTGGTCATCGACGAGGTCGGCTACATCCCTCGAGCACGAGACCGCCAACCTGTTCTTCCAACGGTCTCATCGCGCTATGAGCGAGCCAGCCTGATCGTCACATTCAACAAGGAGTTCGGCCGCTGGGGCGAGGTCTTCGGCGACGACACCGTTTGCCGCCGCCATGATCGACCGGCTCGTACACCACGCCGACGTGTTCGCAATCATGGGCGACTCATACCGGCTCAAGAACCACGACCTCGGCCGCATCCCGGCCGCAGTCGAGGCCAAGTGACCAACCGAAGAGGGTCCATTTTCAACCGTCGCAAGGGGGTCCGTTCTTATCCGTCGTTGATCCGCAGCTCGATGTCGCCGGCCTGGGTGGCCAACCGGGGGCGGGAGCCCGTTGCGTTCGGCCACCCGGCCCTCGCTGCGCTCGTAGCGGGTCGCGCTGATCCGCTCGGTGGCTTCGGCTTCAATCAGCTCCTGCATCACCAGGCGGACAGAATTACGGGTCAGATCCACGCCATCACCGGCACGGAACGCATCAAGCAATTTTGGACACGGCAGACTGGGACAAGGCCATCAGTGGGGTCCCCTCAAGGTGTGTGCTTGGCGGTTCAGATCGAAGATCCCACCGATGGCCCCCACTTCGCGGAGCCCCGCCGCTGACCCTCAAACCCCATCACTCCAGGGGACGCGCCTCGGACCACAGCGGACCGCAGGGGCTCTTACCGCGAGTATCTGCACAGCCCGAGGACCCGAGATCAACAGCGAAGCGCCGCCCCCGTCGTCTCGGGGTCGGATCTGGCCGGTATTCAGCGCAAACTCGCGGGGGACACTGTCACCAAGCCCGCGCGGTCGGGGCCGCCGCGGCGCTCCTCGCTTCGAGGTCAACCACCCGCTTGCTGCTGACCGTCGACGCCGGGTCTTCTGACGCCTGGACAGGCCGCGTACCCGCGCTTCGTACGCTGTGCCCTACTGCTGCAGTCCTGGATCGCTCCCGGTGTACGCCGCCAGGCGCGATATGGTCACGCCGAGATTGGTAAGGCGGTTGATCTGGTGGACCACGTCCCTGACGCCGTACCAGTCCGCGTGCCGGCCCGTGAACGCCACATGCTCCAGCGTGTCTGCGAGGAGGCGGGACTCCCGTGCTGCGATGCCGAAGAGGTCGCGGTTTCGTAGCGACATGCTGTAGCCGAATTGGTGGAGTTGATCCTGGAGCTCGGCCACGTTACCAGGCGACGGAGTCGGCTCCGCTGAGGCCAGGATCGGGGCATCTGAGCCCTGTGCGAAGAGCGTCGCGTACTGGGGAGCGACTACGCGGAGCTGTGCCGCCGCGGCCGTCATCTGAGCATTCGCGGCCGGTGCGTCGCCGGACTCGACCAGCGCGAGCGCCTGGTAGGCAGACGCCAGCGCGCCGAAGAGGGCGGAGGCGGCCAAGTTTGTGGCCGGCTCGGTCTCATGACCGACGCTGTTGAAGATCCCCACCATCGGATTCCTCCTTTGTCGCGTGGGCCCTCGCCCACCGCAGGTCGATCTCGTTCACAAATCGGCGGTCGAAGCTTGCCCTGCTAGCGGACCACTGGTCGTGCGCGCGCGCGTTCCCGAAGAGCACAAGGAAGTCCTCAGCGAGTCGGTCCCACGAATCGTCGTCGAGGACCCTGTGCAGGTGCATCTGGAAGGCCGCCGAGTAGAAGTTGATGACGGAGGCGATCGCGGCCTTGCCAAGGTCCGGCTGACGCCCGAACACGGCCTCGGCCTGTAACGGGTCGGCGAGCAGGTGTATTGCCATGGCGCGGGCGTCCTGCTGGATCTGGTAGACGGTGGTCGCGCGGTTGAGGCGGCGCTGATCGCGGAGCTGCAACGCGGCGACAAGAAGGGCGGCCGCCGTAGCCAGGAGCCCGATCGCCGTCGCGATACCGCAGACGCCCGTGATCAGGTCCGCGTTCTCGGTGAACCACTCGTTCACGGGCCTACCTCCACGGTGTGCTCGGCTGCCTCCACTTTCCTCCGTGCGGCGCCCCGACGCCAGGCCCACGCTTATCAACGCTGATCCGGGCTGCCTCGGCCGCGCGGCTGGAGGGTCCCCGGAAAGGTATTGAATGCGGACGCAGGGGTCTGCTTGCTGGCGTTGGACGACACCTCAGCGTGCCGCACAAATCCCCCAAGTATTCGCGCAGAAGGCCGCCTTCGCGGTCAAGATCGCGCAAGAGGCGAGCAATGACGGCGAGGCATTTGTGCAGTTCAGGACGCATCTTTGCACACCAGAGCCGATTCGCGGTTCACCGTGGCGAGGGACAAGGGGTCGCAGGTTCAAATCCTGTCAGCCCGACCGAAGAAAACCGCAGGTAGAGGCCGTTTCCCGGAGCAGGGAGGCGGCCTCTCGCCATGCCAGGCGACGATTGCACACCTTTTTGGCACACCTCTACTCAGCGATCGGTGGGCCGTGCTCCGCGGGCGAGGACGTGACCGGGGACTGCGCCCGCATCTGAGGAAGTGATGCCTTCGAGCGGGGGTGCTGTCTGTCAGCGCGGCAGACGGGTCTAAGGCCGGAGGTGTGTCCTACCGCCCAGATTGACGCGACCGCATCGCTTGGGGCACGGACGACCTCGTTGTTGGCCCGGAGCCGCCGTGTGCCTGCCCGCCCGCGCGATCTCAACGCGTTGCGACGAGCGGCGCGAAAGTCATGGGCTCGGAACCGTCACCTGCCTAGACTCCGGGCATGAGCCAGGAACCCGAACTCGGCAGAGAGATACGGCTTCGGATTCTGGGAGAGCACGGCTCGATTGATGTCGAGGCCCTTCATAAGGCCCTCGGATCTCTGCTCGAGCTCCTGAAGGTCGGCGGAATCGCGACCGAGATGGTCATCGCAGACCTTCGAGAAGGTAGTGCCGAGGTCGCCATTCGCCCGCGCCAGTCAAGCGAGGAGATCGAGGCGCGTTTCGCAGAGATTGTCGGGGGTCTCGGCAGGTTGCACGAACAACGTGTTGACCCTAGCTGGGACACCGGCATGTTGGAGGGTGCTGTAGACCTCGCCACCGCTCTTAGCTTCCCAGGTGTATCTGGTCTGCAAGTGGTGGCGCGAGGCGACGTGACTGCCGATATCTCGCAGGTCACGCTGGACACCGCGAAGGATGCGCTCGCTTCCTCGACGCTCTCGGTTGGATCGGTAACAGGACGGATTTACCGATTCTTCGACCATAAGAGTCGGCGTGAGTTTGGAATGATCGATGACGCGACGCAGCATTCCGTCCGAGTCACATTCACCTTGGACAAGGAAACCAGGGTATTGCGAGCTGTCGGTCGAACGGTGACGGCCTGGGGAGAATTGCGACGGAATCGAGACGGCCGAAAAATCCTCCTCAAACTGGACGACTTTGAGGTTGTCTCTGCGCGTTCCCGTCGCCGCCCAGAACTAGACGAAATGGCTGGTGCGCTCGGCACGGAGTGGAGCGACGAACTCGGCTCGGTCGAGTCTGTTCGGAGGCAGCGAGATGGCGAGTGAACGACGGATTGCGCTCGACACTTGCGTCCTGCTGAACTTCCTCACTGACGGAGCCGGTGACGACCCGGCCTGGCTGAGCGCCAGCCAACGAGTCCTGCGGCACGGGTACACCGGAGACTTTCGGCTGGTGATTTCGGCTGTGGTCATCACCGAGTTAGCTGGGGCTGGCTCAG
>CAWEQL010000021.1:0-168784 GCA_963811245.1 uncultured Acidimicrobiaceae bacterium
CCTCGAGCCGACCATCCAGCGCAACGAGTCGACTCGTCTCGATGACGACCGTCTGGAACCCGGCAACGCCCTCGACCGTCTCGAGCGACACGAGCCAGAGGACCTGCTGGCTGGTGACCGCCACGGCGAATCATGAAACCCCGGACGCCCGCATCTCAGTACGCTGGGCTTCGATGACGATCGCACCTGCCCCCGCTGCCCACGACTTCTGGGCGGTGGCGCCGGCGCTGTTCGACCAGGCGAACAAGATCCAGGAAGCCCTCGAGCGCGCCACGGTCGACGAGGTCGCTGACGACGTTGTCGCGCTCGCCGACGCATTGCCCAAGTTCGCCGACGACTACGCCGAGGCGGACCCGTACCTCACACGCGCACTCCACGCAGGAACTATCGACGCACTCCTCGCCGTCCGTGAAGAGGATCGGGCCCAGCTCCGAGTGGCCGTGGAACACGTTCGGCAGGCGCTGCGCGACATGCTCGACGAGCATCCAGTGTGGCGTGCCGGCACCAAGGACGCGGCCGTGAGCTGGGAAACGTTGGTCTCTCCACCGAGGCTCTCGCCGAGGTGTCTCGTGTCGGCCGACACGGTTCGGCGCTGGACGAACCCGGAGAACTCGCAGAGCCCTTCCGGCGACCACGCCGACAAGGTCGTCGTCGTGGCCAAGATCGTGAACCATCTCCGCCATGCCATGACGTCGAGAGGTGCGATCCAGTGGCTCCTGCGGCCACACCCGGCCCTGGATGACCGGCGACCAGTCGACGAGCTCAAGGACGCCGAGTCGTACCAGCGGCTGATCCGGTTGGCCTCGAACGCCAGGTCATTCGTCGCCACGTGACAACGGTGGTCGGCTACCGAGTGGCCGACTGGGACACGCCGCTGTGGATCAGCACCAACAGGAGCCCGACGAGGTGGGGGATCCCAGGAGCGATCGTCCAGTACTGGTCGACCCACCCACTCACGCCGTGGGCGGAGTACTTCCGCGGCATGAACGTTCGCGGTGCCGACGAGGCCGCCGAGATCATCCTCCGGCCCTGGGCAGGCGAACTCGAGCTGCCCGACGACGTCGTGGACCTCAACTTCGACACCGCGGCCGGGCTTGGGATCGCTCCCGACACGCTGGTCGACGATGACTGGGCACCATGTCAGGGTTGGGTTGCGAGCGCTCGACCGTCGGCCCTTCTCGTTCCATCCGCTGCCTTGCCGGGCACGACCAACGTCGTGCTCTATGGACCGCGGGTGCGAAGCCGATACGGAGTGTCGCCGCTCGACCCCGCCACCGATGTCCCGTGCGACCCGGTGGCTGGTCGTGCCGTCGTGCTCGACGACCTCTTGCGACACATCCGGTGGAGGGGAGACGCGCACGCCGGACTGGATGCTTGGCGGAACGGCGACGACCCGCCGCTGCCTCCGACTGTGCGAACACCAGCGCTGTAAGAGTTGCGCTTGCTCGTACGAGTTGAGCACGATCCCTCGCACGAGGAGGAGACGATGGAGACCCCACCCGACTCGAGTAACCGGGCTTCCGAGCTGCTCCGGGACTTTGGCATCTGGGACACCTTGCTCGAGCAGCTACGCGCCGAGGGCTTCTCCCAGGCGCAATCGCTCAAGGCCACCGTCGAACGGCTCGGTGTCTCCTTGGCCGAGGCGAAGAAGATCTCACCTCAGCCCAGCGTGGGAGGACGTGCGGCCTGCGAATGATCGGTTGCACCGATCGCTTGATGAGGCGGCCGGTCCCGGTCGGTGATCCGGGGTAGAACCGGTCGCTCAGTTTCCGGTTGAGATCGCTCGGAACCTGAGCGATCCAACTCGGCTCAATACGTCGTCCGTGTGGTTGGCCAAAGCCCACTGCTTGGCTACGTTCAGCCAGGATCACAGCAGCCCCTGCGGACCTGGTAGGGCAAGTGACGTAGCCACGAACGTAGCCAGCTGGTCCGTTCGGACAGACACGCACTGCACGGCCCGGTCGATGATCCCGCCGGACGGTCTTGGACTGCCGAACCCCTGCTGACCTGGGGAACGCGCCGAACTCCGCGACTCCAATCGACACTCGTTGGCACGCCACGACATCGCTCGGACGGCCTCCGATCTGCTTTGCAAGCAGGGGGTCGTGGGTTCGATTCCCATCGTCTCCACCAGAACGAGTGGGGATCGCACCTCCTTGCTCGCAGGGGTTCTTGTCGCCGGTGCTGCGGATGATGGGGAGGTGGCCAGCCCAGCACGTCCCCGACCGATGCATCGGAGGCACGGCCGATGACGGAGTTGTTCGAGTGGTCGGTGGTCGTCGATGGCCAGGAGATCGAGGTTCTCGCCGAGCGAAGGCAGGTCGGTGATGTCATCTACCTTGAGGACATCGCTGTCTACCCCGCCTCGGGCGCGTCGGTGACCGTCGGGGCAGCGGCCGTCCTTCGAGCCGCACGTCGAGAACTCCCCAGACGATTCGAGGGCAGCGGAGCGTCTTCGCTTGTCATCCGGGGAACGCGGGTCACCGGAGCCAATCCCGGCCGTACAGTGGAGATCACGATCGCTCTCGACCGAGGAGGAGACGAATGAGCACGACAGCTGATGCGAGTCGCCGCGCCGGCGATCTTCTCACCGATCTCCACCTGTGGGACACCGTGCTCGAGCAACTCCGTGAGGAGGGCTTCTCACAGGCGCAGTCAATCAAGGCCACGGTCGAGCGGCTCGGCGTTTCGTTGGCCGAAGCGAAGAGGATCGTGCACGCCAGCGCCGCCTGGGCGGACGTGCGGTCCGAGAACGACAGCTTTCACCAGGCACTCGACGAGGCGGCGACTGCCAGCGGTTGAGCAGTTTCACGTCGTGATGCCGAGAGGGTCGTCGGGGGCCCACTTCCCTTGTGTCGGACGATGCGAACCCCGGCCATCTGCGAGGTTCTGACTCGCCTCCGCGAATCCATCGATACCTCCCCCCGCTGCGCTCGGCGGATCGGGTCATCCGCGAGGGCCGCTGCGTTGGGCCAGTCAGCGGCCGACCGGATCGACGCCTCGACCTCGACGATGAAGGCGTCGCCGAGGCCGGGCGAAGCTGCGTCGTACCAGTCTCAGCCCGCGGCCAGGTCCGCTTGGGCTTCGGGGGTGACCCGAACCCGAATTGTCAATCGCCCGCTCGGAGACGAGCAAGGACGACATCGAGATCGTCACCGAGTTCGGGATCGTCTCGGTGAAGTGCAAGCCGCCGCTGCATCTCGGCCTTGGTCCCATCACCGACGGGGACGTCCTCGGCGCTCTCTCGGATGCTCTCCCAGATCGAGTCGACCAGCGCCAGGCGCTCATCCACGGGAAGGCTGAGGATCGCGTCGTCCGGTCGAGTTGCCACGGCATTCCTGCCCGGGTCAAGCGCTCTCGGCAACGATGAGCCGTGCCGACATGGTGGTCCGGACGGCGATCACAACTCGATCGGCGCCAGGGGCCCAGCGTTCGGTCGGGTCGATGTGAGGAGCGGCGCTGCGTCGCGCCGCGCTCCGTCCACGACGACGGGTTCTGCACCACGGGACAGCGTGGTGTCCGAGCGGCTCCGTCAACGATCCCGACCCGCTCGAGAAGGTGATCAGCTCGACCGTCGGCGAGCGTTCGAGCTGAAGTGCGACCTCACCAGTGTCGAGGCAAGACAGGCTGCCGCCCTGGACGTTGGTCAGGTCGAGCGTCGGCTCCACCACCACGTCCCAGTCGGCCCGCCGCCCGAAGGTCACGGGTCTCTTTCTCGGAGGAACGAGATCTTGCCGTCGGCTTCGAGGATCGCGTACTCGATGTCGCCGACCCGATGGATGCCGTTGTTGCGGGCCTCGTCGAGGAGGTCGTCGACGGTCAGCCGGTTGATGGCGAGCATGTCGGTGTCGAGGGTGCCGTGGGAGACGAGGATGGCGGGACCGGAATCGAGGATCTCGGACAGCGTGCTGCTCCGGAAGTTGAGGTAGCTCAGGGCCAGCGTCCACACCATGATCGTGGTGACGCCGAGCGCAGCGCCGGTGAGCGACATGTCCTCTTGTGTCACGCCTTGCTGGATGAGGTCGCCCATGACCATGAGGACGATCAGCTCGAACGGCGTCATCTCCGCCAGCTCACGCTTTCCGGCCACCCGGAGCAGGAACCACAGGAGCCAGTAGATGACGCTCGCTCGCACGATCAGTTCCATCTACGGCACCGCCCATGTCCGGTAGTTGGCGCTGACTTCGACCGTGTCGTCGACGACCAAGGACGTCGTGTTGTCGAACCAGCCACGGGTGTTCGGTTGGAGGCGCGCGTCGAACCTGACGACCAGCACGGTCTGGCTCTGTTCTGGTTCGAACGTCCAGGTCAGGAACGCGCCATCGGACCACACCGATGCCGGCTGGGGATCGAGCCCGTTCTCGTCGAAGATCGCGAAGTAGCCGGCGTTCGAGCGGATGTCGAAGCTCGACGGGAGCGGCTGACCGTCGAGCCGCTCGACCCGGAGTACCCAATTGGCGGGTAGTCCGCCCCGGGTCACCTTCGGGTACGACACCTCGATCCGATAACCGCCCTGCGTCGCCGATGCCGTGCCCTTGTGTTGCCCCAACCAGCCCATCGCTCCGGCGGCGAGGAACACCACCATGACCGCGATGCCCAGCCGGCGGAACATCCGGCCCCGGCGCGCCTCCGCCAGGGTCTGGGTGTTCGCTCCGTCCACCGTCCCCAAATCGGACATCGAGCGCATCATGCCGCTGCCGCCACCACCGATGGGGGACCCCGGACGCTCACATCCAGGCGGGGTCGTCGGTCCCGTAGCGGGCCGGTGCGCCCGGCCAGCGCAGCGGTTCGCCGTCGAAGGCTCCGGGCGGGCGCACCGCGGTGACGGACCCTTCGGTGGTCGGCAGTTCCACCGTCCACCGGGCGTCGTCATCCGGGGGCGGTGCGTCGGGCGTCGGGCCGGCGGGACCGGCGTGGGTGAGCCACCACGCCGTGCGGGCCAGGGACAGGCGCCGGATCGGTGTGCCGCCTTCGGACATCTGCCGACGCAGGCCGTCGAGGGCAGCCGCCGCCACGAGATAGCCGGTGCCGTGGTCGAGGAGCTGGCAGGGGAGCGCGCCCGGCTGGTCGCCATCGGGTGACTCGGCGACGGCGATGCCGGAGGCCACCTGGACGATCGAGTCGAAGCCCCGGCGCTGCGACCACGGGCCGGTGTGGCCCCAGGCGGCGAGGTGCACGGACACCACGCCCGGATGGCGCTCGGCCAACGCATCCGGGCTCAGACCGAAGCGGTCCAGTGATCCGGGCCGGTAGCCGCACACCACCACGTCGGCGTCGTCGATCAGCGCGTGGAGCCGCTCGGTGGCGTCAGTCGCGTCGAGGAAGGCACTGCGCTTGGCGAGCAAGGTGTCCATCGGGCGGCCCCGGGCACCATCTGGTCGCCCCGGCGGGTCGAGACGCAGGACATCGGCGCCGAGGGCGCCGAGCAGTCGGGTGGCGACGGGGCCGGCGATGACCCGGGTGAGGTCGAGGACTCGCACACCGGTCGCCGGCTGGCTGCCGAGGGAACGGGACCTGGGTGGCGCGTCGGCACCGTCGTCGGTACCGACGAGGGGCTCGTCAGCGACACTCGCACCCTGGGGGTGGGCGCTCCACTCCTCGAGCGTGCGGACGGCGGCGGCGATCCCGCCGGCGTCCACGATGCGCTGCTCGAGCTCGCGGGCGCCGCCGCTGACGATTTGCGCCGCCACGGCGTCGGCATCGGCGTCGTCGTTCAGGCCCAGGCTGTGCAACAGCGCCTCGCGGTGCCACGGGTAGTTGGCGTGGGTCCGGATCCACCTGTCGTCCGCCGTGGGCCAGAAGCGGGAGAGCGGCGCGAACGACATACCGGCCGGTCTCTCGCCGCGCCGGAAGTACCGCTCGCTGCGAACTGCGTCGGCGACGTGGTCGCGGTCGATGGTGACCGCCGGCCTGGTGCCACCCCGCGCCGCGTGCAGCTCACTCGCCGCCGACAGTGCGACGCCGACGCATGCCTCGGCGAGCCCCGCGACCGGGAGGTTCGACGGGAGGGCGCCTCGAGGACCGACCACCTCGATCGGCGCCGGCCGCTCCGGTGCACCGGTCACGGCCCGCCAGGCGGTTGCCAGATGGTCCGTGACGTCGAGCGGTCCGTCCACGACCGGAACGTTACGAGCGCCAGCACCGTGGCGGCGCTCCGTTGACGTGCGGCGAAAGGCGCCCGCCGACGGAGGCACCCGAATGTCGGGGTTGGCGTCCGGCGACCGGCGAGCTTGACTCGGACCCGAGGTGAGCGAGGTGTGTGACTCGAGGACGTCCGAACGTCGATCGGCGTGGCTGGCCAAGGTCGTCGTGTGCCTCGCCCTGGTGCTCGGGTTGAGTTCGATGCACGGGCTGGACGACCGAGCGGCCGACCACTGGTTCGCGGCCCCGTCGCTCGCGCTCCACCTGGCGCCGTCGCCCGGTGCGGCGCGTCCCCAGGTACAGGGAGATGCGGCGCACGCTCTGCTCGCCGCGAGATGCACCGTCTGCATGGCGGTCGTGGTGGCGCTGGCTGCACTCGTGCTGACCGCGATGACCGAGAGCCGGGTGCGCCTCGCCACGCATGAACGCTCGTTCGTCATGGGACCGGAGCTGCCGCCGCCGTGAGCGGGCGGTGTCCGACGGTCCGTACGACGAAAGGAAGCAGAAGATGTACTCATGCAGAAATCCCTGGCGACGACGCGCCCTCGCCGCCGCTGCCGGCCTCGCCCTCGTGGTGTCGGTCACCGCATGCGGCGACGGCGACACCCCGTCGGCCGTGCCCATCAGCGGCGGGTCGTCGTCGACCATGGCCGGCATGCACGACGGCGGCGCCGAGTCGTTCAGCTTCGGCGCCCCGGCCGACCCGGCCGATGCCGATCGCACGATCGACGTGTCCATGCGGGACTCGTTCAGCTACGACCCGGCGTCGGTGTCGGTCGAGACCGGCCAGACAGTGCTCTTCAACCTGACCAATGAGGGCAAGGTGGTGCACGAGTTCGTCCTCGGCGACACCCAGTTGCAGAAGGAGCACGAGCAGGAGATGGCCAACATGGCTGGGGGAGCGATGATGGGCGACGAGCCCAACGCCGTCGCCGTCAAGCCAGGCCAGTCGAAGCAGCTGGCGTTCACGTTCACCGAGGCCGGGACGATCCAGAACCGTGCCACCAGCCCGGCCACTACGACGCCGGCATGATCGGCAAGATCGAGGTCAGCTGACCGAGCGTGTCCCGACCGGCGACCGAACTTCGGTCGCCGGTCGTGGCCCGGTCGCAGCAGCGCCGCCTGATGCGTGGGTTGATCGCCGCCGGACTGGACGCATGAGCCCACCCCTGGCCCCCTCGCCCGACGGCGGCGATTGAGTAGTGCGTGGCGCAGATTGAGTAGATCGCGACCGGCCTCGCCGGCGGGTCGGCGTCGTACGTTCCCCCTGACGGCGGGATGGGCATCGATTGCTCGCCCACGGGAGGAGCGGACATGGCACCGAGGGGGCAGGCGCAGCGCCGGTGGCGAGCGGCGGTGGGGATCATCGTCCTCGGGGCGCTGGTGGGAACCGGATGCGGCGGCGATGACGACGAGGCGGGCGGGGCCTCGACGTCGTCGCCGCCGACGGCCGCCACGGGAGCGGACGACGCCGGTGAGGCCGGCGCCGACCCGTCCGCCACCGAGGGGTCCGGCGAGGCGTCGGCGAGCGCCACGATCGGCACCACCGTGTATGCCTTCGTCCCCGGCGACCGTGCCTTCTGCCGCATGGACGAACGTGCCGGTGCGCTGAGCGTGTCGGGACTGATCGACGAGGCGACCGGTGCGGAGCTCTCGGTCGGCTACAGCGCCGACAGCAAGGCGACCGCCAACGCCTCGGTCAGCGTCGACGGCGGCCCCGACCTCGAGTCCTCCGCTGCCGTCTCGCCGGCGCCGCCGGCGTTCCGCATCGATGGCGGCCGCGCCACCGGCGGCGGCCAGTTCATCGACGTCAGCGACCCCGGCAGCGAACTGCTCGACGGACAGATCGTGGTGAACTGTGGCTGAGCCCCGGGAGACGCAGATGACGGGTCCCCGGATCAGCCCGCCGATCGGATGAGCGTCCCGAGCTCGTCGCGACCCCGCAACCCCAGTTTCCCGTAGATCGTCCGCAGGTGGTTGTCCACGGTCCGTACCGACAGGAAGAGCGTGTCGGCGACGGCCTGGCTGGTGGCACCGCTGCTCACATGGACGGCGATCTCGATCTGGCGCGGGGTGAGGAGATCGGCGACGGTATCGACGCTGGGCGGTGGCGTCCCGTCGCAGCGCTGGTGCCAGAGGACGGCCAGCAGGGCCAGTCGGCGGGCCGCTTCGTCGTCTCCGGCGTCGGCGTGCCGCACGGCGGCCTGGGCCGACGCCTCGGACGCCAACGTCGGGGACCCCGACCTGGCGAAGCGCCGGGCGACGCCGGCCAGGTCGTCGAGCCGCCCGGCCTGGAGGGCACGAGCGTGGTCGCGCATGGCACCGAGCAGGTGGGCGCCCGACGTCCGGGAGATGGCGGCGTCCAAGGCATCGGTGACAGCACCGGCGGCCCCGAGCCGAACGGCATCGTGGAGGATCCAGACGCCCCACACGACGTGATCCCGTGCCACGGTCTCGCCACCGACCGCCGTCGCCCGGTCGACGGCCTCAGCCGTTCGCCCCATGGCCGCCGCGCACCAGACCTCGGCCCGTTCGACCCAGCACCGCAGCCGGGTTTCCTGGCCGGCCGCAGCGCCCGCCGCGGCGAGCATCGAGCGGGACACATCGTCGACGGTGCCCCCCTGGGCGCGATGCATCACCAGCAACGACTGTGCCTGCGGGGCGAGGCGCAGCGGGTCGGCGGTGGCGAACATCTCGACGGCGCGCCGCTCTGCAGCCTCGGCGGCCCGTCGCTGGCCGACCATGCCCAGGACGACTCCGGACCATGTGAGCAGGAGCGGGCTCGCATCGTCGGTCAGGCGTCGCTCCGCTTCCCGGCGGGCCTCGTCCAGTCGGCCGGCGGCGAGCAGGCTGTTGAGTCGGGTGGCGGCGAGCTGGTCAGCGGCCAGAGGATGCGGCAGGTCGATCGAGTCGACCAGCGCCAGGCCGGCGTCCACCTGCTGACCGATGTCCGCCAGGTCACCGCGGACGCTGCGGGCGACGGTGAGGTTCACCAGGGCGCCGAGCCGGACCTCGTCGTCGGCGTCGTCGTTGGCGAGCACGCGTGACGCCGCGGTGATGGCGGCCTCGAAGTCACCGGCGAGCGCGCCGTAGAGGGAGCGGGCGCCGTCGAGACCCCAGCGCAACTCCGGAGGCAGGTCGTTCGCCGTCTCCTCGAGCAGGCGGATGGCGTCGTCGGCTCGCCCGAGGCCGAAAGCCAGCACGTGTCCCCGCACCAGC
Organism: uncultured Acidimicrobiaceae bacterium; assembly: GCA_963811245.1. Lineage (GTDB taxonomy): Bacteria > Actinomycetota > Acidimicrobiia > Acidimicrobiales > Salinilacustritrichaceae > Salinilacustrithrix. The sequence continues at coordinate 9,361 of CAWEQL010000021.1, forward strand.
GCGACGCTGGCCGCGGCGGCAGGGTCCGCCACCCGGATCCGGGCGAGGAGGGTGAGTGCATCCTCCCCTCGGCCGCCGTACGCCAACGACCGCGCCAGCGTGAGCTGGGCGGGGATCGAGCCCGGCGCGGTTTCGCCGGCTGCCCTGGCGAGGTCCTCGGCGAGGGCCAGATCCCCCCGGCGAAGCGCTTCGTTCCCCGCCCGCACCGCGAGGTCCGCATCCACCTCGCCCGACCGCAGCATGAGCGCGCCCAGACGGACCACGTCGATGGCGGCACCGGGAGCACGCGTCGTGACCGCTCGGACCAGCTGGCCACAGATCTCGCGCGTCCGAGCCTCGGTGAGCCGCTCCACGCACGCCTCGGCCAGGAGCGGGTGAGCCAGGGCGACGACGGTGGAACCGTCGACCTGTCGCCGCTCGAGCAGGCCGTGGTGGACGAGATGGTCGACCATGCCTGTGGGGACCACCAGTCGCATCAGGTCGAGCGGCAACGGACCCGCGACGGCGATGAACTCGGCAGCCGCCAGTCCGTCGTCACCAGCCTGTCGGAGGCGGCCCGCCACCAGCTCATCGAGCCGGCGGGAGGAGATCGGCGCCGCCAGTCCCCACCCCTCGTCGCCCCGTCGCACCGCGCCTCGCTGGAGCGCCTCGGCCAGTGCCGCCTCCACGTACAGGGGGTGGCCGAGGCACCGGCCCCAGAGCTCGTCGAGGACATCGTCGTCACAGGGGCCGCCCAACAACTCCTCGACCAACACGTCGGCGGCGTCTCGGGGAAGCGGGTCGATCACGAGCGTTTCGGCTCCCGCCCGGGCAGACAGCGTGCTGACGGCCGGTGAGAAGGCCCCCGTACGGGCCACCGCCGCGATGTGGGCGTCGCGGTGGGCAGCCACCTGGTCGACCAGCGCGGCCGTCCATGCGTCCAGCTCGTGGACGTCGTCGACGACGAGCAGCAGCGGCGCTCCGCGGGCGTGCCGCACGAGCTCGATCCGAGCCCGGCGGAACAGCGCCTCGGGCTCGTCGTCCCGTCCACCTGGGATGAGGTGCGAGGCCGCCCCCAACGGGACGTCACGGGCCGCGGGAGAGCCGAAGATCCGCTCCACCCGCCAGCCGGTCTCCGCGGCGACGCCGGCGAGGTTGTCGAGGAGGAACGACTTTCCGACGCCGGCCAGACCGAGGAGCATCACGACGAAGGGCCCGTCGACCCGGAGGCAGCGCGCCAGCCATGCCGCCTCCGTGCTCCGCCCGACCAGTCCCACCACGCCGCGGAGGGTATCCGAGCCCGATCATGCGGGCAGGCCCGTTCCGGGAGGTAGACCGGCAGGGATCGGATCGGAACGAGAGCCACAGGGAGGTGGGATGGATCACGAGCGGCGCCCCATCCCCATCGACCCCGACCTCGACCCGTCCGATCCGGCGGAGCCCGCCGTCCATCGAGTGCGGCGCGCGGGTCGGCCGCAGGGACGGGGTCGGCTGCAACCCGACGTTCTCGCCGCCGTCGCGCTCGGGGGGATGGTCGGGGCATCGGCGCGCTACGGCATCGGCCGGTGGATCCCCACCGCGACCGACCGGTTCCCGTGGGCGACGTTCTGGACCAACCTGGCCGGGAGCTTCCTGCTCGGCCTCCTCCTGGTGCTCCTCATCGAGCGCTTCCCACCCACCCGCTTGGTGCGACCGTTCCTGGCCACCGGCATCCTCGGCGCCTTCACCACCATGTCCACCTACGAGGTCGAGACCGCCCTGTTGGTGAAGGACGGCCGCGCCGTCACGGGTCTCGTCTACGGCCTGGGCAGCCTGGCCGCCGGCCTCGCTCTCGCCTTCGCCGGCATCCGCGCCGGCCGGCTGATGGCCCCGGAGGATGCGTGAGCCCGATCGGGTGGGTGGTCTTCCTGGCGGCTGCCGGCATCGGGGCACCGGCCCGCTATCTCCTCGACGGCTGGGTCCAGGACCGCACCAGCGGCGCCTACCCGTGGGGCACGTTCACGGTCAACGTCACTGGCTGTCTCCTCCTCGGGCTGCTCACCGGATGGGGGCTGTACCACGGCCTGGACGGCACGACCCGCACGGTCCTCGGCACCGGTGGTCTGGGCGCGTACACGACGTTCTCCACCTTCACCTTCGAGACCGTCCGGCTCGCCGAGGAAGGTGACCTCGACGACGCCGTTCGCAACGTCGCCGCCACGTTCCTCGTCGGGTTGGGTGCGGCCGCGGTCGGTCTCGCCGTGATGGCGGCGGCGTGATGTGGGCGGCGTCGGGTCAGGGCGTCGCCCGGCGCGGCGTCAAGCGCCGAGCGCGCGACGCAACTCGGCCAGCCGTCCCGGGACGACGGTGCACATGACCCATCGTCCCTCCTTCTCCTTGGTGATCAGCCCCGCTTCGGCCAGGATGCCGAGGTGGTGACTCACGGTGGGCTGGCTGCGACTGACCGGGGCCTCGAGGTCGCAGCTGCACGCCGTCTGGTCGGGCGCGGCGGCGATGAGCGACAGGAGCCGGACGCGGACCGGATCGGCCAGGGCCTTGAAGCCGGCGGCGAGCGCGACGGCGTCACCTTCGTCCAACGCGCCGCCGAGGAGGGGGGCGCAACACTCGACGGCATGCGGATCGGTCACGACAGCTCCTTGCGTGAATCGACAGGCGTCGATACATTGACGAACATCAATGTATCGACGAACGTCGATCAGTCTACGCGGAGGTCCACCATGTCCCGGGTCCAGCTCGCCCTCAACGTCGCCGACGTCGACGCAGCCGTCGCCTTCTACTCGAAGCTGTTCCAGGTCGGTCCGGCCAAGCGCCGGCCGGGCTACGCCAACTTCGCCATCGACGAACCGCCGTTGAAGCTCGTCCTCATCGAGAACCCCACGGCCGCCGGCTCCCTGAACCACCTCGGCGTCGAGGTCTTCTCCACCGACGAGGTGGCCGCCGCGCAGCGACGCTTGACCGACACCGGCATGGCCACCGCCACCGAGGACGCTGTCGACTGCTGCTACGCCGTGCAGGACAAGGTGTGGGTCGACGACCCCGACGGCGCCGCGTGGGAGATCTACACCGTCCTCGCCGACTCCGAGGGAACAGCAGGCCAGTGCTGCATCTGACGCCGTGATCGAGGCGGTGATGCTGGTCGGGGGCGTCGCGCTCGTGGTCTGGGGGGCCGAGCAGTTCGCCGAGAACCTGGCGGCGGCGTCGGCGCGCCTCGGCGTGAGCGCGTTCGCCCTGGCCATCCTGCTCGCCGGGGCCGAGCCAGAGGAGCTCGCCACCGCGGTGGCGGCGGGGATCAGAGACGTCCCGGCTGTGGCGTTCGGCGATGTCGTCGGCGCAAACGCGGCCATCTGTCTGGTGGCCCTTCCCGTCGCCGCGCTGATCGCGCCGCTGCGGTTCTCGCGCCAGGTGCTTCGCTACGCCGTCCTCGGTGTCCCGGTGGGTCTGCTCGCCGTCGTCCTGGCGTGGGACGGCTCGGTCACCCGCATCGAAGGGGCGGTGCTGGTGGCGGCCTACGTCGCGTACGTGGCGTGGATCTGGATCCAGGAGCGGCGGCCGCCGTCGCTCGGCGAGACCGGGGAGCTCGAGGAGCAGCGCGACGCCGGCGGCCGGGTCGGCCGAGAGCTGGTCCTCGTCCTGATCGGGACGGCCGCCATCGTCGGCGGTGCCGCGCTGTTGGTGGAAGCGGTCCGGCGGTTCACCGACGTGGAGACGAGCCAGACCAAGCTCTCGCTCACGATCGTGGGATTCGCCACGGCATTCGAGCTCGTCGTCCTCGCCTGGTCGACGGCGCGCCGCGGGATCAGCGACGCCGTCGTCGCGGCCGTGGTCGGCAGCTACGCCTACAACGCGACCATGACGCTGGGTGCCGCCGCCGTGCTGACGCCGCTGCGCATCACCGACACCGCCTCCATCCGCCCCCCGATGGTGGCGATGCTCGTCGCCCTGGTGGCGGTCATCGCGCTCGCCCGGTCCGGCGGCCGACTGAGCCGCGGCGACGGCATCGTGCTGCTCGCCGGCTACGGCGGGTTCGTGGCGCTGTCCGTCCTGTCGTGACCGCGCCCGAGGACCGGGTAGATGTCGCTCCGACGTGGCGCCCGGACCTCCGGTCCCCTCAGCCGAGGGGAGCCGCTCGGTTCAGAGGCGGTAGAGCTTCGCCGCGTTCTCCCCCAGGATCCGACGTCGCGACTCGGGGCGCAGCTTGGCCATCTTGTCCTCCATCTCGCCCAAGGGGTTCGGGTAGAGGCACGTGGGGTGCGGGAAGTCGGTCTCCCAGAGGATGTTCTCGTCGCCGACCTTGTCGATCAGGCCCTGCAGGTCGTCGAAGTGGTTCTCGAACCAGAACGTGGCGTGCCAGTTCCGGGCGAAGTACTCCGACGGCTTCAGCTCGTAGTTGGCGAACTGCGCCGGCGCGTTCTCGAGCACCTCATAGTCCATGGTCTCGATGATGAAGGGCAGATAGCCGATCCCTGACTCGACGGCCACGAACTGGAGCTCGGGGAAGCGGTCGAGCATGCCGGCCAGGTTCACGTTGATGATCACCCGGGCCGAGTTGATGAACAGCATCGAGCCACCGATGGCGGGCTTGACGAACTCGTCCTGCGACGCCCAGAAGTAGTTCCCGTAGAAGTTCATCGCCGTGAGGCTGGCGCCGATGTGGAAGTGCACGGGCAGGTGCTCGGCCTCGCACACCTCCCAGAACGGATCCCACGCCGGGCTGGCCAGGTCGGGCGCGCCCTGGTCCTGCGGATCGCTGGTCATGTTCACGCCCCGCGCCCCCTGCGCCGCGACCCGCTTCGCCTCGGCGACGCAGGCGTCGACCGACCACGCCGGCATGATCGGCATGGACACCAGGCGGCCATTCGTCTGCTCGAAGTACTCGGCGGCGGCGTCGTTGAAGATCTGCACGCACAGCAGCCGGAAGGCCTCGTCGGAGTTGCCCGCCAGGCTCTCCCCGCCGAGACCGATGGAGTTGGGGAAGGTGAGCTGGGCGTGCACGCCGCACTCATCCATGACCTTCAACCGGGCGTCGACGTCGAAGGCCGCCGGATGGATGGTGTCGCGACCCCATTCCAGCATCGAGCTCAGGAACGGGTGCTTCTCCTCCTTGTTGTTGATCACGCCGCCACCCCCGGCGAACCCGGTGACCTTGCCGTCGACGACCCAGTGGTCACGACCGTCGACCTGCTCGATCCGCGGGACACGATCGCGGTACGCGGCCGGCGCCCGGCTGGTCCACAGATCGGCGGCCTCGGTCAGATGGGTGTCGCAGTCGATGACCTTCACGTCGTCGGCGATGCTCATTCGTTCCCCCTGTGCTCGGTGCCGGCGCGCGCACGGCTCAACTAACACTAACGTCAGGGATCTTCCGATGCGAGAGGGGAACGGCTGTGCCGGTTGCGGAGATCGACGGGTTGGAGATCGCCTACGAGGTGATTGGAGAGGGGGACCCGTGGGTCATCACTCCCGGTGGCCGGTTCTCCAAGGACTACGGCGGGGTCCGGGAGTTCGCCCGGGCGCTCGCCGCTCGGGGCAAGCAGTGCTTGATCTGGGACCGACCCAACTGCGGGGCGTCGTCGGTCTGCTTCGACGGACCGCCCGAATCCGTGCTCCAAGCCGACGCGCTGGCCGGCCTCCTCCGCCACCTCGACATGGCGCCGGCCGTGATCTGCGGCGGGTCCGGTGGGGCCCGGGTCTCGCTGGTCACCGCCGGCCGGCACCCCGATGTCGCCAAGGCACTGGCCGTGTGGTGGATCAGCGGCGGCCCCTACGGTCTCATGTCGCTGGGCGTCCACTACTGCGGCAACTCGATCGTCGCCGCGTGGCAGCAGGGCATGGAGGCCGTGGCCGATCTCCCCGAATGGGCCGAGGTGGTCGAACGCAACCCCGGCAACCGGGACCGGTTCCTGGCCCTCGACCCGCAGGACTTCATCCACACGATGGAGCAGTGGATGCTGGCCTACTACCCCCGTGACGACGAGCTGATCCCGGGGATCACCAACGAGCAGGTGCGCGCCACCACGCTGCCGGCGCTCGTGTTCCGCAGCGGCGATTCCGACGTGCACCACACCCGCGCCACGTCCGAGGCGCTGGCCGACCTGCTCCCGAACGCATCCCTCGTCCCGCCGCCGTGGGGGGACCGCGAGTGGGTGGAGCGCATGGGTGCCTCGGCGTCCGGCGAATCCCTGTTCGCTCGCTGGCCGTTGCTGGTCCCGCTGCTGGTGGACTGGGTCGACGACGGGGTGGTCCCGGCCGGCTGACGCGACGGAGGGTCGCCGCCGCCGGTGATGGGAGGAGGATCGAGCGGGTACGGCTCGGACATGCGGCGCCCGGGCGACATGCGATGACGGACGACGATGCTGACGACGAGTCCTGAGGCGTCCAAGGGGACGAATCGGGACAATCTCGGGCATGGCCATGGCCACGAATGACCCGATCGGGCCATGCGCTGAGGCTCCGGAGGCGCCGATGTCTCCACCCTGACCGTGATCGACGCTTCCCGGGCCGGGTCGATCCAGACCGAGGCCGCCGCCGAGGCACCGAGGGAACTCTCGGACCTCGTGTCCACGGGCCGCGCCCTGCTGCACCGCGCCGGCCTGGCCAGTGCCGTGGCGATCGCCGCGGGCACCGCAGCCGTGGCCTGGAGCTCGCCGACGGTCGTCCGCACGGCCGGCTTCGTCGCCGTCCTCGCCATGGTGGCCGCCGTGGTGATCGACCACGATCGCAGCGCGGTGCCCGGCCGGTTCCTGGCGCTCGCTGGACTCTCGGTGCTCACCGTCGCCGACGCCGGGCTCGCCGATGTGGGCCCGCTCACGATGGCGTCGGCGTCGACGCTGTGGCGACCCGTGCTCGCCATCGCCGCGTACCCCATCCTCGGACGGGCCGTGCTCGAGGTCATCGGGCGTCACCGACAAGTCCGCGCCACCGACGTCGTGGTCGAGGCCGTCCTCATCGGTGCCGCCGCCGCCATCGCCCTCCAGCTCGTCGTGAGCCGCTTGTCGTCGGCGACCGAGGGCTGGGACCCCGCCGGGGCGGCGTTCGTCTCCTTGCTCGCCGGCCTGGACGTGGCGCTGGTCGTGCTCGTCGCCCGATCGCTGACGTCCGAAGCGACCCGACGGGCCCCGATCTTCATCATCGGTGGTGCATCGGCGGCGCTGTTCGTCGGTCACCTGCTCGCCGCGTTGCGCCTCACCGGGCTGGTCACCACCCCGCTGGCCACCACGGCACCGATCGCGCTGGGCCTGGTCGCCTTCGGCGCCGCCACCGTCCTCGACGTGATGCGGGCCCGGCCGCCGGCCGTGCCCGCCGAGGCTCCGCTGTTCTCGTCGGCTCACGCCGGCATCGTCGTGGTCGCCGTCGTGGCCGCCCCCGCCGTGCTGACCGCTCAGGTGGTCTGGGGCGTGGCGGTGTCCGGGTCGGTCGCGGTGGGCGCCGGTCTCATTGGCTCCGTCCTCGGTATCCACATCGTCTCGCTGCTCCAGGAGCGCGCCGACAGTGAGCACCAGGCCACCCACGACGTGTTGACCGACCTGCCGAACCGGCTCCTGTTCATGGACCGCTTGGAGCGGGCGCTGGCGCATGCGCAGCGCAACGGCGCCCCCGTGGGCGTGCTCTACATCGACCTCGACCGGTTCAAGGACGTCAACGACACGTTCGGTCACGATGCCGGCGACCAATTGCTGCGCGAGATGGCGGCGCGCCTGGCGACGTCGGCCCGTCACGAGGACACGGTCGCTCGTCTGGCCGGCGACGAGTTCGCCGTGCTGCTGCCCCACCTCGCTGCCGCCGACGACGTGCTCATCGTGGCCAACCGGGTCCTCGCCGCACTCCGCCGACCGATCGACCTGGCCGATCACTCCATCCACGGCGGTGCGAGCATCGGCGTCGCCGTTTCCCCGCACGACGGCTCCACCCCGGCCGAGCTCGTGAACGCCGCCGACGCCGCCATGTACCGCGCCAAGGACCGGGGCGGTGCGGTGGTGGAGGTGTTCAGCGCCGCGCTGCACGAGAAGGCCACCACCCGTCTCGAACTCGAAACCGCACTGCGCCAGGCGATCGCCGACGACGAGCTCGTCCTCTACTACCAGCCCATCGTCGAGGTGGCCGGCGGGCGCACCTGTGGCGCCGAGGCGCTCGTGCGATGGAACCACCCCGAGCGCGGGATGGTCCCGCCCAACGACTTCATCCCCGTGGCCGAGCTGTCGGATCTGATCATCGACCTGGGAGAGTGGGTGATCGACGCCGCATGCCGCCAGCTCGCCGAGTGGAGCCTGGAGGGCGAGAACGACCGCTTCGTGACGATCAACGTCAGCCCGCGCCACTTCCGCCAGGACCTGGCGTCGTCGATCGCCGCCTCGCTCCGCGAGACCGGAGTCGATCCCGGCCGCCTCGTCGTCGAGTTGACCGAGAACGCCGCCGTCGAGGACGTGGTCGAGGTGGCGGAGCGTCTCCGGGAGCTGCGACAGCTCGGCGTGAAAGCCGCCATCGACGACTTCGGCACCGGCTACTGCGGCCTGCAGTACCTCGGGGAGCTGCCGGTCAGCACCCTCAAGCTCGACCGGTCGTTCGTGCAGTCGATGACGCCCAGCTCGGCGGCCGTCGTCGCCGCCACCATCGCCATGTCCCGCAGCCTCGGCATGACCCTCGTGGTCGAGGGCGTGGAGACCGAGGAGCAGCGACGGTTCCTCGAAGCGCACGGGTGCGACCGGATGCAGGGCTTCTTCCTCGGCCGCCCGATGCCGGCGTCGGACTTCCTCGCTCGTGTCCAGGCCGAGGACCGGGCCGACGCCGACGCCCGTCTCGAGGAGGCGATGGCCGGCGTGTTCGAGGCCGGGACGGAGGTCCCGTCGGACCTCGCCGCCGAGATCGTGCCCTCAGTGGCCGAGCCAGCGCAGGGCTGACCGGGCGGCGTGCACGCCGCACATCCCGTGCACCCCGCCCCCGGGTGGGGTGGAGCCGGAACACAGGAACACCCCGTCGAGGGGCGTGCCGTAGGGGTCCACGGCGGGATACGGCCGCAGCACCAGCTGTGTGCCGCCGTGCGAACCGGCCGAGATGTCGCCGCCGGGGTAGCTGGCGTTGTACCGCTCGAGGCCGACGGCGGTGGTGACGTGGGCATCGAGGATGGTGTCGCGGAAGCCGGGGGCGAAGCGCTCGATCTGGGCCGTGATGCGGTCGGAGACGTCGACGGTGGAGCCGTTGGGCACATGGCAGTACGCCCACAGCGCGTGCTGCCCGTCCGGTGCCCGGGTCGGATCGACCACTGACGGCTGGGCCACCAGCACGAACGGGCGGTCGGCGTGCCGGCCGGCGGCCACCGCGGACTCGGCGGCGGCGACCTCCTCGATCGTCCCGCCCACGTGGAGCGTGCCGGCCCGGCGGGCGTCGGCGTTGGTCCACGGCACCGGGCCGGACAGGGCGTAGTCGACCTTGCACGCCCCGGGCCCGTACCGGAACCGTTCGAGTCGTCGCCGGCCGCGGCCGTCGAGGTCGTCGCCGGCCAGCCCGACCAGCTGCCGGGGCGTGACGTCGGCGATCACCACCCGCCGGGGCGGTAGCGCCGACAACCGGTCGACCCGGTGGCCGGTGACCACCCGGCCCCCGAGGGACTCCAGGTACGACGCCAGCGCATCGGCGATGGACTGCGAGCCGCCCCGGGCGAAGGGCCAGCCGTACACGTGGGCGAGTGTGCCGAGCATGAGGCCGAACGATGCGGTGAGCGGTCGGTCGAGGGGGAGGAAGCCGTGGGCCGAGACGCCGGCGAACATTGCCCGTATCTCCTCGGTCTCGAACCGGTCGGCGACGGCCGTGGCGGAGCGGATCGCGGTCAGGCCGAAGCGGGCCATCGCCAGCGGGTGGCGGGGGGGACGGACCACCGGCCCCAGAAGTTGGTCGTCGATGGCGTCCCAGTTCCGTTGCAGCGGCCCGTACAGGCGGGCCCAGGCGCGGCCGTCGACCGGGCCGGCGTCGGCCACGGTGGCCTCCAGCGAGCGGTGCAGCACGCCGGCTCGGCCCCCGTCCAGGGGGTGGACGAGGGGCAGCTCGGGGTGCACCAGCTCGCAGCCGTGCTCGGCCAAGGGCACGCTCTGGAAGAACGGCGATCCTGCGGCCAGCGGGTGGACGGCCGAGCACACGTCGTGCACGAACCCGGGAAGGGTCAGCGGGGCGGTGCGCGTGCCACCTCCCGGGGTGTCGGCGGCCTCGTACACCGTGACGTCGTGACCGGCGCGCGCCAGCGTGATGGCGGCGGCCAGGCCGTTGGGCCCCGAGCCGATGACGATGGCGTCGGCGGTTTCGCTCATGGGGCACCAGCGTGCCGCACGGCGACGCGCGGGCGCGCGTCGGTCACGGCGGGGTCACGGCTCGAGGACCGTGCCCTCGACCGCAGCGTGCACCGGGATCCCTGCCGTGGTGAACCGGGCGACGATGGCGTCGATCTCGTCGTCGGTCCGGTACGGGTCGTGGTGGAACAGCACGACCCGGCCCGCGCCCGCCTTGTGCCCCAGGGCCACGGCGTACTCGGCGGCGGCGTGTCCGAACGGACCTCGCACCGGGAGCTCCTCGGCGGTGTACTGCGAGTCGTGGATGAGCACGTCCACCCCGTCGGCCAGATCCATGGCGGCGTCGTGGTACTCGCCCCACCCGTCGGGCCCGGCGCCGAACGCCTGGGGCATGTGGTCGGACAGGTAGGCGAACGACCGCCTGCCGTCGCTGATCCGGTAGCCGCAGGTGCGGCCGCCCTTGTGGGGGATCTCCCGGGCCAGCACCTCGAAGCCCTCGAGTTCGTAGGTGCGGTCCTGCACCGCCTCCCACGTCCACCGCCCGCGGAGGCCCTCGGGGCCGATGGGAAAGTTCGGCGCCGACATGGCGCCCGCGAGCAGCTCGTCCACCGGGCGCTCGTCCTCCGCAGGAGCCAGGACGTGGACCTGTGCCTCGGGGTTGTCGGTGGAGCGCGAGAACGGCAGGCCATGGGTGTGGTCCCAGTGGAGGTGGCCGAGCAGGAGCGTGCCGCGGAACGGCCCGCCGTCCAGCAGGCCGCTGAGCTCGCGCAGCCCGGTGCCGGCGTCGATCACCAGCCGGACGGACCCGTCGCCGCCCTGCACCGCCACGCACGACGTGTGGCCACCGTGACGGGCGAAGTCCGGACCCGGCGTCGGGGTGGAACCTCGCACGCCCAACAGGTGGATGCGCACGCTCAGCGACCCTCTTCCCGCCGGTGTCCCTCGCGCAGCTCGGCCAGGGCGTCGGGGTCCAGGTCCGGCGTGCGGGCGACCGCCACCTTGCACGGGGTGCGAGCCGTCAGCGTCGACGTGCGCTGGCCGCCCTCCAGCAACGCCCGCTCGCCGACGACCGCACCGGGACCGAGCTCGGCCAGCTCCTCCCCGTCGACATCCACCGCCAGGACCCCGTCGAGCAGCAGGAACAGCTCGTCGCCCTCCTCGCCCTGGCGCACGAGGACATCGCCCTCGGCCACCTTGCGGATCTTGGGCTTGCGACCCGACCGCATGATGGTCAGTGACAACTCGCGCTCGAGCGCCGTCTCGACCTCGGTGGCCACGGCGGCGGAGTCCTCGTCGCCCCACGGGGTGTGCGAGCCGAACGCCTTGCGGTACCAGTCCTTGAAATCGATCATGCCGCTCTTGCGGACGAGGACGCCGTTCCGGTCGTAGAGCCAGTGGCGGGGGAAGGGGCTCGCCCCGGACAGGCCGATCTCGTGGTGGCCGTCGGCGTGGATGGTGAGCTCCACGGTCGTCCACGCCGTGGGGGCGACGAGCTGCACGAACGGCGGCCGGTTGACATGCCGTGGCGCCGGGACCCCGGTGCGTCCCCCGGCCGACTGACGGAACCGCACCCACCCATCACCCACCTCGGGCTCCAGCGCGATGGAAGCGAAGGGGACGGCAGCCACGGTGATCGAGCGGCCCAGCTTCATCGTGGTGCTGCCGATCATCGGCGACCCCCGTTGGCCCCAGTCGGTGATCCGGCCGTCCTCGACCTCGATCCACCCCGCGAGGTGGTTGGCGAAGCGGAAGCGGTCGGCGTCGCGGAGGGCCGCGAGCGCCTCGGTGATCGAGCCGTCGAGCGACTCGGGCGGTGGGTCGTCGTAGTGGGCGACGCCCATGGCGAACGGCAACTTGGTGCTGCCCTTGATCGCCTCGGACGGGATCCACGAGATGGAGGTGACGGAGGCATCGATTCGCATGGGTCGACCGTCGCGCCCGGCGGCGCGAGGAGCGAGGGCGCACGCTGGCATCCCGGAGGTGGGGCAGGCACCACCGCATGTCTCGTGCCAGCGGGCTGGGCGGACGATGTCCGTCGTGGGTGAATCGACCACGTTGACCGAACCGATCCATGGAGGACCGATGCCCACAGCCCGCCCCGTCTCCCGGCGCCTCGCCGCCGTCACGGCCGCCGCATGCCTGACCCTCGTGGTCGCCGGCTGCGGCGATGACGACACCACCGCCACCGCCGTCGGGCAGACCACCACGAGCACCAGCACGTCGGCGGCCGAGAACGCCGATCTGACCTCGTACTGCGCCCAGATGGACGAGATCAACAACCAGGACGGACCGCCGACCGAAGCGCAGCTCACGAAGGTGAAGTCGCTGGCCCCGGACGAGGTCGCCGACGACGTGACCGCCGTCGCCGACGCGTTCATCGCCGCGAACGGTGACCTCGGCAAGGTGTTCGCCGATCCCTCGGTCGAGGACGCGATGAACCGGGTCGACGAGAAGAACGTCGACCTGTGCGGCTTCGATCCGCCGCAGGACCAGGGCGGCCCTGAGGGCGACACGGCGGCAGCCGCCGGCGCGAAGGTGGTCCCCGTGACGGCCATCGACTACGGCTTCGAGGGCATCCCCGACCAGGTGCCGGCCGGCCCGGTGGCGTTCCAGTTCACGAACAAGGGTGAGTCCGCCCATGAGATGGTGGTCATCAAGCTCGGCGAGGGCGCCGATCTCGACGCCCTGCTGGCCTCCGACCAGCAACCACCGGAGGATCAGGCCAAGGAAGTTGGAGGTACCTCCAGCGCCCCGGGCGGCGACACCACCTTCGTCAACGTCGATCTGGAACCGGGCCGCTACGCCGTCGTCTGCTTCCTGCCCGGACCGGACGGCAAGCCCCACTTCTCCCTCGGCATGAAGAAGACGTTCACGGTGTCGTAGGCGACCGGGGCGGCGATGGGCTGGGGGAGGTGAGATGACGGCGACGATGCGGCTGCTGGTCGGCAACGACCTCCGACGCCACTGGCGGCGGCTGGTCGTTGTGGCGCTGCTCGTCGCCGTCGTCGGCGGGGTGTCCATCGCCGCCGTGCTCGGCGCCGATCGGAGCCGGAGCTCCCTCGACCGCTTCGTCGCCACGACGAACGCCGCCGACTTCGCCATCTTCGTCCGGGACCAGTCCCAGCTCGACGGCCTCGACCAGATCTCCGAGGTCGATCAGATGAGCCGCTTCACCGTGCTGGGCCTGGTACCCGAGCAGCTCTTCGGCCGCGACGACGTCTTCCTGTCGATCTTCGGACCCCACGACGAGTCCGGGGCCGCCCTGAACGGCTACCGCATCATCGAGGGCCGGGAGCCGACGCCCGGCGCCGTCGACGAGATCGCGCTCCACGAGGCCAGTGCCGAGTTGCTCGGCGTCGGCGTCGGCGACCACCTGAAGATGCTCGGGTTCTCCCCGGCCGACGTGTCCGAGCTGATCCAGACCGGAGGCAGCATCGACGCCACGTCGGGGCCGACGCTCGACATGGAAGTGGTGGCCCTGGTCCGCGACCCCAGCGACGTGGTGAACCGGGTCGGTGACCAGGTGGCGACGGCGGTCTCCCCGGCGGTCTACCAGCGGTACGGGGACGAGCTCGGCGCCTTCGGGCAGGGCGCCTTCTTCACGCTGGTCCCCGGCGCCGACGTGGCGGCGTTCACGGCCCACGTGGCCGAGCGTTCGCCCGACGTGGACATCGAGCGATGGACCGGGGCCGACTCCATCAACCAGACCGGCTTCGGTTCCACGCTGGGCGTCATCGGGAACGGGTTGTTGATCATCGCCGGCGTGGTCGTGTTCGCCGGCACCCTCACCGTGTGGCAGCTGTTCGGGCGCTCCCGGGCCCTTCGCCGGCGGGAGGACACCGTCCTCGTCCAGCTCGGGCTCGACCGGCGCCACCGCGCCGTCGTCCGCTTCGTCCCCGGCGTCCTCGTCGCCGCGTGCGGGGCACTCGGTGCCGGGGCGCTGGCCCTCGCGCTCTCGGCGCAGTTCCCGATCGGCGTGGCGGCCCGGGCCGAACCCCATCCCGGCATCGACCCCGACGCCCGCATCCTCCTCGGCATGGCGGCGACCCTCGTCGTGGTCGCCGCCCTGGCGGCGGGGACCGAGCTGGTGGGCCCGGGCGGGCGCACCAGCTGGCGCACGGGCAGGCACGTGGTGCCGGCCCGACTCGGCCCCGGCACGCTCGTGGTGGCGAGCGACCGCGGGGCGCTGGTGCCCTCGACCCGAGCCGCCGTGACCGTGGGCGCGCTGGCGATCACCGCCGCCCTGGTCTTCTCGGCCAGCCTGAGTCACCTGGAGGCCACGCCCCGGCTCTACGGCTGGGGGTTCGACGCCGCCGTCAGCTCGGAGGACTTCGACGCTCCCCGACTCGAGGAGGGAGTGTCCGTGGCCGACGACCCCGCGGTGCGCGAGGTGGGCCAGGCCATGTTCCAGATCGCCATGGAGATCGACGGCGCACCCGTGTACGGCGCGGCCATCGGCGACGGTACCGGCAGCATCGCTCCCGTGGTCGCCCGGGGACGGGCCCCGGTCGCGGCCGACGAGGTGGCGGTGGGCCGGGAGACACTGCACGAGATCGGACGGTCGATCGGCGACGACGTCACCATCGCCTCGGCGTCGGGCCAGGCCTCTTTTCGCATCGTGGGCCAGGCGGTGCTGCCCGTCAGCGCCGACGGCGGCCGGGTGGGCGACGGCGTGGCCATGACCTCGGCGGCGCTGCCCCGTCTCGGGGTGGAGCCGGACCATCAGTGCGACGAGGAGCTGTGCTACCGCCAAGACCTCGTCCGATGGGAGGACGGCGCCGACGTGGAGGCCGCCCACGCTCGGCTCACCACCGCCGACTCGCCGGCGTTCGGCGCGCCGGCCCCACCGGCCGAGGTCGAGCGGTTGACCGAGGTCGACGCCATGCCGTGGATCGTCGCCGCCCTCCTCGCCCTCCTCGCCGCCTACGCCATGGCCTACGCCATCACGATCACGGTGCTCCGTCGCCGCCACGACCTGGCCGTGTTCCAGGCGCTGGGGGGGACGCCGAGGCAGCTGCGGTGGGGCATCGCCGCGTACATCGCCGTGGTCGTGGGTTGGTCCGTCCTCATCGGCACCGCGCTGGGTGTCGTCGCCGGCCGTTCGCTGTGGCAGGTCGTCGCCGACGCCGTCGGGGTCATGCCCTCGTCGTCGGTCCCGGTGGTCTGGCTGCTGGCGCTCCCGCTGGCCGCCGTGGCCCTGGCGGAGGTGGCCGCCGCCATCCCGGCCTGGTCGGCGAGCCGAGCACGGCCGAGCGCGGTCCTGCGGAGCGAATGATGTCCCACGGTGGGGTAGACACCCCCTCGAGATGTCGTGCCTGCGTGCTGTCGGAGCCGGCGCCGATGGGGGTCAATGGGGACATGACCACGACCCCACACCGTGCCGCGACGAGCGCTACGGTTTCCGCCGCAGCGCCCGCAGCGTGCGTTGCCGGAGGGCGACGGTGATCGACGCAATCGATCCGGATGGCGTGCGGGCTGCCATCACGGTGTTCCTGGCCGACGACAACCTGATCGTGCGCGAGGGCGTACGGGCGCTCCTCGGCCTCGAGACCGACATCGAGGTGGTCGGTGTGGCCGAGGACTTCGACTCGCTGGTGGCCGGAGCCGAGGCCGAGAACCCCCAGGTGCTGGTCACCGACATCCGCATGCCGCCGTCGTTCCAGCAGGAGGGCATCGAGGCGGCCAAGCTGATCCGCAAGCGTCACCCGGGCACCGGTGTGGTGGTGCTGTCGCAGTTCGACGACCCCGAGTACGCCGTGTCGTTGCTCAGCGAGGGTGCGGCCGGCTACGCCTACCTGCTCAAGGACCGGGTCGCCGAGGGCGACCACCTGGCCGCCGCCATCCGGGCCGTGGCCACCGGAGGGTCGATGCTCGATCCGGAGATCGTGCAGGCGCTGGTGAACCCGGTCTCGGCCGACGGCAGCCTCAGCCCCGCCGACGAGGCGCTGCTCCAACTGATGGCGGAGGGACGGCCGATCAAGGCCATCGCCGCCATCCAGCAGACCACGCCGGCCGTGGTCAGCGAGGCGGTCGAGCAGCTGTTCCTCCGCATCGCCGAGGGCGCGAGCCGCGGGATCGGAGGCCGCGCTGCGGCGCCTGCGCATGCTGCACCAGGCCATCGTCGACCGCGAGGAGCAGGGCGAATCGCTGTCCCGGCTGCTGCCCGGCGGGGTGGCCGAGCAGGTGCGGGCCGGCGGCATGGCCATCGGTGCGTCCGAGCGGCTGGACGTCACCGTGCTCATGTCCGACATCCGTGGCTACTCGACCATCGCCGAGCGCACCGATCCCAGCGTGCTGGCCGGCCAGCTCAACGAGCACCGAGCGGCCATGAACCGGGCCATCATCGGCAACGGTGGCACGGTCATGCAGTTCGTCGGCGACGCGGTGATGGCCGTGTTCGGCGCGCCGCTGCCGTGCACCGACCATGCCGATCGAGCCGTGGCGGCGGCGCGAGCCATGCACGATGCCCAGTCCGACATCAACGGACGCTGGGAGCGTGAAGGCGGGGCGCCGTTCGGCCTGGGCATCGGCATCTCGACCGGCGACGTGGCCGCCGCGCTCCTCGGCAGCGAAGAACGCCTCGAGTACACCGTGGTGGGTGACGCCGTGAACCTCACCCAGCGGCTGCAGCAGTGGGCAGAACCAGGAGAGACGGTGCTGATCGACGCCACGTGGGAGCGGCTGACGGCAGCCGTCGAGGCCGAGCCCCTCGCCCCGGCACAGGTCAAGGGCCGCGCCGCCCCGGTCCGCGCGTACAAGGTGCCCGCCGTCCGGCGGGCCGAGACAGGAGTGGGAGCATGAGCGATCCAGGAATCAACGGCTACGCCACGGCGGCGCTCGTCGCACCCGTGTTGACCATCGCCAACGTGCGCAAGACGTTCGAGGCCGACCAGGCGCCGGTGCGCGCCCTGCGCGGCCTCGACTTCGCGATGGCGCCCGGCGAGTTCGTTGCGGTGATGGGTCCGTCGGGCTGCGGCAAGTCCACGATGCTGAACCTCGTGGCCGGCCTCGACTCCGTCGACGAGGGCGAGATCGTCCTCGGCGACGAGCGCATCCACGACATGGACGAGGACCAGCTCGCCCACATGCGGCGGCGCCACATCGGCATCGTCTTCCAGTTCTTCAACCTGCTCGAGGGCATGACGGTGCTCGAGAACGTGGCCCTGCCCGCCATGATCGCCGGTCTCAAGCGCAAGCCGGCCGAGACCCGGGCACGCGACCTGCTGGACCTCCTCGGCGTGTCCGACAAGGCCAAGGAACTCCCCGGTGTCCTGTCCGGTGGGCAGCGGCAGCGCCTCGCCATCGCCCGGGCCCTGGCCAACGAGCCGACCCTCGTCCTCGCCGACGAGCCCACCGGCGCGCTCGACTCCGAGGGAGGCCAGGAGATCCTCGAGCTGTTCCGCCGCCTCCACGGTGACGGCCAGACGATCCTCATGGTGACCCACGACGACGACGTGGCGGTTGCCGCCGATCGCATCGTGCGCATGAAGGACGGCCGCGTCGACCTGCCCGAGGCCACCGCATCGGTGGACACACCACAGCCCGTCCTGCTCTGACCCCGTGCTGCGCTGACCACGTGCCGAGATGACCGCGCTGCTCACCCACCTGCGAGCCGAGGGTCGCCGCCGCTGGCCCGCGTGGCTGGCGGTGGTGGCGCTCATCGGCGTGGTCGGCGGCCTGGTCTTCGGCGCGCTCGCCGGTGCCCGCCGCACCGATACCGCATTCGCTCGCATGGTCGAGCGCACCGAAACGGCCGACGTCATGGTCAACCCGAATGCCGGGACCGACAGCGCCCTGACCATCGACGACGTCCGCCGGATCCCCGGTGTGCGGCGGGCCGGGCAGCTCGACGGCGGCGGCGCGGTGCTCATCGGTCCCGACGGGCAACCCGACCAGCGACCGCTCGTGCTCGGCCCACAGGACGACTCGGTCCTCATCGACTTCAACCGTCCCCATGTGGTCGAGGGACACCTGTACGACCCCCGCGATCCGTCCGAGGTGATGGTGAGCGACGACCTCGCCGCCCAGCTCGCCCTGCACCCTGGTGACACCGTCGACATCGGCACGGTCTCCATGGCCGACCTGGAGGCCCAGGGGGAGCCGTCGGCCGACCAACCGCCACGGGTGACGATCCACCACCTCACCGTGGCGGGCATCACGATCGCCCCCGAGGCCGTGGTGGACGACGAGCTGTTCTCCTTCGGCACCGTCCTGCTCAGCCACGCCTTCGTCGAGCAGAACGACATCGCCTGGTTCTACTGGGGCATCGACGTCGACCTCGCCGGCGGCGCATCGACCCTGGCCGCCTTCCGGCACGACGTCAGCGCCCTCGTGCCCGACGAGGCCGTCGAGTTCCAGTCGCTGGCGTCCACGTCGGAGACCGTCGCCCGGGGAACCCGGCCGCACGTGGTGGCACTGCTGGCCTTCGCCGCGGTGGTGGGCCTCACCGGCCTGGTGGTCTGCGGACAGGCACTGTCACGGCAGCTCCGACTGCTGGAGCAGGAGTCCGGTGTGCTGCACGCACTCGGCCTCCCCCGGCGCAGCATCCAGCGCGCCGGCCTCGCCCGCTTGGGCGCTCTGGTCGCGGCGGGCCTCGCGCTGGCGGCGGGCGTTGCCGTCGCGCTGTCGGCGGTCTTCCCGGTCGGTCCGGCTCGCCGGGCCGAGGTGGATCCGGGCGTTCGGGTCGACGCCGTCGTGCTCATCCCCTGCCTCCTCGTCACGGCGGTGCTGCTGTTCGGCTGGGGGGCCGTGTCGATGCGTCGATTCGGCGCCCGCCGACCCGATGCAGTGCGAGCTCCCGGGCGCCTCGCCGTCCTGGCTCGGTCGACGAGCTCGGTGAGCGCCGGTCTCGGCATCCGGGCGACGATGACACCCACCGGCGGACGCAGCGGCACCACGGCCGTGGCGGGCGCCGCCTGCGCCGTCGGCGCCGTGGCGGCGGCGATGGTCTTCGCGGCCAGCCTCTCCGACTTCGTGTCGTCCCCAGCCGAGTACGGCTGGGGCTGGGACGCCATGGTCTCGCTCCCGAACGACCATGGGGTGGCAGACGCCATGGTCGAGGCCATCAGGTCCGACCCGTCGTTCCGAGCGTCGTCGGTGCTGACGGTCGACGAGGTGGAGCTCGCCGGCGATCGGATCCCGGCCGTCGGCATGACGACCGGTTCGGACGGTCCGGGCATCACCATCGCCGACGGTCGCCGGCCCGCCGACGGGAACGAGGTCGCCCTCGGGAAGCGGACCATGCGCCAACTCGGCGTGGGCATCGGTGACACGGTCACCGCCGGTGACAACAGCACATCCTTCCGGGTCGTGGGCCAGGCGGTCTTCCCGGGCCTCGGCACCTACGAGGGCGCCGACCGCACCGAGCTGGGGAAGGGCGCGCTGTTCGACGCCGAATCCCTCGCCGGGGTGGGCGAGGGATTCGGCTCGGCCTGGGCCATCGTCGACGGGGTCGACCGGTCGTCGCTCGACGCGGGTCTGGCCGCCGTGAACCAGCAGTTCTCCGACCAGATCGAGGACCAGGTCGACGTCGTGGTCCGGCCGCAACGTCCGAGCGACGTCTTGAGCCTGGAACAGGTTCGTTCGACCCCGGTAGCGATCGCATCCGTGCTCGGCCTGCTGGCCGCGGTGGCGTTCGGCTTCGTGCTCCTCTCCGGTGTGCGCGGCCGCCGCCGGGAGCTCGCGCTCCTCAAGACGTTCGGATTCTCCCGTCGCCAAGTGGCGGGCACCGTCGTGTGGCAGGCGGCGGTCACGGTCGGTCTGGCGATGGTCGTCGGCGTTCCCGTCGGCCTGGTGGCGGGCCGCATCGCCTGGTCGACGTTGACCGCCGCCATGGGTTTCGCCGCATCGCCGGTCGTGCCCGTCGCGCTGGCGGCGGTCCCGATCGGGGCGCTGGTCGTCGCCACCGCATTGGCCGTCGCACCCGGCCGACTCGCCGCCCGAACCCGCCCTGCGGTCGCCCTGAGAGCCGAATGATGACCGTCGCCGCATCCGCCGTGGACCCCGCCCCCGCCCCCGAACCCATGACCGGCGCGTGGTTCACGCTCGCCCCGCTCTTGGTTGTCCCGCTCGCACTGGCGGGTGGTGCCATCGCCGTACTCGCCGGCGACCACCGGCTCGACGCAGCCGCCGTCATCCGAGCCGTCCTCGTCGTCGGCTTCGCCGTCGCCGCCCGGGCGCTGTGGCGGTCACCGGCCATCCGACCGCTCGGCGCCATCGTCATCGCCGGCCTGACGGTCGCCGGCATCGAGTTCCTCTGTTCGGCGATCGTCTCCCGTTCCCCTGGTGCGGACGTGGCCGTGGCGGTCTCGAGCGTGGCCGCACCGCTCGTCGTGGCCGTGGCATTCCACGCCCTCGTCGCGCTCCCGGATGGAAGGGTGGCGGTGCCGTCCCAGCGGACCGTCGTCGGCGCGGGCTACGTGGCGGCGATCGGGGCCGGGGCGCTGCGCTGGGCCGACCGTCCGGATCTTCCGCTGTGGCCCGTGCTCGTGCTCGGCATCGCGCTGTTCGTGATCGGCGTCGGCATCTCGCACCGGGCCTACCTGACCTCCCGGGGCGCCGCCCGACAGCGGATGCAGTGGCTCGGCCTGGCCGTTGCTCTCGTCCTCGAGATCGCCGTGGTCGTCGGCGCCCTCCACCTGCTTGTCGGCTGGCCTGACGACCCCGGCCCGCCGGTCGGCGCCAGCCTCCTGCTCGTCGCCGCAGCACTCACGGCGTCGGCGTCGGCCCGTTTCGTCGGCCGGGTCGATCGACTCCTGCGCCATGCCGTGTCGGTGGCCGGGGTGAGCGGCGTGGTCGTCGCCGTGTACCTGCTCGTGGTGGTGGGCTTGGGACGCGTCCCGACCGACAACGAGCGGTCCGTGCTGGTGCTGTCGATGCTGGCGGCGGCGGTGTCGGCGCTGTTGTACGTCCCGACGCGTGACCGCCTCACCGTGGCCGCCGACCGCCTCGTGTACGGCGAACCCCAGGACCCGACCCAGGCGCTCGACACGTTCGGGAGCCGCATGACCCGCGCCCTGCCCATGGAGGAGCTGCTGCTCCAGCTGGTCGAGCTGAGCAAGAAGCACTTCGGGCTGCGAGCCGCGGAGGTGTGGACGGGCGTCGACGGCCGTCTGGCCCGGGCCGCGTCCGTCCCCGACGCCGGGCCGGGCCGGATGGCGCTCGGCCCCTCCGAGCTGCCCGTGGTCACCCGGGCCGGTGTGTGCAGCAGCGGCTGGGCCACGGTCTGGCTCCCGCAGGTGCTCGAGGGGCGTGGCGAGGGTCCGTTGCGGATCGCGCCGATGACCCACTCGGGCCAGTTGTTCGGTCTGCTGGTGCTGGAACGGCCGGCAGGCGATGACGACTTCAGCGAGGACGACGACCGAGTGCTCACCGAGCTCGCCCGCCAGGTGGGCCTGGCCCTGCAGAACTCCGAGCTCGACAACGCGCTGAAGGCCACCCTGGAGGAGGTGCAGCGCAAGAACGCCGCCCTCCAGGAATCCCGGGCCCGCATCGTGGCCAGCGGCGACGCCGAGCGCCGCAAGATCGAGCGCAACCTCCACGACGGAGCCCAACAGCACCTGGTGGCGCTGGCCGTGAAGCTCCGGCTCATCCAACGCATCGCCGACGCCGATCCGGCCCAGGCGATGACGATGATCGAGGAGGCCCGCGCCGACGTGCTCGCCACCGTCGACGAGGTGCGCGCCCTCGCCCACGGGATCTACCCGCCGCTCCTCATGGACCGGGGTCTTCCCGAGGCGCTCCAGGCCGCGGCCGGTCGCTCGCCGCTTCCCGCCACCGTCGACGCCGCCGACGTCGGACGCTACGCCCAGGAGGTGGAGGCCGCCGTCTACTTCTGCTGCCTGGAGGCCCTCCAGAACGCCGGCAAGCACGCCGGCGACGACGCCACCATCGCCATCTCCGTGGCCGCCGGCGACGACGAGCTGCGCTTCGAAGTGGTCGACACCGGCGCCGGATTCGAGCTGGACACAGGCGTGCGGGGCCACGGCTTCGTGAACATGGCCGACCGCCTCGGGGCCATCGGTGGCTCCGTGCAGGTGTGGTCGGCGCCCGGCCGGGGCACCCGGATCACGGGGACGATCCCGTCACCGGCCCCGCCGGCGACGGTGGCTCAGCCGGCGATGGGCTGATCGCCGGCGATGGCGTCGAGGAGGACGGCGGGTTCGAAGTCCTCCTTGTGCACGTAACGGCGAGCGCCGGACTCGAGCGCATCGGCCGGGAGGTCGGACTCGCGGTACGTGGAGAGCAGGATCACGAACACGTCGGGCGCGGCCGCAACGATCTGGCGGGTGGCCTCGATGCCGCTGATCCCGGGCAGGTTGATGTCCATCAGGATCAGGCGAGGCGACAGCGTCGCCGCCAGACGGACGGCGTCCTCGCCCGACTCGGCTTCACCGGCGACGGTGAAGCCCGGGGTCAGCTCGACCACCTGCCGTGCGATGGCGCGGAAGGGTGCCTGGTCGTCCACGACGAGGACAGCGGTCACCGGGGCGGTCATGGTGGCGTCATCGTTCCACGGAGGGCCTGGCAGGGGAAGGGGGTGCGCCCGTGGAGGCACGGTGGTGCCAGCACGCCCCCCGGCGGCGCGGGTCAGGTGCTGTCGCCGAGGAACAGCAGGACCGCCGCCACCCGCCGGTGCAGGGCCGGTTCCTCGGAGAGGCCCAGCTTCGAGAAGATCGAGTTGATGTGCTTCTCGACGGCCCGGCCCGACAGCACCAGCGACTCGGCGATGGCGCTGTTGTTCTTGCCGCTGGCGATCTCGCCCAGTACCTCGAGCTCGCGGGGGGTGAGCGTGCGCAGGGGGGAATCCACGGCCGAGGTGCGGGCGGTCACCAGCGCCTCGACCACCCGGGGGTCGATCCAGGAACCGCCCTCGTCCACCGCGCGGATGGCGCTGATCAGGTCGTCGGCCTCCGACACCCGCTCCTTCAGCAGGTAGGCGCGGCCCGCCGAGCCGTCGGCCAGGAGGTCCAGCGCGTACGCGGGCTCGACGAACTGGCTGAGCACCACCACGCCGATCTCCGGGTGCGTCTGGCGCAGGCGTGACGCCAGGCGGACACCCTCGTCGGTGCCCGTCGGTGGCATCCGGATGTCGGTGATCACGACGTCGGGTCCGTGCTCGTCGACGGCGGCGAGCAGCGAGTCGAAGTCGCCGCAGGTGGCGACGAGCTCGAGGTCGGCCTCGGTGGCGATCAGCGCGGCGACGCCCTCGCGCAGGAGGAGGTGATCGTCGGCGAGGACCAGCCGGATGGGCACGGTTCGGAGGTTAGGGCACCGGTGGTGGGCCCGACGCGAGCCCCCCGGGAGGACGGATGGCGCCCACCCGTTCGGCGCGGAGGGCCGGGTCCTGGCGGTAGAAGCGGCGCAAGATGTCGTACAGCTCCGGCTTGGCCGATCGCAGATCGACGGGTTTCTCGAAGAACGCTTCGGTGACCACGGCGAAGAACTCGCTGGGGTTCGTGCCGGCGTAGTCCCGCAGGACGGGGTCGGGTTCGTCGCGACGGCGGAGCCGGCGGAACTCGCGGGTGCAGACGTCGATCCATTCCGAGCGGTCGGCGCGGTCGTCGAAGGCCGGCGTCCCGTCGAAGCGACCGTCGGCCAGGTCGATCTTGTGGGCGAACTCGTGGATGACCACGTTGTGCCCGCGCTCGGGATGGCGGGCGTCGTTGCGCACGGCGTCCCAGGCGATGACCACTGGGCCCCGATGGTCGTTGGCGTGACCGAGCACGGCCAGCGGGCCGTCGGCCACGACGCCCGCCATGGTGGTGGCGCGTGGCCCCGTGGTGGTGATCGTGCGCGGGTGCACGATGACGGCGCGGACGTCCCGGTACGCCGTCCGGTCGAGGCCGAGCACCAGCAGCGCCGCCTGCGAGGCGATGGCGATGACGATGTCCTGGGTCAACGCGAACCCTCGCGCCGCCTCGAAGTGCTTGCGCCGGACGAGCCACCGGACGAGGTCACCGAGGCGGGCGCGCTCGTCGTCGTCGAGCATCGCCCAGTGCGGCATGCGGGCCTGGGCGACCCGCTCCACCCGTCCAGCCACTCCCGTTGCTGTCGTCGTCGCCACACCCTCGACGACGCTATCGGCGGGCTGCGGCTGGTGGACTCGTTCGACCTAGGGTCGGTCGCCACCACCAGTCACCGGGGAGCACCCATGCGCACGAACGCCACCGACCTGCTCGGGATCGAGTTCCCGATCTTCGCCTTCTCCCACTGCCGCGACGTGGTCGCCGCCGTCACCAAGGCCGGTGGCCTCGGTGTCCTCGGTGCGGTGGCCCACTCCCCCGAGCAGCTCGAGATCGACCTCGACTGGATCGAGGAGGAGGTCGGCGACCTGCCATACGGGGTCGACCTCATCATCCCGGCCAAGTACGCCGGCGACGACAAGGACGGCTACACGATCGACGACATCGTCCAGCTGATCCCGGCCGAGCACCAGGAGTTCATCGAGGACATCCTCGCCCGCTACGAGGTGCCGCCGCTGCCCGAGGACGAAGCACCGAGCGAGGCTCGGGGCATGGGCCGCACCTCGGGCGCCGCCCCGTTCTCGGCCGCCTCGGCCGGCCCGCAGCTCGACATCGCTCTGGCCCACCGCACCGCGTTCGTCGCCAACGCCCTGGGTTCTCCTCCGCAGTTCATGATCGATCGCGTCAAGGAGGAGGGCCGGCTCGTCGGCGCCCTCGCCGGCAAGGCGATCCATGCCGAGCGCCACGTCGCGGCCGGCGTCGACATCATCATCGCCCAGGGATCCGAGGCCGGCGGGCACACCGGTGAGATCGGCACCATGGTCCTCATCCCCGAGATCGTCGACGCCGTGGCGCCTGTCCCCGTCCTGGCGGCGGGCGGCATCGGGCGCGGTCGGCAGCTCGCCGCCTCCCTGGCGCTCGGCGCCCAGGGCGTGTGGTGCGGGTCCGTGTGGCTCACCACCGACGAGGCCGAGACGCACCCGGTGGTGAAGCAGAAGTTCCTCGATGCGACGTCGGCCGACACCATCCGGTCGCGGTCGCTGACCGGTAAGCACGCCCGCATGCTCAAGTCGGCCTGGACCGACGAGTGGGACCGCACCGACACCCCCGACCCGCTGGGCATGCCGCTCCAGTCGATCATGACGGCACGCGCCCAGGCCCGCATCAACCGCGCCGCCTACACGGCCGGGTCCGGCGCCGAGAAGCTCGCCAACTACTTCGTGGGCCAGATCGTCGGTTCCATGAACCAGCGCAAGACCGCTGCCCAGGTCGTGCTGGAGATGATCGACGAGTACATCGACGCGGTGCACACGCTGCAGACCCAGATGGAGGCCTGACCGGGCGACGGGTCGGGCCCGTCTCCCCGACCGGCGTTCAGCCCAACAGGCGGGCGAGCCCGCGGGTCCACGCCCGCCGGATCTGTGTCCGTGAGCGCCGGTGGTCGGCGTGGAGGAGGTCCCACGCCTCGAAGGCGGTGAGCGAGTCGACCAGGGCCACGAGGTCGTCTCCTTCGGCTCGGGTCATGCCGGCCAACTCCGGAGCGAAGTGTGTGCGCACCTGTCCGGCCAGGGCGGCCCGGGTGTCCGCCAGCGACTGGGCGATCATCCCCTGCTCGACCGCACGGAAGCGCGCCATGCGGGCGATCGGTTCGGTGGCCTCGTACAGGGTCAGCCGGGCCTCGACGTAGCGGGCGATCCGGGCGTCCCGCGGGCCCTGGCCCAGGTCCGGGATGGTGAACAGTGGAGCGAAGCGCTCGAAGTAGCGATCGATGGTCTGTCGCTGGAGGTCGTCGAGGTCGTCGAAGTAGCGGAACACCGATGACACCGACACGCCGGCCCGTTCGGCGATCTGGTCCGCGCTCGGCGGCAGGTGGCCCTCCTGCAAGAGCGCGAACATGGCGTCGACCACCGCGGTCCGGTTGCGCTCCCGGCGGACGCGCCGGCCGTCGGTCGAGGTCCCGGAGGCGGTCGGGGTCCCGGAGGCGACGTCGGACATGCTCGAAGGGTAGACCATCGGCAAATCTATTGCGAGGGTCACTCGCAAAAGATTGTTGACAGTGTCACTCCCAGGTGTTCGGATGGCGGTCTCGACACCGCAGCAACGAGGGATGAGCATGACCAGGCCAGAGCAGTTCCACGGTCGCATCGGTCGGACCGTGTCGGAGTCCGAGGCCTGGTACGACGAGCCGCCGCACCCGGGTGAGGGCGCACCGAACGTGGTGATCATCCTCCTCGACGACACCGGCTTCGCCCAGTTCGGTTGCTACGGGTCCGACATCGACACCCCGAACGTCGACGCCCTCGCCGCCGGTGGTCTGCAGTTCACGAACTACCACGTCACCCCGCTCTGCTCGCCGACCCGCGCCGCCCTGTTGACCGGCCGCTCGAACCACGCCGTCGGCATGCGAGCGGTCTCGAACTTCCGCACCGGGTTCCCCAACCAGCTCGGCCACATCTCGCAGCACGCCGCCACCGTCGCCGAGATCCTGCACGACACGGGCTACGCCACGTTCTGCGTGGGCAAGTGGCATCTCGCCCCGATGGAGCAGTGCTCGGCGGCGGGCCCGTTCGACAACTGGCCGTTGGCGCGGGGATTCGACCGCTTCTACGGGTTCATGGAGGGCGAGACCGACCAGTTCCATCCCGAGCTGGTGGCCGACAACCACCCCGTCGATCCCCCCGCAGCCACCCAGGGACGCGGCCCCGACGACGGCTACCACCTGTCCGAGGACCTCGTCGACCGGGCGCTGGGAATGATCGCCGACTCCACCGGCGTCCGGCCTGACCGGCCCTTCTTCACCTACCTCGCGTTCGGCGCCACCCATGCCCCCCACCAGGCCCCGCCCGAGTACCTGGCCAAGTACCGGGGCCGCTACGACGAGGGCTGGGACGTCGTGCGAGCCCGGTGGTTCGCCCGCCAGCTGGAGCTCGGCGTGATCCCCGAGGGCACGCGAGCTGGCGCCCCGCAACCCCGGGGTCGATCCGTGGGACGAGCTGCCGGAGAACCAGCGTCGCCTCGCCGCCCGCCTCCAGGAGGCCTTCGCCGCGTTCCTCGACCACACCGATGTCCAGATCGGCCGCTTCGTGGACGGTCTGCGCCGGCTCGGCCAGCTCGACAACACCATCCTCGTGCTGCTGCACCGACAACGGCGCCTCCCAGGAGGGCGGCCCGTTCGGCGTCATGCACGAGATGAAGTTCTTCAACGGCATCTTCGAGACACCCGACGAGGCCGTCGAGCGCATCGACGACATCGGCGGTCCCCACAGCCACACCAACTACCCGTGGGGCTGGGCCCAGGCCGGCAACACGCCCTTCAAGTGGTACAAGCAGAACACCCACGAGGGCGGCGTCCACGTGCCGCTCATCGTGCACTGGCCCGCCGGCATCGACGCCGCCGCCCGGGGTGCCACGCGGGACCAGTTCACCTACGCCGCCGACGTGGTCCCCACCATCTACGAGCTGCTGGGCATCGAGGCGCCCGCGGTGCGCAACGGCCTCGACCAGCTCCCGGTCACCGGGCACTCGTTCGCCTCGGCCCTCGCCGACCCCGCCGCACCAGCCACCAACCAGCTCCAGTACTTCGAGATGGGCGGCAGCCGAGCCCTGGTGGCGGGGGAGTGGAAGGCGGTGTGCAAGCACACGCCGGGCGCCGACTACGACACCGAACCGTGGGAGCTGTACCACCTGGCCGTCGACCGGTCGGAGTGCCACGACCTGGCCGAGGCCGAACCCGACCGCCTCCGTGACCTGGTCGATCTGTGGTGGGAAGAGGCCGAACGCCACGGCGTGCTGCCCCTCGACGACCGCATGGTCGAGCTGTTCGGCGCCCGCTTCCGCGACCGGTCGCCGCACCCGGCCAACCGCCGCTACGTGTACCGGCCGCCGATGTCGCCGCTGCCGGGCCAGGCCGGCGCCGCCATCGGCGGGCGCAGCTTCGACCTCACCGCCCGGGTCACCACCTCGGTGGGCGACGAGGGCGTGATCTTCGCCACCGGCACCGAGAACGCCGGCCTGTCGGTGTTCGTGCAGGGCGGACGTCTGGTGCTCGACTACAACGCCTTCGACGACCACACCGTGGTCGAGTCCGACATCGAGGTGCCGTCGGGCGACGCCGAGTTGACGGTTCGGCTGCGTCGGCTCGAGGGGTTCGCCGGCACCGCCGACGCTGGCCATCGACGGCCAGGTCTGCGGCCACGCCGACCTCGGCCTGTTCATGCGGATGATGTCGTCGATCGGTCCCAGCATCGCCGCCGACCACGGCTCCGCCGTCTCCCCGCGCTACGAGGCACCGTTCCCGTTCTCCGGGACGCTGCACGAGGTGGTCATCCAGGCCAGCCCCGACACCCACGGCGACGCCGCCGAGACCACGGCCCGCGCCGAGATGTCGCCGCCAGTGACCGCGCCGCCCCGACCGCCCGCACGCCCCATCGAGAGGAACCCATGAAGGCCCTGCGCACCCCCGACGACCGCTTCGTCGACCTGCCCGACTACGACTTCGCCCCGCACTACGTCGAGGTCGACGACGGCGAGGGCGGCACCCTGCGGATCCACCACATCGACGAGGGCCCCGCCGACGCCGCCCCCGTGCTCCTCATGCACGGCGAGCCGTCCTGGTGCTTCCTGTACCGCCACATGATCCCGGTGCTGGTCGAGGCCGGTCACCGGGTGATCGCACCGGACCTCGTCGGCCTCGGCCGCAGCGACAAGCCGACCGAGCCCTCCGACTACACCTACGCCCGCCACGTCGAGTGGATGCGACAGGCGCTCTTCGACCGCCTCGACCTCCGCGACATCACCTACTTCGGGCAGGACTGGGGCGGCCTCATCGGCCTGCGGCTGGTGGCGGCCGACCCCGACCGGTACGCACGCGTGGCCATCGGGAACACCGGGCTGCCCACCGGGCACGGCCCGGCCAGCGACGCGTTCCTCGCCTGGCAGAAGTTCTCCCAGGAGACCGAGGTGTTCCCGGTCGGCAAGATCGTCGACGGCGGGTGCGCGACCCAGCTCTCCGACGACGTCGTCGACGCCTACGACGCGCCCTTCCCCGACGACAGCTACAAGGCCTGCGCCCGGATCTTCCCGTCGCTGGTCCCCACCTCCTCCGACGATCCCGCCACCGCCGACAACGAGGCCGCCTGGAGGGTGCTCGAACAGTTCGAGAAGCCGTTCCTGCTCTGCTTCAGCGACTCCGATGCCGTCACCAAGGGCGGCGACGCGCCGTTCCGGGCCAAGATCCCCGGCGCCCAGGGCCGCGAGCACCTGACCATCGAGGGGGCGGGTCACTTCCTCCAGGAGGACAAGGGCCCCGAGCTGGCCCGGGTGCTGATCGACTTCATCGAGGCGACGTCGTGACCGACTGGCCGGCGCTCACCAGCCGGGCGGCGCTGGCCTCGCACCGGTTGGTGGGCTGGATCTTCTGGGACCCGGTCGGCGTCGCCGGCTACAGCGCCCTCGGCGTGCCCGAGGGCGCCGGCTACTACTTCGCCACGCGGGCAGCGTCCATCGCTGCTGCCGGCGACGACGTGGTGACCGCCACATTCGGCTCCATCCATCCCGCCTTCATCCAGGCCACGCTGGCGCTGTGCCGCGAGCACACCACCTTCGACGCGGCCGCCGAGGTCCGCGACGATGCGGTCGTCCAGGGCCTGCAGACCTACGTGCCCGAGATCTGTGACGGCCTCGCCGAGCTGGCCGGGCCGTTGTGGGCTGCCGCCGACTCGTTGCCGCTCACCGGGCGGGCGTTGTTCGCCTCCCTTCTCCGCCGACGCCGGCCCGAGCGCCCCTTGCTGTCGGCCTGGCTGGCCGTCAACTGCATCCGGGAGTGGCGCGGCGACACCCATTGGGCCATCCAGATCGCCGAGGACATCGACGGCACCATGGCCGGCATCCTCGACGGGGCGTGGCGGGGCTACGACGACGACTGGTTGCCCCGCTCCCGGGGCGCCGACGACGAGGCGCTGCGCGCCGGGTTCGAGCGCCTCGAGGCCCGAGGCCTCGCCGTCGACGGCACGGTCACCGACGCCGGCATCGCCTATCGCCAGGAGCTCGAGGACCGCCTCGATCGCCTCTGTGCCCCGGCCTGGCAGGCGCTGGGCGAGGACGCCACCACCCGGTTCCTCGACCTCGTCGAGCCCGTCGGGTCGCGCCTCGTCGACCGCATCGACCAGACCGCCGGCCCCAACTGGATGCCCGCCGCCCGCGACCGCCCCGCCCGCTGACCCCCACCCGCTGACCCACCCCCACCGCCAACCCCCACCCCCCAACCCCCACCCCGTTCTGGCACCACGATGTTCGATCAGCGACCGCATGACATGGGTCCAGAACCCGGAATTCTGTCCGCCCCAGGAGGACCCCGATGAGCGACACCCGGACCCCGAGCTACGGCCAGGTCGACCGTGACTACGCCATGCGCCTGGCCACCACCCCACCCGAGGACGACGGCCCGGTGTGGATGGTCAACCTCATGAGCTACCACGACACCGCCCAGTACGCCGACGACCGGTACGCCGAAGATCAGGCAGGCGCCCCGGTCAGCGGCCAGGAGGCCGACGACCGGTACAGCCCGGTGGAGGTGCTGGCCGCCATCGGCGCCGAGCCGGTGTTCTTCGCCGACGTCGACACCCAGCTGCTGGGCGACAGCCCGCAGTGGGACCGGGTCGGGGTGGTGAAGTACCCGACGCGTCGGTCGTTCATCGACATGCAGTCCCGCGACGACTTCAAGGCGAAACACGTCCACAAGGAGGCAGGTATGAAGGCGACCATCGTCGCCGGGTGCCAGCCCATCTCGTCCCCGGCCGACGTCCTCGACCCGTCCACGCTGCCCGACTGGAGCGACGTGCCCCATCCCCCCACGCCCGACGACGGCCCGGTGGTGGTGCTCCACTTCATCCGCTTCCACCCCGGCCAGGCCGACCACCACATGGTCAGCTACCAGGACGAGGCCGCCAACGTGGCCGTCCCCCACGGCGTGCGCATCTCCGGTTGGTTCGGCGTGGAGGGGACGATCGTCGGCGACGGCCGGCAGTGGGATCAGGCCCGGTTCAACGCCTTCCCCTCCAAGGCTGCGTTCATGGCGGTGGCGCTCGACCCCGGCCGGTTGGAGGCCCAGAGAGCGCATCGGGAGACGGCGATCGCCGACACCTACACGATGATCCTGCGCCCGACCATCGACCGGTTGGCCGACAGCGTCCGGACGTGACCCGGGGTACCGTGCCGGCATGATCACCGCGTTCGTCCTCATCCAGGCCGAGCCCAGCGCCATCGCCGAGCTGGGCCAGGCGCTGGCCGACACCGACGGCGTCCGCGAAGCGCACTCGGTGGCGGGCTCCGAGACCGACCTCGTCGCCATCGTGGCGGTGCCCGACCACGAGGCTGTCGCCACCACGGTCACCGAGCGGATCGCCAAGCTGCCCGGCATCACGGGGACCACGACGATGATCGCCTTCCGCTCGTTCTCCTCCGAGCAGCTCGACGCCAGCTACGAGGGCTTCGGCTGATCCGGGGCGGGGTGGATCGACGGCGGCCGTGAACGGTCAGCCCACTGCGGCAGCCAGCGCTTCCTGCAGCTGAGCGATCTCGTCGTCGGTCGTGTAGTGCACGAAGCTGATGCGGACGACACCGGTCTGCGGGTCGACGCCCATCGCGTCCAGGGTCCGCCAGCTGTAGAAGTGGCCGATGCCGGCCATGATCCGGTGCTGGCGGAGCACGGCGGCCACCTCGGTGGGTGACCGTTCGTGCGGAACGAAGGCCACGGTGGGGCAGCGGTGGCCGTGGGCGTCGACCGACGACGGCCCGAGCAGGCGCACCCGTTCGGACGCGGCGAGCTGGTCGAGCACCGGGGCCAGAAGGCGCGTCTCGTGGGACTGCCACAGCGAACGCACGTCGGCGAAGGCCACGTCGTGATGAGCGGCCACCGCGTCGATGTAGTCGAGCACCGCGGCCGAGGCGGCCACCTGGGCGTGGTCGGGCCCGGCCGGGTTGAGCCGCTTGTGTGGGTCGCCGTCGTTGAAGAAATGGCCCTGGTTCGGCAGCGACCGGGCCAGGCCACCGCGCAGCACCATCAGGCCCTGGTGCACGGAGAACACCTTGTAGAGGCTGCACAGGTAGATGTCGCAGCCCAGCGCAGACAGATCGGGGAGGCCGTGGGGTGCGGCCGAGACGCCGTCGACCAGGAGGGGGGCGCCGACACCGTGGGCCAACCGGGCGGCAGCGGCCACGTCGTTCTCGACGCCGACGATGTTCGAGACCTGCGGCATGCACACCAACCGCGTGCGGTCCCCGAGGAGGCTGGCGAGCTGGTCGAGATCGAGCAGACCCGTACCCGGAGCGATCGCCCACTCCCGGACCGTGGCGCCGGCGCGGCATCGCCGCCCGTCGGATCGCCCCCGAGTTGGCCTCGTGGTCCTGGAGCGTGACCACCACCTCGTCGCCCGGCCCCAGGCTCTCGCCGAAGGCATGGGCGAGGACCGACGTGTTCGCCGACGTCGACGGACCGAGCAGCACCTCTTCGTCATCGACGCCGAGTGCCGTCGCCCAGCGCGACCAGGCCCGCTCCATGGCCTCGGCGGCCGCCTGCGATGCCGGCGACGGATGGCCTGGTTGCACCCGAGTGTGGAGGTAGTAGTGCCGTAGGGCATCGATGGTCTCGCCGGACGGATACGACCCGCCGGCGTTCTCGAAGAAGGCCCACCCGGTCAGCTCCGGCTGGGAGAAGGCGGGGAAGTGGGACCGGGCGTGGTCGACGTCGAAGGCGGAAGGCATCGGATGCGACGCTACGGGGCGGGCGGCGTCGGCCACCATGGTGCGATGGACCAGGGATCGAGCGGGCAGCGCGGCGCGTCGGATCGCCGCCGCGTCGCGGCCGTGTTCGACCGCCTCGTTCCCGCCGACGAGTTCCCGGCCGTCTCCGATGCCGGCCTGTACGAGCATCTCGACGAGCTGGCGGCGGACGCGACCACTGCCGCGGTCGTGACCCGCGCCGAGGCCGTCATCGACGCGATCGACCGCGACGCCCGCGCCCGGTACGACGCCGGGGTCGAGGACCTGGTGGCCGCCGACCTCGACGCCCTCATCGCCGCGCTCGACTGGGACGAGCGTGAGCAGCTCGTGCAGCTCGCGGCCGAGGCGTACTACGGCGGTGCGGACCGGGCCGGCGCCCGCATGGTCGGCTTCGACGCCACCCCCAAGCGCTCGCCGGGCGCCGCGATCTTCGAGCCCGTGCTCACCACCACGCCCTTCGACCGCCTGCGCGCCGACTACGACGCTGTGGTGTTGGGCGCCGGCGCCGGCGGTGGCGTGGCGGTGAGCGTGCTGGCCGAGGCCGGCGCCCGGGTCCTGATCGTCGACCGTGGTGCGGTACTGCGCTACGCCGAGGTGGGGCGCGATCACCTCCGCAACCACCGGTCGTCGGTGTACGGCCAGAACACCGGCCCCGAGCCGACGGGCAACCCGCGCGTGCTGGTCGCTCCCGACGGCCGCCGGCAGGTGATCGAGCGGCCGTATGACCCGCGCTGGCACAACGATGCCATGGTGGTGGGCGGTGGGACCCGCGTCTACCAGGGCATGGCGTGGCGGTTCCTCCCCACCGACTTCGAGATGGCGTCCACCTACGGCATCCCCGACGGCAGCTCACTGGCCGACTGGCCCATCACCTACGAAGATCTCGAGCCGCACTACGAGTGGGTCGAGCAGGTCATCGGGGTCAGCGGCGACGGGCACGCCCACCCCGTCCGGGGTCGTCGCGGCTCCGAGTACCCGATGCCGCCCTTCCCGCCCAGCACCGAGGCGCATGCGCTGGCCGCCGGCGCCGCCACGCTCGGGCTGCGCACCGGACCGGTGCCCCTCCTCATCAACACCGAACCGCGCCACCGCCGGGCGCGCTGCGTCCGCTGCGCCGAGTGCGTCGGCTTCGCCTGCCCCAGCGACGCCAAGAACGGCAGCCAGAACACGGTGATCCCCCGTGCCCTCGCCACGGGCAACGCCACGCTGGTGGACCGCTGCCGCGCGGTGGCGCTGACCGTCGACGGGGGCGGCCGGGTCGACGGCGTCGAGCTCCTCGACGAACGCACCGGCGCCCGGATCACGGTGCGGGCCGGCGACGTGGTGATTGCGTGCGGCGCCATCGAGACGGCCCGCCTGTTGCTGTCGAGCCGCAGCCCGCACCATCCGGCCGGGATCGGCAACCAGCACGACCAGGTGGGGCGACACCTGCAGGGCCACAGCTTCGCCAGCGTGTTCGGTCTCTTCGACGACGTCGTGGTCGACATGGCGGGTCCGGGCGTGAGCATCGCCACCTGCGACCACGCCCACGGCAACAGCGACGAGTTGGGTCCGGTGGTCGGCGGCGGCGTGATCGCCAACGAGATGATCAAGCTGCCGATCGTCCACTGGCGGTGGTCGTACCCGCCCGATGCGCCGCGCTGGGGCGAGGCGGCGAAGGAGGCCATGCGCGACACGTACCGACGCACCGGCCACCTGTTCTGCCAGGTCCAGGAGATTCCCCGGCCCGAGAACCGGGTCACGCTGGCCGACGTCACCGACGACCACGGCTTCGCCGTCGCCGCCCTCGCCGGCGCCGCCCACCCCGAGACGCTGCGGGCGGCGAGGGCGGTGCAGGCGGTGGCGGCGCGGTGGATGGAGGCCAGCGGCGCCCGCCGGGTGTGGACCGATGCCGTGCCCACCGGCCTGACGGCCGGGCAGCACCAGGCGGGGACGTGTCGGATGGGCGACGACCCCGTGGCCTCCGTGACCGACCCCGACGGCCGGGTCCACGGTCACGACAACGTGTGGGTGGCCGATGCGTCGGTTCACGTGACCAACGGCGGGTTCAACCCGGCGCTGACGATCCTCGCCCTCGCTCACCGCACGGCGACGGGCCTGGTCCGATCACGCTGACGCGGGCGATCGGACGGCGGGGGCGTCAGGGGCGGGCCAACAGTGGCTGGTAGTCCTCGTGTTCGGCGATGAAGTCCCGCACGTACCAACAGGTCGGGATGACCTGACGACCCGACTCACGCACGTCGTCGAGTGCCCGCCGAACGAGCACCGCGCCGAGGCCGCCGCCCCGCACACCGGGGCGGATCTCGGTGTGGTGCATGTCGAGCACGGCTCCGTCGTCGGTCGGCCGGTAGTCGATCACGCCGACGTGTTCGCCGTCCCGGCGCAGGAGATAGCGATGGCCCTCGTCGTCGTGGACGACGTCGAGCTCGGACGGTGGGTCGGCGGTGGCTTCGCTCATGGTGTGCCTTACCCGCTTCCATTCGACGGATGACCCGGTTGTTGGTCAGCATCGTGCCATGACACGCGAGCTGGCCCGCCCGGAGGACGTTCTCGACGAGGTGCCGGCCGGTGCCGACATCATCGTCCCGTTGGCCAACGGCGAACCCGTGTCACTGATGACCGCCCTCGACGAGAACGCTGACCAACTGACCGACGCCACCGTGCACCAGATGCACGCCCTGCACGATCACCCCTACATCCACGGGGAGCGCAAGCCGAACCTCACGCACCGGTCGTACTTCCTGTCGTCAGTGACCCGGCCGGCGTTCGCCGCCGGCCAGTGCGATCTCGTCCCAGCGCACTTCAGCGAGGTCCCGCTGCTGCTCCGCGAGCAGGTGAAGCACCCGGTGGTGTTCGCGGCGTCGAGCCCACCGGACCGTCACGGGTACTTCTCCCTCGGCACCAACGCCGACTACGTGGCCAGCCTCATCGGACAGGTGCCGTTCGTTCTCGAGGTGAACGCCCGCATGCCGCGGACCCGGGGCCGGAACGTGTTGCACCACAGCCAGGTGGCGGCGTGGTTCGCCGTGGACCGGCCGCTGGTGGAGGTGCACGGACGCGAGCCGAGCGAGGCCGACCTGCGCATCGCCGAAGCGGTGGCCGAACGCATCCCGAACGGTGCCACCATCCAGGCCGGCATCGGCTCGATCCCTGACGCCGTGGTGCGCCTGCTGCGCAACCACCAGGACCTCGGCATCCACACCGAGCTCCTCTCCGACGGCCTCGTCGACCTCGTGAAGTCGGGTGTCGCCACCGGCATCCGCAAGGGCCGGCGACCGAACCGGCTCGTCACCACGTTCGCTCTCGGCACGCAGGCGGTGTACGACTTCCTCGACGACAACCCGGCGGTCGAGCTGCTGCCCGTCGAGTGGGTGAACGACCCCCGGGTCATCGCCCAGCACGACTCGTTCGTGTCGATCAACGCCAGCACCGAGGTCGACCTCCTCGGCCAGTGCGCGTCCGAGACCGTCGGCGGGCGGTACTGGTCCGGCAGCGGCGGACAGGCCGACTTCGCCCGCGGCGCCATGTTCAGCCCCGGTGGCCAGGGGTTCATCGTGCTGCCGTCCACCGCTCGCGACGGTGCCGTCAGTCGGGTCGTGTCCACGCTCACCCCGGGATCGGTGGTGACCACCATCAAGAACACGGTCGACCACGTGGTGACCGAGCACGGCGTGGCGTCGCTGCGCGGCCGCTCGGTGCGGGAGCGGGCCGAGGCCCTCATCGCCGTCGCCAGCCCCGAGCACCGCGACCGGCTGCGCCGGGAGGCCGCCGAGATCGGCTACCTCTGATCCGGTTGTTCAGCTCGGCGCAGCTCGGCTGATCAGCGGGTTGGGTCAGACCGGGGCGGATCAGCCGGGGCGGACCACGAGGTCGGCGACGTGCGTGCCGGCGTGGTTGGTGATGCGCCGGCGGGGACCGAACACGTCGGTGCGGTCGAAGCCCTCGATGTCGGCGAGGACGTGACCCAGCGCCACCTCGGACGCCGGAACGTCGCCGTCCACGGTCTTCACGGCGACGCCGAGTCCGCGCTGCGGGAGGGCGGCGAACTGCACTCCTCCTGCTCCCATCTTGACGATGACGGCGCCGGCGGAGTGAGCGATGAGGTCGGTGCAGAGCCGGCCGGTCCCCGCCACGAACCACGGACGGACCACCATCGCCGCACCCAGGCGCCGGGCGTCGGCGGCCCGCTCCGCCGACCAGTGGCCGTCCGGTGCACCGAAGCGGGCAGCGGCCAGCGCCAGCGATCGCAGCGGCACCGGGTGCACCGGGATGCCGCACCCGTCGATGCCAGCCCAGGCCGGGTCGAGCACAGCCCCCGTCGTCTCGGCCAGCGCGGCGGTCACCAGCCGCTGCACGGGATGATCGGCCCGGACGTATCCCGCCGGGTCGACGCCCAGGTGGTGGGCGACGGTGAGGAACCCGGCGTGCTTGCCGGAGCAGACGTTCCCGGCGGCGTTGGTGCCGCGGCCCTCCTGGACCCCGCACTCGAGCTCGTCCACCGACGACCCGATCCGCTCCAACCACGCCTCGACCGCGGCGATGTGCTCCGGTTCGGCGCTGTGCGACGCGCACGCCAGCGCCAGCTCCACGTCGGTCAATTCGAAGGCGTCGGCGGCACCCGTCTCCACGAGCGGGAGCGCCTGGAGCGGTTTCACCGACGACCGGGGATGTACCAGCCGGTCGGGGTCGCCCCAGGCCCGGACGACGCCGCCGTCGGCGTCGACGACGGCTGCGTGCACTTCGTGGACGCTCTCGGCCAGCGGTCCCCGACGGAGCTCGACGACGAGCGGCGGGACAGGGGAGGCAGATTCGGCGGCGATGCCCACCAGTCTGGCGACGCGTGGGTACTCGGCGCATTCGGCCGGATCCGCCCGAACGTGGGCCGCCCACGGACCCGTGGACACATTCGAGCGCATCCGCAGCGATCTGCCCACACGTCGGCGCAGATTCGGTGCAGATTCGGTCCCGAAAGGTCGTGGTGGGGTCGTCGACCTGCTAGCAGTGGTGCGGTGGCAGCCACCGGCGAGGACCGTCCCTCCGACTTCATCCGCGACAAGGTCCGCGCCGACCTCGACGCCGGCCGCTTCGACCGGGTCCAGACCCGGTTCCCGCCGGAACCCAACGGCTACCTCCACATCGGCCATGCCAAGGCGGTCGGTGCTCAACTTCGGCCTCGCCGCCGAGTTCGCCGACGGGCCGTGGCCTGTGCAACCTGCGCTTCGACGACACCAACCCCGAGGCCGAGGACATCGAGTTCGCCGACGCCATCATCGACGACATCCGCTGGCTCGGCTTCGAGCCGGCGAACGTGTTCCACGCCTCCGACTACTTCCGCCAGCTCTACGACTGGGCCGAGGAGCTGATCGGCAAGGGGCTGGCCTACGTCGACGACCAGGATGCCGAGACCATCTCGGCCCAGCGGGGCGGATTCGGCGAACCCGGCACCGACAGCCCGTTCCGTGACCGCTCGCCCGAGGAGAACCTCGGGCTGTTCCAGCAGATGCGCGACGGGGCCTTCGCCGACGGCGAGAAGGTGCTCCGGGCCAAGATCGACATGGACGCACCCGGTCGATGGCCATGCGCGACCCGGTCCTGTACCGCATCCGTCGGGTCCCCCACCAGCGCACCGGCGACGACTGGCTCATCTACCCGACCTACGACTGGGCCCACGGGCAGTCCGACGCCATCGAGGGCGTCACCCACTCGATCTGCACCCTCGAGTTCGCCGACCACCGGCCGCTCTACGACTGGTGCCTGAGCCACCTCGACCTGCCCCACGAGCAGCCCGAACAGACCGAGTTCGCCCGGCTCAACCTGACCCACACCGTCATGTCGAAGCGGCTGCTCAAGTCGTTGGTGGACGAGGGCGTCGTCGACGGCTGGGACGACCCGCGCATGCCGACGCTGCGGGGCATGCGCCGGCGGGGCTACCCGGCCGAGGCGATCCGGGCCTTCGTCGACCACATCAGCGTGGCCAAGACCAACAGCGTGGTCGAGATCGAGCTGCTCGAGTCCTTCGTCCGGCGCCAGCACAACGCCGAGGCCCTGCGCCGCATGGCGGTCCTCGATCCGGTCAAGGTGGTCATCACCAACTGGCCCGACCGACGAGCACGGCGCGCCCGTGGTGAAGGAGGTCGAGGCGGTCAACAACCCCGAGGACGAAGCGGCCGGGACCCGCCAGGTGCCCTTCAGCGGCGAGCTGTGGATCGAGCGCGACGACTTCATGGTCGACCCGCCGCCGAAGTACTACCGGCTCACGCCCGGGCGCGAGGTGCGCCTGCGGGCCGGCTACTTCATCACCGCCACCGAGCGCGGTCACCGACGACGACGGCACCGTCATCGAGATCCGCGCCACCTACGACCCCGAGACCGAGGGCGGCCAGGCCCCCGACGGCCGCAAGGTGAAGGCCACCATCCACTGGGTCTCGGCCGCCCACGCCGTCGACGCGCACCGTGCACCTCTACGAGCGGCTGTTCGCCGAGACCCACCCCGGCGCGGAGGGTGCCGAGCCGATGGTCGACCCGATCGTCGCGCCGGACCATGCACGCCAAGCTCGAGCCGGCGCTCGCCGATGCCGAGCCGGGCACCGTCGTCCAGTTCGAGCGGCTCGGGTACTTCGCCGTCGACGCCGACGAGCCCATGACCTTCCACCGCACCGTCGGCCTCCGCGACGAGTGGGCCAACATCCAGAAGCGCAGTTGAACCCCGGAGCGGACCGGATCAGTCGTCGCCGGTCGGCCCGCGGAACTCGGGCGCACGCTTCTCGGCGTGGGAGGCCAGGCCCTCCCGGGCGTCGGGGCCGCGCGAACCCGATGAACTCGTAGGCCAGGGAGGCGTCGAGGATCGCCGGACTGCGACCGGTACCAGTTGTTGAGCGTCTGCTTGGTCCACCGGATGCGCCGACTGGGCGCCGCCGGCCAGCTGCGCGGCGACCTCGAGCGCCCGGTCGCTGGACCTGGTCGTCGTCGACGCACAGCGAGACCAGGCCGATCCGCTCGGCCTCCTCGCCGGTGAGCGGATCGCAGGTGAGCAGGTAGTACTTGGCCTTGGCCATGCCCGCCAGCAGCGGCCAGCAGATGGCGGCGTGGTCGCCGGCCGCGACGCCCGAGCCGGGTGTGGCCGTCGATGATCCGCGGCCGTCCGGCCGACCACCGACACGTCGGCGAGGAGCCCGGCCACCAGGCCGGCGCCGACCGCCGGACCGTGGATGGCCGAGACGATCGGCTTCGAGCAGTTGATGACGTTGAACACCAGGTCGCGGGCCTCGCGCAGGATCCGCAGGCGGGTGGCCTCGTCGCCCATCATCGACTCGATCAGGTCGAAGTTGCCGCCGGCGGAGAAGCCCTTGCCGGCGCCCTGCAGCAGCGCCACGTTGGTGTCGGGGTCGCGGTCGACGGCCAGCCACACGTCGGCGAGCTGGCGGTGCATGGCGGCGTCGACGGAGTTCATGCCCGGTGCGTCGAGCGTGATGCGCAGCACGTGATCGGCCGGCCGGTCGAAGGCCAACGCGGTGAAATCGGCGTAACGGTCGGTCATCGGAGCTCCCGGATCGATGGTGGCGGACGCCGGCGATCTTCGCACCGGGAGCGGGTGCGGACGCAGCCCGGACTGTCGCGACCGGATCGAAGGGTAGGAGGACCGACCATGAGCAGCCCGGATCCCACGCAGCCCGACCCGATGCCCGCACCGGACCCGAACCGTCCCCCGAGCCCGCTCCCGGATCCCGCACCGGGCCCAGGCCCGCAGCCGCCGGACCCCCGTCCTCCGGTCCCCGATCCCTCCCCGCAGCCGGATCCGTTCCCGCCGTCGCCTCCCGGGCCGGGACACCCGGAGCCCCCGATCCCCAACCCCCAGGCCTCCTGACGGCCGCTGGGGCGAGCCGTCGGCGAGGCGAGGTGATCGGGTGGGGCGAGGTGATCGGGCGAGCCGCTCAGCCCTCGCGGCTCAGTGCTTCCCGTGTCCCTTCTCCTTGCCGCCGTGGTCCTCGCCCTTCGGGGCGGGCCCCTTCTGGGTCTTCGGCGCCGCGGTGGGGGCGGGTGCCGTGGCCACCGTGGTCGGCGGTGCCGTCACCGTCGTGGTCGCGGGCGAGGCCGTCACCGAGTCTGCCGGGAGCACCTCGTCGATCAGGGCCCGGCTGGAATCGATGAGCTGCGCCATCTCCTGCACCTGGTCCTCGTCGATCGCGTCGTCCTGGTAGGCCACCAGGCCGTCGCGGGCCAGCCGGTCGAGGGCATCGAGGGCGCCGGCCCGGTCCCCGGCGTCGACGGCGGCACGTACTTCGGCCACGCCGGCGTCGAAGCGGCCCGGGTCCGAGTGCCCGCATGCCGTCAGCGCCGTGACCAGTGTGACGGCCGTCGCGACGCACGCGATCCTCGCCCATCGTCTCGTCGACCCAGTTCTCATCGACCGAGTTCCTCGATCTGGTCGAGCGTGTGGTCGAGCTGACCGGCGGGCGTGCGATCGGCGGGCGCGTCGCTGGCGCCCGTGGAGCCGGTCGCGGCTGTCGCCACCGCCAGCACGAACAGCAGCACGGCCAGGCCCGCGAAGAGCCACCGGGCGCGCCGGCTGCGCCGATCGGAATGCTGGGACTCGGTCTCGAAGACGGATGTCGTGCCGGGGGCCGGTCCGTCGACGAC
Source organism: uncultured Acidimicrobiaceae bacterium (assembly GCA_963811245.1). Lineage (GTDB taxonomy): Bacteria > Actinomycetota > Acidimicrobiia > Acidimicrobiales > Salinilacustritrichaceae > Salinilacustrithrix. Next base: position 50,993 of record CAWEQL010000021.1, read on the forward strand.
GGCGCCAGGGGCGGTCGGGGCGTCGGTGATGGCGGTGACGGGGCCATCGGTGATCATGGTGGGTGGCCCGGCGTCGCCGTCCTCCTCGCCGGTGTCGGTCATCGCGAGGAGGTTGATCCGCTCGGTGGGGAGGTCGGGATCGGCGGTGAGCATGCGGGCGAAGGCGCCGGCGTCGGTCGGTCGGTGGCCCGGATCGGGGTCGAGGGCCCGTTCGATGGGTCGGCGCAGCCGGACGGGCACCTGCGACGGGAGCGGTGCCGCCTCGCCGCGGCGCAGCCGGTCGAGGCTCTCGCTCGTGCTGCCGCCCCGGAACGGCTGCCGGCCGGTGAGGGCTTCGGAGAGCACCGCGGCCGCGGCGAAGACGTCGCTCCGGGGGGTGGCCGGTGCGCCCGTGAGGCGCTCCGGAGCGAGGTAGACGAGGGTGCCCATCAGGTCGCCGTTGGTCGCGTCGTCGTCGAGGCTGGCGATGCCGAAGTCGCTGATCCGGAATCCCTCGCCGTCGAGCAGGATGTTCGACGGCTTGACGTCGCGGTGCAGCACGCCGCGGGCGTGCGCCGCCGCGAGGGCGCCGAGCAGGTCGTCGGCCAGGCGCTCGACCCGCTCCACGGGGAGCGGTCCGCCATGGAGTTCGTCGGCCAGCGTGCGCCCGTCGAGGGCCTCCAGCACCAGGAACGGCGTGCCGTCGTCGGTGTGGTGCAGGTCGAGCACCCGCACCACGCGGGGGTCGTCGACTCGGGCGGCAGCCCGGGCCTCGCGTTCGATGCGTTCGGCGTGTTCATCCGTCATGCCCGGTTGCAGCACCTTCACGGCCACGGTCCGGCACAGCCGCTGGTCGTACGCCGACCACACCGTCGCCATCCCGCCGTGGCCCAGGACATGTTCGAGCACGAACCGATCGGCCAGCACCTCGTTGGGCGTCGCAGTGGCGGTGGTGGCGGTCTCCCGAGGCACTTCGGTGCGATACCCGGCCGCGGGGGCGGTCAGACCGCCCGGGGGCCCGAGGATCAGCCCATCAACTCGCCGATCACATCGAGCCACAGTTGCGTCGTCAGCGCCAACGATTCCACGTCGATGCGTTCGTCGTTGCCGTGGAACCGCTGCCCGAAGTCGGCTGCGCTCAGGTCGGGGCTGAGGAGGCCGGCGCCGTAGGACACGGCGCCCAGCTCCCGGTGGACTCGGGCGTCGGTGAACCCGACGGCGAGGCGGGGCTGGACGGACACGCCTGGGAACGGTCGGCTCACGGCCTTCTGGAGGGCGTCCCACAGCGGCGTGTCGGTGGGGCTGATCGTCGCCCGGTCGTTCATCAGCGGGACGATCTCGACCCGGTCGAACAGCTCGCCCAGCGCGGCGCGCAGGTGGGCTTCGACTTCGTCGGGACCCTCGCCGGGCAGGGTGCGGATGTCGACGTCGATGGTGACGTGGTCGGGGACGACGTTGGTCTTGGTCTGGGCGACAGCCGTGTTCGGCGACAGCGTGGTGTGGGTGCAGGCATGGAGGAACGGGGCGCCGTGCTCACGGGGGAGGGCGGCCAGGAACTCGTCGAGCGCCACCGGGTCGAGCAGCTTGGCCCGGGTGGCGTCGTCGAGGCCGAGGGCATCGAGCTGTGCCGGCCACAGGTCGTGGAAGCCCGGCGCCGGGGCGTACTCGCTGATGCGCGACACGACGGCGGCGGCGGTCACCAGCGCGTTGTCGGCCTTGAACGGCATCGACCCGTGGCCCGGGATGCCCCGGACCGTGAGTCGTCGCCAGGCCACCCCCTTCTCGGCCACGTTGATGCCCACGCTCGGCGCGTCCCTCGGCCCTCCGTGCAGGCCGCCGTTCTCGCACAGCGCGAAGTCCGTGGTGATGAGGTCTGGGTGCTCGTCGGCGAGCCATCGGGCCCCGTAGGAGCTGCCGGACTCCTCGTCGGCCACGCCGAGCAGAACCAGGTCGCCCCGTGGGCGGAAGCCCGACGACACCAGGTGGCGGACGGCGACGGCCATCGACGCCGTCAGGTTGAGCATGTCGACCGCCCCCCGGCCCCACACCTCGCCGTCGACGAGCTCGCCGCCGAACGGGTCGCGGGTCCAGCCGTCGGGGTTCACGGGCACCACGTCGGTGTGACCGTCCAGGCACAGGCTGGGGGCGTCGGGATCCGATCCCTCGATGCGGGCGATCAGCGACGCCCGGCCCGGGATGGGTTCGAGGATCTCGGTGTCGATCCCGCCGCTCTCGAGGAAGTCGCGGAGGGTCTCGGCGTTGCGGATCTCCTGCCCCGACTCGGGTGTCCCGTCGTTCACGCAGGCGTTGCGGATCAGGGCTTGGAGCAGCTCGACGGTCTCGCCGGTACGCAGGTCTGCGGTGGTGGGTCCAGCCATGGGGAGAGCTTCGCGCCGGGAGCCAGGCGCTGGGGCAGACTCGGGGCCGTGAGTGACCGCCAGTCCATCGTCACCCTCGACCTCGAGGGCGTGCTGGTGCCCGAGATCTGGGTCGCGGTGGCCGAGCGGACCGGCATCGACGAGCTCCGGCGCACGACCCGGGACGAGCCCGACTACGACGTGTTGATGCGATACCGGCTCGACGTGATGGCGTCGCACGGCCTGTCGCTGTCCACGGTGGCCGACGTCATCGACGGCCTCGGCCCGCTGCCGGGTGCGGCCGAGTTCCTCGCCGAGCTCCGCCGGCGCACCCAGGTCATCATCCTGTCCGACACCTTCGAGCAGTTCGCGGCGCCGCTCATGGCCCACCTCGGCATGCCCACCATCTTCTGCCACCGCCTGGTGATCGAGGACGACCGCATCGTCGACTACCGGCTCCGCCAGCCCGACCAGAAGCGACGGTCGGTGGAAGCGTTCCAGGCGCTGGCCTACAAGGTGATCGCCGCCGGCGACTCCTACAACGACACCTCGATGCTGACCGCGGCCGACGCCGGGTTCTTGTTCCACGCTCCCGACAACGTCGTCGCCGAGTTCCCGCAGTTCCCCGCCCTCGCCACCTACGACGAGCTGCTCGACGCCCTCACCGCCGAACTGGGCTGATCACGCCGGCCGGCGGCGCGCCGGCGCAGGGCAGCAGCCCTCGGCGCACGGCCAGCGGCGCGGTCCGAGCCCGCCCAGCGCCTTCGGTGCACCGCCCACCAGGTGCTCGTCGAGCAGGTCGACGAGACCCTTCACGAACAGCGGGTGGGTGCCCACCGTCGCGGCGCGGACCATGGTGGTCCCGATCTCCGTGGCGACGCCGGCGGCGAGCGTGTCGAGGTCGTACACCACTTCCATGTGATCGGAGACGAACCCGAGCGGGGCCACGACGACCGTGTCGACGCCCTCCTCGCGCAGCGCGCGGAGGTGGTCGCCGAGGTCCGGTTCGAGCCACGGGACCTGCGGCGGTCCCGAGCGGGACTGGTAGACGAGGTCCCAGTCGAGGTCGACGGCGAGCCGGTCGTGCACCAGGGTGGCGGCATCGCGGAGCTGCACCTCGTAGTCCGACGTGTCAGCCATCGAGCGCGGGATCGAGTGAGCGGTGAAGACCAGCCGGGCCCCGCCGAGCGCGCCCGGGTCGACCCGTTCCAGGGCGGCGTGGACCCGCTCCACCAGCGCGAGCACGAACCCCGGGTGGTTCCAGTACGGGCGGACCTTGGCCACATCCGGGACCGACTCGGGCCCGGAGCGGTCGGCGACGTGGGCCTGGGCCCGTTCGATGTCCTCGAGGTACTGCCGGCACGACGAGTACGACGAGTACGCCGACGTGCTGAGGGCCAGCACGCGGTGGTGGCCGGCCGCGACCATCTCGGCCATGACGTCCTCGACGTAGGGCTCCCAGTTGCGGTTGCCCCAGAACAGCGGGAGGTCGCGGCCCCGCCGGTCGAGCTCGGCCCGCAGCGCCGCCAGCAGGGCCCGGTTCTGTCCGTTGATGGGGCTGACGCCGCCGAAACGGGCGTACTGCTCGGCGACCTCGACCAGCCGCGCGTCGGGGACGCCGCGGCCCCGTGTGACGTTCTGGAGGAACGGCACCACGTCGTCGGGCCCCTCGGGGCCGCCGAAGGACAACAACAGGATGGCGTCGAACGGGCGCACGCTCAGATGTCGACCGTCATACCGAGCGAGACGGTGCGTTCTGGCGGCAGCCCGAAGTATGCGGCCGCGCTCTCGGCGTTTCGCATCAGCACCCGGAACAGGTGCTCTCGCCAGATCATCATGCCCGGCCGGTCGGTGACCTTGATCGACTCCGCCCCGAGGAAGTACGTGGCGTGGTCGACGTCGATGTGTTCGTTCCTGGCTGGTCCTTCGCCCAGGGCCTGGGGGAGGCAGGGGTCCTCCATGAACCCGCTGTGGACGGTCACGTGCTGCACCCCGAGTCCGTAATTGACCACGTCGGTCCGTCGGGCGGGCAGCACCCGGGGCACGTCGGCGAAGCGGATGGACGCCACCACGAGGTGCTCGTGGAGCACGTTGTTGTGCCGAAGGTTGGCGATCAGCGCCGGCGGCGTCATCCCCGGGGTCGAGAACAGGTACACGGCGGTCCCGTGCACCCGTGTCGGCGGTCCCTCGGCGCGGTCGGCGAGGCTGTTGATGAAGGTGTCGAGCGGAATCTGTCCGGTGCGGATCCGTGCCCCCACCAAGCGGCGGCCGGTGCGCCACGTGGTCATCGTGGTGAACACGGCGAGACCGATCAGCAGCGGGACCCACCCGCCGGCCGGGATCTTGAGCACGTTGGCGCCGAAGAATCCGAGGTCGATGACCCCGAAGGCACTGCACAGCGCGGTGGCGGCGCCGGAGGACCACCCGAATCGGTCCCGCAGGACGTACCAGAGCAGGATCGTGGTGATCACCATCGTGGTGGTGACGGCGACGCCGTACGCCGCCGCCAGGTTGGACGACGAGCCGAACCCGATGACGAGGCCGACGCATGCGATCATCAACGTCCAGTTGACCGCCGGGACGTAGACCTGGCCGATCTCGGACTCGGACGTGTGCACGATCTGCATCCGGGGCGAGTACCCGAGCTGGATGGCCTGCATGGTGAGCGAGAAGGCTCCGGAGATGAGCGCCTGGGACGCGATCACGGTCGCAGCGGTGGCGAGCACGACGAGGGGCAGGATGCCCCAGTGCGGCGCAAGGCGGAAGAACGGATTCTCGATGGCGTCGGGTTCGCGGATGAGCAGCGCGGCCTGGCCGAAGTAGTTGATCACCAGCCCGGGGAGCACGATGCCGTACCAGCCGTAGGTGATCGGACGGCGACCGAAGTGACCCATGTCGGCGTACAGCGCCTCGCCGCCGGTGACCACGAGGAACACCGAGCCGAGGGCGAGGAACGCACCGAAGCCGTTGTGGCCGATGAAGCTGACGGCGTAGGTCGGCGAGATGGCCCGCAGGACCGAGGGCGACTGCACGATCTGGAGCATCCCGAGCACGGCCAGCGTGCTGAACCACACCACCATGATCGGCCCGAAGACCTTCCCGATCGCGCCGGTTCCCCGGCTCTGGATGGCGAAGAGGGCGACGAGGATGCCGATCGAGATGGGCACGACGAAATCGGAGATCCCCGACACCGCCAACTCGGTGCCCTCCACGGCCGACAGCACGGAGATGGCTGGCGTGATCATGCCGTCCCCGTAGAGCAGTGCCGTGCCGAACAGGCCGATGCCCGACAGCACGGCGACCGTCTTGACCTGCTTGGTCCGTGCGGCGATGGCCAGCGTGGTGAGGGCGAGGATGCCGCCCTCGCCGTCCTGGTCGGCACGCATCACGAAGATCAGGTACTTGATCGAGATGATGATCAGGAGCGACCAGAGGATCAGCGAGATGGTGCCCAGCGCGCTGGCCTCGTTCAGCGTGAGGCGGTCGCCGGCGGCCTCGAAGGACTCCCGGAAGGCGTAGAGCGGACTGGTCCCGATGTCACCGAAGACCACGCCGAGGGCAGCCAGGGTCAGGGCCGAGTGGCGGGCTCTCGCCCCAGGTCCGTCGTCGGTGGTCTCGCCGGTGGTGATCTCCATCAGGGACCGGGTTCTACCCGGCCCGGGCCTCGACCGGCCAGTGAGAGCGAGCGAGCGGCTGCGTTGTGCCCGCCGGTCCGGTCAGAGCGCGGGTCGAGCCAGGCGGCTTCCGGGGTCCAAGCCGGGCGGCCACTCGGTGCTGGCGTCCCACTGCACCCGTTTCAGGTTCGCCATGGCGAGGTTGACGCAGCGCGACAGGTCGGCACCCCGGAGGTCGGCGGCCGTGAGATCGGTGTCGAGGAACCACACGCCGCTGAGGTCGGCGCCACGGAGGTCGGCGCGGCTGGCGTCGACGTAGTCCATGCGGGCATCGGTGAGGTCGGCGCCGGCCAGGTTGGCGCCGCGCAGGTCGGCGCCGCTCAGGTCCACGCCCCGAAGGTCGGCCTTCTCCAGGTCGACGTCGCGAAGCTTGGCTCGCCGCAGGTCGATCTCCCGGAGGGATGCACCGGCCTCGAGGTGGCGCCGCAGGCCGCGGCCCCGGAGCCTGGGCAGCGCAGCCGCCTCGTCTCCATCGGTCTTCGGTGCCGGCGCCTCGTCGGTCTCGCCGTCGGAGGTGTCGGGCAGGTCGTCGTCGTCCGGCGCCCCGTCGATGGGCATGGTTCCTCCTGGAACGCACAGCCGGTCGCGGCACGGGGGCGTACCGCGACCGGAGCTGCGATGGGCGGGGGTGGCGGGCGGACGCCACCCCCTGGGATGCCGCTCCACGGGGGCCGTGGTGCGGGCATCGATCCTGTCGTGTCGGGAACAGGTTGCCGCCGCCGACATGAAGTGGCCATGAGAACGGCTCACCGGCTGCTGGGAAGGGTGACCCGCACCGATGCGCCGCCCAGCGAGCCGCCGTTGTGGGCCCGCGTCCGTCCGCCGATGGAGCTGACGATGCCCTCGACGATCGACAGGCCGAGGCCGGCGCCCTCGCCGGCCCGGGCGGCATCGGCCGTGACGAAGCGTTCGAACGCGGTGTCGATGATGGCCGGGTCGAACCCGGGGCCGTCGTCGTCGACGGTGAGGCGGGCCTTGCCCGTGTCGTCACGGTCGAGCCGCACGGCCATCTCGTGGCGGGCGAAGCGCAACGCGTTGGCGACGAGGTTGGTGGTGATCTGGGTGAGGGCGTCGGGCCCGAGCGGCACCAGGACCGTCTCGTCGAGGTCGGTGCGGATCTCCACCGGCGAGGTGGCCGCCAACCGCTCGGCCACCTCCCGGACGATGTCGGCGGCGGCGGTGGCGTCGGCGCGGTCGATCACGCCGGCGTCGACCCGGGCCAGGACCAGCAGGTCGGAGGCGAGGCGGGCGAGCCGGTCGACCTCCTCGAGGGCGCTGTCGACGCCGGCGACGGAATCGTCCTGCCCGGCGTCCAGCAGGTCGACGCGAAGGAGCTCCAGCTCCCCTCGGAGTACGGCCAACGGGGTACGGAGCTCGTGGCTGGCGTTGTCGACGAAGGCGCGCTCGTGGGCGAGGGTGGCAGACAGCCGGCGCAACATGTCGTTCAGGGTGTGACCGAGAGCGGCCAGCTCGTCGCGTCCCGGCGGTTGGGGCAGTCGAACGCCGGGTTCGTCGAGGGAGAAGGTGGCGGCCCGGCGCGTCATACGGCCCACGGGGCGCAGGGCAGCACCGGTGAGCAGCCAGGCGGCGAGCGCCACCCCTGTCACCAGCAACGGCCCGCCGAGGCCGAGGACGAGCACCAACTGGTGGCGGGCCTCGCGAGCGGGGCGATGGTGCCGGCCACCACCACCACGCCGGCGCTCCCGTTCGCCAGGGTGATCGGCCGGGCGAGGACGCGACCGTCGGCGCCCTTGCTGATGTCCCGGTCGACGACGATCTCGTGCCGGTGGGCGGCGGCGAGCTCGTCCGGGAGCAGGATCGAGGCGTCGCCGGCGGGGGACAGGACGGTGCCGGCGGCGTCGAGGACCTGCGTGCGCAGCGTGCCGCCGAAGGTCACGGGTGCGCCCTGGGCCAGCTCGGTCTGGAGGTCGTCGGCGCGGACCTGCAGCTCGGCGGTGACGGCCCGGTCGATGGCCGACGTCAGCGAGATGTACATCAGCGTGGCCCCGACGGTGAGCAGGGCCGCCGACGCCGCTCCGGCCAGCACCGTGAGCCGGGTGCGGATCGAGAAACGGCTGGGGAAGCCCAGGGTGCGCACCGGCGGGCCGTTCAGCTGCTGCGCAGGCGGTAGCCGTGGCCCCGGACGGTCTCGATCCACTCGCGACCGAACCGGCGGTCCACCTTCTCGCGCAGGTAGCGCACGTACACGTCGACCACGTTGGAGCCGCCGTCGTAGGCGAAGTCCCACACGTGGTCGAGGATGCGGGCCCGGCTGAGGACCTCACCCGGGTGGCGCAGGAACAGCTCGAGGAGGGCGAACTCCTTGGCCGACAGGTCGACGCGCTCGCCGTCCACCGTCACCGTCTTCGCGGCGGGGTCGAGCACCAACCCGTCGCAGTCGAGGGTGGTGGGGCGCTCGATGGGGTCCCGGCGGATCAGCGCTCGCAGCCGGGCGAACAGCTCGTCGAAGGCGAAGGGCTTGACGAGGTAGTCGTCGGCGCCGGCGTCGAGGCCGGCGACGCGATCGGCCACGGCGTCGCGGGCGGTCAGCATCAGGATCGGCATCCACCGTCCGTCGTGGCGCAGCCGCCGGCACACCTCGTAGCCGTCGGGGGCGGGGATCATGGCGTCGAGCACGACGGCGTCGAGCGCGAATTCCGCCGCCGCCCACAGCGCGTCGTCGCCGGTCCCGACCACGTCGACGGCGTACCCCTCGTGCTCGAGCCCGCGTCGAAGGACGCTGGCCATCTTGACGTCGTCTTCGACCACGAGCACGCGCACCTCATCAGCGTATGAGTGTGGGATGAGGGTTCGATGAGGAGACGATGAGTGCAGCGGGCTCGGACGGTGCGGCGCGGCGGCGGCCAGCCCTCGGGCAGGCTGGCAGCGATGGAATTGCTGTTGATCCGCCACGCCCTGCCCCGTCGCGTCGAGGCGGTGGGCCGCCCGGCGGACCCGCCGTTGTCCGAGGTCGGCCAGCGCCAGGCCGTCGCGCTGGCGGAGTGGCTGCGCGACGAGGCGGTGGATGCCGTCTACACCAGCCCGATGCGTCGGGCCCGCGAGACGGCGGTGCCGTTGGCGGCATCCAAGGGCCTCGACGCGGTCGTGGTCGAGGGCGTGGCCGAGTTCGACCGTGACGCCGAGGCCTACGTCCCGATGGAGGAGCTCAAGGCGGCCGGTGACCCCCGGTGGCAGGACCTGATCGAGGGCCGCTACTTCGACGACGGCGCCCTCGACGCCGAGGAGTTCCAGCGCACCGTGGTGGGCGCCATCGACACCATCGTCGCCGAGAACCGGTCGAGAACGGCCGCCGTGGTGTGCCACGGCGGCGTCATCAACGCCGTCGTCGGCCATGTCCTCGGCATCGACGAGTTCATGGTCTTCGAGCCCACCTACACGAGCATCACCCGGATCCGGGCGTCCAGCCGGGGACATCGCATGATCGTCTCGCTCAACGAGGCGGCGCACCTGCGGGGCTGGTGACCAGCCTGGGCGCGAGCTGCTCGACCAGGGCATCGATCTCCCTGGCGCACGCCGCGAAGGTCTCGGCCTCGCCGCCGCCCGGATCGACCACCTCTTCCCAGTCACCCAGCTCGACGTCGGCGGCACCGAGCGAGTCGACCTGGTCGCGGATGGTGGTGAAGCCGTCGGCCGGCGGCAGGTCGTGGACCAGGCGGATCAACGTCGCCGTGTGCGGCGCGGCGGCGGGATGGGTGCGTCGGACCCAGGCCACGTGCTCGGGAGCGAGCGCCACCACGAGCTGGGCGTGGTCGAGGTCGGCGGGGTGGGCCTGGCGGCTGGCGTGCCGGGGCAGCGGGTGGCCGACCCCCTCGATGGCGGCCCGCGTACGGATGCTCATGGGCTGGCCGTCCACGACGAGGGTGCCGGCGGTCTCGATGACGAGGTCGGGCCGGCGCTGGGCGAGCGACACACCGGCCATGACCGAACGGGCGGCGTTGCCGGTGCACAGGAACAAGACGTCGACGGTCACCGCCCGAGTCTGCCCGCCGAGCCGTCGGTGGTGGCCGGAGGGGTGGGTCAGGTGGCGGGGGCGCGGTGGAGGTCGACCGACTCGGTGACGGAGCGCAGCACGTCGTGGTCGACGTCGACGCCGATGCCCGGGCCGGTCGGGACGCGGATGGCGCCGTCCTCGAGGACCGCCGGCTCGGTGACGATGTCCTGGTGCCAGTAGCGCGACGCCGCCGAGATGTCGCCGGGCAGCGTGAAGCCGGGCAGTGCAGCGAGGGCGAGGTTGGCCGCCCGGCCGATGCCGGTCTCGAGCATCCCGCCGTGCCAGACCGGAATGCCGGCGGCCAGGCAGTGGTCGTGGATGGCGAGGCCGGCGAGGTGGCCGCCGACCCGGCCCGGCTTGATGTTGATGACCGACGTGGCCCCGAGCCGGATGGCGTCGACGGCCACGGCTTCGTTGACGATGGTCTCGTCGAGGCAGACCGGCGTGTCGATGGCAGCCACGAGGTCGACGTTGTCGACCAGCCGCTCCTCCGGGAAGGGCTGCTCGATGAGGAGCAGGTCGAACTGGTCGAGCTGGCGCAGGTGGTCGGTGTCGGCGGGGAGGTAGGCGGCGTTGGCGTCGACCTGCAGTCCGAACGCCGGACCGAGCGCCTCGCGCAGCACGCGGCACGGCTCGACGTCCCAGCCGGGCTTGATCTTCACCTTGATCCGGGCGTAGCCCTCGTCGAGGTAGGCGCCGGCGGTCTCGACCAGCTCGTCGAGGGTCGGGAGGATGCCGATCGACACGCCGACGGGCACCCGATCGGTGGTGGCGCCGAGGTGGGCGGCCAGCGAGACGTCCGCCGCCCGTAGCTCGGCATCGAGGACGGCGGCCTCCACCGCCGCCTTCGCCATGCGATGGCCCTGCACCTCGGATAGCGCCGATGCCACATCGCGCGCCGTGACGCACGCCGGCGGCGAACAGACGGGGGAGCAGGTGGTCGCGGGTCACGTCCTCGCAGGCGGCGGTGTACTCGCTGGAGTACAGCGGCTGGGTCCCCGCCGTGCACTCGCCCCACCCCTCGACTTCGCCGCCGGGGCCGTGGGCGAGGACGCGTACCAGCAGGATGTCGCGGTACGTCCACGTCCCGAAGCTGGTCTGGAACGGGGTCACCAGGGCCAGCTCGATGCGGCGCAGCTCCACCGCGTCGATGCTGATGCCGGTCTCGGGCAGGGGGGTCGTCATGGGCGTTCCTCTCCGGGGCAGAACAGGTAGGAGCCGTCGTCGGTCATGGCCACGGGTCGCAGCCCGGCATCGAACGCCGCGGTCATCGCCGACCGCACCGCCATGCGCCACTCGAGGGCGAGCGCCGGGAGCCGCCGCCGCAGGCCCACGATGTCGGTCGGGGTGGCGACCATGCGCAGCGGGGCGTCGGTGTCGGAGACCGTCGGCCACCCGTCGACCGCCCGGACCGCCCACGCCGCCCCGGCCTCGCGCCACACGTCCACGCTCGACGTGGGCAGCGCGGACGACAGGGCCAGCGTCGCCTCCTCACCCGTCAGCTCCCAGCGCATCAGGAGCCTGTCGCTGGGGTGGCCGTGGTTGATGTCGTCGTCCATCTCGCCGTACAGGTCGACCAGGTAACGATCCCCGACGGCGCCCAGGTGGTGCAGGTTGAAGCGGGCGTTGGCCCGGACCAGCGGGTCGAAGGTCCAGCTGACGGTCTCGATGCCGTGGTCCAGGCACCAGTCCCGCTGGTGGCGCTTCAGGGCCCGACCCACGCCACGACCCTGCGCGGCGGGGACCACGGCGGCGAGGTGGGAATGCAGATGCGGTCGGGTGCCGTGGACACCGACGACGCCGGCGCACATCCCGACGATCTCGTCGTCGTCACGGGCGACGGCGACGTACCACCCGGCGAAGGACAGGGCGCGGGCCACGGGACGGCTGATGGGTGGCTGACCCCAGACCTGCTCGGCGACGGCAAGGGCTCGGTCGACGTCCTCGTGCGTCGTGGCCAGCTCGATCTCGATCATCGTTCCCAGTGTCCCAGACCCACGGTGCCGGCGTCCGGGGACGACGAGCGCTCAGGGGATGGCGGCCTCGAGCTCGGCGAGCGCGGGTTCGATCCGGTCGGCGATGAGGAACGGGTCGGGGACGGCCCCGGGGCAGACCATGAACCCGAAGTCGACGTTGCCGCAGTACGAGAACACCGTGATGTTGAGGCTCATGCCCATCAGCAGGGGACCCATGGGGTAGATCGACTCCACCCTCCCGCCGGCGATGTAGAGCGGGAAGTCCGGGCCTGGCACGTTCGACACCACGACGTTGCACGCCGGCGGGGTGAAGCGGGCCAGGTTGTTCCGGGTGTACATGCGGGCGGCGAGGGCGATCAGGCCGGGCGGTGTCGTCTCGGTGATCCCCATGATCTGGTGGATCGCCATGGCGTCGCGCATCTCCTTCGCCGCCGAGGTGGAGCTGTGGATGGCGAGGAGACGGGTGACGGGGTCGGCGATGTCGGTGGCGAGCGAGGCGGTGAGCGAGCCGACCTTGTTGCCGACGCTGTCGTCGTCGGTGGCCCGCATCGACACCGGGACCTGGGCGGTGAGCGGGGCGGCGGGCAGGTCGTCGATCGCCAGCAGGTGGTCACGCAGCGCCGAGGCGCACAGGGCGAGCACGACGTCGTTGAGCTTCACCCGGTAGGCGTCCTTGACCGTCTTCATCCGTTCCAGCGGCACGCTGGCGTGGGCGAACGACCGCCGAGGGCTGGGGTCGGCGTTCAGGATCGTCCGGGGTGCCTGCAACGGGAGCGTCACGCCGTGGCCGGTGGCCATGGGCGCCGCAGCAGCCACCTGCTGGATGCTCTGGCGGGCGAAGCGCATGAGCCGGAACGGCGTGCGGACCGCCGTGTTGACCGCGCCCCGGGCCAACAATCCCAGTGCACCGGGCACGGTCTCGCCGGCGAGGGAGTCCTTGACCTCCGGGTTCGGCGCACGCGGCTCCGGCGTGAGGTCGAGCAGCACCTCGGCGAGGCCGGCGCCCGACACACCGTCGATCAGGGAGTGGTGCATCTTCTGGAGCAGGGCCACCTTGCCGCCCTCCAGGCCCTCGATGATCCACGCCTCCCACAGCGGCTTCTGTCGGTTCAGCTTGTAGCTGGCGAGCCGGCCGACCAGCGTGCCCAGCTCGTGCCGGTCGCCGGGATGGGGCAGGCCGATGCGTCGCACGTGGTAGTCGACGTCGAGATCGCCGTCCTCCACCCAGCCGGGCCGGTCGAGACCGAACGGCACGTCGACGAGCTTGTACCGCAGCTGGGGCACCTCGGGGATGCGCGACACCAACAGCTCGACGAACCGGTCGAAGTCCCAGCCGCCGGGATGTGTCGACGGGTCGATGACGATGAGACCCGAAACGTGCATGTGCCAGTTGGGCGTCTCGCCGTAGAGGAATGCGGCGTCCTGGCCGGACATCTGCCTCATCGGGTCACCTGGCGCATGGTCCTCGTCCCCCTCGGGTGCGGGGGCAGAACATACTCCAGGTAACCCCGTGGGACCCGAGTCGCTTCAGAGGCGGCCGGCGGCCTTCCCGGCCTCCTCGGCCGCGGTCACCTGGGCGTCGACGATGTCGAGGCCGGCGTGCCAGAACGACGGATCGGTCAGGTCGCAGTCGACGATGCGGGCCAGCTCCTCGGGCCAGCGGGACCCGCCGGCGGCGAGCAGTTCGAGGTACTGCGGGACGAAGTCGGCGCCGCGGGCCTCGTACTGGGCGTACACCGACAGGGCGAGCAGCTGGCCGTAGGCGTACGCGTAGACGTACCCGGGCGTGCCGATGAAGTGCGGGATGTAGCTCCACCAGTCGCGGTAGCCGTCGGTGACCTCCATGGCGTCGCCGAACAGGTCGCGCTGGGTGGCCTCCCAGTGGTCGCCGAAGTCGGTGGTGGACAGCTCGCCGCGCTCGCGGCGATGCGTGTGGACGGCGTGCTCGAACCGGTTCATCGCCACCTGGCGGAACACGGTGGCGATGGACCCCTCCACGTTCTGCGCCAGCAGTGCGAAGCGGTCGCCCGAGTCGTCGAGTTGGGACAGGAGCCGCTTGAACGTGACGGTCTCGCCGAACACCGACGCCGTCTCGGCCAGTGTGAGCGGGGTCATCTGCTCGAACACGCCCCGGGGGCGGGCGAGGTAGCCGTGGACGCCGTGGCCGAGCTCGTGGGCGAGGGTCATCACGTCGTTGGGCGTCGCCGTGTAGTTGAGGAACACGTACGGGTGGTGGTCGGGAACCGTGTAGGCGCAGAACGCGCCACCGCGCTTGCCCGGCCGCACCGGGGCGTCGATCCACCCCTCGGTGAGGAACCGGTCGACCACGCCGGCCAGCTCGCCGGAGAACGAGGCGTAGGCGTCGCGCACCGTGGCGGTGGCCTCGTCCCAGCCGATGTGGCGGTCCGTGGCGGCGACCGAGGCACTGCGGTCGTAGTCGGCGAGGCGGTCGAGGCCGAGCACGTCAGCCTTGAGGCGGTACCAGCGCTGCGGGATGTCGTAGCGGGCCACGACGGCGTCGACGAGCGCCTCCACCGATGCGTCGCTGGCCTCGTTGGCGAGGTTCCAGGCGCTGATCCACGTGGGGTGGTGGCGCAGGTCGTCCTGGATGCGGCGGTCGGCCAGCAGCGTGTTGTACACGAAGGCCCGCGTCCGCAGACCGGGCTGCAGCGCGGCGGTCACGGCCTCGGCGGCCCGGCGGCGCAGGTCGCGGTCGGGGTTGCCGAGCAGGGACAGGGCACCGTCGAGCGGCATGGCCTCCTCGCTGCCGTCGGTCCCGTCCGCGCCCGGGAGACGCACCTCGATGGCGGCGGTCTGTTCGGTGAACAGCCGCACCCAGGCCGAGCGCCCGGTGGGCGCCGTGGTGGCCAACAGGCGTTCCTCGACCTCGCTGAGGACGTGGGGCTTGGACGCCCGCAACGTCTCGAGGTGGTGGCGGTAGCGGTCCAGCGCGGGGTCGGCCATGCGGTCACGGGCGGCGTCGTCGTCCACTGCGACCCACTCGAGTTCGAACCAGACCAGCTCGGCGGACAGCTCCGAGAGGCGTTCGCTCACCCGCTGTACCAAGGCGCCGCGGGCCGCGTCGCCCGTATCGGTGGCGAATCGGAGCTGGGCGTAGTTCGCCGCCCGGTGGGCATCGCCGTACAGCTCGGCCAGCCGGTCGAGCACCGCGGCGAGCGCGGTGGCGTCGAGGCCGGCGACCGTGCCCCGCACGTCGGCGGTGACGGCCCGGGCCGCGCCAATCGCTCGTCCGAGCAGTTCCTCCACGCCGTCGGGACCGTCGACGAGCGATTCGAGGTCCCAGGCGACGTCCTCGGCGCCCGTGGGTCGGTGAGCGGGTTCGGTGGCAACCATCGGGCGATCGTAACGGCCGTCCGGGACCGCCTGATCAGGTGTCGGAGCTGGCGACCTTGGTGGCGATGGCGGCGCCGGCGGCTCCGACCGCAGCGGCCCGACCGAAGCGGCCGAACGTGACGATCTTCAGGATGAACTTCACCGTGCCCCACACCACCTTCACGACCAGCCGGATGAGGTTGCCGACGGTGGCGTCGATGATCTTGAACACCAGCATCGACGGCGCCCACGACGAGGCCGACGCCGAACATCACCACGCGCCACAGGGCGAAGGCGATGTCGGAGAGCCACTCGACGATGCGCTTGACGGCCGCGATGCCCAGCACGATCGGGAACATCACGATGGCGAGCGCGACCCGCACGATGTTGAAGGCGAAACGGGCGATGCCGCCCACGAGACGGAACGGCAGGGTCACCAGGCGCACGAGGGCGCTGCGCTGGCCCGGTTCCTCCGTTTCGACGGCTTCGAGGTCGTGGTCAGGGGTCGCTCGGAACATGGTCGCGATCATGGCGCACATCGCCGACCGCTCGCACAGGAGCGGCGCCGACGTCAGCCGATCGGCTGGAACCGGACCAGCGCGGTGCCGGTGTCGGTGTCGGCAAATGTGGCCGTGACCCGGTCGCCGATCGCCACCGACTCGGGGTCGCAGCCCACGATGTTGGTGATGATCCGGGGCCCGGGGATCTCCCCCTGGACGTCGAGCTCGACGTAGGCGACGACGTAGGGGGCGGCGGCGCGGTAGGCGCCCTGGCCCCGTCGGGGCACCGAGCAGCTGTACACCGTGCCGGTTCCGGGCACCTCGACCCAGTCGATGTCGAAGGTGTGGCACACCGGGCAAAAGCCGCGCGGGTACCAGATGAACGACGAGCAGCTGGCGCACCGGGGCAGCACGAGCCGGTGCTCGGCCGCCGCCGACCAGTAGGGGGCGGCGTCGTCCTGGACGAACGGGTCGGGGGCGGGCAGCGGTGGCGTGCCGGTCGGGTCGGTGCCGGGGTCAGTCATCGTGCGTCACGCTTCCCGTCCGAGGATGACGGTGGCCGAGCCGTGACGGGTCCCGATGGAGCCGCCGGTGCCGTGGGCCAACGCCAGCTCGCAGTCCGGGACCTGCACGGCCGGGTGAGCCTCGCCACGGAGCTGGCGGACGGCCTCGATCACCTTCGTGATGCCACCGCGGTTGGTGGGGTGGTTGTTGCACAGCCCACCTCCGTCGGTGTTGAACGGCAGCCGTCCGTGCGGCGCCTGCAACGCACCGTCGAGGACGAACCGGCCGCCCTCGCCCTTGGCGCAGAACCCGAGGTCCTCGATCGTCTGCAGGACGGTGATCGTGAAGCTGTCGTAGATGGAGGCGTAGTCGATGTCGGCCGGCGTGAGGCCGGCCTCGGCGAACGCTCGGGGCCCGCTCCACACGGCGCCCGTGTGGGTGAGATCGATGCGCCCGTTGTTCGTGTGCTTCGGGGCCTCGCCGTGGCCGAGCACCACCGGAGCGGGTCGGTCGAGGCTGCGAGCCACGTCCGGCGACACCACCACGAGGGCGCCGCCGCCGTCGGTGATGACGCAGCTGTCGAGGCGATGGAGCGGGTCGCACACCAGGGGCGACTCGACGACCTCCTCGACCGTGACGACGTCACGCAGGAAGGCGTTCGGATTGTGCTGGGCGTGGGTGCTGGCCGCCACCTTGATCTCGGCCAGCTGCTCGCTGGTGGTCCCGAACTCGTACATGTGCCGGGCGGCAGCCATGGCGTAGTTGGTCAGGACCGACGTCCCGTAGGGCACCTCGAAGGAGAACTCCGGGGCCGAACCCATCCGTCCGGATCCGCCGGGGCCGGACCCGCCGGTGCGGGGCTTGCCGGCGAGGGTGATCAAGGCCACGGAGCACTTGCCGGCGGCGATGGCGGCAGCAGCGTGGCCGACGTGGGCCACGTAGGAGGAGCCGCCCATCTCGGTGCTGTCGACGTAGGACAGGCCGGTCAGCCCGAGGTACTCGGCCATCGACAGCGGCCCGAACCCAGGGGCGTCGCCGGCGCAGAAGTAGCCGTCGACGTCGTCCATCGTGAGACCGGCGTCGGCCAGCGCTCCCACGGCCACCTCGGCGTGGAGTTGGGCCGTGGTGCGGTCGGGGATGGTGCGGCGCGGGTGCTCCCAGGCGCCGGCGATGCACGCCGCGCCCCTGATGCCGTCCGTGGCTCCCCTCGTCCTCGTCACCGGGCGGAGTCTGCCGTGGGCCGTCACCCACGGCCAAAGGGGGGCCGCCCTTCGCCCGGTCTGAGCCCCCATGGGCCGGCGGAAGGCCCACGGAGTGAGTCCCGAGGTCCTGCCCAGTTGGGACCTTCGGCCCCTGGGGGACGGGGGGGCCGGTTCGTATGGTCGACCCATGCGTGAACCGATCACGCAATGGGATGGAGATCCCAGAGAAAGCGAGATCCTGTCATGAGCACTGTCACCGAACATCCGACCACTCCGACCGGCGAAGCATCGCTCCCGCCGGACTTCGTACCGCTCCGTCGGCGCACCATCGACAGCGTCCTCATCGCCGTCGGCGCCGTCGTCACCGTCGCGTTCCTCGTGGCCGGCGGGCTCCTGACCTGGGGCAGCAACTTCTCGGCCGACTACGTCGACCGCGAGCTGTCGTCGCAGAACATCACGTTCCCCTCGGCCGAGGAACTGCAGACCGAAGGCCGGAGTGACCTGGTGAAGTACGCCGATCAGAAGCTGAACACCGGTGACGAGGCCGAGGCGTACGCCAGCTTCATCAACGGCCACCTCGAGAAGATCGGTGGCGGCCTGACCTACGCCGAGCTCGGCGTACCCGAGACGGCAGCCAAGGACGCCGTCACCGCCGCCACCGAGTCGGGCGCCAGTGACTCCGAGATCGCCACCCTCCAGGCCAAGGCGGACGGCATCACCGGCCAGCGCACCACGATGTTCAAGGGTGAGACGCTCCGCGGCCTGCTGCTGAGCGCCTACGCATGGGCCACCGTCGGCCAGATCGCCGGCTACGCCGCCATCGCCGCCTTCGTCGCCGGTGTCGCCATGTTCGTGCTGGTCCTGCTGGGCCTGCGCCACCACCACAAGGTCGTCGCCATCAGCTGACGATCACCTCCCCACCGCACGAGCGGGAAGCGGATCGGCAGCGGTCCGTGACAGGGACGAGCGAGGCAGTCGCCACCCGGCGGCTGCCTCGCTCGCGTGTACGCCGCGGAGCGGACCGTCCTGAGCACTCCCACCTCAGAGCAGGGGCATGTAGTCGCTGGCGAGGCGGTCGAAGTCGAGGTCGCGCAGGAACCGGCTGAAGGCCACCTGCACCGCCAGGGCGTTCACGTCGCGGAACACCTCGGGCAGGAACGCCGGGGCGTCGATCAGCCCCTCGTCGTAGAGGCCGTTGATGATCCCCATGTGGTTGATGTCGACCTTGCCGCAGAACAGCACGGGGATGCGGTCGAGGCGTCCTGATCGGATGGCGACCCGCATGTAGGCATAGGTCAGCACCAGCCCCTTGCCGTAGCCGAGATCCTTGGTGAACGGGAGACCGGTCGGGGTCGACCCCCGGAAGACGCGCATGGCGAGCTGCCAACACTCGTCCATCTCCATGCCGTTGGTCCGGAAGTGTTCGACCACGTCGACGAACGTGGCCCCGTTCGACGCCAGCGCGATGGCATCGATGCGATCGGCGATGCGCAGCAGCCGGGCGGGGTGCGAGGTCAGCGAGAGGATCTCGGTCAGCGTGGCCAGGCCCTCCTGGGTGACGTTGACCCGTGGCGGGGCCTTGCCGAGGAACGTGCACAACGGCTGCGCCATGCCGTTCGAGCTCGTGCCCACGTGGACCCATCCCTCGTGCGATTCGAGCTGTTCGAGCTGGCGCTCGGAGAACATGGCGTCGGCCCGCAGCTTGATGTAACTGGAACCGGCCGCCGCATCGGCGACGATGCCGTCGTCGGTGACGACGTCGACCATGCCGGGTCCCATCGACCGGTCCAGCCGCTCCTGGAGGAGGATGACGGCGTCGTCCCCGTCGATCGTCTTCTCGTCCCGGTCGTCGATCGGTCCTTCCGACACCCATGACAGGGCGACGCGGAACTGGTCGGCGAGATCGGCGACGGTGGGCCCGCCAGCGTGGAAGACGTCGTCGGTGGTGCCGTACAGCTGGGCGGCCAGAGGGCCGAACCCGTCGGTGCCCCGGGCTTCGAGCAGGTCGAGGGTCACCCGGTACTGCTCGCACGTCTGCTTGAGGAGCTGGGCCAGCGGCGCCGTGGTGCCGAGCGACTGGTTGATCCGCAGCTCGATGTCGAGGAAGTGCTCCCGCACGCCGTCGAGGTCGAAGCCGAGGTCCCGGGCCTGGTACCAGTCGGCGTCGATGGCTGGTTGCTCGCGGCAGTTGCTGGCGTAGAACGCGTCGCGGACGTCGTCGTCCCACTTGATGGCGTTGAGGATGCGGACCGGTCCCTGCGCATCGACGATGGCGTCGGACAACGCGCGCACCGTCTCTTCGTAGGTCTCGGCCACCGGGGACAGGATGGCCGATGGGCGGACGCCGGTGTTCGACCGGGTCGGCGGATCAGGCGGGGGTGGTGGTGTGCGTGGTCGGTGCGGTGAAGGCGATGCGCGCCGTGAGGCCGCCGCCGGGCGTCTCATCGAGGTGCAGGGTTGCTTGGTCGTGCTGGCAGAGCCGGTCGACGATGGCGAGACCGAGACCGGTCCCCCCGGTGGAGTCGTGCCAGTGCCGTTGGCGGGCCCGATCCCGAACGGCGGGGTCGATCCCGGGGCCGTGGTCGACGACCCGGAGCTCGGGCCCGTCCGGACCTGCGCCGGCCTCGAGCTCGACAGTGGAACCGGTGGGGACGGCCGCCAGCGCGTTGGCCACGAGGTTGTCGACGATCTGTTCGAGGTGGTCGGGGTCGGCCACCGCCATGACGGGATCGCCGGCCCGGTGCACCACCTCCACGCCGGCGTCGGTGGCGGCGGGTTCCCACGTGGCCGCGGCGCGGGCCAAGGAGACGTGGAGATCGACGGGCTCCATCGTGGGCGGGCGCTCGTCGAGCCGAGCCAGGGCCAGCAGCACGTCGATGGTGCGCTCCATCCGGGCCAGCTCGTCGTCCAGCGGATCGAGGCGTTCGTCGTCGACCGGGTCCTCGCCGGCGCGCAAGTTCTCGATCCGCAGCCGCAGCACGGTCAGCGGCGTGCGGAACTGGTGGGCGGCGTCGGCGGCGAACTGCGACGTCGTGCGGAGGGCGCCGGCGAGGCGTTCTGCGCTGCGGTTGAACTGGGCGGCCAGCTCGCGCACCTCGGGGGGTCCGGAGTCGGTTTCCGCCCGGGCATCCAGATCCCCCGAACCGAAGGCGCGGGCCTGGAGTTGGAGTTGGCGTACCGGCCGGGCCACCCACCGGCCGAGCAGGAGGCCGATGACGGCGGCGGCGAGCAGCGTGACCCCGGCGATGCCGGCGAGCCGCCGCCAGTAGGTGGCGATGTCCTCGTCCACCTCGTGGCGCGAGTGGCTGATGCGGACCGCCCCCAGCACCCGGTCGCCGGAGCGGATCGGGGCGGCCACGTAGACCAGGGTCTCGCCCAGCGTCGACGAGTACCGGCTGCCGGTGGCGGTCCGCCCGGTCAGGGCCTGCGCGATCTCGGGCCGGCTGGCGAAGGACCGGCCGACGGCGGACGCCGTTCCGGGTGGCGGGTCGGTGTCGGCCAGCGAGATGCCCTCGCCGTCGACGACGAGCACTCGTCCGTCGGTCTGGGCGCCGTAGAGCTCGGCGACCCGTGTCGCCTCGGTCGATGCGGCCGGATCGCCCTGTTCGAGCAGGTCCTCGACGGCGTCACCGAGACCGAGCGCATCCCGCTCCGCGGCCACGAGGAGCTGATCCTGGCGGCGCTGGGCGTTGTTCACTCCGAGCGGCACCTCCAGCGACGCCAGCACGACCAAGGTGAGCGCCACCATGGCGGCGGCGAACCGGATCGTCACGGCGCGACCACGTACCGGAAGCCGACGCCGCGGATGGCCTCGATGTGGCGGGGGTCTCCCAGCTTGCGGCGCAGCGCGGCGACGTGGACGTCGATCGTCTTGGTCGGCCCGAACCAGTGGGGGTCCCAGACGTCCTCCATGATGCGGGTGCGGTCGAGGACGGCGCCGGCGTCGGCGGCCAGGTAGCGGAGCAGGTCGTACTCCTTCGGCGTGAGCTCGATGGTCCGGCCGTCCAGGGTCACCTCCCGGGTCCGGTGGTCGATGCGGAGAGCGCCGGCCTCGATGAGGTCGTCGTGGCCACCGGACGGGTCCGACGGCTGGGCGCGACGGAGGACCGCCCGGATGCGGGCCAGCAGCTCCCGGAAGCCGAACGGCTTCACCAGGTAGTCGTCGGCCCCCATCTCGAGGCCGACGACCCGATCGGTCTCGTCACCGCGTGCCGTGAGCACGATGATCACCGATCGGTCGCCACGGGCGCGGAGCTCGCGGCACACGTCGACGCCGTCCATGTCCGGCAGGCCGAGGTCGAGCAGCACGACGTCGTGGACGTCCGCCGCCAGGGCGTCGGCGCCGGTGGCGACGCGGTGCACCACGAACCGCTCGCGCTGGAGTGCCTCGCCGAGGGACTCGGCGATGGCATCGTCGTCCTCCACGACCAGCACGTCCATGTGCCGATCCTGCTGGATCTGCAGGCTCGGTGGGGGACCGGGGCACGATCTTCACCGTTTCTTGTACGTGGCCTCGACGGCTGCTTCACGAGGGGTTCGTACGGTGAGCCCCATGATCCCCCGATCCCGCAAGTCAGCCCTCGCCCTCGCCGGCGCCGTCGCCGCCACCATCACGGCAGCGTCGGTCGCCGGCGCCGTCAACCTCGGCCTGCTCTCGTCCGACCCCGCGCCGGCCAGCAGTGACCAGGTCCAGCTCTTCGAGCCCATCGACGCCACCGCCGCCACCCCCACGACCGAAGCCCCGGTGCAGGTGGTCGTCCAGGACGTCTACGACCTGCCGCCCGCCGACGGCCAGACCCCCGCGACCACCCCCACGGCCGCCGTGGCCACCAACCCGCCGGTGGTCGGTGACGACGGCGCCACTTCCTTCGACGACCACTCGTCCGGCGGCTCCGCCTCCGATGACGCCGCCTACGAGGACAGCGAGTCCCACGACACCGAGTCCCACGAGACCGAATCCCCGGAGACCGAGTCCCACGACGGCGAGTTCGAGGATGACTGATCCCACTGACCGGACCGGCTCCTCCCCGCCGGCCGGTCGCACGCGCTCGGGTCGGCGGCGGCCCCACGTCGCCGGCCCGAGCCGGATCCTGGCCGCTGGGGTGGCCACCGCCGGCACCATCGCCATGGCCGGCGTCATGGCCCAACCGGCCACGGGCAGCGTCACCCTCACCTCGACCCCGGACGCCACGTCGCCGGGTGCCGTGCTCCCCGGCGCGTCGACCCCCGGGGCGCTGACGCCGTCCACCACCACCACCTCGCCGCCGGCCGCGCCCCGGATCGTCATCGTCCGCCGTCATCATCCGGCGCCATCGAGGCGCCGTCGGCGGCGACCCTGGCCCGTGTTGCCCCCGCACCCGCCGCTCCCCGGGCGGCGCCGGCCCCCGCCCCCCGCCCGGCCCCAGCCCGCCGGGCGCCCGCTCCCACCACGGCCTCCCGGGGGAGCTGACCCGGTGCTGGTCACCGTCGTCGACGATCACCGGTTCCGGGCCATGGGCACGGACTGCCACCTGCAGGTGGTCGAGGCCGACCCGGTCGTCTGCGACATCGGCGAAGCGATCGTCCGAGCCGACGAGGCCCGGTGGTCGCGCTTCCTGCCCGACTCGGAGCTGTCGGTGGTCAACGACCGGCCCGGATCACCCGTGACCGTCTCGGCCGAGACCGCCGCCCTCGTGCGCCTGGCGATCCACGCCCGGCGGGCCACGCACGGGTGGTTCGATCCCCTGCTCGGCGTGCAGGTCCGGGCCGCCGGCTACGACCGCAGCTTCGCCGCCGTCTGCTCCGGGCCGCCGGCAGCGCCGGCGCCCCTCGCTCCGGCGTCGTCCGAGCCGCCCTTGCTGCTCGGGCAGCGTGTCGTCGAGATCCCTGCGGGAACGGCGCTGGACCTGGGTGGCATCGCCAAGGGTCACAGCGCCGACCGCGTCTTGGCTGCGCTGCTCGGCCAGGGCGCGGCGGGGGCGTGCGTGAACATCGGCGGGGACCTCGCCTGTGGAGGCGAGTCGCCCGACGGCACCGGGTGGTGGTGCTCGATCGACCACCTCCCCGGATGGACCATCGGTCTGGCCCACGGCGGCGTCGCCACCTCGACCACCACCCGCCGCCGGTGGACCACGACCGATGGCACGCCCGCCCACCACCTGATCGACCCCACCACGGGCCGACCGTCGACAACGACGGTGCACAGCGCCACGGTGGTCGCGGCGGATGCCGCGACCGCCGAGGTGTTGGCCACTGTGGCCGTGCTCGCCCCCTGGGACGAAGCCGAGGCGATCCTCGCCGACCACGCCGCCGCCGCGGTCGTCACCTGCGCCGACGGCGGCCATCGGACGGCCGGCCCGATCGACGACCTCCTCCACCCGATCGGAGACCGCTGATGTCGCTCACGCTCGACCCACAGTTCTGGTGGTACCTCACCCGCGCCGCCGGGGTCACCGCGTGGGTCGCCGGGTCGGGGTCGCTGCTGCTCGGCCTCGCCCTCGCCACCCGGACCCTCGGGAACCGACCGAAGGGGCCGTGGCTCCTCGATCTCCACCGCGGCCTCGCCGGGGTGACGATGGCGTTCCTGGCCCTCCACCTGGCCGCCCTCGTGGCCGACTCGTACACGCACTTCGGCGTCGCCGACGTCCTCGTACCGTTCGCATCGGGTTGGAAGCCGGCCGCGGTGGCCGGTGGCGTGATCTCGGCGTGGCTGCTCGTCGCCGTCGAGGTGACCAGCCTGGCCAAGAAGCGGCTCCCGGCGCGGTGGTGGCGGGCGGTGCACCTGTCGAGCTACGGCGCCGCGATCGCGGCCACCGTGCACGCCTTCACCGCCGGCACCGACGCCGGCAACCCCGGCTTCGTGGCCGTCGCCGTGGTGACGGTGGTGGGGGCGGCGTTCATGACGACCTACCGGTTCGCCGCTCCCCGCCGGTCCGCTCGCCGGATCCCGGCGCGGCCGGCGGCGGTGGCTCAGAACTTGGCGTCGGTGGGGAGCCCGGAGTCGACCTGATCGTCGTCCACCCGGCGCCGGTACTGCGGGTTCTCCATGATGGAGTTGCGGGTGAGCATGAGGCCGCCGGCGACGACGGCGCCGTACACGGTGATGGCGAACACGATCGCGCCGATGGCGAACAGCACGGTCTCGCTCACGACGTCGCCTCGGCATGCTCGTCGGCGAACACCATCTGGACGGGGGTGAGCACGAGGGTGCCGAGCGAGTGGATCGACGGGACCCAGAGGCCGACGAAGATGCCGGCGGTGGTCTGGTCCTGGACGAAGTACAGCCAGACCGAGAGCAGGAACGAGACGAAGCCGGCCACGAGGAACGGCAACCTCATCTTGAGGGAGGGCGAGAGTGGGCGCATGGGAGTCCTTCCGGGACGGAGGTGGTCTCCCAGCTTCAACCTCGTTTAGTATTTATTATTCCGGTTCTGGACTCCGCGCTCCCGCGCCGGGTCAGTCGCCCCGGGCCGACCGCTGCAGGTCGGCGAGGCTGGCGCCGGGGTGGCCGACCAATGCCCGGTGGCCGGCCTTCTCGAGGCGGGCCGCCAGCTGGTCGGCCGGAGCCATCGCCTCCGGGGCGGTGACCGAGATGACCACCAGGTCGGCGCCGATCTCGTCGGCGAAGCGGACGACCTCGTCCGGTGGGACATCGGCCCCCAGATGCTCGACGTGCCAGTTGTCGTCCCGGAGCGCCACGGCGGCGAGGGCGGTGGCGAGGGCGTGGTGGTCGCCGCTGAGCGCAGTGACCACCGCTCGGCCCCGCCGCCGGCCCCGCGGGTTGGGGGCGTGCTCGCCGAGGATGCGCTCCACGATGGCCGAGGCCCGGTGCTCCTCCGAGATGCCGGTGTGGCCGGTGACCCAGTCCTCGCCGATGGCGCGCAGGGCGGGAGCGATGACGTGTTCGGCGACCTCGGTGAGATCGAGCCCGTCGGCGAGCAGGTCGGCGACGTCACGCCGGGCGGCCCGTTCCTCGCCGGCGAGGAGGTGGTCGTGGAAGCGGGTGGCGAGGCGAGCGAAGCCGCGCCGGGGACGGCGCTTGGGCGGCGGTGCCGGCCGCTCGCGGTCGACGGCGAACCGGTGCACGTCGTCGGCGGAGAGTCGGTAGCTCCCCCCGACCCGCACGGCGGGCAGCGCCCCGGAGCGAACCCACTTGTACGCGGTCTGGTAGTGGACGCCCAGGACGTCGGCGGCTTCCTGGAGGCCGAGGGAGGTTGCGGTCACGAGGCCGACGCTACCGGCCGTCGTCACCGAGGTGGTCAAATAGGACTCAACGCCGGTAGGCACGCTCGTTTGCAGCGCGCTGTCAGCGACCGCGACACTTGACGTACTTGACCGACCGGTCAACTTCCGCTCATCCCCGGGCGGTCCCGTCGCCCGCGACCCGTCCACCAGAACCCCAGGAGCACCCCCATGACCACCGCCGTCATCGTCGACGCCGTCCGCACCGCCGGCGGCAAGCGCTTCGGCCAGCTCTCCGGCTGGCACGCCGCCGACCTCGCCGCCGAGGTCCTCAAGGCCCTCGCCGAGCGCAACGACCTCGATCCCGCCCTGGTCGACGACGTCGTCATGGGCTGCGTGATGCAGGTCGGCAACCAGGGCCTCAACGTGGGCCGCAACGCCGTGCTCGCCGCCGGCTGGCCCGAGAGCGTCCCGGCCACCACCGTCGACCGTCAGTGCGGCTCGAGCCAGCAGGCCGCCCACTTCGCCGCCCAGGGCGTCATCGCCGGCGCCTACGACATCGCCGTCGCCGCCGGTGTCGAGGTCATGTCCACCACCCCGATGGGTGCGTCGATGACGCCCGGCTCGGTGCCGTTCGGCCCCAAGGCGCTCGCGCGCTACGCCGACGTCGAGTACATCGAGGGCTGGAAGGGCCTGATCCCCCAGGGCGTGTCGGCCGAGATCATCGCCGAGAAGTGGAACCTCTCCCGTGAGGACCTCGACAAGATCGGCCTCGAGTCGCAGCGCCGCGCCGCCGTCGCCCGCGACGAGGGCCGGTTCGACAACGAGATCATCCCCGTGAAGGTCAAGAAGCTCGACAAGGAGACCGGCGAGCTCATCGACACCGGCGACGAGATGGCCACCACCGACGAGGGCATCCGTGAGTCGACGCCCGAGTCGCTGGCCAACCTCAAGCCCGCCTTCCTCCCCGACGGCAAGGTGACCGCCGGCAACTCGTCGCAGATCTGCGACGGCGCCGCCGCCGTGTTGATCATGAGCGAGGAGAAGGCCAAGGAGCTCGGCCTCACGCCCCGCGCCAAGTTCCACACCTTCGCCCTCGCCGGCGTGGACCCCGTCACCATGCTCACCGGCCCCATCCCGGCCACCACCAAGGTGCTCGAGCGTTCCGGCCTCACCATGGACGACATCGACCTGTTCGAGGTCAACGAGGCCTTCGCCTCCGTCGTCGGCGCCTGGCAGAAGGAGCACGACGCCGACATGAGCAAGGTCAACGTCAACGGCGGCGCCATCGCCCTCGGCCACCCGCTGGGCGGCTCCGGCGCCAAGCTCATGACCACGCTGCTCAACGAGCTCGAGCGCACCGGCGGCCGCTACGGCCTCCAGACGATGTGCGAGGGCGGCGGCCTGGCCAACGCCACCATCATCGAGCGCATGGACTGAGTCCCGTCCCATTCTGAACCACTTCCCGTTCTGGAGGGCAGATTCCACTGTCAGGTGACGAATTTGGCCTCCAGAACGAGGATTTCGGGGTGGGGTCAGACGTACTGGCGGCGACCCGCGATCAGGCCGCGGCGCGTTGCTCGCTGAGGTAGTGGGCGGCCACGGTGGCGCCGGCGACCGCGGGGACGGCCACCATGGCCCCGAAGAGGCCGGCGATGACGGCTCCGGTGGTGACCGACAGGATGATCACCACCGGGTGCAGCTCCATGACCCGACCGAGGATGAGCGGCTGCAGGATGTGGCCTTCGACCTGCTGGATGAAGATCCCGGCCAGGATCACCAACACGGCGTCGATCACGCTGCCGTTGGCGAGCGCGATGAGCGCGGCGGCGACGGCGGCGATGATCGGGCCGGCGAAGGGGATGAACGACCCGACGAAGGTCAGGAACATGATCGGGAGGATGAGGGGGATCCCGATCAGGAACAGCGCGATGCCCTTCGAGATGGCGTTGATGGTGGCGATGGCGGTGACGCCCCGGATGTAGTTGCCGATGGTGTCCCAGACCCGGCGGACGAGCTCCTTCGCCTGGTCGACGTGACGGTCCGGCAGCACGCTGATCATCCCGTCGGCGAGGCGACGACCGTCCTTGACGAAGAAGAAGGTGAGGAACAGCGTCAGGAGCACCTGGGTGACGAGCTCGGCGACGGTGGCGGCCCGGGAGAAGAGCCCACCGGACCCGCTCGCCGACACGAACGAACTCCCGGCGTTGTCGATGGCGTCCTTGACGTCCTGTTGGGAGAGGTTGAGCGGTGACCGGCTGAGCCAGTGCACGACCTGGTCCCACCCGTCGCTCAGCGCCTGACCGAGATCGCCGGCCTGCTGGTACACGAGGTACCCGGTGGCGGCGAAGGCGGCGACGAGGATGGCGAGGGCGCCGAGGCAGCTCACGGCCGCGGCGAGGGCGGGCGGCGCTCCCTTGCGGCGCATCAGTCCGGACAGTGGGCGCAGGATCGCCGACAGGAACACGGCGAAGACGACCGGCAGGATCACCACGCGGAGCTGCTGGAAGACCAGCCAGGCCACCCAGATCGCCAGCGCAGCGCCCACGATGCGCCACGCGGCGTCGCCCACGAGGATCAACCATCGGGGCAGGGTCGTGCGGCGGTCGGCGTCTGAGATGGCAGGCACCTTCGCTTCTTACCCACGATGCCGTCCGGACTGTGCTGCCGCCGAGTGCACTCCTCGGTTTGAGCCCTCAGGGCGGGCCGCCGCCCCAGCGGTTCGTCAGCCGGTAGCGGTCGGCGCGGATGGTGCTGACCCGGTGCTCGAACGGCGCCGGACCGGACCACAGCATGCGCACCACCTCGAACGCCAGCCCGTCCGTGGGCAGCCCCAGCAACGCGCGCTCGGTGGCGTCGGGTCGGGTGGGTCGGATCTCCTCCTCGCCGCCGGTGGGGCGCGCCCCGGTGCGTTCGGCGAGCATGTCGTAGAGCGAGCCGGAGGTGAGGTCGAGGTCGAGCAGCACCTCGGCGACGGCGACCGGGAACCAGCTCCGGTCCACGGCCAGGGGCTCGTCGTCGGCCAGGCGCACCCGCTCGACGCGGATCGCCTCTGCTCCGGGTGCGAGGTCCAGCCGCTCGGCGACGTCCGGGGGCGGCACGGCGCGTTCCGCGGCGAGCACCCGGCTGCGCTCGGTCTGGCCGGACGCCGAGATCGCCTTGGCCATGCTGTAGGCGCCGGGCAGGGATTGCTCGACCGGCGCCGAGACCACCTCGGTGCCACGGCCACGCGTGCGGACGAGGAGACCGTCGTCGGTGAGGGCGCCCACGGCCTGACGCACCGTCGGGCGGCTGACCCCGTACTCCTCGATGAGGTCGGCCTCGGTGGGGAAACCGTCGTCGAACTCGCCGCCCGCCAACCGGAGACGGAGGGCGTTCTCCAGCTGGGCCCACAACGGCAGCGGGCTGGTGCGGTCCAGCAACTCGCTCATCCGCCCCCCAGCAGTACGGCGGCGGTGAGGCTGGCGACCACGGCGCCGGCGACGGCGACGAAGCGCCAGTCGCGCTCTCGGGTCCAGATCCCGGCGAGGACCACCACCCGCAGGGCAGGGGTGGCGCCGAGGGCGAGGATGCCGAGGCCCATGAGGGCGTCGCCGAGGCTCGGGGCCTGGCCGAGGTGCATGAGCTCGACGCGTGTCGTCGTGGCGGTCGCCCGACGCCAGCTTGACCACCAGGCCCACCACCATGAGGACGAGCGCCACGCCGAGGCCGCCTCGCAGCAGGTGGTGGATGATGGTGCGGGAGCCCTCGGGCGCGATGTCGCCGGGGATCGGCACGGGCGTGGTCGATCCGGGTGGTGTCGATTGGGGCTGGGTCGATTCGTGCGAGGTCATCGGACACCGATCCCGAGGGCGTTCAAGCCCATCTGGACGGCGACGAGCACGAGCACGACGGCGAGCACCCTGCGAAGGGTGTCGGGCGAGGTGCGGGCGGCGATGGTCGTCCCGAAACTGGCGCCCACGACGATGCCGAGTGCGATCGGCACGGCGATGAGGGGGTGGACGTAGCCCCGGGCGAAGTAGACCACGAGGCTCGAGATGGCGGTGACGCCGATCATGAAGTTCGACGTGGCGGCGGCGACCCGGATCGGCACCCGCATCCCGAGGGTCATGGCCGGCACCTTCAAGAACCCACCGCCCACACCGAGCAGACCGGACAGCAACCCGGCCACGGCGGCGATGCCCGAGCCGAGGCCGACACGGGTCGCCTCGTAGCGCACGAGCGTGTCGGTCCGGTCGTCGAAGTAGGCGCCGCCGAGGGGGTGCCCCGGCTCTCCCATCCGGTGGTGGGCTCGTCGTGGCCCCCGACGGCCGGTTCGTCGCCGTGCGGGTCGCCCTGGCGGATCACCAGGACCGCGGTGAGCACCATGACACCGGCGAAGACGGCGGCGATGGCTGATGGCGAGATGGCCACGGCCACCAGCCCGCCGGTGATGCCGCCGATGGTGGTGGCCACCTCGAGCGACATGCCGAGGCGCATGTTGGCCAGGCCCTCGCCCACGTAGGCGGCGCCGGCGGCGGTGGACGTGGCCACCACGGCGACGAGGGAGGCGGCGACGGCGACCCGGATGTCGTAGCCGAACCCGAGCACCAGGGCCGGGACCACGATGATGCCGCCCCCGATCCCGATGACCGCACCGAGCCCACCGGCGAACACGCCGAGGCCGACGAGGAGGAGGAGCGCCATCCAGGAGATCACGTCATCATAATGTCAGGACATTACAACGAGCGCAACCCCGCAGAGCGGTAGCCTGGAGCCATGTCCCGTCCGCGTCGGCCCCGTACGCGCTGGATCGTCATCGGCGCCGTCGTCGTGATCGCCGGCGTCGTGTTCACCGACGCCAGCCTCTTCTCCATGGTGCTGGCCGTGGTGGCGTGCGGGCTGAT
This sequence comes from uncultured Acidimicrobiaceae bacterium, assembly GCA_963811245.1. Lineage (GTDB taxonomy): Bacteria > Actinomycetota > Acidimicrobiia > Acidimicrobiales > Salinilacustritrichaceae > Salinilacustrithrix. The sequence continues at coordinate 81,576 of CAWEQL010000021.1, forward strand.
CTTCAAGGTCGGCCTCGCCCTGCTGGGCGGGATGTCGCAGATGCTCCCGGAGCCGCCGCCGCCGGGCGAGCTGCGCAAGGTGAAGATCCAGTACCGCTGCTCGATCTGCGGCGCCGAGATGCGCATGACGGTGGCCAACGACGAGATGCCCGAACCGCCCCGTCACTGCCTCGAGGACATGGACCTCGTGGCGCCCATCGAGTGAGCGCCGGCCGGGCTCAGTAGAACTGCGTGGCGGTGACGATCCCGCCGAGGATGAGCCCGAGGCCCAGCAGCAGGTACTTGTTGTCGGTGGCGCCCGGCAGCAGGCCCAGGTAGTTCAAGAAGATGCACAACGCTCCGAGGCCGAGCAGCGTGAACATCAGAACCGGGACCCACATGGGGCTCACCCGGAAGTCCTGCGGGATCGGGGCGGTGTAGCGAGACGACGTCTCGGGGTCGGTGGTGGCGTGACCCTTGGAGATGGCGTGCCGGGCCCCCGATCCGCTGCCCCCCTTCGGGGTCGTCCGGCTGCCCTTCTTCTTGCGATCCTGTCGTGCCACGGATCGGAGCGTACCGGCTGTACCGTCGGGCCCGTGACCGGCCGAGACCCCGCCGCCGAGCGAGAGGACGCCGTCCTGGCCGCCGTGGACATCGGGACGAACTCGGTCCACATGGTGGTGGCCCGCGTCGGGCCCGACGGACGCATGGAGGTCCTCGGCAAGGAGAAGGAGATGGTCCGCCTCGGGCGCTCGGGCGGCGACATGAAGGAGCTCTCGCCCGACGCCATCGAGCGGGGCGTGGCCGCCCTCCGGCGTTGCCGGGAGGTGGCCGACGCCCACGGCGCCGAGCTGGCCGCCGTCGCCACGTCGGCGGTGCGCGAGGCCGACAACCGGCGTGAGTTCCTCGACCGGGCCTTCGACGAGGCCGGCGTGTCGGTCGAGATCATCTCCGGCGTCGAGGAGGCGCGCCTCATCCACCTCGGGGTGCTCCAGGCGCTGCCGCTCTACGACCAGCGCGTGCTGTTGTGCGACATCGGCGGCGGCTCCACCGAGGTCCTGCTCGGCCAGGAGGCCGAGGTGCTCGCCAGCCGGAGCTTCCGCCTGGGCGCCATCCGCCTCACCGAGCGGTTCCTGTCCCGTTCCGACGGCGCCGCTGTGAAGAACAAGGTCCTCACCGCCTGCCGCCAGCACGCCGAGGCCATGTTGGCTCCCTTCGCGCTCGAGGTCGCCGCCGTGGGCTTCGACACCGTGGTCGGAGCGTCCGGCACCATCGAGACCGTGGTGGCCATGGCGCTGGCCGAGCGGGGCCAGGCCGACGGGATGCGCACCTACAACGGCGCCCGCATCACGGCCGACGAGGTGCGTGCCGCGGTGCAGGCCCTGGCCGACGCCCCCGATGCCGAGGCGCGCGCCGCCCTCCCCGGGGTGGAGGCCAAGCGGGCCGACATCATCCTCGCCGGGGCCGTGATCCTCGAGCAGTTCGTGGAGGTCTTCGGGGTCAGCGAGCTCGTCTTCTCCGACTACGCCCTCCGGGAGGGCGTGCTGCTCGACCAGGCCCGGCGACGGGCCGGCGCCACGCTCCACCACCTGCGCGACCTACGGCGGCGGTCGGTCGAGCACCTCATGGAGCTCACCGACGAGCACCCCGACCACTCACGCGAGGTGGCCCGTCTCGCGCTCCGGCTCTTCGACGAACTCGAGCCTCTCCTCGGCCTGGGCGACGATGCCCGTGAGCTGCTCGAAGCTGCCGCGCTGCTCTGCAACGTGGGGGTGTTCATCTCGCATTCGGGGCACCACAAGCACAGCTACTACGTGATCCGCAACGCCGAGCAGCTGGCCGGTTTCACCGACCGCGAGATCGAGCTCATCGCCCAGGTGGCGCGATACCACCGCAAGTCGGCTCCGAAGCAGAAACATGCCGAGTGGGCCGCGCTGCGTCGGCCCGACCGCGCCCTGGTGCGCCAGCTGGCGGCGGTGCTGCGGGTCGCCGTCGGGCTCGACCGCTCGCACGGTGCCCGGGTCGCCGACGTGTCGGTGACCTGGAACGACGACGTGGCCCGCATCTGGCTCCAGCCCCGCAACTCGGAGTCGGTCGAGCTGGAGGCGCACTCCGCCGCGCTGCGCCAGGGCCTGCTCGAGGAGGTCCTGGGCCGGGCGGTGCAGGCCACCGTCGCCCATCCGTCTGGCGTCCACGCCTGACCCTGTGCCACCAGAGGGCCGGGAGCGCCGTTCGGGCGACGGTTCAGAGGGCCCGGTGGAGCAGGGCGCCGGCCTCGCCGGCCTCGGCCAGCGCTGCGTCGGCCGCCATGAACAGGCCGTCGGTGTCCACCGCGTGCTGCGGGTAGGCGGCCAGTCCGCACGCCAGCGTGACCGGCACGGTGGCGCCGCCGGGGAACTCGAACGTTCCCGCTGCTGCCCGCAACGCAGGCAGCAGGACCTGCTCGGCGGCGTCGATGTCGAGGGCCGGGAACACGATGGCCACCTCGTCGGTGTCGGTCACCCCGATGACGGCCTCGGCCGGCAGCGCCCGGCGGGCGTCGCGGACGAGGGTCGCCACCAAGTGGTCGCGACCGTCGCGGCCGACCTCGGCGACGATCTCCTCCATGGAGCTCAGGCGCACGAGGGCGAACGAGAACGTGCCGTCGGAGCCCGACACCGCGACCTCGTCGGCCAGGCGCGCCTCGAGGTACGCCTGGGTCATGACGGCCAGGGCATCGTCGCGGCCGCGCTCGGCCAGGTGCGCGGCAGCGGCGAGCTGCGTGCGCACCAGCTCGGCCAGCACGTTGGTGTTGAAGGGCTTGGACACCCACGCGTCGAGGCCCTTGTGGGTCTCCGGCAGGACCTGTTCCGATTGGGCCGACACCATGATCACCGGGACGAAGTTCCATCGTTCGTCGCTCCGCAACCGTCGGTAGGCCGCGATGCTGGTGAACCCCCGCAGCCGGACGTCGAGCAGGATCAGGTCCGGGGCGTGTTCCTCGACCGCGCCCACGATGGCGTCGTCGTCGCCCGGATCGATGTGCACGAAGTCGTAGCCGGCGGCCCGGAAGTAGGCCCGCAGGAACGAGGCGATGTCGGCTTCGTCCTCGACGCAGAGGACTCGTTGCGTGGCGGCGAGGCGACGGGCGACCGGGCCGAGCTTGGTGTCGTCGGCCATCGTCGCTCGGAACTCCTCTCGATTCGCCCGCTGGCCGGGCACCGGCTGGCCCCTAGCATCGCGCCGTGCCACCGCGCGTGCTCGTCGTCGACAACTACGACTCCTTCACCTACAACCTCGTGCAGTACCTGGGCGAGCTCGGCGCCGATCCCGTGGTGTACCGCAACGACGAGATCGACCTGGCCGGGATCGAAGCGGTCGCGCCCGACGCCATCGTGATCTCGCCCGGCCCGGGCACGCCTGACGACGCCGGCATCTCCATGGACGTCATCCGTACCTGGGCCGGCCGGCGCCCGATCCTCGGGGTCTGCCTCGGGCACCAGGCCATCGGTCAGGTGTTCGGGGGCACGGTGGTGCGGGCAGCCGAGGTGATGCACGGCAAGACGTCGCTGGTCCACCACGACGGCTCCGGCGTCTTCGCCGGGCTGCCGACACCGATCGAGGCGACGAGGTACCACTCCCTCGTCGTCGACCCGGCCACCCTCCCCGACGTGTTGGTGGTGACGGCCCGGACCGAACCCGACGGCGTGATCATGGGGTTGCGCCACCGCGACGTCGACGTCGAGGGCGTGCAGTTCCACCCCGAGTCGATCCTCACCGGCACCGGTCACCAGCTGTTGCGGGCATTCCTCGACCGGGTGGGCGTGGCCGGCTGACCCACCGGGCGTCGCCGGGTCAGGGCGACGTCGTGGTGGTGCCGAGGATGGACCGGCCCACCGTGATGGTCACGGTCGAGCCCTTGTCGGCGCTCGTGGCGCCGGCGGGGTCCTGAGCGATGACCCGACCGTCGTCGGGGTCCCCGGGCGGGATGGACTGCTCGACCACCTTCACCTTGAACCCGGCGGTGGTCAGTTCCGCGGACGCGGTCTCCTGGGTCTTCTCGGTGACCGACGGGACGACGACCTGCTCGGGGCCGGCCGAGACGATGAGAGTGACGGTCGCGCCCTTGTCGAGCGCGGTGCCGCCCGGCGGGTCGGTCCGGATGACCGTCCCCTTCGGGACGGTGGCGCTGTTCTCGGGCTGTTGGGTGACCGTGAACTCCTGGTTCTTCAGGATCGCCTCGGCCTGGTCGGCGGTGCGGCCGGCCAGGTCGGCGGGCACCGTGCGTTGGTCGGGGCCCTGGGACACCCGCAGGGTGATCGGCGCGTCCGGAGGGGCCTTCTCGCCGGCGGCAGGGTCCTGCTCGGCGACCTGACCCGGCTCGACGGTGTCGTCGAAGACCGGTTCGGTGGTGATGTTCGTGAAGCCGGCGTCGCCGAGCACGGACCGGGCGTCCTGCTCGGAGAAGCCGAGCACCTTGGGCACCTCGAGGACCGGTGCGCCGTTGGACACCGTCAGCTCGACCGTGCCCCCTTCCTCCAGGTCGGCGTTGCCCTCGGGTTTCTGGCTGATGATCTCGCCGTCGTCGAAGTCGGGGTTGTCCTCGAAGGTGGTGCTGACCTTGAACCCGAGGGCCTCGAGCTGCGGTTTGGCCTCGTCGAGCTGCTTGCCCACCACGCTCGGCACGGTGATCAGCGTCGCCGTGTCCCCACCCTGGTTGTTGTCGAAGACACCGAGGGCTTGCGCGAGCAGGAACAGCACACCGGCCATGACGGCGAGCAGCAGCACGAGGATGGCGATGAAGGCGCCGTTTCGTCGTGGCGGTTCGTCGTAGCCGTAGTCGTAGTCGTCGTACTCCTCGTCGACGTACCGGCTCTGGGCGGTGGTGGCCGGCAGCGCGGCGGTCTGTGCGGCGGTCGGCGCCGGGATGGGCGCCGGCACCGGCGTGGCGATCTGGTTGCCCTCGCGGTAGCGGCGCAGGTCGGCCCGCAGGTCCTCGGCGGAGGGGTACCGGGCGGCCGGGTTCTTGGCCAGGCACTTCAGGATGATCGCCTCGAGCGTCGGTTCGATGTCGCCGTTGATCTGGCGGGGCGGCTCGGGCTGGTCCTGGACGTGCTGGTAGGCCACGCCGAGGGCGTCGTCGCCACGGAACGGCGGGCGACCGCACACGCACTCGTAGAGCACCACGCCGAGGCTGTACACGTCGGAACGCGGATCGACCGGTCGGCCCTGGGCCTGTTCGGGCGAGAAGTAGGTGGCGGTTCCCATGACCAGCCCGGTCTGGGTCAGGTTGTCGTCCGAGGAGGCGGTGACGGCGCGAGCGATGCCGAAGTCGGTCACCTTGACCTGGCCGTCCTCGGACAACATGACGTTGCCGGGCTTCACGTCGCGGTGGACGACGCCGTTGCGGTGGGCGAAGCCGAGAGCGGCGGCGATGTCGATGCCGACGTCGGCGGCTCGGGCCGGCAACAAGGTGCCCTCCTGGCGCAGCACGTCGGCGAGGCTCCGGCCGCTCACGTACTCCATGACGATGTAGTAGGTGCCGCCCTCCTCGCCCCAGTCGTACACCCCGACGATGTTGGGGTGGTTCAGGTTGGCGGCGGCCTGCGCCTCGCGGCGGAACCGTTCCACGAAGGCGGGATCGGAGGCGTACTGGGCGAACAGGACCTTGACGGCCACCGGCCGGTCGAGCAGCTGGTCGCGGGCGAGGTAGACGTCGGCCATGCCACCGCGGGCGAGCCGGCGGTGGAGCTCGTAGCGGCCGCCGTAGATCACTGGTCCCTGGTCAGACATGGCGGTCGGCACTCTACGGCACCCATCGGCGCCGATCGGGCCGGCCGGCGGGGCGGGCGCAGCGCCCGCGTCGGGGGTGCTACCCGGCGGGCACGACCGGGACGGACGGATCCTGCTGCGGGAACAGCACTTCTGCCGTCAGCGGCCGGACCAGCGCACCCAGGTCGCTGACCACGTCGACGAGCAGGTCGTCGATGGCCACCACGCCGACGAAGCGGCCACCATCGGTCACGGCCAGCCGGCGGATGGCGTGGTCGTGGAACAGCGGCAGCGCATCGCGCAGATCGGCCTCGGCGTCGATGGTGACGACCGGACTGCTCATCAACCCGTCGATCCTGGCGCCGGGATCGAGGCGGCGTGCCAGGCCCCGGCACACCAGGTCACGGTCGGTCACGATCCCGACGAGGTCGTCACCGTCGAGCACCGCCACCGTCCCGACTCCCGCGATCCGCATCATGTCGGCCACCGTGGCCAGCGTGGCGTCGACCGCCACCGACACCCCGTTGCGACGTACGGCATCCATCACCCGCATGGCTCCTCCTCGGGGTCCGTGCAGCTCCTGGATCCATCGTGGACCCGGCGACCGAGGGCTCACAGGGCCGAAGGTCCCCCGCTCGTCGAGCGGTCTGCGTCGTCATACCGTCATGGTCGCGTCTCGACCCGGCGCAGGACGACGCGTCGCGAGGGCACGGGCCGCATCCACACCGAGGCGTGGCGTTCGGTCTCCGTGATGCGGTCGTCCTCTCCGCCGGTGTCCACCGGAACGGCCTCGGGCCAGTCGTCGGCCTGATCGGCGAGCACGTCGACCACGTCGACGGTGGCCTCGGACTCGGTCGACCCGGGCCGGCGCAGCCGGATCCGCTCGCGACACAGGTCGCGTGCGGCGTCGCAGCGCAGCTCCCACAGCCGGGCCGATGTCGTGGCGGCCACGCGGCGGGCGGTGGCCCGCTGGTGCGCGTCCGTCCACGATGCGTCGAGGACCACGGAGCAGCCGAGGCCGAGCAGGTCGGCCGCCTCGACGAGCATGCGGTCGTAGACCCGCGCCACGGTTGCCGGGGCGTACGCGTCGTCGCCGATGTCCTGGCGCCGCAGGCCGAGGTCGCGACGGATCTCGTCGGAGCTGAGGGCCATCCAGCCCTGCTCGTCCGACAACCGCTGCGCCAGGGTCGACTTGCCCGACCCGGGGATGCCGCCCACGAGCACGAGTCGCGGTTCGGCCCGGCGGAGGTGGTCCAGCGCCAGGTCCAGGTACTGCGTCGCCTCGGCACCGAACGCCGGATCCTGTCGATGACGGATGGCGGCGACCTTGGCCCGTACCAGCGCCCGCTGGGCCACGTACAGGTGGGCCAGCGAACCGGGGTGGTGTTCGGCGCTGAACTCGCCGTAGGCCCGGAGGAACGTCACCGCCAGCTCCGGGTGGCCGAGGCGGTGGAGATCCATCACGAGGAACGCCACGTCGGCCAGCACGTCGATCGTCCGCAGGGCGGGGTCGAAGGCCAGGCAGTCGAGGATGCGGGGACCGTCGGCCAGGCAGAAGATGTCCTCGGCCAGCAGGTCGCCGTGCACCTCGCGGACCAACCCGGCCCCGATGCGGGCGGCGAACAGCGGCTCCCGTCCGTCGAGGTAGGCATGGGCGAGCTGTTCGACGGCGTCGACCTGGGCGCCGACGTCGAGGTCGCCGGCAACGGCTCGGAGGCCGGCGAGATCGTCGTCCCACCGGCGACGCAACCCGGCGGCGGAGGCGACCGCGGTCGCCATCTCCTCGTCGGCCGGGCCCACCCGCTCGTGGAAGGCGGCGACGACGCGGGCGACGTCGCGCACCAGCCCGGGCGCTTCGTCGGTCGGCAACAGGGCGGTCAGCCGGCGCTCCTCGGGCATGCGACGCATGACGATCACCGGCTCGAGGAGTTCGCCGGCGAAGCTCATCGCACCGGTACCCAGGTAGACGTCGGGGGCGATGCGGGCGTTGGAGGCGACCTCGTCGGCGCAGGCCCGCTGCCGGGCGTCGAGGTCGGTGTGGTCGAGGAAGTCGGTCCGCACCGGCTTGAGGATCTTGTAGGCCCGGTCACCCGACAGCAGCACCCACGAGATGTGGGTCTCGACCAGCGAGGCCGGGCGATCGGCAGCCACCTGCTGATCGTGGCGCACCGGGAACGCCCCCGGAAGGGCCTTTGGTCGGTGCTCAGCCCTGGGCGGCCAGGATCGTCTCCATGACGGCCTTGGCGATCGGGGCGGCGACGCGCCCACCGGTCTGCTCCGATGCGCCGGTCTGGCCCTCGACGATCACGGCCACCGCCACGGTGGGCGGCTGGCCGGGGCGGCCGGCGAAGCCGATGATCCACGCGTGGGACCTCGGCGGGTCGGAGCCGAGCTGCGCCGTCCCGGTCTTGCCGCCGACCTCGTAGCCGTCGATGGCCAGCCGGGTCGCCGTGCCGGACTGGACGACGCCGATCATGGCCCGGCGCATGGTCTCGGCCGTGTCGGCCGACATGGCCCGCTTCCACACGCTGGGATCGGGGCGCTCGACGACCGTGCCCTCGTCGTCGCGCACGTTGGCGAGGACCCGGGGCGTCATGATCTGGCCCTGGTTGGCGACCGCTGCGGCCACCAACGCCATCTGCAACGGCGTGGCGGAGACGTCGTTCTGCCCGATGCCGGACTGGGCCAGCGCCGGCAGGTTCTGGTCGAAGTCGGTCGGGAAGTTGCTGACGGCCGGGTTGGGCAGGTCGATCGGCGGGGCCGAGTTGAACCCGAAGGACTCGGCGGTCTCGATCATCGTCTTCGGGCCCAGGTCCACGGCCATCTGGGCGAAGGCGGTGTTGCACGACACGCGCAGGATCTGGAACAACGATCCTCCGCAGGACTCGCCGCCGAAGTTGCGCAGCGGTCGGCTGGTCTGGGGCGGGGTGTAGGCGTTGGTGACGGGGTAGACGGGCTGGTCGACGGTGACCTCGCCCGATTCGAGGCCAGCGGTGGCGGTGACGACCTTGAACGTGGACCCGGGGAAGTACCGCTCGCGGTAGGTCTTCGGGAGCAGTGGGTCGGCCGGGTCGGCCTTCAGCGCCTGGTACACGTCGTTGGCGGCGGCGAAGTCCTGGCTGGCGAGAGCGTTCGGGTCGAAGGACGGGAAGTTCCACATGGCGAGGATGTCGCCGGTGCGCGGGTCGAGGGCCACCACGGAACCGTGCTGGGTGCCGAGGGTGTCCTTGGCGACCCGCTGGGCGTCGGCGCGCAGCGTCAAGGTGACGTCGCCGACCCGGTCGCGCTCCACGAACAGGTCGTTGAGGCCGCGGAAGCTGAGATCGAGCGTGCGGCCCACCAGCTCGGCGTTGTACGACTTCTCGACCCCGGTGGCACCGAGGTTGAGCGAGTAGTAGCCCACCGTGTGGGCGAACAGGTCACCCTCCGGGTAGACGCGCATGCGGTCGAACTGCGCCCCCTCGGGCGCCGGGACCGACTGCGCCACCACGGCGCCGTCGGCGGTGGCGATGCTGCCGCGGGGGCCGTCGTAGTCGCGCAGGATCTCGCGGGAGTTGTTGGGGTTCTGCTTCAACGACGTCGCATCGAAGATGGAGATGCGGTTCAGCTGGACGAACAGCACCAGGTAGCAGGCGAGGAGCCCGACACCGAGCTTGGCGATCTGCCGGTTCATCGGGCGGTGCTCATCGGGCGGCGTGCTCGACGGCCGGCGCGGTCGGCGCCTTCACCGAGTTGTCGGAGATGCGCAGCAGCAGGGCGAGCAGCACGTAGTTCAGGACGAGACTCGACCCGCCGTAGCTGACGAAGGGCAACGTCACACCGGTGAGGGGCAGGACCCGGGTGATGCCGCCCATGATGATGAACGCCTGCACGCCGAGGAGGGTGGTGAGCCCGGTGGCGAGCAGCGTGTCGAACGCCGACGTGGCCCGCAGCGCGATGCGCAGGCCGGCGCCGACCATCAGCACGTAGGCGCAGAGGATGGCGGTGGTGCCGAGCAGGCCGAGCTCTTCGCCGATGGCGGCGAAGATGAAGTCGGTGGTGACCTCCGGGATGCGGGTGGGGGTGCCGAGGCCGATCCCGGTGCCGGCCAAGCCGCCGTCGGCGAAGGCGAAGGCGGCCTCGACCACCTGGAAGCCGTTGTCCTTGGCCTCGGGCCACGGGTTCAGCCACACGTGCACCCGTTCGGCCACGTGGGAGAACGACACGTAGGCGAAGTACGAGCCCATGCGCGAACAGCGAGACGCCGACGGTGAGGTAGGTGGTGCGGGCGGTGGCCACCCAGAGCATCACCACGAACAGGAAGAAGAACAGCAGGGACGACCCCAGGTCCTTCTCGGCGGTCATCACGACGAGCGACACGGCCCACGCCAGCCCGATGGGGCCCAGGTACTTCGGGTCGGGGAGGTGGAGCGGCCCGAGTCGGAACGTCGACAGCGCCAGCAGCTCGCGTCGCTCGACCAGGTAGCCGGCGAAGAAGATGGCGAGGACGATCTTGGCTGCCTCGCCGGGCTGGAAGTTCACCGGCCCGAAGGAGACCCAGATGCGTGATCCGTTGATCGTCCGTCCGACCACGGGGAACAGCGGGAGGATGAGCAGCAGGAGGCCGAGGGCGGCGAAGGTGTAGCGGTAGCGCTCGAGGTCGCGGGCCCGACGTACGACGACGAGCGTGAGGATGAAGGCGGCGATGCCGGCCGCCGTCCACACCGACTGCAGCTCGGCGAGGCGGCCGCCCTCGGCCTGCGCCTCGTCGAGTCGGACGATGAAGACGTAGCCGATGCCGTTCAGCAGCGCGGCGAGGGGAAGGAGGATGCCGTCGGCGTTCGGCGCCAACCGGCGGACCGCCAGGTGGGCGGCGACGAGGAGCGCGAGGATGATGCCGAGGAACGGTCCGAGGTCGGCGGGGATCTCGGCCGCTCGTCCGAGGCCGGCCAGGGCGTAGGCGCCGGCCGTGATGAGGACGACGACGACGATGAGGCCGAGCTCGGTCCGACGACGGAGGACGTGCATGTCAGGGGGTGGTTGTCGGCGCGGCGGGGGTCGTCGTCGTGGTCGAGGTGGTGGTGGTCGTCGTGGTCGTGGGCGGCGACAGCTCGGCGATGCGCTCCTCGAGGTTCACCACGAACCGGCGGGCCGAGGCCAGCGAGGGGCGGCTCACCCCGCGCTCGAGGTCGTCGCGCAGCACGGCCGGTACGTCGGACTCGGCGATGCCGGTGGCCTGCACGAGCGACGGATCGAACCACAACACGCCGCCTGGACGGCCGCGGTAGATCGCCACCTCTCCCCGGTCGTCGATGGTCACGTGGTACGTGTTCCGGGCGTAGTCGTTGACCAGCCAGGCACCGGCGCCGAGCAGGGCGAGGACCACGAGCACGAACGAGACCGAGCGGACGGTCACCACCCGCGGCCCCGGCTCGGTCTCGGTGCGGGCCGGTGTCGGTGTCGAGGCGGAGAGGCGCCAGCGTCTCGGTGGCCGGCGCCCTGCCGGCGGGGCTGGGGGCCGGTCCGTCGGCGTCAGCTGCGGCAGCGGCCAGGTCGGCGTCGCGCAGGGCGCGGTGGGTCTGGGTGTCCTCCCCGGGGTCGGAGGCGGATTCGGGGTCGGAGATCGCAGCCGATGCCCGCTGCGCCGCGCCGGCATCGTCGACGACGTCGACGATGACGATCGTGATGTTGTCGCGGCCGCCGTGTTCGTTCGCCCGTCGGACCAGCTCCTGCGCCGCGGCGTCGGGGTCCTCGATGGTCCGCAGCACGGAGGCGATCTCGTCCTCGTCGACCTCGTTCGTGAGCCCGTCGGAGCACAGCAGGTAGCGGTCGCCGACGTACGGGAGCACCTCGAAGGCGTCGACCGGGACGGCGGGAGTCGATGCCGAGCGCTCGCGTCACGATGTTGCGCTGGGGGTGGACGGCGGCCTCCTGCTCGGAGATGCGGCCGTCGCGGACCAGCTCGGCCACCAGGCTGTGGTCCTCACTGATCTGCTCGAGCCTCCCGCCGCTCAGCCGGTAGGCCCGGGAGTCGCCCACGTTGACGACGGCGAGCAGCTCCTCGCCCTGGTCCGCGACCACGGCGATGGCCACGAACGTCGTGCCCATTCCCGACAGCGACGGGTCCTGGCTGCTGCGGGCGTACACCACGTCGTTGGCGTCCTCGACGGCGCCGACCAGGTCGTGGACGGTCGTGCCCGAGGCCCGGCGGGCGAAGGCCTCGATGGCGAGGGCCGAGGCCACCTCGCCGCCCTGGTGGCCGCCCATGCCGTCGGCCACCACGAACAGGCGGGGACCGACCAGCATCGAGTCCTGGTTGACGTTGCGCAGTTGGCCGACGTCGGTCGCTCCGCCCCAGCGCAGCTGCACCCCTGATCCGGTCACGACACCTCCATGATGGTGGAGCCGATCTGGACCTGGTCGCCGCGGCTGACCACCATCGGCGCTGACACCTTCCGACGGTTCAGGTACGTGCCGTTGGTGGAGCCGAGGTCTTCGACGAAGAGTTGGCCGTCGCGGGTGAACAGACGGGCGTGGACCTGGGACGCGTAGTTGTCGTCGAGCGTGATCTGACAGCCGGCGGCGCGGCCGACCGTGAGCTCGTCACCGAGCGGGTACACCTGGCCGGCGATGGCGGCCGGTTCGAGCACGGTCAGCTTCGGGGGTGCGCGCGTGCGGGTGCGTCGAGGCGGGCGGGCCCGCCCCGTTCGACCGGTGGGTGCCGGCGGCGTCGACGTGGTGGCCCGGGCCAGGTTGACCTCGGCCCAGACCGCCCGCAGGACGCGGAAGAAGAACAGGTACAGGAGCACCAGCAGGCAGATCTTGAGGACGTTGAGCAGCGGCTCCGGCACCGCCGGCGACTCTACCGAGGCCCCCGGTCGGCCGACCGCGCACGTGGGTCGGGCCGGCGCCGGGCCAGCCGGGTCAGCTGGCTTCGAACCGCAGCGACGTCGAGCCGAACGTGAGCTCGTCGCCGTCCTGGAGCATGCGCTCGCTGACCTTGACGCCGTTGATCTTGGTGCCGTTCGTGGAGCCGAGGTCGGCGAGCACGAACCCGCCGCCCTGGGGGCGGATCTCGGCGTGGTTGCGGCTGACGTTGGGGTCCTCGAGGGTCAGGACGCTGCCCTGCATGCGGCCGATCGTGACGATGGTGTCGCCGAGGACGAAGCGGTCGCCGTTGGGGAGCACGAGCGAGCCGGCGCCGGCGCCGCCGCCGCCCTCACGAAGCCGGGCCGTGATCGAGAAGCTGCCCACCCGCATGGACGGGTCGACCTCGAGGTGGACGCCGATGGGGCCCATGAACTCGTAGCCCTCCTCGCGGGCGTGGTCGCGAGCCAGTTCGGCCAGGTTGCGACTCATCGAGTCGGTGACCTCGGCGAACTCGTCGGCGTCCTGTTGGGACAGGTTCACCGTGAAGTCGTTGGCCACCACGGTGTTGCCCCGGACGCCGATGGAACGGGAGTCGTCCATCTCGCGGGTGAGCCGCCGTCCGACCTCGACCGGCCGCAGCCCCGACCGGAAGGCGCGGGCGAACGCGCCCTCGACCATCCGCTCCAACCGCTTCTCGAAGTCCTTCAGTCCCATCGCCGCCGCAGGCTACCGGCCCCGTGGGGATCGGCCCGGTGCTGACCGCACCTCAGGCGGCGGTGCCGTACTCGCCGATCGCCTGGCGCATCAGGCCCAGCCCGTGCAGGCCGGGGAGCCGGTCGACCCGGCGGTCGATGCGGGCGGCGATGGCGGCCCCGTCGTCGCCGGCGAAGAGCGTCCGCACGAGGTGACGGGTCTCCTCGGCGGGCATCACGCCGGCGCCCACCGGGTTCCACAAGCGCTTGACCATGAGACGGGTGGTGCGCTGAGCCGCCCGGCTGCCGAGGTGGTCCTCGGCCCGAGTCCGGTAGAAGTCGATGTGACGACCCTCCTGGCGCATGATCCGTCGGAGCAGGTCGCTGAGCACGGGGTGCTCGGCCACCGATCCCAGGCGGGCGTAGCCGCCCTGCGTGGTCCATTCGTTGATGGCACCGAAGGCCATGTGCACGGCGAGGAAGTGCTTGGTGGCGGCCGAGAACGCCATCCACAGCACCGGGCTCGCCGTCAGCTTCCAGCCGAGGCGACGTCGCATCGCCGCGACCCGACCGCCACCGGCGGGTTCGTCGTGGGCGTCCAGCACCCGGGCCAGCGCCTCACCGTGCCAGTACTCCTCGAAGTTCCACATGGTGAGGAACGAGGTGATCTCGGGGTCGCCGTGGGCCTTGGTGTTGAGCAGGTTCCGCAGGTAGCACGACGTGTGCAGCTCGACGTCGTGCATGTACCGCAGGCACCGCAGGTGCTCCGGCGCCAGCGGCTGGTCCCGGAACGCATCGAAGTCGATGCCAGCCAGGTCGAGCCGGCCCGTGATCTCCTTGTAGGTCTCGAGGTCGAACGCCATGCTCCCTCTTCGGCGCCACACCCCGTGCCGGATGTCCGTTTCGCCCTGTTGGCGGCGGCGGCGGCGGTCGTCGCCTGGGGTGGCGCCCGGCCGATGGGGTACCGTGTCGACCTCCACTCGGGCGAGTGGCGGAATTGGCAGACGCGCAGGCTTCAGGTGCCTGTGTCCGCAAGGACGTGGGGGTTCAAGTCCCCCCTCGCCCACGGTAAACATGCAGGTCAGAGGCGGTTTTCCGAAGCCTCTGAGACCCCTTCTTCTACCGGACTTCTACCGAACAATCGGTGTGAGGGAAGGCGAACATGGCAGCGAGCAAGGTCACCGACCTCCGCAAGCGGCGTATCGAGCGCCTCGCTGTCGATCTCGCCCGCGTACTGGTCTCGACGACCTACATGATCGTCGAGGTCACTGAACTCGACTCCGTGGACGAGTGGCGAGCCGCCGCGCGACTCGCCGCCCGCCAGCGCGGGTGGAAGGTACGGACCGGTTTCAGCCAGACGCGTGAGCAGGTGTTCGCCGTGCGTGTCGACGACGAAGCCGAGCAACGCTGGTCCGGCCAGTCGTGAGAGCGGTCGTCAGATCATCCGGCTGACGTCGTCGGCGAACGCCGGCACGCCGCAGCGTGCGAGCCGGGCGACGAGGTCGGTCGGGGTGAGTGGCGGCCGTCGCGTGTGGGCGGCCTGCTCTCGGATGACTTCGAGCACGACTCTTGGAGCCAGGTCGAGTTGGTCGAGGAGGAATCCGTCGGGGTCGATTGCCGCGATTCCGAGCGGCTCCAGGACGTCCTCGGGGTAGTCGCGCACGTTGGCCGTGACGATCGTGTCGGCCCGGCCTCGGATCGCCGCAGCGAGGACGTGGCGGTCGTCAGGGTCGGGGAGCGTGAGTGACGACTCCATGTCCTCCCACCCCTCGACCAACGCGTCCTCGAAGGATCGGTTCATGGCGTTGATCCTCCGGGCCACGTCGGGCGGCGTGAGGTCCGGATGGATCTCGAGGATGGCATCGGTGGTCTCGTCGAGGATGCGTTGTGACCAGAGGGGTCGGTAGAGACCTCGTTCGGCCACGCGCAGCAGCGTGTCGGCGAGCGCGATCGGTACGAGAACGCACGCGTCGAGGACCGCTGTGTACCGCGCCATGGTTCAGCCAGCGGCGTTGGCTCGCCGGCGCCGCGCTTCCTTCAGCGCCGATGCGTAGTCGGGCGGAGGATCGTCGTAGAGGCCGAGATCGCTCGCCTCCTCGGTCATCTGGTCGAGGGTGGCCCTGCGCTCGGATCGCGTTCGCGCCTGGAAGTCGACCAGGTCCTGCAGTCGAACTCGCCGGTGTCGGTTCGGCTTCTCGAACGGGATGGCGCCGTCCTCGAGGAGCTTGACGAGCGTCGGACGGCTGATGCCCAGGAAGTCGGCCGCCTCCTGGGTCGTGAGCAGCATTCCCTGCGGGGCGACCAGGGTCGCCTTTCCTTGCCGCATCACGTCGACGACCTGGCGCAGGACCCGGTACACCTCGGCCGGGAGCGGGACCTGCTCGCCATCGGGGCCGAGGAGCAGCCCGGGTTCAGTGTGCTGATCGACGAAGCGCGCCAGATCGAGAAGATCGTCGAGATCCTCCGGCGGAAAGACGAGATCATCGTCACGATCCCGGTTGGCGGCACCGGGAGCC
Organism: uncultured Acidimicrobiaceae bacterium; assembly: GCA_963811245.1. Taxonomy (GTDB): domain Bacteria; phylum Actinomycetota; class Acidimicrobiia; order Acidimicrobiales; family Salinilacustritrichaceae; genus Salinilacustrithrix. The sequence goes on from CAWEQL010000021.1 coordinate 97,363, forward strand.
ATCGCATCGGTCATAGAGCCTCACTCTACGACCAAATCGAAAAAATCGAAAGGTCCGAGTTCCTCGGCGAGAGCCGACTACGGCCAGTCGTCGAAGGCTGCCAGCTTCTGGTTGCGGAGGTTCTCGTCGAATTCGGAGGCGTCGAACGCTTCGGGGTCGTAGGGGCGGCCGATCCACTCGAGCTTGTCGGCGTGTTCCGGGTGCCGTGGGTCAGCCAGGATCTCGAGTAGCTCCTTGTAGCCCCAGGTGCCGCCGCAGTCCTCGGGCGGACAGGCTCGGCGACCGTCGACGCACGCCGGCACCGCCGGCGTGCCGTCGGCGGGCGTGACCTTCTCCACCACGATCTTGTGCCGCCAGTCGTCGCCGAAGTCGTAGACGTACTCGAACTTCGAACCGTTCTTGGCGACGGAGTCGACGCGGACTGTGGACTCGTCGGTGATGGGTGGGCCCCAGTCCTCGTCGGGGTCGGGAACGCCGTAGTCGACCCCGTCGATCCGGAACTCGTGCAGGTGGTAGTTCCACCAACCGAACGCGGCCTGGATCACCTCGTGGACGTCGTCGAGCGTGCTGGCGCCATCGACGAGCACCCGCCGCCAGATCGGTGGCTTGGTGTCGTGGAGCGTCACCTTCAGCTGGAAGATCGCGCCCTCCGGCTCGGCAGCGGGGGACACAGGGGCGACCGTCGGCTGGCCCGGGCGAAGCGGGATGACCTCGGCGAGTGGGCGTGTGTCGCCAAGGACCGCGGCCAGCTCGAGGTCGGGGAAGCCGGTGCTCTTGTGCAGCGGTCCGATCGGCGTCCCGGCGAGTCGCAACGACAACTCCAGCAGGTCGCTGGGCTCGCTCGCCTGGTGGTGCTCGCCGAGGAAGGCGAACTCGTTCATCACCCCGAGCACACTGCGGTCGTTCGTCGGGGCGAGGCGCACGTCGGTCATGGCCTCGACCTCCGTCGCGATGATCGCTTCGTCGACGCCGTGAGCTCGCAGCGCTGCTTCGATCGCGGCCGGCACTCGGTCGAGCAGCTTCGCCGCCGGCGCCAGCTCGATGAACACGGGGATGAAGGTGCGGGCGTTGACCAGCAGTGCGACTTGAGGTCGCCAGAACAGCGCGGTGGCGAACCAGTCGCCGAGCGCCGTCGTCGAGACATCGTCGTCACCTGCTGGAGCGCCCTTCACCCGGTCACGCAGCTTCTTCGTCCCTCGCACCACGAGCATCCCGGAAGTCTCGCATGGCAGGGACGGCGCGAAACCCGACTGATCGATGTGCTGTCCGGCGGCCACGATGGGTTCCGCATGGCTCGCTTCTTCACCGCCGACCTTCACCTCGGGCACCGCAACATCGCCCGCTATGAGCCCGGGCGCGCCCAGGCGGCTGGAGTGGCCCCGCTCGACGGGCCGGCCGACGACGAGACGCAGTCCCGACTCGACAGCTTCCTCATCGACCGGTGGAACGAGGTCGTCGGCTCCCGACGACGAGGTGTGGCTGCTGGGTGACGCCTGCATGGGTCGGCTCGATCGCACCATCGAGCAACTGCGCCGCCTGCTCGGCCGGATCGTCCTCGTTCCCGGCAACCACGACCGAGTCTGGGCCGGCGACCATCGTCGAGAGCAGTGGTGGGACCGCTACCTCGATTCGGGCATCGACGAGATCGTCGACGCCCCGACGTCGATCGAGCTCGCCGACGGCACCGTCGTCGACCTGGATCACTTCCCGTACGAGGGCGACTCCGGCGACGAGGACCGCTACGTCGACTGGCGGCCGGTCGATCGGGGACGCGTGCTTCTCCACGGACACGTCCACTCCTCGTGGCGCACCAACGGTCGCATGATCAACGTCGGGGTCGATGTCTGGGACTACCGACCGGTGCCGGAGGATCGCTTCGTCGAGATCGTCCGTTCGGTCACTGGGTCGAGTGGCGCTACGTGATGTCGAGCGCTTGGCGAAGCTCGGAGACGTATGCCGTCACCGCGGCGGTCACCGTGGTCTCGGGCAGCACGGTGCGAAGAGCTTCGACGGCGAGGCGGGTTCCGGTACTTGTCGGGGTGACGAACAGCTGCTCGAGGTAGGCGAGCGCCTTCGTAGTGGTGGTGGCGGAGCGGTCATCGGCTTGCAGCACCCGCAGGGTGGCGGCCATGTCGGCCGGTGAGATGGCGTCGAAGAGGCGGTAGACGTCGCCGGCGTCCTTGGCCAGGAGACGATCCGGCGTGTCGAGGCGGTCGCCGAGCTTGTGGAGCTTCGCCACGAACAAGGCGCCGAGGCCGGCGACGTTCACCGAGATGCGTCGGGCATCGGAATCCTCGAGCGAGGCGAGTTCGATCGGGGAGTTGTCGACGACGGCGCCTTCGAGCCCCGGGCTCTTGCGAGCGGTGGCCTTGCCGTGTTCGCCGGGGAGGCGCGCCGATCGCCGTCCAGCCTTCGATGCGAGTTCCTCGGGCACGATCAGGTCGACGGGAACGACGATGTCCTCGTCGAAGCCCGGGCGCGTCAGGTGGGCCTCCCAGATGCCGGGTTCGCTGGTGAGCGTGAACCCGGCGTCCTCCATCGCCCGCCCGAGCGGTGGGATCGGCCCGAGAAGTCCGGGGTCGAGGACGACGTCGGCGTCGGTGGTGAAGGGCTGGTACGTCTCGATGCGTCCGCTGGTCCGGAGGTAGACCGCTTGCGCGCCGACGAGCACGAGCGCGTCCAGGTGCGGCGTGAGCGCGGTGAGCGCGTCGAGCAGGACGCGCCGGGCTTCGATGTATTCGATGCGGGGACCGGTGTCGGCCATCACGATCGCCCTTTCGTTCGCTGCGAGAGCGGAGCCCGCGGGTGCGCCACCGTGGCTCGTTCTTGCGCATCCATTCGATGAGGGCCTCGCCCTCGGCAGGCATGCGCGCGTTGCCAGTGAGCGAGTCCATGGCGACCTGGGCAGGTGACGCGTACGGGACGCCGTCGACCTTCGCAATCGCCTCGAAGACGACTGGGTCATACGGGATCGCCAGGACCACGTTGGCCCCCTCCTCCGTCGGAAGGAGTCGCCCGGCCCTGACGACACGCTCGGGGTCCGTGGTGTAGATGATCGCCATCTCGGGTCCTGCGACCGGGGCGAGACGAGACGCAGCCACCGAACCGGTAACGGCCCATTCGCCGATCCGTTTCGACGAGAGGTCCTCCACGAGGCGTGTCGGCCCGGAGGTCGCGACCCATGTCGAGGTCTCGTTCGAGTCGAAGACGGAGTAGGTCGATGCGGCCTTGTCGGATCACGCCTTCCCAGTCGACGTCGGTGACGGGACCGCGTGGCTCTCGCGTGACCAGGACCTCTCCCTCGAGGGCACGGAGAACGCGGGAGACGTACCCAGGGTCGACGTCGACTGCTTCGGCAAGTTCGCGCACACCGAACGGCGGGGGCGTCTCCGCGAGGGTGCGAAGGAGCGCCCATGCCTTTGGGCCTCGGAGCCGTGGGCCTGGCGCGGACTTCGGGGCCGGGTTGCGGTCGGCGCCGGTGGTGCGGACGTAGACGGCGGGGTCGTCGAGCCTGATCTCGGCGTTGCCGGTGGCGTCGATGTAGCTCGTGCCGCCGGAGCGAAGGACCTCACGTGCTCGCGGGCTGATCCAGTCGGCGACCGCAAGCCTCGGCGAGCTCGACGCAGGGAGGCCGGCGACCGCTCGCGGAGACGCATCCTTGAGCGTCGTCACCTCGATGTCGACGGCGCTCCCCGACGGCGCAGTGATCCGGACGTCGCTGCGATTCCTCGATGGGCGCGCCACGGTCACCGTCCAGTCACCGGGAAGCAGCTCGCGGACCCACTTCGCAGCGTCGTCGAGACCTGGTCGAGCCATGCCGTGATGTTAGCGAGCGTTGCCTGAATAGTCATGTTGTTTGTTGCAGACAACTCCTCGGCTTGGCCAAGATCATGAAGACAGCGGTGGCCCAGCCCTTGGGTAGCGCCCGGCACGTGGAAGAGGTCCAACGGTTCTTGGACCTCCAGTGAAGAGCTACAAGGAAGATGCCCCTTTCGTTGTAGCTTGTCGGCGTGGACCCAAAGCGCTTTGTAGCTCCCCAGTTCGGCGAGGCCTTCAAGACGATCGGCGACGCGGGCTACATCGCCTACCGGCCCGAGCCATTGCCGCGCCGGCTCGACCTGAGCGACGAAACCATCGTGGCCCTGTCCGACGCCGATCGCGCGCTCGGCCGCCTGGCCGGCACCGGTCGACTGCTTCCGAACCCGCACCTGCTGCTGCGCCCCTACGTGACCCGGGAGGCCCTGGCGTCGAGCCGAATCGAGGGAACCCAGGCGTCCCTGTCCGACGTGTTCGATGCCCAAGCTCGGAAGGCGCCGGAAGGTCCCCTGCGGGAGGTCACCAACTACATCGACGCGCTCGACCACGGACTGGCGCGCCTCGACACCCTGCCCGTGTCCCGTCGGTTGCTGTGCGAGGTGCACGAAATCCTGCTCACCGGCGTCCGAGGAGAGGAGCGCCGGCCCGGCGAGGTGCGCCGGTCGCAGAACTGGATCGGTTCACCCGACAACCGCCCGTCGACAGCCCTGTTCGTGCCGCCGCCGGTCGAGGAAATGGAACAAGCGTTCAGCGACCTGGAGCACTTCCTCCACGAAACCACGCCGCACCCGCCACTCATTTCGATCGCCCTCGCCCACTACCAGTTCGAGACCATCCACCCGTTCCTCGACGGCAACGGCCGCCTCGGCCGCTTGCTGATCGTGTTCCTGATGGTCGAGCGCGACCTCCTGCCGCAACCGGTGCTGTACCTCAGTTCGTTCTTCGAGGCTCATCACAGCGACTACTACGACCGCCTCCAGGCAGTCCGTGAACGCGGCGAGGTGCAGGAGTGGCTGCGCTTCTTCCTCACCGGCGTAGCGGAACAGGCCAACGACGCCGTCGCACGAGCCGAGGAGCTCGTCGACCTCCGCGAGGAGATGCGGTCTCGCCTCGCTGGCGACCGTTCGAGAGCGACCGAAGTGGTCGAGATGATCTTTGAGAACCCCGTCCTCACCACCAACCGCATCGCCGAGGAACTGGACGTGACTCCCCAGAGCGCGCTCAACCATGTCCGACGGCTCGAGCGGGAGGAGGTCGTCGTCGAAGTCGCGGGAGTACCCGGTCGCAGCAAGCGCTGGGTCGCGTCCGAAGTCCTCCGGGTCCTCGGCGCCCACGACGAGCCCTTCACGTTCCAGCCGGACTGATCCCGGACGGCTCGCTGCCGGTTGCTCTGTACGTCACTTTGGCGTACAGTCAAGCCCATGGAGACCACCACCAAGAAGGGGCGCTGGAGCGTGCGGGTCACCCCTGCCCAGGATGCCGTCGTTCGGCGTGTTCTCGAAGAGACCGGCGAGTCCCTCAACGACTACATCGTTCGCAGCACCGTCCACGCTGCGGAGACCGACCTCGCCGATCGACGAGTGTTCGTCGCTGACGACGCCGCCTGGTCCGAGCTGCAGGCTCTCCTCGACGCGCCGCCCGTGTTCAAGCCCGAGCTGGCCAAGCTGTTGTCTGCTCCCTCGGTGCTCGAGCAGGGACCGGAAGACGCCGCAGGCCGCAGCGCTTGAGGTTCGTCGGTCCCGAGCTGCTCTCGGCCGATCACGTCATTGCTGGCTTCGACTGCGGCGACCCAGCGCTGAACGAGTGGCTCGTCAACCGCGCTCCGAGGAACCAATCGGTGGGCGGTTCGAGCCGGACATGGGTCGTTCTCGACGAGGCTGGTCGAGTCGTCGCGTACTACGCGGCGTCGACGGCGACGGTTCTCCACCGCGACGCGACAGGAAGGATGCGACGCAACCAACCTGATCCGCTTCCTGCGCTGCTGCTCGGCCGGCTCGCTGTCGAACGCAAGCACCAGGACGCCGGTCTCGGTTCGGCGCTCCTCAAGCACTTCATCATGAAGGGACTCGAGGTCGCCGAACTCGTCGGCGTTCGATTGCTCCTCGTCCACGCCGCCAACCCCGACGCCGCGTCGTTCTACGCCCGATACGGGTTCGAGCCGTCCCCTGTCGACGACCTCACCATGATGCTGTTGGTGAAGGACATCGTGACGACGTAGCACGGGCCTCCCGTCCCAACTCGCGAGGAGGAGGGTCCGCCGGTCTGCCGAAGCGATCGCAACGCTGTGCCAACGGTTCCACGTTCGGCGCCTGGCGATCTTCGGTTCCGCCACAACCCACACGTTCGACCCGACTCGCAGCGACGTCGACTTCCTGGTCGAGTTCGAGGACGGTGCGGGCGAGCTGTTCGATGCCTCCTTCGGTCTGAAGGAGGAGCTCGAGGTACTCGTCGGGCGGCCGGTGGATCTCGTGATGCCGAAGGCGTTGGAGAATCCGTATCTCGCCGCCTCGGTCGAACAGAGCCGGCGAGAGGTCTATGCAGCCTGACTCCGGGGCGCTGCTCTGGGACGCGCGTCGGGCCGCTCAGCTGATCCAGTCGTTCGTCGACGACAAGACATGGGACGACTAGATCGGGGACCCGATGTTGCGGTCGGCCGTCGAGCGCCAGTTCGAGATCATCGGTGAGGCGTTGAACCGACTCGCCCGAGCCGATGCCGACGTCGCCGGTCGCATCGAGGATCTGCCTCGGATCGTCGCCTTCCGCAACGTGCTGATCCACGGTTAGGCGACCATCGACGACTCCATCGTGTGGGAGGTCGCCTCCGAGCGTCTCGCCGGTCTCGTCGATCTGCTCAGCTCGCTGCTCGACGAGGGCTGATACGACGTTCGCTACAGCAATCGTCGTCGAAGTCGGTTCATCGGTGAGCGTGAACCCGGCGTCCTCCATCGCCCGCCCGAGCGGCGGGTCCGGCCCGAGCAGCCCGGGGTCGAGGACGACGTCGGCGTCGGTGGTGAAGGGCTGGTACGTCTCGATCCGCCCGCTCGTCCGGAGGTAGACAGCTTGCGCGCCGACGAGCACGAGCGCATGGAGGTGCGGCGTGAGCGCGGTGAGCGCGTCGAGCAAGACGCGTCGGGCTTCGATGTATTCGATGCGGGGACCGTTGTCGGCCATCACGCGCCCTTTCGTTCGCTGCGAGAGCGGAGCCCGCGGGTGCGCCATCGCGGCTCGTTCTTGCGCATCCATTCGATGAGGGCCGCACCCTCTGCCGGCATTCACGCGTTGCCAGTCAGTGAGTCCATGGCGATCTGGACAGGTGACACGTACGGGACGAGAGAGACGCAGCCACCGAACCGGTCGACCATTCGTGACCGTTGGGCGCCGGTCCTCGAGAGACGGCTGGGGTCGCGACATAGTCGGGTTCGTCGAGTCGAAGACGGTAGGTCATGTGGCCTGTCGGATCAGCCTTCCCAGTCGAGTCGGTGAAGGGAAGTCGCCCGGCGGAGAACTCACCTCGAGGGCTCGGGGTCCGGGAGATGTAGATGGGTCGACATCAATGTTCGGAACCCTGACGCGAACCGGGGCGCGAGTGCGAAGAAGCGCCCAGCCGCCGAACCGGTAACGGCCCGATTCGCGGATCCGTTTCGGCGCCGGTCCTGCGACGAGACGTGTTGTCAACGGCCATCTTGATGTAACACATCGCTGGGACACGAGGCGCTCCTGGACGAGCCTTCACGTGGATGCCCTTCTTCGAGGGGTGCGACAAGCGTCGCCCAGGTGCCACGCAACATCGATTCCTACCATGGTAGGATTAGAGTATGGCTGTGACGAAGTGGTCGGTCAGCGTTGAAGAGAAGCTTGCGTCGCGGGTGGAGTCCCGTGTCGGCGATCGAGGGTTGAGCGGGTTCGTGGCCCGCGCCGTGGAGCACGAACTCGAGCGTGACCTCCTGGAGGAGTACCTCGACGAACTCGACGACGACTACGGCCCGTTGCCCGCGGGACTCGTCGAGCAGATCGACGACGCGTGGCCGTCTTGATCCTCGACGCCGAGGCCGTCTCCACACTCGCCCGTCCACGCGACAACCCCGAGCGTCATCGACGCGTTCGAGCGGCGATGCGCAGCGCGCACCGACGCAACGCTCCGGTGCGGGTCCCGTCAGCTGTACTCGTCGAGCTCTACCGCGGCCACGGCACCGACGAACCGATCGACGCCCTGCTCGGCCGTGGGTTCGCGCAAGTCGTCACGACCGGCGCCCGCATCGCCCGCATCGCCGGGCACCTCCTCGCCGACGCCGGAGCCGGGAGCGAACTCGCGATCGAGGCCCTCGCGGTTGCCACCGCCATCCGGCTCGGTGGAGGCATCGTGGCCACCCACGACCCCGACGACCTGCGCCGCCTCGCCGGCCGACACTCCAACGTGTCGATCCTGGAGATCTGACCAGCCGGCCACGCGCCGCGGAGGACCGCCACTTGGTCTCGCTCGCCGGCTTCCGCGTGACCAGGGCCTCTGCCCCAAGGGCCGGGGACGCGGGAGACGTACCCCGATGGTGCGGACGCAGACGGGGGGATCGTCGAACCTGATCTCGGCGTTCCCGGTGGCGTCGATGTCGCTCGTGCCGCTGCGAGTTGCTCATCGCCGTCGAACCTGAGTGACCTCGCACAAGGGACACGAGGGCGTCAGTTGCGGTGCGGCAGCGACGAGGGCGTGACTTACGCCCCTGGCCCACACCGGCACCCGGCTGCATGATCGACAGGTGAACTGGTCCGCACGGGCGCGCCGAGCGTTGCTGCCGTTCGTCGTCGCGATGCTCAGCGTCGGCGCCGCGGCCGCACTCGCCGGGGCAGCCGAGCTCTCGGACGTGGCCTGGGGTGCCGCGACGGCGGTGGTGGGGGTCGAGTTGGTCGTCGTCACCGTCGCCCGGCTGCGCGAAGGTCGGCTCGCGGTCGACGTGGTGGCCTTGCTCGCCCTGGTCGGCGCGCTCGGGCTGGGGGAGTTGCTGGCCGGAGCGATCATCGCCGTGATGGTGGCCTCGGGTGACGCGTTGGAGCAGTACGCCCACCGGCGGGCCCGACGTGAACTGTCGGCGCTGCTGTCCCTGGCCCCGAAGATCGCGCACCGCCGCAGCGACGGCGGCTACGACGACCTGCCGGTCGACGAGATCGACGTCGGCGATCTGCTGCTGGTCAAGCCCGGCGAGGTCGTGCCGGTCGACGGTGCCGTGATCGAAGCGGCGCTGGTGGATGAATCCGTGCTGACCGGCGAAGCCCGGCTCGTCGAGCGGGGCCCGGGTGAGCTCGTCAGGAGTGGGTCGCTGAACGCTGGCGGGGCATTCGCCATGCGGTCCGGTGCCACTGCCGCCGACAGCGCGTACGCCAGCATCGTCGAGCTCGTCCGCTCCGCCGGTGTGGACCGCGCGCCGTTCGTCCGTCTGGCCGACCGGTACGCGCTCGTGTTCATCCCGGTCGTCCTCGGCGCAGCCGGCGCAGCGTGGCTGTGGAGCGGCGAGATGGTTCGTGCCCTGGCGGTGCTCGTCATCGCCACGCCCTGCCCCCTGGTGCTGGCTGCGCCGGTGGCCATCGTGTCGGGCATCTCCGGGGCGGCCCGACAGGGCGTGGTCCTCAAGGACGGTGGCGCGCTGGAGGCCATGGCCGGCACCCGCACCGTGCTGTTCGACAAGACGGGGACGCTCACCAGCGGCCGCGCCCGCCTCGGCGCCATCGTCACCGCACCCGAGTGCGATCCGAACGAGGTGCTGCGTCTCGCAGCATCGGTCGAGCAGGCTTCTCCCCACGTCCTCGCCGGCGCCTTGGTCACCGAAGCGCTCTCTCGCGGACTGTCCCTGTCCGAGCCCAGCGCGGTACAGGAACGGCCGGGCTCCGGCGTCAACGGCACCGTCGACGACCACCTCGTCGAGGTGGGCTCGATGTCCGCTGTCCTGACCGGGCCGGCGCCCGATTGGTTCGACGTCGGTCAGCGACGAGCCCGACGCGAAGGCGCCAGCACCGTCGCGGTCGCTGTGGACGGCCGGGCGGTCGGGCTCCTCCTGCTGGCCGATGAGCTGCGCACCGACACCCCTCGGGCCCTGCGAGCACTCCGCCGTTCCGGCGTCGACCGGATCGTGATGGTCAGCGGAGACCACCTCGACGTCGCCGAACCCATCGGCCGCTCCGTCGGCGTCGACGAGGTCTACGCCGACCGTTCACCCGCGGAGAAGGTCGACGTCGTCCGCCTGGAGGCGTCGACCCGCCCGGGAACCACCGTCATGGTCGGAGACGGAGTCAACGATGCCCCCGCCCTCGCCGCCGCCGACCTCGGCGTGGCGATGGGTGCCCGCGGCGCCACCGCATCCTCCGAAGCCGCCGGCGCCGTCCTCGTCGTCGACCGACTCGACCGCCTCGCTGCAGGCATCGTGACCGCCAAGCGAGCACACGCCATCGCTCGCCAGAGCGTCCTGCTCGGCATGGGCCTCTCCTTCGCCGGCATGGGCTTCGCCGCCGCCGGGCTGATCGCACCGATCGCCGGGGCGATCATCCAGGAAGCCATCGACGTCGCCGCCATCGCCAATGCCCTCCGGGCGCTACGACGCCCACGGACCGAGACCGGTCCACTCACGATCCCCGAGACCTGGGCCCACCAGCTCGCCGGCGGACACGGACCGCTCCGCCTTCTCCTCGACGACGTCCGCACCACCGCCACCACGCTCGACGAGCTTCCCGACGACCAGGCGATGCCTGCCCTCCGCGCGCTGAGTGAGCGGATCCGTATCGAGCTCCTCCCCCACGAACGACTCGACGAGACCGAGATCTACCCCGACGTCGCCGCCACCCTCGCCGGCGACGACCCCCTCGCATCCATGAGCCGCGCCCACCAGGAGATCTTCCACCTCACCGCCCTCCTTGACCGCTTCGTCACCGATCCCACCGCCGACCATCTCGACCCCGCCGACCGCAGCGAGACCCGACGCCTCCTCTACGCCCTCGACGCCATCCTCCGGCTCCACTTCGCCCAAGAAGAGGAGCTCCTCAACAGCCTCACGGCCGACACCGGAGCCCGGTCATGAGCGAGACCGGGAGTGGTAGCTGGCCCAGAGCGCTCGCCCGCGCCGCAGCTGGGTCTACGCCTCCGCGACGGTGATGTCGGCCCGGTTGGCGAAGAACGCGAGGTGGCCGGCGATCTCCTCGGCACCTTCCTTCGGCTCTTCGTAGCTCCACGCGATGCCGTCGTGGGTGCGGCCCCCGGCGTCGATCGTCCAGTAGGTGGCGTCACCCTTGAACGGGCAGTGGGTGCTGAGGTCGATGCGCCGGGCGTCGGTGACGAGGTCGGTCGCGGGCAGGTAGTACACGGTGGGCAGGCCGGTCTCCTCGAGCAGCACCGGGCGGTCGGAGCTGGCGACGAGCTCGCCGTCGAGACGGACTTCGACGTGGAGGTCCTCGGCGTGGGTGTCGATGGTGTGTCCCTGGGTCATGCCCGTGGTCAACACGGAGCCGGTCGGGGCCATTCCGTTCGGGGTCGGGTGGTCCTCCTCGGTCGACTGCGGACGATGCCGTCGACCGACCGCTACAGCAGCGAGCGCAGGCGGGCGATGCGGTGGTCGTCGGCGCCGAGGTGACGCACGAGCACGCCGGCAACCGTCGCCACGTCGAGGGTGCCGGCGTCGCGCATCGCCTCGAGGTCGGCCCAGTCCTTCGTCCGGTCGAAGAACGCTTTGAACACGGCGAGGTCGTCGCAGGACAGGAAGGGGAGCCGGTGGCCGGCGAACGGCTCCCACCGCACGCGGCCGGCGGCAGCATCGTGGAACTCGGTCGTGCTCAGGAACAGGTCGACCGGTGTCCGCTCCCACCACAATCGGGCCTGTCCGTCGCGAACGAGCAGCGCCCGGTCGTCCTCGCCGGCGACGACCTCGTCGGGGAGCGCGGCGAGGATCTCGTCCGTGCGTTCGGGCGGCACGAACACGTTGACGTCGAGGTCGATCGTGCCCCGGGCCCGCTGGGTGCACCAGGCCAGCGCCAGCGCTCCGCCGAAGGCGTGGTCGACGCCGGCGGCGTCCAGGGCGTCGTGGATCGCCAGCATCTTGGCCGGCAGCCCGCCGGGGTCGAGCGCCGTCATGCCGCCGAGGCCGCGGGGAAGCGCGGGTGGTGCGGGTCGTCGTCGTGACGGGCCGGGAACTGGGCGGCCAGGTCGAGGACCTCGAGCAGCTCGTGTCCCTTGGCCTCGCGTTCGGCCGGCGTGGCGTCGGGCCGCCGGCGGAGGGCGATGTCGGTGTCGTAGCCGGCGGCCCGCAGGATGCGGTCGAGGGTGTCGACCCCGGGCGTGACCCGGCCGGCCTCGTAGGCGGCGAGCGTGGCGTGGGAGGTGCCGGAGCGAGCAGCGAGCTCCCGCAGGGTCAGCCCGGCGGTGCGGCGGGCGTGGCGGAGCGTCCGAGCAGCGTCCATGGCATCAGTGTACCCGGCGGTATCGGATCCGATACCAGAGGTGGTGTCTCGAGCGATCGACGCCGCCGTCGGGACGGTCCGATGACGAAGTGGATCGAGCGCTACCGCCAGCGGGCCGAGGTGCGCGACGGGCGCCTCGACGCTCAGCGGTGGCCGGGGGCCATGTAGAACCAGAACGGGAACGGCGCCTCCTGGTCCTTCAGGGCCTGGCGGGCGGCGAGGACGGTGCGGCCGGCCTCGGTCTCCTCGAAGAACCACGCTTCGGTGGCCCGTCCCCCCGGTGGGGGGCCGGTGACCAGCTCGAGCGCCGCCTCCTCGTAGTAGCTGCGGATGTCGTGGCACACGGCGACGGTGTTCTTGCCGGGCAGCGGCGTCTCGTCCCACCGCTCGCCCTGCGCCCAACGGTGGAGGACGGCGAGCACATCGGGCACGGCGTCGGCGCCGATGGCCCGGCCCACCGAGCTCACGCCGCGCCGGGCACGAGCCCGGTCGTACGCCGCCCGCAGCGCCTGCGCCTCGTCCACTGCCGGAGGAAGCCCCGGGTCGTAGCGCGGAGGAAGACGCGCAGGCCATCGGTGTCTCGTCCGACTCGATGACCTCGGGATGCTGCGCGATGGCCGGGGTCGGTGAGTCGAGAAGCTGCAGACCCCGTTCGAGCACGTCGCGCTGGAAGTCGGCATCACCGGGCCGGCCGAGGGGTCGTCCCAGCGGGAACTCGCAGTACAGCGCACGCGGCGGACGCATCTTCTGCACGACCTCGAGCATCGATGCGAACACGACGGTGGAGAGGCCGGCGGCTTCGAAGACATGGGCGAGCACACTCACGGTGCGCGTGCAGAGCGGTCAGACCGGCGTGAGCAGCACCACGTCGACCTGATCCGCGGTCAGCTCCGCCGCGCAGGCCGGACCCGAGTCGAGGCGGAGCTCGGAGACGGTGTCGGGCTGGTTGCCGGCGAAGGAGAAGTGACGCGGGGCCACGTCGCCGATCACGCCGTCGGCCGCCAGCTCCTCCAACCGATCGATCGGGTACACGACGTTCACGTCGAGCTGGAACCCGGTCCGGTCGAAGTTCGGGCTCCAGTGTCCGAGCACGAGCTCACGGTCGCCCCGGTCGAGGATGCGGTAGCTGGTGTCGGCCTGACCGAAGCGGTCGTCGTCGGCCCGGTGCAGGGCCGCCGACGTCACGATGGCGACCCGCGCCTGCGACAGGGGCTTGCTCAGCGGCGTGAACGCCGGGTCGTCGAAGGTCGGGGCAGGCAGCGTGGCGGCATATGCCCGCATGGCCTCGTCACCGGACATCTGATCCTCCGTGGTCGTTGGGCCGGAACCGCACTCTACGGACGATGCCCTGACGAGTCGGTGCCCTCGGCGGCGAGGTCGCCGCCGGGCAGGTAGCGACGTGGATGGCGGCCGTCCACGTAGCCGATGAACGGCGGGACGATGTTGTAGCCGAGCAGTTCCTGGAGTGCCTCTGGAAGGGTGGCGACGACCGCCGGGCGGAACGCCGATCACATGGTTCTCCTGGGGGCGCAACCAGCCGGCGACGTACTCCAGGATGACGCCGAGACGAGGACGGTCGGTGCCGTTGGCGCCGCCGCCGTGCCAGATGCTGCCGGTGTAGAAGGCCACGCTCCCTGCGGGCATCTCGGCGTGGGCGAGGGGTTCGTCCGCCGGCATCCGTCCCGGATCCCAGCGGTGCGAGCCGGGCACGAAGCGCGTGGCGCCGTTGGCGACGGTGAAGTCGTCGAACGCCCACATGGTGTTGAGCACGACGTCGGGATGCGGTGCGGGGATCGGATAGATGGAGTCGTCGCGGTGGAGCACCTGCGCCGGCTCGCCCGGACCGATCTGGATGCCCGTCGGCGCGCTGAGCTGGGCGGGGCCGAGCAGGCCCTCCGCCACGGCGAGCATCACCGGGTCGATGGCGAGGGCGTCGAAGGCCCGGGTCTTGGCGAAGAGCCGGTAGATGCGTTTGGTGGCGAACCCCTCGAAGTCGTTCCGACCGGTGGGCGTGGCGTCGAGGATCTCGAGCAGCTCGCTTTCACGGCGTCCGCCCGGTCGGCGGTCAGCACGCCTTCGCAGATGGCGGCACCGTGCTCCCGCAGCGCCTCGAGGATCGGCGCCGCATCGAACTCCACGCGCGGGATGTCCATGGCCCGAGTCTGCCCGGCCCGAGACCAGCATGGAGGGGGGACGAGTGCCCGTGACCTCCCACGAGCACGGTGACGCGTACCACCCGGAACCGAGCGGCACCGGGCCAAGGGACGGGGCCGACTGCGGGTACGCGATGTCGTCGGCCATGGCCGTCGGAGGGATGATCGGCGGCGGCATCTTCTCCGTCCTGGGCGTCACCATCGAGCTCGCCGGAGATCTCGCCTTCGCCTGCTTCGTGCTGGCCGGCGGCGTGGCCATGCTGACGGCACGTTCCTACGCGGGTCTGGCGCGCGGACCCGGAACTCCGGTGGCCCGGACGAATACTGAGCGAGCAGGGTCATCCCGAGCTGGCGGCGATCACCAGCTGGTTCCTCGTGCTCGGCTACGTGCTCGCCCTGGCGGTGTATGCCTTCACCTTCGGGCACTACGTGGAATCCGTCGACCGGCGGCGGCCAGCTGGTCGCTCGGGGCGCCGCGCTGCGGCATCCTCGCCATGTTCCTCGCCATCAACGCCCGGGGGTCGGGGCGTCGAGCCTGACGGAGGACGCGATCGTGTTCGTCAAGCTGCTCGTCCTGGCCGTGGTGTCCGCCGTGGGCATGTGGGCGTTCACACCGCATCGCCTCGAGCCGCTGTCCAACCTCGGAGTCGGTGGGCTGTTCGTCGGTGCGGGTTCGATCTTCGTGGCCTACGAGGGCTTCGAGCTGCTGTCCTACGACTACGACGACATCGAGGACCCGGAGCGCAACCTGCCCCGCGCCTTGTACCTGTCGGTCGCCGTCGTGGTCGCCGTCTACGTGATCGTCACCCTCGGTTCCCAGATGCTGGTCAGCGACCAGGTGATCGTGTCCCAGCGCGAGGTGGCGTTCGCGACGGTCGGCCAGGAGGCGCTGGGAGGGATCGGGCGGGCGCTCGCCGTCGGCGCGGCGGTGCTGGCGACGTCGTCGGCCATCAACGCCACGTTGTTCTCCACATCCCGGCTCGTCCGGGACCTGACGCAGGCGGGTGAGCTGCCGCCGGCGCTCGGGCGGACGACGAGGGGGCTGCCCGTGACCGCGATGGCGCTGCTGGCCGTGCGTGGGCGCTGCCTTCGCCATGCTGCCGGGGATCAACGACCTGCTGGCGTTCGGTTCGCTCGCCTTCCTCGGCGTGTTCGGTTTGGTCAACCACTCGTACGCCCGCACCGCCGATCATGGCGGGAGGGGGTGAGCGGCCACGTCGGATCGGCGTCGTGCGCCGGTGCGATCGGTGTCGTGCTGTTCCAGCTGGCGACGACCGATCCGGCGGCACTCGGCCTCGTCGGCGGCCTGACCACGGCCGTCCTGATCCTGCGCCTCGTCTGGCGGCGACATTCCGCCTCCGGCGGCGGGTCCGTGGCAGCTACGTGAACGTTCCCTCGCACCACGTCCGCCCGTCTTCGTCGACGATCGCCACCCGTCGGATGTCGCTCGGGTCGATCGAGACGGTCGTCCCCCAGTCGCCGTCGCCGTCGTCGAAGCGAACCGTTCCGAGATCGACCGTCTTCCCGGTGGCGAGCGTGGCTTGCAGGAGGTACGTGTGCGGTTCGGCCTGGTCCTCCCACGCCTCCCAACCGGGCACGGCCAGGAACACCCAACCAGGCGTGTCGTCGTAGCGCCACACGGCGCCCACGTCCCGACCCGTCGGGGTCACCATGCGCGCCTCGTCGAGGGAGCCCGTGCTGTGCCCGGTCAGGAGGACGGCGGCCACGCCGACGACGACGAGAACGACCGCAGCTGCTGCGGCGATGATCGGCATCGTGCGCCGGGTACGTCGCCGATCGTGGCGGACCCGGTGGAGCACCGCCGCTTCGAACCCGGCCGGCGGTTCGGCCAGTGGCGCGGCGAGCAGCACCCGATCGGTCGTGTCGACGAGCGCGTCGAGCTCGTCACGGCATCGCGCGCACTCAGCCACGTGATGGAGCGCAGCGGCGCGGTCTCTCCCGGTCAGCTCGCCGAGCGCGAGGTCGGCGAGCACGTCGGCATCCGGGCAACCGGTGAACGGTTCAGCCATGGGTCTGCTCGCAGTCGTCGAGGGCGGTGCGCAGTCGTCGCAGGCCGTCGCGGAGACGCGTCTTCGCCGTCCCGAGAGGGATGTCTTCCAGCTCGCTGATCTCGCGGCTGCTCCGACCGCCGATCGTCGCCAGCACCACGCAGCGTCGCTGCACCTCGGTCAGGCTCTCCAGCGCTCGCAGCACCCGGTCGGTCTCGCTCCTGACGACCGCCATGTCATCAGGCCCCGCCGTGCGTCCGGCACGCACCAGCGTGTCCGGGTCCACCGGGTCTGCCGGGCGGGCGGCGGCCATCCGCAGACGGTCGATGGCCAGGTTCCTGGTGATCGTCAGCAACCAGGTGGCCACCGAACCCCGACGCGGGTCGAACGACGCCGCGTGCGTCCATGCCCGGACGAACGCGTCCTGGGCGACCTCTGCGGCGTCTCCGTCGTCGTGCAGGATCGAGAGCGCCAGCCCGAACGTGCGGCGCTGGAACCGACGGACGAGCACGACCATCGCCATCTCGTCTCCCGCGCCGACGCCGGCGAGGAGCGCATCGTCGGAGGCCTCCCACACACCAGGGTCTACGGACGGGCGCCACCGAAGGATTGCCCTCACGGCCAATCCGATCGAACGCCCGAGCCGTAGGACCTCACCGACATCCCCGGTGAGAGGAGACACCATGCACATCACCACGGCGTCCACCAGGACGGCCCACGCCACGAGGGTCCTCGGACTGTTCCTGGCGGTGGGGCTGTTGCTCGCCGCCTGCGGCGACGACGACGGATCGTCCGATGCCGCCGCCGGAACGACCACCACGACGCAGGGCACCGCGGACACCGGGGATGCGGCGGCGGCCGGCGACGCCACGGTCATGGTCGCGAACGACGCCGAGCTCGGTGACCACCTCGTCGACTCCGCGGGACGGACCGTGTACCTGTTCGAGAAGGACCAGGGCACGACGACGGCTTGCACGGGGGCGTGCGTGGACAACTGGCCACCGCTGATCGCGGACGGCTCGCCGACGGGCGCAGACGGCGTGGACTCGGCCGAGCTCTCGACTGCCGATGGCATTCGCCCCGATCAGGTCACCTACCACGGCCACCTGCTCTACTACTTCGCCGGCGACACCGTCGCCGGGGACACCAACGGTACCGCCGTGCCGTCGTGGTACGCCGTGGCGCCGTCGGGTGACGCCATCGACAAGGACTGACACCGAGTAGGCCTCGGCGGCACCGGGCGTGCCGCCGAGGTCGGACGCCGGTTCGTGCACGACACGAGCGACCCGCGAGTGCGACGATGTGCGGATGTTCGGACGGCGGGCCGGCTCGGTGACCGGGTGACCACGTTCCACCTGCTCGGTGGCCTGCAGGTCATGGGCGCAGACCGCGAGATGGATCTCGGTGGACCCAAGCAGCGGGCGGTGCTCGCGGCCCTGCTCCTCGACGTCGGACGAGCGGTCGACACCGCGACCGTGATCAGCCGGGTGTGGGCGGACGCCGCACCGGCGAGTGCGGAGAGCACCTTACAGGCGTACGTCGCCAACCTGCGGCGGGCACTCGAACCGGGCCGGCGTCCCCGCGAGGCGCCTCAGGTGCTGGTGACGCGTCCTCAGGGGTACGCCGTGCTGGTCGATCGCGCCGAGCTCGACGTCACGCGCTTCGAGGACTTGGCCGCCGCCGGCCAGAAGCGGCTGCGCGACGACGATCCTGCCGCGGCGGTGGAGGCCCTGGACGAGGCCCTGGCCGTCTGGACGGGGACGCTGCTGCCCGAACTCGCGGGCGCGGCCTGGGTCGACGACGTCGCCCTGCGCCTGGACCGCCTGCCGCGATCAAGCCCTCGAGGACCGCTTCGAGGCCGGGCTCGCCCTCGGAGAAGACGTCGAACTGCTCCCTCGCCTGGAGGCCGCTCTCGACCGTGACCCCTACCGGGAGCGCTGGTGGGCGCAACTCGCCACCGCGCTCTACCGGTCCGGCCGCCAGCGTGACGCCCTGGCTTCGCTACAACGAGCCCGTGCCGTGCTGGTCGAAGAGGTCGGGGTCGATCCGGGTCCCGACTTGCGGGCCGTCGAGGCCGCCATCCTCGCCCACGATCCGGTCGCTGGCCGGCCCCGCTCTTGCGGCCCGCGCGACGACCCCGCCGGCGACCACGGAACACACCTTCCTCTTCACCGACATCGAGGGCTCGACGCCGTTGTGGGAAGCAGACCGGGAGGCGATGGCGACAGCGCTGGCGCGCCACGACACGATCGTCGCCGCCGCCATCGCCGATCACGCCGGCCGCACCTTCAGCCGAGCCGGCGATGCGTTCGCCGCGGTCTTCGAGGGGCCGGCGGATGCGGTGGCGGCGGCGACCGCCATCCAGGTGGGTCTGGCCGGTGAGCCGTGGCCCACCGCTCGACCGCTGCGGGTCCGCATCGGGCTGCACCGGGGAGAGGCAGAAGAACGCGACCACGACTTCTTCGGTCCGGTGGTCAACGTCGCCGCCCGGGTGATGAGCGCCGGCCACGGAGGCCAGGTGCTCCTCACCGACGAGGTCGTCCTCCAGTGTCCGGAACTCGACGTCCGTCCGCTCGGCGCCGTCGGGGCTGCGAGGCGTGGATCAAGCCGTGACCGTCCACCAGCTGATCGCCGACGGACTCGACGACTCGTTCCCGCCCCTGCGCGTCGAGGTCGAGGCCGTGCGGCATGCACCGGAGGACGATCGCGTCCTCGTCGGCCGCGCCGCCGAGCTGCGCACGCTCCTCGATGCCTACGACGAGGCCCGTTCCGGTCACGGCGGCGCGGTGGTGATCAGCGGCGAACCGGGCATCGGCAAGACCCGGCTGGTCGAGGAGCTGGTCGGGCGGGTACCCGACGCCATGGTCGCGTGGGGCCGGTGCCCGGAGACGGGCGCCCAGGCCGCCTACCTGCCGTGCATCCAGATCGCCCGCCAACTGGAGGGGGCGGTCGCCTTCGGCGCCGAACTGGCCGAAGTGCTGTTGCCCGACGTCGACGTCCGGACGGTGGACCCGGCCGGCCGAGCGGTGGCGCTTGCACGTCGGCGTGGCGGGAGCTCCTCGCCTCGGCCCGCCAGCCGGTGGTGCTGGTGCGTCG
This sequence comes from uncultured Acidimicrobiaceae bacterium, assembly GCA_963811245.1. Classification (GTDB taxonomy): domain Bacteria; phylum Actinomycetota; class Acidimicrobiia; order Acidimicrobiales; family Salinilacustritrichaceae; genus Salinilacustrithrix. Next base: position 116,867 of record CAWEQL010000021.1, read on the forward strand.
ACGACCTGCAGTGGGCCGATCCGGCCAGCCTGCGGTTGATCGAGTTCGTGGCGGCCGATCTGGCCCGCACGCAGCGTCCTGCTCGTGTCACCGTGCGCCCGCTCACCGCCGACGCCGCCGATCGAGCTGGTCGACTGCCTCGGCGAACTGGCCCGCCAGCCCGGCACGGTTCGGCATTGACCTGAGCGGCCTCGGCAGCGACGACGTGCGCCAGTGGCTCGAACACCGCAGCGGTGGCCGGGCCGATCCGCCGTCGTCCACCACGTCCTCGAGCGGACCGGTGGCAACCCGTTCTTCGTCGGCGAGGTCGTCGAGCTCCTGGCCGCCGACGGCCGCCTCGGCGATGCCGAGGCCGCCGACCCGGGCGCCGCCGTTCCTGCCGCGGTGCAGGACGTGGTCCGACGGCGGGTCAGCCGGCTGCCCGCCGACGCCAGCAGCTGCTGGCCGCGGCGAGCATCCACGGGCCGCGTCTTCGACCCGATGTCGTCGCCGACGATCGTCGCCTCACGCCGACTCGATGTGCTCGATCGAATGGAGCCGGCCCTCGACGCGGGTCTGGTCGCCGAGGGGGACCGCCCGGGCCGCTTCCGCTTCTCCCACGCGCTCGTCGCCGAGACGCTGGCCGCCGAGCTCAGCGTCGCCCGCCGGGCTCGCGCTCGCATGCCGCGACGGCCGACGCCCTCGTCCGGTTCCGCGCCGCCGACTGGAGAACCACGCCGCCGAGGTGGCCCACCACGCCTTCGACGGGTGCGGCCGCCGGGCACCGCGGAGCTGGCCATCGCCTGGTCGCGTGCGGGCGGCGGAGCCATGCTGCCCGCCGCGGAGGCCCACGAGGACGCCGCCTACCACTGGGCGCGAGCGGTCGAGGGCGCTCGAGCTGGCCGCCCGACCGACGCTCACCGCGCGGATCGACGCCCTGCTCGAGCGGGCCGGGCCCACATGCGCGTCGATGCATGCGGCATGCCGCTACGCCGCTGATCGCGCGCCCTCGGCCTGGCGCTCGACCTCGGCGACCGGGCCCGCATCGAGCCGGGCGCGTCGCGATGACCGTCGAAGGCATGTGGATGGTGGGCGAGGACATCGAGCGTCGCGATCGACGTCGTCCCGGTACTCGAACGGGCCATGGACGCACTCGCCCGGCACGCCGACGCGCGGAGCGAGCGATGGCGATGGCCAACCTGGCGGACAACGCCTACTGGCTGTGGCCCATCGAGCGACTCGACGACGTGTCGGCCGCCGCCGTGGACGTGGCCCGGTCGACCGGCGACGACGTCGTGCTCGCCCGCGCCCTGCAGAAGCGCTGCAGGCGCATGTGGCGGCCGTCAGCCGCGCGCGCTCACCGACCGGTCGTCGCGAGCTCTCGCGTCGTGACCGCCGACCGCGACGACGAGCTCGAGGCCACCGGCCTTCATGGCGACGCGTGCGTGTCGCTGGGAGAGGGCGACGTCGCCACGAGCCGAGGACCGCGATGGCCCGGGCGACGGCGCATCGCCGACCGGATCGGGAACCCGGCGCTCATCACCCAGCTGCGGTTCTTCCGGGTGTCCATCCTGACGTGGCGGGGCCGCCTGGCCGAGGCCGAGGCGGCTGCTCGAGCGGGCCACGAGCTGTACCGGCGGACCCGGCGCTGGGCCGCGCGAGCCGTTCCGTGCCGGCTACCTGAGCATGCATCCGCGCCGAGCAGGACCGGCTCGACGAGGTGCTGGCCGAGCCGGCCCGCTGCTCGAGCCGCCGTACGGCCTCTGGTTCCGCGAGGCGGTCATCTGGGCGCTCACCGAGGCTGGACGGCTGGACGAGGCCGACGACGCTGGTCGGCCGACGAACCGCCGCCGCTGGCATCGACTGCTGGCTGTACGCTCGGGCGTGCTCGCCGCGGCCGCCCACAGCCGGGCGGCCATCGGAGACCGGGACCACGCTCGAGCGTCGTCCGCGAGCACCTCCGTCCCACGCCGGGCGAGTGGCCACCACCGGCACCGGCTCGGCCTTCGGTGACGTCGACCTGGCCCTGGCCCGCTGCGAGCTGGTGCTGGGCGACGCCGACGCCGCCCGTCGCCACGTCGACGCGTCGGTGGCCCTGTTGCGCACGGGCCGGCGACGGGCCCTGGCTGGCCCGCGCCGCTGCTCCTGCGGGCCGAGCTCGCCGGCGACGCTGCCGACCACGAGCGGGCCGCCGAGATCGTCCGACGGCTCTCGCCTGCCCCTGCTGCGCCGGCAAGCCTGTAGCGGCTCCAAGTCGAATCCAAGTCGCCGACGGCCGGCCGTGCAGCCGGCTCCAAGGCGGTGCTGCGACGGTCCTCCTCGACCGATGCCAGACCCGATGGAGGAGACCACCATGACCGCACCCGACCTCTCCAGCTACCGCGCCGTCCACCTCGCCCTGCGGGGCGGCGCCGACGCCCTCGCCGCTGCGGCCGCGACGATCCGGCCCGACAACCGACCGCACGTGTGGCCGCACTCGCCCGCTACTGGGCACGGGTACGCGCCGAGGTGCTGCTCCACCACACCATCGAGGACGACATCTTCTTCCCGGCCCTCGTGCGAGCGGGTGCCCGTCGCCGCCGACCATGGTCGCCCGCACCGACGCCGAGCACCACGAGCTCGACGAGGTGATGGACCGGTGCGGCACCGCCGTCGGAGGCCCTGACCGACGGCATCCGCACCGCCGACCTCGTGGCCGCGTTCGCCGAGCTCGCCGCCCACATGGCCACGCCACCTCGACTTCGAGGACGACGACATCCTGCCGCTGTTCGAGCGCCACTTCAGCGCCGACGGAGTACGACGGTCCTCGACCAGCAGGCGATGAAGAGCCTGGGCATCGGCCGCCAGGCGGCGCTTCACGGTCCCCTTCATCATGCACTTCGCCGACCGCGAGATGCGCGACGAGATCCTGCACCGAGAACGCCCTGCTGCCCCTGCGGATCGCTGTACCGGCTGACCCGTCGCCCCCACGCCCGGCTCGCCGCCACCGCTGTTCGGCACGGTGCGCCGGCCTGACGTGCGTCGCCGCAGGTGGTGGCGTGATGCTCGACCGACCTCGCCCGGCCATCGTGCGGCGCCGCCGCGCCGTCCTCGCCGCCTGGGTCGTCGGTCTGGTGGCCGTCTCGGTCCTCGCCGCCGCCACGCGGCGGCGAGCACCGCACCGACTACGCCGTCCCCGGCAGCGGCTCCGCCCGGGCCCACGAGCTCCTCGCCGAGCGGTTCCCCGATCACGCCGGTGACACCGTCCCCCTGGTGTTCGTCGCCGACGGCGGCCTCGCCGACCCGGCGACCGCCGCCGCCATGGACGCCGTCCGCACGCGAGGTCGCCGGCATCGACCACGTGCTCAGCGTCGACGTCCAGCGCCACGTCTCGGCCGACGGCACGGTGGACGCTGGTCGACCGTGCAGCTCGACACGACGGCGGAGAAGATCCCGTCGTCAGCCGTGGAGGCCATCATGGCCGTCGCCGACGACGCCGTGACATCCCGGCGCTCACGGTCGAGGCCGGCGGGCACATCGTCCAGAACGTCGAGGGCGAGGAGGCCGGTTCCGAGCAGATCGGCATGGTCGCCGCACTGTTCATCCTGCTCATCGCCTTCGGCTCGATCCTGGCCGCCGGCCTGCCCATCGTCGTCGCCCTCTTCGGCATCGGTGTCGCCCTCGGGCGGTGGCCCTGCTGACGCCGGGTCCTGATGGTCCCCGAGTGGGGCCCGCAGCTGATGACGATGATCGCCATCGGCGTGGGCATCGACTACGCCCTGTTCATCGTCACCCGGTACCGCGCCGCGCTCGCCGACGGCCAGCGATCCCGACGAGGCGGTGGTGACGGCCATGACGACGGCCGGCCGTGCCGTCGCTCTTCGCCGGCGGCACCGTCGTGATCTCGCTGCTCGGGCTGTGCGTCATGGGTCTCGAGTACCTCTACGGCGTGGCGGCCGCCACCGTGACCGGCGTGCTCGTGGTGCTGCGTCGCCTCCCTGACCCTGCTGCCGGCCGTGCTCGCCTGCTCGGCCACCGCATCGACCGGTTCCGGATGCCCTTCGTCCGCGGCGACGCGGTGACCGGGGCCTGTGGGCCCGGTGGAGCCGTGTGGTGCAGCGCCGCCCCGGCATCACCGGCATCGCCGCCCTGGGGCTGCTGCTCGTCGTCGCCGCCCCCTACGGCGGCCTGCGCCTCGGCTACCCGGATCCGGGCACCGGTCCCGAGCACCTGACCAGCCGCCGGGCGTACGACCTCGTCGCCGACCACTTCGGTCCCGGCGCCAACGGCCCGCTGGTGCTCGCCGTCGAGGTCGCCGGCGACCGGCGGCGATGCGCTCGACCGACGGTGGAGGCCGCCGGTGGCCGCCGCCCCGGGCGTGGCCGCCGTGCTCCCGCCGGAGCGTGAACGCGGCCGGCGACACCGCCGCCGTCGTGGTGGTGCCGCCACCGGTCCCATGGAGCAGGCCACCGTGGACCTCATCCACCGCCTCCGGGACGACGTGCTGCCACCGGTCACCGCCGAGACGCGGCATCACGCGTCGAGGTCGGCGGCGCCGGGAGCGGTGTTCGCCGACGAGAGCGAGTACGTCGGCGGCCGGCTGCCTGCCTTCATCGCCGCCGTGCTCCGCTGTCCTTCCTGCTGCTGCTGGTCGTGTTCCGCTCGGTGCTCGTCGCGCTGAAGGCGGCGGTGATGAACCTGCTCGCCATCGGGGCGGCCTACGGCGTCATGGCCCTGGCGCTCGAGGGCGGCTGGTTCGGCCAGCTGCTCGGCATCACCGAGTCGACGCCGATCCCGGCCTGGGTGCCGATGATGATGTTCGCCCTGCTGTTCGGGCTGTCGATGGACTACGAGGTCTTCCTGCTCTCCCGCATCCGGGAGGAGTACGACCGGACCGGTGACAACGCGAAGCGGTGGCCCAGGGCATGGCCCGCACCGGCCGGGTGATCACGGCGGCCGCGGCCATCATGGTGACCGTCTTCGGCGCGTTCATCCTCGGCGACCAGGTGCTCGTGAAGGTCATCGGTCTCGGGCATGGCGACCGCCGTGCTCCTCGACGCCACCGTCGTGCGCATGGTGCTGGTGCCCTCCACCATGGAGCTGCTCGGCGACCGCAACTGGTGGATGCCCGCGCTGGCTGGACCGGGTGCTGCCCCACGTCGACGTGGAGGGCGCCAACGCGAGTGTCGACGAGCGTGAGTTCGCGACCGCGGCATAGCGATCGTCGATGCCCGCGCAGACCCCGAACCCTGGCCCCCTGCCGGCCGGGTCAGCGTGGCGAACGGCCGCGGTGGTCCGTCCGGTCGGGCGGGACCATCGCGGCCAGGACGGTGTCGACGTCGGCGGTGGCGACGCCGATCGATGCGTCGCCGATCCCGTACGGGATGACCAGGTGCGAGCCGTGGCGGACGGCGCCGCAGGAGTAGACGACGTTGGGGACGTAGCCGTCCTGCTCGTCGGGCTGGGGGCTGAGCAGCGGCCGTGCGAGTTCGCCGATCATGCGGGTCGGGTCGTCGAGGTCGAGCAGGCAGGCCCCGATGGAGTACGTCCGCATGGGGCCGACCCCGTGGGTGAGCACCAGCCAGCCGGCGTCGGTCTCGATCGGTGACCCGCAGTTGCCGAGTTGGATCGAGTTCCACAGCTGGGTCCGGCCGATCAGGGGAGCGGCGGTCGGCCAGTGACGGATGTCGTCGGTGAACGAGACGGCGTTGGTGGCGCCGTCGTGGCGGGACAGGGCCGCGAAGCGACCGTCGATCCGGCGGGGGAACAGGGCGAGTCCCTTGTTGCGCGCTGCCGGCCCCTGCAGGTGCGACGTCTCGAAGGTGGTGAAGTCGCTCGGTCTCCACGAGCTGCTGAAGGATGTCCCGGCCGTCGTAGGCCGTGTACGTGGCGTAGTAGACGGAGCGGTCGTCGTCCTCGAAGCGGACGAAGCGGGCGTCCTCCATCCCGTTCCGTTCCGCCGCCGTCACCGGGTAGAGCACCCGTTCGTCGAGACGGGAGGACGGATCGAAGTCGACCCGGTAGCCGCGCTCCGCCAGCGCGCGGAGCCGGCGCACGGTCTGGCCGACACCAGGCCGGGTGTCCTCCTGGGCCTCGAGCTCGGCGAACGGTCGTGGAGCTCGGCCGGCGTGAACTCCTCGCCGAGCAGGCCGAGCACCCAGGTGGTGGCCTCGATGTCGTCACGGTCCCGTCGGGCCAGCTCCCGGAAGGCGTCGGCGTGGAGGGTGGCCGGCCGAGACGGTCCCCGTCCGGCATGGGCGCCGGGGGCGGTCGACGGTGACGGTGCCGTGTCGGTCCACCGACGCGGCGCGGAACCCGATCGAGGACCGGTGACCCTCGCCGATGCCTCGGGTGCTCATGACCAGGTCGAGGTGCCCCGGGTCCGCCGCGCTCTGGTCGGGAGCGGGGACGAACGACGGGTTGCACAGCGCGGCCGCCTCGATGCTGTACTCGTGCGTGAACGCGGCGCCGAGCAGCAGCCGACGTTCGACCGTCATGACGGCGCCCGTCGGGGAGCCGGTTGGCGATGCGGTCGGCGTGGTGTCGGAACGTGTCAGCGAGGGCGCGGTGGCGGCCACCGAACCGCGATCGAACAGCTCGGCGAGGCCGGCGCACGACCGCCTCGTCGTCGAGGGCGAGGACGTGGGCGACGGCGTCGGAGACCTGCCGTCCGCTCCGGGCCTCGGGGTGGCCGGGCACGAACAGCTTGACGATGACGCGGGCTCGGGTCGGCGCGAGGCGGAGCGGTTGGCGGACCGCCAGCTCGGCGGCCGATCACGGGGACCAGCGCCGTGCCGCGAGCGTGCTGCAGCGTGGAGAGCAGCGCGAGCGTGGACTCCGCGCCCTGGTTGCAGGTTGGGACCGGCGGCGTGCAGGCCGTCGTAGCCGCCGCCGCTGGCCGGATCCCACATCGCAGCGTCCAGCGTCGTTGTCGCCGAGGAACCATCCGATGGCGAGGTCGACGCCCTGTCCCCAGCGGGGGTCGCCGGTGACGGCCTCGGCTCGGGCGCAGGCGTCGGCCATCGCCGCGACCTCGATCGGTTGCTGGTCGAAGCGACCGGGCCGCGTCGGCCGGACCAGCACCGCCCGCCGGTGTCGGCGACAGGTGACCGTCGACGCGTCTCCCGGTCGAGCAGCCAGGCGAGCAGGACGCAGCCGTCGGCCACGACCTCGGGGCGGCTGGAGGGCGTGCCCGGCGGCGACGAACGCCTCGGCGAGGGTGGCGTTGGCGTAGGACAGCCGGTCCTGTGGCCACGGCCACGCCGGTTCGTCTCGTCGGTCGGACCGATGGCCTCGACGGCGTCGGTGAGCAACGCCCGCGCGCCGTAGTGATGGGGATCGGCCTCGAGCACCGTCGGCCGCGCCGAGGCCGGCGAAGGCCATCGCTCGAGTCCACGGCGGAGCGCTGCTGGGCGGCATGGCCGAACGACGCCATGCGCCACCTGGCGCATGGATTCGTCGCACGCCCCGGTGGGCGGCGATGCCGAAGGCCGCCAGGCTGCGGCCCCAGCAGTCGTCCGACGCCGTGGCGGCCGTGCCACCCACCCTCGGCGTCTCGCCGGTTCCTGGTTGTCCGGCCACCCCCTGGGCTGCGACCAGGAAGCGGAGCGCGGTGCGGCCGAGGGCGCGCACGCGACGGGCTCGGGTGCGGGCTCTCGCACCACGACGGTGAGGACCCGGGCCATGTCGTCGGTGCAGTAGCCGTGGTGCGCGACGCGGGCGAGCGTGGTCGGCGTGCTCGAAGGTGCCGATGTCGTCGCTCAGGTCCAGCAGGTGATCGAAGCGCGGCTGCGGAGCGACGCTGCTGCCGTCACGTCGATGCTGCCCATGTCGATGCTCACCGGGTCACGGTCCGCTGCTCGGCGAAGACGTGCTCGGCGAGGTCGGCGTACTGCGCCGGCGACGGCCTCCCACGACAGGCCCGGGGCGAGCGGCGGGCCTCGGCGGCCATGCCGGCGGCCAGACCCGGATCGGTCAGCACGGACCGGATCGCGTGCGCCAGGGCCGCGGGATCCCGCTGCGGGACGACGAGGCCGGCGCCGGAGTCGAGCAGCTCGACCGCATGGGGGAAGGCGGTCGAGACGACGGGTCGCCCGGCGGCGACCGCATCGACGAGCACCCCGGAGGTGACCTGTTCGAGCGAGTCGTAGGGGAGCACGACCACGTCGGCGGAGGTGATCAGCTCGGTCAGCGCCGGCAGGTCGCGGTAGGCGTCGTCGAAGGACACGCGCGGTGCGACCCCGGCGGCCCAGCGACCGCTGCGATCAGCATGTGGCGGTATGCCTCGCCCGAACGTTCGCTCACCTTCGGGTGGGTGGCACCGGCGATCAGGTACTCGGGGAACGGGGCTGGAGGTCGCTGCAGCTCGACCGAGCGCGTCGATGGCCCACTCGATGCCCTTGCCCGGCCCGAGCAGCCCCCAGGTCAGCAGGCGCGGACGGGACCGAGCCGCCGACCGGCCGGATGGCGGCAGGAGGTGTGGCGGCGCCGTGGGCGATGACGTGGACCTTGGACGGCTCGACGCCGAACTCGTGCGATCAGGCCGTCGCGCCCGCTGGCGGTCATGACCACGACGGCGTCGGCGGTGGCGCAGACGCTCGCGTGAGGACAGCTCGCTGCTGGGAGGTCGGGTGCCTGCAGCACGGTGTGGGCCACCACCATCGTCGGCACCTGGACGGCGTCCATCAGTCGCAGGATCTCGTCGCCGTCTGCGCCCGGGTAGATGCCGTACTCGTGCTGGACGATGGCGATGTCGGTGCGGTCGAGCACCTCGACGCCGCTGCCCGCACGGGCCTGGCGGACCGGTCGAGCGATGCCAGGACGAGCGGATCGTCGAGACCGGCGATGCTCGGCCACCCGCACCACGTCCACGGAGTGGCCCCCGGCGATGAGGCCGGCCGAGAGCGCAGCCGAGAAGGTGGCGATGCCACACGCGGTCGGCGGGAAGGTCCCGACGCATGCCGAACGTGAGCGCGTGGCGCGAGCGGAACGGTCGAGTGGTCCGGGCGAGGAAGGGGCCTGGCACGAGCGCTCCGATGGTCGGCTCAGGCGAGGCGTCGAGCCTGCGGAGGGTGACGGGGCCGCATGCGGCCCGTCTGGCCCAAGCATGGCGACTCCCCCAAGGAGGGATGAGGTGAGCCTACGCCGTCGACCGGCGTCATCGAGTCACGGTACGCTCGTCCATCGGATCGCTTCCCGGGCGCACGTCTTCCCGATCGCTCTGCGGATCGCCGTGCTGGCGCCGATCGCATGGCGGACACCGCCGGTCCACTACGGACCGTGGGAGCTGTTCGCCTCGCTGCTGGCCGAGGGGCTGGTCGGCCTCGGCCACGACGTGACCCTGTTCGCCACCGGCGACTCCGTCACCGACGGCGACGCTGGTCATGCGACCGTCGGCACGCGGGTGGTCCGAGGACGACTCGATCGACCCCAAGGTCGCCGAGTGCCTGCACATCGCGTCGGTGTTCGACCGTGCCGAGGACTTCGACGTCATCCACAACGGCTTCGACTTCCTCCCCCTGACCTACAGCGGCCTCGTCGACACGCCGGTGGTGACCACGATCCACGGGTTCTCCTCGCCGGCGATCGTCCCGGTCTACGAGCGCTACGACGCCACCACCGCCTACGTCGCGATCAGCGACGCCGACCGCCACCCGCGCCTGCACTACGCCGCCACGATCCACCACGGCATCGACGTCGACGCCTTCGCCCTCCATCCCCGACCCGGCGACCACCTGCTGTTCTTCGGGCGCATCCACCCCGACAAGGGCACCGCTCATGCCATCGAGGTCGCCCGACGAACGGGACGGCGGCTCGACATCGCCGGCATCGTCCAGGACGAGGACTACTTCCGTGACGAGGTCGCGCCGCACCTCGACGACGACCGTGTGCGGTACCTCGGGCCGGTCGGCAGCGCCGGACCGGTCCGAGGTCCTCGGCGGCGCGCATGCGCTGCTGCACCTGATCGACTTCGACGAGCCGTTCGGGTTCAGCGTCGCCGAGGCCCTGGCGTGCGGGACGCCGGTCATCGCCTACGACCGCGGGTCGATGCGCGAGCTCATCCGCCCGGGCGTCGACGGCTTCCTGACGACCGACGTGGACACGGCGGTCGCGGCGGTGGAGCTGGTCTCGACCCTGGACCGCTCGCAGATCCGAGCGTCGGCCGTCCGCCGCTTCGACCGTGCCGAGATGGCCGGCCGCTACGTGGCCGTCTACCGCGACCTCCTGTCGACCACCTCGCCTCGCGTCGGGCGGCGAGGTTGACCTGCCCCGTCCGCCGGGGGTGAGTGCCCCACTGGACGAATGAGCTTGCCAGCGTCATACTCGTGAGAACTTCTGCGAGCCGGACTCGCAGAAGTTTCGATGCCGGGCAGCGGTCCGGCCACGTCGACGGGAGAACGCACATGCTGAGCATCACGCTTCTGGGGACCGGCAGCCCGATGCCCGATCCGCACCGGGCCGGTCCGGCCACGCTGGTGTCGGCCGGAGACGAGCACTACCTCATCGATGCGGGCCGGGGCGTGCTGATGCGGATGGCGGCGGCGATGGTGGGGGCCGGCCAGCTCCGGGCGGTGCTGCTGACCCACCTGCACAGTGACCACATCACCGATCTCAACGACGTGATCACCTCACGGTGGGTCATGACGTTCGCACCGACGCCGCTCACCGTGGTGGGGCCGGTCGGGACGCAGGCGGTGGTGGACCACATCGTGGCGTCGCTGGGCCCGGACATCGGCTACCGCACCGAGCACCACGACGACCTGCGCGAGTACGGGTTCCCCCCGGTCGAGGTCATCGAGGTCGAGGACGGCGACATCGACCTCGGCGGGTCGGTGCGCGCGTGTCGTGTGCGCCCACGGATCACCGGCCCGTGCACCCGACCGTGGGATACCGCTTCGATCACGACGGCGCCTCGGTCGTGGCGGCCGGCGACACCGTGCCGTGCGAGGGACTGGACCGGCTGTGCGCCGGCGCCGGCGCGCTCGTCCACACCGTCATCCGCAAGGACATCATCGCCAACGTCCCTCTGCAGCGCATGAAGGACACGCTCGACTACCACTCGTCCCCCGAGGAGGCCGCGCAGACAGCAGCCCGGGCCGGCGTGGGGACCCTGGTGCTGACCCATTACGTGCCGGCGTTCCCGCCCGGCGGCGGTGACGACTGGCGGGAGTTGGCGGCCGCCCACTTCGACGGTGTCGTCGAGGTCGGCGACGACCTCCACCGGGTCGAGGTCAGCGCCTGATCAGCTGATCAGGGCTCGGTCCCCAGCTCCAGGCGGCACCCGGCCCTGCGGGGGTCCTTGGCGATCAGGTCCTGCACCTCGAGATCGTCGGCACCCTCGGTCACGCCCTTGGCCAGACCGAGATGGAGCGCACACACGGTCTCGGGGTCGGCGAGTGCCGTGGCCTCGAACGGGCAGTTCCGCAGGACCAGCTCGAGCTGTCCCCGGCGCTGCCGCGGTCTCGGGTTCGAAGCCCTCGCGGCCATCACCCGTCGACGAGCGCGGCGAGACCTGCGTCGTCCGGGTCGGGGCGCGCCTCGAGCCTTCCCGCCGCCCGACCTCCTCGGGCGTGTCGCCGCTGCGAATGACCTCGACCAGCAGGGCGTCAGCCGCTCGTACGGGCCGACGACGCCCCACCGGCTCTCCACGGTCGGATCGACGGGTACAGGAGCGCGGTCGCCCGGGCGATCCCGAGGTGCGCGTGGACTCGACGACCAGGCCGGCGTCGAGCAGCTTGGCCAGGTGCTGGCGGATCGTGTTGTGGTTCACGCCGAAGTGCTCGGTGAGCTCGGCGACATCGACGGGCGGTCGGCAGGTCGACGATCCGGGTGAAGACGGAGTGCCGGGTCGGGTCGCCCAGCGCTCGGGCCTGTTGCTGCAGGGTGGTCATGAGCTCGTCACCAGTTCGCCTGATCGTCCCGTCGGGACGGAGCACCGGGGCGGACGCCCGATGTAGTTCCAGCATATGCCAGAACTACACGCGTACGTTGGGCTCAGGTCGGAGCGAGACCCTCGCGGGCTGCCTCGGCCACGAGCGCGCGCTGGGCGTCAGACTCCGGCCCCGCCATCGGCCGGTGAGCGGCGACGAGCTCGAGGGCGGCATCGACGGCGAGGCCGGACCGGACGAGCAGGGCCCCGACAACGGTTCCGGCCCGACCGACGCCCGCCCCGCAGTGCACCAGCACCCCGTGACCGCGGTGGAGCCGACGGCGGAGGTCGTCGAGCAACGGGGCGATCTCGGCGATGGCGGGAGCGTGCAGGTCGGGGATGGGCCACCACAGCGCCCGGTCCGGCGCGTTCGCCCGCAGCCAGTCGACGTAGTGCGGGTACCGGTCGCCGATCTCGTGCTCCTCGTTGAGGCACACGATCGACGCGGCACCCGTGCGACGCAAAGCGGCGTCGGCGTCGGGTCCGACGAAGTGCTTGCCCGCGACCCACAGCCGGCCGCTCGCGTCGGGGAACGGGATCTCGTCCACGCCGCCGTTGCGTGACCGTTCGCTCGACCAGACCATCGTTCGATCCCGTGTGACCCGCGGTCAGCGACGGTCGCGCAGGTACTGCCTACGGGCCGCCTGTCCCTGCTCGTCGTGCAGGCCGGCCTCCAGGCCGTCGGCGTCGGCCCACGACCGACCGGTCCCGACCATCGATTCGGTGACAGCGTTGGTGTGGGCCTTGGTCGACAGCAGCGCCAGCTTGGGCTTGGCGACGAGCTGCGTCACGAGCTCCTCGACGGTGGCGTCGAGGTCGTCGTCGGCGACCACCCGGTTCAGGAACCCGGCGGCCCGAGCCTCCTCGGCGGAGAACTCCCGGCAGGTCATGACCAGTTCCTTGGTGAGGGCCGGGCCGATCTCACGGACGAGGCGGGGGATGCCGCCCCACGCCAGGGGGATGCCGAGATCGATCTCGGGAATCGAGAGGCGCAGGCTCGCCGAGGCGACCCGGAGGTCGCACGCTGCCGCCACCACCAGACCGCCGCCGACGCACCACCCTTGGAGGCGGGCCACGGTCACGGCCCGCATCTCCTCCAGCGCACGTGCCGTGCGCCAGCCCTGCTCACGGTCGGCCCGCTCGGCACGGCCGGAGAAGGCGTCGAGGTCGGCGCCGGCGCTGAACGCCCGGCCCCGCCCCCCGACGCTGACGACCTTCAGATCGCCGTGACGGTCGAACCAGCGGGCGGCATCCTCCAGCTCGGCCAGCGTCTGGTTCGAGAGCGGGTTGAGCTTGTCGGGCCGGTCGAGCCAGAGCGTGCCCCGCTCGCCGGCCACCGACACCTCGATGGTCTCGAACGGCGGCGCTTCCATCGGCGTGTCGGCCATCCCGGCAACCTAGGTCCACCGCGTCCTGTCGGGAACGAATCTGTCACAGATTCTGCGCCGAACCGCCGTTCGGACGAGCGCGATCAGACCTGGGGTTCGGCGTCGGGGCGCACCTGGTCGTCGACCAGCTCGGTCTCGGCCCCGCTGACCAGGTTGGGATCCTGCGTCCCCACCCCGGAGCGGTGCATCTCGGTCAGCGCCGACTCGGTCTCCTCCAGCTCGGCATCGTCGGCGGGGTCGGCGTCAGGGGAGGGCGGGGTGTCGGTCATGGGCGCGCCCTACCCCGGGCGTCCGCCGCTCAGTACGCCGGCGGTGGTGATGCGGTAGGCGAACAGGCCGCTCACCGGCGACAGCGGCGACGCCCCCACCAGCGCTTCGGCCGCCGAGGCACCGAACGCCTTGAACTCGACGTCGCTGGTCCGGGTGCCGGAGCCGAGGAACACGGTGTCGCCGACGACGGTGGGCGACGACGACGGCGGCCCTCCCACGGGCATCGTCGACAGCGTCACTCCTGTGTCGGCGTCCACTGCCAACAGCTCCGACGGAGAACGTCGACGGGACCAGGACCACGCCGCCGGCGAAGGTGGGAGCGCCGTAGCTCTGCCGAGCGAGCGGACAGCGCCACAGGATCGTGCCGTCGGCCGCATCCACCGCGGTCAGCGACAGCATGCGACCCGGGTCCTCCGCGAGCGACGTGTCGACCCAGCGGTCGGGATGGCCCTCGTCGAGCGGTTCGGCGATCGGCGTGGAGAGTGCGGTGGTGGCGAACACGGCGGGACGTCCGGCGACGGTCCCGACGGCCGGCGTGCCGATGATCCCGCCGACGGCGAAGCCGTCCATGACGTGGCCGGACTCGCCCACGTGGGCCGCCCAGGCAACGGCTCCGGATCGGCGGTCGAGGGCGTAGTAGGTGCCGTCCTTGCTCCCCAGCCCGACGAGGCCGCCGGGCAGGAGGTTGGGAGAGGCACCGAAGTCATCGTCCCAGCCCTCGCTGATCCGAGGGGTGTCGAACCGCCACACGAGGCGCCCCGTGCGAACGTCGACGGCGAAGGCATCCTCGCCGACCTCGATGCCGGGGGTGCTGCACGACCCGGTGCCGAAGAACACCAGCCCGGCCTCGGTGTCGACGGCGGGGGAGACCCACACGCTGGCGCACCCCGAGCCGGTGCCGCTGCCCGTCGTGAGCAGGTCGGGACCGGTGGTGGTCTCGCCGTCGGCGCCCCCCTCGGGGTCGAACTTCCACTCCGGCGTCATCGTCCAACGCGGACCGCGGCGATGCAGCGACATCGACACGATGCCCGTGCGGCCCACGTCCGTGCCGTTGTGGACGTCGAGACCGACCACGACCTGGGCGGCGACCCCCCGCACGACCACGGCAGGGGATGACTCCACCTCGACCTGCACACCATCGGGCGTACCCTGGCAGCGCACAGCCGGGTCGGCGCGGGGATCGAGGCAGAGCCGGGCCAGCTCTCGGCCGCTGGTGGCATCGAGGGCATAGACGGTGGCGCCACCGCCGAAGAGCACGACGCGGGTTCCATCCACGGTGACGACCGCCGCCGACGACACGATCCGCCCGAAGGCCACGCCGTTGGGGTCGTCGACCTGGAACGTCCACGTCTCGGACGCCGGCCCCGTCTGGTCCACGGGCACGGCGCGGAACGCCCCCGTCCAGTCACCGACGTAGACCATGCCGTCCACGACGGTCGGCGCCGCCGTCACCGAGTCCTTCGCGGGTAGCACCCACTGCGGCGCCAGCGTGGGAGCGGTCATGGGCGACAGTGCGGTGCAACCGGCGGGCGCGGCGAAGCTGTGCCCCAGGTCGCGGCCGTACATCGGCCAGTCACATCCCGGAACGTCGCCGCCGGCGCGCGCCGACGCCGGTGCCAGGCCACCGGCGAACGTCGTCGCCAACAGGGCCCCCGTCACCGCGGCGACCACCGTGGCCGAGAACCGGCGCATCGTCCCTAGCAACCCTGGCGGGCGTCGATCTGGCCGGCGTCGTTGGTGACCGGCGACTCGGGTGCCACGAGGTCGGCGCCGCCGACGAGCACGCCGCACGTCCCGACGTAGGCCGCAGGCAGCGGGTACGGACCGGCCGGCGAGCCCTCGGGGTCGGGGTCCTCGTACACCTGGACGCCGGGCTCGGCGGAGACGGTGCCGACCTGGTCGTCCCAGTACCGGATGTCCTCCTTCTTGCCCTTGGTCGTCGGGTCGTCGCAGTCGGCTCGGGTCTGGGTCGGTCCGCCGCACGTCTCCGGGTCCCATCGCACCCCCTGGTAGTCGACGGCGTCGCGCTCGGAGTCGCCCCCGCCCTGGTACACCGTGCGCCGCTCGGTGGTCGCCGCCATGCAGACCCCGTCGGCGCAGGCCCCCGTGCCGGCGGTCACGAGCGGCACCGGATGGGTCTGCAGCGTCGCGGTGTCGCCGGACGACGCCGCCGCAAGCCACCGCTCGACCGAGTCGGGGCTCATCTCGAGGAGGATGCCGCCACCATCGCTCGGGCCGTTGCCGATGCCGCGGGCGCCGTCGTGCTCGCCGGTGTCCAGGTTGTCGTCGGCACCGAAGTACACCCGGCCGCCCTGGGACGGGTCGGCCTGCGATGCGTCGCTGTCGCCGTCGACCGACCATTCGTGGACGGCGGTGCCCTCCGGGGTCTGCATGGTGCCGGCCCGGGCGATCTCCCAGTCGCCGTTGGCGGCGTACAGGGTGGCGTTCTGGCACCCCTCCTGCGCCGTGTCGGCGTTGTGGGTGTCGTTCGCCTCCGGGTCGCAGCGCTGGTCGGCCGGTGTGTAGAAGCCGTCGCTCATGGCCCAGGCCACGCCGCCGGTGCCGAGTACGAGCGAGCCGGCCAGTACGGCACCGGCGATCCGACGAGAACTGGACATGGTGGTGACCCCCACGGTGAAGCCTGACACGGGCGTCAGGGTTGCTCGGTGGGGTCTTCGGCGCCGCCGCCGGCGATTCCTCCCGCGGCCGGGGCCTCAGAGAGCCTTGGTGGCGAACTGCCGGGCGCCGGCGTCGAGCACCCAGTCGTGACCGAAGCGCGCCACGGCCGGTGCCACGACGGCCGCGGCCCGCAGCCCGGGGTGGGCCGGCCCGAGCGACGCCCGCAACCGCGCCTCGCAGCCCTCGTCGTCAGGGGTCACGTCCAGACTGGCCCGGCCGACGATGTCGCCGTCGACGGCGACGACGATGTGTTCGGGGGCGACGGCTGCCTCCACGGTGAGTCGGATTCGCAGGCGGTAGGGCAGCGGTGGCCGCACCCGACCCTCGATGCGGCTGCCCGCGGTGAGGTCTCCGCCGCGGAAGTCGCGCAGCCACGGCCACCAGGTGGACCAGTCCTCGGTCCGGGACAGCGCGGCCCAGAACTCCTCGGGCGTGACGGAGAACCGGTACCGCCGGTCGGATTCGATGAGCACCGCAGTCCTCTACCCGACCCGCCCCGGTTCAGCCGGAGGCCAGTGCGGCCTGGGCGGCGGCGAGGCGGGCGACCGGGATGCGGTAGGCCGAGCAGCTCACGTAGTCGAGGCCCATCGTCGTGGCACATGGCGATGGACGCCGGATCGCCGCCGTGCTCGCCGCACACCCCGGTGCTGATGTCGGCACGCGTGGTGCGGGCCCCGTCGAGGGCGATCTTCATCAGGCGTCCCACCCCGTCGGCGTCGATGGAGGCGAACGGGTTCTCCGGCAGGATCCGCTCGGCCAGGTAGTCGAGCAGGAACGACGACTCGGCGTCGTCGCGGCTGATGGCGAACGTGGTCTGGGTGAGGTCGTTCGTGCCGAAGGACAGGAAGTCGGCGTGCTCGGCGATGGCATCGGCGGTGAGCGCGGCGCGAGGCACCTCGATCATGGTGCCGATCTGGTACTCGATCCGCTCACCGGCCTCCTCCATGGCCGCCTCGGCCGCCTCCTCGATCACCTGGCGCTGCCGGGCCAGCTCGTTGGCGTGGCTGACGAGCGGCACCATGATCTCGGGCTGCGGGTCGCCGCCGTCGGCCTTCACCCGCAGGGCGGCTTCGATGATGGCCCGGGTCTGCATACGCGTCAGGTCCGGCATCTTGATGCCGAGCCGCACGCCGCGCAGGCCGAGCATGGGGTTCGACTCGCGCAGCGCCTCGACACGGGCCAGCATCGCCCGGGTGTCGGTCAGCTCGCCGACCAGGGTCTCGACGGTGGCCAGGTCGGCCGCATGGGCGAGACGGAGCTGGAGATCAGCGGTCTTGCGGTGGAGCTCCTCCCAGCTGGGCAGGAACTCGTGCAGCGGCGGGTCGAGCAGGCGGATGATGACGGGCAGGCCGTCCATGGCCTCGAAGATCCCGACGAAGTCCTCCCGCTGGAACTGGAGCAGGGCGTCGATCGCCTCCCGCTGTTCGACCAGCGTCGGCGCCGTGATCATCTGCTGCACCAGCGGCAGCCGCTCGGGGTCGAAGAACATGTGCTCGGTGCGGCAGAGACCGATGCCGCTGGCCCCATAGGACCGGGCCCGCTCCGCCTCGGCCGGTTCGTCGGCGTTGGCGCGCACCCCGAGGGTGCGGAACTCGTCCGCCCACGAAAGCAACGTCGACAGCCACTCGTTGTCGAGGTCCGGGGCCACCGTGCCCACCTCGCCGACGTAGATCTGACCGGTGGTGCCGTCGATCGAGACCCAGTCGCCCTCGTGGACGACGGTGGAGCCCACGGAGAACGACCGGGCGTCGAGATCGATCTCGATGGCGGAGGCGCCGGTCACGGCCGGCTTGCCGAACTGTCGGGCGACGAGGGCGGCGTGGCTGGTGCGACCGCCGGCCGACGTGAGGATGCCCACCGCGGCGAGCATCCCGTGGACGTCGTCGGGCTTGGTCTCGTGCCGGACCAGCAGCACGTCCCGCCCTTCGGCGGCCCACCGCTCGGCCAGGTCGGGGTCGAGGGCCACCACGCCCACGGCGGCGCCGGGGGAGACGTTGAGGCCGCTGGCCACGGGGGTGAGCTGGGCCAGGTCCTCGGCCGCGAACTGCGGGTGGAGGAAGACGTCGATCTGCTGCGGGGTGACGCGCTGGACGGCCTCGGCCTTGGTGATGAGCCCCTCGGTGACCTGTTCGACCGCGATCCGGACGGCGGCCTGCGCGGTCCGCTTGGCTGTCCGCGTCTGGAGCAGCCACAGCCGCTCGTCCTCGATGGTGAACTCCATGTCCTGCATGTCGCGGTAGTGCTGCTCGAGCCGGCGGGCGATGTCGGCCAGTTCGGCGGCGGCGGCGGGCAGGTCGTCGGCCAGTTCGGCGATGGGCTTGGTCGGCCGGTTGCCGGCCACCACGTCCTCGCCCTGGGCGTTGATCAGGTAGTCGCCCTCGAGTTGGGCCTCGCCGGTGTTGGCGTCGCGCGACATCACCACGCCGGTGGCCGACCGGTCGCCGGTGTTGCCGTACACCATGGCCACCACGTTCACGGCGGTGCCGAGGTCGTCGGGGATGTTGGAGGCCCGGCGGTAGTCGTTGGCCCGCTTGCTGTTCCACGACCCGAACACCGCCTCGATCGCCAGGCGGAGCTGTTCCATCGGATCGGTGGGGAACGGGGTGGTCGACCGCCGCTCGACCTGGGCCTTGAACGCGTCGACCGTGGCCCGCAGGGCATCCACCGGCAGGTCGGCGTCGTTCGACACGTCGTGGTCGTGGCGCTGCTCGCGCAGGATGTGTTCGAACGGCTCACCGTCGAGGCCGAGCACCACCGTGGAGTACATCTGCACGAACCGGCGGTACGAGTCGAGCACGAACCGCTCGTCGCCGGTGCGGGCGATCATGGCCCGGGCCACGGCGTCGTTCATGCCCACGTTGAGGACGGTGTCCATCATCCCGGGCATCGAGAACTTGGCGCCCGACCGCACCGAGACCAGCAACGGGTCGTCCTCGGACCCGTAGGTGCGCTCGACCACCTTCTCCATGGCATGCACGGCGTCGACGACCTCGTCCCACAGCCCGTCGGGCAGCTCGCCGCCCGCGTCGGTGTAGGCGTTGCACGCCTCGGTGGTGATCGTGAACCCCGGCGGTACCGGGATGCCGAGCGACGCCATGTCGGCGAGGTTGGCTCCCTTGCCGCCGAGCAGGCCTCGTACCCGATCCCAGTCGCCGTCGACGGCAGCCTTGGCCGCCTCGAGCTCGTCGAATGCGTACACCCATCGTGTGGACATCGTGTGCCACCTCCGAGGGAAGCGTGGCAGACCGGTGGGCACCGCGTCCGACCCGAAGGTCCCAACAACAAGGGACGTCCGTCCCACGCTGTTGGACGACGGGCACGATGAGACGGTCGACAAGGGGGAAGAGACCGGCGATGACCACTGCACCAGACGACCCATCCCGCGAACGACCGGCGTCACGGGTCGTGCTGGCCAACGCCGGCGCCGGCAGCACCGAGACCGAGGCGGTGGCCACCGCCGTGGCGGCGCTGGCCGCCGATGCACCGGTGCGGTTGGTCTGGACCGAGGAGCCCGACGACTTCGTGGCCACCGTCCGGGATCTCGGCGACGACGAGCAGCTCGTGGTGGCCGGCGGCGACGGCAGCATCCACCTGGCCCTCGAGACCGTCACCGACCTGAACCGCACCGACCGGCCCGTCGGCATCATCCCGCTCGGCACGGGCAACGACTTCGCCCGGAACCACGGCATCCCGCTCGATCCGGACGAGGCCGCCGGGGTCGTCATCTCCGGCACCCCCACGTCGGTCGACGCCATGGACCTCGAGTGCGACGACGGCGGCACCGGCCTGGTCGCCAACAACATCCACGTGGGTCTGGGCGTGCGGGCGGCCCAGACCGCCGCCGACCTGAAACCGAAGCTGGGCCGCTT
Source organism: uncultured Acidimicrobiaceae bacterium (assembly GCA_963811245.1). Lineage (GTDB taxonomy): Bacteria > Actinomycetota > Acidimicrobiia > Acidimicrobiales > Salinilacustritrichaceae > Salinilacustrithrix. Next base: position 136,960 of record CAWEQL010000021.1, read on the forward strand.
CGCCTACCCGGTCGGCACCGCGTACCAGGGCGTGCGGGGCGAACCCGTCGATCTCCTGGTGACCGCCGACGACCACACCCTCCACGACGGCCCGCTGCTCGCCGTGCTCGTGCTGCTCGGCCCCAGCATGGGGGGCGGTGTCGAGGTCACCGACGAGGACCCGTCCCGCATCGACCTCGTCCTCGTCGAGCCCGCCGATGCGGGCGAGCGAGTCGGCCTGGTCGTCGCTGCGCTGCGGAGCCGCATCTTCGACGCCGACCGTGCCCAGCGGCACCGGGTCGGCACCGTCACCATCGACGGTCGAGGCGCCGTCGACGTCAACATCGACGGCGAGATGATCACCTACGCCGAACGCATCACCCTCCGCCACCACCCGGCCGCATGGACCGTCATGTTGCCGCCCGCCTGAGGCCGCCGGTCAGAGAAGGTCGTCCACCATTCCCACGACCTTCTCCTGGATGCGCTGGAACAGGCCCCGTTCCTTCCAGCGGTCGAGATCGAGCTCTTCGCAGCGCTCGAGGTCCTCGTCCATGTGGCGGCTGAGCTCGGCGGTGATCCCGTCGTCGAACACCACCAGCACGACCTCGTCGTCGTACTCGGTGGAGCGCTGGTTGAAGTTGGCCGAGCCGATCACGGCCATGTGGTCGTCGATCAAGAGCACCTTGGCGTGGAGCATCGACGGCTGGAAGCTGCAGATCTTGATGCCGCAGTCCATCATCTGCTCGTAGTCGGCCTCGCTGGCGATCTGGACGAAGCGCTTGTCAGCCCCCGGGCCGGGGACCATGACTTCGACCTCGACCCCCCGGGCCGACGCATCGCACAACTTCTCGAGCACGTTGTCGTCCGGTGTGAAGTAGGCGGTGCTGATGCGCAGGCGGGACTCGGCGCACTCGATCAGCACCCGGAACAGGTTCCAGATGTCGCTGTTGCCGGCCTCGGCCATGCCCAGCACCACCTGCACGTCGATGTCGCCGCTGGCGGGCTGCATCGGGAACTGGTCGATCTCGTAGTCGATGAGGTCGGTGCCGGTCTCGGCCCAGTTGTCGAGGAACGCCGCCCGCAGGCCGTCGACGGCCGGCCCGATGACGCGGAAGTGGGTGTCGCGCCACTCGTTCTCGTTGCGGGCGTCGCCGTCCCACTCGTCGGCGATCCCCACGCCGCCGGTGAAGCCCACGATCTCGTCCACGATCAGGACCTTGCGGTGCGTGCGGTTGTTGGCCTGGAGGGCGCTCTTCTTGTCGACGGGTCGGAACCAGCGGACGTCACAGCCGGCGTCGGTCATGGCGTCGGTGATGCTGGTGTCGAGGTCCCAGGCCCCCATGGCGTCGAGGATCACCCGCACCCGAACGCCGTTGCGGGCTCGCTCGGACAGGCATTCGGCGAACTGCCGGCCGATGTCCCCGGTCCAGTAGATGAAGGTGAGGAAGTCGATGCTGCGCTGTGCGCCGGCGATGGCGTCGAGCATGGCGGGGAAGATCTCGACCCCGTTGCGCAGGATGTCGATCGAGTTCCCGGACTGGACCGGACGGCCGAGCACCGATTCCAGGATCCGCTTCATCTTGATGTCGCTCGGCATCGCCAGCTCCGGGTCGTGGGTTCGGGAGTCGCAGTCTGTCACCCGCGATCGGGGGCTCGTTGCGTCGGATCAGTGCACCGACCCGAGCCGGCGTTGAACCTGCCGGTCCACCAGCCACCGGGCCATCTCGGGCCCACAGAGCGGGTGGGACAGGAGGTAGCCCTGGGCGGCGTCGCAGCCGAGGATGGCGAGCAGGTCCCACACCGTGTCCAGCTCCACTCCCTCGGCGACCGTGCGTAGCCCCAACGTGTGGCCGAGGTCGATCACCGAGCGCACGATCGTCTCGGCATCGGCGTCCTCGTGCATGCCGAGGACGAACGACTTGTCGATCTTGAGGTGGTGGACCGGGAGGTCCTTGAGCGCTGCGAGCGACGAGTACCCGGTGCCGAAGTCGTCGATCGAGAACTGCACGCCGAGGCCGGCCAGCGAATCGAGGACCCGCTTGGCGTGTTCGGGGTCGGCCATGATCGTGGTCTCGGTGACCTCGAGCACCAGGTGGTGCGGGGCGATCCCGAAGCGGTCGAGCGCCACCGCCACCTCCACCGCGAACGACTCGTCCAGCAGGCTCTGGGTCGAGACGTTGACCGCGACCGTGAAGTCCTCGCCGAGCTCCACGGCCGGGTCCGCGATCCAGCACGACAGCTGCCGCAACGCCTCGTCCAAGACCCAGCTGGTGATCTGGTGGATGAGGCCGGTGTCCTCGGCCATCGGGATGAAGGCCTCTGGAGCCAGCAGCCCGCGGCGTTCGTGCTGCCACCGCACCAGCGCCTCGACGCCTTCCACCTCGCCGGTCCGCACGGTGAGCTGTGGCTGGTAGTGGAGCACGAGCCGGTCCTCGGCGATCGCCCGCCGCAGCTCGCCCACCAGGGCCAGCCGGTCCGGGGTGTTCCGGTCGAGGCGGTCCTCGTAGGCCGCCACGTCGAGCCGGGACGTCTTGGCCACGTACATGGCGACGTCGGCCCGCTGGAGCAGGAGGTCGGCGGTGTCGCCGTGGTCGGGAGCCACCGTCACCCCGCAGCTGGCCGCCACCACCAGCGTCATGCCGTCGACCTCGAGCGGTTCCTCGAGGGCGACGGTGATGCGATGGGCGACCTCCATGGCGGCCTCGACGCCCTCGGCTCGCGGCAGCAGCACGCAGAACTCGTCGCCGCCCAGTCGGGCCAGGGTGTCGGACTCGCGGAGCAGGGGCAGGATGCGCGGGCCGATGGCCTGCAGCACCCGGTCCCCGTAGCGGTGGCCGAGCGTGTCGTTGATCTCCTTGAAGCGGTCGAGGTCGAACAGCAGGACCGCCGTGGCGGTGTCCTCTCGCCGGCCCATCCGCAACGCCTGCTCCGTCCGGTCGTAGAAGCAGGCCCGGTTGGGAAGGCCGGTGAGCTCGTCGTGCATGGCTTGGTGGACGGCCTGGTCGAGGGCGTCGTTCAGGGCGCGCACGGACCGGGCGTCGTTGAGAGCCAAGCCGACGTGCTCGGCGAAGCTGGTGAGTGCATCCTGCTCGGCCGCCGAGTAGCGCCGATCCGACTCGAACGTGGCCACCACCAGGCTGCCGATGGCGCGCGTGCCGAGACGCACCGGTGCGGCCATCGCCGTCTGGAGGCCACCGGAGACGAAGGACGGGATCGCACCCTCCCACTCGGCATAGGAGTCCTGGATGCAGAGCTGGTTGTCGACGATGGCCCGACCACCTACGCCGTGGCCCACGGGAAGTCGACTCTGGGCCTCGACGATGTGTTCGGGCACGCCCACCGAGGCGACCATCACCATGGTCGACGGGTCGTGCTCGTCGATGAGCCGGAGAGCCGCCACGTCGTCGTGGAGGAGCTCGGCCGCGCCCTGCGTGATGGCGTCCAGGACCTCCTGCAGCGGCGCCCGGGTCGAGATCTTGCGCTGGATGCGCGACAACCGCTCCGCCAGCATCTGCCGCTCACGAAGGCTGGCCAGCAGGGCACGGTTCTCCTCGGTGCGCTGGCGCTGCTGCTCCATCGACGTGGTGAGCTGGCGTTGGATCCGGCGGTGATCCTCGACGTCGACCATGAGGTGCCAGATCCGGAGCAGCACGAGTGCGAAGAGGGCGCCGGAGAGCACGGCCACGATGGCGATCTCCCGGCTGCCGACCCGGGTCCCCAACACGGTGAGCACCGCCGGCGCGACCAGGGTGGCGGGCACCACGATGGCGAAGCGCCGGAAGCCCGACATCGGACGGGGTCGCCGGTGAGCGTTCGACGCCATCGTCGTGGGATGGAGCAGAGCGGCGGCGAGGAGGACGAACGACACGGAATAGATGACGGGTCCCACGCCGGCCAGGGAGAACGTGCCCTGCAACGTGGTGACCGAGTAGTGCAGGTCGGCGGCCAGCTGGGTGACGACCCAGCCGGCGAGGAGCTTGTCGCCCGTGGTGGAGATGCGGTCCTGGACCAGCATCCGGATCACGGCCCCGACCAGGAGCAGGTCGACCACCGTGTACGAGATGGCCACGATCCGAGCCGCCCAGCTCATCGACTCGTCGTTCAGGTACGGGCCGATGAAGATGACCCACACCACCACGCCCATGCCCACGCCGATGATGAGCGTGTCGAGCACGTCGACGCGGTGTCCGTCGGTGTTGCGCAGCCCGATCAGCCGGGCGAGCCCGATGAGGAAGGCGGCGTACCCGGCGAGGAACAACCAGTCGGTGATGGCGGGGGAGCCGAGCTGGAGATCCCAGTGGAGGCGGGCCGGGTACCACAGGATGTAGGCGGGGACGAGCAGCACGGCCCCGACGGTGAGGAACCACGTCGGGTTCGAGCGCCGGCCGTCGTGGCCGAGCGCCACCATGCCGGCGATCGCCGCCCCGGAGATCAGCGTCACGAGCAGCCAGCCCCGCCACGGTTCCCCGATCACCGCCATCAGGGCGCATGCCATCAGGCCCGCGAAGAGCACGACGCGGGACAGCCACTCACGACGCTCGGCCACTGACCCGTCGGACGGCCTCCCTCCCACCTGACGCTCATCGGCACGCAAGGGCGCCAGCATGAGGACGAATCCGGCGAACCTGGTGCTTCCGGCGGGGGGCGTGTGGCTGGCCGGGACGTGTGGACGGATGCGGCCGTCGTCGTGCGCCTGATCGCGTCCGTGCGTCCGTGCGTCCGTGCGGATGACGAGGAGACCGGGCCGGCGCCGTCGAATTCCCGCAATACGGGCACGAGCGCTTGACGCCGATCGTCGCCCCTCCTACCTTTTCGTGCACTTTCCATCGGCGGACGGGGGCCAACCGTGCGGACGAAACCGATCGGGTCACTGGTGCTGATCGTGATCCTTGCCCTGGCGGCGTGCGGCGGCGACGACGCCAGCTCCTCGACCACCACCACCATGCCCTCCCCGGAGTCGACGACCACCGCCACCACGGCCGCACCCACCACCACCGAGGACCCCACCGCCGCCGTCGAGCAAGCCTTCTACGACCAGTGGGACGCCTTCGTCGAGATCACCGGCCATCCCGACGTGAGGAACCCACTCATCGATCGCTACTTCGCCGGAAAGGCGAAGGAGGCGCTGTCTTGGACGGGATCTCACGGTTGATCGCAGAGCGGTCAAGCAGTCCGGCGACCCAGGAGATCCAAGTCGACTTCCGGCCGGAGGTGGTGAATCGCATCGTCGACGACCACCTAAGCGCCGTCGTATTCGAGTGCACGACTCGATGGCCTTGTCGTCTTCGACGCGGCCACTGGGGAGGTCGTCAATGACTCCGTCGAGCAGATCGCAGCAGCGAACGAGTTCGCTTTGATCGATGGGAGCTGGAAGCTGCAGATCTCAAGCGATCGCGACTGCGGGGGAGCCAGAGTGCGACGGGTCTCTAGTCATCGTTCTGCTCGGCTGGGTGGTCGTGCAGCATGGCCGCGGTCGGGTTCCCGGGCGGCTGGCTGTCCAGAGGAATACAGCAACGACACAGCGGGATGATGGGAGCGTCGTGTTGATCGTCGGCCGGGATGGGTCGCTCGACCAGCCGGCGCCGCGAGGGGGATCGTTGTCGTGCACCGTCCACGATCTACGGCCCGACACGGTGCAGTTCGCCGTCGGCGACGTCGCCACCGGACTGCAGGAGAACGTGGGCTACTGGCTCCTGTGCGATGACGCCAGCGGCCAGCGGGTGGTGAGTCGGTTGTTCTTCTACGCCCCCGGCGTGTCGGTGATCAGCGCCGCCGACCTGGCCGCCCGGGCGCGCGACGAGCTGCCGCTGACCTACCCGGAACCGCACACCAGCCCGGCCATCGCGCTGCGCCAGATGGTCGGGATCGACACGTGGATGTGGATCGACCCGGCATCGTGGCGGCCCCGTACGGCGACGGCGGCGATCGCGGGCATCGGGGGCGGGCCGGGCCTGTCGGTCACCGCCACCGCCACCCCCCGCTCGGTCTTGTGGGACATGGGCGATGGCACGGTCGTCACCTGCGACGGCCCCGGCACGCCGTACGACGATGCGGTCCCCGAGGCGCAGCAGTCGACCGACTGCCGCCACACGTACCAGGTCCACGGCTCCTATGTCGCCCGCGCCACCGTCACCTGGTCCATCGCCTGGACCGCATCCGACGGCGATGGTGGCACCTTGGCCGACGCCAGCCGGACCACGCAGTTCCCGATGACCGTGGCGGAGCGCCAGGCCGTCGGCCGCTGACCCACCCCGCCGCCCGAGGAGCCACCCGGCTCAACCGCCGTCCGGCCGCTCCTTCTCCTGCGAGATCTTCTCCCCGCCGACCTGCACGAGGCGGATCACCGTCACCAGGCCGAGGCCGCCGACCATGTTCCCCAACGCTGCCCATCCCATGGCGCCGGCCCAGTCGGCGTAGCCGAAGTCGGTGCCGTGGATGAGGGCGCCGAACATCTCGAGCGAGCGCACCACCGAGTGGTTGAGCGGGCCGCCGGCGAACACGAACCCGACGGCGACCGCGGCCACGATCTTGGCCCCGATCGCCTCCGACCCCCGCTCCATCCACGTCATGAGCGTGATGGCGAAGCCGGCCGAGCACCGCGCTGGTGAACGACTGGCTGCCGAGGCCGAGGTCGATGAAGCGGTGGGCCTCCTCGGTGACGACCGGAGCGATCCGCGGCAGGGCCGACAGCGCCAGCGCCATGAAGGCGAAGCCGCCGACGAGGTTGGCGACCAGGGTGGTGGCCCAGAGGCGCAGCAGGCTGGGGATGCCGACCCGGTCGTGGGTGACGACCGCGGTGACGGGGACGAGGAAGTCCTCGGTGAACAGCTCGCTGCGGGCCAGCGTGAGGGCGATGAAGCCGATGGTGAACGCCAGCGCCCCGAGCAACATGCTCCCGGTCTCGGCCATGACCACGAACTGCGCCACCACGCCGAGCCCGACGTCGAAGCCGCCCACGATCCCGGTGGCGGCCATCACGGGCAGCGTCCGGGTCAGGCGCTCCTCGCCCTGCACGATCGAGCGCTCGAACGTGCGCTCCAACGACTCGGCGTCGTCGCGTCCCTCACTCGGGCTCTCGGCTCCCCGCTCGGACGCGGCCGGATCCACCTGTGTCGACACGGTGCCTCTGTTCCCACTTCGGGCTCCGCCATGCCCCGCCGGCGCTACGGTGCAAGCACGCCACCAGGCCACCAGGGCCAGCGAACACAGGGGGTTCGAGTCCGTGGGAGCATCCGCATGACCGCCGTCATCCAGCCGCTCGAGACGGACTGCGCCTGGACCAGCGAGTCGCTCGGCGACGCCTATGTCCACGAACTGAGCGCCGACCACAAGGCCGAGATCGAGGCCGCCCTCCGCCACGCCGAGGCCCGGGTCGACGATGTACTCGACATCACCCGCGACCACTTCCCGTTGCCGACGCTCGGCCCCGTGCTCGCCGACATCACCGACGACCTCATCGACGGCCGTGGCGTCGCCCTGCTCCGGGGCCTCCCGGTGAACGGCTACACCAAGGACCAGATCTCGGCCATGTACTGGGGCATCGGAACCCACGTCGGCGAGCCCTGGCCGCAGAACGCCAAGGGACATCTGCTGGGCGACGTCACCGACCAGGGCAAGGCGGTGAACGACCCCACCTCACGCGGCAACGAGATCGGCGGCGTGCCGTTCCCCTTCCACTCCGACGGCTCGGACCTGGTCGGGCTCATGTGCCTCGATCCCGGTCTGCGGGGCGGCGCCAGCCTCGTGGCCAACGCGGTCAGCATCCACAACGAGATGGTGCGGACGGCGCCCGAGCTCGCCGCCGCCTTGTACGCCCCCATGCCCTACGACTTCCGCGGGGAGCAGGCCCCGGGCGGCAAGGGCTGGTACGAGATGCCGGTCTTCAGTCGCCGCAAGGATCGGCTCTTCGTCCGCTACATCCGCCCGTACATCGAGGCCAGCCGCCGCCACGACGATGCCCCCGCCATCTCCGATGAGGCCCGGGCCGCCATGGACCTGCTCGATGCGCTGTGCGCCGACCCGACCTACCACGTGTCGATGACGATGCGCCCCGGCGACGTGCAGCTCGTGAACAACTACCACGTGCTCCACGCCCGGGCCGGCTACGAGGACGACCGTGCCGCCGGCAAGATCCGCCACCTCAAGCGCCTGTGGTTGGAGACCGACCGGCTGCGCAACGACGAGAAGCCCGAGCGGTTCCGGCTCGGCCGCACCGACTCGCACTGGGCGAGCCAGGGTCGGACCAAGAGCGAGATCCAGGTCTGAGCAGCGGCGCCGCTGAGCGGCTGCGCACCGCCCGACGGATCACTCGTCGAGTGCGGACTCCGGCGGGATGGTCGGCGGGCCGTTCCGGGTCCGCTTCAGCTCGAAGAACGCCGGGCTCGTGGCCACGCTGACCACGCCGTCCCACAACGCCAGCGCCTCGTCGAGATCGGGGAGCTCGCTGATCACCGGGCCGAACACTCCGCGCCGGCAGTTCGGCCCCTCGAACGCGATGAGCGGCGTCCCGACGTCAGGGCCGGTCAGCTCGAGCCCGTCCTCCATCGATGCGCGGATCACCTCGTCCCACGACTCGTCGTCGAGCGCGGCGGCGTAGCCCTCGTCGAGGTTGAGATCCTTCAACACGACCGCCACGTCGAAGTCGAGCTGGCCGCGGTGGTGGATGAAGCGACCGAACTCCCGGTACAGGTCACCGATGCGGTTCTCGTCGCCGCCGGCCCGGGTCGCTTCCACGACCCGCAGCAGGTCCCGGGTGCGGGCCATCCGGGCGTAGTGGGCCGAGTCGGGTGGGGTCTCGTTCTTGAACAACAGGCTGATGGGTCGCCACGTCACCTCGAGGTCGCGGTGCGGCCGGACACGCTCGATCATGCGGGAGGTGGTCCAGCAGAACGGGCAGGCGGGGTCGAACCAGAACTCGATGCGCATGGGGTCCTTTCGGGAGTGCTCGTCATCGGTGGCGATGTGACGGTACGGCTCGCACAACCCGGCTCGGACGCTGCCTGTTCCCGATGGGCCGCTGACTAGCCCGATCGAGCCATTTTCGTCGACCCCTGGAATACGCACTCAACCAATGGCTCCGCGCGGTCGATGCAGGAGCCGGGAGGGGCGAACGGGTCGTCCCCGGGGACAGGGAGAGCAGCGATGAACAAGCTCCGGATCGCCGGCGACGACGGCGCTCGACATGGCCCGGCCCTTCCAGTTCACCGTCACCCTGGGCGCCGACACCGCCAACGACGCCCAGGGTGACGGAGCCGCCGCCGACTTCACCTGGTCCGCCACCAGCTGATCGGCGCCCGGACCCATGGACGCGGCGTGACGACGACCGCCCTGGTGAACGGGGACGCGATGGCAGCCACTGCCCCCCGGTGGCTGCCATCCGTCGCGTCCGGGATCACGGAGTTCGTGTGGCCGCTCTACCTCACGCTGGTGTTCACCCTCGGCGCCTGGGTGCTGGTACCGACGCTGTTCCTGGGCTGGGGGTCGGCCACCATCATCTCCGGGTCGATGCGACCGACGGTGCAGCCCGGGTCCGTCGTCGTCTACGAGCCGTACCGCGGTCAGGACGTGGGCCTCGGCACCGTCGTCACCTTCCACGACGCTCACGTCGACCGCCTCGTGACCCATCGCGTCGCCCGGGTCGACGACGACGGGACCATGCACACCAAGGGCGACGCCAACGCCCAGGAGGATCTGGTCCCGCTCACCCGTGATCGCATCGTCGGGGTGGGGCGCATCGTGGTGCCGGTGGCGGGCCTGCCCGCGCTGTGGGTGTACCAGGGCCGCCTCGGCCTGCTCGCCGCCTTCGCCGCCCTGACCGTGCTCGCCGCTGGCCCGGCCAGCCGGTCGGCCGCCGGGTGTGCCCGAGCGGTGCGTCGCTCGGTGCGCCGGCGGGGCGGCCGTCACCTCCGCCGGCGAAGCCGGGCGCCCGCCCTGACTGCCGGGGCGCTGCTGGTGGTGATCGGGTTCGCCGGGATGACCATCGCCCACGGTGCCTTTGCCGGGGCGGATGCGAATCCCGGCAACTCGTTCCAGGCCGGCTCGGTGGGGACTGCCTCCGGGCTCACGGCCACCGCCGGCTGCCAGCTCCTGGTGCTCGGACCGAAGGTCGACCTGGCCTGGACGGGGGCGGCCGGGGCGAATGGGTACACGGTGCTGCGCTCCACGTCGGCGACGACCGGCTTCGCCACCGTCGGCACGTCGACCGGGACCTCCTGGACCGACACCGGCGTGGGCCTGTCGACCACGTACTACTACCGGGTGCGCCCGACAGCCGGCGCGTGGACCGGTGCGGACACGGCCACGGTGTCGGTCAAGACCAAGACGCTCTGCCTCTGATCGTGCCGGCGGCTGGGCGCGGTGTACAACGGTGGCGCCGACGAGGAGGCCGATCCCCATGACGAACGCACCCGCCCGACCTGATCTCGACGTCCGCCGCCTGTCGGGCTCGCTCGGCGCCGAGATCCGCGGCCTGTCGCTGGCCGACGCCACCGCCGCCGATGCCGACGTCCTCGTCCAACTCCTGCTCGAGCACATGGTCCTGTTCTTCCCCGACCAGCATCTCTCGCCCGACGAGCACATCGCCTTCGGCCGTCACTTCGGGACGCTCGAGTCGCACCCGAACCTCGACTTCGCCGCCGAGCGCCCCGAGTTCTTCGAGCTGCGGGCCGAGGACGGCACCGGCGCCGTCGCCGACGAGTGGCACAGCGACATCAGCTTCGAGGCGCACCCCTCGCGCTTCGCCATCCTCCAGATGAAGGAGTGCCCGGAGGTCGGCGGCGACACGCTGTGGGCCAACGCAGCCAAGGCCTACGACGAGCTGTCCCCGCCGCTGCGCGACCTGTGTGACGGACTGACCGCCCTCCACGACGCCGGCCCTCACCTGAAGGCGGAGCAGACCTACATCCACCCCGTGGTGCGGGTCCATCCCGACACCGGCCGCCGCTCGTTGTTCGTCAACGAGCACTTCACCCGTCGCATCGTCGAGCTCAGCGATGCCGAGTCCACGATGTTGTTGTCGTACCTGTGCCGTTGGATCCACGAGCCCCGCTTCACCGTCCGGTACCGCTGGGCGGCGGGCACGGTCGCCATGTGGGACAACCGCACCACGCAGCACCACGTCCTCAACGACTTCCAGGGGCCCCGCATGATCCAGCGGGTCACGGTGATGGGCGACGAGGTCGAGGCGGCGGCCGACGCGCCCCGCTGGCCCGCCTACGGCTCGAAGACGGCGACGTTCTGGCGCGACACGCCCATGCGCCAGCAGCTCAAGCGCCAGCGCAGCTGACGGGGAGGGTGTTGACTGGCGCCGTGACCGACACCGCTGACCGCTACCGCAGCCTCGCCGGGCGCTTCACCGCCCTCGTCGGCGACGTCCCCACCGAGGCCTGGGATGCCTCGTCGCCGTGCGACGGCTGGTCGGCGCGAGACGTCGTCGACCACGTCGTCACCAGCTCGACCGGGTTCCTCGGCCAGTTCGACCGGGCGCCGGAGCTGCCGGAGGAGGACCCGGAAGCTCGGTGGGCCGCGGTGCGCGACGCCATGCAGGCCGCGCTCGACGACCCGGAGGCGGCGAGCACGGAGTACGACGGCGCGTTCGGTCGGACGACGCTGGCCGAGACGGTCGACGGGTTCCTGTGCCCCGACCTGCTCGTCCACACGTGGGACATCGCCCGCGCCACCGGGCTCGAGCAGTACGAGCCGATGCCCGCCGAGGAGGTCGAACGGGTACACGGCCGGTTCGCTCCGCTGGGCGACGCCATCCGCCGGCCCGGCGTCTTCGGCGCCGAGGTCCCGGTTCCCGAGGACGCATCGCCCCAGGACCGGTTCCTCGGTTTCGTCGGCCGCCAGCCCTGACAGCGCCAGCCATGACATCGCCAGCCTGACGACGCTGGCCCGGCGGCCGGCGGATCAGGCGATGCGGCGGGCGAGGGTCCGGGTGGCCGAGCCCTCGACGAACAGCGGCCCTGCCGTGTCCAGCGACTTGCCGTAGCGCTCGTTCGTTGCGGTCGCCTCGGCGGCCGCATCGATGCCGGCGGCGTCGGGAGAGACGCCCAACCAGCCCATCTGGCCGAACGCGCCGTATGCGTTGGAGCCGAACAGCACGGTCTGGTGGGTGATCTCGGCGTGCAGCTCGGCGATCTCGACACCCCAGGCGTGGGCCTGGGCGAGCTTGCCCTGCGCGGGCGTGGCGAGGGTGCCTTCGGCGTAGGCGCCGATCGCCGGAGCCTCCGCCTCGCCGCCGGCGATGTGGGCGATCCGAAGCAGACGGTCCTCGCCGGGCGTGGAGACCCACTCCCCGGCCGCAGCCTCCAGGCTGAGGAACCCGTTGTCCTGGCCGAGCGTCTCGAACGCCGTCTGGACGGCGCCGAGGTCGTCGACCGCGGTGCTCCACACGAGCGTTCCGAGCGGCATCCCGAACACGCCCTGCCAGAGCGTCGTGTCGAACGACGTCTTGGCGTTGACGAGCTCGGTGATCTCCATGGCCCACGGCATCACTTCGGTGGTCGGCCCCTGGAGGGTCACGGCGCGTTGGTAGATGATCATGGCAGTACTCCCTGTGCGGGCCGGGCGAGCCCCAGCCTCGGGAACCGACGGTACGAACGGCTCGCGAACGAAGCGCGAACAGCGTCAGTGAGTCGCCGTGACCACCGGGACCGACAGGTCGACGACCGTCGCGCGCATCCTCGTGCGGCACGCGTCGATCTCGCGCAGGACCTCGTGCACCGACCCGAGCCCGGGTCTGCTCTCGAGCAGCTCCAGAGCCCGCTGCCACCACATGAGCGCCTGGTCGTGGTCGCCGAGCGCGGTGGCATGGACCGCCGCCTGGCTCGTGGCCTCGAACCACTCGCGGATCCGTCCCGGGCTGTTGTCGGCCGGGAATCGATGTCTCACCTCGACCCGCTCCGTGGTCCGTGCCGGCCCCCGCCCGGTCGGCGGACCATCCACCCCGGTGCCGTCCGGGCCGAGGAGCCGGAGGTAGAGCGCTTGGGTGCGTTCGTCGGGGGCGACGCCGAGCTCGTCACGGGCCAGGCGTCGGAAGCGCTCGTAGGCCCTGAGCCCCGTCGTGCGGTCGCCGGCGGCGAGGTGGGCGGCGAGCAACGCTCGGTGGCTGGCCTCCTCGTAGGGATCGTCGTCGATCGCCGCCTGGGCGACCGCGACGGCTCGCTCGTGCTGCCCCATCTTCGATCGGGCCTCCGATTCGATCCACCGGGCCCGGTGGCTGATCGCAGCAAGGGCCAGGCGGCGGGGCAGGACCCAGGCGTCGTCCACCCCGGGGAGCAGGGGTTGGCGCAGGATGGCGGCGGCGTCGGCGGCATGCCGGGCGGCGCACGCATGGTCCTGTGACCGCAGGCACTCACGGGCGGTCTGCTCCAGGCCCTCGGCCAGGTACACGTCGACCACCCGCGGATCGGGGCAGGCGAACGAGTAGCTGCCGCCGTGGCACCGCAGCTCGACCCCGGCTGCCTCGAGTGGGAGCAGGAAGGTGCGCACCTTGGCGACGAGGCCCCGCAGCGCCCCGCGCCAGTGACAGCCCAGGGCGTCGGGCCACACGATGGCGGCGAGCTCCTCCACCGGGATGGGCTGGCCGCGCCGCAGGGCGGTGTGCGCGAGCACGACGCGGTTCTGGCCGCCTCGGAGGGGTGTGGTCCGCCCACCGACCTCGATGGCGACCGCGCCCAGCAGGCGGAGCGATGCCCGTTCGCTCATCGGTCGACCGTACGCCCGTTGGCGACGTTCGTCACCCGGTTCGTGGAGGCGTCGACCGGGGGGTTCGCCGGTCCCCGGGCGGCCGGTAACGTCGCCGGCCATGCCCTTCGAGACCGTGTCCGGCTACTGCTGGCCCCAGAGCGCGGCCCCCGGCGAGCCGGTGGCGCTGCACCTGTCCTCACCCGGCGGCCGCCCCGTGAGCGTAGAGATCGCCCGGGTCGGCGGCACCCGTGACGTCGTGTGGGCCGAGACCGTCGGCGCCGACTTCCATCCCGTCCCCGACGGCGCCGACGCCGCCGGCTGCGACTGGCCCGCCGCCGTCGTCATCGAGGTCGGCGACGACTGGCGGTCCGGCTACCACGAGGTCGTCCTCACCGTCGACCTCGACGGCACGCTGCGCAGGTCGCACGCCTTCTTCATCGTCCGCCCGGACGAGCGCTCGACGAACACGATCCTGTTGCAGTTGGCCACCAACACGTTCCACGCCTACAACGACTTCGGCGGCCGCAACCTCTACACCGGCGGCACCACCGTCTCGCTCCAGCGGCCGATGTCGCCCGGCTACCTGTACAAGCCGCCAGGGCCGGGCCGGCGGGTCACCAACGTGGTCGCCGACGACCGGCAGATGACCGCCCACGTCGGCTACCTGCAGCTGAACCACCTGTCGCCCTACGCCGGCTCCGCCGGGTGGCCTGACTGGGAGCAGCCGTTCCTCGAGTGGGCCGAGCGGCAGGGCTACGGCATCGACGTTGTCCTCAACGCCGACCTCGAGGAGTTCCCCGAACTCGTCGAGCGCTACCGGCTCGTGCTGTCGGTCGGCCACGACGAGTACTGGTCCGGACCGATGCGCGACACGGTCGAGGCCCACATCGCCCGGGGCGGCAACGTGGCTTTCTTCTCCGGCAACACGTCGCTGTGGCAGGTGCGGATGGAGGGCCACGACGCTGCCGGCCGGGCCACGCAGATGGTGGGGTGGAAGGGGCGGTTCCGCGAGGACCCGCTGTTCGACACCGATCGCCAGGCCGAGGTGACCACGTTCTGGTCCGACCATCTCCTCGGCCGGCCCGAGAACCACATGACCGGCGTCAGTTTCACCCGGGGCGGGTACCACCGCATCGGCCGGAACGTCACCAACGGCGCCGGCGGCTACACCGTCCACCGGCCCGACCACTGGCTGTTCGAGGGCACCGGCATCGGCTACGGCGACGTGCTCGGCGGCGGCGCCAAGGTGGTGGGCTACGAGTGCGACGGCTGCGCCTTCACCTACCGGGACGGCCTGCCGTACCCCACCGGCGAGGACGGCACGCCCGAGGACCTCGAAATCCTCGGCACCGTGCCCGTCGCCCACTTCACCCACACGTCGGCGCCCCGGCCGCCGGCGCCAGGCACGCCGTCCGAGCTGGAGTACATCGCTTCCCGCGTGTTCGGCGAGCGGGGCCAGGAGCACCGCATCGCCCACGGCCACGCCGTCCTCGGCACGTACACATCCGCCGGCGGCGGCACCGTCGTCACCTCGGGCTCCACCGACTGGGCCCACGGCCTCGCCGCCCACGACCGCCAGATCGAACGCATCACCGCCAACGTCCTCGACCGCCTCGGCTGAGCTGCGAACGCCGACCTCCGGTGCCTCCGAGCGCCATGTCGGTGCGACAACTCGGCGGTGCGCCGGCCGGGTCAGGTGGGGATGCGGGTGAACGTGAGGTGGGTCACACCGCTCGGCGAGGTGATCGACTCGATGTCGTAGTCCTTGTCGATGCCCTCCAGTCCCTCCCACAGTCGGATGCCGCGCCCGAGCAGGATCGGCACCACCACGACGTGCATCCGGTCCACGAGCCCGGCCGCCACGAAGTCCCGGACCACGGTCGGGCCTCCACCGATGCGCACGTCGAGCCCGCCGGCCGCATCCTGCGCCGCCGCCAGCGCCTCGGTCGGCGAGGCGTCGAGGAAGTGGAACGTGGTCCCGCCCTCCATCTCGATCGGCGACCGGGGCCGGTGGGTGAGCACGAACGTGGGGGTGTGGAACGGCGGGTTCGGCCCCCACCACCCCTGCCAGTCGGGGTCGTCCTGCCAGCCGGGAGGACCGAACTTGTTGGCGCCCATGATCTCGGCGCCGATCCCGGGGTCGAACTGCCGCGCGAGGGCGTCGTCGACACCGGTCGTGCCGTCGGCGCGCCCGAACATGGCGCCGCCCCACGCGGTGGCGAACATCCACTGGTGGAGTCGCTGGCCGGCGTGACCGAACGGCGACTCGAGGCTCTGTGGCTCGCCGGTGCCGAAGCCGTCGAGCGAGATCGAGAAGTTGTGGACCCGGACGAGTGACATGGTTGGTTGCTCCTCGGTGGTGGAAGGCGGTGGTCAGCGAGCGGTGTGGTCGAGCGGTGTGGTTGAGACGGATCGTGCGCCGCCGACTCATCTCAGTCGAGCGACCGCAGGATGAACGCCCACGACGCCAGCCCGTGCTCGCACCACGCCTCCGGCGTGACCAGGCACTCGTCGGGGCAGCGGCAGACGCCGTCGTCGAGCCATCGTCCACCGGTCCAGCCTGGCCGAGTTGCCGCACCGAGGCCGGCTCCTCGAGCACGCGGAAGGGACGAATCGGTCACTACCCTCGGAGTCGATGAGCACCGCACAGGTCCAGGTCCGCCACCCGGCACTCGACGAGGAGCTCGCCGGCGTCCCCAAGTACTTCATGGGCGCCGATGCACCTGACGACGTCGTCCCCAGCCACCTCCTCGCCGTGATGTCGGCCATCTTCCCGCCCGGCGAGGAGTTCTTCGTCCGTTCCGTGCGCCGGGTGCGTGACCGGGTGACCGACCCGGTGCTGCAGCAGCAGTGCGACGCATTCATCGGCCAGGAGGACGAGCACGGTGCCCAGCACCGCCAGCTGAACGAGGCCCTGGCGGCCCACGGCTACCCCGTCGGGCGCATCGAGCGCTACGTCGATTGGATCGCGGTCCGGATGGAACGTCACCTCTCCGACGAGGCCAACCTCGCCATCACCGCGGCGCTCGAGCACCACACCGCGGTCGTGGCCGAGACCCTGCTCGACATCGACGAGTCGCGCGAGCGCTTCGCCCACGACGGGGTGCTCCACCTGTTCTGCTGGCATGCCCTCGAAGAGAGCGAGCACAAGGCCGTGGCCTTCGACGTCTACCGCCACATCGGCGGCTCGGAGAAGCTCCGGATCCGGGCGATGCACGCCATGAACGTTGCCTTCGGCCTCGAGATCGGGGTCTGGACGATCATCTCGACGCTCAGCGATCCGGACGCCCGCCGCCATCCGCTCCGCACGTTGCGCAGCGTGAAGCACCTGGTGCAATCGCCGTTCATCTCCCGTCGGATCTTCTCCCGGCTCGGCGACTACCTGCACGAGGGCTTCCACCCGGACGACACCGACACCTCGGAAATGATCGCCCGCTGGCGCTCCGAGCTCTTCGGTGCAACCGGCACGGTCCAGGACCGCCTCGCCTCCTGACCGACCGGTCGCGGCGCCGGGCTCGACGGGTGTCCGAGACCGCCCCGGCCAGGCAGCGGTCAGATGAGGGCGGCCGTGATCGTCTCGACGACGAACGCACCGAGCTGTTCCGGTGACCAGCCACGCTGCTGAACGAGGAGGTCGTACAGCTCGTCGAGTTCCACGGGCATCGCACCGGGCGATCGCTACCGGATTCCCGTGGGCTGGCAGGAGGTCGGGAGTCACCCCGTCGTCTGCACCCCGGCGCCGTGGCGGGCGAACTTCCGTGACGGGATCCCGGTCGCCGTCTGGTTCCGCGGCCGTCGCCGTGCGTACGACGCCACGCTCGACGACGACCCCGCGCGCGTGGCTGCGCTGTTGCAGTCCCTCGCCGATCGGTCCGGATCGCTCCGATCGGTCGGAATCGACATCCCCTCCGGGCACCGCATCACGGCCGCGGACGTTGCCGCCGTCGACCGTGCGATCATCCACTTCACCCCGAGGTCGTAGCTCTCACCTGCGCAGCGGCCGGTCATCGCCCGCGCCCGATCGTCAGTTGTCGGTGTACTCGTGGGGCGCGGGTTCGAAAGGGACGTACCAGCGCCAGTCAGCACGCTCGCCGGTGGGACCGGCATACGGCGGCGCCGGCGGCGGCGGTTTGGTCGGTGGCCGGGCCACCGACGACCCGTCGAGCACCCGGCCGGCGCCAACCGTCACCGTCACCGAATCACCAGGACCTCGGATGGTGATCAGCCCTCGATGGTGCAGCCGATGGTGGAACGGGCACACCAGCACCAAGTTCCACAGCTCCGTCGGGCCGCCGTCCTCCCAGTGCCAGATGTGGTGGGCGTGCAGCCCCCGGGTGGCACCGCAGCCGGGCACCGCGCAGGTGGAATGGCGTCGCTCGAGCGCCCGTCGCAGCCGGCGGGAGATCTGCCGTGTCTCTCGCCCGCACCCGATGGGCACGCCGTCGCGCTCGAACCAGGTCTCGACGAGCGAGTCGCAGCTCAGGTACCGCCGCTCGGCCTCCGACATCGCCGGGCCCAGGTGCAACGAGCCCACCCGGGACTCCACGTCGACGTGCAGCACGACCGTGGTGCGGTGTCCGTGGGGCCGGGCGGCCACGTCGGCGTCCCATCCCAGCTCGACCAGGCGCATGAAGGCGTCGGCCACGGTGGGGAACGGCGGCATGTCGTCGGTGGCGTCGTCCCGCTCGCCGTGGTCCCGCCGCCATTCGGCCACCAGGGCGTCGAGGTGGGACTGGAGCGCGGCGTCGAACACCGCCGCCTCCACGTTGGGCAGGCGGACCCGCCACTCGGCGAAGGTCTCCTCGGTGATCTTCGTGACCGACCGTTCCGGCTCCACTCTCGGCGGGTCCTCGTCGGGCTTCGGCGCCAACCGGATCGCGAAGCGCAGCTGCGACACGGTGGCGGACTCGGCCAACACGGCGTAGTGCTCGTCGGACCCGTCGGCCGCCCGCTGGGCGATCACCGCCACCTGGTCCAGCGACAGCGATCCCGACTGCAGACCGGCCACGCAGCGAGGGAACATCTCGGCCCGGCGGGCCACCGCACTGACCGCCCGAGCGTTTGCCGGCGATGCTCCCATCGCCCACGCCACGCAGTGCTCCAACGACCGGCACCCGGTCGACGCCCACAGATCGTCCCGTTCCAACTCGGCGATCAGCTCCACGATCTGTCCGTCGATCACGTTGCGCTGGCCCTGAAGCTCGGCCAACCGGTCGAAGAGAACGTCGAGCCGGTCGGGCTGGATCCCCTGCGGCGCCGGTGCCATCACCATGACCCGATCATCGCACGACCCCTCTGACAAGAACCCCGAACCGCCACCGCCCGCCTACGGTCTGCGCCGTGAACGAATCCGTCCGTGTCGGCATCACCCCGCCGTGGGGCCTGTTCGCCATGCCCCCGGCGCGCCAGCGAGCGCTCCTGGGCGCCATCGCCGACGCCGGCATCGACCACCTCTTCCTCGCCGACCACGTCAGTTTCCGGGGCGGTGAGGGCACCGACGGCATCGTGGCGCTGGCCGCGCTCGGCGGGATGGAGCCCCGGCTCGACCTGTCGCTCGGCGTGCTGCTGCTCGCCCTGCGCCATCCCATGGTCGCCGCCCGCCAGATCGCCACGTTCGCCGAGACCGCGCCCGGCCGGGTGACGATCGGCGTGGGGGTCGGGGGCGAGGACCGCTCCGAGTTCGAGGTGTGCGGCGTCGACCCCGCCACCCGCGGCCGCCGCACCGACGCCGAGCTCGAGATCGTCCGCCGGCTGCTCGATGGCGAGACGGTCACCTGGCACGACGAGTTCTTCGCCCTCGACGAGGCCCGCATCCGCCCGGTCCCCCGGCCGCCGGTGCCGTTCCTGGTCGGCGGCCGCAGCGACGCCGCCCTCGACCGGGCCGGCCGTCTCGGCGACGGGTGGCTGGCGGCGTGGTGCTCGGCCCGCCGGCTGGCCGAGGGGATCGAGCGGGTCGAGGCGGTCGCCACCGAGCGTCGCACCCGCCCCCTCCCGGCCACGTGGGCGCACGGCATCCAGCTCTGGGTCGGCATCGGCGCCGATCCCGTCGAGGCCCGCCGCCACGTGGCCGATGGGATGGAGCGGTTCTACAAGATGCCGTTCGAACCGTTCGAGCGCTACACGCCGATGGGCGACGCCGCCGACATCGCCGCCTTCCTCGGCCCCTACGTGGACGCCGGCGCCCGGACGTTCAACCTGGCCGCCGTCGGTCCCGACCGGGAGACCGAGATCGACACCATCGCCGAGGTGCGCCGCCTCCTGAACCAGCGCTGAGCGGCCAGGGCCAATTCGCTCTGGCGCGGGAGGTGCCGGGCGGGAGACTCACCGCCGTGCCGACCCGCATGCACGAGGACGAGGTGCCCGTCGACCACGACCTCGTCCGCCGGCTGGTCGACGCCCAGTTCCCGCCGTTCGCCGACCGGCCCCTGCACCGGGTCGAGCCGTGGGGCACTGACAACGCCATCTTCCGCCTCGGCGACGACCTCGTGGTCCGGCTGCCCCGGATCGCCTGGGCCACCGGGCAGATCGACAAGGAAGCCACCTGGCTCCCGGTCCTGGCCCCGCACCTCACCGTTGCCATCCCGGAGCCGATCGCCATCGGCGAACCGGCCGAGGGCTACCCCTACCGCTGGGCCGTCCATCGTTGGCTGCCGGGCGAGCTCGCCGGGCCGGCGAACATCGCCGACCCGGTCCGGTTCGCCGAGGACCTCGCCCGCGTCGTCGACGAACTGCGTGCCGTCCCCGTCGTCGGCGCACCGCCCGCCCACAACCGAGCCCGACCGCTCGCCGACTACGACACATCGACCCGCCGGGCCATCGCCGCCGCGCGCCACCTCGTCGATGCCGGCGCCGCCCTCGACCTCTGGGAGGCCGCGCTCGCGGCGCCGGCGCACGACGGCTCCCCGGTGTGGGTCCACGGTGACCTCGAGGGCAACTGCCTGGTCACCGACGGACACCTGTCCGGGCTCGTCGACTGGGGTTCGGCCTGCGCCGGCGATCCGGCCGTGGACGTGCAGGCGGCGTGGTCGCCGTTGTTCGACGACGAGTCCCGCGCCCGCTTCCTCGAGCTGGTCGGCGCCGACGAGGCCACGTTCGCCCGGGCTCGCGGTGCGGCGGTCAACCAGGCCTGCGCCGCCCTGCCGTACTACCTGCACACCTACCCGCTGATCGTCGAGCGGTCGAGACACAAGCTCCAGGCCCTCGGAGTGGCCGTGCGGTAGGAACGGCCAGCTGCGACAGATGTGGTGGCGGGCTCCCACCCGAGCGCCGTCAGACCACGTGACGAGGTCGGGTCGACCGCCACCCGATCACGAGGAGCCCGCCCGCCAGCGCGAGGAGCAGGCCGGCGTAGGCGGCTTGGAGCGCCCAGTACTGGCTGGCCGGGTGGTACTGGCCTCCTCCGACGAGCCAGGCGTCGTCGGGCGTTCCTCGTTCACCGACGGCCCGGGAGACGGGCGTCAGCGCGCGCACGGCCCAGCCGGTGACCAGGAACAGGACGAGGAAGCCGACGAGGGAGGCGCCGATGGCGGCGAGCGTCCGCCGCAGGACGGCACCGGCGGCCACGGCGAGCGAGAAGGCGAGGGCGATCTCGGCGGCGGGGGCCAGATCGATGGAGAAGAACCACGGCCACCGGGAGCTGGTGAGTCCACCCGCAGTGAGCGGGATCTGGACGCGGTCGTTGGCGAAACCGACGACGCCGCCGACCGTGAGCAGCACCGCGCCGAGGACACCGACCTTCGTGACGTACCAGCGGCGGCGGGAGATCGACTGCGTCCAGGCCAGCAGGTGGGTGCCCTGCTCGACCTCCCGCGCCACGAGCGGGGCGCCGACCAGGATGCCGATGAGCACCATCGCCAGCGGGATCCCTTCCTCGAAGGCAGGGATGGCGAAGTTGTACGAGCGGACGAATGCCTCCTGCTGGCCATGGGGATAGCGCGACTGCAGCGATGCACAGGGCTCCGGCACCGTCTCGACGGTCTTGCCCTCCGGCGGTGCGATCTCGACGGTGTCGTCGGTGACGGGGCAGCCGGCGTCGTGCATCTGCGTCACCCACCGGTCGTACGTCGCGATGGATCCGTCGGCGCGGTGGGCGACCCCCGCCGCGCCCAGACAGACGATGACGAGGAGCACGCCGGTCCAGAGCAGTTGGCCTCGGTGCTGGCGCCAGAGCAGGCATCTCATGAGCTGGCCCCGCTCCGCTCGGTCTGCGGTTCGGCGAGGTAGCCGAGGGCGAGCTCCTCGAACGTCGGTGGGCTCCCGTCGAGGCCGGGGCCGATCTCGACGCCCGGCTCGACACGTACGAGCGCGACGGTCTGCCCCGAGGTGTCGGTGGCGCTGACCACGTTCGTTCCCGCCCGGTCGGACCAGTGGAGCGGGCCTCGCACGACCCGGTGGCGTTCGCGCAGCTCGTCGATCTCGCCGGCGAGCTGCAGCCGCCCGGCTCGGAGCAGGATGAGGTGGTCGCAGATGCGTTCGAGCTCGGCGATCACGTGCGAGGAGAACAGCACGGCGACGCCGTCCTGGACGCAGGCGTCGAACATCGACGTGAGGAACTCTCGTCGGGCCAGCGGGTCGAGGTTGGCGAGGGGCTCGTCGAGCAGCAGCAGGTCGGGGCGCTTGGCGAGGACGAGGGTCAGGGCCACCTGCGCCCGCTGGCCGCCCGAGAGCGTGTGGACGCGGGCATCGGCCGGGATCGAGAGCGCCCCGATCCGATCCCGGGCGAACTCCGAATCGAAGCGCGGGTTCGTGCAGCCGCCGATCGCGAGGACATCCGCAACACGCAGCCGCGGCCACAGGGGTGCGTCCTGGGCGACGTAGCCGATGCGGGCGAGCTGTCGAGCCGGCGGCGTACCGGCGACCTCGACCACGCCGGTGCTGGGATCGAGCAGACCGGCAGCGATGTTCAACAGGGTCGTCTTGCCCGAGCCGTTGGGTCCGACGAGGGCCACGATCTGACCCGCGGGCACGCTGACCGTGACGTCCTGCAACGCCCAGCGGTCACCTCGGTAGCGATGGCCGAGTCCGACCAGCGACAAGGCCTCGGTCATGCGACGCCGCCTGCGGCTTGATCGGCGCCGTCCTCGTCGAGGGCGGCGGTCACCAGCACACGGATCTGCTCCGTGCTCAGCCCCGCGCTGCGGGCTCGCTCGATCCACCGTGTCAACGAGCGGCGCACCGTGGCCGGCGCATCGAGAACCTCTGCGGGCGGGGCCGCGGCGACGAAGGTCCCCGTTCCCTGCCGGCGCACGACCAGGCCCTCGTGCTCCAGCTCGGCGTACGCCTTGGCGACCGTGTTCGGGTTGATGGCGACGGCGTCCACGACCTCCCGGAGCGTCGGCAGCTGGTCGCCGGGGGAGAGTCGGCCCAGCATCACGTCCCGCCGGATCTGCTCGACCAGCTGGCGGTAGATGGGGACACCGCTCCCCGCATCGAGACGGAACACAGCCACACCTCCACGATCGATCAATGGTGTACTAGAACACTAGTACACCATCACGCGGGTCAGTCGGGTGCCGCTCGCCGCACGGCACGGAGCAACTCGGTGCGGGTGAGGTCGCTCGACACCCAGTCGCCGTCGGTCTCCTGCAACCAGGTGGTCAGCGCGTCGGTGGTTCGATTGGTGCGCCATGGGGCGGATCTGCCCACACGTCAGGAGCGGGGCGAGATGAGCGACACGGTCGGGAAGTAGGTCCGGTAGCGGGTGGTGTCCCGGGTGAGGAGCTCGAGGTCGGCGACGGCGGCGTGGGCACCGATGAAGAAGTCCGGCAGCGTCGTCGACTTCGAGCCCTTGTTCCGTCGGTAGTCGAGGAACGCCTTGCCGGCGAGGAACGATGCGGCCCACGGAATGGCTTCACGTCGGTAGTCCCGGGATGGCAGCGCCTCGTCGAGGGCCTCGACCGTCGTGAACCGGATGGACACTTCCGAATAGATGATCGGATTGATGTACAGGGGCCCGGCCTCGCCGGCATCGGCCAGCGCGTCGACTGACCAGTCCGTCCACCGTGGGTCTTCGGTCAGGATGTCGAGCAGCACGTTGCTGTCGACGAGCGTCCCACGCGGCACGTCACGTACCCCGGGTGAGGGCCATGATCTCGTCGGTCGTCATGGCGACATCGCCGCGACCTCTGAGCCGCTCCGCGAGCTGGCGACCGCGAGTTGTTCCACGGTTGCTCTTGCGCACGACGATGCCATCGCCGCGTCGCTCGAACTCGACCTCGGTTCCGGCGCCGATCCCGAGTTCGTCTCGCAGTTCCTTCGGGATGGTGACCTGGCCCTTCTCCGTGACCTTCATGGTAAGAAACCTACCAGTCGTACTCTTACCATCGGTCCATCGGTCCATCGGTCCCGCGACGTGGTGACGGATGTCGCGGACGCTCGCCGAGCCGTTGTCGGTGCGGACCGCCACGTCAGAGCGACAACCGTCGCCCACGACCGAGCGATCGTCGGTTCTCGCTTCCTCGATGATGTCGAGCAGTCGCGTCACATGAGCGACGCCTGGCCGGGGACGACGTCTCGACGCACGTGAGGGGCGATCACCCCGGCAGAGACCAGAACCCGTTCCGCTCGCCGACCTGCTCGGCTCGAGTGCTCCATCCGCTCATGGTCGCACGACCACGCGGGCTCCGACCCCGAGGCGAAGACAGAGCAAGAGACGCGAGCTGACAGCTCCGCCCATCCCAACGGATTCGCACGTCACACCGCCAGTCAGGCCAGGGGGCCGTGGGGGCCGTACGATGCTCGACAACGACCAGTGCCAGAGCCCACGATGCTTTTCGAGGCCGTCGTCCGGTCGGGAGGCTGTTGCGTGACTCGTTGGCCGATCTCTGATCGAGAAGCCCGCGACATGTATTCGTGTTCGAGGTCGTCGAACCCGGTCGGCCGTGATGGCATGAGCGCGCCACGTCTGATTCTCACGTGCGGGCTGCCTGGCGCGGGCAAGACCACGCTCGCGAACAGACTCGCCGAGGAGCGAGGGGCCGTGCGCCTCACGAAGGATGAGTGGCTCTGGGACCTCGGCTCCAGTCCGTGGGACGGAACGCCGCACCCCCGTGGGACCGGGAGCCAGTCAGCCGTGAAGATCTCGACGAGTGGCGGTCCGCGTTCCAGGCCCCAGACGCCGAGGAACTGGCGTTGTTCGATTCACCTCCCGACTCCTGCTGACCCAGCGGCGAGATCGATGAGCTGCGCTGGGCGCCACCCGCCGTGCCGCGCTCGGGCCTTGTGTATGCTGATTTGCATGCAAAGCACCAGCGTACGAATCGACGCCGCGACCCATGAGGATCTCAAGAGGCTTGCTGCCGAGCTGCACACGACGGTCGGCAACACCGTCTCACTCGCGGTGCGAGCACTCCGTCAGGACCGCGTCGGAGCCGACCTGACCGCACCCTTGCGAGCGGACGAGAGCGCCTGGCTCGATGCCGAACTCGGGTGACGTCGTCGATCTCGATTTCGGTGCGCCCGAGGGACGGGAAGCCGGCTTTCGCCATCCGGCCGTCTTGGTTACGGCGCAACGGATCCTCGACGCCGATCCGTCGGTCGTCCAGGTCGTACCTCTCACGAGCACCATCCGATCCTTCCATTCCGAGGTCGTGATCGAGCCGGACTCGCAGAACGGGCTCGACACCGTCTCTGCCGCACAGTGTCAACACATCCGTGCCGTGTCACCACGTCGAGTCGTCGGCGTTCGGGGCAACGTCGGATCGGCGGCTCTGCGTCAGGTCCGCGAAACCATCGCCATGGTCCTCGACCTCCCCTGACAGGGGATCGACGATCTCCCCCGTCAGTCGTCGAGTGCGGTGTACGCGCCGGTCCAGAAGTCCTGGATCACCGCCGGCGGGGGGTACGGGCCGGCGAAGGCGTCGGTGCTGAGCAGGACGCCGATGAGTCCGGTCGTGGGGTCGTTCGACCACTGGCTGCCCAGGCCGCCGGCCCAGCCGTACGAGCCGACGGAGGGCCCGAGACCGGTCCGGCGCACCTGGACGCCGACACCGAGGCCCCACCCCTGCGAGCCGTCGGGCAGGGGACCGGGCGCGCCACTGGCCACATCGATCTGGTCGGTGGTCATGGCGTCGACCGAGGCGCGCGACAACAGGCGTGAGCCGTCCGGGAGCCGCCCACCCGACAGGAGCATCCGGGCGAACGCGTGCAGGTCGTCCACCGTCGAGACGAGGCCGGCGGCGCCAGACGGAAATGCGGGCGGCGTGGACCACTGGCCGTCCGGGGGATCGAAGACGAACCGCTCTCCCGTCGGGTCGGTGCCGTAGCAGGTGCCGAGGCGGTCGACGTCGGCGACCGAGAAGGCGGTGTCGGCCATGCCCAACGGCTCGAACACCCGCTCCCGCAACACGACGTCGAGCGGTTGGCCCGCGGCCCGTGCGATGAGCACGCCGAGCACGTCGGCCCCGGTGTTGTAGAGCCAGCGCTCACCGGGCTGGTAGAGGAGGGGCAGCGTCGAGAACCGGCGCATCCATTCGTCCGGTGGTGGAGGGCCCTGTGGCTCGGGCGGACCGGCGCCGAGCTCGAGCTCGGCCAGCGCCTCGAGGAACGGCTGGGGCCACGGCGCCGAGAAGTCCATGCCGATGCCGAGTCGGAACGTCAACACGTCGTGCAGCGTGATCGGCCGCTGGGCCGCCACCGTCTCCCCGTCGAAGGGACCGCGAGGGTCGACGAGGACCCGCCGGTCGGACAGTTCGGGGAGCAGCGCGTCGACCGGATCGTCGAGCCGCAGCTCGTACTCCTCCACGAGGATGAGCGCCGCCACCGCCACGATCGGCTTCGTCATCGAGGAGATGCGGAAGATGCTGTCGCGGCGGACGGGCGGCGGTTCGCCTCGGGTGAGCTGGCCGGCGACACCCACCTCCACCTGATCGCCGACGGCCAGCAGCCAGGCGACACCGCCGACCCGGTCCTGGTCGACATGGTGCTGCATTGACGTCGGCGAGGCCGGCGAGGCGCCGAGGGTCGAATCCGCTCATATGGGTGTCGACGCTACGACGGTCGAGAACTCATCGGCGATCGACCCTTTCGACCACGACACGGTCGAGGACGGCGCTCCGCCGGCGGTCAGGTCGGAGCGTTGGTGGGGACGCCATTGGCGGTGGCCGCCTCGGTGAGCCGGTCGTCGTAGGTGACGATGCTCTCGAGGTCGTCGCCGAGGTCGAGGGCGACGGCGAGGTGGAGCGAGTCGAGCGTGCGGAGCGTGGGCGGATCGATGCGCGCCGCTTCCTCGAAGATCGGTGTGGTGACGTCGAGGAGCGTGATCGAGTCGAGGACCTCGCGAGCGCGTACGACGCGGTCGGGTGCCGCTCGCCGCACGGCACGGAGCAACTCGGTGCGAGTGAGGTCGCTCGACACCCAGTCGCCGTCGGTCTCCTGCAACCAGGTGGTCAGCGCGTCGGTCTCGTCCTCCGCGACGACGAGCTTCACGAGCGCAGACGTGTCGAGGTAGTGCGCCACGTCAGTACCGCTCGTCGTCGCGCATCGACCGAAGCTCCTTCGACAGGCTCGGTCCATCGGTCGGTGGGGTCAGGTCTTCGATTCGGTGTCGTGCCACTCGGGCGTGGCCGGCGTCGATCAATCCCTGGAGGCGTGACTTCGGGATCGCCGTCATCTGTGCGACGGGGCGGCCCCGATCGGTGATGGTGACGGTGTCTCCGCCGGCGGCCTCGGCGACGACGGCCGAGGCGTTCTGCTTCAGCGCGCGGATCCCGACCTCAGACATGTGCTTCAATGTAGCACATTGGTCAGCGCTTCGGACAGCGTCCCGAGCTAGGTCCGCAGCTCCTTGCGCCAGACCACTCGGAGTCCGGACCAGACCTCGCTGATCGCACAGACCTTCGTGTCGACGAGCCCGAGCGGAAGGGCGATCTCGCGGACGACGTCCTCGGTGATGTCGGTCGCCACCTTGGACGACTTCTTGGGCCAGCCGACCCAGATCGACCCGTCGGGGAACACGGCCGAGGCGGCCTCCTCGACCCGACGCTGCACCTGGGCCCGGCGCGTCCCGAACACCACGACGACGTCAGGCGAACGACCGATCGACTTCCGCACCTTCACGCCCTCGGGCAGCGGGGCGACCCAATCACGGAAGCCGTCGGGCTCGTCGAGCACCGCCACGGTGTGGCCCGCCTTGATCCCGAGCTTCGTGGCGAGCGGCGTGCCCGAGTACCCCACTGCCGTCATCGGCGACCTCCGAGCTCATCCGCTCCGACCACGCTCGATTCTGCCCGCCCCGAGGCGGCCGTGCCGCTCCGTCGGCCCGGTCACGCCGGCGCCGTACTCCTGTGGTGACGACGAGGGGGAACGATGGACCTGGCCACGAGGACGCTGCACCTGCTGGACGTCGAGTACCTGGGGTGCGGGCCGACGCTGACGGCCGCCGACCTCGACCTGGTGCTCGACCGGTACCGGCCGCTGGCGCACTGGCACGAGGGCGACCACCTCGTCGGCGCCGCCTCGACGTGGACCTACGTGCGCATCGCGTTCGACACGCCCTCCGACCTGCGGCTGCTGCCCGCCGGCGGAGGCCCCGACGCCGCCGACCTCCGGCTCATCGACGAGGCCCACACCATCGACGTCACCCGCTACGGCCGGGTCGTCATCGCCAGCGGCGACCACCGCTTCACCGCCCTGGCCCACGAGCTCGCCGACCGCCTCGAGGTCTGGGTCGCCGGCTACGGCTTCAACACCGCCCGCTCCCTCGCCGCCTCGGCCGACCGGGTCATCGACCTCTGCGACATCCCGCTGGCGCTGGCGGCCTGATGGACCTCGTCGACCCGCCCACCTGCCACGGCCAGCCCATGCGCCCGATTGTTTACGGCATGCCGGACGCCGAGCTGGTCGAGGCGTCTGCCCGGGGCGAGATCGAGATCGGCGGCTGCGTCGTCAGCGACGACATGCCGGCGTTCCGTTGCCGCACCTGCCGGCGCACGGCCGGGCGCATCGGCGACGTCGATGAGGACACCGACGACGACTGGTGACGGTGGTCTGCCGCAGTGAGGCTGACGCGAGCGGCCGTCCCGAGGGATGTGAGACGGTGACCACCATGAGCAACACATGCCTGGAAGGCGACGTCCGCCCGTTTCTCGACGGAGACAGACCAGTGCATGATCTGACGCACTACTACAGCGGCGCCGACACGCCGTCGGGGTACCGGTTCTCCGGTGCGGCGTTCGACATCTTCGGCAGGGGCGGCGACGATCCCGATCGCTTCCGAGCCGAAGACCTCCTGGCACTGGCCTTCCTGTCGGTTCCCGCGGAGGGCCACGCTGCGCTCGCCATTCTCGGACAACAGGCCGATGAGCTGAACGGGCTGCTTGCCGAGGTCCCCGCCGATGTCGACCTGTGGGACGTCGACGCCGATCTCGTGGATGACGGCTCCCCGGCTTCCCAGCTGTGGGAACGGCTGACGGCCCTGCCGAAGTTCGGGTTCGTGAGCGCAAACAAGCTGTTGGCAGCGAAAGCGCCCACGGCTCCTTCCCGTCTACGACAACGTGGCGAAGCAAGCGCTGCAGCCCAACGAGAGCGACTACTGGCTCCCGCTGCGGCTCGAGCTCCAAGACGTGTCCCTGCGGTCACGTCTGGAAGAGGTCCGAATCGCCGCCGGACTGCCAGGCTCACTCTCGCTGCTGCGAGTTCTCGATGTGGTGGTGTGGATGCGGAACCGGGCCGACAGCGACGACCCGCTTCCGTTCAATCGGTGCCCCAACCGCTGAGGCGGTTACCGCCGGAAGGCTGGTCTACAGGTACTGCCCGGTCGGTACCGGCGGTTCCTCCGGCGCGGTCCTCGTGTCCGGCGGGTGGCTGACAGGGAGCTGTGGAGCGAGACGTTGACCAGCTGGGACAGGAGGCCGACGGCCTGCTCCATCTCGGTCATGGCGCTGGCGGCGCCGGGCCAGTCCCGGGAGTGGGAGCGCCGGCGGATGCGATCGGCCTGGCGGGAGATCTCGAGGCTGAGACCGTTGACCAGGTGGGGGACGTCGTCGGTGTCGAGGACGGTGTGGTTGGACAGGGAGCGCTCCGATCGTCGAGGGACAGAGGGTTCTGGTATCAGGACGCCGTGACAACAGGCACAGGGCGGTGGGTATTCCTGCCGATCCGCATCTCCAAACCCCGAACTCGCGCTCGGTGCTTCAGTCGAGCGCCCGGATGCCCGAGAATGGACGGACCGATGCATCGACGTGCGTCGGATGGCGGACAGGCAGGGGAGCGGAGACATGACCGGCGGGAAGAAGCTGCGGCTGCGGTGGGCGGCCACGTGCGCGGGCTGCGGCGCCGCGCTCGTGCCCGGCGACCAGGCGTGGTGGTTCCACCTCGAGGACATCGGGCGGTGCATGACGTGCATGGAACCGCCCACGCTCGAGGCTCGGCCGGCCGCTGTGGTGGCGGCCACTCGCCACCGCCGGACGTCGTCGCCACCACCACCACGTCGCCGGCGCCTCCACGCCGATCCCGCCGGCGCCAGCACGCCAGGCCACCGACGCCTGCGCCGCCGATGCCAGACCGCGTCGCCCGTGCCGCCGGTGCAGGCCGACTCGTCGAAGGCGCCGGTGCGATCGGCCGGCGCTTCGGCACAAGCTGAGTACGAGCGCCGCCGGAGCAACGACAGAGCTCGGATCCGCCAGAACCTCCCGCAACTTCTTCCCGTCGTGGTGGCGGCGCCGTTCGTGGGCTACTTCGGCGTCCGGATCGGTGCGGTCGTCGTCGACGGGCAGTTCCGGTCGCTGGCCTCGTCGGCCGCCGGCGGGGCCGACACGGGCCCGATGTTCGACGCCGGCCTCGTCAATCTGGTGGGACTCTGCGCTGCCTTCGCGTTCACGCTCTCGGCCGCCCGGCTGGCATTCGGCTCTCGCCAATCGACGGAGGCGTGGAGGATCGGCGCCGAGGGCGAACGCCTGACCGGACGAGCACTCCAGAAGCTGCCGGCTCCCTACCGGGTCTTCCACGACCTCCCGATGCCGCGGTCGAAGGCCAACATCGACCACGTCGTCATCGGACCGACCGGCGTCTTCACCGTCGAGACGAAGAACTACAAGAACGGCGTGAAGATCAAGGGCGGCCGCGTCTACGGCTCAGGCCGCAGCCTGTCCGGTGTCGTGGGCCAGGCCCGGCGCCAGGCAGCCGCGATGGCGGCCAAGACAGGAGCGACGGTCACGCCCATCGTCTGCGTCCACGGCGGCGGCGTGACCGTCGAAGGTCTGTTCCAGAAGCCGGTCGTCGACGGCGTCCGCTTCTGCTCCGGGCGACGTTTGACCAAGACGATCGCCGACTACCCGGCCCGGCTCGACGACCAAGCCATCGACCAGCTCGTGCGCCGACTCACCTGATCCGATCAGGCCGCGCCGCGGAACACCTGTGATCCGTGCCACGAGATGTTCGCTTCGGACACCGGCGGAACCGGGACCGGCTGACGTTAACCCGGCGTCCGCCGGGGGTGGCCAGGCGTGGCTCGGAAGCTTGGTGAAGGCGCCCGTCATGGTGAGGAGCGGCCCCTCAGCCGTGACGGTGGACGGGCCGAGTCGAGCTCGGTCAGGGATACGGACGCCGTGAGCGGCACCCAGCTCTTGCCCGTTAGCCAAGGGGCGTTCAGACAGCGCCATCCTCGGAGTGGGAACATACGTTTGGACACTGCTGAAGGCATTTGGCTAGCCCAGATTGCTGGTAGCTGATGGCGGGAGGGAGTCACGCGAGCGCAACATCTCGCCGACAGAGCTCGAGCTGGCCCTCGACGCCGACGCGCAACAAGAGGTCATCTGCGGCGACTGCCTCGAGAAGTTCGCCGATGGCACCACCGGCCACTGCAGGCGGCGCGCACCGGCTGCCAGTACTCGGCCCCATCGCTCATCCACCGATGCCGCCTATTGAGATGAGTCCGGTATTGCCTCGATTTCCTCAAACTCGTCGGCAGAGCTCCAGTGACGCTTCGGAGCCGTTCTCCAAGCAGTCGCAGGTGGTCAGCGGAGAGGTCCAACGCTACCACACGTCTTCGTTCATCAGCCTCAGCAAGAGCGCTGAATGCGGCAAGCAGGCAACTCAGCTGAGCGGCCCCCAGCGACGATCTCGAGCGCTGACACGACCGCGGGGCGCCGCATAGCGCCGAGATCGTCGAGCAGCCGTGCGAGCTCGCCGACATCAGGAGCATCGCCAACACCTTCTCGCT
>CAWEQL010000022.1:0-7939 GCA_963811245.1 uncultured Acidimicrobiaceae bacterium
GGTCCAGCTGACGACGGGGGGCCTGCGCGCCGCCCACCGATCGCTGTCGGAGGCCCTCTGGCTCGACGACGATCCGTCCATCCGTGCCGCCCTCCTGAGCCAGCGGGCGCAGCTGCACCTCTGGCTCGGTGAGGTCGACGAGGCGCAGCAGGACATCGACGTCGCCTGGCCCTACGCCGCCAGGGGCGACGATCGCGCAGCCGCGTACGTTGCCTGGGCCGCGGCCACGGTGGCCTCCGTACGCGGCCAGCGGGACCTCGTCGAGAGCTGGATCGAGGAGGGAGACCGCCACCTTGGACCCTGGTCCGAGAGCAACGTGACGGGCCTGTGGTACGGCGCCTCGATGGTCGAGGCGCTCGCTCGGGTCGGGGCCGAGGACGGAGCTCGTCACCGGCTCGCGGAGCTCCTCCCCTCGCGCGAGCGGGAGCCCACACCGATCGGGCTGGCGATCGTCAGCGTCGAGTCCCGCTGGGGAGAGCTCGACGGTGCCGTCCAGGCGTGGGAGGCGATCCGGGGTCGGCCCGACCTCGAGCCGTGGGATGCGGCACGGATGCGTCTGCTCATCGCCGCAGCTCGTGACCGCACGGGCGACGGCGCCGGTGCGGCCGCCGACGCGGCGCAGGCCTTCGAGATGTGCGCGACGCTCGAGGAGCCGGCGGTGCTCCTGACCCTGGAGCCCGAGGTGGCCGAACGGCTCCTCCCCCGGGCAGCCGCCACCCGGTCCGGTCTCGCTCGGCGGCTCCACGACGACGCCACGAGCTGGCACGTGCGGACGCTGGGCGGCTTCCGCGTCCTCGACCCCAGTGGACGGGAGGTCCAACTCACCGGCGCACCCCGTCGACTCGTCGCCTACCTCGCCGTCGCGAACGAACCGGTGGCTCGCGACCGTCTCGCCGCCTGGTGTTGGCCCGACCACGACGTCGACACGGGTCGCGAGCGCCTGCGGCGGTTGCTCCACCGGACCCGAAGCGTGCTCGGTGACGCCCTCGAGAGCCGACCGGGTGGACGTGTGGGCCTCGCCGCCGCCGTCCGCGTCGACCTCCACACGGTCGATGACGCCACCCGCGCGGCTCGGACCGCGACCGACCCGGTCAGGCGAGCACGGGCCATCGCGGACGGCCTCGCGCGGCTCCGGGGGGAGCTGCTCCCGAGCGAGGTCGTCGACGACGAGTGGCTGACCCCAGCCCGGACCCGGCTGGCATCGCAGGCCGCCTACCTCCACCTCGCCGCGGCCGAGGATGCCGCCGCGGCGGGTGACGACGACCTCGCCATCGACCACGCCCGTTCCGCTCACGCAGCGAGCCCGATCGACGAGACCGCGGCCGCCCTGCTCATCGACCTCCTGCGACGTCGAGGCCAGCGGGCCGAGGCGCAGGAGCTCCTCCGAACGACCGAGGCGGAGCTGCGCGCGCTCGACCTCGCGCCCGGCCGGCGGTTGCGCGAGGCGCGCGACCGACTCCTCTCCGCCTCGCGCCGCGATGCATCGGACGGGGGGTCAGCCGGGTGAGGGTGAGCCCTCGACCTGCCCCGCTTGCACGAGCAGGGCGAGGGCCCGGCTGAGGATGCTGGCGGCCTGGGCGCGTCCGATCGGGCGGTGGGGCGCGAAGTGCCTCGGCCCCACGCCCATCAGGACGCCCGCGGTGGCCAGTCGCTCGACGGCGTCCGCGTGCGGACCGACCACGTCGTCGAACCGGTCCCCCGCCGTCGGGAGGTCGACCCCGATGGCATCGAGCAGGCGGGCCACGAGCGACGCGAACTGCTCCCGTGTCACCGAGAGCTGCGGCTGGGCGTCGCCGGCGGCCTCGCCTCGGAAGATCCCCAGCGCTGCCAGGGCGTCGATCGCCGGAGCGTGCACGCTCCCGTCGTCATCGGTGAACGTGTTGCCCGGCGCCGCAGGGGCCTCGACACCTGCCAGGCGGAACAGCCGGACGAGGATGGTCGCGAGCTGTCCCCGGGTCAGCTGGCGGTCCGGCCCGAACAGCCCGCTCCGGAGCCCGAGCATCAGGCCCCAACGGGCCATGCAGGCGACCGCATCGGCGTGGACGCCGTCGACGTCTCCGAAGGGTGCGGTCGCCCCCGGATCGCAGATCGACGACAGGGAGATGTCGGGGACCGCCACGGAGGTGGTGCCCCCATCGCCAGCCCCGGCCGATGCGGGGCTGTCCTGCACGGCGATCAGCGTCCCGGCCGGGTGGTCGAAGCGCAGGCCCTCGGCCACGAGGATCGAGCCGAACCCGGTGATGGTGGCCGTCTCCTCCTCCGGTGTCCCCGGGCCGATCACGATCGTGTCGCCGACCTGGAACCACTCCTCCACGTACGGCGCCAGCTCGGGGAAGTCCGCGAGGATGTCCTCGATCGGTATCCGGGTCGCGCCCGCCTGCACGTCCTCGCTCGACGACGTGGCCGGTGCGAGCACGACCGGATCGACGTTGCACGTGGTGGGCGCTTTCCACGGTGACCACGAGCCGCCCTTGTACGTCTCGATGGCTCCGTTGATGGTGCGGCGCAGCAGGGTGGCGCTGTTGGTCGCCTTGAACGAGAACTTGCACCCCCCGATGGAGTTGTCGGTGTTCTGATCGCCGAAGAAGTCGTTCAGCCACATCAGCGGCGCCATCGCCGGCGCCGGGTTGCGGACCCGGTGGTAGAGGCTTCCGAGCGCCTCGAGGGCCTGGACCTTGGTCGCCCGTGCGGTGCTCTTCAGCCCGCCGTCGAAGAAGATCTGGTGTCCGCGGCCGTTCACGTCGAACCGTGTCAGCTTCTCGTTGATCCGCACGGCCCGGGTGCTGTCGCCGCTCACCTCCAGCAGCGCCTTCTTGGCCGGGCCGACGGCGTAGTCGAGGAGCTGGTTGGCCTTGCCCTTGAACATCGTCATGCCGTCGCGGATCCACGTGATGGTCTCGGGGTGCTGCAGGCCCGCGTACTGGTTCATCAGCTTGTACAGGACCGAAGCCGTGACCTCGTCGAGCGGTGTGCCGTCGAGGAACGAGAAGTGGACCCAGTCGATGTCGCCCGAGATGTACTTCAGCACCCCGTGCTCGTCGGCCATCTTCGGGAAGACGAGTTCCGGTGCGGACCCGCTCCCCTCGACGATCTCGACGTCGAAGGCGCGGTTCTCCTTCTTCCCGGTGTACTCGAGGATGCCGTTGTCCTTGAGGTTGAGGTCCACCGGGATGCCGTCCCCGTCCTTCCACCCCTTGAACTTCTTCGAGTACTCGACGTACTCGTCACGACGCGATGCCGCCCGCTCCAGCACCGCCTCGATCACCTCCGGGTCCTGGCCCTGCAGCCGGGCCCGCAGGACCGAGTCGGTGTCGGGCCAGAAGATCGCGACCTTGCCCCGGTTCCCGGTGGGGACCCCGAGGTACTCGTCGATCTCGGAGAGGTTCTTGGGCTTCATCGCCTCCGGCTTCCACACCGCGACGCCGAGCTCGTCGATCAGGCGGATCGCCTCCTCGCCCCGCTCCCGGGCGTACCCCTTCACCCCGAGCGCCTTGAAGATCCGCTGCGCCGCGGTGAGCGACTCGTCCCCGACACCGAACGCCTTGCGCGCGGTGGCGGCGTCCATGGCCCCGGTCTCCATCGTCCGGAGCAGCGTCGACTGCTCGGTGGCGAGCGCCGCCTTCTCCGCGTTGCTCGCGAGGTGCGCGAGGTCACCGGTCTTGGCGAACTTGAGGAACTCGTCCCCCGGGACGCCGCACGTCGCCACCTCCATCGCCACGTTGCCCGACACCCGGCCCCACATCTCCGCGATCTGCGCCGGGTCGCCGCTGGCGTAGGCCTGCTCCACCCCACCGAACAGGTTGTACGTCGCGGACCTGGCGAACTCCAGGATGGACGGTCCATCCTCCAGCCCCACCTTCGCCGCGAAGAGGGGGTTGGCGAGCACACGGGCCTGGACCTCCTCCGCGACGCGGAGCGCCAGCTGTTCCTTGTCGTCTGTCGACATCGCCGACCACGCGGACGCGGCGAGCTCCGCGGCGTCCCACACGAACCTCCCCGCCTCACCGAGCTTCTCGACGACGATCCCCGGGTCGAGCGAGAACGTGCCGGCAGCACGACCGACCGCGCCGAACGCGTCGATCGAGTCGTACATCCAGTTGCCGATGCCGTCGACGACGCCGTAGGAGAAGTGGCTCCACGCCATCGCATCGGTCAGCGGCGGTGGGATCGGCGAAGACCGGTCCTGCACCACCCGGAGGGCGAGATCCTCGCCGTCCCACCGACCCCAGTCGGTCTTCACCTTGATGTCGTCCGCGGTGAGCGCGACCTTCTCCCCCGTCTCGTCGTCGACCCACGTGCCCTCGGGCAGGTGCCAGAGCGCGGTGCCGGTCGGCGCGCCGTCGGCCGCGGTCGCGAGCACCGCACCGGTCACGGTCGCGCTGTTGGCGTCGAGCACGATGTCCGAGGGGAGGATCGGGCAACCCTTCGGTTTCACTGCCGCCAGTCGGTCCTCTGCCTCCGGGGTGAGCAGGTAGCCCCCGGCCAGGTTGAACGTCGTCTCGGGCTTCGCACCCGTGATCTCGATGTGCCCGTTCGAGGTCAGGTTCGTGTAGGTGCCGATGATGCGGAACTTCCCACCGGGCGGGACCTTGACCGCCCCCGTCCCGACCCGGGTGGCGCTGCCGGACCCCAGCTCGAGCTCGAGCTCCAGCTTGTAGGGCGTACCGACACGCAGCGCACCCCCCTCCCCACGCGAACGGGCCGACCCGGACTCCCCGACGGCCCCGGTCGCGAGGGAGACGAAGTCGAAGCGCCCGTCGTCGTGGGCGACGACGTCGAACTGCTTCGCAGACAGACTCGCCGGCGGCGATGTCGCCGTACTCGATCGGCGTCTCGTCGGTCGGGCCGTCGGTGACGTCGATGCGGTCGAGCACCGGCGTCTCGTCCTGCGCGCGCGGGTCGAGCGAGAGCAGGCGCACGTCGCGGATCGGCTCGCTCCCCTGGTTCGCGATCTCGACGGTCACCGTGATCGGCGCCGGCGGACCGGCCGCATCCTCGTCGAGGAGCTCGTACTCCTCCGGGTCGACCGTGATCGTCGTGACGAGATCGTTCTGACGGACGAGCCAGTCCTGCTCGATCGTCCCCGTGACCTCCTCCCCACCGGCGGTCGTGCCCTTGACCACGGCGACGAGCCCGGTCTCGCCCGCCTCGACGCCGTCGACCTCGAAGTCGGAGAACCCGACCGATGACGGGCCGGACGCGGCGAGCCCATCGGGCAACGTCAGGACGGCATCCTGCCCCGCGAGAGGTTCGGTAGCAGCCCGGACGTCGACCAGGCCGGCATCGCCGGACTCGCCGACGGAGACGAGCTGGAGGCCGGTCACGTCCTCCTCGGAGAGGTTCTCCACGCGCAAGCGCACCGGGGCCGTGTCGCCCTCACGGACCTCGTCCCCGAGTCCGTCGACGCGGAAGAACTCCCCGCTGAGCTTGGGGCTGTCCACCGGGATCGTGGTCCAGTTGTCGCCCCAGCGCGTCTTGCCGCTGTCGTCCTCGTAGTCCCACCACGACTCGAGGTAGAGGTCGTCGCTCAACGGCGTGTCGACCAGCACGGAGTAGGTGAAGGTGCGCTCCTCGCCCTTGAGCAGGTCGAACGGCGTGATCGTCGGCTGGCTGACGAGCGACACACCGTCGTCGTAGAAGGTCAGGTCGAGGTGGTCGTCCCAGTCCTGCGGGCGGACCGCGGTGAGGCCGCCGAGCCCCGAGTCCCCGGCGGTCAGCGTGACGACGACGTCGAACGGCGTGCCGACCTCGGCCGTCTCACCGTCCGCGAGCGCGATGGCCACGTCCAGGGGTGGTGGCTTCACGTCGACCCGCTCGGTGGTGCTGACCTCATCGTTGTCGTCACGCGCCGTCAACGTGACCGTGTACTCGCCGGCCTCGGCGTAGGTGTGTGTCGGCTCGTCCGCGAACGAGTGGACGCTGTCGTCGCCGAAGTCCCACTCGTAGGTGATCGTCTCGCCCGACAGGCTGAACGTCCGGTTCACGAAGGAGAACTGGCCGTCGCCCTCGTCGACGTCGGAGAAGCTCACGAACGGACGGTCGTCGAGGTCTCCCCTCAGCGGAACCCAGAACGTCTGCTCCTCGGTGCGGTACTCCCCGTTCTCCCACACCGTCATGTGGATGTTGGCCCGGATCCACGTCGCCCCGTGCAGTCCGTCGGGCCGCGGGCCACGCTGCTCGACCACGCACCGCTGGTGGTCGGCGGCGTACGGGGGGAACCGGAAGATCGTGGCGTCACCGCCGTAGATGTAGGTCTGCCAGTTCGCCCCCAGCCGACAGTTGCCGATCCCGTCCGACGCCGGGTCACCGTCGAAGTGCCAGGTCAGGTCGGGAGAGGAGCCGGTGCTCCGGTACAGCGGGGCCGTGTCGCAGGAGCGGTTGCTGTAGCGGTCCGCGTTCAGACCGTCGATGTAGTCGCACGACCACTCACGGGACGCCCCGTTCCGGGTGCGGCTCATCTCCCACCCCGTGTAGCACGGGTCGGGCGAGGTCTCGTCCGTGTAGCTGCTCCACGTCAGGCACGGGGGGATGCTGCTGGTGACCTGGATGACCGCTTCGTCGCCGGGGTCGCCCAGCTCGCCGGTGACGGCGAGCTGGATGGCATCGCTCTCGAGGCCGCACGCGCCCTGTTGGCTACCACCGTCGAGC
Organism: uncultured Acidimicrobiaceae bacterium; assembly: GCA_963811245.1. Lineage (GTDB taxonomy): Bacteria > Actinomycetota > Acidimicrobiia > Acidimicrobiales > Salinilacustritrichaceae > Salinilacustrithrix. The sequence goes on from CAWEQL010000022.1 coordinate 6,649, forward strand.
TTCTCGCACGGCGGCTGGGTGCCCGTCGCCTCGACCGCCCGAGCACTCGGAGCGCTCACGGTGGCGGGTACGAGCACGGCCAGCAACAGCACGAGGGCCGTCGCACCCGAACGCCAGCGGGGACGGCGTCCCGCTGACCTCCGCTCGGATCGGGCGGTCAGCGGGACCAGGACGGGCATGGGACTCCCCCTCAGGTGACGCCGGGCACGTCCTGCCCGTCCGCGTCACCACGAGAGGATGCACGACGACCGTCTCACCGCCGTCCGCTGGCGGGCCGGTTGAACCCGCCCCGGAGGGACTAGCCCTCGGTCACGCCCCGGGCGTACCCGAGAGCCTCATCCTCGAGGTGGAGACCACGAACGCCCCCATGCGGTATCGCGGACCACACAGGCCCCGTGTGACGATCCCCACTGGCGGGCCCTCACACGCTCCGGACGTCGAGGCCCGCAGTCGCAAGGTGCTCGAAGTCGGCGGCGTTGCGTGTGAACAGCGGCAACCCGTTGGCGAGCGCGACGGCCGCGATCATCAGGTCGACCGCCCGAGCGCCGCGGGGCTTGCGGTCAGCCGTGCGGGTGGCTGCGTAGACGCGGGCGTAGGCGCGTGCTGCTGCGGCGTCGAACGGCAGCGGGTCCAGCAACGCTTCCACGCGCTGAAGGCGGTCCTGTCGGCGGGCTCGCTCGTCCGCGTCGTCGGTGGCGTGCGGGCCGGCGGCCAGCTCCGCCAGCGTGATCGCCGAGATCGCGGGTTCCTCGGGCAGTGCCTCCCGGGCCAGCGACTCGAGGGCGATGACCACGGAGGTGTCCAGCAGCCCACGGACCGTGGCTGCAGGGGTCACGCCACCGGCTCGATGTCCTGATCGGCCACCTCGTCAACGTCGGCGCGGAACCGCTCCGGGTCGAGAGCAGGTGCGGTGCGGAACGCTTCGAGAAGCAGGTCGCGCGTGACGAAGCGGCGGCGTGCCGGTCGGAGCTCGCCGACGGGGACGCCGTTGCGGGTGACGACGAAGTCTTCGCCTCGATCGAGGGCACGCATGATCTCCCCGCTGTCGTTGCGGAGTTCACGCTGGCTGATCGTTCGGCTCATGTCGGACACGATACCCCGGTCGTAGCACACCCGCTACAGCGTCCTGGACCGCCCGGGACCGGCTGCCTGGCTGGGTGCAGCTACGCCAGCGGCGCTCGCCTCGGCGTCGGGGTGGCACGACGCGCGACCGACCCTCGTGTCGTCGAACCGTCGTCACGGGGCCGTTGCGAGATCGCGTTCCCGCAGGTCAGGCGGGAGCTTCCTCGCC